>NZ_CAXHZC010000001.1:0-1555923 GCF_964021845.1 uncultured Arcticibacterium sp. | reverse complement strand
GTTACAAAAATTTAAACATAAAAAAAGAGACTGCCCTTTTGAGACAGCCTCTTTTGTCAATAAACTCAAAGTGATGGTCTCCCAATAAACTGGACATTAAGTTATGATAATTTTTCATCTTAAATTTACAGTATTATGACCAGAAGAAAGTTTACATCCAAATTCAAGGTAGTTTTAGAAGCCTTGAAAGAGCGAGAATCTCTTGCCTAACTAGGACAGAAGTTTAAAGTTTCTCCACAGCAAATCAGCCTTTGGAAACGAGCATTTTTATCAGATGGCGAGGGTGTATTTAAGACCAACAAACAAACTGCGAGAGCTCTTTGAATCTTGAATTGATGCGTTTAATGGATGAATGTTATCTTAAACACCCTTATTATGGTGCTAAGAGGATGCACAAGTGGCTCACTATGGATATGCGTTACAAGGTTAATGTTAAGCGAATTACTCGCTTGTATTATGGAGTGATGGGATTGTAGTCTGTTCTCCCAGGAAAACATACGACAAAGCGAAGTAAAGAGTACAAGGTATATCCTTATTTACTGCGAAACTTGACCATCGAAAGGCCTAATCAAGTTTGGGCAACAGATATCACCTATGTGCCAATCAAGAAGGGCTTATGCGGGCGGCGTACCGCTATTTAACAGCATTTATAGACGTCTATAGTAGACAAGTACTAAGTTGGAATGTATCCAATAGCATGGATGCGGAATGGTGCAAAGAAACATTACTGGAAGCTATTGAGCTTTATGGACTTCCAGAAATCATCAATATGACGGGCACGCCTAGTGCAAGGAAGTCAATATACATTTGAGGTGTTTACTAGTTGCGTTTTAGAAAATGAAATCTAAGTATGGATGGTAAGAGCCACCGACAATGCATTTATTGAGCGACTTTGGAGAAACGTTAAGTACGAAGAAATTTATCTTAACTCTCCAGAGGATGGACTTGATTTGCATTTAAAATTGGTTGAATATTTTAACTTTTATAATAATCAAAGACGACACGAAGGAATTGAATATCAAAGACCAATTGACCTTTATCATAGTGGAAATTTAAAGTCAAAGACGATTATCCACAATATTGACACTTATGAACATAAGAAAACGGAGTCCGCAATGGAATTGAAAAAGAAAACTTTACAACAGAAGTAGTAACTTAATCTTATTGATTTTCTGTCCTAAGAATGGGGAGTACTACAGTGTGCCGGAACGTTTTCACTTATCAAACACTTTTCCTGCATGCTGATGTCCTCCTCGGAAATAGGAAAGCGTGATTGAATATAGCATAGGAGGTTTTTCATAGCGGATGGTTTTGGAAAAAGGAATTCGAGGTTTCAACAGCTTAAATGAGGAATAAATTCCAATGCCCTATTCCTCCTCACTAAACTCCAATATATCCCCAGGCTGGCAGTCTAAGGCTTTGCAGATAGCCTCAAGTGTACTGAATCGTACTGCTTTTGCTTTGCCTGTTTTTAAGATGGAGAGGTTTGATAATGTCACGCCCACTCGCTCTGAAAGTTCATTCAGGGAGATTTTACGCTTTGCCATCATCACGTCTAAGTTTACAATGATTGGCATATTTTATACGGTTAAGTCGTTTTCGTTTTGAATGGCTATGCCTCGTTTGAAAATAATGGCAATGATATAAACCACAGCCGCCATTAAGATAAATGCTTGGCTATCTGCCCAAAAAGGATTTAGATTATACGTCTCAAAACCATGATGATTTAAGCTTTTGGCCGACTGACGAGCTAAATAACTTAACATACCTATGGAGAAAGTGTAATAGCTAATTTGTGAGATTTGCTCCGACACGAATTCATTAAAAGGTTTAGCCAAATCAAAATTGCTCACAAGTTTAATAACTACATAAAAGAGGTGGGCTTTTAAAAAGGCAATCACCAAGATAAAACTATACATGCTGAAAAATGCCCATTTACCACGACTATACATATCGCTAAGGTCTAGCTTCTGATATAGGTTTTCTATAAAGGCGGGGTTATAGATAGTGAAGATAAAATTGATAAGTAAGCCCCCAGCTTCAATGCCTAAACCCACAAAGATTATCCAAGCCACTATTTTAAGAGCCGTAAAAACAAAAGTATCGCTGTTTGACATAATTGATAAATTTTAAATTATGCCGAAAGGTAATAATTATTTATTGAAAAACAATAAAAATATATTCTTTTGCGATGTGTATGTTTTGCTTATGGTTTTTGTTTTTATTCTGTATTTCCTAATATAAGTCCGAAGACTTGTTAACGTGGGTACGAGGTCAAACCTACCTGTCGGTGGATAAGAAGACCTCGGACAGCTGAGGGTTTTAATTTGTAGCTTTTTTGTGGTGGTTTTGTGGGTATTCTTGCTATTGGTTTGAAGACTGCTGAGGGCTAGTACGTGATCGGAGATTTCATACAGCTGATTGAATGAGTGGAAGTGGATTTCCTTATATAAGTCTGAAGACTTGTTAACGATAGTACGAGGTCGGAAAGATTTCGTATTGTTGATTGATCGAGTGGAAGTGCATTTCCTAATATAGGTCTTAAGACCTGTTAACGATAGTACAAGGTCGAACCTGCCTGCCCTCCATAATGGTGGATAAATCGTCTGACTGGAAGACCTCGAACAGCTTACAAATGTCATCTTTTCGATTAACGGAGGTATTTAACATGTTCTTCCAGTAAGAACTTGTTAATTTCAATATAAACAACACATATCCAGGTAAAAACTGGTTCGTTTATTTTCGAAAAAAGATAATCTGGGTCTATTATTTCTATTGACTCTAAATTTTTATCTCCACGATTGAACAAATGAAAAAAACGATTTCTTAAAGTAATAATAAATGAGCTCACATCTCCGAAGCAAATTGATATTTTACTGTTCTCGATTGTGTCGGTATGATATATTTTATGGTCAACAACACTTTTTATGGCTTTATATATTTTGACGTTTTTCTCATGTTCATCATTTAAATCTATATCAATCGATGTTTCCAACAAACTGGAATCTTCAAACATTACTTTGATAGCACTTTTTAAAAAGCCAAGTTCTCCTTTTGTATTTCCAGAGTTATTAGAGAAGATTTCTTTTAGTTTCCCGTAAGTATGCTTGAAATCATAAGTTTTCGATGCATAAATTAATGGAAAGGAAAATGAGATAACTTCTAAGATACGGTAAAGAAATATAAATGCCGTAGTGTAGTTTCCTTTTGACTGGTAAGTGAGGAAATTGCAAAATTCATTTTCCAACCGATTAAAGAACTCCTTGTTCTTTATTGAATACCTCCTGTCAAAGAAGAATTTTTCGAGGTCCTCTAGTTCGATTGAATCATTAAGAATTTCGGCCAAATTTTCTTCCGGACTACGAGAATTGTCAATTGAATAGTAAAGTCCCAAATAATTAGTTGTAAAATCTGAGATAATAGAAGTGTCATTATTCGTAACGGATACCCCTCCCATTATTATTCGAAGAATATTGTAGTTAGAGGGTGTTGAATCGGAAAGAACAAATTTATCAGAAACAGGCGATTGCCCCTCCAATGGTTTTTCGGTTATTTCAAATAATATGGACATACTAAACAGTTATTTCCGCAAATCTTTCAATCAATTCATCGCTATCCATTTGGAGCACTTCATTATAGTTAGTGATGAAGTATTTTGATAAATCTCTTCTGAATTTCCCAAGATTTACTTTAGAGGGATTTATAGCTTTAAAGGCATCTTCAAATTTTTCTATTTGCACGTTGAAATCTTCAATTGAGGTCGATCTGATTGAATCTATATTGTCCTTAATTCCTACACAGAAACCAATGAGGTTATTGGAGGTCTTTAACCATTTTTTTATTGCTTCGTTTTCATTGGCAAGCCTATCAATTTGTGCTATCACATCTTGGAATTCAACTTTTGAAGATGTGATGTTGGAATCTAAAATTCTGCCAACAAGAATTTGATCCATTTTTTCACCAATAATTTTTGTATTTTCATTATGAACATTATCTGTTAAAAAAGCCAAGTACCCTCTTGAAACATCACCGAGATTAAATGAGCCTTGAATAATTTTTTCAGACCTTTCTTTTTCAGTTTGAACAGTTATATCTAATGAAGAAAAATCAAATAACTCTTGTGTTAACATCTCAATTTGATGTCTCGGCGTCATTGGTTTTTGACCATTATTAAGAGTTATCATTCTGTAAAGCAGCATATCCTTAGAAGGGGATATTATTATGTTTAACAGAAGAGTACGGTCACCATTAAAACCTAATTGATTTTGTGCTCTCTTCAATGTGTTTAGTCTTTGAATTCCATCTAGAATGTATGCATGACTAATATTCTCTGTTACGTAAGATTCAATATTTTTAATCTCTTCGGAACTTGTATTTACAAACGCGATAGTAATCGGAGGCATTATACATCCATCTATTATGTCTCTTTCTAAACGCTTGTAGAATTTGTTGTCCAGAAGTTTTCTTTGTGCATCTAGTCTATTAACAAGAGGAAATAGGTCCTTCATTGCTTCCTTATATGTCACATCGGCTAGCAATACTTGACTCTTGATTACTTCATCTTTATATTCATTAAATATTTTCATTCTATACTTCTTTTTTTTATGCTAGCATTTAATCCAGCCGTGATAACATCTTAAACATGCATCTATTTCTTTACACGTGCAAGCGATTATAAATTCTTGTTGATATTTGTTTTCGCATTTGAATTTATGAATATGTCGTTTTTTTTACACGGCAAAAACATAATTAATATTTGGTAGTGAAATTAATTTAATTTTATCATTATCATAGGCTTAAAAATGCATAAAAAAACACCCCACCAGAAACCCGATGAGGTGCAAAAAATGGCTTAAAGAAGAACCTAAAACTTATAGCTATAGCCCAATCTTATCACTTGCGTTTCGTAATAGTTTTTGCTGGTGTAATTAAAGTTGTTTCCGGTTACTTTGGTTTTGATAACCATGGTGTTTAGGAGGTCGGTGGCGTTTAAGAAAAGCTCACCCTTGCCGCTTTGGATCAGCTTTTTCACACCTGCATCTAGCGAAAACCTGGCGTCTATGGTTCCTTGAGGTATAATATCTGGGCTTAGGTATATGGCGGTGAGCTGTGCTTCGGTGTTTTTACTAAACTTAACATTGGTGTTCAGCTTCACATTTCCTGCAAATATTTCTTGCTTAGCTGCCGTAAAAGTATTCACCACAGGGTATTGGTTTATCACCGTAAAAGCATCTATCTGGTTATGATATCCGTTCAGGTTTAAGTTCATGTTTACCTTTTCACTAAGTTCTCTGCTCAGTACCACCTCTAGGCCTGTGTTATAGCTTTTTCCTGCGTTTTGTGAGATGTTGTAAATGAGATTGCTGGCGTCTACCGTAGTACCTATTCTGGTAATGGTGCCATCAGAAATTCTATGATACAGGGCGGTGTAGAAATAGCCTTTGTCCCAGTCGTTTTTAAAGCCCAACTCAAAACTGTTGGTAAACTGTGGCTGCAAGCCAGGGTTACCCACTTTTATGATTTCGGCGTCGTCGTATTTCGGGAAAATCCTGATGTCTCCCTCGTCAGGTCGGTCTACTCTGCGGTTATAAAAAGCAGAGAGTTTGTTACGGTCGTTTAGTTTATAGGCGACTCTGGCGTTAGGGAAGGGTTGTAAATAATTGTAACCATTACTGGTATACGTATTATGGTTTGGGTCTACTGCATAGCTCAAGTTTACGTACTCCATTCTTAGTCCTAATTCCGCTTCTAGTTTTTTGACTTCGTAGGTATAGTTACCGTAAAGAGCCGGAATGGTTTCGGTATAGGTGGCTTTGCCGTCGGCACCGGTATCTAGCACAGAGTTGGTGGCGGCAGGGTTAAACTGCATATCCGTAGGGATGGTTCTTCTTCTGAATTTTACACCCGTTTCTAGCAAACCATGTTTCATAGGTCTGGTATAGTCCAGCGTAAAATCGGCCACTTTTTGGTCGGCTATTAAAAAGAACGACTCTTTATTACTAAAAGTAGGCTGGGTGTTGGTGAAGAAGTATTTCTCGTCTTCACGGTCAAAAGTATAATTAAAGCCTATGTTTAATTTACGGCCAGGCTGCTCAAATTTGTGCTCGTACGCCACAGAAGCCATGGCGGCGGTGAGTACTTCATCTTCTAAAAATTGCCAAAGTCTTAAACTCTCGCCCGTGTTTCCACTAAAAAATGGCTGGTCGCCATAATCTTTGATGCTTTCCTGAGAGAAAAGCCCTGAGATGGTTAACGTGTTTTGGTCATTCATAAACCAATCTAAACCTGCTTTTGAGGTGAAAAAATTGGTGTCTCTATTCCGCTTCATTTGCTGATTTATCACGGTGCCGTCGGCATAAGTTCTGGTGACAAATTCATTTTTGTTCAGCGTTTCGGTATAGAGGTTATCAGCTTGTAAGAAGAGATTGACTTTGTTTTTACTATAATTCAGAGCCACCGAAGGGTTGATTTTTGGCGTAGCCTGATATTGTGGACGTATGCCAGGTAGGTTTTCTCTACGCACCCATAAAGCCCCCAAACCTGTAGATAAACCTACTTTTCCGTTGAGGCCGTTTTGTTCTTCTTTTTTGAGAATAATATTGATAATACCTGCATTTCCGTTGGCGTCATATTTGGCTGAAGGATTATTAATTATTTCAATTTTGGCTACCGCAGAAGCCGGAATATTGTCCAGTCCGTTTTGGTTTCCAAAACCTGTGATAGCCGTTTGTTTGCCATCAATCAGAATGGTGACTTGGTCGTTTCCTCTGAGCTGTACTTGGCCGTTTGTGGTGGTGAGTCCAGGCAAATTATTCAAAGACTGCAGCACACTTCCGCCGCCTTGGCTAATGTTATCATCTACCGTGTAGGTTTTCTTATCCATGGTGGTGGCCACGGCATCTTGACTGGCGGTTACCACTACTTCATTAAGCTGCTGAGCGTTTTCTGTAAGGAATATAGCTCCTATGTCAATAAAATCAGAATTAGCACCCACAAAAAGCGGAGCCGCATACTTGGCATAACCCATGTAGGTCATTTCTATGATATAGTCCGCAGGTTTTACATTATCTAGGGTGAAAAGTCCTTTGTCGTTTGTGATGGTTCCAGACACAAAAGCCGAGTCAATCGCTTTTTTCAAAACCACATTCACGAAGGGTAGGGGCTCACTGCTCACCTTATCTTTTAGTGTTCCAGATACTGTAACTGATGTTTTTTGTGCCACCAAACCAAGAGGCGATAGGAGCAGGCCGAGGAATAGAATATTCTTAATCATTTGTTTGCTTTATGGTTGACATAAGTCTCGCTTTATACTTTTAGTTTTCTGAAACTTTGCTACAAAAATCGCTTACGATTTAGAAGAAATTTGGAATTTTTAGAAGACTACAGAAAATTTGTGAAATCTGTTTTCAAAAGTATAGTCCACTTGCAAGTTGTACTTACTAGCAATCTCCTTAATAATAGCAAGACCTAAGCCGCTACTGACTTTGTCTTTTGATGCGGACGCAAACCGCTGAAAGAGCTGATTTTGGTCCAATGCATTTACGCCTGAATTCGCAAGGGAAATGGAATTGCCTTCAATGTTGATATGTATCTCACCTTTATCAGAAGTGTGCCTGATGGCATTAGAAAGCAGGTTTTGGAGCAGTGTTTCCAGTAAAAAGGCATTGGAATTTATGTTTAAGCCTTCTTTTAAATGGCTTGTCACTTTTAGCTGTTTGGTACTGATATAATCTTCAAAAAGAACTAAGGCAGACTCCATGTATTCGGCTACTTTCAGTTTTTCTAGCTCGCTATATTGATGGTTTTCCACCTTGGCGAGTAGCAGCAGATTTTTGTTAATTCGTGACAATCGAGCAAGAGGAGCTTCGATACTGTTTAATAACTGTGAAATTTCTGGTGTAACACCTTTTTCCTGAATCAGTAAATCCAACTTAGATTTAAGTAAAGCAATGGGTGTTTGAAGTTCATGTGAAGCGTTTTCTGTAAATGATTTTTGCTGCTTATAGGCCGTAATATTGTTTTTTACTAAATTCTGAATGGATTTGTTCAACTCCTCAAACTCTTGAATATCGGTAAGAGGAAGGTTTAATTCTTGGTCTTTGGTAAGGTCAAAAGCTTGTAAGGAACGCAATGTTTTATAAAATGGACGCCAGCTGTTGGCTGATATTTTGCGGTTGAGCAAAATGAAACCAATGATTAAAATTACAAAAAACAGAAAAGTCACCACAGTCACCGCCAAAAGGGTTTGGTCGGCCTCTTCCACATTGGTTTCTATGGTGATTTTGTAGGGTTGTCCGTTTATTTTGAGATAGGAAATAAGTCCACGAAAACGGTCTTCGCCATCGTCCAAATCATACTCATTTGGCCGTATGGCTTCATATACGCTATCTTGCTTGCTTCGAAAATCTTCAGTTTTGGTAATGGAAACACCGGGTTGTAACTGTCCCCAAATCTGATTTATTTTTTCTAAATCTTCAGGAGTAAATGTGTTTGATTGAAGTCGATTTTTAGTATGCTGTAAGGTAAGCCAGTTGTTTTCATCCAACTCACCCACCCAAATACGGTCTACCACCAGCACATATACTGGAATACTTACCAGCAGCACCAATAGGGCGTAAATGATAAAAGCTTTAAGTGGTCTGTTAAGTAGTTTGTTCATAGTTCCCATTTGTATCCTGTTCCATAAATGGTTTTGATATAATCGCCACAGCCACTTTCTTTTAGTTTTCTTTTGAGGTTTTTCAAATGGGCATACACAAAATCGTGATTGTCAAACATGTCGGCAAAATCGCCAGAAAGGTGTTCGGCTATCGCACTTTTAGAAAGCACTCTGTTTTTGTTTCCGATAAAAAATAAAAGTAGGTCAAATTCCTTTTTGGTGAGGTTCAATGGAACCAGGTTTACCGTAACTGTCTTCGAATTTATGTCTATAGAGAGTTCGTTCTGTGAAATTACATTGGTGTTGTCAAACTGCTTTCTTCTAATGATTGAAGCTATTCTAGCTGCTAATTCGGCTTGATGAAATGGCTTTGCCAAATAGTCATCAGCACCTAACTTTAGCCCTTTTACTTTATCATCAATGGCGTTTTTGGCAGAAATGATAATGACGCCTTCTTGTTTGTTTTGCTTTTTGAGCTCATCCAGAATGATCAATCCATCGCCACCCGGAAGCATGAGGTCTAAAAGAATGCAGTCATACTCATGTGAGAAAATCCGTTCCAGGGCAGACGGGTAATCAGCTACCCACTCACAGCGGTATTGCTCACTGGTGAGGTATTTCACCATGTCTTGAGCTAAATCCGTTTCATCTTCTATTATCAAGATTTTCATGACAACAAAGAAACGAACAGATTTGGTAGAAATTTAGAATTCTCTAGAACTCCTAAATTTAGGTTTTCTAATTATCTAGTCTTTAGTAATCGGAGGAGCATACTTGTCCTTCCCATCGGTAAGCCAATCAAGTGTTACACGGGTAAACACATTCTTCTGATAATCGTCTTTTTCAAAGAACAAGCCGATGTCTCCGTTTGACAGAATAGTCATGGAAGGGTAGGCCGCACTTTCGGGGTAAATGGTTTTTCCAGTGATCCAAGTTTTCCCTTCATCATAAGAGATTTTGATGCTCATGTTTTTACGGTCAGCCTTGTCGTTGGCGTTGGCAAATAGTAATCTGTTTTTATCATAGCCATTCTTAACGGCAGTGTACCTTATGAAACTGGCATTACAATTAGGCTCGGTAAGTGGGGAGTTTGGCTCAGAAACCCAAGTTTTTCCTTCATCGGAAGAGGTGTGAATGTATCTGAATCCAAGCTCGGGTACTCTGCTATTTACCATCCAGGTGCCATCGGCTAGTTCTAAAAATTTCGATTCATCAGCTGGTTTTATTGGCGTATCAATAAAGTACCAAGTTTCGCCATGGTCCTCACTTCCAAAAAGGAACAAGCCTTTCTCTAAATTTACCAAAGTATGAATTAGCTTTCCGGTACTGGTCTGAGTACCTCTTACTGATGTGATGAATTTAAAGTCAGTGTGCCATTCGGGTTTAGTAATTTGAGCCGTAATGTCAAGCGGCTTACTCCAAGTTTTTCCATTGTCTGTACTCTTCATCACGTATAAATAATAGACATCTTTTTCAATATTTAAATTCATGTAATTAAAGAATAGAAAAATGGCTCCTGTGTTTTTGTCAACTATCATAGATGGGTCGGAAGCTGATTTGCCTAAGGGGTAATCTACTACTCTTACCGCCTGTAAAATCGGTCAATCAAAATTCTAAACATCTATAATCTAAAACCAGCAATTTAAGGAAGAATTTTGTTCGTCCTCAGACAGTACAGGGCATAATAAGGAATTCATATTATTTGATTTTTTAATAACCATTAGCAATGATTACTATAACTTCTTAAATAAGGCTGGCATCGTTTCAGGGTCAATGGAGCCCATCTCGATAAGCTCAAGGGATTCTACCATTTCCAAAGTAGATGTTTTGTATTCAAGGAAATGAGGTGTTTTCAGGTGTGCTTCATAAGCAGCCTTTGTCTCGTAAATTTCCAAAAGCTTTATTAGGTTTGGGTTTTCCTTTTCAAACATTGGGAAGATAGAAATCACACCAGGTTCGAGCCTTACAGATGCTTCCGATTCTACTTTTAAAATCGCCATGTATTCCTCTAAAAACTCAGGCTTTATTTCAATAGCCGCTATTCTCACCATCATTTTGCTGGTGTCAAAGTCTCCTTTTAAAGCAGAACTGCAAGAAGAAATAAAGATGGATGGGATTAATAATGTTAAAGCAGGTATTAAGTATTTCATTTTAGGTTTTAATCTTTGAGAACTAAATTAGTATAAAAGTAGACAGAATTTGGGAAGGCTAGCTGCTTAAAGTACCTCTTTAATTTTCAGCATAAAAAAAGACCTTTGGTCACCCAAAAGCCTTTCTTGTCAATAAACGCTAAGTTTATTTTGGCGTCACATAAAAGGAAATCTGATTCACTATTTTTCCTTCCTCATTAACTGTATGCTCAAAATGCATAGGCACTTTAACATGTTCTTTGTCTGATTTTCTTTCTAAGTGGTAGTTCCACCAAGAGTATAAAACGCCAGTGCCGCCCATTTCATATTCCATGTAATCAGGATAACCCACTTGCTCAATGCTGACAATATCAAAGCTTTCTAAAATTTTATTGGTTTGCTCTATTTGTTCTTCCAAGCTAAGCATGGCATCATCGCCAAGGTTTAAATCCCAAAAGCTTGCTTTTTCATCATAGAAGCTATAATACTTTACTCCGTCTCCATTTTCTGCGGCAGCTATCATAAGTCTCAGCATGTTAATATTTTCATGCTCGCTATAGATAATACCATTGGTTCTTTTAGAGTAAGCCCTTCTTATATTATTCCCAATTTCTGGATTCAGGTAATCTATCAGTCTTCTGATCTTATTTCCTTTGGTCAGCGTGAAGGAACGATGAAAATAAGAATCTATCTTCACGCCAGTAGTTTTGTGAACACCTTTTAGGATATCCCACGATTCTACGGTTACCGCATTATCATCCGATGGGTCTTTTAGGTATTCAAAGGCATCAGGATAAGAATCTCCCATAGCTTCTATGGAGTAGTAATCTAAATTATTAAACCAAAAACTAGCCATCGCTAAATAGCTTGCTTTGTCGTCTCCTTTACTGTATGGAGTGGAAGGAACGGCATCATAGGCTTTGAAATCGTCGGTCATCAGTTCGGCCATGGCGGCAGTATCGCCTTTGACCATTGCTTTGGTGAAGGCATCTACTATATCAATGGCAGGGTGCTCAATGTAGATAGTTCCATTTTCTTTCTTTTGGCTAAAACCTACAAACGGTAATAGCATCAACAAACATAGTGTAATTTTTCTCATGGTAGGTGTGTCGTTCTTGGTAATGCTGACAAGGCACGGTTTAGGTTTAAAACGATTGCATTTTCCCGTTTTAAATTTTTAAAACCAACCGATATTGTCCGAACACCACGTTTTATTGTCCGAAGGCCTGTAAATATTGTCCGAAAGAGAAAAAGGTATATACTGATATCCTTTAAATTCTCTCTAAATGTGGAATTTTAACCTCTTATTTCTAGTCTTTTTTTACAGAAGCAGCTATTTAAAGACATTAAGCTTACTATATACTCATACCATGAGCCTCAGTTTTTTGGTTGAGGATAAATGCTTTCTATTTTTTCTTCAGAGCTTCGCTTTCAAACAAGATACCCGCCCAGCCAGTTTTAATGAAGTTTCTAATATTTTGATGGTCAGCACCTTCTGGGTTTTCTAAAACATCTTTACGATAGTAATCACCAAAACAGGCTAATGTTTGGTCTTTGCTCAGTTGGTTTAATAAACCAAAAGCAAAAACTTTGCAAGAACCATTGTTTTCACCAACTTTATTTTCAATTTCGCCATTTTTGAAGGCGGTGGGGCTAAAGTCATAGTTAGATTCTATGAAATCTATTACTTCTTTGAATTGAATGCTTTCAGGCTTGTTTTTTATTTTTTCTATCACTGTATTTTACTTTTTCTGCGAAGATACTATTAGCGAGAAGGTGGACAAACTATTGCTATGGGATTTTGACCTTTGTTAGGAGCGACTAAAAAGAGACTTGGTGAGTTTTCCTCTGAATATTTTTTTTATAGAATTGGTAAATCTCCTGCTTGTTGGGTATTTTCTATACGGCGTTATATTGTTGAATATGATTCCTACGCCAAAAAGTATTAAGGTGCCTGATAGTACCGGAGATAACACATAGAAATATCCCAATTCTGTTATGTTATCAGAGCCAATTACTGCTATTAAGGATGTGGCACCACCAGGAGGGTGTAGTGTCTTGGTGATTTGCATGACTACAATAGACAGGGAAACGGCTAGGGGAGCTGTAATCCAAATAATGTCAGGGCAGACCTTATAAATAGTTACACCAAGAATAGCAGAAATCAAATGACCTCCAATTAAGTTTCTGGGCTGAGATAAAGGACTCTGAATGGCTCCATAGATAAGGACACTTGATGCTCCAAAAGAACCTATTAAGAAAATGTTTTCGTCTTTTGTTAAAATATAGCTTTGTAAAAATGCAATAATTGCAATCCCTATAAAAGCTCCAAGAAAAGACCAAAAGTGCTCTTTACTGTCAACTAAGGTCTCTTTATAAATGATATAACGTGAGACGCGTATTCCACGCTTAATTTTATTTTTTACCACGAGTTATATGAACTTAAAGCATTTATGAATAGCTATCTAAACAGATAGCCCACTTTAAGAATTGTAAGTTTTGTTGTACCCAAAATTAAGAAGGATTGGTGAATTTTTAGTCAAAGGAAGCATGAAGAAAGAGAGTTCAAAGACTTATACTTATAGTCTATAGATTATATAGTTTGATTAGCCTCCTTTTTAAAGTGTAATTGAAATTATTTCTTCAAAAAATCTTTTACTCTTTAGAAATTCGCCTTTTTTCTTAACAAATATACTTTTCGTGGCAGTTGTTTTAGACAAAGGAAAAGTAGTTAAATATTACATAATGTATTCGCCATCTACACTCTCAATAACAGGCGGAAGCACCGTTTCTTTACGAGTTTGCAACATGTTAATTTCAATAGTTCTACTTATTTGAGTGATAGGAATACCCGTTGGGATTTCTTCAAAAGGATTTAACAATGACTGACCAATTTTATGGGTGGTCAGAAATACATAACCTATTAAGGTACCTACAGGAATGGATAAAACCCCTACACTTTGCGAAGCTACAGCAGTGACCGTGACAATAAATACCCAAATAAAAATACTGGTGTAGTAATTATAAGTAGTAGGGAAAACGGTATTTGAAATTCGTTCTGATTTTCCCATTTCATCACAAAAATTGACCAACATTTTATTAAGTTCTAAAAATCTAAATCCGTCAATATCTCCATTCTGGTAAGCCTCATTCAGCTCCCTAGTCTGGATGGATAAAATGGCATTAGCCTTGTTAGATTCGTTAGCTATATAAGCTTGGTCTTCTTCACTTAAATACTTCAAATATTCTTTAGTGTTACTATCACGTAAGTTCTCTTTTAAAGCATATATAAAAGCTATGTGCCTGTCAATGGCTATTTTAGACATTTCAGGCTTATCTTTATAAAAGAAAAGAACCTCTCTTGCCCAAGTACGGGAGTCATTAACCAAAGCACCCCAAATTTTTCTGGCTTCCCACCATCTATCATAAGCTTGGTTATTATTAAAACCAATAAAGAAAGCTAAGGCAGTACCCAAAACAGATGGAATTAAAACGGGTAATTCTATACCAAAAGCTTGAAAACGGCTAAAAATAAAAAAAGTAAGTACGCAAGTAACTAAGTCAAAGAGAAAGTGCCTTCCGGTTCCGGAAATAATTCTGGTGATGCTTACTTTTTTTGAAATTATCATGTTATAAGTTTTAAACGAAGGCTCATTATGCACAAATATTAGTGCCTGCGGAATTAAAAGTACAGAAATGTGAGGTCATAGTACCTACGAAAAGGTATGCTTTTACTAATTTAGTCAAATCAAAACCAAGAGCATTGTCAAAAGAAAACCTTCCCGAAGTGTGGCTTAGAGGTTCTATTGCCGAAATTCCGGCATTATTGCAGCCAGCCGCTCATGCCTTACTTCAAACAGTAGAAGAACTTCATATCATACTTGAAGATATTTCTAATGAATTGTTGATACAAGAAATAGGAGGAAGAGCTACACCCTCATTTCATTTAAAACATTTGACCGGGGTTTTAGACAGAATGCTGACCTATGCCAAAGGAGAATCTCTAAGTAAAGAGCAATTTGACTACTTAAGGAATGAAAAGTTATTAGAACCAAAACCTATCAAGGAGGAATTGATTAATGCTTTTGAAACTAAAGTCAGTGAAGCCCTTATTTACTTTAAATCTTTAGATGAAGCCAAGCTTACAGAGGCAAGGGGCGTGGGTAGAAAACAATTACCTTCCACCGTTATTGGATTACTATTTCATGCAGCGGAGCATGCACAGCGGCATCTAGGCCAGCTTTTAGTAACAGTTTCGTTTTTGAAGAGTACAGCTAATTAACCCATTGTGCTAGTGAATTTTCTTTGGCCTTATATTGGGACGGAGAGACATTTTTCTTCTTTTTGAACACGCGACAGAAGTATGAGAAACTGTTAAAACCGCTGGCAAGATAGGCTTCTTTTATACTCGTTTTCTTTCTTTTAAGTACTTCTTCCGCTATTTTAATGCGTTCTTCAATAATGAAGTCGTTCGGAGAAATGCCCATTTCACTTTTGAATACTCTGTAGAAACTAGACTCGCTCATATAGGCTTTGCCGCTTAAATCTTCAACCGAAAGATGTTTAGTAATATTTTCTTTAATGAATTTGATAATAAAACTTATTCTATCATCAGTACAGTTTCCCGCGGCATTCTTTAAATGTAGACCTTTTGATTCTGTTTGAACAATCCTAATTAGAAGTTCTTGGAGCAGCGAGTCCGCAAAAATATCCTTTGAAGGATGGTTTTCGGCAAAAATGAAAATCAGTCTTTGGAGAATTTGTTGAATGGCAATATCATTAGTGAAGTGAAAATTATAGTCGGTCATTTTCCACTCTTTTCCCTCTTGCTTCGGGCTTTTTTCGTTCAAGATTTGAATAGTAGATTTTATCAAATCGGTGGAAAAAGCCAATGCCAAACACTGAGTGGGTTTAGTGGCAGTAGCCTCAGGGAAGTCTATGCACATTAATTCGTTTTGTGGTAGAATGACTGACTCTCCAGGGAAAAAATCAAAGGATTCTAAACCTTTAAGATGCATTACTTTTTTACCAGTTAGCATACTTGCTAATACCGGGTCAGGAAATTTTAACAGAACCTCTTGAGCTTGTTGATGAGTTTCAAAGATATTAAGCTCCGCATTATTTAGCGTGTGGATAGTTCTGTTTTCCACCAAGGTTTCCAGTTTTCTTCTGGAAGAGAAAGAAGATGATAATGAGAGCATATAATTCCTGTTTCTTGTGTTATAAATGTACTTAAATTGTAAAATTCTACCAAGAAATATGACTTTATGAATGGCTCTTGAACCTGTATTTGAGAGTAAAGTGAAACCTTTGAGAGAATAATGACATAGCTTGGCGTGATTTTGAAATGAACTAAGAGAATCGTGCTACTGAATGTAAATTTTCTATGATTGATTTGTATTATAATATTTATTTAATCAAACCTAACATAGATTATGTCTGACGTACAAATGATAAGCAAGACTCTTGCAAGCAAGCCAAAGTTCAAAGAGCAATACGATAATTTTATAGGAGGCAAATGGGTTGCCCCATTAAAAGGGCAATACTTTGATGCCAATTCTCCCGTAGATGGAAAAGCCTTTACCAAAGTTGCTCGTTCTACAGAGGAAGATGTCAACCTGGCTATTGATGCTGCGTGGGCAGCAGCACCACAGTGGAATAATTCTTCTGCTACGGAACGAAGCAATATGCTTCTTAAAATAGCTGATGTTATAGAAGCTAATTTAGATTTATTAGCCAGAGTGGAAACTTGGGATAATGGAAAAGCCATTAGAGAAACAAGGGCGGCAGATATGCCTTTGGCGGTTGACCATTTTAGGTATTTTGCTGGTGTTATAAGAGCAGAAGAGGGTTCGGCTTCTGAGCTAGACGCCAATACACTTTCACTTGTCATAAATGAGCCTCTTGGAGTTGTTGGTCAAATTATCCCTTGGAACTTCCCGTTACTTATGGCTACATGGAAGCTGGCTCCGGCATTAGCTGCCGGAAACTGCGTGGTTTTAAAGCCAGCAGAGCAGACGCCAGTAGGAATCATGGTATTGATGGATTTGATTAAGGATATTCTCCCATCAGGTGTTTTAAATGTAATAAATGGTTTTGGTCTAGAGGCTGGTAAACCATTGGCTTCAAGCTCTAGAATTAATAAAATAGCTTTTACTGGTGAAACTACCACTGGGCAGTTAATCATGCAATATGCCTCTAAAAACATAATTCCTGTGACACTGGAATTAGGAGGAAAGTCACCTAACGTATTTTTCAAAAGTATCATGGAGGCAGACGATGAGTTTTTTGATAAGTGTTTAGAAGGAGCTACACTTTTTGCTCTTAATCAAGGCGAAGTATGTACATGTCCGTCTAGAATATTAGTGGAAGAATCTATTGCCGATGCTTTTATTGAGAGGTTTATTGAGCGAGTAGAAGCCATCAAAATGGGCCATCCGCTAGATTCTGAAACTATGATGGGTGCTCAAGCTTCAAAAGACCAATACGAGAAAATTTTGAACTATATAGAAATAGGAAAAGAAGAAGGAGCAGAGCTTTTAACAGGTGGTGCTGCGGCCAATGTTGATGGTTTGGGAGAAGGTTATTATATAAAACCAACTGTTTTCAAAGGCAATAATAAAATGAGAATTTTCCAAGAAGAAATCTTTGGCCCAGTGGTTTGCCTTACTACGTTCAAAGACGAGGCCGAAGCCATTGAAATAGCAAATGATACCTTATACGGCTTAGGTGCTGGTGTTTGGACCAGAGATACGCATGAAGCGTACAAAGTTTCTAGAGCTATAGAAGCTGGTCGTGTATGGGTAAACTGCTACCATAATTATCCTGCACATGCTCCATTTGGAGGGTATAAGAAGTCGGGAATTGGTAGAGAGAACCACAAGATGATGTTAGGACACTACAGACAAGCTAAAAATATGTTGATTTCTTACGACAAAAAGAAGATGGGTTTCTTTTAAGAAATTAACCATAAGGAGGCTCGCTCGAGCCTCCTTATTCAGCTTAAACCTATTTAATATGAATTCAAAAAGAGTAGTAGCAACCGAAAAGGCAATTGAACTTATTAAAAAACTAAGAAAACAGTACGGCGATTTGATTTTTCATCAAAGCGGCGGCTGCTGCGATGGTTCCGCTCCTATGTGCTACCCATCGGGTGATTTTTACATAAATGAAACGGACATCCAATTAGGAGAGGTTGCAGATTGCCCTTTTTATATGGCTCGTGATCAATATGAGTATTGGAAACACACGCATCTTACCTTAGATGTAACAGAGGGGAGAGGCTCAAGTTTTTCCTTAGAAATACCTTTAGGAGTTCGTTTTATTATTAAATCTAGATTATTAACCAAAGAGGAAAGCGATTCCTTGACTTTGCAAGATTAGAAATAGAAAAGGATAGTGAGTTAAATCTCTGGAGTGTTATACCCCAGAGATTTTTTATTAATAACTTATTACTTTCAGAACTAATCCAGGTGCAGAAATATCACCATCGTCTGCCGCCATTGTACCAATTTTTTCAATTAAGTCTCCTGATAGCGTAATGCTATTTTTACCAATTTTGATTTGGTCAGAGACGTCTAAGGCTTTTGTACTCATCAAATCTTGTGCTAGAACTTTGATGTTTTTAGGTAGCTCTGTATCAAACTTAATAGTTAGTGATTTATAGAAACCAAAAATGCCAATAGGTTTGTTTATTTCAGCTTGCTGCACAGTAATGTCAGCTTTTGGATGAATCCAACTTTCTGTAGGTGTTACTCTTCCTTCGGTAGCAATCGCTAATTGACCATCGGGGAACTTGGAAGCCATGACATAAGGTGCAAGACCCGAAAATTTAACCTCTGGAAGTTTGATGTTTCTTGCCATAATAGCGGGGGCACTTTGTCTTACCATTTTGTCATAAGTTGGTTTGTACCAAGTGTCGCTATCTTTAAAAACTATACTGTCAATAAGGTTATTATCGGAAAATTGATAGCTGCCATAACCTGCCGACATAGGAGGAGCTAGGCGTTGCCAATAAGCCAGCCTATCCATCTCGTTAAGGCGTTTATCTACATGACGGTCTCCAGAAATTTGATAGTGTAAGTCTTTTCCTTTATACATTCTTGGTGTATTCATGGGGTGCCTTTTTACTGCTACTAATAGTCCTAAACCTGCCGCAATGTTACAGTCGTCCTGAATATTCAGCATGGCTTTGTATGCTGGCTCTCCGGCTGTTTGAACCAAAATGTCATGAACTCGCTGCATGGTGGTAGTGCTTACCAGCAACGGTGCAGCATCATATGTTCTGAATACATCGGTGTTTTTAATAGCTTTTAATGAAGCCTCTACTTTTTGAGTGGTTTTATCAAGAGAAGCGTCTAGTTCTTGAGAAACCTTCTCGTCTATATTATAGATGGAAGGATAAAGGTCTAAGCCAGGGATATCCCATTTTGGGTTTATAGGCCCAGCTCCTGTAATGTGCTCCAAAGTAAGCTCCGGATAAATCTCGTTTTTTATTTTAGAAGCATAATAATGTTTGGTATCACCGCCGTCTATTTTCCAGTATTCTATACCAGCATATTTACTCCACTCTACCATTCTTCTCATCTCATCTTCAGAAGGGTTTCCTCTTACCCAAAGTCCAAGACCTTTCCAACCAATGTCTTTAATGTCAACGTTCATTTGTTTGATACGTTCTTTAGGTTCTAGATGGGCGTATCTAGGAAAATCAAGGGTATCCATAATGGAAGTGAAAAATGTATTTTTCTTTATTGATTTATCTTGCCAGCCATGGTCAATCACAAAATAGTAGTCACTTCTAGTTTTTGGTAACATGATTTTAGCCATGCCTTGTTCTCCAAAAATGGTTTCTTCATTCATTTGTTCTCTGGCCGCTGGATTGGTATAAACAGTACCTGCGTCGGCTTTTTCTACGGGTTGACCAGCTAGAATGAGATAGTTTTGCCAATACCAGGTACACCAGTAATTGGCGGCAGTACTAGGTTCGGTCGGAACTAGGTTTATTTTTTCGTTTTGGACGCTGCACTGAAAAAGTACAAGCGATAATAGTAAACTAGAGAGTAGGGTTTTCATTTATGATTTCGTTTTTATACGAATCAAAAGTATGCTTCTCTAAAACCCATTGCTATTTTTGGTGGGTGCCAATATCAATCAAAAAGGTGTTTAATTGTTGCACATCTTCCTAATTAACCTTTGAGTTTGGTTTTTGTATAAGCAACGGTTTCGTGCATTGTTAAAAAAACAACGACCAAGGGTGTCTGGGAAGTAAACAAGTTGAGCTAGAAGTTAGCTAAATATGTTTTTAGTTTTTCTACTGAATGCTCAAAACTATAGTTTTTAAGAATGGAATTATGTCCGTTCTTACCTTTAGTTTCCCCTATATCTTTATGGTCTGATAGATATAGTAGGTTTTTAGCCATACCATCCACATCAAGATATTCGGCCAAAATTCCAGCTTCATCTTTCACAAACTCTGAGCAGCCACCTGTATTTTTAAAACCCAAAATTGGCTTTTGACAAAGTGCGGCCTCTAGCATTACAAGAGGAAACGGGTCTTCTCTGCTACTTACCACAAATACATCTAAGGCATTTATGATTTCAACGGCTTTAGGAGTAGGGCTAATAAAAGTAACATAATCCGCAATACCCATTTTACGAACATCATACATAATTTGCTCGTAGTATTTTCCTTCAGGCTTCAGCCCAATCCACACAAAATGAATCTTTTTAGAAGGATTTTTTTGTTTAATGGCATTTACTAAACTAATAAATATATCAAGTCCTTTTCTCCATTCAGCATTTCCACAGGCACCTGCCAAAAAAGCATCTTGAGGAAGTTTGAACTCTTCTTTAATACTCTTAGGTACAGCATTTTTAAAGAGCTTCAACACAGACTCATTGTCTACAAAAGAATGAATCACAGTCGTTTTTGCTGCCAATCTAGAGTCGCCCTCTACTAGATTATCTTTTACTGCTTGAGAGCATGCTATAATACCATCAGAAGATTTAAGAAGGTTTTCTTTCTCAGACTTTCCAGCATAAAGATCAAGAGAAAATTGTAGTTCATGAATATGAGAAATCAGTGGAACTTGAAGTACCTCTTTGATTTGCGTGGCAGAGCATGCAGTGGCTATTGTATTAGCATATATAAAGTCAATTTTCTCAGAACTATAACCTTCTTTAATAAATTCTTTAAAGTCCTTTTTAGAGTCTGTCTTTATAAGTTTTGAGAGAATTTTAGATTTCTTTTTCGATTGCTTTGGAGATTCTTTTACCTCACATACTTCTTCAAATTCACTTAACAGTGGCCCCCATTTTAAAAGGAAAAGCAGCTGAACTCCGTACCCCGCAGCTTTAAAATCCTTCATTATGTTTAGAAGAAATAACTGAGCACCAGCACGGTTAGCATCGTGGCTTACAAATAGGATATTAGGTTTGCTGGCCATTCTTTTGAAGTACTTTATTAATAATTTGACTAATTCTGATTACATCATTTTCAGGCAATCCAGGGAAGAGAGGAAGAGAAAGCACTCTATGAGAAACAGATTCAGAAACAGGGCATTTATCTGAGCTATTTACATAGCCTAATGTGTTTAAAGAAGGGTAGAAGTATCTTCTTGGGAATACATCAGCTTCTTTAAGTTTGGCTATTATTTCATCTGTAACTTCTTTGGTTTCAAATACTACTGGGTAGTAAGCATAATTGTATTCAAAGTCCTTTTGCTCTGTATAAGGCCTGAATATATGGTCAAAATTTAACTGGGCATCATAAATGTCAAAGATGGCCTTTCTCTTACTGATAATTTCTTCTACATGGGGAAGGTTTGTCAATCCCATGGCAGCGTGAAATTCAGAATTTTTACCATTAATGCCTAGGCTTACATAATCGTCGTTAACATGCCCAAAACTTCTGTAATACCATATTTTTTTAGCCAACTTGGGATTTCCATTTACAGAAATAGAACCACCTTCTACCGTATGAAAAACTTTAGTAGCATGAAAACTACATGTCGCAATATCCCCATAAGATAAAAGAGATTTTCCATTTAGTTTAACATTAAAGCCATGAGCGGCATCATAAACTACTGGTAAACTATATTTCTTGGCGATTTTCTCTATAGCCAGAACATCGCATGGGTTTCCATAAACGTGTGTAGCTAAAATGGCTGATGTTTTATCGGTTATTTTAGCTTCAATTAATTCTGGATTTATATTGAAATCATTCGAGTTGACATCCACAAAAACTGGCTTACAATTTTCCCAAAGTATGGAAGTAGTGGTAGCACAGTAGGAGTATGGCGTAGTAATTATTTCGCCAGATAATTCAAGGGATTTTATGGCAAGTTGAAGAGCAATAGTACCATTAGATACATAAATCAAACTTTCTAAACCAAGGTACTCTTTAAGTTTCGCCTCTAGCTCCTGAAGTAATGGACCATTATTCGTTAACCAATTTGTTTCATAGATTTTGTCTATGAATGCTTGGTACTCTTCCTTAGGTGGTAAAAAAGCTTGGGTAACAAAAATTCTCAATTCAATGGGATTATGAAGTTTCTTAAAATTAGTAAAAGGCTTTAAGCAAAATACTACTTATTAAACTCTTTTTGCCAGGTTTTTAATTTTAGGTTTAAAGGTCTAATAGCACCGGGCCATTTACCCACCCATTCTATGTCTTCTCTAAAATCTTGAATATCGAACATAAGAGCCTCTTCAAAGAAGAATAAAGGCTTAGACTCATCTTTAACCACCATCATGGAGATGAAGTAAGAACCATCATTTAAGAAGTTTCCAGGAATATTAAATTCGGTAGCAATAAGTCCTTTTTTATATATTTTACCTTCATTGGCAATGTTGAAAATACATTGACCAGTCATGGTATAAAGGAAAATACTAACATTGAGTTTAATATCATCGTGGTCATTCCAAAACTCATATTCTACTTTCAAAGGCGTAGCTGTAGTAAGCTGAGTACCAGTTTCTAGTTCCTCATTAGATTTTAGCTCAATTCTTTTAGCCAAAATTCCATTGTCTCCAGGAGCTTTTGATTGATCTACCCATTCTTGTTTGACCTGAAAAGAAGCTACATTTTGAACGTAATTATTAATTACTGAATTTATGTCACCAGAGTCAATAAGTTCGCCTTTGCGGAGAAATGCACCTTTATTGCAAAGATTTTGAACTGCAGTTAAGTTGTGACTTACAAACAGAATTGTTCTTCCGCTTTTTGAAACATCACGCATTTTTCCAATACTTTTCTTTTGGAAATCGGCGTCACCAACGGCCAAAACTTCATCAACAATTAATATCTCCGGTTCAAGGTGAGCCGCAATAGCAAAACCTAAACGCACATACATACCTGAAGAATATCTTTTTACAGGAGTATCTAAAAACTGTTGAATACCAGCAAATTCCACAATGGCATCAAACTGAGCATTAATCTCATAGTTTTTCATGCCAAGTATAGAACCATTCAGATAGATGTTTTCTCTTCCCGTAAGTTCTGGGTGAAAGCCTGTTCCTACTTCTAAGAGGCTGGCCATTCTTCCTTGAATTCTTATTTCGCCAGTAGTGGGTGCTGTTACTCTGCTAAGTATTTTTAGTAGTGTTGATTTACCTGCTCCATTTGAGCCAATTACGCCTAACCTATCACCTCGTTCTACGGTCAAGTTTATGTTCTGCAAAGCCCAAAAGAGCTCTTTCTCAGAGGGATTCTTCTTGGAGAAAACCGACTTTGAAAAGTTGACTAAATCTTCTCTAAGCGTATTACTCTTGCTAAGCTTGTGTTTAATAAGATAGCTTTTTGAAGCGTTTTTTATTTCTATAGCAGGCATAAAATATTAGATGTAATCTACAAAAGAACTTTCGTGTTTTCTGAAATAACGAATTGACACAAAAAGAGTAACAAAACAAAATACTAATAGGGGAATAAAACTGTCCCAGTTAAAGGTAAAGGCATCTCCTAAAAGAGCCCATCTGAATGCATCAATACAACCTGTGACAGGGTTAAGCACAAATAATTTGTAGGTCCAGTGAGATGCTACAGTATCTGTGGTGTAAAGTACTGGAGAGATAAACAAACCAAAACTTATGACAAAAGGAATAAGCTGGCCAATATCTCTATATTTTACATTAAGTACAGCTGCAAATAGACCAATGCCACTTGCTCCCAAATATGCTAGAATGATAAATATAGGAGCAAAAATTATTTTATAATCTGGTATGTAGCTATAGTAAAAGCAAAAACCAATAAAGACACACATTCCTATAATAACATCTAACAGGCCTAAAAAGAAGGAACTAAATGGTATAATAATTCTTGGGAAAAAGACTTTAGAAACAAGGTTATTATTGGTCACCACACTTAGACTTATAGTCATAAGCGATTGCGAGAAAAAGAGCCAGAGTATATTACCAGATAAGATAACCAGGATGTAGGGTATTTCTGAGTTTTCTCCGAGCGTACCAATTCTGTTTACCCCAAAAACATAAACCATTGAGGAAATTAATGGTCTTAAGATACTCCACAAAACACCAAAAATGGTTTGTTTATATCTGACCATGATGTCTCGCTTAGCTAAAATCCAAAATAACTCGCGATAATCAAATACTTCTTTCCAGTAGTCCCAAAAGGAGGGATATGAAGATATAACTTTTACTTTCTTATTGTTCAAAATACTCCGGTTTATTAGTCTTGCATGATTTTTTTATAAGAATCTGCCAAACTTATAACAATGATGGTAAGCACCAAAAGTGCTAAACTACTTAATTTTAAATTTAAACCAGTTTCAGCATCTTCTCTTTCTAGTGGTAATCTGGTTTCTTCTACAATAGTGAAAATTGGAGTTTGTTCAATTATTACTCTTTCCAAACCCTTAATTGTGTTTAGTTGTGCCACATATTGGGTTGATAAGAAACTGCTTTGCCTTTGGACTTGTGTTTGATTAAATGTACCTCTAGGGTCAACGACATTAGGATTTTCAAAGGACAGCCTCGCCATTCTGCTGTCGGTTCTGGTTAGGTCAGCCTCTATTTTATTTAACTGTTCTATTTGAGTTTTTAGCAGTTCTCTAGTCTTCTTCGTTTTCATCTCCACATAAAACTCTTCTGTGGTTTCTAATACGGCTTCCACCCATTTTTTAACAAGCATTTCATTAGTAAGTTTTGCCGTTAAAACCATAATACTGCTTGTGGTTTCTACCAACTCTACAGAAGTAGTTTCTTTTACCTTATCGTAAATAGCATTTACCATTAAGTTTTCCAATTCAGAAAACTCATTAATATCTTTGTCTTCAAATTTATGGTCAATGGCGGCTTGAAAAGGTTTTCTGAATAAACTGCCACCCCATTCGTTCGTTTTGATATTACTACTATCTGCTATGTAGTTTATCATCAAAAGCGAATCTCCGTTTACCACTACGGTTTTCATAAGAGCTCGTTCCATTACCGCCCTTGAACGTAACAAAGTTGGGAAATTCTGTGCGGTAAAAAGGTCACCGCCAGAAGCTGTGTTCTGATTGAAAATACCGAAGGTACTAGCCAATCCTCCTAGTTGGCTTTGGCCGCTGCCACCACCTAACTCTAAGTTAAAAATAATGGTACTTCTGTAAAGACTTTCTTTTTCTACAAAAAAGTCCATGGTAAGGCTGAGGGAAGCTCCTATTAAAAGGGCTGCAAGCCAAATTCGCCATTTGCTAGCCAGAAGATCTAAAAAGTCAAAAAATTGACTCATCAGTTCTTTTGTAGAAACCTGACGTTCTGTGTTACTTTCTAATTCCATAAGGGCTTTTTAAACTATTTACCTAGACTAATGAATCCATAAATACTGAAGATTGTACCAAGGGTAGCACTAAGCGTTCCTAATACATTTGCAAAGCTAGCTAATTGGTCAGCATTGTTCTGTACTTTTTGTGGTACTATTATCTCAGAACCGGGCTCTATTTTTGGATAAATGTTAAAAACTAAGAATTTTCGGGTTCTGTCTACCGAACCGTTTGGATAAAGAACATAAGATTTTCTTCTCATTGATCTTTTTGTAAATCCACCTGCTCCCGAAATGTAGTTTTTAAAGGCAGAACCTTTCATGAATTTCACTGTGGTTGGGTATAGTACTTCACCTTGAATTCTTATGGTTTCTAAAAGCTTAGGAACCTTGATTAAATCGCCATCTTGAAGTGTTAAATCCCCAACCGCTCCGGGGTTTTTAAGAATAGCAGCTAAGTCAATATCAATAGCCTCTTCTCTAGTTTCTTCCACTTCGTCAATTTCAATTACTTGTGTATCTGTTCCTCCAGTATTTAGAGCTTCAAGTGTTTTTCTTTTTTGCTCTAACTCTAATTCAGAAAGCTGTACTGTTCTTACAAGGGTAGCTCCCGGGCTATAAGCTTGTAAAGTCAAGCCTCCTGCTCTTTTTATCAAATCAGAAATCTTTTCATCTTTACTGGCTATTCCATAAGTAGAAGGGTAAAAAACTTCACCTTCAATTTTAACATAAGTTTGCTCTTCATAATTTGGAGAAGAGCGAACAAAAATCTCATCAAATGGCTGTAGAGTGATATTTTCTTTTCCACTTACTACTTCTAAATCTGGTGTTACGTCTAATCTGATAATGTCAGAAATTTGAGCATTTACTTTAGTTATATCAACGTTTCTTTTTCTTCGAACTATCTCAATTCTTGATAAACTTGCAGCTTCTGTTAAACCACCAACCCTAACTATTACGTCTTCTAACGTTAAATTTTTGGCATATGGGAGTTCAACACCCTCTTCGGCATCTTCATTATTTATAGCACCTTGGATTCTAACAAAGGCTACCTCCGTCAAATCAAATATAGAAGGAACAATAATTCGGTCTTCCCTCCTAAGTGGTAAATCGGGAGAGTTTCCTGTCAAAATGTCTTTATAATTTACAGAAAGGTTTTCAGTAGATAAATCAGCGTTTGTTCTTACTATGGATATTCTTCCCATTAAGGCGTCGTCCATAAGGCCATCAGAAGATTCTATTAGAGCTTTAAGTGTCGGATTACTATTTAAAGAGTACTCTCCAGGTCTGTAAACCGCACCTTCTACACTTACTAGGTTTGAAAACCTCTCTAAAACTTCATTGACAAAAACAGAGTCACCATTTGTCATGGTGAAGCTATCGTAGTTTGTGTTCATTACATCTACAATCTCTTTTTCTTTGCTAGTATTTCTGTAAATTTTTAGCCTATGAGTGTATGATTTCGTTCCAAAACCGCCAGCGTAAGTGATGGCATCTGATAAAGTTTCATTAGGGAGTAATTCAAAATAGCCAGCTCTCTTAGTTCCCCCACCTACAATAACTCTATTCACAAATGGTCCTATAAGGATAACATCTTGGTCTTTTAAAAGAATATCATCTTTAGAAAAACCTTTCATTAGAATATCGTAAAGGTCAAGTGTGGCTACAGTTGAATTATTACGTATAACCTTAATTTGTCTGAAAGAGCCAATTTCGTTAGGTCCACCACTTCTGTAGAGGGCTGAGCTAACAGTACTTAAAGAACTCATGGTATAAGTTCCTGGAGCAACTGCCTCACCCGTTACACTTACTTTTATACTTCTAACATTTCCAAGAGAAATTTTAAGCTTCATGGTGCCATTACTAATACCTGGGTAAATCTTTGTAAGTGCTCTTTTGATATTATCTGTGGCATCTTCAATAGTTTGACCAGAAACCTTTATTAGGCCAGCTCTATTTAATGTAATGTATCCGTCTGGATTTATGACTGCTTCTTGGTGTTCTTGTAGATATCCATAGATATCAATGATAAGTTGATCATTTGCTCCTAAAACGTAATTGTTTGGGGTAGGAATGTTATGAACAGCATTCGGGTCAAAATTTTGAAGGTTGAAAAGCTTGTAACCAAATATTTTTCTTCTAAGCGTTTCAACGGCAATGTCCTCCATTTCTCTTTCTTCCATAACCAAGGCTACAGAGTCTTCATGAGTCATGGCCTCAGTATCTTCTTCTGTTAGATCATTCGTTCTAAAACCATCTTGCGGTGTTTGCTGTATAGTTTTACCTTGGGTTTGACCTGTAGGCAAACCTTGCTGTGGATAGCCAGGTAAAGCTGTACCAGTATTGGGGATGTTTTGAGGATAACCTGGGTAGGTTTGAGCCCAGCTTGAGCTTGAAAAAAAAGTAAGTAGTATAATACCAATTAGAACTTTCGAGATTAAATCTGAATTCCTAACTTTGGACAAATTCATAGACAAACATTTAAATATATTGTAAACCACTTTTGGGCCTCTCTTAGTATTAAATTCCTGCAAAATAACGGAAGATTTTTGGTTTTGAGAACTCAAATAGGTTTTAAATATTGCTTAATGATTTAATAATTATACTACTGCTGATATATTAACAATGGCTGAAGAAAAAGAACCGCAATACAATGAGGATAGTATACGCTCATTAGACTGGAAAGAGCACATAAGACTTAGACCAGGTATGTATATCGGAAAGTTAGGTGATGGAGCATCTGCAGACGATGGCATTTATGTATTACTTAAAGAGGTGATGGATAATTGTATTGATGAATATGCAATGGGACACGGGAAAGCCATTAATATAGTAATAGATGACGGAAGCGTAACCGTTAGAGATTATGGTAGAGGAATTCCTTTAGGGAAAGTAGTAGACGTAGTATCAAAGATTAATACGGGGGCAAAATATGACAGCAAGGCCTTTCAAAAGTCTGTTGGTCTCAATGGTGTTGGTACCAAAGCAGTGAATGCTTTGTCTTCGTTTTTTAGGGTTCAAGCTTTTAGAGAAGGTCAAACTGCTTGGGCTGAATTTAATGTTGGAGTGCTTCAGGAGCAATCAAAATTAGAAATAACAACAGAGAAGAATGGAACGCTTATAGAGTTTGTTCCTGACAATACTGTTTTTAAAAATTACCATTATATACCTCAATATATTGAGAGTATGATTTGGAATTACTGTTATTTGAACGCCGGTTTAACAATCAGTTTCAATAAAAAGAAGTTCGTTTCTCAGAATGGTCTCTTGGATTTGCTTCTTAGAAAAACCGAGGAGGCAAACCTTAGATACCCTATTGTGCATTTGAAAGGAGCGGATATTGAAATGGCTCTTACACACAGTAATCAATATGGTGAAGAATATTCATCCTTTGTAAACGGTCAAAATACCACACAAGGAGGAACGCACCTCTCTGCCTTCAAAGAAGCTATAGTAAAAACGGTTAGAGACCATTATGGTAAAGATTATGCCGCAGAAGATATTAGAGCGTCTATTATAGGGGCAATTTCAATAAGAGTTCAGGAACCAGTTTTTGAGTCTCAGACTAAAACAAAACTAGGTTCTATTACCATTTCACCAGAAGATAATGCTCAAACTGTCAGAACTTTCATAAATGATTTTGTGAAAGAGCAGTTTGATAATTTCCTTCACATGAACTCAGAGACAAAAGATGCTTTAAAGAAGAGAATAGAGCAATCTGAAAGGGAGAGAAAGGAATTAGCTGGTGTTAAAAAATTAGCAAATGAACGAGCCAAAAAAGCAAGTTTACATAATAAAAAACTAAGAGACTGCAAGTATCATTTGACAGATGCCAAATATGAGGATAGGTTAGATACTACCCTCTTTATTACAGAGGGTGATTCTGCTTCAGGAAGTATAACCAAAGCTAGAAGCCCAGAAACACAAGCCGTATTTAGTTTGAGAGGGAAACCTTTGAACTGTTTTGGCCTAAGTAAGAAAGTAGTTTATGAGAACGAAGAGTTCAATTTATTGCAGCATGCACTAAATATAGAAGACGGTATGGATGGTCTTAGATATAACCAAGTGGTGATAGCTACAGATGCTGATGTTGACGGTTCTCACATTAGATTATTGCTGTTAACTTTCTTTTTACAGTTTTTTCCGGATGTGGTTAGGGGTGGACACCTATATATTCTTCAAACACCACTGTTTAGAGTACGTAATAAGAAGGAAACCATCTATTGCTATTCTGACGATGAACGGCAGCATGCAATTAAAAAACTTGGAGGAAAACCTGAAATAACTAGATTTAAAGGGCTTGGTGAAATTTCTCCGCACGAATTTGAAGGTTTCATAGGAAAAGATATTAGATTGGATCCCGTAATACTCGAAAAAGAATCTAGCATTGCTAAAATCTTAGGATACTTTATGGGAAAGAATACTCCTGAAAGGCAGAAGTTCATCATTGAAAACCTGAAAGTAGAAAAAGATATAGTAGAAGAAGACCAGATTCCAACAGAGGATTTAGAAACTGTTTAAGCTCTGAAAAAATTATATCTATGAGAAAAATTGCTCTGCATTGGCAGATTATTATTGGAATGTTCGCGGGTCTACTTATTGGGGCTCTATTTCTTATGTTCCCTTGGGGAAAAGATTTTGTGGTCGATTGGATAAAACCTTTCGGAACCATTTTTATTAATTCCCTGAAATTAATAGCCATTCCTTTAATTATTGCTTCTCTAGTAAAAGGTGTTTCAGATTTAAATGATATTCGTCAATTGTCTAAGATGGGCTCTAGAACCATCGGGATGTATATCCTAACTACCATTTTTGCGATATCGATAGGGCTCTTACTAGTAAACATTATTAAGCCAGGTAGTTTCATTGAAGAAACTACACGCCTAGAAATGATGCAGAGTTTTGCGGGCGAAGCTGATACTAGAATAGCCTCTGCAAACGAAACAAAAGAAAGAGGACCATTAGACGCACTGGTTGATATCATTCCAGATAATATAGTGGCTGCTGCTAGTTCTAATGGAAATATGTTGCAGATTATTTTCTTTGTTGTATTCTTCGGAATAGGCATTATCTTGATTGAACCTAGTAAATCTAAGCCGGTCAAAGACTTCTTTGATGGTCTTAATGAGGTGATATTAAAGATGATTGACATCATCATGCTTTTTGCTCCATTTGGTGTTTTTGCATTGCTAGCTACCTTAATGGTGGAGGCTCCTTCTTCAGATGTATTTATTGCACTTGGTGCATATGCATTAACGGTAGTTTTTGGTTTAGCATTTTTATTATTTGTGTTTTATCCATCTGTGGTAAAAGTATTTACTGGTATTGACTTTAAAACCTTCTTAAATGGAATCTCGCCAGCTCAGTTGTTGGCGTTTTCTACCAGTTCTAGTGCTGCCACTTTGCCAGTTACAATGGAAAGGGTAGAGGAGCATCTGGGAGTTGAAAAAGACGTTGTCTCATTTGTTTGCCCGGTAGGGGCCACCATCAATATGGATGGTACAAGTCTATATCAGGGAATTGCTGCAGTATTTATTGCCCAAGTTTTTGGGAATGATTTGACACTTTCCGACCAGCTAGTTATAGTGCTTACAGCCACTTTGGCTTCTATAGGTACGGCCGCTGTGCCTGGTGCAGGTATTTTAATGTTGGTAATAGTTTTGGAATCCATTGGTGTTAATCCTGCTGGAATTGCTCTTATATTTGCGGTAGACAGACCATTAGACATGGTGAGAACCGCTGTCAATGTTACCAGTGACGCTACCGTAGCTTTGCTAGTAGGTAAAAGTCTGGGTAAAATTAAAGACCCAAATGTCAAAAACTGGGACGACCACTATAAACCTCAAGACTAAATTGAATTTAGACGAACTAAGATTAGGCATTAATACAATTGACAGCCAATTGCTCAAACTTCTTAATGAGCGGATGGAACTGGTTAAAAAGGTAGGTGTATTAAAACATAAGACCAATACGGTTGTTTACAGACCAGAGCGTGAGAAAGAAATTATCTCAAGGTTGTCTACTGAGAATAACGGTCTCCTAAGCCCTAAGGCTATTGAAGCCATCTTTTTAGAAATTTTTGCCACAGCTAGAAACATAGAGCTCCCTGAGAAAATAGCCTACATGGGGCCTAAGGGGAGTTTTACACATCAAGCCGCGGAAAGTAGATTTGGAGCATTGGGAGATTACATTATGCTTCCTTCTATAAAGTCTGTTTTTGAAGCCGTTGATACAGAAAGAGCTCGTTTTGGGGTTATTCCTATTGAAAATAATCAGGCAGGAATAGTTTATGAAACGGTAGATTTACTCAATGAAATGGATGTCAGTATAGTAGCTGAATTAAAGTTATCCATTCATTTTGCATTGGGGTCTATGGCTAATAAAATGACTGATATCAAAAGAATTTATTCGAAAGATATCGCTTTTAGACAGTGTCGTGGATTTTTGAATAAGTATTTTGAACAACAAGATATTGAAGAGATTCAGGTAGAGTCTACATCAAAAGCTGCTAAAATGGCTTCTGAAGATCCTGAAAGTGCAGCAATTTGCTCTGAAATAGCAGCTAAACTTTTTGGTCTCCCTATGGTTTTTCAAAACATAGAAGACAACAGCAATAACAGAACCCGTTTCTTTATTCTTGCAAAGGAGTTTGAAAATCAGCCTAGTGGAAACGATAAGACTACCATGATAGCAAGGCTTCAAAATACAGAGACCTCGGGTGTTTTAGCTGATTTCTTAAATGAGTTTAAGCAGAATGAAATTAATATTACTAAGATAGAAAGCCGTCCTTATAAAGGTAGTCAGGAATTTAACTTCTGGTTCTTTATTGAAGTAATGGGTAACTACAAAGAGAAAAACCTTGCAGATGTTCTCGCAAAATATCCTAAAGAGATTAAGATTTTAGGGAGTTACGTGAAGAATATTTAAGAGCTAGGTCAATATGCTTCTAGCTGCTTCACAATCCTTATTAATCTGGGTTACCAAGGTATCTACACCGTCAAATTTTAGTTCCGGGCGGATATAATCAATAGTTTCTACTTTGAGGTTTTCGCCGTAAATGTCGTCGTCAAAATCTAGAATGTGTACTTCTTGCGTAATCCCCGTACCTTCCACGGTTGGGCGATTTCCTATATTCATTACACCGTTTAGAATTTCACCTCTAAGGTGCACTTTGACCGCATAGACACCTGTAGCAGGAATTAGCTTATACTTCTTTGATACGTTAACATTTGCGGTAGGGAAGCCAATTGTTCTACCCAACTGACGTCCTTTTTTTACTAAACCTTGAAAAGAGTAGGTTCTTCCTAAAAGTTCATTGGCAACCTTAACCTCTCCTTTTTGTAAAGCATTCCTGATTTTGGTAGAACTGATAGTTAAACTGTCAATCTCTTGTCTAGGAATCTCAACAATATCTATTTTGAAGCGTTCTGAGTTCTTTTTTAGGTAATCAAAACCACCCTCTCTGTTTTTTCCAAAACGGTGGTCATAACCAATCACTAAAGTTTCCGTACCTATTCCTGAGATTAGAATATCTTCTACATATTTCTCCGAGCTTAACTCTGAAAACTCTCTGGTAAAAGGCAAAACTATAAGATGGTCTACCCCTAAATTGGCTAATAAGTCAATCTTCTCATCTAAGTTTGAAAGTAACCTTAGGTTTTCACGGTCAGGAGAAACAATAAGCCTAGGATGCGGCCAAAATGTAATAACCACACTTTCGCCTTGGGTTTCTTTTGCGGCTTGTAAAAGCCGAGAAATGATTTTTTGATGACCTATATGTACACCATCAAAGGTACCAGAGGTTACCACCGCATTTTTTAAAGGGGTAAATTCGCTTAACTCTCTATAAACTTTCACGTATAGTTCTAATTTTTTCAGCCACGGCCAAGATATCTTCTGCATCATTCACAGAAAAACCACCAATCTTAGTTCTTCTCAGGCTTGATAAATGGGCTCCAGAGTTCAGTAGTTTGCCAAAGTCATTAGCCATACTTCTGATGTAGGTTCCTTTTGAACAAACAATTCTGAAGGCAATTACAGGGAAGTTGGAATCATCAATTTCAAAAGCTTTGATTTCCACCTCCCTAATCTTTAATTTAATTTCTTCACCTTTCCTAGCAGCATCATATGCCCTTCTTCCGTTTACTTTAACAGCAGAAAAGATGGGAGGAGTTTGCTCAATTAGCCCTGTCATTTTACTAACAGCTTCTTCAAGAGCCTCTTTGGTGATATGCTCTGTAGGAAATTCTTTGTCAAACTCAGTTTCTAAATCATACGATGGGGTGGTAGTACCTAAAGTAAACGTGCCCGTGTATTCTTTCTCTTGAGCTTGATATTGTTCTATTTGCTTCGTTTTTTTTCCAGTACATAGAATAAGGAGGCCAGTAGCTAAAGGGTCTAAAGTACCAGCGTGGCCTACTTTCTTAAACTTTCCAGCCCATCTTATCTTTTTTACTGCATCAAAAGAAGTCCATTTGAGCGGCTTGTCAATAAGTAATACAGTACCGTTTTCGTCGAAATAATCCATTAAACGCTTAAATCGTATCCCATGGCTAACATACCAAGAATAATTAGACCAATTACTATTCTGTAATAGCCAAATACTTTAAAACCATATTTTTGAAGAAACTCAATGAAGAATTTAATGGCAGCTAAGGCTACAATAAAGGCAACTACATTTCCAATGATTAAGAGTTTAATCTCTTCATTATTAAATGATAAGTTGCCATCAAGATAACCTTTTAACATTTTATATGCTGCTGCTGCAAACATAGTAGGTACAGCCAAAAAGAAAGAGAACTCTGCAGAAGACTTTCTAGTCAAACCTTGTGTCATTCCTCCAATTATAGATGCCGCCGACCTTGATACGCCAGGAATCATGGCGATGCATTGGAAGAAACCAATTTTCAAAGCCGTACCATAACTGATATCATCTTTTTGTGGTTTATCCTCAAAAACCTTATCAATAAAAAGAAGGACAATACCACCTAGAACTAGCATCACGGCAACTACAATTACATTTTCAAGCAACATGTCAATGTAATCATTCAATAAAAGACCAATGACAGCAGCCGGAATAAATGCAATAAATAACTTATAGTAAAAATCTAAAGACTGTATGAAGCGTTTCCAATAAAGCACTACCACAGATAGTATAGCACCAAACTGAATTTGAACTTCGAAGATCTTAGTAAAATCTTCCTTATCTATCCCCATTATAGAGGATGCAATAATCATATGCCCCGTAGAACTAACCGGAAGGTATTCAGTGATACCTTCAATAATAGCCAAAATGATGGCCTGTATGTAATCCATTCTTTACGCTTTTTTCTTTAAGATGGCATATAGTTCTATCATGAAACCACAAAAGACCACGATTGGTCCTAGTGTAATTCCTAAAAATCCGAAACCGAATTCTTCTTTATCTAAGGTCATGATAATAAAACCTGCAAGAATCACTCCGATTCCAATTAGCATAAATTGGAAATTACTTTTACCAAATGGTAAGCCTGAAGCTGGAGAAGTCTGTGACGCTTTTGTAGCTGGCGGTGCATCAACGGATGTTTTATTGGCTATTTTTTTATTTTTTGACATAAGGTCTGCTTATTAATATAAATCGTCTAAATCTACGTTTAAATATTTATTTATCGACTGAAAAGTACTGACTAAACCTATTAGAGGCCCAAGAATTATCATGACAACAATGACATAAATCATCATTTGCTGATTTTGAATTATACTTAAACCATCTACTTGTTTTAAGGCTAGCTGCTGTGTTATCAAAATAAGAGCTGATGCTATTATCCCAGCAATAAAACCTTGGAGTAATCCTTTAGAAATAAATGGTTTTTGAATAAAGCCATTTGTGGCACCCACTAGCTGCATGGTTCTAATGATAAAACGCTGTGAATATAGTGCCAGCTTTATGGTGTTATTAATCAATAATATAGTTGCAATCAAGAATATGAGTACAATAGCTGATAAAATTAAATAGGCTTTATTAGCATTTTCTGTTATGCCATTGACAAAGTCTTTTGCATAATCAGCTTCATAAACCCCCGGCACAGCTTCAATTTTTTGCTTCAAAATAGCTAACTCGCCATCAGTAAGTAATTCCTCTTTGACCTTTAGGTTAAAGGCATCTCTAAAAGGATTGTCCCCTAAAATTTCTTCATAACTCTCATTGGTTTCAGCTAAGAAGTTTTCTGCTGCAGTTTTACTAGAAATGAAAGTTATTAAACTGGTATCTCCTTTTTTCTCAATTTCGGGGAATGAAGCAATTACCTGATGAATAGAATCAATTTTGGTTTCACTAAGGTTTCGGTCAAGATATGCTTGAACCTCTATGTTTTGCTTAATGTACTTTATAAGCTCTTTGGATGAAAATGCCACCCATCCACAGAAGCCAATAAGAAAAAGTGCCACTGTAAGACTTACGGTGATAAGGATTCCGGGATAACTACCTAGTTTTTTGTTTGACTTCATCTATTTGAAAAGGTTAAACAAAGATAATCTTGTAAATGGAAAAGGAATAGGGGTTTAGGCTTTTTTAAGAATTTAAATTTTCAGCTTCCGCTTTCCATTCAGCAATATTTTCGGGAACATTCTGCTCAATAATCTTAGTAACCATGGCAACTATCTCTTCCAGAGGTTGATCTTTATCAAAATATATGGGTTGCTTAAACCTAACTTTTAAATTGGTGTTACGCTTTTTGTAGGTCAAACCCGTTTTATTAAAAGCCCTTCTGAAACCATCAATAACCACAGGTACCACCACAGGATTATTATCTTTTATAAGATGAGCAGTTCCTTTTCTTATAGGAGCATAGGCAGTGGTGGTTCCTTGTGGAAAGGTAACAACCCAACCATAATTAAGCCCTTTCTGTACATTATCGGCGGCAGAAGTGTCTACATCTCGTTGTACGTTTTCTCCTTTAGCCCGCCAAGACCTATCTACCATAATGGCACCAGCCAAGGCAAATAGTTTAGGAATAAACCCGGATTTCATGGTTTCACGAGCAGCCACATAAAAGGTTTTAGCTCTAGGTGAAAATAGGTAGAAAGGATAAAGTTTTCTAAACATTCCCCATTTGGCGGCAGAGAAAATATGATAAAACGTAATAACGTCAGCAAAGTACGTTTGATGATTTGAAATAAAGAGTACGTTGGTGTTAGGTAGTTCTTTTAAATAATTACCACCTTCTATAGTTAGTTTGTTGGCTACGGCTAATCGCCAATATGTGGGCCAACCAGCCACAAAAATTACCACCCTTTTAAGAAGCAGCGGGTAACCAAAAGGGTCAGACTGGAACAAACCAAAAATATCAAGATAATTCAATATCCTAGACAATGGCTTATCGCCAATAGCCTGAAAAGGCAGAAAGTTTCTTAAGATTTTTAGCATATGGTTTTTCTATTCTCCAAAATAGGCAAATAATTGGAGATTGTACGTAGATTAATTTCTACGTTCTATTTCATCTCGAATTTTAGCAGCATTTTCATACTCTTCATTTTCAAGTGACTCGTTCAGTTTTGAGGTAAGTTCTGACATGGTAAACTCTGAAAGCGGTTTTGCCCCTTCAACTTTTACTGTCACCGTTTTCTTAGGTTTTTCTTCTTGCTCGCTTTCGTCCCCAATATCCTCGGTATTTACGCCAGCTTCGTCTAGTACATGTCGGGTGGTATATATAGGAGCATTAAACCTCAAAGCAATTGCTATGGCATCTGAAGGTCTAGAATCAATGTTTTTTTGACGAATACCATCAGAACAAACTATTTTTGAATAGAAAACACCGTCATCTATGTTTGTAATTAATATTTCTTCGACCGTGTAGTCAAAAGAACTAGAAAATGACACAAATAAATCATGCGTTAACGGTCTTTTTGATTCAATGTTTTCAGAAGCAATGGCTATGGCCTGAGCTTCAAACATTCCAATGATAATAGGTAAACGAAGATTTCCACCTTCTTCGCCCAGTACCATAGTAAAAGAACCTGCCTGAACTTGGCTAGGTGATATATCGAGTATTTCTAGTTTTATTTTATCCACTGCACAAATATAAAAAGACTCCTTTAACCTTCTACTGAAACTGAGATTTCAAATTTAGCTTTCTTTCCTTCTTTCAGAATAATCAAGCCTTCTTCGTTATTAAAAGCATTTGTATTACACGATTGCGGCTCTATAGCTATGCAGTCTCTACTAGCTGGAGTATATAATACAAAATAATTTAACTTATTCTTTCCGGTCTTCTGGCTTACCTTAAGCTTTTTCTTTTTCCAACGAAGTTCTATTTCAGAAACGTCTGTGTCTTTCTCAAAAAAATAGACATTATCCAAAATGGTATTTTTTAATTTGACTACTTCAGAACGCTCAACTTCAAATTCACTTGTTGGAATATACCTATCGTTAAGTTCAATTTTCCTTCTTCTTGGCACCTTGACTGTCATATCGCCAATAGCACAACTGTTAAAACCAAAATAAGGATGCCAAGCAAACCCCATTGGCATATTTCCATTACCTGAGTTTAGCACATCCACTGTAAGGTTTAAAGTATTTTCTTTCAGTGTATAAGTAACTGTAAATTGGAAGGGGAAGGGGTAACCTTCTTTGTAACCATCATAATTATACTGAGCCACCAATTTACTCGCTGTATGTGAAATTAAGTCAAAACTTTCAAAGGCAATAAAGCCATGAATTGCGTTATGACTATCAATATCGTTTAACTCTAAGGTATATTCCTTTTCTTCAAAAGTATAAGTACCATCTTTAATTCTATTAGGAAAAGGAAATAAGAGTGCGGATGGGTAGCCCTTTTTTGGGTCATCTTCTTTTAACGGATATTTTATTACATCTTCTCCGCCAAGGTGTAGTCCAGTAATAGTAGCACCTTGTGATAGATCTATTTCTACAGTACTCCCTATTTTATTTTTAAGTATTAGATTCGCCATGTAAGTATTTTTGCGGTGCAAAAATAGAAATAATCCCCTTAGTAGAAACTTAAAATCTTCTTAAAAAGAAAGAGGGCACCATATAAATTTCATAGAATGAGGTTTGATATTTTTTTTTAAGTTTCAAAGGCATGGTTTTGAGTGATTTACATGTAACCTTCTACACCAAGGCCAAAAAGGGAGAAATCGTATTTTACTGGGTCATTAGGGTCAAAGCTTTTTAAATTTTCGGTTAATTCTGTGGCCATATTCCAATTTGGTTTAGGTAATTGGATTAATCCGAGCTTTCTAGCTACACGTTCTACATGTACATCACATGGGCACACTAGCTGGCTAGGTTTTATCTTATTCCAGATGCCAAAGTCTACACCATTATTGTCTTTCCTAACCATCCATCGGAGGTACATGTTAATTCTTTTACAAGCAGATTTTTTCAATGGAGACGCTATGTGTTTGGTAGTTCGGGCGGGGGAATCCTCAAGCTCAAAGAAGGTTTCTCTGAAATGAATGAGCCCTTTCTCTATAGATGCGTCACTTTCTTTTATTGCCTTTGAAAACACACCTTCTAGACCTTCATGGTTTTCGTAAATATTACGCAAAGACTCCATAAAATAAAGGCAGTCTGTACCATTAAAAGTCCGATGTTTAAAAGCTTCAAATGGCATTAAATCTTGAGGTTCAAAACTGGTAATAAACTCATGCGGAGCATTATCCATCAATTCTAAAAGTTCAACGCATTTATTGATAATGGTTTTACGCTGTCCCCAAGCCAATATTGATGCAAAGAAACCTGCAATTTCGATGTCTTCTTTATTAGAAAATTTGTGAGGAATAGAAATTGGGTCGTTCGGAATAAAGTTAGGACGATTGAAATGAATGTATTTTTCGTCTAAAAGATCCTTTAATTCTTCAAATGGCAACATCAATCCTTATTCCCTTTAGAACTTAATAGTTTAACTATCAAGGTAGATAACCTCGAGAATACAGAAAGAAACGCGGTTAATATGTACGAAAAAACCGTAATGATAGGATAGAATAGCCCAAAAACTATATTCCAGATAATACGCTTGAATTTTTCCAATTAGTTGACGTTAGGAGCTACAAAGTATGCCACTTCTGCTCTGAATTTAATGTCTTTAGGGTTTAACTTGTAAAAAGCCGTAGGCGAAAGCCTTACAATAGTATTGGCATTATTTCCAGTATCAGGAAGTTTACCAATCACCTTAACCACTATGCGGTCACCAGTAGCTTCATTTTTTACGGTCATAAGCGAACCCAAAGGAGCTGTTTTGTGTAAGGCAAGCATTCTGGTAGAACTTCTGTCGGTTGAGATTAACTCGGCAATACCAATTTCACTTATTTTTTCGCCCATAGGGGCGTTCGGAACTACAAATTTTTCTGGTATCTTATTGTCTGGAAATCTACTTGAAACACTTTTTGCAATATGTTCTTCGTAATTTTTTAGCGAACTTCTAATTATTAAAGTTTGCCCGATACTGATTTCGTTTTCTTGAATTTTGTTGATAGACTTTAATTTTTCAATATCAACATTGTACTGCTTGCTAATGCTGTATAGCGTTTCTTTAGCTCGAACGTGGTGCACAGTACTTATTTCTCCCTCGGTATTAACCTCAGAAGCTTTTCTGCTACTTACTATGGACGTATTTGGCACAGCGGTAGGGAACTTTATAATTTGATTGACATAAATATTGCTACTACCGTGAAGGGATGGGTTTGCACTAAAAACTTCATCTGCTGTGCAATTATATTTGCGAAGCAGGCTATAAAGTGTTTCATCCGAACTAACTTTGTGCTCTAGAAATTTTTTATTGCTGTCGTTTTGAGACACCAAAGAATCGTTAGGAATAGTGATTGTCGCAAAAACTTGCGAACAGAGCAGTAAGCTCAAAATCGTTGCAGTGAGTGTTTTCATTTTATTAGGAAGCATTATTGTAACAAATGTAAAGAATTTATCCATTTAAGGTGGTGTAGGAGCCCGAAAAAAAACAAATCTTGTATATTTAAAACTTCCAAATTTAAAGAATATTGAAAATACTAGGAATTATTCCAGCACGATACGCATCTACTCGATTTCCAGGAAAACCATTAGTGGATGTAGGAGGGAAAACACTCATTCAACGGGTGTATGAACAAAGTATCAAATCAGACCTTATTGCAGACCTAGTGGTGGCTACAGATGATATTAGAATTAAAGATCATGTGGAGTCTTTTGGTGGAAAAGCTCTTTTGACATCGGAAACTCACCCAAGTGGAACCGACCGCTGTGCTGAGGCGTACCTTCAGTTGAAAATTGATAATGACTATGACTATATCTTAAATATTCAAGGTGATGAACCTTTTATAAGAACGGAACTTATAGACGAGGTTATTGATCTTTTAGATTTCAAAACGGAAATAGCAACGGCGGTAAAAAGAATAAAGGACTTAGAGACTCTAGAAGACGCTAATGTGGTAAAGGCTGTGCTCACTATGAGAAAGCAAGCTCTATATTTTAGTAGACAAGCTATCCCTTTTGTTAGAGGTGTGGAAAGGGAAGATTGGTTAGAGCATGGAGAGTTTTTTAAGCATATAGGAATTTATGCCTTTAGAAATGACGTGTTAGAACAAATAGTAAAGTTACCAACCAATGTTTTGGAGAATACCGAAAAACTTGAACAACTGAGATGGATAGGTTACGGGTATAAAATTATGGTCAAAGAGACTGAGTATGATAGTGTTGGAATTGACACGCCAGAAGATTTGAAAGGTTTAGGCTTTAAGCAGCAATAAAACGGCGGTTTTAGTCATTATTATTAGCAATAAAACTAAAGTAAATAAGCTACTAAATTATGAATAGATATTCGATACTGTGGGCAGACGATGAGATAGACCTACTAAAACCATATATTGTTTTTTTAGAAGGCAAGGGATATGATGTGACTCCAGTACCAAGTGGCTCTGATGCATTAGATAAGGTTCAAAATAACAATTATGATATTGTTTTCTTAGATGAAATGATGGCCGGAATGAGTGGCCTAGATACGCTAGCTGAGATTAAGAAAATTAAGCCTTCTATTCCATGTGTGATGATTACAAAATCAGAGGAAGAGCACATTATGGAAGAGGCAATCGGCTCCAAGATAGCTGATTACCTGATTAAGCCAATTAATCCAAATCAGATTTTGATGTCGGTTAAGAAGCTTTTGGATAATAAGAGATTAGTTTCTGAAAAAACTAACTCCAGTTACTCGCAAGAATTCAGAAATTTGGCAATGCAGTATAATGACCACATTGACCATGATGAGTGGGCTGACATTTACAAGAAACTTGTTTATTGGGAGCTAGAGTTAGAAAAATCTTCCGATAAGTCTATGGAAGAAGTTTTTGAAATGCAAAAGGTGGAAGCCAATAATAAATTCTCTCAATTTATAGAAGATAACTATGAAGATTGGATTTGTAACCCGAACATTGATAGGCCAGTAATGTCGCATCATTTGATGAAGAAGAATGTTTTTCCACTTTTGGAAGATAATTCTCCCTTATTCTTTCTTCTGATTGATAATTTTAGGCTTGACCAATGGCAAGTTATTAGAGATGTTTTGACGGAGTATTTTACGGTTGAAACCGAAGAAACGTATTATTCTATTGTGCCTACGGCAACATCTTATGCTCGTAATGCAATTTTCTCAGGTATGACGCCTTTAGAAATGTCAAAAAAGCATCCAGACTTATGGGTAAATGACGAAGGAGATAATGAAGATGGGCTTAATAAGAATGAGAAGGAGTTTTTAGAAAGGCAATTGAAAAAAGCCAATAAGAAAATTAGATATTCTTATCATAAGATTATTACTAATGCCCACGGCAAATCATTGAATGATAATTTCAATAATATGCTTCAAAACGATTTAAACTGCATTGTTTATAATTTTGTGGATATGCTTTCTCATGCAAGAACAGATTCAGCTATGATTAAGCAGCTGGCTCCTGATGAAGCCGCTTACCGTTCTATTACTAAATCTTGGTTAGAGCACTCTACGTTGCTTGATTTATTGAAAATGATTTCAGAAAGCAAGGCTCGTTTAGTAATCACAACAGACCATGGTATGGTTCGTGTTAAAAATCCGAAGAAGATAGTGGGAGACAGAAATGTCAACACCAATTTGCGTTATAAGCAAGGGAAAAACCTGAATCTTACTGATAAGAAAGACCATGTAATAGAAGTAAGAAGACCTGACGATTTTGGATTACCAAGTCCTAATGTTTCTACTTCATATTTTTTTACTACTGACGACCATTTCTTTGCTTACCCAAATAACTACAATTATTATGTAAGTCACTATAAAGATACTTTCCAGCATGGAGGAGTGTCAATGGAAGAAATGATTATCCCCTTTGTTTATTTAAAAGCTAAGTAATGCGTTATTTTTTAGTTCTAGTAGTGCTTATCGGATTTAAGGCAAATGCTCAAGAAGTGGATAAGGGCTCCTGGTACGTACATTTAGTTTCAGGTTCTGCTACAGGCGAATACAAAACCTACCTAGATAATTTTAATAGGAAAACCTCCAAAATTGGATTTGATGGAGGTTTTCTTTTTAATCTTCAGCGAAAGTCAGGTATTAATTCGCCAGTGCAAATAGGAGCAGAGGTGGGCTTTATGCCTTGGGGAACAGACCCCGTCGACAGTCAAATAGGAGGTAGCTTTAGCAATAGTCACAGGTCTTTCTGGATAAATGGCGTGGTTCGTTATAGGCCAATTTTAGCTGCGAGTAAAATAAATCCTTTCTTTGATTTATTTATGGGACCGGAGTTCGTAAATTCTACCATAACCGAGGTACTGTCTACAGACGAAACAACCAACATTATTAAAGTAGCCAAAACCACTAAGAATTATGGACTAGGGGCTGGTTTAGGTATAAAAAGAGAAAACAGAAACGGGGAGCTCCGTTATATTGATATCGGATTTTATTATCAATATGCCGAAAAGGTGAGAAGCATAAGAAGGAATTCTGCTTTTATACTTTCTGATGGTACCACAGATTATATAGAGACTATCATTAAGCCCACCACTATTCAGGTGAAACTAGGATTTACAGGTTTTCTGTAAGGTCGCTTAGGGTTCCTTTGTCACAAAAAACTGTTCTTTTCGGGAAACGTTCTATAAGCTCTAAGTCGTGAGTAGCCATTAAAACAGCGGTGCCTGAATCCTGATTAATTTTCAAGAAAAGTTTCAATATTTCTATTGATTTTTCTGGGTCTAAATTTCCTGTTGGCTCATCGGCCATTAGAATTTGTGGATTATTCAAAAGGGCTCTTGCTATCGCAATTCGCTGCTGTTCTCCACCAGAAAGCTGATGAGGCATTTTCTCTAGAATTTCTGGCATTCCTACCAAAACCATTACTTCGGCTATTCTAGCATTAATTTCATACTCTTCTTTCCAGCCCATAGCTTTCATAAAGAATACCAAATTCTTCTTAATATTTCTGTCGGTCAAAAGCTGGAAATCTTGAAACACAATTCCTATTTGCCTTCTCAACATTGGGATTTCTTTTCTGGTGATTTCATGAAGGTTATAACCTGCTACAGTAGCTCTGCCTTTTTCTAGCCATAAGTCGGCATAGAGGGTTTTCAGAAGCGACGATTTCCCGCTTCCAGTTTTACCAATCATAAATACAAACTCGCCTTCATTGATATTTAAATTAACATCAGACAGGATTAAGTTCTCTTTTTGATAGATGTCGGCGTTGCTTACAGAAATTACCATAAAAAAAGGTTCAAGTTTAATAGACACAAAGATAAACTTTGGCATCTATTTCTTGAACCTTCTTAAGAAATTAATCTTATAAAGACTATCCGTTTACTTTAGCGTGGTCAGCTAAGAATTTAGCTAAACCGCTATCTGTAAGAGGATGCTTGGCTAAAGCCATGATAGCAGAAAGTGGCCCTGTCATTACATCAGCACCAATTTTAGCACACTCTAAAATATGCATTGGGTGACGTACAGAAGCAGCTAGAATCTGGGTTGGGTAGCCGTAATTATCAAAAATCAATCTGATATCTTCAATTAACTGAAGACCATCAGTAGAAATATCATCTAAACGTCCTATAAAAGGCGATACATACGTAGCACCTGCTTTGGCAGCTAAAAGAGCTTGACCTGCAGAGAATACTAAGGTACAGTTAGTTCTAATTCCTTTTTCCGTGAAGTATTTTATAGCTTTAATTCCTTCAGGTATCATAGGAACCTTTACTACTATTTGCTCGTGAAGTTTTACTAAAGCTTCTCCTTCTCTAACTATTCCTTCAAAATCAGTAGAAATAACTTCAGCACTTACGTCGCCATCTACTATTTCGCAAATTGCCTTATAGTGATTGTTTACGTTTTCTGCTCCGCCAATTCCCTCTTTGGCCATTAATGATGGATTAGTGGTTACACCATCTAAAACACCTAAGTCTTGAGCATCTTGAATATCTTTTAAACTTGCGGTATCAATAAAGAATTTCATGTGAAAAATGTATGATAGGTTTGAAATAAAAAAAAGTAGAGAAAAAAAAATGGCAAATTCACCGCTCAACCACCTACCCTTGCTGCCTTCCGGCCCTGGGGGATTCAGCAGGAGCTGGTAATTTGCCGCCACAAAAGTAGTACTTTCTCTTATCTAGCCCAATGATTGACTAGATAATTTCATAAAAATATTTTGTTGCCATTTTGAGACTCCTTTAATAGATTAAAACTCAGGATTTTGAAGTTTCAAAGGCTTTGATTTACTAATTTTGCCTTAGAATTGATAATAAATTATGGCTTACAAAAATATAATACTCTGGCTCTCAGTTCTTATAATGGTGCTTTCTGCCATAGTCCAATTGAACGATCCAGATCCTTTTACTTGGATAGCGGCATATTTGCTAGTTGCATTTCTCGGATTTAGGAAAATTAGAGGAAATACCACGGATTCTTATTGGGCAGTAGCCATAATTTATCTCATTTGGGGAATTAATCAGTTTCCTCCAGAGTGGGAGGGTGTTTTACTAGATCAAGTGGGCATGAAAACGCTTAACATTGAATTAGGAAGAGAATCTTTAGGGCTCATTATTTGTGCAGCCGTTTTAACCATTTACAGTTTTATAGATAAGAAATGAAAAACTTACTTCTTTTTGCATTCCAGTTTATATTTCTAGCTGGCTTTTCTCAATGGAGCAAATTAGATTCCAAACCCAACCCTTTAGGAATTGAAAATAATTCAGAATTTGATGCGGAGTATACCTCAGATGAATTTGGTAATACTTACTACTGCTGGACGGACAACCGAAATGGTAAAGGAGAACTCTTTGTTCAAAAATTAAACAAATTTGGTGAAGCCCAATGGGAATCTAACGGGGTGAAAGTAGGAACGGTAGAAGACGCCGTCAATTATACATTAACCCTTAAGAGCATGTACCTCTTAAGTAGTGGCGACCTTATGGTGGCTTGGCATAAAGTAGTCAATCCTAGTTCTACTACCCAGAAAGAGGTGCATTATAACTTTATTAGTGCCTCTGGAGTTACGGTATTAGCTCAAAGTAAAAAAATAAACGTGGACAGAGTGGTTACTAATTCAGATGTAACTATGGGAACTTTGGCTATTTCGGAAGTTGCAGCGAACAAAATTAAAGTAGTGTTTAATACAGGATTAGGTTCAGGTGCAAATTCCATAGTTGGAGTACATATGGACTTGTCTGGAGTAATAGAAGGTAACTGGTTTCTGATTGATGAAACATATTTTGAAGGTTCAAAGGTTGCGTTTGATGAGACTAACAAAAGATTGATTGTTCTAATAAATAAAGGTTTTGGAAACTACAAAATATCGAGTTACGATAAAGACAATCAGCAATTGTTTTCAAACGACAGTTTTATTCAAAACCCATTTCCAGGAGAATCCAGGTTTGATGACTTTACTGTAGTAAATGGACAGGTAATAATTGGGAGAACTTTGAAGTCTGATGCGGGGAGAAAGGTTATAGCACAACGTTTGGACGAGAGTTTAAATAATGTTTGGGGAGCTGGTGGAGTACAGCTGGGTACTTCTGACAGTTACGATATTCATGCAAGTTTAAATGAAGATGGTGGTGGCTCTGTGGCTTGGATAGAGCCTGGGGCTGTTCATAGGATGATGTCAGCTAGGTTTAATGCTGCTGGAAATGTTTTATGGCAGAAGCAAATTTATGCTGTACAACCAGGTAAAAACTATGTGGTACCAAATAAGTACGCTTCGGATGGTAAAAACGGTTTGTATAATCTTTGGTTTACCTCAAAGTCAGGCGGGTATGATTTATCTATACAGCATATTGATGGAGACGGAAATCAAATATTTGGAGAAACAGGTAAATCAATAACAGCATTTAATTGGTACGGAGTTTTTAGAATTTTACCGCATATAGATGGAGGAGTGATTGCACTTTATTCTGGAACTAATGCCGATATAGGTGCAAATGAAACCTATAACCTTTATACTAATTACATTTCGGCGAACGGAGAGTTTGGATTAGACCAGAAGTTGGCCGCTTCAATTAATAAAGAAGTTTACTGCCCTCAAGAAACTATTGTAGCCACTTTAGAGGAGGGTAATTATACCGCTACTGTAAATCAGGGAGAGGATTCCTACACACTAATGCAGGGAGATGCGTATAATGAGTTTGTGCTAGACTCGCTTTTAGGAGATGGTTCTTACAGCATAACCTTTACAAATCAGAGCGGTTTGTCTTCTGAGCCAATTTCTTTTTCGATTCAAGAACTCGCAAAGCCTATATTGTCTGGCGATATATTAGAGAAATGTGCTGAAACAGATAATACCCTTGCCCTAAATGGACAATGTGACCGAGGAAACTTACTATGGTCTACTGCGGAAACAACTAACCAGATACAGGTATCGCCATCGGCGTCAACTAGTTTTACAGCAACTTGTAGCTTAGAAGGCTGTCAAACCACAGAACCAACAAGTATTGATATTAATGTAATCACTGTAAATGCTCAGGCAAATAGCGGTGGTGAATATAATGAAGGTCAAACTATAGAATTAAGTGCCTCTGGCGGAGATACTTATTCTTGGTCTGGACCAAATGGCTTTACATCCGACTTGCAGAATCCAAGCATTCCGAATGCTCTCTTAACACATGGCGGAAGCTACGAAGTTATAGTAGGTTCAAATGCTGGCTGCTCTGCCTTAGCAAGTACCCAAGTTACCGTAAGAAAAGTTTTAGGTGTAGAGAAATCATCATTAGGATTAAAGATTTATCCTAACCCAGCATCAGAAGTACTTAAGTATGCTGAAAATATTAGTATAAAAGATGTTTCTGTGATTAATACCGCAGGAGAGAAATTTAAATTATACTTTGACAAAACGCAACGAATAATAAAAATCTCTGAGCTTTCGGCTGGAGCATATATCCTTAGAATAAGAAATGCAGACGACTCTTATTCCTTCTCACGTTTTGTCAAAATTTGATATTTTACTTTATAATTCTGTCCAAAAATTTCTCTGTTTCTTGTTGAACAGTTTCAACATCTTCGGATAGTACCCAAGAGGCTAGTACATGATTATTAGCCTCTGGGAAAGCCATCTTAGTTTTATCCGTACTTCCTAAGTCGTCAAACATTTCTAGCATGGCAGGTACGGAAACTACGTTATCTTGATGGGCCTCATCTTTGTAATAATAACCCATAAACACAGGGCACTTTACAGCATTAAAAGTTTCTGGAGTCATAGCATGCGTGAGGAAGTTTTGCAAAGCTACCACACCTTCTAACCTGTAATGCATGGTCCAGTATTTTGGCTGGTCATCATTTTTTGGAGTAATATCATTAAAAGGTTTTCCTTGAATTAGCTCGGCCAAATCTCTTCCCCATGGGTTATCAATAAGTTCGGCATTATCGTCATATATTTTAATACATGGCGAATAAAGAACTACAGCTTCTATTTCGGGATGTTTAGAAGCTAAGAATGTAGTTAAAGCACCACCTGCCGATGTTCCTACTAAAATGACCTTTTGACCTATTTTTTTGCCAATAGCTAATGCCTCTTCTGCAGAGGCAATGTAATCATCAGCATTCATGTTTGCCATGGTTTCATCGCCAAGGTCTATACCATGTTCTGAAAGCCGAGCTTTGTATAAATTAGCATTATATTTTTTAGCCAAGTTTTCATGAACAGGAGCTCCTTCTATGTGAGACGCAGAAAACCCATGAATATAAACTATAGCGTAGGCAGTAACGGTTTTTGCGGAGTCATCGGCCCAAACAAATTCGGCTTTGTTTGCGGTTCTAATTCCAGGTATGATGGCTTCTCTTTCTGAAATGAATTTTTCCAAATCATCAAGCTTAGAAGGAAGTTTGAAATTGTAAGTTTGGTTTAAATCTGGGGCTATAGGTTTTGGGCCGTTTATATAAAAAGCGTAACCGATGCCTATTAAAGCTAGTAAAATAATTAAGGTCTTTTTCATTATTAGGGTTTAGTTGATGAGTTTAAAAACGAAAGTTAAGAATTACTTTGATTTTTACGGTCCTAATTTTCTGGCCCCGTTTTATAATAGAGTTTAGTTTTTTTTACTCATGCTACTTTTTAAAGTAAGATTTAAGCCAAGAATCTTTATCAAATGTTTAATGATACCAATGAAACTCTACAAAGATTTTCTTTGTAAAACTTAAAGGCTCAAAAGTAGCTATCAGAAGCCTCTAACACTTTGCCTATTGCTTGCTTCTAATTAAATTAGAAATCCTCAGTTTAAACATTTTTCAGTTTTACTTCTAACTAAGTATTTAACAGCGAAAATAGTTTGGTCAAAAAAGAATAGGTTTGAGAAATATACAAAAGCGGGCTAAAAACTAATCACTTAAATGGTTTTAGCTTATCCATGTCAAAATGCTTTTGACCTGATATTCATGGCCGTGGAACATTTGTGAGAAAAATCGTGGAACAAAAGTTTGCAATGCCATCTTTTAAGAAGAAATTTGTGGAGAATTATGGCGAAAACATACATTATTTCTAATAATGCCAGCAAATCTGGTAAAACCACCACAGCTTTTAATTTGGCGTTGTGCTTTGCGGCAATGGGCAAAAAGACCCTACTTGTAGGGACAGATAAAAGCTGGGTTAATAGTTTGCTTAATCCTAAAAATAGTGATGATGTAATATACATATCACCGTTTATGAGCTTTTGTCAAATGGATGCTTTTGATACTGTTAAATTTGATGAGTTTCAATTTATTCTGGTAGATGCAAGCATAAATAGTTTTGACAAGGTAACGGAGCGGTTGGGCTCAGAAAGCAAACTAATTGTTCCTGTAGAAGCAGAGTATTATGGTCTGAATAGTTTGAAACCTTTCTTTCAAAAAGTTTCGGAGTTAAAGATAGAACTGGAGGGAATTATTCCAGTAATGCTAAGAAAGGATTCAAAACCGAGTGAAAATGCAGTGTTAAATTTGACAGAGTATTTTGGTACATCAGTTTTTGAGCCAGCTATTCAGCGAAATTATTATTTGGCAAGACAAAAAGATTTTAAGACCTTTTCTCAAAGTAAAATGACAGAGAAGGCAGCCGTTACTTATTTAAATTTAGCAAATAACCTTTTAGATATAAATAGATGAAACAGCGAAGAGGACTTGGTAGAGGTTTAGGAGCGTTATTACCTGAAAAGGAAGTAGAAGAAAAGAAAGAAGAAAAAGCCGTACTCAGTACGGATATAGCTTTGACGGCTATTGAAACTAACCCTTACCAACCAAGAACGCATTTTGATAAGGAGGCTTTACAAGAGTTGGCCGATTCTATTAGAACCCAAGGAATAATTCAACCAATTACGGTGAGAGAAATTTCTGAAGGAAAATATCAGCTGATTTCTGGAGAGCGACGTTTGCAGGCTTCTAAACTGGCCAATTTAAAAAATATTCCTGCCTATATCAGAACGGCGGATAGTCAGCAAATGCTAGAAATGGCATTGATAGAGAATATTCAAAGAGAAAACTTAAACGCCATAGAGATAGCTCAGAGCTATCAAAGACTTATGGTGGACTGTAGTTTAAATTTGGAAGACCTAGGCGATAGAGTAGGTAAGAAACGCTCTACGGTTAATAATTACCTACGTTTGCTAAAGTTGCCGGCGGAGGTTCAGGAAGGATTGCGAGAAAAAGCTATTTCAATGGGGCACGCTAGAGCCATTTTGGGTTTAGACGATGAGGCCATGATGTCAAAGGTTTTTAAAAAGGCCGTGACAGACCAGCTTTCTGTAAGAAAAATAGAGGAGTGGGTAAGAACTATTAATCAAAAAGAAGTAGAAGAAAAAGCACCTAAGAAAGTGTCGACCTTAAGGAATGAGCACTTAAACCTTCAGGAGAGCCTGGCTTCGTGGTTTGGAACTAAAGTTTTGGTGAAGTCTGATGCAAAAAGCAAAGGTGAAATTAAGATTCCGTTCAAATCGACAGAACAATTGGAAGAAATATTAAACAGGCTCAAAAAGAAGTAGAATTTTATGGTCTGCTATTCCGTTTTATACCCCTATGAGGTCTTTTAATCTTTTATTTTTCTTTCTATTGAGTTTTACCGCCCTTGGGCAAAAAGACTCTACAGTGATTCAATTAGATTCACTGGTTAAAAATGTGGAGTTAAAGTCGAAAGATACCTCAAAAGTATTTCTGAAAACATTGGCTAAAACATTCGGCTTTCAGCCTTATGAGCCAGACGAAAAGCCAAAGATTGCTTTTGTTCGTTCGTTGTTTTTGCCTGGTTGGGGACAATATACCAATAGAGATTATTGGAAAATGGGTTTGGTATACGGAGCAGCAGGAGCTGGTTGGTATTTTGGAGCACATACTAATAATATAAGATACCAAAAGTATTTAGGTCACTACAGCCGTGCTACGCTTCTTAGCAGAGGCTTGGTTTTTTATGAAGGAACTACCATTACTTCTACCAATGCTGTACCTTCTGCTGGTTTTGAGTTTTTCTTGTCAAATGATGCCGATAACAGTACTTTTTACTTACAAGATACCGAAGGAAACCAATTTGTCTTGTTGGCTCAAAATGGAGAAGTTGACGGTTTTGTAGAAGACTACTATATAGCTCAAAGTACTGAAAACGATGATGTGGTTGGTGCGTTTAGCACAGCTACTTTTAAATCTGCCAAAGACCAGTATCGAAGATGGCGAGATGCCTCTATTATAGGTTTTGCTGCGGGTTGGTTGTTCTTTGCTTTAGAAGCTAATGTGGCAGCCCATTTAAAGTCTTTTGATGTGTCAGATGATATATCATGGCGAGTTTCACCAGCAGGGCCCGAAACTTTCGGTATGCATGCTTCTGGCGTTAAAGTGGCTTTTAGTTTTAAATGAAATCCTTTCGCGTTTGGGTTTGCTTAGGAATGTTTGACGATGTTTGTTTTAGAATTTTAGAAAATATAAAAGATGAAAATTGCACTGTTAGGTTATGGGAAAATGGGAAAGGTTATAGAGCAAATAGCTTTAGACCGAGGCCATGAGATTTCTTTTAAAATAGATGTTTCTAATTTGACCGATAGGGAAAAGATGAGTCCTGAAAATACGGATGTGGTGATTGAGTTTAGCTCGCCAGCATCAGCCTATGAAAACTTGAAGTTTTGTATGTCAAAGGGTTTGAAAACGGTTTCAGGAACTACAGGCTGGTTAGAACACAGAACGGAAATTGAAAGCCTTTGCACAGCAAACGATACTACTTTCTTTTACGCCAGTAATTATAGTGTAGGGGTAAACCTATTTTTTCAGCTAAATAAGCAATTAGCAAAATTGATGAATGGGCAGCCACAATATGAAATTACAAGCTCCGAAATTCATCATACTGAAAAACTAGATTCACCTAGCGGAACAGCCATTACATTGGCCGAAGGCATTATGGAAAACAATGAATCTAAAAAGTCTTGGGTTAATCAGGCCATTCCTAAAGCAGACGAAGTTCCTATCTGGAGTTTGCGTGAAGGGAAGGTTCCGGGAACGCACACTATCAAGTATATTTCTGATGTAGATGAGATTGAGATTAGGCATGAAGCCAAGAGCAGACAGGGTTTTGCACTAGGTGCAGTAATAGCTGCAGAATGGGTCAAAAATCAGAAAGGTGTAGTGGGAATGGATGAAATGCTTGGTTTTTAGCCTCAATATTGACCCTTCCTACAATTTTTAAGGTATTATTGAAATAATTAAATTAGTTTCGCCCAAATTTTAATAGCTAAATGGCAACAGAAGAAGTAAAGAAAAAGAAAGGTCCAATCAGAGAATGGTTTGATTCTGTATTATTTGCGGTAGTAGCCGCCACTTTAATAAGATGGCTGCTTTTGGAGGCATACACCATCCCTACAGGCTCTATGGAAAAAAGCTTGTTGGTTAATGATTTCTTGTTTGTGAGCAAGGTGCATTACGGTACTCGTACACCAGGAACTATCTTACAAGTTCCTCTTACGCACCAAAAAATCTGGTTTACAGATATCCCTTCGTATTCTACAGCAATACAATTACCAAACTACAGACTACCAGGCTTTACCAGCGTAAAGAATAATGATGTGGTGGTTTTTAACTATCCAGGTTGCCCTGAAAGACCAGACCAATTTGGTGGTTTTGACAAATACCCCGTAGACCTAAGAACGAACTATATTAAAAGGTGTATTGGAATAGCTGGAGATGTGGTAAGTATTAAAGATGCTCAGGTTTATGTTAACGATAAAGCTGTGGAAGACCCAGACGGGCTTCAAAAATGGTATACCGTAGAAAGTAATACGAATATCAATCCTAATCTTTGGAAAAAGTATGATGTTACAGAACGTGGCTCAGGAACGCAAGATGGCAAATACTATTACGCCATAAACGCTACTGAAAGTGCTGTTGATAATCTTAATGGACTTGATTTTATTTCTAATATCTACCCAGATATCATAGAAGCAGGTGACGAAACTACACCCTATAAAACCTTCCCTTATAAACCGGAATTGATGAACTGGAACAGAGATAACTTTGGCCCAGTAACTATTCCTAAAAAGGGTATGACTGTAGACCTTAACGACGAAAAGAACTTTGCTCTTTATAAAGGTGTAATCACCACTTTTGACCATAATGATAATGCGGAGGTTAAAGACGGTAAAATCTACATTGATGGTTCTTCTATAACAGAATATACATTTAAACAAGATTACTACTTCATGATGGGTGATAACCGTTATGAGTCTGACGATAGCCGTTTCTGGGGCTTTGTACCTGCTGACCATATCGTAGGTAAAGCAGTATTTATCTGGATGTCTATTGATGCGGAAGGAACCTTCCTTAATAAAATCAGATGGAAAAGATTATTCAGTTTGATTAAGTAAAACTGAAACCATTTATACAGAAAACGACCTCCAAAAGAGGTCGTTTTTTTTATGTTAAAAGATGGAGCTGCGTTTGTTAATTTTCAGGTAAGGCGTCGAACTCTTTTCTTTTATTGTTAAACCACTCCATCATTGCATTGGGCGATTGCATCAATTCTCCCATTTTGTTCATTGCTTCTAAATGTACTTTATCACCGTTTTGGAACATTTCAGTACCATGAGCTTTGCTCATTTCGGCAATTTCATCAAATGTAGCGGCGTGAAATTCTTTGTCGCACGCTCCTCCCAGCTGTTTGCAGGTCATTGTTTTCATATTCTTATATTTTATTGTTTGGTGTTTTTTAATAGTTCGTCTAGTCTGTTAAATACAGAACCCCAGCCGTTCATTATGCCCATTTTCTCTTGTTGGATTTTGTATTCTTCTGTAGGGTGAATCACATTAAAAGTAAAGTCTGTTTTATCGCCATTTTCTTTAAAGAGCGATTGTATTTCCACTCCCTCGGTCATGGGTCTAAAATTGGCTGATGAAATAATTTTCTTGAGTTTTACTATTTCGGTGTATTGGCCTTCTGCAGTAAATTCCTGACCGTTTGGCATTGGCATAATGTATTTCCATTTTCCGCCTACACTAAAATCGTGCTCTATTACCTTAGTCTCTATTCCCTTTGGACTCCACCATTTGGCAATGTGCTCCGCCTGTGTCCATGCCTCCCACACCAATTCAATGGGGGCGTTAAAGGTTCTATTGATTGATATTGTTCTATTACTCGGTTGTTCCATTCTCTTTCGTTTTGGATTGTAGTTCGTATAAGTACTTTTCAAATGAGTCTAATTTGCCTTCCCATAGTTTGCGGTATTGCTCTATCCACATAAAGGCAGGAATTAAGTTTTTGGCTTGTATGTAACAAAACCGTTCTCTGCCGTCTTTTTTATAATCGATTATTTCACATTCCTTTAAAATCTTTAAATGTTTAGAAATGGCGGGTCGGCTAATTTCAAATTTCTCGGCTATTGAGTTTACCGAAAGTGATTCCTCTGCCAATAATTCAATAATGTCCCTTCTTACAGGGTCGGCAATGGCCTGAAAAACGTCCCTTCGCATAATTTTATGTAGCTAATTGGTTACAAATCTATGCGTAATCGTTTGGTTACGCAAATGTTTCGACATTATTTTCGATATGACCGATTAAAATATGGTTTTAGATTAATAAGAAAGGAGTTAACTACCAGACTATAGGCTGCTTATCTAAGTTTTTTAGATAGGTGTTACACTGCGAAAAGTGCTTTTGACCAAACCAACCGCCAAAGTTGGCTGCCAAAGGGGAGGGGTGTCTGGCTTTTAAAACCAAGTGTTTAGTTTGGTCAATTAGTTTTCCCTTGTTTTGGGCATAATTGCCCCAAAGCATAAATACTACACCTTCTTTTTCTTTGTTAATGTGGTCAATAACAGCATCTGTAAAATTTTCCCAACCTTTTTTTTGATGCGAACCAGCTTGGTTTGCTCTCACACTAAGGGTAGCGTTAAGAAGTAAAACACCCTGATTAGCCCAAGCTTGTAAACTTCCAGAATCTGGAATTTCTTTTCCTATATCGTCCTTTAGTTCTTTGAAAATATTTTTTAAAGAAGGGGGTAAAGGCACGCCATCATTTACAGAAAAGCAAAGCCCATGAGCTTGATTGGGACCATGGTAGGGGTCTTGCCCTAAAATGACTACTTTTACGTCATCAAAAGGGCAGCTGTCAAAAGCATTGAAGATTAGTTTTGCCGGCGGATAGCAGCGAGTTTGAGCGTACTCTTGTCTTACAAATTGGATTAAATTTTCAAAGTAATCTTTGTTAAATTCCTTACTTAAAACCTCTTTCCAAGAGCTCTCTATTTTTACATCCATACTAATGGTATGTTGGGTACGTTTTTTGAATAAGCTAAATTAGTTATTTTTGTGTTTAGAAATTATAAATAATGGTTACTGCAGTTACAGAAGGTATTAAAGTGAGCGTAAAAACGAAGTATCAACCGTACTACTCAAGTGTACGTCAGATGAACTTTGTGTTTGCTTATGAAATATCTATTGAAAACAATAGCCAGTATACTATACAGCTTCTAAAAAGACATTGGCATATAGTGGATGCTAATGGTTATAAAAGAGAAGTTAAAGGTGATGGTGTGATTGGCGTACAGCCCATAATAGAGCCAGGTCAAAACCATAAATATGTGTCTGGCTGTAACCTTACTACCATGTTGGGCAAAATGTACGGTACATTTTTAATGGAAAGACAGCTTGACGGAAAACGCATAGAAGTGGATATTCCTGAGTTTAATCTCATGACACCGTTTTCTCAAAATTAATGGTTGCTGATTTTCTGAAACATGCTTTAAAAGCTACCAATGAGCATGGTCTTCATTCTCCTTTTTTATTCGAGTTTTATCGTGATGTTATAAAAGACAAATCGTTGCCTTTTGATGATACCGATATTATAAGACTAAGAAATCAACTTCTTTCTGACCCAAGAGAAATTAAGATTAATGATTTAGGTGCTGGCTCAAAACACTCTAATAAAAGTCATAAAAAAGTAGCAGATATAGCCAAGACAGCTAAAAAGTCAAAGAAGTGGGCAAGTATCTTGGCTAGAATCATTGCCAAATATGATTATAAGACTGTGGTGGAGTTTGGAACCTCTTTAGGAGTAACTACCGCCATGCTGGCAAAAGCTACCAAATACGGCAAAGTATATACATTTGAAGGCTGTGCTAATACCATGACCATAGCAAAAGAGGGTTTTAAAACCTTAGGTTTAAATAATATTACCCCACTTTTAGGCGATATAGATGATTCGCTACAGAATTGTTCTAGCCAACTTCCTACCTTAGATTTTGTGTTTTTTGATGCCAATCATCAGTATGAACCTACAATGCGTTATTTCAAACGCTGCCTAGAAAAATCGCATGAAAATAGCTGTTTTATTTTTGATGACATTTACTGGTCAGAAGGTATGAAACAGGCTTGGGAAGAGATAAAGGCTCATTCAGAAGTGACTATCAGCCTCGACTTTTTCCAACTCGGAATAGTTTTCTTCAGAAAGAATCAGCCCAAGCAAAACTTTGTATTAAGGGCATAAAATATAGATTAGAACATTATTGAGAGCATTATAAAGCCCTGAGGTGTTTCCACAGGGCTTATTTTTTTACCAAACCTTAACATGAATTTGCTGATTAATGAGCTTGCTCCATTTTTCGCCAGCCTGTAACTCTCCAGAAAGCTGTCGGTTATTTTCTCTGCTAAAAAGCTCCCATTTCATCTCTTTTTCGCCTTTGCTGAGCGGAGTAAAACATAACTCTAAACGCTCTATCATTTTATAGTTTTCTTTATTCTTAGTGACCGAAATACTTGTGCTTTGGAGTCTGCACTCCTGAATATGGTTGAGGTCTATTCCAGCCTCTAACACTGTTTCTCCGTTAATTTCTTTATGAAAGAAAACTAAACCTTTTTTGTTGTCTATGGCTATAGCAAAGTTGCCACAAAACTCGTACGATGTAATACGCCCTTCGTGTGTGTTGGCAGTGCTTGTGAGCGACTGTAATTTCTGTTGATCTTTTTTCTTGCGGCTTTTTCCCATTAAAAGGAATGGTACCACACAGATGGCGGTGCATATTATGCCCACTATGATAGTTCCTAAATCTAAATCCATTTTTATTTTTTATATAGTTTTTTAGGGCAATGCCGTATGCAAAGCCCATGAAATATTTGTCAAAATGCCTTTTAAGGCAGCTGATTAAATAAAAAATAGATTACCAGAAGTAATGGAAGGGGAAAATAATGTCTGCTTTTCTATGCCTAATAAGCAGGTTTTTGGCAGAACTCACATACTGTGAGTATTTGCTAATAAAAACCGCTTTGTGGGTCTTTTCTAAAATCCAAGGTCCACTAAGTGAGTCTTTTAAATCAGGATTCTTAAGACTATGAGAAGGGGAGGAGTTCCTGTAGGAAGAGACTAAACCAGAAAAAAGATCAGTAGAAACGGAGGTAATGTGTTTACCTTTTTCAGTCTTCAGAGCGAGGTAGGTAACGTCTGATGTGCTCACACGGCCTACGGCAAAGCAGTAAACTGTTGCAAAGAGTAAAACACCGAAATATTTTAACGCCTTTTTCACGTTGTAAAATTAGCTATAAAGCATTGATTTCACGGTACGGTATCGACATTTTGTATAAATGTGTACACCTATGACCGCACTCAGGTCAAATGCAATGTTCCTTGTTTTTTTCTAAGCATTTATTTGGGAGCATTCTGGCATCAGAACACCATAGGTTATTCGGAAGGTATACGCAAAACGACCTTGGTTTTTGAGGCGGACCAGTTAATATGCTTAGGTTTTAAAGTTTTAATTATAACAGATATTAAACAAGTAAGTTTTAGCTACAAAGATTACCGAGATAGCTCTCAAAATAAGCTAATGAAGTCTCTGGCTTAGAGTTTTTGCGTCGATTTGTACAGCATATATTACGTCATGGTTTTGTGAGGATTCGGCCGTGCGGCGTTCCGTATGATGGCTTTTTGGCTTCAAAGAATAAGTCCAAAGAATTAAACAGGACTAAAGCGGACTTTAACCAAGCTAAAGCCGATAGCTATCGGGATTAAAATGAAACAGGGGCTTAATCGTTGGATTTGAGCTTAATTTTAGTAAGCTGGCCTTTCGTTGATTTTTATGTAATTATTTCGTGTTCCGCACAATCTACCCTCAATTGGTTTTCAGCAAGTTGAGTTTTTAAAAGTTTGCAGTAATGAACTCCCTTGTCAACCTTATAATTAGAACAAGTAAAACACATTCGCTGAATAGTAATAATTCCGGATTTATTAAGGTCATAAATCAACTTAAGCAATCCGTTAAGCATTATTGTTTTGTGTTCATCAGAAAGTTTGTCAATTGGCTGTTCAATTGAAGAAGCGAAGAGTGATGCTTGTTTAGCTATTCTTTTCCCTTCTGATGTGAGTAAGAGGGAATAACTTCTTGTGTCCGATGGGTCGGTTTCTTTACTGACTAAATCTTTTGTAAGTAAAACTTTTACGCTATCGCTAATGGTAGCTTTGGTCATATTAAACTCGTCTGCTAAATATCCTACTTTGCATTTTTCTATCGAATGAAAATAGATAAATATTAAAATCTGAATCTGTATTGGGCTTAATGAATTTTCTTTGCTTTCGTTCCATAGCAACACTCGAAAAGCTTCTGATATTCGCTCCAAAGCCACTACAATTCGGCTTTCAATTTTTTGATTTTGTTCGTTTAAATTGAATGATGAGTATTTCATTTTTTAATATTTTTAGCTACAAATAACCAAGCCTGTGTGCCTGATACAAATGTTTCAAGTATTCTTTTATATTGATTTACTTCGTACTTATCGGTTCAAAAAGTTCACTTTAAATAATAGACCATCAATAAAATTACTTCCATTTTCAGATTTAGCAACAAAAGGATAATGCTCTATTTGACCTTTTGCTAGTATAGTTGTCTCTTTGATTTGTAAATACTCAATTTTTTAGCCTGCTAATTTTTCTCGCTCTCCTTTTATGTTCCATTGTATTTTTCAAGCTGAACTTTCTCTAAACTGTGAAGTTCCATAAGGAAAAAGCAAGAGTTTCATTTGTAATTTTCCATATCAATGATGAACTAGCCTTTTATTTCTGCAGCTGCAATCATGTCAAAGTGCATCACGCTACTTTTTTTGGTACATAAGTGTCCTAAACTGCTACTTTCATTTTCTTACTTTTTTATCGTGCGATTGTGCCTTTATAGTTAAACCCCTAAAAAGGGCAATTGCAACAATATTATTGCTTATGTCATAATTATAAATAAAAGCCTTGCAAAGGTAGGAGTCCTAACTTTACAAGGCAAATAAAATTACTTTACTTGGTATGGTAAAGATAAATTTCCACTTGCTACCGAATACACTTTGTATACACCAAGCATTGGTTTGTCACCTCCACCTGTATTTACTTGCATAAAAGCAGCAACGCCATCATAAGAAAAATCAGTTTTGTTGTTCATTCTGTAATCAGGAACAATAACTTTTATGGTACTTCCCTTTGTGATGACCTGAAAACCTGGAGAATCCATATACATTGGCATTCCCGGATTGGTTTTAGGTAACACAACACTTGTGTCATTTGAGTCAAACTGTTTTACGGCCAAACCGCCTTCCACACGCTTGTCTTCTGTTAGAATAACCCAATGCGGATGCCAAATTATTCCGTCATTAGCATAATTACTATCAGTGTTTTCATCCCAAAGTGGTGTGTCATCAAAATCGGGATGAGAAGTCAAGGCAAGTGCAACAATGCCTTCGGTGTCTCCAAAACCAACGTCAGTTGGTTTTAAAGTAGTTGGAAAAACATAGCCCAAAACAGGTGCACCGTTTAGTTGACCTACTGCTTTTGGTGTCGTTCTCCCAGCAAATCCCTTTACAGTAATTTCCCAAATTGTCGCACCGATTTCTGGGGAATGCTTTACGCTTACCTTTTTGATTTGGAAGTCGTCATTGTTGTAGTTACCACATTTGTTGCAAGCAAAAGCTTGAACTGTAAAAAGGCAAACGCCGAGAAGAAGAAGTAAATGTTTCATTTTAGTAATTTTTGATTTTAGAAAAAGCTAGGAATCTTTTTTAATTAGGATTCCTAACTTTTGTTTTTAAATTTTTTAGCCTTTTACATCTGCCATTGAGGCACCAAAATTAATGTGTAGCACATTTCCATTTGTTGTAAGCAGAGCTGGAACAGATTTTACTCCTGCTTTTTCTGCTTCTGAAATTCGGTTACGGGCTTCGCCAATGTTTACGATTTCAACATTTTTTGCACCGATTAGATTAACGATGTCGTGTTCTGCACTTACGCAAACAGGACAACCTGCGTGATAGAAAACTGATTTTGTCATTTTCTTAACTTTTTAAGTGTTTTGGTATTATTACCACCACAAATATCGTAAGGACTCCTAACTATACAAATAATTTTGATGAATTTTGATGATATATTCTATAAGACTTTATAAATGAATGTTTTTTGAATCGTTGAAAAGGTTCATTCTTTTTCTTGGTTTAATTGAAGTGTAGCCATCCTTGACCTCTTCACGGTAAATCAGACCGTTCTTAATTAGAGAAACTCGAGCAAATTATTTTTAATTTTAAACAAACAATTTGCGTAGGAAACGCTCCAAATTTACATAGGGTCAGATAGTGTTTGCTCTCAAACAAGCGAGACTGTGGTCTCTGTTTATGAAGTATGTTGGAAGATGGGAATTAGTGATGCCACATTCTATAACTGGAGAAAGAAGTATGGCCAAATAGGGGTTTCCGAACTCCGAAGACTTCGCTACTTAAGTAGAAGAGAATTGCAGCCTTTCTACAGAGGACCAGCAAAAAGCAAGGAATAGCACCGAGGAGAGGGGAAATCAAAGAGGCTTAATCAAAACTAAAGCTAAATTAAGCCTATCCTGAGCTTCGCCGAAGGACCTTATTCGCTGCATTCGAGTCTAATTGTTGTGTGTAGTTTTTATTAAACCAAGCCATTGGAATATCAGCTTCGAAATTTTTAGTTCCATTGTCAATTCGTTTTTCAAACCGTCCCTCAATTTTAAATCCTAATTTTTCATAAAATTTGATTGCTTTTTTATTGCTTTCTCTTGCAATAAGTTCAATTCTTAATATTTCTATTCTTTTGTTTTCTACATTTTCAAGTAAAGATGTAAAAAGTAACTTACCAAGTCCTTGACCTTGGTATTCGCAATCAACAACAACTGTTAATTCAGATAGAATATGATTAAAAACATTTGGCTCTAACTTGTAGCAATGTATTTCACCTATTAGCTGATTCGTATTTAAATTTTCAATTACTAAACAAACTCCATTACTTATTGCTTTCTTTAGGTTTGTTTCGATATAATTTTCTGTAATTTCATTTTCAGTTCTAGCAATACCTCCAATGTTTTTTGAAACTTTCTTATAAAGATTTAATATTCTTTTTTTGTCATCCAAACGTGCAAATCTAGTCTTAAAATGCATCTTTTTTTTATTTAAATTACACACCTCGACTGGATATAATACATATTAACTATATCCTTCTTGTAGGATACACTAAGCTAATAGGTTTTTTATTGAATTTGAAAATACATCTTTATAAATCGGCCGGAATGCTGAAACATTTTGTACCGATTTGTTTTGGCGGCGTTTCGCAATTCTGTTTTTTATGACAAAGGAATTAAACAGGACTAAAGCGGACTTGAATGAACCTGAATGCCAGAAGCAAAAGTACAGTATAGAGCAAATTTGCAAAGAATGCCTATGGGTAAATGCAAACGAATGGCCATAGCAAGACATGGAAGATTATAAGGACCTTAGAACCAGAAAGAGGGCCACCCTGGGTAGGATCGCCAGTTCGCGTAAAACCAAATTTAAAGCGATGGGAAAAGACAAAAAGCCTATCCGCCGCAAGGAGGAAAGGCAGGGTAAGAGACAAAATTACTCCAAAATTAGGAGGTGGGAGAGGTATGTCTGATGCTTACATTTTTAATAAAAAGAGCTATCTAAAAGCAAGGACTAGCTGCGAAAACCAAAGAGGCTTTATCGAAACTAAAGCTACATTAAGCCCGTCCTGAGCTTAGCTCAAGAGCCTAATCTTAATTGTTGGTGGTAATTAATTTTTCATTCTTTCGTCAAATGACATTCGAGTTTCACTTATCACTTTAATCTTCTTAAAATCAGGGTGTAATGGGTTTATCAAGTAATTGTATTCTTGATGAACTATGCAACTTGGAACTTTCAATATTGCTGCGTCATTGTTTAAAACGAAGTCGTCTCCGATAATTTGTGTTACAAGTAGGGGAGGTTTTGAATCCCAGTTGGGAGGTAAGTCATTAATGGAAACTTCCAGTGCAGTAATGTCGTCGGGAATTTCTATTTCAATAAAAAAACGGTCTTTAGGTAAGTCTTCACTAAGATCAAGATGAACAGAAACCTCTAACATAGCGAGAGCTCTGCTTTCGGCTGTATAAACCAATCTTGTATCTTCACTGTTCCATCTGAAACCTTTAGACTTGGAAGCTCCAATACCAGATAAAGTTGTTTTAAGATATTTTTTTCTTTCTATACGGTAGAGTTTCATTATGCAAAATTTCCGTACTCTATTCTGTTAAGGCAAAATTTCACTTCGTTAATTCCGCTTATTGTATCAAGAAATTTTATTGGAGCTATACCACCTAATGATAGATTTGGTTTATTCAGCCAACGCTGAAATTTCTCATTCTCTTTATTAAATACATCAAGCCCAAAATCAATCAATTCCGATATTCTCAAGACGAGCTCACTGTCTCTACTATCTAGAAGAGCATGGTCGCCTTTCTTTTTATTATAGGTAGTTTGAGGTACACCTACAATATTTAATACCATTTTAACAGGACTGTTAATTTTTTTGCTGATTGTTTCTAAGGAGCCATATGGTACACCTCCACGAATAACTTGAACTCTTTCTAATCGATTAGACCAAGTAAAAGTTTTTCCGTCAGCAATTAAAGTCCACTTTCGAATGTCTTTTCTTCGAAGTTTCGCTCTGTCGATACTATCTTTTGTGTTAAATCGGGTAGTTTTTATTGAATTGTTCATTGCAGTGTATTTGCTGTGAAGGTACAATCAAATTGTTGGTTTTGCAAAATTGCCGCCAAGGTTCCGTATAGCCGCAGACGGCCCTGCTTGACTGCCATATTTTGTGTGTGCCTTGACGAACAATGTAGTTTTTTAAAAGAACAACCTTAAGGGTGAAGGTCTAGGCGTTCACGTCCGAAAGTGGCGGAGTTTTTAGCTTAGCTCAAGGTCCTTAATCGCTGCATTCGAGCCTAATTGTTAGGTGCTGGCTTTTATCTATTCAGTTTATTTTGTAAATTATTTCATAATCGTGAGCTGTCACGAACATTGGATAATTACTCCACTTTTTTTCGCTTTCTTTAGCCCTTTTATAGGTTTCTCTAAAGAGTTCTTGCAAACGTAAAATGACTAACAATTCCGCAACCTCATAGGCTTGTTCAATTTCTAGAATGTCGTGTTTTTGATTTTTATAAACGTCTTCGTAAACTTTTTGAAGGTTTTCAAATCCGGTTATAGTCAAGTCCTTATTCGTACTGTGCTCAAAATCTGCTAACCATTCATAATCTTCTTGTCCGATTTCGCTAAATGAAAATAGGTCTATAAACCATCTATCATAATTTATAGTAAATCCGTTCATTTCGCAGTAAAAGGCTTTGAGCTTTTTTGAAAAATTAAAAGTGTATTTCAGTTTTACACTTGAATAGAATTTGGAAATAAATTCACTTAATTCTGATTCCAAATGAAGAAGAGTCATTCCAATTAATTGATGAAATTCCGTTTCAGGAATCTTGCTCAATTCCGATTCCGTAATTTTTATCGCAGAATCTAAATCATTCCGCTTTACATATTCGTTAAGCTTATCTTCTAAATCAAAATTCATTTATCTATAAATTGGATTCTTGAAAATAGTCATAAGCAAAACCTGTAATATCTTCGGTTAGAGAATTGTTTTCTTCGTCAAACAATTTATATTCTTGTTGCAAGTTATTCCCAATAGAAGCACCACCATCAATTCCGACAAGCAAAGAATAAAATCCATCCGTAAGGGTTCCATCAATAATTTTTTTTAAGGTTTCCATTTGTTTGGAATCTATATTAAGCGACTTAATTAATTCTCCAACATAAGTCTTAGTTGTATTGTCGAAGTAACTTTTAATCATTTCCTCTTTTGTTTGGTAAACTCCTTTTACAAAATCTTCTGTATTCATAGTTTTTTTAGTTTGCAGGTAACGGTGATTATAAGCGGAGTATGACCGAAGGGAATATTTCGTCTTATATATTATGTGTGCCTTGAATGAAAAATTTAGTTCTATAGAAAGAACAATCTAAAGGGTGAAAGTTTAGGTGTTCCTGTCCGAAAGTGGCGGAGTTCTTAGCTTAGCTCAAGGGGTTTAATCGTTGCATTCGGGCCTAATTGTGGCAATGCTTTTTATTTGTTTTCTATTTAATTATCAATTATTTCGTTCTTGTATAATTCTTGACTTAGTGCTTTCAAATACTTTTCAAGGATTATTTTTTCATACACTTTATCTCTGTTTTTTTCCGAATTGCTATTTCCCTTTGAACCAAAAAGTTTTGATTTAATTCCCTCTTTCAAGTCCGTTTCGCCAAATCCTACGTGTGGAGGAGTTGGGTATTGGATTTGAAAAACATTCTTTAAGTATAAATAGAAGAAGGCTAAGGATATTACTAAAACTACCGCTCCAATGATTGATGAGTTTATTGAAGCCTTTCCAGCGGTTTCTATGGAGGCTTCAGTTGTTAACGATGAAAAGTCTCCTACAGTTAAGGCATAGTGCAATTGCCAAAATGAAAAAGCTAATCCAGAAATTATTAATATGAGAACGACTAGACTTATTACTATTCCGGTGGTAATTTGTTGACTAAATACCTTTTTGGGATACTCAAATCTCCATTTCAGATGATTATAGTAGGCCTTCTCAAGGGTTTTCCAATCTGTGGACTCAAGCTCTTCCTTTTTTTGGCTCTGTCTCAGCCTAATAAATTCGGATACTAAGTTTGTAATAGAAGGGGAGATTAAGTCAAATTGTATGGACATTTTGTTTGTCTTTTAAATGAAAGCTAACATTAGCATAGCCCCCAGCTCCTAACCGAGTAGCGTCTATATCTCTAATATATGTACTTTTAAGCGTCTGTTTTCGGGTAAATGTGCCCGTCTAATAAGTGAAGTTGGAGAAAAACCTTGGTACTGCCAAAAGCATTTATTATTCGGTAAGATGAACTTGGGTTCGCTAGCTCTTCCTACAAAACTTTGAAGCTTATTTTAAGCTAAGCAAGCGGTAGGTTTGACTGGCAATTTCTAGCTCTTCGTTGGTGGCAATAACTAAGGTTTTGACTTTGGCATTTTCAGCACTAATGTCTAGAAGGCTATCTAATTTTTGAGTATTAGTTTCTGCGTTTATTTCAATGCCTAGGTAGTCCATTTGCTCACAAGTTTTTGCTCTTAAAAAGCTAGAATTTTCTCCTATCCCTGCCGTGAAAATAATGGCATCCAGGCCGTTCATAGCTGCTACATAAGAGCCTATGTACTTTTTGATGCGATAAGCATTCATTTCTAAGGCCAAAATACAATTCTCATCACCCGCTTCAGCCGCTTTCTGAATATCTCTTAAATCGCTATGCCCAGTTAGGCCTAGCATGCCACTTTCTTTGGTCAAAAGCTTGTTTACTTTGTCTAGCTCATAGCCTAGCGTGTCTACCATGTAAAATATAAGACTATGGTCTATGTCGCCGCTTCTGGTTCCCATAATTAAGCCTTGCGAAGGTGTGAAACCCATACTGTGGTCTACGCTTTTTCCGTTTTCTATAGCAGTCATACTACAGCCATTTCCTAGGTGTATGCTTATGATTTTGCTTTCGGTTTTGCCTAAGTATTCTTGAGCTTTTTTGGTGACATATTTATGACTGGTACCATGAAAACCATAGAGCCTAATACCAGCATCTGATAGTTTATTTGGTATGGCATATTTATAAGCTTTCTCTGATATGGTCTGATGAAAAGCGGTGTCAAAAACTACCACCTGAGCAGATTTGTCGAAAATTTGTTCTGCAATTTCTATTCCCTCCAAGTTTGCCGGATTATGCAATGGAGCGAGCGAAAATAGTTCTTTTATTTCCTCTTTTACTTTGTTGTCCACTTTGGTAGTATCGCCATGTTTGCTGCCGCCATGTACCACCCTATGGCCTACGGCTGCTATTTCATCCGCATTTTTTATGGCTCCTACCTCTTTGTCCACTATTAAATCCGCAATGAGTTTTAAACCTGTTTTATGGTCAGGGATTTCTGCTTCTAGCTCTTTTTTGCCGTTTATAGATTTGTGGCTGAGTCGAGCGTCTTTTTGACCTACTCGCTCTACCAAGCCAGAAGCCAGTACCACAGCTTTTGGCATTTGAAACAGTTGATATTTGATAGAAGAACTCCCAGAGTTTAAAACTAAAATATTCATATTTATTGCCCTTGTGCTTGAATAGCTGTTATGATTACGGTATTAAAAATGTCATTGACGGTGCAGCCTCTACTGAGGTCGTTTACAGGTTTGTTTAGGCCCTGTAATATTGGGCCAATCGCCAGTGCTCCGGTCTCTCTTTGCACAGCTTTGTAGGTGTTATTTCCTGTATTTAAATCTGGAAAAATGAAGATGCTCGCCTGACCTGCTACTTCAGAATCTGGTAGTTTACTTTTACCTATTTTCATATCTACGGCGGCATCGTACTGGATAGGGCCTTCTACTTTTAAATCAGGTCTTTTGCCCTTTACTATTTCGGTCGCTTTTCTAACAATATCCACATCTGCCCCTACGCCAGAAGCTCCAGAAGAATAAGAAAGCATGGCTATTTTAGGCTCAATTCCGAAGTTAAGACTCGTTTCTGCGGAAGAAATAGCAATCTCTGCCAGTTCTTCTGCCGACGGATTTGGATTAATGGCACAGTCGCCATAAACGGTAACTCTGTCTGGCAGGCACATAAAAAATACCGAAGAAACCACAGACACATCTGGCTTGGTTTTGACAAACTGCAGTGCTGGCCTAATGGTGTGCTGGGTGGTATGAGCAGCACCAGAAACCATTCCGTCGGCGTCGCCCAGGTGCACCATCATAGTACCAAAGTAGGATACATCTGCCATTAAATCTTTGGCCATGTCTTCGTTAAGGCCTTTGTGCTTACGCAATTCAAATAGGGTATTGGCGTAAGCTTTGAAGTTTGGTGATTCTGTAGGATTTACAATGTTTATTTTAGACAAATCTAGCTGTATATCTAGGTTGGCTAGTCGGTGGGCTATTTTGGAAGCTTCTCCTAAAATGGTTATTTCTACCACCTCTAAATCCACCAGTTGTTTAGCCGCTTTAAGAATTCTTTCGTCATAACCTTCTGGCAGTACTATATGCTTTTTGTTGGTTTTAGCTCTTTTGACCAGGTTATACTGGAACATTCTTGGCGTTATGCCGCTTTGTTCAAACGTGATAAGTTTATTGGCAAGGCTTTCTACGTCAATATTTTGCTCAAAAACCTGAATAGAAACATTAATCTTTTCTGTGTTTTCGGCATATACTTTTGGCTTGATGTCGCCAATTCTGTTGGTGATGGAATAAGTACCTTCACTTACAGAAATGATTGGCACCACATCAGACAAACCCTCTATTAGTTTCAAAATAGCTTCTTCTGGTATTAAACCACCAGTAAGCACTATGCCTGAAATAGCAGGGTAATTGGCTGAAAGGTTTGCTTGCAATGCTCCCAAGATAATATCGGCCCTATCGCCAGGGGTAATCACAAGGCTGCTTTCTTTGAGGTGCGTTAGGTAATTTCTCAGCTGCATGGCTCCCACACTAAAAAAACCGGCTTGGTTATTTAGGTACTGTTTTCCAAAGAGCACCTTACCGTTTAGGTCATCCACTATCTCTTTTAAAGATGGCTGCGAAAGGCTTGTGTTTTTAGGAATTACCTCTATTAATACGCTCTCAGGGAGTTTTTCCTTTAAAACTTGCTCTACTGCTTTTTGGTTTTCGGGCAAAACTTTATTGGCAATAGCCATCAAAACAGAAACACCATTTCCCTTAAAGGAGTCGCTGGCCATTTGTAAATTACCGGCAAGTTCTTCCACTGTTTTACCTGTCTCTGTAGCCAATATTATGGCCGGAATACCAAGGTTTTTGGCAATCAAAACATTGATGTCCCACTCTATAATGGAGCTTTCGCCAGAGAAGTCAGAACCTTCTACTAAGATAAAATCAAACTGCTCTTCCAGGGCTTTGTATCTGTCAATTATTTTACTGATAATCTCGTCTTCTTTTCCTTGATTTAGCTTTTCAATTAGCTCTCCTCTGGTAAATACGTAGGCATCTTTTGGTTTGATAAGTAGTTCAAAATGATTAATCATGGTGCTGATGTGATTATCCATTTTACCCTGCTTTAGGTTGTCAATAATAGGCCTGAAGTAGCCTACTTTGGCTGCTTTGCCCAAAAGCATTTGCATCATGCCAAGTGATACAATCGATTTGCCGCTGTTTGGGCCAGTTGTGGTTATATAAATTCCTTTGCTCATTTTCTATGTCATTAGCTTGGCTTCAAGATACCAAAAAACTAATTCTGTTGATTTTTAAAATGGCAAAAGTCTTAAAACAATATTAGACCCGGCATGACTATGGTCAGGTTTTGGGAATAAGTATTGGTAGTAAAGATTTAAGCTATGCTACATACTTTGCACCAAGGTGACTGATACGCATATTAAGAGGTCACGAGCTCCGCATTACATTTATCGCAATCCTGCTCTATGATGTGTTCCATTTTGCCAAAGAGGTAATTCATCAGTTTGGTCAAATGGTTTTCGCAGGCTATTTCGGCTTCGGTAACGGTGTCAAAAATGTTATCCATGGGTTCTGGAAATAGGACGGAGGCTTTAAAGCTTACTACATATTTCTGAACCTTAATTCCTTTTTGGTGAAAAAGAGGCTGAACAGAATAGCAGGCAAATGGCAGATTGAAAATGGAGCAAGACTCATTTCTATGCCAGACTTTATCAAGGTTTTTTAATCGCATGCCCAAAGGTATGCTAAGAATGTGTGTAAGTAGTGCTAAAAATTACCGCATTCGTTTTGTGGGAGGGGGATTAATAAGATTTTTAGCAATTAATTGCCCAACTCCGTTTTCAAAAAGTCGGCATTATGAAAAACTTGGGCACGGTTTGCTAGTTTGTCCTTTACAAAAGGCGTCTAACCTATAGAAATGGAATCACCTATAATTAAGACCTTCGGTTTGTCTTGAATCAAACTTAAAAGCGAAAGCCCAAGAGCCACAATAATCGATGTACTAAGTCTTAATTTTTCATCTGGATGCTGTTTAAGGTCCAAAATAGAAATTTCTCTAGTGTGAGGCTGCCTTTTAGACCATATGGATTTACTTTTAAGAAAGAATATATTTGAATAGTTTCCATTATTATTGCTCTACTTATTATCTACAAACGATAGCCGCAGGCGAAAAGTCAAACAGATGAAATCCAAAATAGAAACGCTTAAACCAAATGAATTTTTAGAGTCTTTCATGAGCTTTGGGTCAAAAAGAAATGACATATTCAGACAGGGTTACGAAGATTTTTATATTGCACGCTTACAAGATTTAACCGAAATCTCTAAACCTCCGGTGCCGCCCGTAAAGGCAAAAACGCATTCACTCATTTTTCTGACAAGTGGCGTATTGACAATGAAAGCGGGTTCAGAACCAATTAAAATTCATGAGAATGAATGTATTATTATTCCTGAAGGAAAGGTTTTTAGCCATAGTGAAGAAAACTTCAAAGAAGGAGAGGAGGGAGAAGGTTTTATTTGTGGTTTTAGTGATGATTTTTTAATCGGACAAATTGGAAGTCGGGAATTATTGAAATCATTCGAATTTTTGACTGTTTGGGGGAATCCAATTATTAAACTCAAAAACCAATCGGCAAAATATTTAGCCCAAGCACTAGTTAGAATGCTGGATGAGTACAGCACTAAAGGGCTACAAAATAAACTTATCCTTCAATCTCATCTTATTGCTACTCTTTGTGATATAAATGTGGATTATCGGCCTCTTTCTAGTCATAAAAACAAAACTGCCATTGAGCTGACCAACAGGTTTATAGAATTGCTTCATAAAAATGTAAAGTCCATACATCAGGCATCAAGCTATGCTTCTATGCTTAATATCAGCCCTAATCATCTGAATAAAAGCATTAAATTAATAACGCAGAAATCTCCATCTGGCTGGATTAAAGAGTCTATAATTAGCGAAGCGAAAGTTTTACTTTTTCAGACAGACCTTTCCATTCAAGAAATCGCTTTTGAATTAGGATTTAATGACCCATCCTACTTTAGCCGCTTATACAAAAAGCAGGAAGGTTTAACACCCGCTCATTATAGAAAAATGATTGATTAGTCCTAATATCAAATTGTTTCTTACAGAATCCTAAGCATCTTCCGCCTATATCTTTGTTGAAGATTTCTAGGCAGGGTCAATAATCATTGTGTTTGGCACTAATTAGAACCCATTTTAAAGAAAATAATAGTGATTCTTGTATTCAAAACCACAGTGGAGACTGACGAAGATATCCGAAAATTAAAACCTAAACTTGATGATTTGTCCGCTGATTTAGAGTGGAATTTTGATTTAGAGGATTGTGATAAGGTTTTAAGAGTTGAAGGTTTTTGCATCTCGCCTATGGCAATTATCAATCTTTTAGCTGAATCAAGTTTTGAGTGTGAAGAGTTAGAATAAAAAATATGACAAAGATGAAAGCCGTTTTATGCAGAGCGTATGGAAAACCAGAAGTATTGCAAGTTACTGAGCTAGATAAACCTATTCCGAAAGAAGATGAACTATTAGTAAAAATTCATGCTACGGCAGTAACTGCAAGTGATTGTGTTATTCGTGGATTAAACCCTCCTGGTGGTCATAAATTTCCAATGAAACAGTTGATGAAATTTGGAATGCGACTGTTTATGGGGTTTTCAAAACCACGAAATCCTATATTGGGTTTGGTCTTTTCTGGTAGAATAGAGGCAACTAATAAGAATATTGAAATCTTGAAGGAAGGGGATGAAGTATTCGGATTTACAGGAATAAGTAGAGGAACTTATGCGGAGTATAAATGTGTGTCTGCTAAAGAAATTTCTTCGGGAGAGGTGTTTTTGAAACCTAAAAATGCCAGTCATGCAGATGCGGCCGCTGTTGTTTATGGAGGAACATTGGCATTACACTTTATGAAAAATGCAGCTATTAAAAAAGGACAGAAAGTCCTGATTTATGGTGCTTCAGGTGCAATAGGTACGGCAGCTATTCAAATAGCCAAACATCATGGAGCAATAGTTACGGCCGTGTGTAGTGAAAGAAATTTTGACTTAATGGCTTCACTTGGTTCTACTTTAATGATTGATTACACCAATAAAGATGCAAGAAATGAATTAGAAGAATACGATTTTATTTTAGATGCGGTGGGAAAAAATAAAACTTCCGATTTAAAAGATGCCTGTAAAAACTCACTTAGCCCAAACGGAAATTATGTATCTGTGGATGATGGTTTTTTAAAAATAGAACCCGATTATTTACCAAAACTAAAAGCGTCTTTTGAAGCGGGACAATTAAGAGCAATAATAGATAGGACTTATCCTCTGGAAGACATTGTAAATGCTCATGAATACGTAGAGAAAGGACATAAAAAAGGAAACGTGGTAATTCATGTATGACAATACTTTAGGTAAATCTAAACGAACAGGGCAGAGGCCTGTCTTGTTGGGAAGTTTACTGGGTCCAAAAGGTCTGACCCACAATAATTAATATACTAAGTCTTAATTTTTCATCTGGATGCTGTTAAGTTCTAAAATAGAAATTTCTCTACAGACAGCGTGAAGTATGTAGAATTAAAAGTGTAGTCTTCTCTCTTCAGAAATATAAGTTTATTCACCGTTAAGAAACGTTTACAAACGGATAATTATCTAGTATAATGGCCCCTAGTAGCTCAAATAAATAAAAAACATCTTAGATTAGTGTATCATACAGAATGGGTATGGTGAATGTGTATTATATCTTACCGTTGTAGGGCATTTAAAGAAACTAAATATTGAGCAAGAAACTTAAATATGGGATTTTGATGATTGGAGTAATAGTTCTAATCGGATTTGGACTTAAAGGGAGAATTACTCACGAACAATTTGATTCCTACAGGTGGAAAAATTGGACTGAATCGGAAACTGAATGGTCACTACGTTGGGAAATGATGAATAGTTTGAGAAATAATTACGAACTAAAGGGATTGACAAAAGCTCAAATTATAGAATTATTGGGTGAACCTGAATCTAAAACAAAGAACGAATTTGGCTATTTTTTGGGATATTCAAAACGCGGAATAAACACAGGAAGAATGACAATTAATTTTGAAAAGAACAAAGTCACTGACTTTTCAGTTTGGGACGGATAGAATGAAAAGATATTTGACAATAAAGAACATTTTAATTGCTATCGGAATAATTCTTTTCGACTTGAGTGTCTACGTATTCCTTGGATTATTGCTAATGAATTATGACGATTTCTACGATGAATCCAAAGGTGAATATTGGAGTTTGGAAAGCATGGACTTTTGGCAAAAAGCAAATTACATCGGATTGAATATATGGCATTTGATTAATCTTATTGTAATTGGATATGTGATTTACAGAGTGATAAAAATAATAAGAAAAAACGCCCTACAACATTCTGTATAGGGCATACCCTTCGGGATACGCACTATAAAGTGGCCGTTACCAGGCATAAGTCAAAACCACATTTATTGGAATTTTTGCCATGAATATAATTTCTCTTTCAAATAAAATATTGACCTAATGACATCTAATCAGCCAATAGAACCAAAACAAAGGATTGAAATTCTAGACATTCTAAGAGGTTTCGCTTTACTTGGAATCATTTTCATGAACATGGCATTTTTTAGCGGATACGTTTTTATGCCCTTTGATGATCTTAAACAAATAACTGATTTTCAGTTAGATGAAAAATTATATTCGTTTTTAGGTATCATAGTAACAGGAAAGTTTTACACCCTCTTCTCCATTCTTTTTGCTGTTGGATTTTATATTCAATATGAAAAGAATAAAGAAGATTCTGTTAATTTTTTAAAGACATATCGAAGAAGGCTGTTTTTTTTGTTATTGATAGGACTCTTGCACAGTTTAATTTGGTTTGGAGACATTTTACTTGCCTATTCAATATTTGGTTTTATCCTCATTTTATTCCGGAATGTCAAGTCGAAAAATCTATTTCTTTGGTCGTTATTTTTCCTGCTTTTTCCACTTTTAATTGATTTGTCTCTCTTGCCATTTTCTGAGGCTTTGAGTTCTGCTAGTCCTGAAAAAACAGCTGCCATTGCACATGTTCAGTATCCGGATATGACAGTTGAAGCAGTTATAAGTACATTCCAGAATGGTTCACTTGCAGACATATTCTTTTTAAACATTCATAATCTTGTCTGGAAATACTTAGGTTATATTCCGTCAGGGGGGTATTTTAGATTCCTTGGAATTTTTCTTCTTGGTTACTATTTCGCTTCCATTGATTTTTTTACAAAAAAATCAAAATCAACATTATTGCTAATAGCCAGTTTAACCGTAGGTCTTCTGGCTACTTTTTCAGCTAAAATAATTGGTGGAAGTTCCTTTATGTTCCCGCCAACTTTATTAAATATTCTTTATAAGCTATTAGTATTAGCTGGCCAGATATTTATGTGCATTTTCTATATAACTTCCATATTTAAGATTGCTGAAACTTCGATAGGTAGAAGAGCATTTAGATATTTAATTCCTATGGGGAGAATGGCTCTGAGCAATTACTTGTTTCAGACTATAATTATGATTATTATATTTTACAATTTTGGATTTAATTTAATTGGTAAAATCGGTTTATTACATACATCAGGTATTGCTGTTCTTGTTTTAGCATCGCAAATTATTCTTAGCACTATCTGGTTAAGACATTTCAAATTTGGCCCCTTGGAATGGGTTTGGCGTAGCCTGACTTATAAAAAGTGGATAAATATCCGTTATCCAAATAACTAAACTGATGAAGTTGAGGCATGGTAACAATTAGGCTCGAATGTAGCGATTAAGGCCCTTTCGACCATGTTTTAGAACGTTTTCTTCAATGGCGGGTAAATCTCTTTTGTTGAAGGTTTTATCAGCCTCTGGCTAATATTGGAGTTTCCGTGAATCTAAACCAGTAGGGGAGAAACTTGCGAGCACCTTGCCCAAACAGAAAGTTTAGGCAAGGTGCTTTTGGTTGAACTCTTATTACTTTGGTTTGAATCTGGTGTATTTCCTAGTATCGGTATGAAGGCCAATGAACATCATTTCTAGGTTAAAAAGACCTCAGTGATTTTTATAGGATTAAAAGAAGTCTGATTCTTTTTTTATAATGTTTATTAACCCTTAAGAAACGTTTACAAACGGATAAGTCTTTAATTTAAAGTGTTTTCTAGGGAGCCTAAATCATTAAATAAAGTATTAGATTAGTGTCATATAGAATGGGTGTTATATCTAACCGTTACCTGCTACCAGAAAAACCGTACAGATAACATAATACGAAAATCAACCAATCTTTTTTGTCATTTGACAAACTCCCAGTAAAATGCAATGACAACCTTTGTGACTATGGACAATTTAATAAACTATCTGTTGGAATTTGGGCAGCTAAATCAACAGCAAATTGACTTGATAAAGAGAAAAGCACAGGTATTGGAGTTGAAAAAGGGCGATTACTTTTCCGAAGCAGGAAAAATACCAAAACAAGTAGCTTTTATTGAAGAAGGTATTTTACGGGTATGTTACTATAACAGCAAAGGGGATGAAATCACCAAATACTTTGTTGATGAAAACAATTTTGTAGTGGACATAAACAGCTTCAATCAAAAAATTCCCTCTTCAGAATATGTACAGGCTGTAACAGATTGTACACTACTTGTATTTTCTATAGAATCACTTAACGATTTGTCAAATACTATCATTCTGTGGGACGGCATTATCAATAAAATAACAGAAAAGGCATTGGTTGAAAAGGTAAATAAATTAAGTCCGATGTTAGCCGAAGATGCCAAAACAAGGTATCTAAATTTTCTTGAAAAATTTCCAAATTTAGCCAACAGAATTCCGCTTTCCTATCTCGCTTCTTATTTAGGAATCACGCAATCATCATTAAGCAGAATTCGAAAAAGCATCTGAATTCATTATTTGCCAAATGGCAAAAGTTTTTGCTTTTGAAGTGCTGAACTTTGTTTCATCATTTTAATAAAAAAACATGGATTCAATAATTATTACAGGAGCAACCAGTGGAATTGGTTTTGAGTGTGCTTTACAAATGGCTCAAATTGCCAAGAACGAACAAATTATCATTCCTGCCAGAAATATTAAAGCAGGAAAAGTAGTAATAGAAAAAATAAAAACCAAAACAGGTCATAAAAACCTAAAATGCTTGGAATTAGATTTGGCTTCTTTAGCATCGATACGAAAATTCTCTGAATCATTTGCCAAAGAAAAAAACAATTCCATTTCTATCTTGATAAATAATGCAGGAGTACAGAATATTGGCGAAACACAATTTACGGCAGATGGATTTGAACAAACGTTTGGTGTAAATCATCTCGGTTCGTTTGCCTTGACTATGCAATTATTACCCTTCGTGAAAAATGACGGACACATAACATTCACATCTAGCGAAACTCACGACCCAGCACTCAAAACGCCAATAGAACCACCTATTTACACCAGTGTTCAAGAGCTTGCTTTCCCAAAAGAAACTTCCGAAAAACCTAACATAGTAGGACAAAGAAGGTATTCTACATCAAAATTGTGTAACATAATGACCGCTTATGAATTACAAGAGCGATTAAAAAAAACAAACATTAGGGTAAATGCCTATGACCCAGGAATGACACCAGGAACAGGACTTGCCAAAACTTATTCACCTGTTATGCGATTTTTATGGAAAAACGTATTCCCTGTTTTGACAATATTAAAAAGCAACGTACATACACCAGCCCAAGCAGGAAGAAATTTAGCAAACCTTGCTTATTCTGAAAAGTACAAAAACTTAAAAGGAGTTTATTTCTCGGATGGGAAAGTAGTTAAAACATCTGTTGATTCTTACAACAGGGATTTTCACAAAAGCATGTGGAATGGTAGCCTCGAACTGACAAAAAACACATTTAAGTTTTAATATAAAGAAACTTAAAAAAAAACAGCTAAAAATTAGGCTCGAATGCAGCGATTAAGACCCTTTTTACCATGTTCTAGAAGGTTTCCTTCAATGGTGGGTAAATCTAGTTTTGTTGAAGGTGTTATCAGCCCCCGGCTAATATTGGAGTTTCCGTGAATCTAAACCAATAGGGGAGAAACTTGCGAGCACCTTGCCCGAACAGAAAGTTTAGGCAAGGTGCTTTTGTCACTTAGGCTCTCAGGTAGGGTAAGCGGACTAAAAGAGTGCAATTTAAACTTCCAATGAAAGCTTTAAATGCCCACCGAGACCTTTCTGGATGATCTTCATTAAAGTGGAAAGTCTGATGTCTGAATTGTTGTTTTCAATTCTAGAAATATATGATTTGTTGGTACCACATTTAATGGCGAGTTCTTCTTGAGTCATACCAAGTTTAGTTCTCGCTTCCTCCAAAAGCACACCAAGTTTAAATGCTTCAAACTCTTGTTCCCAAGCTTCTCTAGCAGGCTCACCTTGTTTGCCATACTTGTCGTCCAAAATTTGGTCAAGCGTAGTAATGTTATTTACCTCTTTCATATTCTTCTTTTATTTTAAGTGCTTTTTCAATCTCCTGTTTTGGTGTCTTTTGAGTCTTCTTTTGAAAGGCATTGCCTAAAACCACTAAGTTTCCTTTATCAAAAAAGGAAAATATCCTGTAAATATTTGAACCGACCTCTACTCGGACTTCATAAAGTCCTTTGGTATTCGTGAGGTGTTTGAAATACTTAATAGGTACTTGATTATTGGTTTCAATAAGCTTTAAAGTCCATTCTATTTTACGCTGAACTTTGTTGTCTTGTGCTTTATAAAAGTCCAAAAAGTAGTGTTTGTATGCTATTACTTTTCTATCCACAGAATAAAGTTAACTACTTAGACAACATTTTCAAAATCAATTAAGTTTCTGGTTCTTTAGTTTTGATTGTAATCCGTATTAAGACCAATGAACATCATTTCTAGGTAGAAAAGACGTCAGTGATTTTTATAGCATTAAAAGAAGCTTGATTGCTTTTTTATAATGTTTATTAACCCTTAAGAAACGTTTACAAACGGATAGGTCTTTAATTTAAAGTTATATAGGGAGCCTAAATCATTAAATAAACTATTAGATTAGTGTATCATACAAAATGGGTATGATTAATATGTGTTATATCCATTCGTTGTAGTCTATTAAAACCAACCGCATTTGAAGGAATTTCCAAAAGATATAAAATTCAAGTACTCATGGAGGAGTTATCAGCAAAGGGTGCTTGATGAATTGGAAACTCATCTCGAAGACGATCATCTTCATGTTATCGCACCGCCAGGTTCGGGGAAAACAATACTTGGATTAGAAGTCGCCTTAAGATTGAATAAGCCAACACTGATTTTTGCACCGACCATTGCTATTCGAAATCAATGGATTAAACGGTTTACGGAGTTGTTCCTTCAATCTGACGAAGTGCCTTCTTGGATATCTCATGATATAAAGAAGCCCCAATTTCTTACCATCTCAACGTATCAAGGACTTTTTGCTGCATGTTCAGGCATAAAAGAACAAACCGAAAACGAAGCGAATGAAGAGGAAAGAGAAGAAGGATTTTCTGAAAGTAATGCACGATATTCTTCAAAAGAAGCAAGTGAAGTTATTGCTCGACTCATAAAACAAGGTATTGGAACCATAATAGTTGATGAAGCCCACCACCTAAAAAATGCATGGTGGAAATCACTCGATGAAGTGAAGTTCCATCTTTCCCCAACCATTGTTGGACTTACAGCAACTCCTCCGTATGATGTCAGTTATACCGAATGGAAACGATATCTCGATTTGAATGGCCCAGTTGATGCAGAAATTTCAGTTCCCGAATTGGTTGTGGAAGGAGATTTATGTCCCCATCAGGACTATTTGCTGTTATCTAGTCCAACTCCTGAAGAAAACACCAAGCTAGTCGAATTCAGAAACACAATTGAGCAGTTAGTAGAATCAATAAAAAGTGATTCAGCACTAAAAAAGACACTCTCTAACCTTCAAATATTCACTCATCCTGAGCAAGAGCTTGAATGGATTTACTCTAATCTTGAAGAGTATTCAGCGACCATAATCTTCCTCAATTCAATAGGTGGTGAAATAAGTACAGTTCACTTGGAGGTAATCGGAGATTCCAAAATTGAAATTCCAGCACTAGACTATGAATGGTTAGAAATACTCCTGAAATTCTATTTGTACTCGACTGCTGATTTCCTTCAAGGAAATGAACAACATAGAGAGGAGCTACTAAATAAGCTAAAAAGGCATGGAGCTATTGAGCGAAAGAGTATAACACTAAGAAGTGTCGAAAAGAGAAGAAAGCTTCTGAGTTCTAGTTTAAGCAAACTAGAGAGCGTAAATAAGATTGTTGAGTTCGAATCAGAACAACTTGATGAATCCTTGCGGATGGTAATTCTGACCGACTATATACGAAAAGAGTATTTGGTCAGTGGCTCAGAGAACTCTCTACCAATTAATAAAATTGGTGTTCTCCCTATCTTTGAGAAGCTCCGAAGAAATAAGGGAGTAGACAGAAATATTGGGGTACTCACAGGCTCAATAATCATCATTCCAACGATTATCGTTCCCAAATTCAAGCACATATGCTCACAACATGGTATTGACTCTATTTCTACCAGCGATTTACCCTATGATTCAGCATTTACTCAGATAAGAAATTCTGAAAGGCTCAAGCATGAGATTGTACATATCATAACTCATCTCTTCGAGGAAGGGCATATTCGAATTTTAATTGGAACAAAATCATTACTAGGAGAAGGCTGGGACGCACCTGCCATCAATTCACTCATACTTGCAAGCTTTGTAGGCTCTTATGTTCTTTCTAACCAGATGAGAGGACGAGCTATTCGAAAATTGACAAGTGACGACAATAAGACAGGAAACATCTGGCATCTGGTCTGTGTTGACCTTGGTGAAACAGAAGGAGGGGCTGATATAGAACTTCTAAAAAGGCGATTCAAGGCCTTTGTGGGTGTATCATATTCATTAAATCCTTCGATAGAAAGCGGAATTGATAGAATGTCAATTCCTAGTCAATTTCATTCTCAAAACGATATTGAAGCATTCAACCAGAAAATTTACGAACTAGCCAAGAATCGAGATGGTTTGAGATCCGCATGGAAAAAGGCACTGGAAGATGGGAACATCCTAGTCGAAGAAATAAAGATTCCCTTTCCTAAAGGTGATTACCAAAAAGCTAAATCTATGAGCCTAAACAGAACAATGGCGTACTTATTCGCTGTGCTTGGTTCAGGCTTGATGGCCTTTGGTGAAACCAGTTTTGAAATTCTAATGAGGAATATGCGAAACATAAGAAGACCTGAAGACTTGTTATGGTGGATTGGAATTCTTGGAGTTATTGGACTCGGGATATTTGGTCGTCTACTGTTTAAGTCGTTAAGGCTTTTCTTAAAGTATAGAGATATTTCAAAAGACCTGAAGAATATTGGAATCGCTTTATTGGATACACTATGTGAGCTGAAGCAAATTACCACTGACCGAAACAAGCTAGACGTTGAAGCTACTCAGAGCGAATATGGAGTGGTATATTGTCATTTGGAAGGAGGTTCGACTTTTGAAAAGTCGTTGTTCATTCAGTCACTAATGGAGATTGTTGATGAAATAGACAATCCTAGGTATTTGATAGTCCGAAAAAGTTCATTGCTAAGCTTAAAAGAGCAACGGGATTATCATTCGGTTCCAGAGAGTATCGGACGACTTAAAAATATGGCTCAGAAGTTTGAGAAAAATTGGAGAAATTACGTTGGTAGTTGCGAACTGATTTTCACAAGGAACATAGAAGGAAGAAAGATTCTGCTTCGTTCTCGACTAAACTCCTTGGCGACAGAGTTAGAAGGTAGAATTGAGCGAGTAAATAAATGGAAATAAAACAGACTACAACAGGGTATATAAATCATAGCCGCCTATCGGCAGTCTACGCTTCATATACTAACCGTTGATAGCAATATTGAGAACCTATTAAAATGAAAAGATTTTTAGAATTTATTTTTATTGGCTTGCTTTTTTGCAGTTGTACAAGTAAAAGAACTGAATTGGTGCTTCTTGGAACTGTTCATCAACCTGTCCAAAATTTCACACCTGATAGCCTTTACAATATCTTGACTAAGGTCAAGCCGGACTTGATACTTTTCGAGGTGGATTCTTCATTCTTTAACAAAGAGTTTGACTTTAAGAAAACGTGGGAAAGCAATGAAAATATTGCTACTGTAAAATACATGAACAACTTTGATGTGGATGTAAGGCCATACGAATTCACAGGTAGAAATGAATACAGAATAAAAATTGGGTCTCGACCAACAGATAGCAAAGCATTCGAATTATTGGATAGTCTTTATAGAAATAAACAGTTGAACTCGTTGGATAATCGAATTTACCAAAACTTCCTTGAAGCAAATGATACCCTTAATTCATTTGCCTATTTAGGGGCCCGAGCCTTTAATAATCCTGAAACAGATAAAGCTGCTAAAGTCAGGCAAAAATATCATTATAAAAAACTTTTGGGCATCATGTCTGAATATCCGATTTTCTCCGACACATATTACGTTAAAAGTGATGGTGATAGCATTAGTTATTTTGAAGGTTTCAAAAAGGCATCAGAATTTTGGGATTTAAGAAACCAAACAATGTCTAAAAATATTTTGCACTTTGTTAGAGAATATCATGGTAAGAAAATAATCGTATTGAATGGTTATTTTCACAGGTATTATTTGAACTCTTTAATTAAGCCTAAAGAAGAAGAGTTCAATTTTACTATAAAAGAATTTTACGAATATTAAATACAGCTACTGTAGTCTTCCTTTTTTTAGACAGCCCCAAAAACAAAAAAAACTCCCCTAAAACTAATTAGGGGAGTCACTATATTAGGGGTTTTACTTCAAAGTACTTGGGCAAACGTAGGCCGTTGTGTTAAACAAACCTGATTTGTTAATGGCTCCAAAGCCACCCATTACATCCACCACCTCATAGCCTCTGGCTTTTAAGATACTAGCTGCCATCATAGAGCGGTAGCCACCTGCACAGTGAATGGTGTATTTTTTGTCACGGTCTAGCTCTGCCATGTTATCATTGATGAAATCTAAGGGAAAGTTTGGCACATCTTCTACGTGCTCCGCTTCGTATTCGCCAGGTCTTCTCACATCTATTACATTGATGTCGCCTTCCATTCTTTTGGCTAGCTCGCTTACATCTATAGACTCTATAGTGTCTACTTCGGCACCGCTTTCTTTCCATGCCTCAAAACCACCTTTTATATAGCCAATGGTGTTATCATAACCCACTCTGGCTAGTCTAATCACGGTTTCTTCTTCTTTACCAGGCTCGGTAATTAAAAGAATCTCTTGTCTTAAATCTGGAATTAAAGCACCTACCCACGGGGCAAACTGGCCGTTAAGGCCTATGTTTATGGCATTCGGGATAAATCCGGCTGCAAAGTCCTGAGCGTCGCGGGTATCTAAAACCACGGCACCGGTTTCATTAGCAGCAGCTTCAAAAGCGGCAGGGCTTAAAGCCTGAGCACCTCTGTTCATCACCATGTCTATAGACTCGTAACCTTCTTTGTTCATTTTGACGTTTTCAGGGAAATACTGTGGAGGTGGAGCTAGTCCGTCTGTTACCTCTTTTATAAATTCCTCTTTGGTCATATTAGCTCTTAAAGCATAGTTGGTTTGCTTTTGATTGCCCAGCGAGTCGGTAGTTTCTTTACTCATGTTTTTACCACAGGCAGACCCCGCACCATGAGCAGGATATACCGTAACGTCATCGGGCAGTACCATCACTTTGTTTCTTAGGGAGTCAAATAAATGACCAGCCAAATCTTCAATAGTCAAGTCTGATTTTTGAGCTAAATCTGGTCTTCCTACATCTCCTATGAAAAGGGTATCTCCACTAAAAAGAGCAGTTTCTTTACCATTCTCGTCTATCAAAAGATAAGAGGTAGATTCCATGGTATGTCCCGGAGTGTGTAATACTTTGATGCTTACATTACCTAATTGGAACGTTTGTCCGTCTGTAGCTATAATGGCATCAAAACCCGTTACGGCGTTTGGTCCATAAACTATTGGAGCACCAGACTTCTTTGATAAATCTAAGTGACCAGAAACGAAATCCGCATGGAAATGCGTCTCAAAAACATACTTGATTTTATGATTCTCTTTTTCGGCTTTTTTTAGGTAAGGTTCTACTTCACGTAGTGGGTCTATAATAGCCACTTCTCCTTCACTTTCTACGTAGTACGCTCCTTGTGCAAGGCAGCCAGTATATATTTGTTCTATTTTCATTGATGTAATATTTATTAGTTAAATAACTCTATTTTTCTCTATTAAGTTTATAGTACAATCTCTTTAAGCAGGATGTAAACAGCCATAATTAAGACAAACCATCCAAAGGATTTCTTCAGCTTTCCGCCAGGAATAAACTTGGTCAAATAAGTGCCAATAAATATTCCGACAATGGAAAGTCCTGTGAAAATCAAAAGGAAGTTCCAGTCGATTACTTGGTTTCCGAGGTCACCCACAAAGCCAATTAATGACTTAGCCGCAATAATCAAAAGGGAGGTGCCTACCGCCATTTTCATGGGCAATCTCACCAATAAAACCAAAGCAGGTATTATCAAAAAACCGCCACCTGCACCTACCACACCTGTCAATGTTCCTACCACCAAGCCTTCTGCCGCAATCAGCGGGATTTTGTACTTAAGGGCTTCGTTTTCGTCAGATTCAGGTTTGTTATCTGTAATCATGGAGTAAGATGCCATTAACATTACTAAGGCAAAAAGCACCATGATGGCCAGGTCTTTAGTGATGACCATGCCACCTAGAGTAAATAACTCCTCTGGTATGGCCGGCATCAAATATTTTCTGGTTAAGAAAACCGCTATAAAAGAAGGAATGGCAAAAATGATGGCCGTTTTGTAGTTCACTAAGCCCTTCTTCATATAGTTAAACGAACCAATTAAGGACGTAGAGCCAACTATGAAAAGCGAGTAGGCTGTACTAAGCACTGGATTAAAACCCAGTAAGTAAACCAAAATTGGTAAGGTTAAAATGCTTCCGCCACCGCCAATAAGCCCTAAGCTTATTCCTATTACTGTGGCCAATGCAAATCCTATAATTTCTGTCATCTTTTCTTCTTTGTGATTTATCTAATACAAATGTACCTGCTTCATGCTCCGCATCCTGTGACGCTTGTTACATAGCTACATTGGAAGCTTGTCACGAAACTTTCCGAATACCCATACACCAGCTATGGCAGAGAGAATAGTTACTATAATAGCCATATAACCAGCACCTAACTGTGCATAAAGTGGACCAGGGCATGCTCCGGTAAGTGCCCAGCCAAGTCCAAATATTAGTCCGCCGTAAATCTGTCCTTTGTTAAATATCTTAGGATTAATAACCACTTGCTCGCCGTTTATAGTCTTAATATTAAACTTCTTAATAAGCCAAACGGAAATAATTCCGGTGATAACGGCAGAGCCAATCACGCCATACATATGGAAACTGTCAAAAAGGAACATCTCCTGAATTCTAAACCAAGAAACTATTTCTCCTTTAATAAAGACCACACCAAACATAGCACCTATAAGAAGGTACTTGAGGTTAGAAAAGAAACTCTCGTTTGATTTTGAAGAGTTTGGGGCTTCGCAAGCCTCAGGTAGTTTTTCTGTTGTATTATTCATTATCAAAAAAGTTTAAAAATGTGAGGAAGAATTAAGTGTGTCATGATTACGCCACCTACCATAAAGCAGCAAGTAGCTACTAAAGAAGGCCACTGTAAATTAGATAAGCCCATGATGGTGTGTCCACTGGTGCAGCCACCTGCATAGCGAGTTCCGAAACCCACCATAAAGCCACCAATAACAAAGAAAATCAAGCCTTTCAAAGAAAGTATTTGGGCTGTGCCAAATAATTCGTTTGGAATTAGTCCTGAAAAATCTGTCAATCCATAAGAAAGCAGCAATTCATGGGTTCGCTCCCCTATGAGAATTGGGTCTGGATTTGCCAATAAAAATGTGGCTAAAAATGCTCCGCCAGCCACACCAACTACAAAAAATAGATTCCAAACTTCTTTACGCCAGTTGTAATCAAAGAATTTGATTCCTGCTGGAATACACATGGCACATACATGCCTAAGAGAAGATGAAATTCCGAGTGATTTATTACCTAAAAGCAATAAAAGAGGTACAGTAAGGCCAATCAATGGGCCGGCCACGTACCAAGGCCACGGTTGTTTTAAAAAATCAAGCATACAATTAAGTAGATTGTTAGAAAGTGTAATTGAAAATTAAATTTAAAGTGCTCATGTTCACTTTGTTGAAAACTTGTTTTGGATTAGCATAGCTGTCTTCAGTGCCTATTTTCCTGACAAATAATGTTTTTATAGTGCCTCCTTTTAACCAGCCTTGAAAGGCGTAGTTGCCTTCTAGGTTTATTTGCGTATAAGAAGGCATGGCATATTTATTTTTACTAGCATCTGTAACATCGGGTAGCCAATATTTGCCTACGCCTAGCTTAAAGTTTAGTTCTTTGGATATGGTATTTTGTATTTTGATACTCGCGGCATGTACATCTGAGGCACCTTCGTTTCTTTCTCTAGGTAAGAAAGTATAAAGCGGTTCGCGTCCCCATTCTCTTGGCATTAAAAACCTTCCTTTGTCGGCTATTCTAGAATAGTTGATACTAGCCTTCCATTTATTAATATCTTTGGATATTTGCCCACTAAAAACTAAGGCTTTTTCGTCGCTGTCAATATAAGATTGGTTAGTGTCTCCGTTTAAAGCGTGCTGGTAAATACCCATGGCGTTTAGATTCCAGCCATTTTTGCTGAGACCAATATTAGTATACCAAGTTTGGAAAACGTCCAGAACAGACATAGAGCCTAATTTTAGCTGAATTCCGTTTTCTGTTTTTTGATTCCATTCGGCTAGTAGGATACCAGGGGTACTAATATTTCCTTGATAATTACCAGCCGTGCCATCAGTAGCTCTTCCCACTGGGTATATACCAAAAGTGTCAGAAACCTTATACCAACTTACAGTGGAACGGGGAGATACTCCATGAATAAATGCAAGCATCAAATTTGATTTATTAGTCTTTAAATTCCCTTCAAAACCACGAACCATAGTCGGACTCATTCTTCCGTCTTGAGGGTTTATGAAAAGGTATTTTGGAGTGAATTGGCCGTACTTTAGTTTGATGTTTTTCTTTTCATATTGAATAAAGAGGTTTTCCAGTCGAGTCAGATTAGTTTTTTGCTCTGGAGCTGTTACATCAAAAAGGCCTAATTCGTATCTGCTAGGATTCTCTGTAGATGGGTCTAAAACGGAAAGGTCTGACGAAAAGACATCGACTATAAAAAAGCCACTAATTCCAGCAGAAAACCCTTTAAATGTAGGGGTAGCATATGCTATCCCTGTTCCTACAGCTAAAGCTTGGTAGTCGTTGAGTGTGCTTTCATTGTCTGTGGCCATGAAGTAAAAGCGTGTTTTACCACTTATTTTGCCTTTGGCCAAAAAAGCAGATAGACTCTCATGCTTCACTGGCTCATTTTCTTGAGCGGAAACATGAAAGACTATCAAAAATGTAATGATGAAGTGTAATAAGGCTTTCACAGAAAGTACTAAAAAGTGGAATTACAAAGCTATCATCATCCTAAATGGAAACATGTAACTTTTGTCACATGGGCCTTACTAAGCTTAATATCCAGCTTTAATGTAGGCGTAGCCCTCTTCTTGTTTAAGTACTATTTCGCCAATTCCATTGGGTACAAAAATGGCACCTGGTATAATCTCTTTCTCTGTTACATTTTTGCCTCTCATCGTGTTTTGACAAACCGCAAAAACGACTCCGTTTTCCATGTTTTTAATAATGGCTTCTTTGGCTACACTTTTTTCATTCATCATAAAGGCTATGGCTCCACCGTGTATTACCACTTCTATTTCTGCCTCTGGCCAGTAGTTGTGCATATTGTTTAATTGACGAGTAAGAGATTGCTGTTCCTTGGTGTCTCCTGTGGCTAAATGGAAGACTATTTTGTGCTTATCTTGAGCTTGAACTCCAAGAGAAGCAAGGAAAATTAGGGCAAGAGCGAGTGCTTGTTTCATTATTTTGTTTTTTGAGTTTCGTACCAATTTTGAATAGGTTTAAATGGACCATATTTATGCTGACTCTTAGGAAAAGGATCTGCAAAAGGTCCAAAAGGATGGTCAATAGGTTTGTCCGCTATATTTGGCCAATCATTTGTTTTATCTTTTTCAGGCCTAGGCATGCTGTCTACATAGGCCGCTAAGTCCCAGGCTTCTTCATCACTTAATTGTGGGTTTTTATGGCTCACGCCAAAGGGCATATTCATTTTTATATAGCCGGCAAATTTTGAGATTCGATACAAACCTGCACCGTCATTATAAGATAATGGACCCCATAGTGGAGGGTAGGTAAATGCTCTTCCGTCTGGTGTTAAAAAGCCTTCACCGCTACTTTGATGACAGCTGGCACACTTACTTTCATAAATAGGTTTTCCGGCTATAGGGTCTGCCGCTCTATCTAAAAATGCTAATGGATAAATCTTAGAACCCTTTGCTTTTTTTCCTTTTGGAACGTCTTGTCCTAACCAGAGGATATAGGCAGCCATGGCTTTCATTTCCTTAACGGTGCTGTCTAATGGGGAGCCGTTTAGACTTCTTTGTAAGCAGCCATTTATTCTACCGTAAACATCTGTTTCTTTGCCCGAGCGTTTTCTTATTTGAGGATAGTTTGCTGCCACAGAAAGGTAATTGTTTCCCCATGGTTTTTGTCCTCCGTCCAAATGACAGTTTTGACAATTAAGTCCGTTTGTTATTTGTTTTTCCGTCCCTTTAAAACCTATGTAGTGAGCTGTGTTTCGTATTAATTCCTCTCCATATTTTAATTGTTCTTTGTTTTCGGCTCTATTCATTCTATTCTGTGATGGAGCTGCAGCTAGTTTTATTTCGGGTACGTATTGCGTTGATGGCTCCATTTGTACATTTTTTTCAGGCCAATTTTCTGAAAAAAATACGGAGAGTTTTATAATAGGGTAAAGCCCTACTAAAAACAGCAATAAGAGCTTTAGGATTGTCAGGATTATTTTACCCTCTTTGATTAATTTTTCGTCTTGTTTCAATTGCCATTACTTTAAGAAGTTTTAAAACTAGGTATATCTAAACTTGTCTAAAGTGAGAGCTGTCACATAAGGACGACTTTCTATTACTTCTGGCTATTTTTTATATGGAAGTTAGGCCTTTAGCTACAATCACTTTTTTTTACGGAGGTATGGCTTATTATCAAGGTATTGCTGTAGGCTTATCGACATTTCATTGTCGAATGATTCTGTCTGCCGATGTTTCGTCCCTAAGGGACATTTTTTTTGATGATTGTTTAATTGCTACCGACGTTTTGTCCCTACAGGACATTTTCTTGTAGAAAGATTCTGTCTGCCGATGCTTCGTCCCTAAGGGACGTTTTTTTTTGCTGAATGTTTAATTGCTACCAATGTTTCGTCGCTAAGAGACATTTCGTTATCAACTGATTATATCTACCGATGTTTTGTCCCTACGGGACATTTCATCGTCGAATTTTTATCTCGTTTTATCCTTTATTCGCTTTTACCATGTTTCGAATTATAGCTGAATAATTGGTTTCTTACTTTGCGGAGGTAAAAAACGAATAGAAAATAATGGAGAAGATTACTGTTGTCTCTTACCCCGAAGGGGTGAAAAATGAATAGAAAATGAAAGAGAAAATTACGGGAGTTTCTTACCCCGAAGGGGTAAAATATGAATAGAAAATGAAGGGTAAGATTATGGTAGCCTCCTACCCTGAAGGGGTAAAAAAGGATAAAATTCATGTAGACGAAAATCCCAAATGTTGGTTTAGGCGATCTTTTTGCCATTCATGCAAAAAAAAGACAAAACTATTCCTCAAATGGTATTTAGCGATATTTTTCAGGAAGATTTGATGGGTTATTCATACCCCGTAGGGGTTAAATATTGGTAGAATACAAAGCGAATATCCATTTATTTTTGGCGACTTTTTTCGTAAAAAAAGGTGACAAAAGTAATCTTCAAATGTAAAAGCTCTATTGATAAATCTCCTCCAAAACCTTTCTGGCTACGGTAGGTTTATAATGGTAGATTTCGTAGTAGTTTGGTAGGGGATTGGTCAGCTCATTCTGCCCTGTGAAATCATAGACATTGGCATTGCCAAAAATCTTATTGACGATGGCCAAATCCTCTGGATTAACTAGCTTTTGGTCATAATTTGGTCCAAAAACTATTTTATACTTGGTGCCGTGTTTATCAAAAATGGCCTTCATGTTATTGAGATAATTGACCTGGTAAGGTTTTATACCCGCACTTGCTGTTGTTTCTTCCTCACTTCTTTTGTAAAACAAATCGCGATTATAATAAGCTAAAGAATCTTCCTTTAGTTGGTCTATGTATCCCTGAAAAATGAAATCATTGTTTACGGGCGTGTAAAGCATGTGTTTGTTTTCAAAAGCTCCATACATATATGCTCGGTACTTTTTGAAAATAAGCTTGTCAAAGAATTTGACGAAGTACATGTCTTTAAAGAATGCCTTAAAAAACACCAATTGATAAAGAAACGGATGCTGCCCACTCCAGTTATAATCTTGAATATGGATTATAGAATTGGCGGTATCTATGGTAGAATTAAAAGTTTCCCCATCAAAAATGACTAGAGCGTTTTTGATGTCGTTTCCTTGCTGGTCTATAAAGTCAATTTTGCTCGCTATTCCTGAGATAATTTCGTTGGAAGCATCAAAATGATAAGGATTTGGGTCGCCTATATATTTTGCCCAGTCTTCCGTGTAGAAAACGCTACTCTTTGAACTTCCAAAAACGAATGATTTATAATCTTGCTCGGCGTTATTGTTTAAGAAAACCTGCGTGCTAATTCTGTTTCGGTTATAACTCTCTAGATAATTATCAGGGTAGGCTTCATAATTTCTGACTACGTGAAAAGGGTCAAAAACAAAGTAGGAAGCCACCAAAAGAAGCATCGGACTACCAAAAACGAGTAGTTTCTTTAAGAAAATAAGGAATTGTTTTCTTTGCTCCATTTAGAATTGAAAGTAAATGAACTGCGTATTAGAATAAACTGCGAAAAAGACAATAGCCCCCAATAAAAGGTAATAGCCACTCCATCTTTGCCATTTTGGTTTGGCATCAAACCACTCGGCTATATTGATGTTTCTTTGCATCCAATGTACTCTTTCCATTAGTGCTACGGCTAATATGGCCACTATTAAGTCTTGCTGACCAATCAGGTTAACTATTTCGGTAAAGCTATGACTTGATTTTGCCGCCATGTTTTTCAATAGATACATGGATTCGCCAAATTGACGGGCTCTAAAAAATACCCAAGCTATACTTACCAAGAAAAATACAATACTGGCATGTATCATTTTTTCTAAGGTTTCATTTTTAAGAAGTCCTATTACTTTCTTCTGGAACTCGCCCGTAAACCTACCAACTATTTGATAAACACCATGTAAAGAACCCCAAATGACAAAGTTCCAGCTGGCTCCGTGCCACAGCCCACTTATCATAAAGATAAAGAAGAGGTTAAAGTATTTACGGAAATTGGAAACTCTGTTTCCGCCCATAGGAATGTAAACGTAGTCTTTAAACCAGGTGGAAAGTGAAATGTGCCATCTACGCCAAAACTCCGAAATACTCTTTGAAAAGTATGGCCTGTCAAAGTTTTTCATGAGATCAAAACCCATGACTCTGGCTGCTCCTAAGCCGATATCAGTATAGCCAGAGAAATCACAGAAAATCTGAAAACCGAAAAATATGGTGGCAATGATAATAGGCATACCACTGTATTCGTAAGGATTGTCATAAACTAAATCAACAAAAATGGCGAGCCTATCTGCTATCACCACTTTCTTAAACATGCCCCAAAGCATGAGTCTAAGACCGCTTACTACACGTTGGAAATCAAATTTGTGCTCTTCGTAAAACTGATAAATGACATTTTGCGGACGCTCAATAGGTCCAGCGACCAGCTGAGGGTAAAACATCACGTAAAGGGCATATCTGAAAATATTATGCTCTGCTGGCACTCTGCCACGGTACACCTCTATGGTATAGCTCATGGCTTGAAAGGTGTGAAAGCTGAGGCCAATTGGCAATAAAATTTCCCAAAGGTCAAAGGTTTCTTGACCAACTCTAAAAAGAACGGCATTAACCGTTCCTATCATGAAATTGGCATATTTAAAAACGGCTAGGACACCCACATTGGCCAAAATCGAAATCACCAAAGCCCATTTCCGTCTTTTTCCTTGTTCTCTTTCTATCCACAAACCCGCAAAATAGTCCACTATAATGGTGAAGACCAGTATCAAAAGATAAGAGACCTTAAACCAAGCATAGAAAACACAGCTGGATGCTAAAAGTAGCCACCATCTATATTTGTGAGGTAACCAAAAATAAAGCAGCGTTACCAGCGGAAAGAAAATAAGAAAAGCGAAGGAGTTAAAAACCATGCTTTATATTACTCTGTGGGTGTCAAAGTTTTCAAGATTATCAGAAACCTGCTTAACAAACAGACCACCCAAAGAACCATCGACTATTCTGTGGTCATAAGAGTGAGAAATGACCATTTTTTGACGAACGCCAATCATATCTCCGTCTGGCGTTTCTATCACAGAGGCTCTTTTGGCTATTTTACCAAAGGCCATAATGGCTACCTGCGGCTGCATAATAATAGGTGTGCCGGCTAAGTTTCCAAACATTCCAATATTACTAATGGTGTAAGTTCCGCCCATTAGTTCATCAGGTTTTAGCTTGTTATTTCTGGCTCTTAAAGCAAGGTCATTAACCTTCTTTGCCAAGTCAGGTAAATCATACTGGTCGGCATGATGAATGACTGGTACTATAAGATTACCATTGGGCAGGGCTACTGCCATACCAATATTGATGTCTCCTTTTTTGATAATTCTAGGTACATCCACTTGAATATTAATCATCGGGAAGTTTCTGATAGCCTTAGCCACGGCTTCTATCAAAATAGGGGTGAAGGTTATTTTTTCACCATATTTTTTAAAGAAAGCATCTTTATTGTTTTCACGCCATCTTACTATTGGCGTCATATCTGTTTCATGGAAAGAGGCTACGTGAGCGGCAGTCCTTTTTGAACTTATCATACGGTCAGAAATCATCATTCTGAGCCTATCCATTTCTATGACGGTGTCTTCTCCTGCGGTAAATTCTTCTTTTTGAAGCTTGAACGTGTTTCCTTTTTTACCTTTTTTAATATAAGCTAGTATATCATCCTTAGTAACTCTACCATGCATGCCGGAGCCATCTATTTGGCCCAGCTCACTTTTACTTATCCCTTCTTCTTTGGCTATACTTAATACTAAAGGAGAAAAGTATTTGTCGCCGGTACTTTTGCTTACAGGCTCTTTTATTTGAACATCTATTTCAGAAATACTTTCTTCTAGCTCTTCTGCTATGTTTTCTTCTTGTGGAGCCTCTCCATCACTTTCTATAATGCAGTATGGCTTCCCTATAGACGCTACTTCTCCAGGTTGTACTAAAAACTTGATAATTTTACCAGTATGCGTAGAGCCTATTTCCGTATCGATTTTATCCGTTGCTACTTCTAAAACCATGTCATCTACTGCCACCGTATCTCCTTCTTTTACTAACCAATTAAGAATAGTACACTCGAAGATACTTTCGCCCATAGAGGGCAATTTCATTTTTATTTCTGCCATTGATTATCTTAAATCAAATTTCCTTTAAAATCATTTTTCTTAGTAAACCCAAAGCTGACTTGCTGCCGTATTGGATATTTACTAAACGTGTTTTGGTAGACAATATCTTTTTTGCTACCGTTTTTTCTGGACCAGCACAGGCTATCCAAATGGTTCCTACTGGTTTCTCATCTGTTCCACCTCCTGGGCCCGCTATGCCACTTGTGGCTAAAGCATATGTGCTATTTAATGCTTTTCTAGCTCCTTCTGCCATTTGAATCACAGTTTCTTCAGATACAGCACCGTGTGCTTCTAAAGTTTCTTTTTTTACCCCAAGTAAATCCATCTTGGCTTCATTGGAATATGAAATTACAGAGCCTAAATAATAAGCAGAACTACCTGAATTAGCCGTAAGGGTATGAGCCAAATAACCACCTGTACAGCTTTCGGCGGTAGCCAAAGTAGCTTTTTCTTTAAGCAGCAAATCTGCCAAAACTAACTCTAATTCCTCATTATCTTTACTGAAAAGGTTTTTACCTAAAGTTGGATAAACTTTTTCGGCTTCCGCTTCAATATCCGCCTTTAGTTTTTCTTTATCATCACCAAAACCAGTCAATCTTAACTTTACTTGACCTAAACTTGGTAGGTAAGCTAATTTGATATGTGGAGGTAAGGCATCTTCCCAATTTTCAATTTTGGAAGCTAAAAATGATTCACCTATACCTATAGTCCTGATAATTTTATGAAGGATAAACGGCGTTTTGAAATGTTTTCTGAGTCGTGGTAATACCTCATTTTCCATCAGGTATTTCATTTCAAAAGGTACACCCGGCATTGACACGATAATCTTGCCGTTTTCATTAAACCACATGCCAGGAGCTGTTCCTACTGCATTATTTAGGTAGGTAGCTTTAGTAGGAATAAAGGCCTGTTGCCTGTTTATTTCGGTCAATTCAAAACCCCTGCTTTCGAAAAGCTCTCTGACATTTTCCAGAGCGGTTTCATTTAAAGCTAAGGTGTCATTGAAAAACTCAGCAATGGTCTTTTTGGTAATATCATCTTTGGTCGGGCCTAAGCCACCCGTAAAAATTAAGATATCAGCTCTTTTTTGAGCTTCTGTGAGAATGTCAAGAATCTCTTGTTTTTCGTCACCAATACTGGTTTTACGAATAGTTCGTACGCCAATTTTATCTAATTCGCCACTTATCCACTGGCTATTTGTATCTGTAATTTGACCGTATAAAATCTCATCTCCGATGGTAATTACTTCAGCATTGATATGCTTCATATATTAATAAATATTAATTGGGCTTGGTCAAAAGAATACCCTAGCTATTTTTGCGTTACTAAATTGGGTCAAATTTCCCGAAAATCGGTCAATTTTCCAATTAACACTTCTTATAAACCAATAATTCAAAAATGAAAAAAGTATTTATAGCACTTCTATTTTCTTCTTTTATGCTCAATTCCTGTGCACAAGGCATTAACCTAGGCAAAGTAGCCGAGGCTGTTTTAGGTAGTTCTGGAGGTGCATTAAGTAGTGATGATATTGCCGCAGGCTTAAAAGAGGCTTTGGTAAAGGGTGCATCTGTAGGGGCTGATGTGGTTTCAAAAGAAAATGGCTACTTGGGTAATGCTAAAATCAAAATTCCTTTTCCTGAAGATGTGCAGCGAGTAGAAACAGCTTTGCGTAAGATAGGTCTTGGAAACGAGGTTGATAAATTTGTAATGGCCCTTAATCATGGTGCTGAAGAGGCTGCCAAAGAAGCCAAACCAATATTTGTAAGTGCTATTAAGCAAATGACCATTACGGATGCTCTTAGTATCCTGAAAGGTGAGCAAGATGCAGCAACGCAATATTTAACAAGAACAACTACAGCTGAATTGACTAATTTGTTCTCTCCTGTAGTGGAAAAAGCTTTGTCAAAAACTGGAGCTACCAAGAATTACTCAGATTTGGCAAATACCTATAATCAAATACCTTTCACTAAAAAGGTAGACCCAGATTTAGTGGGTTATGCTACGCAAAAAGCCATCGATGGTTTGTTTATCATGATAGCAGAGGAGGAAGCCAAAATCAGAAAAGACCCTTTGGCTAGAACGTCTGATTTATTGAAAAAGGTTTTTGGTAGTAATCTTTAGGTAAATCAAATATTGATTTTGACTAAACTATTTTAAAGAGTCCAATGTTTTGCGACTGTTATTGGGGAATGATTGCCTCCAAAAAATTACCTTTGCAAAAAAATAAACGCTGAATGAACAAATCAGAAATTAATATAACCGTAGAGTTAGACGACAATAGAATTCCAGATAAGATTTTTTGGGACGCTACAGAAAACCCAAATGAGGGTATAAATGAGACCAAAGCCATTTGTGTGGGTGTTTGGGACCAATACCACAAAGGCCTTTTAGGAATTAACCTTTGGACCAAAGATATGCCAGTAGATGAGATGAATCATTTCACGGTGGATTTGATAGGTAATTTGGCTCAAATGATAAAAGATAGCACAAATGACCCTAAGGTTATTGAAGTACTTCACTCTGCTGGAAAGGAAATAACAAAACACCTTGAAGAGCAGGCACAGCAACAGCAACAACAATAATTTCTTAAAAATCCCAAGTTTCTCACAGAATCTTGGGATTTTTGTTTTAAGTCAATCAAACCCAAGATATCATGAAAACTGCTTTAATAACAGGTGCCTCTTCTGGAATAGGAAAAGCCACAGCCATAGCTTTAGCTAAACTTAATATTCGCTTAGTTTTATGCGGAAGAAGAAAGGAGAAGCTAGAAGAACTTCAACATGACCTTCGTGTAGAAAGTACCATTTTAACTTTTGATGTAAGAGATAAAGATGCTGTTTTAAAAGCTATTGGTTCGCTACCTGAAAGCTTTAAAAATATTGATATTTTGGTAAATAATGCTGGAAATGCTCACGGGCATGGCCCAGTGGCAGAAGGAGCCTTGGCAGACTGGGATGCTATGATGGATAGTAACGTGACTGGCCTTTTATATGTAACCAAAGCCGTTTTGCCAGGAATGGTGGAAAGAGGAAGCGGTCATGTAGTAAACCTGAGTTCGGTAGCAGGGAAACAAACCTATGCTAACGGTACAGTGTACTGTGCCACTAAAAAAGCGGTGGAAGCGATATCGGAAGGAATAAGATTAGACCATACAGAGCACGGGGTGAAAGTCACAAACATTGCACCTGGAGCGGTAGAAACAGAGTTTTCTGAAATTCGCTTTAAGGGAGATAAGGCTAAAGCGAAGAGTGTGTATGCGGGTTTTGAACCTTTACTGGCAGAGGATATCGCGGATGCTATCGCCTATGCTGTTTCTGTCCCAGACCATGTGACAATAGCTGATATGACTATCTACGCTAAGGCACAAGCCGCACCTACTACAGTTTACAGGAAGTAAGAAAAACCGTTTTGTCATGCTTTTTGCTTTGAGGACAAAAAGACACGCCAAAACGGAGGGTTTTCAGTTTTGATTTTTTTACCGATGTTATGCCCCTACGGGGCAGTTTGCAGCGGAATAGGCTGTTATCAAAAAATCCAGAGACTTTATGTAAGCCGTGTTTCTAGCCCCTTAGGGGCTAAATCTCGGTAGAAAAAGGGTGTAACCCTTTTGGAAAATCGAAGCCGCAATTTCGTTTGGCGGGATTTTGGCCGAAATGCCAAAATCATGACAAACATCTATTGCTAAACCCTTTCCAATTTAATAGGATAGGTTTTCTCAGACGCCCATTGGGCAATGTAAATATTCTCGTCAGCGTCTACATATACATCATGCGGATGCATGAATACATTGGCAGGGTCTTCTTTCTTTTGGGCATTTAATTTACCGTTTTCATAAACGGGCTTACTACCACCTGGCGTACTTACTACCTTATTGTTTTTATCAACTATTTGTACGTAACCAGAGTTTTGGTTCGATTCCAAAGTTGAACGAAAAACCGCTCCATAAAGATTCTCTCCTCTCATAACTGGTCGGCAAATAAAGCTACCAGGCATTTCTATTCTTTCTTGAAATTTACCATTCATGCTGTAACGTTTCCAGCAGTTTTCTTGACGCGAAGTTATAATTAAACTTCTTTCTTGTCCTTTTCTTTCATCTATAAGAACGCCGTGGTTACACTTGTATTGATAATTTCCTTCTCCCCGGCCACCCCAATGTCTCAGGTATTTTCCGTTTTGGTCGTATACTATCACGAAGTTTAGGCCGTAGCCATCTACCACATATATTTCGCCGGTTTCTTTGTCTACAGCAGACTCTGTAGGGACAAACTGAGTTGGGTATTCGTATTCACCAGTTTCTTTAGGATACTCTATTTTGAAAATTTCATTTCCTTTTAGGTCCGTTTTGATGACCTGGTGACGGTTATTGTCACATATAAGAAGAAATTGGTCTGAGCCTTCACCAGCTATTGTTAAACCATGAGCACCAGGGTAGGTATGTCCCCATGAGTCCAGTAGTTTTCCATTTTTACTATAAATTAAGACATTGTTTTTTGTCTCGTTGGTCAGCATAAATAACCTTCCTGAGCTGTCTTCCACCATTTCGTGGCAGTCGTTTACAGGATTTTTTCCTGCGTCTAACATTCCCCATCCCATATTGACTTTGTATTTAAAGTCGCCATGGCCAATTAAAATTTCATCATTCATTCCAAAACTAAAATTGCTGGTACCTAAACCCAATAGGGCTGTTCCAGTGAGTTTTAAGGCGTTTCTTCTGCTGAGGTATGTCATATTTATAGGTTGATTTGCTATAAAATTAGCGTTTTTAAGTCAAAGGTTGTTTGATTTATTTCTGATTTTCTGGCTGTGATAATTTTGCAATTGCCAATATTAAGGAAGAATTTTAGCTAGTATTAAATATTGAACCCTATATAATATATGAAAAGGAGAACATTTTTGGCTACAGTACCTGCTGTGGCTGTGGTAAATAAGCTTCAAATAGAAAATAACGAGAACGTTTTTTCATGCAGTTCTTATAACTGGCGTACTTTCTTTAAAAGAGAGGGGAAAGTTTGGGGCGAAGACTTAGATTTTGATTTGACGCAATTTTCTAAGTCGGGTTTTAAAAACATTGAGTACAGTATTACAAGCCCAGAAATGGCTAAACGCTTGATTTCTGTTTTAAAGAAATTTGACATAAAGATGCCGTCTATTTATGTAAACAGTGTTTTACATGTAGAAGGGGAGGAGGATAAATCTATCAAGACCATCCTAGAGATAGCAAAGGTAGTGAGGGCGTATGGTACTAAAATTATTGTTACCAACCCTAATCCTATTGATTGGAACAAAGAAATATTCAAGACGGATGAACAGTTAAAAAGGCAGGTGAAAGCTTTGGATAAACTGGGTGCCGAATTAAGAAAAATGGGAATAAAACTGGCATACCATACGCATACTACGGAAATGCTGGCAGGAGCTAAAGAGATTCACCACATGCTTCAAAACACTCGCCCTGAAAATGTTGGTTTCTGTTTTGACCTTCATTGGATATTTAGAGGTTCTAGAGATTCTGAAATTGCGGTGTTTGATATAATGAAAATGTATGAGGATAGGATAGTAGAGCTCCATATTCGTCAGTCTGAAAGTGGTGTATGGAAAGAAGAGTTTACTGTAAATGGGGATATTGATTATAATAAAGCCGCGGAATACTTAGGTGCTAAGAATATTCATGCTCATATTGTTTTGGAGCAAAGTATTGAAAAGGAGAGTACTGAAAACTTTACGGCAATTTCGGCCCATAAGGAAGGTTTAGAGGCTTTAAAGGCTTGTTTTGGAACATAAGGCTTAAAGTTTATTAGATAGGTAGAAGTATTTGGTAACTTTGTCGATAGAAAGTCTTTATTCGTCATTTAGGGGTATTTGAGTCGATCTATATTTTGAGCCTAGGCGTACATGAGGCCTAAACAATCTCAAATTATGAAAAACTTAAAAATGACTTTAGGAATGATTTTAGGAACGGCTGTTTTCCTAACTTCCTGTGACGACAACGAAAATGAAGTAACGCCATCTATGGTTAGTATTTATGCTACCAATAACTCAGACGGTAATGTTACAGTTTATGATGTTAGTGGTTCTTCTACTACTTCTACTACTTTGAAAACGTCCTCTACGGCTGCTGATGGAGCCTACTATGACGGAAGTTCTGTGTTTCAAGTTTCAAGATCTAATAACAGTATTGAAGGTTTTACAGCTATGGCTAGTACCTCTGTTGGCGGAATCATTGATGTGAATGTAGATTTATCAGGTACTAGTGATATGACTAGTCCAAGAGAGCTTGCTGTTAATGGCAACCTTTATGTAGTTGCTGATAATGCAGATGCAGATGGAAACGATGCTACCAAAGATGGTAGGCTTTTCGTTTATCAAAAATCTGGAAACAGTTTTACCTTGAGAAATACTATCACAACTGATATAAAGCTTTGGGGTATCACTTTTATAGGAAACGACCTATACGCTGTGGTAGACACAGAAAATAAGCTAGCTGTGTATACTGATTTCCTTTCAAATAGTTCTACCACATCTATGAGTGCATCTAAAACGGTAGCTATAGAAGGTTTAGTAAGAACACATGGTTTAACTTATGATAGCATGACTGGAACAATGGTACTTACGGATATTGCTGCAGCATCTAACGGACAAGATGACGGTGGATTCCATGTGATAGGGGACTTTATGAGCAAATTTAACTCAACATCTTCTGGTGGAACTATAGCACTTTCAGACCAAATAAGAGTAAGTGGTAGCAATACAAAATTAGGTAATCCTGTAGATGTGGCTTACGATGGTGAAACTGGAACAGTTTATATAGCAGAAGCTGGAAACGGAGGCGGAAGAATTTTAGCTTTCTCAAACATTGGTTCTGGAGGGAATTTAACTCCAAGTATGGACCAAACACTAGCATCAGCTTCTTCTGTATACCTATATAAGAATTAATTGATTGTTTGGGTTAATATGTTTAGCGTTAAAGTGGCTCTGGTTTTCCAGGGTCACTTTTTTTGGTTTATGCTTTGACCATATATTTCCATTCAAAACAATTGTTATTGACAGCTGTTTTGTTCATAAAACTATTCCAATCGAGAGTTTCTTACTTCTTTTTGCTTTTACTTAATAACAAACCGAATAAAGCTATAATAGCTCCTACACCCAAGCTAGAATATTGGATTACGGCACTTTCAGTGAAAAGTAGAAAGCCTAAAATGGCACAAATGCAGCCAATCACTGCGAAAATAATTCCGACATTTAAGTTAGATTCCATATTTGTATGAGGTTTATTGTAAGTAAGTTAACCAAAATATTTGAATCTTAAAAGAATTTAGTCTTGGAATAGTATAAATGAAACTTTTTTAAGTGCTAATACAGCTAAAGGGTATACGAAATGAAAGGGTTCTTTAATTCACCTTGTGAATAATTGGATTAAATGCTTTAGAGGCCACAAAGACTTTGTCGCCTTTGCTCAGGGGCTCAATCTCATTTTTGTCTGCCACTATTTTAACTAAATCGTTTCCTATCAAAATGGATACTACATAGATAACGTCTTCTTTAGTAATCTCTATAATTTCACCACTAAACTTGAATTTTGCACTGGTCTTATTCAGGCCAAAAAACTCTTTTACATTTCCTTGCTTTGCTATTTGACCATTTTCTATTTCAAAAATATGGTCGGAGAGTTTTACTATTTCACCAATATCATGACTTACCAATATAGTAGTCAAATTGTACTTTTTATGCAGTTTTAAGATATAGGTTTGCAGCTTCTGCCTCATATGCATATCCAAAGCAGAAAGCGGTTCGTCTAAAAGTAGAATTTCAGGCTGCTGTACCAATGCTCTAGCTAAAGCAACTCTCTGTTTTTGACCGCCAGAAAGCGTCTCTGGTTTTCTGTTTTGTAGGTTCTCTAACTCGGTGAGTTCTATGAGCTCATTAATTATACCATTATCTTGACTTTTTAGAAGGGCAAATTCTAAATTTTCCCTAACGGTCATATTGGGAAACAAAGCAAAATCTTGAAAAACGTAACCGAAACTGCGTTTCTGTGTGGGGAGGTTAACTTTATTCTCAGAGTCAAACCAAGTGGAATCATTGACTAGAATTTGCCCTGAGTCAGGTTTCAATAAACCACTAATCATTTTAAGTGTAGTAGTTTTACCTGCTCCAGATGCCCCAAAAAGCGTGACGAAATCACCTTTATTAATTTCTAGATGTAAATCAAGGCAAAGGTCTGACGGAAAGCTTTTTTTTATGTCGATTTTAATCATGCTTTCATACGCTTTAAGTATCCTCCATTTACTAAGTAGACCGTAAGTAAAATGGAAAATGTAATGGCGAAAAGTATCAAAGAATATTGGTTGGCAGCACCATAATTCAAGGCTTCCACTTCATCATAAATAGCAATAGATGCCACTTTCGTTTTGCCGGGAATATTGCCGCCAATCATGAGTACTACACCAAATTCGCCTACAGTATGGGCAAAACTCAGCACTATTCCCGTTAAAATAGCAGGTTTGATGTTTGGCAAAAGAACTTTAGCCAATGTTTCAAAACGGCTTTTTCCCAAGGTATAGGAAGCATCTCTAAGCGAAGTTGGTAAAGCAGAAAGCCCAGCCTGAATGGGCTGCACCATAAATGGCAAACTATATATAATAGAGGCTATGACTAAGCCAGCAAAAGAGAAAATGAATTTGATGCCAAACCATTCGTTCAGCCAGTTTCCGAAGGCATTTGAAGGGCTAAAAGCTATCAAAAGATAAAAACCAAGTACAGTAGGAGGGAGTACCAGCGGCATACTTATCAAAGTCTCAAAAACTGGTTTCCATTTTGATTTGGTAAAGGAGAGCCAGTAGGCCAAAGGAATGGCAATCACAAAGAGGATTAAACTGGTCAATCCTGCAAGTTTGAGTGTCAATATGATGGGTTGCCAATCTATCATGGAGCCAGTGTTATTTCATTAAGTTTTATCATGGCGGTCACTTGCGTTCCCACATCAAGTTTGAGTGTTTTAACGGCATTGCTACTAATAATGGAAACTAAATTTCCATACAAAGTCTGAACTTCTATTCGGCTAAGTAATGCACCTTGTTCTAATGCTATAATTGTCCCTGAAATCTTGTTTTGAAGGCTTATTGAGGGGTTTTCTTCTAAAGAAAGGATAACTTCGGTCTCTTTAAATAGCGTTTTAACAGCAGTTGCTTTCGCCAAATATGGAGCAGTTTCTTCCGTGTCGATAATTACCGACTTTATAACTACGCCTTCGCCAATCCTTACACTTACTATGGAGATGTTTCCACTGCTTTCTATTTGGTCAATTTGTCCTGAAAAGCTATTCATACCCAAAATGATTTAAAATGTTTCTGGCTTCTGTTGTAAACAAGAAATCGTAAAACTGTTGGGCGTCTTTGTGTTGATTTTTTAGCATAACTACGCCCTGTTCTATGGGTTTATAAATACTCGTGTCAATCGCTAACCAATTGCCTTTATCAGTCAATTCAGAGCCTTTAATAGTTGATAAAGAAGTAAAGCCAATTTCAGCTGCTTCTGAATGAATAAACTGATTTGTTTGAGCTATGCTCTCACCAAAAACGAGTTTGTTTTTAAGCTTTAGGTCTAATTGATAATGTTTTAACACTTCCATGGCCGCAGTACCGTACGGAGCAGTATCGGGGTTTGCTAGAGCTATATGGTTGATTTCTCGATTTTCTAAATATTTAATGCTCGGAATTAAAGAATCTTTAAGCGTCCATAAAATGAGCGTGCCTTTGGCGTAAACTTTAGGTTTGTTAAATGTCAATCCTTGCTTATACAGGCTGTTTGGATATTTCATGTTTGCCGCCACAAAAATATCATAGGGTGCTCCAGCGGTGATTTGAGCAGTTAATTTGCCAGAGGAACCAATCACTGCTTGACAAGGAATGCCCGTTTGTTTAGAAAAATAGTGGGTCAATGAATCCATGGCGAATTGCATATTTGCGGCCGTGGCAATGGTTAGTTTTTGCTCATTTTCTTTACAGCTTTGAAAAGCTATGCTAGCTAAAAATATATAAATTAGATTTCTCACTCTTTGGTTTCAATATTGACTAGAGCTTTAATTTTGACATTCTACTTTCCAAGAAAAAATTAAGGTCCTCTTCAAATTCTTTGTATAGAATTATGGCTTTTTTTCCTTCAGTTGTTACTACAGTTCCTCCGCCATGTTTTCCCCCAGTTTGCTTTATTACCAATGGCTTATCAGAAAGTTCATTCATGGACTTTATTAAGCCCCATGCTTTGCGGTAAGCCATTTTCATTTCGGCGGCGGCTTTGCTAATAGAACCGAGTCGATCTATTTTTTCCAATAGTTCTACTCGCCCAGAGCCTAAAAATTTTTCATTTTCTGACTCTATCCAGAATCTACTTTTGATGCCAAGATTCATTACTCATTTCGTTATTCCTTTGCAAACATAACGAAAAAATGCATTCAACTTGACGGGCCAAAGCATTGATTTTAATAGTTTCTAAAGGAGTAACATAATTTGTGAATGAAAGCCAGTTTCTTTTTTACGGGAGTGGTAATTATAAATGGATAAAAATCTGTATGACCCATGCTACGGGCAAGGCTATTTGATGCGTAAGTCAGCGGTAACCACAGTTCCATAATTCTGTCAAAAGATTCTACCGAATATGGGTCGCTATCAATGTTAACATTTCGTTTTCCTCCTGTGAGCCCTATGCCAAAAGAAAAGGCAGTTTCTAGTGTATCCATCATGTGGAGGTAATGTGCCCAGGTTTCAGCCCAGTCTTCCCATGGGTGTGCTGTGGCATAAGGGCTAATGAAATACTTTTGCCAGTTTTCTGGTGCACCATTGGCGTAGTAAGCTTTCATGGCTTTACCATAATCTTCTCTGTGGTTTCCAAAGTTCCATCTAAAATCTTCCACTCTTGGCTTGTCTTTTATTAAAACATCCCAGTAGTAATGACCTATTTCATGCCTGAAATGACCTAGTAAAGTTCTGTATTTTTCGCCCAAATCAGCCTTATTGCTAATCCTTAGTTTTTCGTCGGCTTCTTCTATATTAATAGTAATAGTACCACTGCTATGTCCTGTGTACATTATTTTATCAGGAGATAGCGTTTCCACAAATTTGAAAGCTATGCCTTCTTTTTCATCACCAATTTTAGGATTAACTGGGAGATTCATTCTCAGTAAGGAGTAAACAAGCCGATGCTTTGCGTTTTCAATCAAATTCCATCGCTTTTTGTTCTTTTCGGTAGCTAAGTTTGGGATGGTTCTGTTTAGTGTACAGGCTCTGCAAAAAGTATGGGAAGACGATGTAGGAAGTATCCAGTTGCAGGTGCTGTGGTCTGCGTTTTTGCAAAACTTAAATTTTTCGTCTCGGTTTTGATGGTTTAAATACACATTATCAGCTTCGTGTATAAGCGAAATAAAGCGTAGTTTTTGAGGGTCAAAACCTACCTTATGTCTACATTTTAAACATCTACCGTTTTCAAAGTAGAGGTGATTTTGGCAGTTGTCGCAATTATAAACTTTCATTTTTGTTAAGCTATGACTGTTAAAAATAGAAACGGAGTAACTCTAAAGAATTACTCCGCCTATATTCTATTTTCTTAATCCTTTATTTTCCTCTGATAAGATTTACTCTAACACCAGCACTAATTTGTGGGTGCATAAAAAGTAAATCAGGTACTATTTCTATAAAACCTCCCGCATCTAGGAAAATCCCTAAATCATTGCCCGGTAAATTGTATTCCACACCAGCATTCCCTGTTGGCCCCATAGAAACATGTTTTTCTCCATTTTGATTGGTGCCTATAAGGTTATCTTCTGAAACATAAGTTCGGTAGTTTATCTGTCCCCCAAAGCCATAATATACTTTTAAAGCGTCGCCCTTTCCTACAGGTCTGTGCCAAGAATATATACCCTGAAACATGACTCCCGCTGGTTGCGAAGCGGTATATTTTCCACTATTTACGTTTTTAAGATGATATGGGCCGTCTCTGTATTTTCTGTGCTGACCATATAAAAGCCCATAAGTACCTATGTTTACATCAAAAGTTTTATCCCCATACTGGAAGTATTTCCTAACGTTTAAACCAATAGGCTCACCAATTTTTAAGCCAATGGCAATATTGTTATCGTATTGTGCCCTTGCGTCCAAATTAATTAAGAGTATTGCAATGATTCCCAGTAAAAATGATTTTTTCATTCTATCTAAATAAAAGAGTTTAAGTTATTTTTTTTCTACTAGCGTAGCTTCACTTAAGATGTAGTTTAGCTCCTCTAGGTTGTCTCTGTTTAGGGTAAGTTTTCCAGAAAGTGTCACTCTGTCGTCCGTATCAAAACGTTTAACAGGGCCTTTAAATTTTATTGACATGACTGATTCTGGTCCGGCTCCGCCACAAAAGAAACAAGACGCATAAGGATTTGCCGAAAGTACGTAATAGTTAGTTTCAATATCGATCGGAATCATATACCCTGTTATTTGTACTTGTTTGTCTTTCAGTGGAGTAACTGACGTTCCAAATTTAGGAATGAGTATGAACATGCCTTCTTCTTGATTCCATTTTTTATCAAAACTTACGTCTGTCAAGGTCTTCCAAGTAATTACCGTCGGTTCGTCTAGCGTAAAAGCTGTTCCCCAAAAAAGAGTAGATATAAGAAGTAATGATTTGAATGTCATTGTCTATTTGATTTTAGAACCAATTAAAATGTAGAAATAAGAACCGTTATTCCCTTGATAAGGTTTCGGAAATGTTGACTTTATATATGCCCAAAGCCGGAAGTGCTGCCGAAACTATACCTATAAGTAACGCCATAGCTAGCAAATAAATTTCCACGGCACCGAATTGCCAAATATTAATTTCGGTGAAGTTGGTTTCACTCAATAGTTTAGAAATTGAAAATAGAGCAAGCTTTGACAAAAGAATACCCAGGAAGTAGCCAATAAAACTCAATAGTAAACCTTCTAATAGAAGCTGTGTGAAGACCTTAGTGCGGCTAGCTCCCAGCGTTAGCATCAATGCCTTTTCATTCTTCTGGTCTTTAAGTGAATTAAAAAGCGATATAAAAACACTTATGCCAGAAATAATTACAATAAGATAAGCAAGGTATTTCATGATTTCAATACCCGTACCGAAGAGTTGGAAAAGGCGATTCACCTCTATAGAAGGTAGTGCAGCCTGCATGCTGGTATTTTCATTCACCATTCTGGGGATAGTCATCAGTCCCATGGGTGACCTGAATTTTACTAAAGCCGCAGTTACCTCATGGTCCTCATGTTCATGGGTTTCGCCTTCATGCTCATGAATATGCCAAATACTTTCTAGGTTAGAAAGGATGAGCTTGTCTAAAACTGTATTTGTGGGTTTTAAAACTCCTACCACTGTATAGGCTTTTTCTTCGTGGGTTTCGCCTTCGCTATCTAAGCCATGGGAACTTTCAAAGCTATCGCCAATTTTAAGGTCAAGCACTTTAGCAGTGTAAGAGCCTAGCACCACTTCTAAATCATCCTTGAAAAGTATGCCTTCATTTAATTCTGCTTGATAGTGCTTTAAAAGAGATAGCTCGCTGCCTACTATTCTGTATCCTCTATAATTATCTCCAAAAGAAAGGGGAATTAATGTTTTGACAAGGCGATTACGCTTTAAATTATTAACCTCTGAGAGTGGAATGTTACCAGTGGGGGCATCAATATGAAAAACAGAAGATAAAATTAATTGCAAAGGAGAGCCTTTAGCACCCACCACCATGTCTATTCCAGATATTGATTTAGAAAAATTACCCTCCAGTTGTTTTGATAGGTTTGCTACCAATGAAATAATAGCCACACCAATTCCCATTAAAAGAATACACAGAAAACTGCTGAGTCTCTTATGCCATATTTTGTTCCAAACCAGTTTTAATAGCATGTTATAAATGGATTTGGTTAGCAATTTTATTTTTCAAACGTTGGTCGTGCGTTACAATAACTAATGCGGCTTTCTGTTCCGCAGCCGTATCTGCCAAAAGTTGATAAACTCGCTCACAGTTTACATCATCTAAGTTTGAGGTAGGCTCATCTGCTAATAGTAATTTTGGCTCATTTTGTAAAGCCCGGGCAATGCCTATTCTCTGCATTTCGCCTCCGCTTAATTCATATACCTTTTTATGCAGCAAGTCACTTATTTCTAAACGGTCGGCTGTTTGATTGACTTTGTTTTTATCTAGGCTTCTCTTGGCGTAATAATTTGCAAGGAGAATATTGTCTAAAACACTTAAGGATTTGACAAACTGGTGCTGCTGGAAAATGACTCCAACATTGTTTGCCCTAAAGGCCGCCGCTTTGCTGGGATTTAATTGACTGGTTTCTATACCATTGATACTTACTGAACCCTGCTGAATAGGCAGAATAAGTCCTAATAAATGTAGCAATGTAGATTTTCCCTTTCCACTTTCACCTAAAATGAGGAGTTGCTGGTTTGCATTGCAATGCAAATCAGGGTATACAAAGTCAATACCTTTGGTATACGAGTGCTGAAGGTTTTTCGTTTGAAGTATAGCCATTTCACTGCAAAAATAGTCAATAGCAACAGCGATTAAATAAAATGGCAAAAATATCGGCAATCGGGATTTATTAGCCGACCGCCCTTGTTTAAGAATAGAAAAGTAAATTTTAAATAAAACAACAATACCATGTCACTAAGATTAGGAGATATTGCACCAGATTTTACAGCGGATACTACGCAAGGAAAAATTAGTTTTCACGAATGGTTGGGCGATTCTTATGGAATGCTTTTTTCTCACCCTGCTGATTTTACGCCAGTTTGTACTACCGAGCTAGGTAAGACAGCCCTTTTAAAAGGAGAGTTTGAAAAGAAGAACGTAAAAGTTTTAGCTGTATCGGTAGATGGTTTGGATTCTCACAATAAATGGATTCCGGATATTGAGGAGGTAAGTAATGTGAAAATGAATTTCCCGATTATTGCCGATGAGAACAGACAAGTAGCTGAGTTATATGATATGATTCACCCTAATGCTTCTGCCAAGGCTACAGTACGTTCGGTATTTATTATCGGACCTGATAAGAAAATCAAACTTACATTAACATACCCAGCTTCTACAGGAAGAAACTTTACGGAGTTATTAAGAGTGATAGATAGTCTTCAGCTTACTGATAACCACAGTGTAGCTACTCCGGCAGACTGGAAAGATGGAGATGACGCCATAGTGGTACCAAGTATCTCTACGGAAGATGCTATCAAGAAGTTTCCAAAAGGAGTTAGAGAGGTTAAACCATATTTGAGATACACGCCTCAGCCTAATAAATAGTATTTCTAAGGCAATATTTTAAAGGAGTTATTCATTTTATGAGTAACTCCTTTTTAGTTGAAAGACAAACTTTTAAGGTTTATGCTATTGATTCTGAAAACGAATATTTCTAGCTTTGTGAACGAGTGAAAAAAAGAAAAAATAATTCTACGGTCTTAGACCGCTTGCTTAATAAACTGTGGCGTCTCAAAACGCTTTATGCATTAACATTACTGTTTTTGCTGGTATGGTATCCCTCGTCCGTAATTGACGGAATGAGAAATTCTGACCAACAAGAAGAGGTAAAAGTTAGAATACCCTTAAAATACAAAACTCACGGGATTGACGTCTCTCATCATAATGGCGACATTGATTGGGATAAGGTAAGCTCCTATAATAAGCATCGTTCGTCTGTTCGATTTTGCTTTGTAAAAGCTACAGAAGGAATAGATTTTGTTGACAAGCGTTTTCAGGACAATTGGTTTGCTCTGGGGGAAAAGGATATAAGAAGAGGTGCGTATCATTTTTTTAATCCGCAAACTGACCCTAGGCTTCAAGCCTTAAATTTTATTTTAAATGTAGATTTGGAAAAAGGTGATTTAGCACCTGTGTTAGATTGGGAAACGCTAGGCTATGGAAGAAATAGAAGGCAAATAGTGCAGAATGTGGGTAGGTGGTTAGAGATTATTGAGAAACACTATGGCATAAAGCCTATCATATACACCAATAAACATATCTACTTACGTTATGTAAGAGATAATTTCCCTGATTATCCCCTGTGGATTTCACAATATGAAGTTCCCCAATTAGAAGGATACGACCTTTCTAAAGTTTACTTTTGGCAACATAGCATGAAAGGGAAATTAGAGGGAATAGAATCATCTGTAGATTTTAATGTATTTATGCGGGATGATTTTGAGATTGAGAGGCTTACTCTTCGCTAGTTCTGCATTTTGAAACATCTTTGTTTTATAACCTAAGTCAATCTATTTTTCTATGCTACAATCTGTTGATTTTTCTCAAACGGACGCTTTTCGTAAATTAAAGAACCACCAAAAAACCATCGCAAAAACGGATATAAAGACGCTTTTTGCTGATGACCCAAAGCGGTTTAAAAAGTTTTCTATTCGCTTTAAAGATATTCTTCTGGATTATTCTAAAAATAGAATAAACGGAAGAACGATGATTGCTTTGGTGAAATTGGCTGAAGAATGTCAGTTAGAAGATGCTATTCAAAAAATGTTTGCTGGCGACATTATTAATGAAACAGAAGGAAGAGCGGTATTGCATACAGCCTTAAGAAATAGGTCAAACGAGCCTGTTTTAGTAGATGGTAAAGATGTGATGCCTGAGATTAACGCTGTTTTGGCTCAAATGGAAACCTTTTCAAATAGTGTAAGGTCTGGTGAGTGGAAAGGTTATTCTGGAAGAAAGATTAAAGACATAGTTAATATAGGTATAGGAGGTTCTGATTTAGGGCCAGTAATGGTCACAGAAGCTCTGAAGCCTTATGCAAAAAAAGGTTTAAATGTGCACTACGTGTCAAATGTAGACAGCACCCACGTTACGGAAGCTCTTAAAGGTTTAAAAGCAGAAAGTACGCTGTTTATGATAGCCTCTAAAACTTTTACTACGCAAGAAACCATGGCAAACGCTGATGCAGCCAAGCAATGGTTTTTAGCGAATGGCGGAAGCGTAGAAGATGTGAAGAAGCACTTTGTGGCTTTGTCTACCAATGCTAAAGGCGTAGCTGCTTTCGGTATTGACCCTAAAAATATGTTCCCGTTTTGGGACTGGGTAGGAGGTAGATATAGTTTATGGAGTGCCATTGGGTTGTCAATCGCTTGTAGTATTGGTTATACCAATTTTGTAGGCCTACTTACCGGTGCTCACGAAATGGACAATCATTTCAAAACTACACCGCTGGCAAGAAACATTCCTGTGGTATTAGGCCTTTTAGGAATTTGGTATAATAATTTCTTTAATGCCGACTCGCACGCCATTCTTCCTTATGACCAATACATGCATCGTTTCGCTGCTTATTTCCAACAGGGCGACATGGAGTCAAATGGTAAAAATGTAACTAGAAATGGTGATAAAGTAGATTATCAAACGGGTCCTATTATATGGGGAGAGCCAGGTACTAACGGGCAGCATGCTTTTTATCAATTAATACATCAAGGAACCAAACTTATTCCTTGTGATTTTATAGCTCATGCTCAAAGTCAAAACCCAATTGGGAACCAACATAAAATGCTTTTGGCAAACTTCTTTGCACAGACGGAAGCTTTAATGAATGGTAAGACTGAAGCTGAGGTAGTAGGAGAGCTGAAAGACTCAGGAATGTCACAAGAAGACATTGACGCTTTGAAAGCATTTAAGGTTTTTGAAGGTAATAAGCCTACCAACTCTATTTTGGTAAAGAAGTTAACACCTAAAACTTTGGGGAGCTTACTAGCCATGTATGAGCATAAGATTTTTGTACAAGGAGTTATCTGGAATATCTTCAGTTTTGACCAGTGGGGAGTGGAGCTAGGCAAGCAATTAGCCAAAGCTATTTACCCTGAGCTACTTGCAGAGGAAGAGGTTTCTTCTCATGACGCATCTACAAACGGATTAATTAACACTTATAAAAAGTGGAGTAAATAAGAGAAATCTATCATAAATGCCTGTAAAAAGGCATTTATTTTTGTATGATATTTTCAATATTTACTGAAAAGACTATATTTTTAATATTTATTGTCTTTTTATTTGGAAGTATAAATTCAATAAATTATGTTTGAAACATCAAATCGTTAGGCGGGAAATAAGTCTCCCTTTTAGTCGAGCTGATAGTCAAAATCAATGGACTTACGTGCTTTTTTGATAAACCAAATTGAACCCCTAAAACCCCGAAAGGTCTTTATTTGCCTGTTTGTATTTTGCGTGTCGCTTTCCTCATTCAAATCAAACAGGCAAGTTCAATTATCAGAAATTCTGTATGAAATTAATTTTGCTGATGTAGTTTTTCAGTTGAATGATGCTACCAAGTTTCTTTTAGAAAAAGAGGTAGAGAAGCTGAAGACTAACAAGGTTGAGATGAAGAGACAGTATGAATTACTTTCCTTGTTTTTGCCAGAAGTAAATCCGGTATTAAAAAACACTGGTGTTCCAGTAGATTTCAGATACCTCGTGATTTACAATAAATACCAAAGCGAGACGAATCAAAGTAATCTCTTAGACCACGGAGTATTTTGGTGTTTGACAGAAGATTTAGCTGCAGATTTAGATTTGCAAGTAAATGATAAGATAGACGAGCGTAAAAACTTTTTTGTCGCTACGGACGCAGCCATTATAGGGCTTCGTCGCAATAACGTTCTTTATAATAATTGGGGTACTACTTTGTTTGCAGCACTTGCTCAAAGAGACATTGTGAATCTGTTAGGTGTAAATAAAGATTGGAACAGTAAAAAGTATTTGCCATTAGATGGGCCTGCTTATAGTGCTGTTATTCAGTTTTTAGCTTTTAAAATGGTGGTAGAAGAAGCCATGGGGGCTTTCAAGCCAAATGAAGAAAAAGTGGTTTACAGCTATCCTTATGGAAGTGGAAAAACGCTTAACAGTATAGCCGCAGACCTAAGGTTAGAGCCTTCGGAACTTAAAGCACAGAATATGTGGCTGAAAGAAGAACGAATGGCTAAAGATGCTTTACCAGTTTTAATTATAGTTTCGGCTGACAGATATAATGATGTTCGTGTATTGGCTGAGATATCTAGCAATACAGACTTTCATAAAGAGGAGAAAGACTTTCCTATTCTGACAGAAGAGCCAAGTTTGGCCAAAGAAAGAGGCGGACAGTTTTTCAGAATCAATGGGAAAAAAGGCATCAAAGCTGATTTTTGTGACTCTTATGTGGATTTGGCCTATAAAGCTAAGATATCAGAGAAGAGTTTTCTAGAATATAATGATATGCAAGAAAACGATGTGGTGAGCATAGGTCAGATTTATTACTTGGAAGAAAAAGATAATAAAGGGCCAATAGCTACACACATATCAAGAGAAGGCGAAGGCCTTTGGGATATTGCGATGCTCTACGGTGTGAAATTAGACGAACTACTGAAGTTTAACAGACTGGAATCTGTAGAGCAGTTTCAACGCGGTAGGGTAGTTTACTTGCAAGACAAAAGAGAGAAAAACGCTCCAGTGGAATATGTCGAAATTAAGGACATAGTAATAACAAAAGGAGAGATTAAGAAGGACCCGATTTTAGGTACACATACGGCATTTAGTTTTTCAGAAGGCGAAGTTATCAAGCCAGCTACAGTAAAAAAGGTAGTGGAGGAAGCGGAAATAAAAGTGGCAGAAGCTAAACCAATTGCGAAGCGGAAGGTAACGGAAAGTAAAGTTGCAGAAGCTGAATCTGAAAAACCGAAGCCAGTAGTAAAAGAAGTAAGTGTAAAGCCAGTATTGGCCAGTAGTTACTCCGAAAATTTAAAGAATCAGGTGCTTGGAACACCTAAAGTGGAGAAGAAAGAGATTGAAGATTTTGTTATTCATACCGTAAGAAAAGGCGAAACGCTTTACAGAATATCGGTCAATTACAGAGTCACGGTAAAGCAGTTATATAAGCTTAACAGTTTAACCTCAAATATTATAGAAATCGGCGATAGAATAAAAGTAAAACCGATTTAAAGATTTTAAGTAGTATAGATTCACTCAGTAACCAAATTGGCCCCTTTCAATGAAAGGGGCTAATTTTTTGTGCTAAGCCCAAAAGCCCCAAACCTCCTTAACAGCATAAAATATCATCACGCAGCATAGCGTAATTTTGATGGCCATGCCAGCAGCAAAGCCAACGAAACTACCAATGGCAGCTTTAAGAGCATTGTGTTTGTCACCAAACATATATTCGCCTATCAGAGCACCCAAAAATGCTCCGATAAATATTCCGAAAGGGCCAAAGAAAAGCCCGATGATGAGTCCGGCCATGGAGCCTCTTATGCCTGCTTTAGTACCGCCGAATTTCTTAGTTCCCCAGATAGGAACATAGTAGTCTAATACCGTAACTAAGGCCGTGGCTATGCCTAAACCTATTAAAAGGTCTTCTGAAAAATTGGCGTATTTTGAATAATGAAGAGCAATTACACCACCAAAGGTCAGAGGAGGTCCTGGAATGGGTAGAACCGAACCAATCAAACCAATGATTAGAAATAAGCCGCCTATAATGAGTAAAAAGATATCCATTTTTTAAATAGCCGCCGCCGGAATATTGACTCTCTTTTCATCGAGAAGTTCGGTTATTCCGTTTACCGCTTTGTTTAATGTTTCTGTATTTGGTAAAAATACAATTCTAAAGTGGTCTTTATCAAAGGCATTGAACCCAGACCCTGGTACTACTAATATTTTTTGGTCGGTTAGTAAGTCTAGGGTAAACTGTTCGTCTGTTCCAAAATTGAACTTTTTCATGTCAATTTTTGGGAAGACATAAAGGGAGCCTTTAGGTTTTACACAGGTAATACCCGGAATATCCGTAAGTCTATAATGAATTAAGTCTCTCTGTTTTCTTAAACGCCCTTCTGAAGCCACCAAGTCGTCAATACTTTGATAACCACCTAAAGCTGTTTGGATAGCATACTGCGTAGGTACATTAGCACATAAACGCATACTTGCTAGCAGGTTTATGCCTTCTAAATAGCTTTTAGCTTTTTCTTTGGCTCCACTGGCTATAACCCAGCCTCCTCTAAAACCTGTGGCACGGTAGTTTTTTGACAAACCTCCAAAAGTCATGAAGAATACCTCATCACTTAAAGAAGCTATTGGCACATGTTTATTGCCGTCGAAAAGGATTTTGTCATAAATCTCATCAGAGAAAACCATCAAATTTTTCTCTCTTGCAAGTTTTACAATTTGCTCTAGCACATCTTTCTCATATACCGCACCCGTTGGGTTGTTTGGGTTTATAAGTACTATGGCCTTTGTTTTTGAAGTGATTTTGGACGCCATATCGGCTACATCTGGATTCCAATCGGCAGCTTCGTCACACACATAGTGCACTGCTTTACCACCAGAAAGCCCCACGGCGGTAGTCCACAATGGATAATCTGGCGAAGGAATAAGAATTTCATCGCCAGGATTTATAAGAGCTTGCATGCACATCACAATAAGCTCACTTACGCCATTTCCTATGAAGATATCTTCAATACGAACATCTTGAATGCCAATTTGCTGCGTGTAATGCATGATGGCTTTTCTGGCAGGGAAAATACCCAAATGGTGACAATACCCTTGAGCGTTTCTGATGTTGAGAATCATGTCTTCCACTATCTCATCGGGAATATCAAAGCCAAACGGTGCTGGATTTCCAATATTCAGATTGATTATATTATGTCCAGCTGCCTCTAATGCCTGGGCCTTATCAAAGATAGGACCTCTAATTGCATATGATAAATTGTTAAGGCGTTCGCTTTTCTTATACTCCATTTCTTATCCTCTTTTTTCCAAGAATGAATTCACATTCTTCTCTATTCTTTTATAAATATCTACATTATTAGCTGGAACAAATACCTCACCAGTTACTTTTTCATAGAGTTCTATGTAGCGTGTACTTATTTCTTGGCACTTTTCAGGTGTCATTTCAGGCACAGATTGTCCTTCTTTACCTTGAAAACCATTGGCTATTAACCACTCTCTCACAAATTCCTTTGAAAGCTGCTTTTGAGGTAATCCCTTCTCTTGATTCTCCGTGTAAGTATCTTTATAGAAATACCTAGAAGAGTCTGGTGTATGAATTTCATCTATCAAATAAATGACGCCGTCTTTCTCTCCAAACTCGTATTTGGTATCCACTAAAATGAGATTTTGCTCGGCTGCTATTTCTGTTCCTCTTTGAAAGAGAGCTAAAGTATATTTTTCTAGTTGTACGTATTTAGCTTCGTCTACAATCCCTTGCTTTAGAATTTCTTCTCTAGAAATGTCTTCGTCATGGCCTTCGTGAGCTTTGGTAGTAGGGGTGATGATGGGCGTAGGAAGTTTATCATTTTCTTTTAAACCATCTGGCAAACTTACACCACAAACCTCTCTTTTTCCGCTTTTATACTCTCTCCATGCATGGCCCGCTAAATAGCCACGAACCACCATTTCTACAGGAAAAGTCTCACACTTTAGACCGAACGTAGCATTAGGGTCAGGAACAGCCACTAGCCAGTTAGGCACTATGTCTGCCGTGGCTTTAAGGAATTTTTCTGCTATTTGATTAAGGACTTGTCCTTTGCAGGGAATGGCTTCAGGCAGTATTACATCAAAGGCCGAAATTCTGTCAGATGCTATCATTAGCAAGCCATCTTCAAAACCGAAAACGTCTCTTACTTTTCCGTGGTAAAGGCTCTGCTGACCTTTAAAACTAAAATTTGATTCTTTTAATACGTTCATTTTTTGTTACCAATTTCCAAAATCCAGTGTATCAGACGCAGCGTCTATAAGCACTGGCAATTTGTTATATTCGTTTGCCCTCATGGCATCTAAAAGTTTTAAAGCTTGTGCCCTTTCTATCTTAGGAGGTGTACTGCTATTAAGTTCATCATCTTTAGCTCCAGAAGCATCCACTATTCCTCCTGCTTCTTCATCCACTGCATCTTCAGTTTTTGGAGCGGTTGGTGGGGGAGTCCTGTTTTCATTAGGATGATAAATCTTTTTTAACAACTCATAATTCCGTTTGGCAAAGGTATTAGTGTTTTCCGTCTCAATTGCCTTTTTTAGAAGATTTATTGCTTCTAAAGTATCTCCTTTAACGGCGGCTAGCTGAGCTTTTTGATTTAGAATGATAGATTTTTGGGAGGGAGTTCTAACATAAGAGAGGAAAGAAAGCTCTTGTCTTAAGCTGGCAGTATCATTTAGTATAAGGTAACAATCGGCCAATTTTATCCTTGCTTCCACAGAAATGGGTAGTTGTTTGAATTGTAATGTATCAAAAGTGCTTTTGACAAATTCACAGTTTTTACCATCAAAAGCATTGTTTAATTGCCTAAGCAAAGCATCCCTTTCATTTGCGTCAGTAGGCGAAATGAAGCTAAAAAGTAACCTGATGATATGAAAGAAAAAAGGTGTCAAATCTGGAATACTTTAGTGGATATTAAAATATCGAGAGCAACTAAAATAAAAGCCGCTAAGAGAAAATTTTGAAACTTATTATTAGCTACCATAAGTTTGTTCCTGTCTATAACAGCACTTTTAAGGTTTTTGATGTCTTGTACAGCCAATTCTAAATTATCTTGTTCGGAGCTTAATGTGTAGAGTTTTGCGTTGGCATTTCTAGAAACTTCTTTTAAGCCATTTAAATCAAGCCTTGATATAGCCAAGCTGCCATCTTCCAGAAGTAGGGGACTATTATTCTCTAAAATATCCGATCCTACTTCAGTACCCACACCCACTATCACCAGCTGCTTTTGTTCTTGTTTCATTTTTGAAAGAGTCTCTTCCGTCACTTCAGAATATGATTCTCCATCGGTAAATACAAAAGCTATTTGAGACCGAGTCTTATCTTGGTTTTGGCTAAACTTTTGTTGAATCATGGATAATGGAGCCTCCAGGTTACTCCCTGGGTTTGGCATCATATCGGTATTCATACCAGCTATAAATTCTTTCACTAGGTTTACATCAAAAGTCAAAGGGATTTGCCAATAGGCTTTTGAGGAAAACACCATGACACCATAGCGGTCTCCCTTAGATTGCTCTATGAGGTTGGTAATTTCAATTTTAACTTTCTCTAAACGGCTAGGTGAAACATCTGTACAGTCCATAGATGCTGATAGGTCTACCGCAAAGAAAATGTCTTTACCAGATGAACGTGCTTCTGTTTCAGAAATACCAAAACTAGGCCCTAAGAGGGCAATTATCATTAAGGCTAAATAAGTGATTCTTAGAAAAAACTTAAAGTAAATAGCTTTTGAAGGTTTACCCAGTTGCTTTCCTATTTTATGCATTCTAAAAAAGTAGAGGGCATAAAAAAGAAGAAAGGAAAGAATTAAAATTATCTCCCAATAAGAAATTGTTTTACTCCAACTCATTTCATTGAAATCAAATTAGCCATCAAGCGATATGCACCTGATACACCAGCCGGAAGCTCTCTAAAAAAGGAAAGACCTGTATAAACATAGTTTCCGCTTCCATATTTGGTATAAATAAGGCTTCCTGATTTTGGGCTTTCATTTTTATCATTCATAGAGAAAACACCGCGGTAATTGGCTTCCCAATCGGAGGCAAAGTACAAACCTCTTTCCTGTACCCAATTGTCAAAATCAGCTGCTCCTATCTTGTTTGGTGTATTAAGTATAGGCTCATCAGTCCTTAAAAAGCTAACTTCTGCGTCTTCTTCACTTACTCGGTCTCTGCTTAGTTTAAAAGGGTAAGGCCCCATTTTTTCTGTAAAGCTCTCGGAGCCTCTACTCGTTTGGTATTGACAGATAAGGTTTCCGCCATTTTTTACATAATTCATGAGTTTATTATGGTAAAACGGAAGCCACTCATGTACGTTATAAGCTCTAATTCCTATCAAAATAGCTTGGTAGCTAGACAGGTCTTTACTTAAATCTTCTTCTGTCAGAAAGTCAACCTTGTAACCTATTTGTTTCAACGCTTCTGGTATATCGTCACCAGCACCTTGGATATAAGCTACTTTCTTTCCTTTCTTTTTAAGGTCAAGTTTTACTAGTTCTATTTCGGCTTTAGGGAAAGTAGTAGTTTGAGGAATATGGTCATATTTAATGCTGTTTCTAGCATGTTCAAAAGTTTGACCATTGGCGTTAGCTTTTATCAAAATTTGACCTTCTGATGCTTCTTTTGGTGGAATCACGCTAAACTTTATAACACTTTCACTATTTTTCTCCTTAAGGTTAAAGGAAGCATTTGATGGTGAATATGACCAACCATTAGGTAGTTCTAAATACACATTTCCTTTTACTAGCTCTTCTGAAGCTCTAACTGTTACCAAAATATCTTGAGCCTTAGTGCTATTAAAAACAAGCGAGTTTGTATTTGGACTTAAAGTAATAGTAGGGCTAACTTCTAAGGGTCTGTATATTTCACCAAAAGACGGTTCTACATACTTATAATCAATAGGTTTATTAATAGTCAGGATAAGACCTTCAATGTTAAGTTTTATTTGACCAACAATAGCGGGAGGGGAGAGTGGTAGACCTTTCAATGACTCATCGCTAATTACGTAATTACCAATCGGGTGCTCCTCCTTTAACCAATATGGCTGCGAAATAGCCATGCTTTTTGGTACGGCTACAGTGAAAGGTATTTCTAGTCTTTCGCCATCACTAAGTTGTTTTTCTTCATTGAGCTTGTACTCCAGGCTTGGTATGTCGAAACTAGCAAGACTTGCTTTTAAAAAAGACCTGTTGATTAATCTTAGGGTTCCACTTAGCTTGTCGCCAGGGCTTACATTATAATCTTTGGCGTTAATTTCAAGATGAATTCCTGAAAAGCGGAGAATCAGGTTTTCTAATTCAGCTAATTTAGTGTCAACTATTGGGCTTTCAGGTAAGGTCTGTATCAACTTATAAAGCTGATTTAAAGCAGGCACAGAGGCGGCTGGCATTTCTGGCTTGAAATTCCTTTTGATGTCAATAATGATTTTTGTGACTATGTCGCCTCCTTTTATACGGCTCCATGTGGTATTTACACCATCAAATAAATCTTCTTTTGCTGCTTCTCCTTTGGTATGTTTTAAAATTTCTATTCTTTCCCCTCTAAAAAGCCCCGCACCAAAACCTTGGCTTTTATGCATACTTCTGGCTCTAGAACCAATTTCACCATATGACTCACCTAAATAAGGGTTATAAGCTCCAATATCCATGGAGATAAAGTCACTATCATCTTCAGGAGGTGTATTGGTAAAACCTCTATTATAAAAATTCCAAACCAATCTTTTGGCTTGCCAAACATCTACTTCATTTAATTGCTCAGGAAAAGCCTTAGGGTTTGCGGCAGCATCAAAAGCCTCTTCGGCTAATAAGGAAGAGGCTGAATGATGTCCGTGTCCTGCTCTTTCGTCAGGTGGGAATCTGGTTATTAATACATCTGGTTGAAATTTTCTAATTCGATAAACTAAATCAGCTAGTACTTGTTCTTTGCCCCAAGTAGCTAGAGCTTCTTCGGTAGTTTTAGAATAACCAAAATCATTAGCTCTTGTAAAAAATTGTTCGCCACCATCAATGCTTCTTGCTCCTAATAATTCTCGTGTTCTAAGCAAGCCAGCATAATCACCTTTTTCTGTTCCAATTAAATTTTGACCACCATCACCTCTGGTCATGGCTATGTAGCCTGTTCTTACCTTTCTTTCATTTGCTAGCCATGTAATCAAAAGCGTATTTTCATCATCTGGGTGTGCCGCAATGTATAAGGCAGTTCCTACTACATTTAACTTGTCGAGCCCTTGAAGAAGAGAGCCAGTGCTATAATTTTGGTTTTGAGCAAAAGACCTTACAATAAAACAAGTAAGTAATAGAAGGAGTAAACTTAGTTTTTTCATTAATTTGCGAATATTCAAATATATTAGATTGATAAAAAGATTCTTTAAAACGGCGTGCTTAGTATGGTTATCATTTGTGACCATTGGCAAGGCTCAGCAAATTAACAACGATTTTGTTGAAGGAGAAATATATGTTAAGCTTAAACCCAATTTCATTAAAAGAGGTTTGGTTAAACTTACAAATGATGTAAATATTCAAAGCGAAATCCCCATAATAAATGGAATTGTTGAAAAAACGAATTCCAAAATAGAGGATGCATCAAATCCTTATTTCTTTTCTAAAAACGATGAAATAAAGGATGTTTTCAGAATTAAACTTAATAATGATCTTGCTATTGAACAGGTTTTGAAAGATCTGAAAGAAGATCCTACCGTGGAGTATGTAGAAAGAATCAGAAAAAGGGAAATAATTAGTGTGCCTAGTGATACGCTTTATAATCAGCAATGGTTTTTAGACAAGATAAAAGCTCCAGAAGCTTGGGATGTTAACCCAGGCGTACAAAATATTATAGTGGCGGTGGTAGATAATGCTTTTGATATAACTCACCCAGATTTAGCAGCCAATTTGGTGACAGGCTATGATGTAGGTGATAATGATGCCGACCCAACTCCACCTGACGCTAGTTTTTCGCATGGAACACATGTGGCAGGAATAGTGGCTGCTGTTAATAATAATATTACAGGAATAGCCTCCGCAGGAAATAATAGGGTTAAAGTTATGCCTATTAAGGGAACGGCGAATTATGGTGGCAACAGGGCTATTACCCATGGTTATGAAGGAGTGGCATATGCGGTAAATCAAGGAGCAAAAATAATTAGTCTTTCTTGGGGAGGTGGAGGTTTCTCACAGTTAGAGCAAGATGTGATTAATGACGCTTACGCCAATGGGGTCATGGTAATAGCAGCTGCTGGAAATGAGGGAAATAGTATTTTACAATACCCTGCCGCTTACGAACATGTGGTAGCCGTAGCCAGTTTAGATATAGATGACGCCATGAGTAGTTTTTCCAGTTATGGTGAGTACGTTGATATTTCGGCTCCCGGTCGTGGTATATTGAGTACCATTCCGTTTGATACTTATGCTTCTTTTAACGGTACGTCCATGGCTACGCCTTTGGTATCAGCATGTGCAGCATATTTGAGAGCTTGTTTTCCTACATTAAGTGGTGATAGTTTAGAAACGATTCTTAAAATTACCTCCGATAATATTGATAGCGAAAATCCAACACGCTTAGGAATGTTTGGTACTGGTAGAGTTAACTTATTGAAAGCGGTGGCTTGTAAAGGAGAAAACTTATTTGCTGAACAGCCAACTATAAGCCCTACCAATTTTTTGTGTGAAGGAGATTCTGCTCTATTTGATATTAATGCTGTTTCTTCTGAGAATTATGAATGGTTTTTGAACGGTGTTAGTATTTCAAATGCTAAGAGCTTTTATGCCAAGGCCGAAGGTACGTATAAGCTAGTAAGAACTTTGGGTAGCTGTATTGTGGAGTCAGACGACTTAAAGCTTGTTTATAATGAGGTCTTTAGTTCAAAACCTTCTGTTACAGATTTGACTGCCTTTTACTGTGATGGAGAGAATAATTATGTAGTAGCTACGCCAGGTGCCGCTCCTGCCAATGCTTTTGGACCCAAAGAAACATCTTACTCAGGTTCACCAGTAGGTTTTGACGGTTTTTTAAAGAGTGGCGAATATCCTACGGTCAATGTTACGGGTATTGCAGGATTGATAGATTCGGTCTCAATTTCCATTACCTGGGAAAAGAAAGATGGAGGCACTCAAAACAATTGTGACATTCCTGATGGTGGGGCTACACCTTTTAATGAAGAAGTTTCTTTTAGTATAGTTTCGCCAGAAGGTGTGGAGGTAGATTTGGTTAGAGTAAGTGACTATGGAAGAGGAACAGCAAGCTCTGGCATGGTAACTACAGTTTTTAATGTAAATGGTGCTAGTTTGATAGGTGACCCCTTGCCAAGTTCAGGAAGCTTTAAAGCTGCTGGTGATTTGAACGTGTATGAAGATAAACTTCCTGTAGGTGTTTGGACTTTAAAGGCAAACGATGATTCTACCTTGGATCCTTTATGTGTATCGGGTTTTTCTGTAATCATTAAAACAAAAGAGCCAGTTGGTGAACCCTCTGTTAAATGGTACGCAGCTGCAGATTTAACGAACTTGCTTTCTAGCAACGATACTTTAGTGGTGCCTACTTTTACCCTAGGAACTAAATATTATTATGCAATATCGGAGCGTCCAGGTTTATGTTCAGGTTCATTAGCAAAATCTACAGTGAGAATTAGAAGTGTTCCAGATGTTTTTGCCTATCCTACATCGTCATTATATGCTAGTAATACTCAAATTGAAACTTTAATAAAAGGGTCTGAAATTTCGGCAACGTTTAATAAAAATGGGACTACCATATCAGGGAATGATAAAGAAGGTAACCCATATTCTTATGGTATTTCAAGCACTGCACCCCAAACTTCTCCCATTACCCTATGTGCCACGGAGAGTTATTTGCTTTTTGGTTTAGGTTGTGATGGGACCATTGAGTGGAAATACAATGGTAATACAGCGTATGGTGATGGTCTTCTTGTAAACAACGTAAGTGCTCCATTGACTGTTACAGCTACCTGCCTTCAGTATTGGTCATGCCCAGAATTGGTCAATATTCCATTTAGTTTCTTAGATGCCACCACGCCTATAACTTTAGAGTCAACCATTATAGAAAGTAGCGAACAGAGTTATTATGGAAGTCCAATCTCTTCGTCACAACTGATTAAAGAAAGTTCAAATATCAATTATACAGCTCCAAATTCAATTTTATTAAACCCAGGATTTGAATCAAAAATAAACACTAATTTCAAAGCTGAAATTGGGAATTGTCCTAACTGATTGAGGCTATATTGTTTAAATTTTTTTTCTTTGATGGAAACCCTAAATTTGCTGAACTTTTTTAACATACTATTATACAATTAAACCAAAAATAAACCAGAAAACTTTATGGATTCTTTATTTTATTTAGTGCCACTTTTAGGAGTAGTCGGACTACTTTTTATGGTGGTAAAAGCCAATTGGGTAAACAAGCAAGATGCCGGCTCAGGTAAAATGCAGGAAATAGCTCAGGCTATTGCAGATGGAGCCTTAGCGTTTTTAAAAGCCGAATGGCGAGTGATGGGAATATTTGTAGTAGCGGTGGCTCTACTTTTGACATGGTCAGGAACCCTTGTTGAAAATTCTCATTGGTTAATAGGTGTTGCGTTCGTTATAGGTGCATTTGTTTCTGCATTTGCAGGATATGTAGGAATGAACATCGCCACTAAAGCCAATGTAAGAACTACACAAGCTGCTAGAACGTCTTTAAAAGATGCATTAAAAGTTTCTTTCACTGCGGGTTCAGTAATGGGTCTTGGTGTGGCAGGTTTAGCTGTATTGTTTCTTAGTTTATTGTTTGTTTGGTTCTATCATTTGTTTGTTTCTGGTACGGGAGACACACATGGCATGGAGAAAGCTTTAGAAGTATTAGCAGGTTTCTCTTTAGGAGCTGAGTCTATTGCACTTTTTGCAAGAGTAGGTGGAGGTATTTATACCAAAGCTGCCGATGTAGGAGCTGATTTAGTAGGTAAAGTAGAAGCAGGAATTCCGGAAGATGACCCTCGTAACCCTGCTACTATTGCAGATAACGTAGGAGATAATGTAGGTGATGTAGCAGGTATGGGTGCCGATTTATTCGGTTCTTATGTAGCCACTATTTTGGCTACCATGGTATTGGGTAGAGAGATTGATTCTCCTGATAATTTTGGTGGAGGAGCTCCTATTTTATTACCAATGCTTATTGCTGGTATGGGCTTAGTATTCTCAGCTATCAGCACATTCTTTGTGAGTGTAAAGGATGATAACGGAAACGTTCAAAATGCACTTAATATTGGTAACTGGGGCTCAATGGCTCTTACAGGTATAGCTTCATTTCCTTTGGTGATGTATATCTTACCTGAAAATATGAGTATTAGAGGAGAAGCATTTACTAACATAGATGTTTTTTATGCCATTATTTTAGGTCTTGTGGTAGGAGCTATCATGTCTATTGTTACGGAGTATTATACCTCAATGGGCAAAAAGCCTGTTCAGTCTATAGTTGATCAATCTTCTACAGGTCACGCAACCAACATCATTGGTGGTTTGGCTGTAGGAATGGAGTCAACAGTTATTCCAATTTTGGTTTTAGCTGCGGGTATCTTTTTATCATTTGAATTTGCAGGTCTTTATGGTGTTGCTATTGCAGCGGCAGGTATGATGGCCACTACGGCTATGCAGTTGGCTATTGATGCTTTCGGGCCTATTGCTGATAATGCAGGTGGTATAGCAGAGATGAGTGAGCTTCCAGCGGAAGTTAGAGAAAGGACAGATACTTTAGATGCTGTAGGTAATACTACTGCTGCCAGTGGAAAAGGTTTTGCCATTGCTTCTGCTGCATTAACAGCATTAGCCCTTTTTGCTGCCTTTGTTGGTCTTTCAGGTATTTCATCTATTGATATTTATAAGGCTAATGTATTAGCTGGTCTTTTTGTAGGAGCTATGATTCCTTTCATCTTCTCTTCTTTGGCTATTGCTGCCGTAGGTAGAGCAGCCATGGAAATGGTGGAAGAGGTAAGAAGGCAATTCAGAGAGATTCCTGGTATTTTAGAAGGAACAGGAAAACCTGAATATGATAAATGTGTAGATATTTCTACTAAGGCGTCTATTAGAGAAATGATGCTTCCCGGTCTTATCACTTTAATTACTCCAGTGATAGTAGGTTTTACTTTCGGGCCAGAGGTTTTAGGAGGTCTTTTAGCAGGTGTTACTGTTTCAGGTGTTTTGATGGGTATTTTCCAGAATAACGCTGGTGGAGCTTGGGATAATGCTAAGAAATCTTTTGAAAAAGGTGTCTTAATTAATGGTAAAATGGAGTATAAAGGTTCTGAAGCTCACAAAGCTGCGGTAACTGGAGATACGGTAGGAGACCCATTCAAAGATACTTCAGGACCATCAATGAACATTCTTATTAAGTTGATGTCTATCGTTTCCTTAGTTATTGCACCTCATATTGCTGTAGATAAACCTACGGTTGAAAAAGAAGGTTATGCAGTATTTAAGGAACTACCTACTAATAGAACTAAAATGTTTGGAGAGAACATAAGTCTTGGATTTGTAGAAGGAAGTATGGAGCAGAGATTGGTTGATTTTATAGAAGATGAAAACACAGAAGCGGGAAAAGATAACTGGTTCGAATTTCAAAATCTAAATTTTGCTACAGGTAGTGCTACTATAGATGCGAATACCATGGGTGAGGTTGCTAATATTTCTCAAGTATTGAAAGCATTCCCAACGTCCAAGATTAAAATAGGTGGCTATACAGATAATACTGGAGATGCTGATGCAAATCTAAAATTGTCTTCTGATAGAGCTGCAGCGGTTAAGTCGGCCTTAGTAGGGATGGGAATAAGTGCTGAGCGTATTGAGTCTGAAGGTTATGGCATAAAGCACGCCATAGCTACAAATGATACAGAAGAAGGAAGAAAACAAAACCGTAGAATAGCGGTAAGTGTGAGAGAGAAGTAATTCTTTTCTTTCTTAATTAATACTAAGGCAGGCTGTCAATCTTATTGGCGGCCTGCTTTTTTTTGCTACTACCTCTTCCATAATTTATTAGGTAAATTTTTACTTTAACAAAATAAACTCTTAGCTTAAATCTTATTATCCGAAATCAGCCATGAGAATTATACTTGTCGTTTTGTCCGTATTTATAGCCTTTTCCTTTAAAGCAGGAAATGATACTTCACAAGCAGATTTTATCATTCATGGTGGCACTATTTATACAGTGGATGAGGCTAAGCCTAAAGTAGAAGCAGTGGCTATTAAAGATAATTTAATTCTCTTTTGTGGTTCCATGGAGGAGGCTCTGAAGTTCAAAGGGGCTAACACCGAAATGTTAGATTTGGAAGGGAAAACTATGACACCTGGTTTCATAGAGGGGCATGGGCATCTTATGGGATTGGGATATAATGAATTAGAACTGGATTTAAGCAAAACTACCAGTTATCAAGATATCATTGATGTAGTGGAAGAAGCTGCCAAAAATGCCAAACCTGGCGAATGGATATTAGGACGAGGTTGGCACCAAAGTAAATGGTCAGAACTTCCAGCATCTATGGTCAAAGGTTTTCAAACCCATGAGGCTTTAAGTGCTGTTTCTCCCAATAATCCTGTTTATCTGGGTCATGCCAGCGGACATGCGGCATTTGCTAATGCCAAAGCTATGGAAATGGCTGGGGTCACTAACAAAACTCCCAAGAAAGTAAAAGGTGGCGAAATAATTAGATACCCAGATGGAAGGCCAACGGGTATCTTTAATGAAAGGGCTCAATCTATAATTGGCCGTGCCATACCTGAAGATAGCCCTGAAAGGGTTCAACAAGCCTTTGAGTCAGCTATAGCAGCTTGTCACAGAAACGGAATAACCAGTTTTCATGATGCCGGAATTTATAAAGGAACTGTAGAGCTCTATAGGAAAATGAAAGCAGAAGGTAAGCTAAAGGTTAGACTTCATGCTATGCTGTCAAGTACCGACAGCAATTTGCTGGAAGATTGGTTTAAAAAAGGGCCTGTTTTTGATGAAGATAAGCTCTTAAACATCAGGGCTATAAAAATTCATTCTGATGGAGCCTTAGGTTCTAGAGGAGCTTGGTTATTAGATGAATACTCTGACATGCCTGGTCATTTCGGCCATTCTACCATTCCTTTGAAAAGTGTTGAGAAAATAGTTAACAAAGCACTAGAAAACGGTTTTCAGGTTTGTAGTCACGCCATTGGTGATAGAGCCAACAGAGAGATTCTTGATAAATATGAATTGGGTTTTGAAAAATATCCGAATAAAAGTCAGAACCATAGATTCAGAATTGAGCATGCTCAGCATCTTAATCCGTCTGATATACCCCGGTTTGCGGAGTTAAATGTAATTCCTGCCATGCAAGGCATTCATATGTCGTCTGATAGGCCTTGGGCTATAGATAGGCTAGGAGAGCAGCGAATTAAAGAAGGTGCATACATGTGGCAATCACTTTTAGAATCTGGAGTACCTATTGTTAATGGCACAGATGTTCCGGTGGAGCCCATTAATCCTATTGCTTGTTTTTACGCTAGTGTGAGCAGGAAGACTTTAAAAGGAACACCAGAAAATGGATATGAATCAGAGCAAAAAATGACGAGGGAGCAGGCTTTAAAGTCTTATACTATAGATGCTGCTTTTGGAGCATTTGATGAGGAAATAAAAGGTTCTATCATAAAAGGCAAACTAGCCGACTTTACCATTTTTGATAAAGATATTATGACTATTCCAGAAGCAGATATTTTAAAAACTAAAGTGGCTATGACCATTTTTGATGGTAAGGTGGTGTATACAGCTAAATAGTTATTATACTAAAAAAAGTAAAAGCCATAACTTAGAGAGCTTTGGCTTAAATGGTCTTTGGATGGACAATTGGCTAAAGTTTAGCCACAGCCTCAGAAATAGCCTCACTTATCAAAGGCTCATATAGCTCTTTAAGTCTAAGTATCATGTCATCATCTAGTTTGTCAAATCTACTTCCGAAATAGGCTTTATTGGTTACTTTTTCAGGTGCAGAGGCCGTATGGTCAGCGGAATGCACTTTTTTACCATCAGAAGTAAAGACATCGATAGTTACTTTGGCTTTTGGCGTAAACTTGTTTACGGTAGTGGTGGAAGCTCCTTTAAGTCCAGTATCTGCTTCGGTGCTGAGTTTGATAAGAATAAAGTTGTCAGAGTTATAACCGTTTTTAACCATCTTTTTAATGGCCGATTTCGCCATCAATATAGTAGGGAAGCCATTGTTATAAAGAACCTTATAGTTTTCCAATGCATTTATAGGTTCTGTTTTAATGTCATTCTCAGACAAAGCAGCTAAGGCTTTGTCGTATAAATTATTCTGCCAATCTATATTAAGCTGTTTCTGGATACTGTCGTAACTTTTCTTTTCTCTTGATGTGGCAGGAGCATATTTATCAAGGTTATTCAAAAGTAAAGAGGCGTAGAGGTAATCTACTTTTATGATGGTGTTTTTACCACTTTTCAAATCTTGAGAGAAGCTATTTATAGAAGTAAGACCTAATGTTAAAAGGGTAAGTAAAATTGATTTTTTCATTTTATGCTATGTTTATTGTTAGCACAATTTATCCCTCGCTTAGTACGCTATTCAAATTTTATGTTTGATAATAGGGCTTTTTCTTACTGAGCGGGACATGATATTTCTGTAGAGGAGCCTTAAGTGGAGGTATGAATTAAATAGGATAGAGCTATATGGTCTTTATTGCGGCATCTAATCTTGTTAGAAAGGGTTTTTGTAAGATACTGAGCTTAACATAGTCAAACCCTGAAGAATATTAGCTAGGTACTAAAACGAAGACGTGAAAATAGGACCTCAAAAACTAAGCTCTAAGATAGGGGCACTTAAGAAGTGTCACAATCCCCAATCTAAATGTCTCCTTCATATTCTGGGTTCAATTCCTGAGGAATCGGAGCATTTGTGCTTGCCCACCAATCTTTTAAGTAGTTTAGCAGTTCTTCTACTTTTTTAGGCTCTTTAGAAGTAAGGTCATTTCTTTCTCCTATATCTTCATCCAAATTGTAGAGCTCCACTTCATTGTTTTCAAAATAATAATGTAGTTTCCAATCGCCATACCTTACCACAGAGCCAGGTCTTGTTCTAAATAAGGCATCCCGGTTTTCATTATCGCTCTTATTATAAGCTTGTAAATAGATAGGGAAATGCCAAAATAATGGTCGCTCTAGCTCCGTTTTTGAACCTTCTAAAATGGCTGCAAGGTTGTCACCATCAGTTTTAGATGTGTTTTCTGAAATACCTGCGTAGTTTAAAATGGTGGGCAGAACATCTAAATTGGTAATGGGTACATGGCTGATAGTGTTTGGCTTAATCTTATCTTTCATCACGAAGATATAAGGCTCACGAATACCACCTTCGTAATAACTTCCTTTTCCTGCTCTAAGCGGGCCTTGTTTAGTGATGCCGTACAAACCGCCATTGTCGGATGTGAAAATAATAAGTGTATTATCAAAGATTCCTTTTTCTCTCAATTTAGAAACTAGCAAACCAATATTCCGATCTAGATTTTCCACCATAGTGGCATATTTAGGATTGTCTTGACCCTCAGAAGCAGGTTTAACTGAGTATTTCGCTAGGAGGCTCTTTACGGGATTAATAGGGGTATGTACTGCGTATGGAGCATAATAAAGAAAAAATGGAAACTCGGTACTATCTACAAAATCTAAGGTTTTCTCCATCACTAAATCTGTAAGATATTGACCTTTATCTGCTGAAAGGTTTACGTTTTTATAAGGCGGGTAATAACTTTTTGGGTGACCATTATGTCCACCACCAATATTGATTTGAAAACCGTATTCTAATGGATTATTGCTCAAATGCCACTTTCCTGCATGACAAGTTTGGTAGCCATTTTTGCCTAAAATTTCGGGTATTGTTTCATAGTTTCTGCTCAGGGTTACGGTGTTTTTGGTAGGAATTATTTTTCTGTGTTTTGACAGCCCTCTTTCAGAGGCATCAACCGTGTAAATACCATGGCGTGGTGTCCATTTCCCGGTCATCAGACTAGCTCTGCTAGGAGCACAATTTGACGAGGCGGCATAGCCGTTGGTGAAAATGATCCCCATAGCTGCCAAGCTATCAATATTGGGTGTTTCGTAGTATTTGCTTCCCATAAAACCCACATCTTTCCAGCCCATATCATCTACATTTATCAAGATAATGTTTGGCTTATCCTGAGCTTTGGATTTTATAGAAAAGGAGCAGATAGCCAAAAACAGCGTAAGCGTTAGATATGAAGGTTTCATTTTTTTGATAAAGGTTTACCGTCTTGGCATTGGTTTACAATGACAAACACAAAGAAAATGAGAATTATACATTCATATGTCTCATAAGAGGGGTAATTATGTCAATTGGAGGTTTTTGCTTCTTTTTTCAATAATTATTAATGGCTTGTTATGCAAGAATCGTTTTTGTTGGTTTTGCTTAAACTTCTCAATCTTGCCTTTTATCTATTTTGGAATGTTTACTTGACTTAATGACTTTAAAAGCTATAAATTTAATAGAACGCTTGCCATGAGGCGTATACATTTAACCCGATACGATTGAAATGAATTTAACTAAAAAGAAGACCGCCTACTTTATAATTTTTCTTTTGCCTTTTTTAGCTTGTAAATCTTCAAAGCCTATTGTTGCTACTGAAAATCCAGATTTTCGAAAAATTGCTTATCAAAACGATGACCTAGTGGTTGATTTAGGAGTGGGGCTCTGGGCTTGGCCACTTCCTATGGATTTTGATAAGGATGGTGACATGGATTTGATAGTTTCATGTCCTGACAAGCCTTCTAATGGTACCTACTTTTTTGAGAACAAATCTAAAAAGACTGATAAGGAAGTAGTTTTCGAAAAAGGGAGAAAGATTGCCAAAGGGTTTAAAAACTTACAGGTTTCTAATGTAAATGGGCAAGCCAAAGTTTTAGGACCAGGGATTGAATATTTAAACTTTGAAACCGAGTTTTTCAATAATCCCAAAATAATTTTTGATAATAAATCTTTAGAGAAAAATCATAAAAAGATAAGGTTTAGTCAATGGAAATATGTGGATTTTGATGGTGATGGCGACCAAGATTTATTGGCTGGAATAGACGATTGGTCAGATTACGGCTGGGATAATGCTTTTGATAAGGAAGGGAATTGGACAAATGGCCCTTTGCGTGGTGTGGTTTATTATCTGGAAAACCTAAATGGTAAATATGAAAATAGAGGTAAAATATTAGCCAACAATAAGCCAATTAACGTTTATGGGGCACCATCGCCAAATATGTATGATTTTGATGGCGATGGAGACCTTGATTTGATATGTGGTGAATTTCTTGACAGATTGACTTGGTTTGAAAATGTTGGTTCACGCAGTAAGCCCGTTTTTGCCGAAGGCAGATTTTTAAGTAATGCTTCTGGTTTAATAAAGATGGATTTGGAGATGATTATCCCAACAGCTGTGGATTGGGATAAAGATGGCGACATAGATCTTATTATCGGTGATGAAGATGGACGTGTGGCTTTAGTAGAAAATACGGGAACAGTAAAAGACCGTATGCCGCAGTTTGAAAGTCCAAAATATTTTCAGCAAAAAGCCGAGCATATTAAGTTTGGGGCTTTAGTTACACCGTTTGCGGTAGACTGGGATGATGACGGCGACGATGATTTAATATGTGGAAATTCTGCTGGTTACATTGGTTTTGTAGAGAATTTAAACGGAACATGGGCAAAGCCAGCTTATTTAGAAGTAAATAATGAGCCTATTCGGTATTTGGCAGGAGAGAAAGGTTCTATTCAAGGCCCTGCAGAAGCCAAGTGGGGTTATACCACGCTTTCGGTGGCAGATTGGAATGGGGATGGATTGAAAGATGTTCTGGTGAATTCTATTTGGGGTACCATAACCTGGCATAGAAATATTGGTCAAATAGGGAAACCAAAACTAGCGGAATCTCAGCCTGTCATCATGGATTGGGCCAATATGGAAGTTCCAAAACCGAAATGGAATTGGTGGAATCCTAAGTCAACAGAATTAGCTACACAATGGCGAACTACGCCGAATGCCATAGATTGGAACAAAGACGGTTTGATGGATTTGGTCATGCTAGACCATGAAGGTTATTTGGCTTATTTTGAACGTTTTGAGCAAGATGGAATACTGAAGTTAATGCCAGGGAATCGTATTTTTAAAGGAGTGAATGGCTCTGGCTTTACCAATAGAAATGATGTAAAAGTTAACAAAACGGGACCTTTACGCTTAAATGTAGGGGAAGCTGGCGGTAGCGGCAGACGAAAATGGTGTTTTGTAGACTGGGATGAAGATGGCGATTTAGACCTTCTGGTGAATGGTTTAAATGTGGTGCTTTTTGAAAATTTAGGAACAGAAAATGGTCTAGTCCAACTGGCTTTTAGGGGTGATATTTCAAGTCAAAGGCTAGCGGGACATACCACGTCACCTACTATGATTAACTTAAACAAGGATGGAAAACCAAGCTTGTTAGTAGGAGCTGAAGACGGTTTTATGTATTTGTTTGAGCGGTAAACTCAGCCTGTTTACCGTATTAAATAGCACCATTTTTAATCAGAATCAATTTCCCATTTACATCATCAGTAAGCATGAATAGTTTCCCATTGGCTTTACATGCTGTAAGGAGAAGTACGAGGCTTATTAATTATTTCATGCTGTGAATTAATAAAGAAAACTGTTAGTAGCAATTACGCCACGTGTTTGTCAATGCTCTTTTGGCAAGTATTGGAATAAAGTATTGAAAGTAGATGAAGTGTGTATAAGGCACTTCCAAAGTTTAGAAATTGATTCTTAATAGTAGTATTTTAGATAAATACATGAATTAGAATTTTAGAAAATTTAAAGCCGAAAATGAAAAGAAGAGAATTTGTCACACTAAGTACATTGTTACTGAGTATTTTGCCCGTTTTAGGGATGTCTGCCACGACTATGCTGACGGAAAATAAGCCCCAATGGATACTAGATTTGATAAAGCTCAATGACACTAGTATTAGTAATGTTTTGAAATATCAAATCCTTGACCATTCTTCAAAGGCTTTTGGTGGTGTAAAAGATAGGGTTGATATTCCAAATCCTCACTCTACTAATGCCCTGATTACACGTGGGGTTATAGGCTTTACAAACAAAGAATCAGAATTTTATAAATCTGCTGATTTAAAATCTAAATTGGTTTTAGCAGCAAAGTATCTGAGAAAAATTCAGCATGCTGATGGTACTATTGACCTATTAAGTACTAATTTCCATTCTACACCTGATACTGGCTTTATAGTAGAACGAGTAACAGCAAGTTGCCAATTACTAAAGCAAGCTAATGTTGAGGAGTCGGATAAGCTATTTAGTGAACTAAAAGCATTCTTGTTGGCAGCAGGAGGGGCACTAAGTATAGGTGGGATACACACTCCAAATCACCGCTGGGTGGTAAGTGCTGCTTTGGTTAGAATAAATGATTTATGGCCAAACAATAAATATGTAAAGCGAGTAGAAGAGTGGCTGGCAGAAGGCATTGATTTGGATGCTGATGGTCAATACACAGAGAAAAGCACTGGAATCTATTCAGCCATTGTTAACAAAGCACTTATTACGGTGGCCATCGGGCTAAATAAACCTGAACTCTTAGATTACGTAAGGAAAAATCTAGAGATGACCATGTATTTTGTTCATCCAAATGGCGAAGTGGTTACGGATGCCTCAAACAGGCAAGACAAGGGCGGTATTAAGACTTTTGAAAATTATTACTTCTCTTATCGATACATGGCTATTTTAGACCGTAATCCTCAGTTTGCTGCGATGTGCCAGCTGATAGAGGAAAAGTATTTTAATAAAACGAATGGGAATCTAGACCATTTTTTAGAGGAAAAATTCCTATGGAAAGAGTTACCTTCAGCTAAACCATTTCCAACTAGTTATGCTAAGTTTTTCCCTTTCTCTAATTTAGTACGAATCCGTAGAGATTCTTGGGATGCTACTTTGCTTATCAATAATCCTAACTTTTTGACTTTTCATAAGAATAACGCTGTATTACAAGCCATGCGAATTAATGCATCATTCTTTGGGAAAGGGCAGTTTGAGTCACCTTCTATTTCAAAAGAAGGAGATACATGGGTAATGACCAAAAAGTTAGAAGGTCCGTATTATCAACCGGTGAGTAAGGAAAATATTGACCCCAATGGAGATTGGCATAAAATGCCTAAAAGCATAAGAAAACAGAGCGAGGTTCAATACTTAGAGTCTACCGTCAAGATTAAAGAAATAGAAGGTGGCTTAGAGGTGGAGTTTGATTTACATGGTACTGACGGCGTTCCGGTTTCTATGGAATTAATATTTAGGCCTGGTGGGGAGTTATCTGGTGTTTCGCCATCCGAAGTTGAGCCAAACGCATTTTTGTTCAGTGGGAATGAAGCAAGCTATAAAGTTGGTAATGATACTTTGAGTTTTGGGCCTGGGAAGCTAGAGCATAAGGGGCTGACCTTACGCGGTGGCGTATCAGCAGATAGAAATTCGCCTTCAGTTTACTTGACAGGCTTTACGCCTTTTAGGCATGTTATTACCTTAAATTAGAAGCGTTTAGTAGTTAGTTTATTTTCAGAGCCCAATGTTTTAGCTGAAAAAGGTTGATAATTAGCATTAATAAGCTCTGTCAATATAGGCTGATATCAATCCTTAGTCAACCATTTGTGAAATTTTGTAAAGGTTTCATTAGCCGATTGAATAGCTAATTGCTGTTCTTCTTTTGAGTTTGTTTGGTTTTCTAGAAATTTTAGAAATATAGCCCATTTCTTATAGGTATTTTCTTTGTAAGAACTGAAGAAAGTAAGAACAGCCTCGTCATTAAGATTAAGTTGCTTTTGAAGCATTTTATTTATGTGTTCACCGCCGAGTGTAGAACCCTCTAGAACATACATAGCTCCTAGTGCTTGACTTTTGTTTGAGATTGTAGTAATGTCATCACAAAGAGGGAGCTCCTCATTGTTTACTTCTAAATTTTGAAGGTCTTGTAAAAGCCAACTGGACTTTCGGCGTGTTTCCATGTCTGGCAAAGAACTTTTGAAAATGAACTTTTCTATCGCGGTTTCTAATGGATTATAAAAGCCGTAAAAGCTTTTTAAAACTTTGGCAAGGTCAGCTTTGTTCTCCAATTGCTTTAGTCTCCTTACTATCATTCCTTCTAGATTTTGATGTTCTTCTAGCGTATCTTTTTTGAGCTGTTCGGCAATCATTCTTTGGCGAGTGAATTTAAAGTCAAATATGTTTAAGTTCTAAAATTAAAGATTATACTCCTTATATCTTGTTTTAAGTCCCGATTGAATACGATATTAATTAACTTTGATATTTTTAATTTGTATTAAAGTGGCATTATAAGCTGTATTTTTTATTCTATGGAGCCTAAAAGTATTATTTATCGCGATTTGGTGAATTTGGAGAACTGCGAAAGTGAGCCAATTCATGTTCCTGGTTCTATTCAGCCACATGGTTATTTATTAGTCGTTAATGATCAACATATAATTAAGTATTGTTCTGAAAATTGGTCTAAACTAAAGGTTTTACCTCCATTGCTCCTTGAGTCTTCCTTGAGTTCTTTTTTATCAAAAGAGGATTACTCCAAATTTGAAGAATTGGTATTTAAAGAGGGTTATACTCAAAACGGTATGATACCTCTAAATGTGCTTGATTCTCCTATGGATTTGTTGGTTCATCGTTCGGGTGATTTTTACATCTTAGAATTTGAACCAAATGAAGGTCATTCAAAGGATATCCCGTTTTTAAATTCAACGTCTTTTGAGTTTGCGGAGCTTGCTTCGCAGGCTAAAGATTTGAAGGAACTGGCTCAACGAAGTAGCGAGTTGATAAAGAAAATTACGGGTTACGATAGGGTAATGATTTACAAATTTGATGAAGAGTATAACGGAGAGGTCTTCGCTGAAGCTAAAGAAGAGAGATTAGAATCATTTCTAGGTTTGCATTATCCTCATACAGATATACCACCGCAGGCGAGGCAGTTATATATGAAGAACTTAGTAAGAATGATTGCCGATATTGGCTATTCTCCGGTTCCTTTATTAACGTTAAATGCTGAGGCTTCTCATGAGCAAGTAGATTTGAGTATGTCTGTGTTAAGAAGTGTCTCGCCTATTCATATTAAGTATTTACAAAATATGGGAGTGGGGGCTACTTTGACAATCTCACTGATAAAAGATGGGAGACTTTGGGGTTTAATTGCGTGCCACCATTATTCGCCTAAAAACCTTTCTTTCTATGTTAGAGTATCTGCTCTTTTACAAGGTCAATTTCTTACTTCAAGAATAGGTGTGCAGGAAATTGCAATGAACTATGAAAAGAAGATGTCGCTGGAAGTTTACTTAAAACTGTTTCAAGAAAAACTGAACATAACCGAAAGCGATTCTCTTGACACACCGTGGGACAACTTAAAATTGATAACTCAAGCTGACGGTTTTTTTTGTAATTCTACCATTTTTCCAATAAAACATGGCGAAGTACTAGAGGAGAAAGAACTTAATAGGCTAATGGAGTACTTTAACCTGGATGGTAGCGATTATCAGGTATCAAACAACTTGGTGAAAGACTATGATAGTCCGGAGGGTGGTAAAATAGCTGGACTTCTTGCATTTAGTTTAGATGTAAATACTTATGCTATTTGGTTTAGGAAAGAGGTGAAAAAGGAAATAAAATGGGCTGGAAACCCAGATAAAGCTATTGAGAAAGACAAGGACGGCTTAAGTCCAAGGAAATCTTTTGCGTCATGGCAAGAGGTAGTTTCTAATATGTCAAGACCGTGGGATGAAGTTGAAATTGATATTGCTAAGCAAACCATATTTTCTTTGCAAAGGCATTTGACCTATTTAAGAAGTAAGCATGTTCAAAAACGTCAGGAAGGCCTGCTTCAAAAACTTAAGGAAGCTAATGAAGAACTAGAAAATATAAATTGGATAAGCACGCATGACCTTAAGGAACCTTTGCGTAAGATTAGAATTTTTACATCTATTTTGATGGATGATAACAAATTTGAACTTCCAGAATCTAGTCAAAAAATGATTGATAAGATTAATAATTCTGCAAGTAGAATGCAAAATCTTATTGATGACCTTCTAACATTAAATAAAACCAAATACCTTCAAAGTGATTATGACGAGGTTGATTTGAATAGTTTAATAGAGGAGGCATTTTTAGAATTTGAAGAGTCAAATTTAACATATTCTATAGCCCCTAATATTCCAGCAATCAAAGGTTATGCAGTGTTGTTGAGGCAGTTATTCAGTAATTTGATTAGTAATTCTATCAAGTTTGCTGCACCTATTAGAAGTCCTCATATAGATATTGATTTTGAAAAAGTGATGAATGATAATAATCCATACTTACGTATAAATGTAAGAGATAATGGTTTAGGTTTTGAGAATAAATACGCGGGTAATATTTTTCAGGTTTTTCAAAGAATACACAGCAACAGTAATATTGCTGGCTCTGGTGTAGGTTTAGCCATATGTAAAAAGGTTGTTGACGTGCACTCTGGAATTATTTCCGCTTTTGGAGAAGCTGATAAGGGAGCTACTTTTACTATTGATTTTAAGCTTGTTTGAAAATCACCAATGACGGCTTAAAGGTTTTCTATTCAACCTTTATTACGAAACGCTGATAACGAGTCATTGAGTGCACGCCGTTATCTTTCACCTCTGCTATAATATGAAGAGTTCCCGTATCAGAATCTGCTAGTTCTATAGTGGCAGTCATACCATTTGAACTTAGCTGAGCTTCTTGTTCATAAGTACCTACTTCTTTATAAATCCAGAAAATAGTCGCTATTTCATTGCCATCCGGGTCGCTGGCAGAGATTTCTAAACTGACAGTTTCGCCTGGTTTTGCAGAGATTTCATTTGGAGTCACAGCTGTTACTATAGGTGCATGATTAGCATCAGCAAAATCATTAATACACCAGTCTGCTCTGGCGGCAAAGTCCTCTTGAATGGCTTTTACCCATCTAATCTGAGGATAAGTGGCATCCATCTCCTTGGTGTATGGGCTGAAATCTTTGGCGGCGTCTCCATCTTCCCAGCGGTTTGCTTGCTCTGTAGATTGCACTAAGCGGCCACCCCAACCTCCCCAAGACGGATTGTTTAGGTTATCTAATCCCACATCAATCAAATGAAGATAAGCTGGCGAATCACCTTCTGAGATAAAGTCATATTGACCAAAATCTCCCCATTGAGTTCCTTTTAGTTTACTTAAATCACCATGAATGTGTTCATCGTCGCCTTCTTGCTTTAATCCATCACCGTAGCTATAATATTGTTTCAGCAAGGGTCCATGATTGTTGATGATTTCCTCTCCCATAAACTTACCTTCAAAAAGATAATGCTGCTCAGTAGGTACTGCACTTTTCCAAGGATATGCGAAACACCAAAACTGATTAGAATTATAGAAAATCTTAACATCAGGCCAGTTGGGGGCAATGTATTTCCTATAAGTAGCATCTTGGTCTAGTATGGCATAAATGATGGCTTTATCACAGACTTTTTTATAAACAGCCTCCCATTGTTCTGTGTTTTTATATTCTTCTTCAATAGATTTCAAGGCCCTCGCAATGGTATTTGTACCACCCCAAACTTGTAGATAAAGTGGCTCCATATTATCATCCAAAAGGCTGGCCTTAATAAACTCAGAACCTTCTGTAACTTTCTCCATTTCTCCTTCAAAGTCAATATTTCCTACTTTTACCAAACTTCTTAAGTGTGAGGCTGTTGGGAAACCTTCCGCATGCTGGCTGAGTTTTGGATATGCTTCTTCATAAGCATCAATGAGCGGATTCATCCATTCTGTGCCTGGCCAGCGAAGGTCTGGGATAGCTCCATACAATTTCTTTGTCATTTCCATTTCTGAAGTAAACAAAGTGCCATTGCCGTCACCTTTGTAATGCCACATGGAGCTGCTTATCACTAAACCTTCTAGCTTAAATTCATTGGCATAAAGCAACATTCTAATGAAAGAGTCCACATCATCTATTTCACCATCTGTGGTGACAATGGTTCTGGATTTTTGACTTTCTACTTCGCTGTTTGTACTTACTTTTTTGGAGCAAGAAAAAACAACAATAGCCAAAGCTATAATTTTTAAGACATACTTCATATTACCGTCTGGGTCGATTTTATTTAAAAAAATGGTTTGGCCTTTTCTTGAAAGTAAGATTTTCTTTTTCAAAGTCCCTCTTGTTCTTCCTTTTTCCTCCAATAATTAGCAAGAATAGAGCCTGAAATATTCATCCAAGGGCTAAAAACTGCTGCGGCTAAACCTACCGTGGCTAATTTACCCATGACACCCGCTAAACCTGCTGCCATACCACCATTTTGAAGTCCAACTTCTAGGGCTATGGTTCTTGCGTCGTTTTTATTGAGTTTTAACAGTCTGCTAAGCGAGTAACCTAAGGTATAGCCCAAAGCGTTTTGAATAACGGCCACTAAAAAAAGTATAAGGCCTATTTGCATGATATTTTCTTGACTAGCTGCCGTTGTTACCAAAGTGAAATAAACAATACCAAACATAGAAATAATTGGCATGAAAGAAGGTAACTGGGGTTGCCATTTAGAAACATGGTAATAAATCACACCGAAAATGATAGCTCCTGCTACGAAATTGACCATTTCTAATAATTGAACCGAAAGACCAGAAAATGTGGTAGAAATGAATGCCCATCCTCCAAAAATCATGGCAACTAGCCATACCATAGAAAAAACAGCAGCCAAATAGACTTGCTTCTTAAACTTTGGTGAATATGTCCGCAAAGCTTCCGCCAAAAGAGCAGCACCAATAGGTACAATTACGATTTGAATAATTTGAAAACACATGCTTAGGAAATCTATTTCTACATAAGTTCCTGCCAAAAGTGTCATCAATAAAGGAGTCATAACAGGAGCAAGTAAAGTAGCTACCGCTGTTAAAGTAACCGAGAGTGGTAAATTAGCTTTTGCCAAGAAAACCATAACATTGGAAGCCAAACCGCTGCTACATGAGCCTATTAAGATGATTCCTGCGGCTACTTCTGGCTCAAAAGAAAACACTTTTGTCAGTCCATAACCAGCTAGAGGCATAATAGTAAACTGACACACTACACCCACCAGCACACCTTTCCCCATTTTACCTATGCCCGAGAAATCTTTCAAACTCATTTGGGTACCCATGCCAAACATCACCAACTGAATCACTATCAAAATGAGCCACTTGTTTCGCATGTCAAAGTCGCCGATATGCAAAAAAGTGGAAGGGTAAAGCATACCACACACAATGGCTACAATAATCCAGATGGTGTAACTGTAACTCTTTAGTGCTGAAACCGCACCAACGCCAACACCAAAAGACACAACACCTAATACTGCAAAAAGTTTGGTTAAATCAAAAGCATCAAAAAACACACTAATAACTAGCCCAATGATCGATAATGCCGCTATCCAAAGTCCACTACGTTGTAATAATAACATTTTAAAATACAGTTGATAAATACTCCATTGCTATCCCTGGACTAGCCAAAATTGGGACTTTTTTATCTTCTTCAGATAGCTGGCCTACCACGCGAGCCATGGATGCTTGAGCTAATAAAATCACATCTACTTTGGTAGATAATTCTATGAGTGCTTCCGCCACCATTTTGTCGTGAACTTCTGGTTTCCCTCCCATTAAAGCTTCAAAAGCCCCTTCACAGAGTTTTGAAGTTAATTCTATTTCTTTTCCTGCCTTTTGAGCTCGTCTGAGTACCAAGTCGCTTGTTGGCCCTAGAGTAGTAGGCAGCGTAGCCACCACACCTATTTTCGTTCCCATTTCCACAGCTTTATCTGCCATTGGCTGGTCTACCCTAAGTACAGGCACACCTGTTAGTCCGGCAGCAGTTTCCACTGCCGACCCTATGGAAGAACAAGTCACCATGATATAATCTGCTCCCGCTGCTTCTGCAGAACCCACATAATCTACCACGCGTCTAGCGGTGTCTTGAGTAAACTCGTTTCTAGCTATCGTATTTTTTATCAAACTGTCATCCACAATATTAAAAACCTTAATATCCTTACCCTTTAGGTATTGGTCTATCAACTCTTGAAATACCGGCACCAGCGTGGCCGAAGTGTGAATTAGTCCTAATGTCTTGCTCATAGTTTTAAGTATTTTCGTTTAATTACCTTGTCTTAATAGTTCAAAATAGGTTTCATCGCCTACTTGTCCACCTTTCAAATTGATTTGCATTTTGTCAACTGGCGAGTTGCGAGCATATGCCACGCACAATGGTGCCCCTGGATAAATAGGTGCAATCATCTCTACCGCTTCTATGCCTAAATTTTTGGCGACATAGCCAGAGGTGTCGCCCCCCGCTATAACGAGCCTTGTAATCGGTACTTTTTCCAAAGCTTTTCTGGCAGCCAAACCTAAAACCTTACCAAACTGGCTTGCGATATTTTCACCAGAAGAATATGCTTTGGTTTTGGCCAAACGTGGGTCATTTGGTCCTTTACATGTATGCAGAATTACACTTCTACCCTTTAATAGCGAATCCACCATTTTATTGGTGTAATCGCTTATTCTAGAAGCTGTTTTTTCCTGGTCTAACACATCAGAGTCAACGGCTATTTCATAAAATCCGTTTTCTACAGCCCATGTAATCTGCTCACCTGTAATGGGTGAACAACTGCCAGAAAGCACGATTATAGCTTTTTCAGGTTTAATATTTTTCCAGTTTTTTTGTTCTTTGAATGTACCTTGTTGTGCCCAAAAGTTCCCAAGAGCTTTTGCAATACCAGATGAGCCTAAAGAAAAAAGAGTCTTTGTTTTGGACGCTAGTCGCTCAAAAGATTCCCCAATTTTAGATAGTTGGTTTTCATACATGGCATCAAAAAATATCACTTTCGTATCTTCTGAAATCATTTGGTCAATCTTATGTGAAATTTCATCAATTTCGCCTTCAATATCGACCAAATCTATTAAGCCACTTTTACCGCTATATTGCTTAGATAAATGCAATTTTAAGTCTGATTCATCCGCAGGTGTAGTGGGATGATTACTCATGGAAGGATGGCGGTCTAATCTATAAATATCTCCCTTAGAACCAGCCCCCATACGAGCATATAAGTTTCCAAAAGCCGAGTACCTCCCTAAGTGTGGTGCAGCTACTAGAATAGGTACTACATTTTGCCCAAAAACCTTGTTGCCGCAGTTAATTGCAGTACCTAGATTGCCAATTTCAACGGAAGAATCAAAAGTAGAACATACTTTATAATGCACATACTTTGGTGTCAAATTTTTAAAAGCTTGAAACGCAGGAAGCAGCTCATCCTCCATTTCTTTAGGTGGCATAGCTCGTGTCAATCCTGCAATTCCAATTGCGTCTAAATCTTCAAATTGTCCTAAAAGTTCAGGTGTAGGGATATCCAAAAACAACACCGTTTTTAGTCCAGCTCTTGAAAGGGATTCTAGTGCATCCGTAGAGCCCGTAAAGTCATCGCCATAAAATGCTATTTGGATGTTCATTACTTACTACCGAATTTTTGTACCGACTCACCAAATTCTTTACAATCCTTAGCCGTTTCTTGAAGTGTTTTGCCATCCACAGCACCTTTCCAAGCTTGTTTCAAAGCCCTCACTCCACCTGCAGGGCCAGATGGATGTGCCATTATTCCACCACCTGCCATGTAGAGTAAATCAGTAGTTTGAGTTCTTTTATAAGTTTCAAAAGCTTGTCCGCCCCATTGACCTGAAGAAACTACGGGTAAAATGCCTTGCTCATTTATAAACGGTTTTAAGCAAGAATTTATAGAACGAACCACGGAGTCATCCGACTCCCAAAATTTGTTTTCAATACCGTTAACATGCAATTGGTCTACACCAGCAAGCCGCCAAATCTTGGAATAGGCAGGAAAATTGATTCCCAAAAGAGGGTGACGATTTAACATTCCGTAGCCATTTCTGTGACCATGAATAGATAGCTCACCCATCTCACTAATTTTCTTGGTAGCAGCCCAACCCACGCTGTTTATACTAATCATTGCACAGGAGCCCCCATGTTTCACTATCCACTCATATTGGCTTTGCATTTGGTCTATGTCGCCACTAATATTGTAGGCGTACATTACTCTTTTTCCAGTTTTATCTTGATGAGCATTGATTGCTTTTTGAATCGTTTCTACCCTTTTTTCAAAAGGAGAATTGGACGTAGAAGTCATTAATTCATCATCTTTCACAAAGTCAATTCCTGCTTCTGCTAATACTTTTACTAGGTCTGCAGTATATTCTGGCGTTAAGCCTACACTTGGCTTTATGATGGTGCCAATCATGGGCCTGTCGGAAGAAACACTTGCTAAATCCTTAGTTCCTTTTATTCCAAACCGTGGTCCTTTAAATTTATCGGTAAAAGACTTTGGTAGATTGAAGCTATCAAGCTTTAAACCTGTAAATTGTTTCAGTTCATATAGGTTTCCTTGTAAGGTAGAAACTAAAGCGGGTACATTGGTACCAAAGTTTTCTTCAGACCAAGAGACTGTGATTTTCGCTCTTTTAAAGGTCATGTTTGAGCCAAAATCACCTGGTAAACTTGGCTGTGAGGCTGATTCTAGTTCCTCTATTTGCTCTACACGTGCAGCAAAACGGGCTTTTAATTCGTCAGATTCACCAGGGACAGAAACGAAAGTTCCACTTGATTGCTCGCCAGCTAAAACGTGTGCAGCGTCTTTTAAATCATAGCACGTTTCTACTAAATAGGTAGCCGTAATACGTTCCATTTTATAAGGGTCAATTTTCTTATTTTATCGCTAATTATTTTTTTAAGATCTTGCTAATATGATTTTGAAAACCTTAATTTGAAAAGTAAAGAAAGCAAATTAATCGTAAATAAAAGAAATTAAACGAAAGTGAATTCCGTATGGGCTAAAGTTTTAAAAAGCTTAGATTAGCGATTTCAAACCAATATTGTTCAATCAAAAAACACTCGAGAGTTGTGATAATATATTTAATATGACTAATATTTTTTATACTCAAAGAGGTTATAATAAAGGTCTTAATGTTAAATTAAGAGCCTCTCGTTTGGTCTGATTTATTAGTTTATTAAACTAAGTTTTTATAAGCCGATTCTTACCCTAAAATATTCAATTATTCAACCCAAAAAAATCTTCAAATGAGAAAAAAGCTTCTAAATCTCCTTATTGGCTTGTCCATTTTTACTAGCAATGCTACCGCACAGTCGGAAGATTCTTCTTCCTTAAAACTTTGGTATAGCTCTCCAGCCAATTCTTCTATCAAAGATGATATAAGCACTTACAAAGATGATGCAGAATGGCTAAAAGCACTTCCATTAGGAAATGGAGCTTTGGGTGTAATGGTATTTGGTGATGTGAATAAAGAAAGAATTCAGCTGAGTGAGGAAACTATGTGGTCTGGAAGTCCTGATGATAATGACAATCCAGATGCTTTTAATTCGCTCGCAGAAATTAGAAGCTTACTGTTTCAGGGAAAATATAAGGAAGCCACGGAGCTTACCAATAAGACACAAATATGCATTGGAAGTGGCTCTGGGAAAGGTCAAGGTTATAAAGTGCCTTTTGGAAGCTTTCAAACACTGGGTGATTTATGGTTAGATTTTAACAAAAATGAACCCTACACAAACTACCATAGAGAGCTTGATTTAAATGATGCCATGGTACGGGTAAGTTATACGCAGGGTGGTGTGAAGTTTAAAAGAGAAATTTTTACAAGTGCTCCTGACCAGGTCATGGTAGCCAATTTTACGGCAGATAAAAAGGGTAAGGTTTCCTTCTCTTGTGGCATGGACAGACCAGAACGTTTTACTACGTTTTCGGAAGGAGACCAATTGGTATTGACAGGTGCACTTTCAAATGGAAAAGGCGGTGATGGCTTGCAATACATGGCAAGATTAAAAGCTGTTGCTAAAAACGGAACAGTAGTCAGTAAAGATGGAAAATTGACAATTTCGAATGCTGATGAAGTAACGCTTTATCTCTCCGCATCTACAGATTATAAATTAGAATACCCTATTTACAAGGGGCGAGACTATAAAACTATAACCAAAAGCAACATTGAAAAAGCCAGCGAAAAAGCATACAGCATACTTTTAAACGAGCATATAGCCGATTATCAAAATTATTTTAAGCGAGTGGCTTTTGATATTACAAACGGAGAAAAGGATTTAATACCTACCGATGAGCGATTAATGGCTTTTAAAGATTCGCGGAAAAGCGACAAGCATTTGGCGGAGCTCATGTTTCAGTATGGTCGTTATTTGATAATTTCATCATCTCGTCCTGGTACTATGCCGGCTAATCTTCAAGGAATTTGGTCTAATAAAATTAAAACCGCTTGGAATGGCGATTATCACACCAATATCAATCTGCAAATGAATTATTGGCCAGTAGAGTCTACCAATTTACCAGAAATGCATTTGCCCTTATTTGACCTAATTGAGTCATTGGTAGAGCCAGGCTCCAAAACGGCTAAAACGCACTACCATGCAGATGGATGGGTGGTGCACCCTATTACCAATGTTTGGGGCTATACTTCACCAGGTGAAGCCGCTAGTTGGGGAATGCACACTGGTGCGGGGGCATGGATTTGTCAGCACATAGGTGAGCATTATGCTTTTACGGGTGATAAGGATTTCCTGAAAAGAATGTATCCCACGTTAAAATCTTCGGTAGAATTTTCACTTAGCTGGTTGGTTACAGACCCAAAAACCGGACTATTAGTTTCTGGTCCAGCTGCTTCTCCAGAAAATTCATTCATAACTCCTGATGGCAATAAAAGCCAAATTAGCATGGGACCTACACATGACCAACAAGTTATTTGGAGCTTGTTTGATGACTTCTTAAAGGCATCAAAAGAATTAGGAATAGCGAATGAATTTGTAACCAATGTAGCAAATGCACAAAAGCAATTACTGGGATATAAAATTGGAGAGGACGGAAGGTTAATGGAATGGGCAAGCCCTTTTGAAGAAGCTGATGCAGGTCACCGCCACATGTCACACCTATTTGCATTGCACCCTGGCTCGCAGATTAACGTTTTAGAAACGCCTGAGTTAGCTGAAGCCGCGAAAAAGTCACTGAATTTTAGATTATCAAATGGTGGCGGTCATACAGGATGGAGTGCCGCATGGCTGATAAGTTTGTATGCCCGACTTTTAGACGCTGAAAAGGCACTTGAAAACGTGGATCGAGTTTTTCTTAAAAGCACCAATCCTAATTTATTCGGTAGCCACCCACCATTCCAGATGGATGCCAACTTTGGTTTTACTGCTGGTGTTTCTGAAATGTTACTACAAAGCTATAAAGGCATTATCCAGTTATTACCTGCTTTGCCTGAAGAATGGAGCAAGGGAAATGTAAATGGTTTGGTAGCTAGAGGTGGTTTTGAAATAAATATGAATTGGTCAAACGGAAGCTTGAAAGGGGCTTCTATCACATCAGGACACGGAAATTCTTGCGTACTTCAAACAAAAGTTGAATTAGAAGTGAAGAATGTTAAAACTGAAGTTTCAAAAGTGACAGTCAATAATCAGGTTTATTTCAGGACTTCGTTCAATACTGAAATAGGGGATACGTATGAGATTTTGGTTAAGTAAATGGATGTGATTTTTATGTTCTTTAGTTCTTGGTATGTTTTTGGATACTTACATTAATAGGACTTTGAGGTATGAAATGATGCCTCAATGAAGGGCCGCCAGATTAAACACACAAACAAAAGATGGAAATAGACATTAATCAACGGAAAATATCCATTGGTGCGGAGTACAACATTCATTTAGATGGTAAAGGAGCTTTTAATGCAAGGAAGGAGCTATTTACTATTCTGAGTGAAATAAATTTATTTAATAAAACTCAAGGTAAGTCAAGATACCAGCTAAATCAAAAATGGGCATGGTTTAAAACGTCTTACGACTTAATTAGATATGATAATAATATATTCCAGTTTCGGACAAAGAATCTTTGGAAGCTACATTATGAATGCCAGGTAGCCGGCGATTTATATGAAATATTTGGGCATAGAGGGAGAAAGCATTCAATCTATAGAAATGATAAACAAATTGCTTGGTGGGACAAAGAAGCAGTAAGTTGGTTCTCTGGGGATAATTACAGACTAATTGCAGATAATGATTCTGATATAGAACTATTGATTTCTTTTTGCCTAATTATGGATAATGTAAAGTCTCAAAACAAAAAAGGAAACACAGTTACAGTTGATCTGGGCCACATTGGATTTCAGGCAAAGGAGTTTAACCCTAATTGGAGGCCTAAAATTTAAGCCTTACAGCGAAGCCCTCAAAGTCAAATAAAATGGAACTTCAATATGTTCTTTGGTATTATTCTGAATCAATTGGGCTGTTTTTTGACCCATCATCTGGAAATCTGTAGAAATGGTGGTAATGCCGTTTAGTATTACTTTTTTTAGCGGTGTTTCGTTATAAGAAATAACGCCCACGTCAGTTCCGACTTTAAAGGGAGAGGCTATCGCTTTTTCTACCAAGGATATTAAATCGCTCTCTGTGATGCTGATGTAGGCCACACCTTTTTCAATTTCCTCTTCTAATAATCCACTGATAGCTTCCAGTTCAAAAGAATATTGTTCACAAAAGCGAGATAGGCCGGCTAGTATCTCTTTAGGGTGATGTGCATCTTGAGGGAAAATTATTTTTATCTTTTGATACTTCGCAAGAGCGTCTCGTGCTTGCTCCATGGCATTGAAAATGTCTGCTTTGAAGTTTTGACATACAGCACCGTATTCGCCTTTGATTCCCTGAATAGGTTTGTCCACCACTATTAACTTTTCACTAGGTATCTCTGAATTGATAAACTCATGTATCCTTTCGCTTCCTTCTGTAAAATGCGGAATGACTACATAATGGGTGTAATTCTGGTTGTTGTTTTTAAGGAGTTTTTTGAAATAGTTATAGTCATTATTATAAACGTAAAAGTCTATGAATACTGTTTCGTCTAAAGAAGCGACTAAGGAATCATATATGATTTTCTTATGAGCGTTTAGCTTATTGGCCAGTAAAAGAATGTTTGGCTGAGGATGGTAGGTGGTACTTTTTATAAAATAACTCTTGCCGGGTACGGAATCTAGGATTCCCATTTTTTTTAAATACTTATAACCCTTTTCGGCTGTATCTCTTGATATATCACAGCCATAGCTTAATTCATTGATAGAGGGCAAGGTTTCATCTTTCTCCATGGCCGACTTGCTGATGGCTGCTAATATAGAATTAGCAAGCTGTAGGTATTTGGGCGTAGCCGAATAACCATCTATCGAAATGAGCTGTATTAGCGGGTGTTCTTTCATTTATTATTTCTAAGCTTTTGATAGGGATGGTAAGGTGTCAATAAAGATACTATTCTTTCCAATACTTTTCAAGTACCATTCGGTCGCTCTAAGTACAAGTGATGATTGTGGATGAAAATGGATGTAAAAACATATTTAATTGAATATGTGTTATCGTTTTGCTTTTATTTACTGTCAAAGGTTGCGATAAATGAAAGTAAAAGAAAATAATAGAAAGTATTAATAACTTTATTTGGTGTTCTTTTTTCTCTCCCATTCTCAAAAGTGAACTAAGAATATTCACCTTAAATATCTCCTAAGTTGACTTATATTGATGTATTATATTGGAATAGTTTAATTATAAAAGTGAGTTTGTTGAATTAAGTACTTTAAAATTAGTCTATGGTTCAGGATGGCTCAGGACAGTCAGCTCATTTGTGAGGTTTACTTTTACCTAGTAAATACTATACTTTTTAACCAGAAAATCACATTTCTAATGTAAACCTTAATATTATGAAGTCAACTCTATTTATTAAATACCTCAGGTATTTTACTATTATTTTCTTTTCCTTTTGCGTTTTGCAAGGTTTTGGTCAAACAAAGCTTATAACGGGAAAAATTACAGACGAATCAGGCGAGCCTTTAACAGGTGTGTCTGTGGCAATGAAAGCCAGCACCGTCGGAACATTTTCAAATCAAGAAGGGCGTTACAGTATAAGTGTTCCTGATAATGCAGTGTTAGTATATTCTTTCATAGGAATGAAAACACAAGAAATTACAATTGTCAACCAATCTAATATTGACGTGGTATTGCAAGATGACTTCCTAAACTTAGAGGAAGTGGTGGTTATAGGATACGGAACTCAGAAAAAAGTTAACTTAACTGGTTCTGTAGATGACGTTTCTGGGAAAGTATTAACCACAAGACCTCAAACAAATTCTGCCAACTTACTCCAAGGTCGCCTTACCGGAGTGGTGGTTACACAGCCGGGTGCTGAGCCTGGTTTGAATACTCCCAACATTCGTATTAGAGGAATGGGCTCTTTTGGTGCGGGGAATGACCCTTTGATTTTGATTGATGGTGTATCAGGTTCTCTTTCAAACCTTTCTCCTGCAGATATTGAAAGTGTTTCTGTTTTAAAAGATGCCTCTTCGGCGGCTATTTACGGAGCACGTGCTGCCAATGGTGTGATTTTGGTGACTACTAAAAAAGGTAAAAAGGGTGCTCCAGTAATTACAATTAGTAGTAATATATCTGTTCAATCTCCCACTAGATTGCCAGATTTAATATCGAACTCTGCCGAGTACATGGAAATGTTAAATACGGCATCTGCCAACGATGGAAAAGCATTGCCTTATACTCAAGCGAACATTGATGCTTACCGTAATGCACCAGCAGGAAGTAGCGAGTATCCTAATTTTGACGCTATTGACTATTGGTTTAAGAATGCTACGGTTACGAATAACAACATGTCTATATCTGGTGGTGGCGAAAAAAATACATACAGTGTTTCTTTCAATGCTCTTAACCAGAATTCTATGATTCCGGGTTATAAGTTTGACCGATATAACGGTCTTGTTAAAAATGACCTAGAACTTAGTAAGTGGTTAACCATTGGAACATCGGTAAATCTTACAAGCAAATACACAGGTCAGCCTGCTGCTAACTCATTATTTACGCCAATGTATATTTATACTACTAGCCCGCTTAATGAGCCTTTTCTTCCAGACGGAAGTGGCCGTCCTGTAACGAGGTCGTATGCTGGAGAAGCTCCTATACGTGGTAGACCTAGTCTTCAGGAAACGTTTCTGATGGGAAATCAGTATTACAAAGAGGTTAACTTAAACCCTCAGATTTACGTAGACTTCATGCCTTTTAAAGGTTTTAAATTAACTACAAAAGCGGCGGTAAACTATGTAGATATATTCTACAAAATGCATCAGCAAAATTATACGGCTTATTCATTACATGAAAAAGACCCTGTAACTGGAGATTACCTTGCTATTCCTAAAAATGCGGATGTTTTAGGTGTAACGGATGATTATTCTAAAGATTATACCAAAACTTTTTACTCTGTAGCTACCTATGAAACTACACTTTCAGATGACCATGACGTCATGCTTTTGGGAGGTTATGAGCAGAACAGCTTCAGGCATCAGCAGCTTAGAGCTACACGCTCTAATACCGTAAATCCTGACCTTACGGAGTTACAAGCTTATACAGCTGAAAATCAAGAGTTATTTAAACAAACAGCTAGAATGTTGGGCTATAATGCTCCTTATGAATGGTCATTACAGTCTGTTTTTGGACGTGTTAATTACTCTTTTAAGCACAAATATCTGCTTGAAGGTAATATCCGTTATGACGGAACGTCTAGAGTGTCGCCAGATTATAGATGGGGTGTATTTCCTTCAGTATCTGCTGGTTGGGTAGCTTCTGAAGAAGGCTTTTTGAAAGATAATGTAAGTTGGCTAAGCAACTTAAAACTAAGAGGTTCTTATGGTATTTTAGGAAACTCCGATATTGGAGCTTATGCATATCATGATAACCTTGACATTACGGTGGCTTATCCATACGGTTCCTCTTTAACGCAGGGAGCAGTTGTTAATACTTTTAGAGACCAGAGTTTAAGATGGGAAACTACGAGAATTGCAGATGTAGGATTTGACTTAGAAGTTAAGAACGGATTATTTGGAGTAACTTTTGACTGGTTTGATAAGTTTACTTATAATATTCTTGCCAAGCAGCCTATTCCTGCTAGTATGGGATTATCAGACCCTACCCTAAATGATGGTAAAATGCGTAACCGTGGTTATGAATTGTCTTTGAAACACCGTAATCGTATTAACGATTTAAACTACAATGCTTATTTCCAGCTTTCGCAATATAAAAATGAGGTAGTTCATATTAGCTCTCCAAGTATTGGAAACACTATTAGAGCTGTTGGTTTCCCGTATAACCAAATGAACCTATACATTTTTGATGGAATCATTCAGGAGTCTGATATTGGTAATGGTTCATTACCAACTAGTACTTTAAATCCTAATCAAAAACCAGGTGATTTAAAGATGAAAGACCTTAATGGTGATGGTGTTATTAATGGTGATGACCGTCAGCCGGTCAATGGTTTATACCCTAAATTTGCTTATGACTTCGGTGTTAACTTTGATTACAAGCAGTTTGGTTTAAACATCTTTTTCCAAGGGATAGAAGGTCAAAAATCAGTGATGTCATATTGGGGACCACAGCCTTTTGCTGGAGGAATGCCGCCAATGACAAAATGGAGAGATGCATGGACTCCTGAAAACCCAAGCAATGTACTTCCGGCATTACATACTGACGGATATGCTGGTGTAAACAGTTATAGCAACTCTACTTATTTCTTGCAAGATGGATCTTACTTACGTTTGAAAAGTGTGATGCTGTCTTACGCTATTCCTAATAATATTACGAGTAAAATTAAAGCTAAAGATTGTACTGTTTTTGTGTCGGGTGATAACCTGTTAACATTTACAAAGTTTGAAGGGCAAGACCCTGAGCGTTCATTAACTTCTTATACGAATGTTTACATGTCGTATCCGCAGGCTCGAATCCTGAACTTTGGCTTAAATCTTAAATTCTAAAAAAGTATTACAATGAAGAATAAATATAAAATTTCACAATTTTCAATTACCGTCTTGTTGGTATTTTTCTTGAGCTCTTGTGAGAAAGACTTTCTAGATAAAAATCCACTGGACAGTGTGGCCAGTCAAGGATTCTGGAAAACGAAGGCAGATGTAGAAACCGGCTTAGCTGGTGTGTATTCACGTTTACAAAGTAACTTTTTAGGTTATGAAAGAATCTATTTTGAAGGTCTTACAGATAATGCTTATAGTGTTATAAACTTTAACCAACGAAACATTTTTGAAATGACCTTGGGGAATATTTCACCTACTACAGGTGGAGCTATTTCAAACATGTATTCGTCGCCATACCGTGCCATCACCAGTTGTAACGTGTTCCTTGAAAATGTAGACAAGGCACAAGAAAACGTAGCTGCTAATCAGTTAGATATTTATAAGGCAGAAGTAAGATTTATTAGAGCCTTGAGTTACTTTGATTTAGTTCAGTTATTTGGAGAAGTACCTCTTTACAAGAAATACTTCACTACCATTGATGAAGGAAGAATAGCTAAAAGTAGCCAAGAAGAGATTTATGCATTAATTGAGGAAGATCTGAATTTTGCAATTTCTAAATTGCCAGATACCAAATATATGGGTCACGCAGTTAAAGGGAGTGCACAGGCTTTGCTTGGTAGAGTATTGTTAACACAAGAAAAATGGAATGACGCTGCCACCGTTTTGAAACAAGTGATTGATGGTGGGAATTTCCAATTGGCTAATAGTTATAATGATATTTTCTTGGAGAATGGACAGGCAAATCCGTCAATAAACTGTGAGATTATGTTCTCTACCAATTATGCCATTGGTAACCCACAGCGTTCTTCTCCTCAGCCAGCAGGTTATGAAATAGAAATGGCCAACTGGGCCCTTTTACAGCCTTTCAAAAGTTTTGCGGACAGCTATCAAATGACAGATGGAAAAATGGCAAACAGCACATCGTTGGATACTACTAATTATGCTAACCGTGACCCTCGTTTGTACATGACCATGAAACTTCCAAGTGAAACATGGACCAACCCAACTACCCAAGTAGAGCAGGTGATAGACAATCCAAGTTTGACTGGTTTCATAATGGAGAAATATGTAGACCTTAATAAGGTGCCTATTTCAGGTGCTACGGCTCCTACATCGCACCAAGATTATGTTCATTTACGTTATGCTGATGTACTTTTAATGTATGCTGAGGCTAAAAATGAAGCTTCTGGTCCTGATGCTACCGTGTATTCTGCTATTGACCAAGTTCGTGCAAGACCTACGGTAAATATGCCGCCAGTAGCACAAAGCGAATACAGCACCAAAGAAGCCTTACGTCAATATATTCGTGACGAGCGTAGAGTGGAGTTGGCTATGGAGGGTTTGCGTTATTTTGACTTAAAACGTTGGAAGTTGGCAGAGTCAAAACTTAATGGTATGCCTACGGTAGGTTCACAGCCTATGCAGTTTTTACCTAAAAACTACCTATTACCTTTTCAGCAAAGTGAACTAGATAGAAATCCAAACCTAGTTCAAAACCCAAATTACTAATAACCTAGTTTAAGTTTACCTGAAGTGTGTTTTGGGGGAGAAGTTTTACTTCTTCCCCTTTTTAGTTTTATTTAGCAATAGTGAAAGCAACAAAGGCCAGGAGGCAACATGAAGATTGAAATTCTTATCTTAATTTAAGCTTTTGAACAGGCAAATTGACTGCCCAAAAGTGATAGATATTTCCGCTTCAGATGTTTAAACACCATGCTTATTGGTAAAATGTAGCAGCACGTGGCTGAAAAAATAATCATTGTCAATGCGTTTGACGGTTTACTGTCAGAGGTTTAAGTAAGCAAGGTCAAAGGAATTATTACCCGAAAAGAGACGGTTGCTTTTACGGATGATGGCGTAAATATGTATTAAAACTCTCCCTTTTTTCTTCTTCCTAAAGTCATACCTATTACTCCAAGGAGAATTAGTCCGCTGGCTATTACAGAGGAGGAATCTAATACCTCGTCGGCGATGTAAAAGCCGATAATAATGGCAACTATGGGGTTTACAAAAGCATAAGTCGATGTTAAAATTGGTGGAGCATTATTGATAAGCCAGATATAGGCTGAATAACCAATGAAAGAACCAATGAAAATCAAATAGGCCATGGCCATCAAAGTAGAACTAGACATGGTTTGAATAGCAGATAGCTGATTACTTTCTAAAAATATGGATGCAAAGAGTGCAAAAATCCCCCCAGCTAACATTTGAAAACTTAAGCCAGCCATGCCTTTAGCTTGTCTAGTTTTTGTGCTCATTAAGGAGCCAAATGCCCAAATGAGCGAGCTGAAAAATACAATTAGAATAGGTATAATTTCAGTAGAGCTGATACCACCTTTTAAGCCGAAAGGATTAAATAAAAATAGAACTCCAATTAGGCCTATTATCATTCCAGAACCCGAAAGTAAGGAAGGTTTGGCTTTGCTAAAGAAAAAGAAATCTAAAAGGAACATCCAGATTGGTAAAAGTGCTACTAAAAGTGCCACCAAGCCAGAAGGTAAAAACTGAATGGCATAAGCCAGTGAACTAGTTCCAAATCCTGTCAAAAGTAATCCGATAAACATACTTCCTTTTGCGTCTTTAAGACTAGGCATTTTTTTTGCAAACAAGAGGAAAATAAATAGGATAAGACCACCAATAAAAAAGCGTAAGCCAGTGAGTAGGAGAGGGCTAAGGTCTTCTAAACTTATTTTGACCCCCATGTAGGTACTTCCCCAAACAATGTATACTAAAAGAAGGTTAAGGAAAAGATTGCTTTTGTAGTTGTTGAAAAAGTTCATCAGATAAATTTACTACTATTTAAGTCAACAAAATTAGAAGAATAGCAAGTGTAAAAAGTTTAAGGCTTGTTTATTTTTAAGGCAGTTGGTTTTCTTTAAAAGAAACTAGGGAATAGTGCTATTAGTATGCTTTTAAATTGGCGTATGGTAGGCTATAGGCCAAAGTTAAATGCCGTCAAATTTGACGGCATTTATACAAACTAATAAACCACTCTTTCTCTATGTACTACTTAATTATTATTCAGAATTTTGAGGTTTGGATTAAGTTTAAAACATGGAACTTGTCAAAAGTCTATGTTAAATCCCTATTTTAATATTTGATAAAAAGTCTTACCATCTTTTTGATATTTATGGCCTCCCTTTTCAACAATAGCCTGTTCGGTAATCGCTAGTATTCTATCAACTATGTCTGAGATGGTGTTGTAATTAGGTAAATCATCTCTTGAGTAGTTAATGTATGTGTTATTAAATGGGACTTCCCATTTCCCTCTTGAGGGTAACTCTAAAAGTAGGTCTTCTGGAATGCCTTTTGTACCATTTATAACGCCTAATAAGCCTCCGCATGTGGCGGCTTGATTGTCACAATCATAGCCAGCACTTACAGATATGGCCACAGTTTTTAGGAAATCACCTTGTCCGTAAAGAATTGCCATTACTCCAGCCAAGCCATTAACTACTGAAGATAGGTAAGGGTCGGGAACCTTGAAGTCATCTACGTATTCATAGTAATTATCGTGAATTAGCTGGCGAGTAGTGTACCAGTCTTTGTGCTGCTTATGCCATTTTATTACGTCTAGTATACCTCTCTTGTATGGGCTGTTTGTAGGCAAACTATTGGCAGCTTGAGCTACTAATTTATTAACATCTTTCTCAAAAAAAGCTGCACTGTACATAACTGCGTATGCCTGAGTGGCATGCACAGCCCAGTCGTCACACATAATTTTGGCACCCCATTCGGCTCTTTCGGCAGCATGGTCTGGCATGCCAGGGTAGAAAACACTCCATATTTCATTAACCAACTGTGATGTGATTCTGTACCAGTGTGGGTTATTCTCTTTGTTTCCTGTTTTTGGAGGTAGCACTCCATCTTCCATCAAATCTCTTGCCCGTCTATTTGCCCCCCAAATAAACCTATTAATATGTGCTTTCCACATTTCAGTAATTTCACTGTAATTTATGTCTAGTCCATATTTTTCTACGGCATGCAGAGTAACAAATTCTATATCGGTGTCATCATCGCTCCAGGCTCCTCCCATTGCGTCGGCCATAATATCACCATGAGCACGTCTATCATTTTCATTCATGAGAAGGTTCTGCGTTTGAAGGTCTTTAATGGTGTAGTAGCGGTCAATTAGTATAGGAATAGGCTCTTCTTTATACGTATTTTCAAACGGAAATCCGATATAGTTACCAACTAGCTGACCTAAACAATACGCTTCTATTTTATCTCTAAGTTCCTGTTTCTCTATGGTTTGAACAGCTTGTCCAAAACTTGAGCTACCAGTAAGGATAATATGAATGCAGGTAAGAAGTAATAGTTTAGAAAAAGTAGCATTTGCTCTAGCTGGCAGAATTAGTGCAAAAGCCTTTTTGTTTAGTTTCATATTTCAATTTTTTAGAATTTAATACAAATTATATGTGGTGGTCTAAGAGAAGTTTAAAAGATAAATGCCGTCAATTTTGACGGCATTTATAACACTTAAATGACCATTTTTATTTTAAACTTAGGTATGACTAATATCCAGGGTTTTGAGGTTTTAGATTTGGATTTAGGTCAATCTCAGTTCTTGGTAATGGATAAAGATAATCTCTACTAGCGTCAAACTCAGGTCTTGGTTCTAATGAGTTAGCACCTTTAAAAACCTGCTCGCCTAGGTTTCTTCTTTTGATATCGTACCAGCGTTTCCACTCAAAAGCTAATTCAAGTCTTCTATCATCCAAAACTAAATCAATGAAATCAGCTTTGTTTAAAGTAGTAGGAACATCTTCGGGGAAGGCGTTTTGAACCCCGGCTTCGTTTCTAGCTCTTTCTCTGATTTGATTTAAATAGCCATACGCCTCTGCGTTTGGTCCAGAAATTTCTGCGGAAGCTTCTGCTGCAATAAGTAAAACTTCTGCATATCTGAAATCAGGATAGTTAAAGTCAGAGTATCTTCCATTTGACCCAGAGTTACCTGGGAACCTTCTCCATTTAGCAATGTGAGGTCTTGGGTCAGGGAATTCTGAATAAGGCACTACCTGACCGTCTATTTTTAAAGTATCCTCAAAGCTTACTCTTTTTCTGTAATCTCGGTTATCCCAAGTCTCATAGACCTTCATTGATGGCACCAAAACACCGTAACCTTGAACTAGGGGATGCCTTGTGCCCACCATAGGAGGCATACTGTCGTCATTGGCATTTCCTGAGTTAATTTGCCCTAAGAAATCAAATGCAAATATTGTTTCCTTTATTTGGTCGCCAAGTTCAGCTCTATAAAGGTCTTGAAAGTCGCTTTCTAGTCGGTAGCCAAATCTATCTTTATTGTCAATTACAAATTTGGCTTCATTATAAGCCATTTGATAATCTTGTAAGGTCAGATATACAGAAGCTAAATAACTGGCCGCAGTCCCAGCCGTTGGTCTTGTTCTTATATCATTAGGCTGCTTGTCAGGTAACCATTGCTTAGCATAATCCATGTCGGCAATAATCTTATTGTAGATTTCTGCTTCGGTAGTTTTGCTAACAGTTTTGACAGAACTAGGGTCATTAACAAACTGGTCAATGTACGGAAGGTCGCCAAAACACCTTACCAGATGGAAATAACTAAAGGCTCTCACAAATCTAGCTTCAGCTATCAATGGGTTTATTTCGTCTTCTGGTAGGTCCAAACTTAGAGCACCAGCTTCTGCTGAGTTAACGGCACTGATAACCTGAAACCAAATTGGCCAAAACCGTGCAACCATGCCGTTGCTGTCGTCCATTTTGAAGTCATTAATTTGGACTCTTTCAGGAGAGGTACTTCTATTACCAATGTCTACCATGTCACTTTTTAACATGATGGAGCCTTGAAATTGTCTTCCAAATATATTTTCAGAAGCTAGCCAGCTATAGGCACCAAAAATAGCACTTTCTACGTCGCTTTTGCTTTTGTAAAAGGCTTCAGGAGAGAGTAAGCCCACTGGGTTTTCTTCTAAGTCGGCACAAGAGAAACTTACGTTTACTAAAAGGCCAATTAATATGATTGTTATTAATTTTTTCATGTCTTTACTATTTATAAGCCTATGTTTAATCCTATGGTATATGACTTGGCATTTGGATAACTTCCGTAATCCAGACCAAGATTTCTGTTAGAACTACTTCCGCTTCCAGCAGAGTTATAGTTTACTTCTGGGTCATACCCTGGATACTTTGTGAATGTTAGGATGTTTTGAGCACTAGCATAAATTCTTACTTTACTCATTTTTAATTTGCTAGCTACACTTGCAGGTAAGTTATACCCTAGAGCTAGGTTCTTTAAACGAGCGTACGTGCCATCATAAACCCACCTTGTAGATACTCTTTGAGACCTGTTTGCAGACCTTACTGGAATGTCGGTGTCAGTGTTTGTGGGTGTCCATCTCTCTAAAGACCTGGTGGTAGAGTTATAACTACCGGCCATAGACTCTATTTCTAACAAAGAAAAACTCAATAGGTCGTTTCCGTAAGAACCTTGGAAAAACAGGCTAAGGTCAAAGTTTTTCCAGATGAAGTTACTGTTTAATCCCCAAATGAAATCAGGGTTTGGGTCGCCAACTATATCTCTATCATCAGAATTTAAAACACCATCAGGCTGCCCGGTTAAGAGGCCGTTGTTATCTTTTAAACCATCAATATCTCTGAATTTTTCTCCTCCGGCTATCTGTTCAAAACCACCACCAGGAAGAAATTCGTCTCCTTCTTGATAAACGCCATCATATACCCATCCAAAGAAGCTACCTACTGGGGCACCTACTCTTAGGATATTGGTATTTCCAAGGCCTACCATATGGCCGGGACCTGCTGCGTACTGAATATCTGAGCCTTCTGGTAATTCAAGTATTTCGTTTCTGTTGGCTGAGATGTTGAAATTTAAATCCCATTTAAATTCACCAGTTAATATTTTTGAATCTAAACCAAGTTCTATTCCTTTATTACCAACTTTACCTATGTTTTTTAGTTGAGTCTGATAACCAGAATATTGAGGAAGAGGAACAGCAAAAAGTAAATCTTTGGTTATTTTGGAATAATAATCTGCTGTTAAAACAAATCTATTGTTAGCAAAACTTATGTCAGTTCCTATGTCAAACTGGGTTGTGGTTTCCCAGGTTAGGTTATCATTTGCCACTGTGGTTGGTCTAACTGCATTTACTTGAGATCCATTCAGAATGGTAAATACCGGAGAGAAACGAGCTAAGGTTTGATATGGGCTAATGGCTTGATTTCCCGTTATACCATAACTAGTTCTGATTTTCCAAGAGGTAAATAGGTCAAAGTTTTGCATGAAGTCTTCATTCATGATATTCCATGCAAATGCTCCCGAAGGAAAGAAAGCCCACTTATTATTTTTGCTGAAATTAGAAGAACCGTCATATCGTCCGTTGAAAGTAAATAAATACTTATTGTCAAAACCATAATTAACGCGTCCAAAATAAGAAGATAGCTGCGTTCCTGATGTTCCAGAGTTAGGTGCTTGATATACAGAGCCAGCTCCCAAGTTCCAGTAAGAAAGTGCATCAGATATAAAGCCTTGACTTCTTCCTCCCCAGCCTTCACCGTTGGTTTTCTGATAGGAGTAACCTCCTAAGATATTTACATTGTGCCTCTCCGCAAAAGTTTTACTAAAAGTTAGGTAGTTTTCATTAATAATATTGGTGCTTTTACCGCCATTTACAGTAGCATTGCCACCTACATTTCTACCTGCATTTAAAGTTGTAGGTGTAAATGTAGCTGCCCGCGTATTGGTGGTTGATGCTCCCAAAGTAGTTCTGAATTTAAGCTCCTTCAATATTTCAAAATCTGCAGAGAAGTTCACTTGTATCCTATCCGCGATTGTTTCATTTTCTGGTTCTCTTGCTAAAGCATAAGGATTATCAATAGGGTCTCCTAAAAGGGCTGTAGTATAAGTTCCGTCAGGATTGAAAATATCTTGGTTTGGCATAAATCTAAAAGCAGACGAAACAACTCCTAGTCCTCCAGACCCCCCAGACCCTTCCTGGGTTACAATTCCATTTCTGGAACTTCGCTGAGCAAACATGTTCATCCCTATTTGGATTTTGTTGTTTACTTTAAAAGATAGGTTATTAGTAAGGGAGTATCTGTCAAAGTCAGAACCAATGATGATACCTTTTTGGTCAAAAATAGAACCTGATAGATAGTATTTTAGATTTTGATTTCCGCCAGAAAAAGATAGCTGATGGTTTTGAATTGCTCCAGTTCTGAACATTTGGTCTTGCCAGTCTGTGCTGCCACCCGGCGATACATAATCAGGATTAACCTCTTGAATGTAATCGGTAAATTGGTCTGCATCAAGGAGATCTAATCGGTTAATTTCATTTTGAGAAGAATAAGAAGTATTGAAATTAATCTGCGTTTTGCCTGCTTTCCCTTGCTTGGTAGTAATCATTACTACCCCATTAGCTCCTCTTGAACCATATATGGCTGTGGCAGAAGCATCTTTTAATATTTCAATAGAAGCAATATCTTCTGGTGGTGGCCACTGGCCTCCCACAAAACCATCAACCACAAAGATGGGGTCACTACTGGCGTTAATAGAAGAACTACCACGAACTCTTATCTTAAATGAAGCACCTGGGTCACCATTGTTTGAAGATATCTGAACGCCCGCTGCTCTACCTTGAAGGGCTTGGGTAATTCCACCAGCTGGGTATGCTGCTATTTCTTCTGCCTTAACGCTAGATACAGCACCTGTTAAATCTGATTTTTTTACGGTACCATAGCCTACCACCACTACATCTTCAAGTGTTTGTACGTCCGTTTTTAAAGTAATATCAATGGTGCTTTTGGTTCCTACTAGTACTTCTTGGCTTACATAACCCACAAAACTGAATATTAAAGTAGCCTTTTCATCAGGGACCGCTACTTTGTATTTGCCATCTGCATCAGAGGTTGTTCCAGTAAGACTACCTTTCAGAATAACAGAAACACCCGGAAGTGTTAAGTTATTTTCATCCTTTATAGTACCTGAAATTTCGAGTAAGGTTACCTGATTAGATAGTTTTTCTTTTGGCTCTTCTATTAAAAAAGTTTGTTTTTTTGAAAGCTTTTTTAGAAGTATCCTATTCTCTATAACCTCGTAACCTACTGAAACGGGCTTTAGGATATTGTCAAGTACATGAGAGAGTTTTGCTTTTTTTAGGTCAATAGATAAAAGTCTCCCTGGTTCTATTTTAGTACTATAAACAAACTTAACTTCTGCTTGTTTTTCTATTTGTTTAAGTACGTCTCGTAGTTCCTGCTTGTCTGTTTTTAAGGTAATAGTTCTATCTAAAACCTCTTGTGCACTCGATTCTTTAGCCGAGGCAAAACTTAATCCTATAAGTAAGAGAATAATCTGTAGACCAGTGATTTTCATAAACTTCCAGAGATGTTTTGGAATAGGTATCTTTTTTTTCATAGTTTTAAAAAGTTTTTTAATGATTAAGAAACTGAAATCGTATATGTTCGTGCGGTCAAAACATGAACAGTACACTTAAGTCGGAAATGTTCGTAGCATTTTCGGCTTATTTTTTTAACACCCTTCGCCATTTATAAATATGACAGACCCTCTCTGCTCATACGAGGAGTCTATCGATTTACAAATAAGCTCGAGCTGGGTAAACATGGTTAAATCGTTTAAATCTGCGGTGATTTTACATTCTTGTAATTTTGAGTTATTTATAACAAAATCAATTCCGTAGATAACAGAAAGCTGTGAGAGTACTTTATTTAAAGGTATGCTTGTGAAAACCAAGGCACTTGTCACCATTTTCTCTTTTTCCAAGGGCTTAGGGTTACTAACAATACTCTGTTCTATATTTTCTGACACCTCATCAAAAATCACTTTTTGATTAGGTGTGATTATGACGCCATTTTTCTTATTCTTGGTTGACTTCTTTTCATTGTAAACCGATACCTTGCCTGTAGCCACTTCTACCTCAACCTTACGCGTTTTTTTGTTATGCTTAACTTTGAAACTAGTGCCTAAAACTTCAGTTGTTAATTCGCCAGTATGAACTATAAATGGCCTAGTTACATCTCTTTCTACTTCAAAAAACGCTTCTCCCTTGAGATAAACTTCTCTTTTAGATTTATTAAAACCTTTACCATAAATCAGGCTGCTATTCTCTGAAAGCTCCACTACGGTGCCATCTTCTAATTTTACTTTTTCCTTTTTAAATGAGGTGTTTTTAAGCTCAATACCTTGTCTCTTGTTTTCTGAAAGTTGTGTCGCCTTTGTGCTGTTTAAATCAGGCGAGAAGTAAATAAAACCTAAAAGTAAAGTGGCGGCTATTCCGGCCGCAATAAATAATCTTTTAAGTGTAAATATCTTTTCTTGGTTTAAACCTTTATTGATGTTTTTCCAAATTCTTTTCTCTATTGCAAACTCCTCTACCTTACTCAAAGGTAGTTCTTCGTCATTTGGCTGTTGTTCCTGCCATTCGCTCAGGAACCTATCTTCCTCCTCACTGGTATTACCAGCTAGATATTTTTTTGATAAATCGTTAAACTCTTTAAGAGTCATAATTCAAGATTAGTTATAGTGATAAGCCTTCAAGTTTTCTTGAAGAAATTTCAATGATTTAGTGATATGGTATTCTACGGCTTTGGAGCTTAGGTTTAAATCTCCAGCAATCTGCTTTACCGACTGGTCTTCAAACCTACTTCGTTTAAAAATTTCGGCACTTTTTTCAGGAAGCCTGTCCAATACTTTTTCTACGGCTTTTGTCAATTCCAGATAATTAACAATGTTCTCGGTGTCGGAATGAACTTTTAGCTCTTGAAAAATCAAGTATTCTTGATATTTTCGATAGCTAATTTGTGATTTGATATAATCGTAAACTTTGTTTTTGATAGCGAGGGTTAAATAAAGGTCTAGCCTTTTAATTACCACGTCGTTTCTTCTTTTCCACAGGCTTAAGAAAATTTCCTGTACCAAACCTTCAGCCTCTTCCATTACACCTATATGGTGAAAGGCCACGCCCAATAATCTTTTCCAATACCGCTTATAGATTTCCTCAAAAGCCCATTTCTTGCTTTCAAAAAGGAAGCCTACCAACTCTTGGTCTTCTGTATTTTTAGAGCTCAACATTTTTTAAATTTCAACAGGTTTAGTTAAGAGTAGAACAAGTCCACCAAATCCCTAAATAATTTTATAAAATACTTGAAAAATTATCTTTTATAGCATTTAAGCTCTTTGAGCCACTGGTTTTAGGGGATGGTAAACTGGAGATATTCTTCTTTATTAAAGGTAGCCAAGGTTTAGAGCTTATTTCAGAATTATAAAAACTCTTTCTGTAAGTAGAAATAGTTTTGTCAATAAATACATTAATCGTATTATTACAATTAAGTAATAAAAAAACGAGATGGGCTTATCAAAAACAGAAATATTTACGGACCAAGAAAACGAAATAGCGGTACTTGCTAGAGCTATTGGTCACCCAGCCAGGGTCGCAATTTTACAGCATTTATTTAAAATTGACGCCTGCGTTTGTGGTGATTTGGTGAATGAAATAGGCCTTGCTCAAGCTACTATTTCTCAGCATTTGAAAGAATTAAAGAAGGTAGGGCTCATAAAGGGTAGTGTAGAAGGAACTAGCGTGTGTTACTGCATTGATTCTGAAAAATGGGCCAAAATGAAAGCCATCATGTTTGATTTTTTAGAACAAGATATCAGCAGTAAAACCTGCTGTTAAAAAAAATATTTATATAACAAACCAAAAATATACGATGTCATTATTTACTAAAATTAATCAAACCATTTCAACACTGAATGTTGAAACCATTTCCGCCTCACGTAAAGAGACGCTAAAGCCATTGATAGATTTTGTTCAGGTAAAGGTAAATGCTAATGAAGAAATACGACTGAACTTTATTTGTACTCATAACTCACGCAGAAGTCATTTATCTCAGGTTTGGGCACAAACATTGGCTCATCATTTTAATATAAAGCAGGTGTTTTCTTATTCTGGAGGAACAGAGGCTACGGCTCTTTTTCCAATGGCTGCAGAGACCTTAAAGAATACGGGCTTTCAGATTGAAACGCTTTCAAAAGGAGATAATCCGGTTTACAGTGTCAAGTATGATGCTAACCAACATCCAATAATTTGTTTTTCAAAGAAGCTTGATGCAGCTTTTAATCCAAAGTCGGCTTTTGCTGCCATTATGACTTGTTCTAGTGCAGATGGTGCCTGCCCTTTTATAGAAGGAGCAGAAAAGCGAATTCCTATAACTTTTGAAGATCCTAAAGCATTTGACAATACGCCTCAGCAAGCTGAAAAATATATGGAAAGAAGTTTACAAATAGCAACAGAATTATTTTACGTATTCTCTCAAATCCAAGCATAATATGGCACAAGCAAAGAAATTAAGCTTTCTAGACAGAAATCTAACCTTATGGATTTTTGTGGCAATGGGTGTGGGAGTAGCCATTGGTTATTTTGTTCCAACTTTCCCTGATATCATAAATTCATTTAGTAGCGGAAGTACTAATATTCCCATAGCTATAGGTCTAATATTGATGATGTATCCGCCTTTGGCAAAGGTGAATTATGCATTACTACCTAAGGTTTTCAAGAACACTAAAATCTTATCAATTTCACTTTTGCTAAACTGGGTAATAGGCCCAGTTTTAATGTTTCTATTAGCCATTACATTTTTGAGAGATTATCCTTCTTATATGGTGGGTCTTATTTTGATAGGCTTAGCTCGTTGTATTGCCATGGTGTTGGTTTGGAATGACCTAGCTGAAGGCAGCAATGAGTACGGAGCTGGATTGGTGGCATTGAATAGTGTTTTCCAAGTTTTTGCTTATAGCTTTTACGCATGGTTGTTTATTACGGTTCTTCCTCCATATTTCGGATTTGAAGGAGCCATAGTCGATATTTCTATTGGGACTATTGCGGAGAGCGTAGCCATTTACTTAGGTATTCCGTTTCTTCTGGGTATTTTAAGCAGATTCATTTTAGTGAAGTTAAAAGGAGAGAAATGGTATACTGAGAAGTTTATTCCAGCTATTTCACCTATGACTTTGGTCGCTTTATTATTCACCATCATCGTTATGTTTTCCTTAAAAGGGGAACTAATAGTAGAGATTCCAATGGATGTGGTAATTATAGCCGTTCCATTGCTTATTTATTTTACTTTGATGTTTATCATTGGATTTTTCCTGACCAAGGCCATGGGAGCATCTTATGATAAAACGGCTTCTGTAGCCTTCACGGCGGCAGGAAATAACTTTGAATTAGCTATAGCGGTGGCCATTGCAGTTTTTGGTTTGAATTCAGGTGAAGCTTTTGCTGGTGTAATTGGTCCCTTAGTAGAGGTGCCTGCTTTGATACTATTAGTTAGAGTTTCCTTTTGGTTAAGGAAAAAGTACTTTCCTACTATTACAACATAGGGGACTTTGCAAAACTTAGAACCTAGATGAAAACCACGTCATTTACCAAATCTTGACCCATTTCCTTATTAATGAGTGTGATGAGTTTTGATTTGGCTAAGACCAATTCTTGACGGAGTGGGGCAGAGGTAATTCTAAGAAAGAGCGTGCTACTTCTTATAAAGATTTTATCAGTCCTAGAAGCTATTGTTTGACCCATTATCTTTTGCCAAGAAGCTACTAGCTGGGTCTCGTTATATTTGGATTTTAAGTTAAAAGAATCCAGGAATGCATCTAGGGCATCCTTTAAAGGCATAGCTTGGCTATCTCTGGCGTTTCTTCTCACTTTATTATATTGATTCACTGTGTATGTAAGCTACAAAAAATACTTGGATATAAAAAGAAGAAGACCTGCTTACACTAGGCAAACAGGTCTTCAGCATGTGGGTTTACTTATTTTTTCTTACCGATGGCATTTTTCTCAAAAGTGAGTCTAGCTGCACCGCCAGTAGATATGGTTACAGTCTCATCGTCTGTAGCTACTACTTTACCATGAAGCCCGCCAGAAGTAACTACTTCGTCACCTGGTTTTAATTCGTTAACCATTTGTTGTTGTTCCTTCTGCTTTTTTTGTTGCGGTCTTATCATGAAGAAATACATAACAGCAAACATACCTGCCATTAATATTAAAAAACTATAATTTCCTGCTCCTGCGTCTGCTTGTAATAATACCATAGTGATTGTTATTCGGTTTTAAGGTTAATTTTCTAAAGGTTTTCAGAGTCGGTTTCTCCCGCTGCCTTATTTACTGTGGCAGTAAAAGAAAGTATTTCCGAAGGGTTTTGTGCATTTGAAAGCACAGAAACCGTTTTCTTATTGACACCTGGTTTACCTGTGCTGTTAAAGTTAATAACGATTTCGTCAGACTGACCTACGCCTACCATACCTATTGGTTTTGAAGCCACGGTACAGCCACAAGATACATTCACTGCTGTAATTTGAAGTGGGTCAGTTCCAGTGTTTGTAAACTTAAATGCATGCGATACTTGGTCACCTTCTGTGATGGTTCCAAAGTCATGCGATGGTGATTCAAAGCTAATTTTAGCATTTGAAAGCGAAGCCTCTTCTGATGAGCTTTCCTGGGTGGCTGTGGTATTGCATGAAAACAAAACCACACCCAAAAGTAAACTAGCTATATATTTCATGCTTTCGATTTAATTTGTGACATTAAATTTTCTACATCTTCCAGTAGTTTTTCTGCTTTTTGACGGGCTTCGTTCACTACTTTTTTTCCGTCAGCTTTTGCTTTGCTGTCTACATCTCCACCACCAGCCATTTCTATGGCTACCTCGTCACCTCTTTCTATAAGGTCGGCTATGAATTCTTCTAACTGGATACGATATTTCCCTAAAGTATCAGCCAGTTTGTCTCTTGTTACTTCTCCTTTTTCCGGAGCATATAAAATTCCAATAGCAGTTCCCGCTGCAAGACCCGCTATGAATGCTAAAAATGAACCTGACGATTTACTCATGATCTATTATTGATTTAGTGCTTAAAATTATCTTAAAAAGCCATTTTAGGCAATGATTCTAACTTATTTATTATCCAACATTCCGCGGCCAGTCTTCTTGATGTCACCTTTGGCAACGAGCTCTTTTGAAAGCCTATCTAAAACACCATTCACAAACTGCCCACTTTTAGGGGTGCTGTATGTTTTAGCTATTTCTATTATTTCATTGATTGTTACTTTGACAGGTATTCCAGGGAATTCCTTCATTTCAATCAATGCAATTTTTAAAAGAATCTTATCTGTTTCGGCTATTCTATCATACTCCCAGTTTTTAAGGCTAGGCAAAATAGTTCTCATTAACTCTTCTTCTTCTTTAACGCCGTTTTTAAACAAAACCATCAGGAAATCTTTTCTTTCCTGCCAAACTTCATCTGGTTTGGCTATTGTTAGTTTATTGTCTTCCGAGAAATTTTGAAAACTATGGGCTACCATAGCTCTTAGCGTTTCTTTGTCTTCAGACCAATAAAGGTGCTGTCCTTCAAAGAAATTAGCGGCAACCTCATTTTTCAAGAAAACGTTTTTAACTAAATACTTTAGCAGAGCTGTGTCTTCCTCTAAGGTATGATTTAGTTTTTCGCAGTATTCAAGATACTTTGGGTTTTTCTTTAAAACTTGGTTGTAAAGACTTTTTACAAAATCAACTTCTTCATCCCATCTAAAAGTCTGACGCAGGGTCATGTTCTCTAAATCAGGGTTAGTCGCAAATTCTTTTATTAACTTATTACTGCTTAATCTGCTTTTTCCTGGATGAACTATATCTCTGTCTGACATTTCTGCCAAGGCTAAATATAGGTTTAGCAGCATGTAATAAATCTCAAAAACTTTATCGGCCTCTTTCGCAGTGCGTAAAATAAGGCTGTCAAAATCTATTTTGTTTTTCTCAAGAAAGTAGCTGGTAGCTTTACTAACGGCTAGTTTTACTTCATTAGGTTGCTCAAAGTCTTCTTTGTCACCTTCAATAGAAAAATCATCTTCCAATTGCTGAATTCCTAACTTTGTTAAGCCCTGAAGTTTTACTCGGTCTTGAACTTCCATGGAGTTTAGGTCGGGAGCAAAGGCCTCATGAATCATGTCTTGGGCTAGTAAGAAATTAGCCTTTTTAGACTGCTCGTAGGCGTATAAAGATTGCATAGCCCTAATTCGGATAAGACGGCGGTTCAGCATATTTATTCAAAGAACTGTTAATGTGCCGCAAAGATAATTAAAAGGATTTGAAGATAAACGCCTATTTCAGCCTAATTTTGAAAGTATTCAATATAATTAATCTAAGAATTGACTTTAAGCTGTATGTGGCGTCTTTTTTTTGTCATTATACTTTTCTCTATTGGAGCAAAAGCTCAGATACTCAGTGCTGATGAGGCAAAAGAAGATATAGACGTGCTGTATAAGAGAATGCAGCAAATTCATCCCGGCCTATTTAGGTATCAATCTCCGGAGGCTTACGAAAAAAACTATTTGGAAATTAAGGCTTCTTTAACGGATTCTATTTCAGAGGTAGATTTGTTTCTTAAAATCTCTCCATTAATTTATCAAATTAAAGATTTGCATACAGGTTTTTTACATCCTAAAAAGTGGCGGAAAGAGCATCCTTATAAGCTTCCATTCATTATGGCAGAGGTGGAGGGCAAAAACTTGATACAGTATAATGCTTCTGCCGATACTACTTTGGTAAGAGGTTTAGAGCTTTTGGAAATTGATGGGAAGTCTATAGAAAGTGTTAAGGAATTTTTAAAAACTAATATAGGAACAGATAATGGGAATGAGAATGCCAAGCAACTTTATGCCACCAAAATGCTTTATGCTTACTATCCTAAGTTCTTTGATTTGAAAGACACTGTGAATTTGGTGCTAAGAAATATGGAAAAGGATTCCGTAATACAGTTTAAACTAGCCACCATTACCACAAAACAAATGGGTGCTATTTTAGCACATAGGTATCCTGAGAAAATCAGAAAAAACTTGTCTTATACCGTGATTGATTCCACATTGGCTTTGGCTAAAATAGATGTGACATCTTTTGTTTTTAAAGGCTCGCCTTTAGATTTGTTTCAAACTAAGTTTAAACGAAAATTTAGAAAGCAAATAAAGCAAGCCAAGAAAGATTCAATAGAGCATTTGGTTTTGGACCTTCGGTCAAATGGTGGTGGCTATATTCCTAACATATCTAAAGTAATGAAGTATGTGGCATCCGAGCCTTATAAGCTGATTGACACCATGGCTTTTAAAAGATCGGCCTATTTCAAAGTGTTTTCACCTTTAAAGGGAATCACGCCATTATTAGCCCCACTTTACTTTAATAAAAAAGATAGTATATATAGATATAGAGCTACAGGGAAACCCGCTAAAAAGAAACCTTCTAAGCTCGTTTATAAAGAAAAACTCTACGTCTTTATGGATGCGGCTTCATATTCGGCTACCACTTTTACCATTTCACTTTTAGATAATATGGACAGAGCTACTTTTATAGGAACTATCCCTGGAGGAGCGAATTGGGGAAGCCATGCTGGTAGCTGGTATATAGCCAAGCTACCGAATAGTAAAATCAGCGTGAGAATTCCGGAGTACAGAATAGTGCATGCAAGAAGCCAGAAGGCGGATGAATCCTTTTTTATTCAACCTGATATAAAAGTAGAGTATACTTTAGAAGATTTTGACAAAAATATAGACAGCTACGAAAGGATACTGATAGAGAAGTTAAAAGGCAACTAAGCCTTGTTTAATACTTCAAATGTATTTAGGTCGTTATTAAACGAAGTGAAAATAGCTGGATAGCCCACGTCTACTTTACAAATATCCTTTTCTAAGCCAATAGCCTTTGCTGGTCTTTCAGTAGCCATATCAATAGCTATTTCAAGCGGAATGTCAACTTGCTCCACGGCATTTTTAATGCATTCCCCTACAGAAACAGCAGAGCCTGCTAAGTTGCCATCGCTGTTGATATATTCACCATTAATGAGGGTGGCGTCAAACTCTTTCCATTGAAACTTTACTTTCTTTTGGCCTAAAAATAAAGCATCAGAAATAATGAAAAGCCTATCTGGTTTGGCATTGAAAGCCGCTTTGGCAGCGTCAAAATCACAATGTTTGCCGTCTAAAATAATGGGAGCCCAAACTTCTTTACGTGCTAAGGTGGCACCCACAAGACCTGGTTTTCTATGATGTAAACCAGACATGGCATTAAAGAGGTGTGTCACCAAGTTTATTCCTAAGTCAAAGGCATGGTTAGCTTCTACATTGGTGGCATCAGAATGCCCAGCCGAAATACAAATTTCAGCGGCTTGTATCATTTTTATCTGTTCGTCGGTAAACTGTTCAGGGGCAATGGTCATTAATTTGATAATTCCCTTGCCAGCCGCCAAGATGCCCGCAAGCTCTTCATTGCTCGGTTTTCTGACATATTTGGCCAAATGTGCTCCCCTTTTTACTGGATTTAAGAATGGCCCTTCTAGGTGTAAGCCCATCACCCCAGATTTTGGATTTAGCCTCATGTATTCCTTAATGGCGGCTAAGCCCTTCAAAATGTTTTCAGGAGAAGAGGTAATGACACAGGGCAAAACATAGAATGTGCCTGTTTTTACAGAGGCGGTGAAAATATCATCAATGGCTTCCATGCTTACTTGCTCAGTCAAATACAGCTTTTCGCCACCATTTATATGGGTGTCAAAGAATGGAGCAGCGATGTTCTGATATTTGGGAGTACCCTGAAAGTCTTCAATGGCCGTGATTTTACCATTTTCATAGGTAATGGTTTTATTATTGAAAACGGTACCTGCAGTAAAAAGTCTTTTGGTAGAAATGGCGGGCATTTGGGCTGATGTTTTTGTACCTTAAAGGTAATATTATCAAAATGTTTTTGGGCTGTTGAAATAATAATCTTAAAAATATTTGATTGATGCTGTGATTTTTTTGGACAGCCTACGACTAACTAATTGAATTCATAAAAAAACGGTTTGAATACAGAAAACGCATTTGTAGAAACTATTAAAGAAAATGAAGCCCTCATTTATAAGGTGACGGCTGTCTATGGAAATGATTCCGAAGACAGGAAGGATTTATACCAAGAAATAGTACTGCAGCTGTGGAAGGCTTTTGAGAAGTTTAAAAACCAGTCGCAAATTTCTACTTGGCTGTATCGTGTGGCACTAAATACCGCCATCAGCCGCCTAAGAAAGACTAAAAAAGAAGGGCAGATGGTGTCTTTTGACGCAGGACTGCATGTTTTGGAAGATTCTTATGACCCCGTTTTAGAGCAAAGAAGCAAAGACCTGTACCAACATATTAGTATGCTAAATGACATAGAAAAGGCGGTGATATTACTTTTTTTAGAAGATAAAAGCCATCAAGAGATTGCTCAGATTACCGGACTGACCGTAAGTAATGTAGGTACTAGAATGGGCAGGATAAAGGAAAAATTGAAGAAAGGTATTGCTAAAGTTTAGCGACAGCTTTACTATAAACATTACAGATATGGAATTAGAAGAAATGAAACAAACTTGGCAAGAGCTAAGTGGGGAGTTAGAAAAACAGAAAAAACTCACGAATGAAATTATTTTGAAAATGGCTCATGAAAAGAGTAAGAATAGCTTAGGCAAGATGGTTCTTTTTGAAACTATCGGTGGCTTAGGTATGTGTATGGCCTTGCTGGTAGGTTTATTATTAAATATGCTGAATGGAAGTTTCCAAACTACACCTCTGGCGGTTTGTGCTTTATTGAGCGGAGCATTATTTATTTTCTCTGGATATATATCATGGGATTTCATTGCTAAAATGAAGAAGATAAATCTTCTGGAAAACAGTATAGAAGAAAGCCAACAGAACTTTATAGCCCTAAAAAAGGCATCGGTCTTTTATAAAAAAGTGGGTGTTTGGAGTAGTTTACCTACTATGTTATTTTTTATTCCTGTGGTTTTGAAGGTATTTATTGGAAAAGATATTTTCACGGACTTTGCTGCTGCTAAAGAGGAGCTCTTCTCGGTAATTGGCCTTTCCATATTGATTGCTGTGCCTATGGTCTATTTTCTTTTTAGGTTTTATAGTAAAAATATGAAGGCTGCGGGTGAGGCAATAGAACAAATAGACGAACAATAATTATGCGAATAGAATCAACATCAGGTAAAGGAAGTTTTAAGCTTCTGGACGGAAATAAAGTTATTAGTGATGTAGTTTATGAAAATTGGTATTCTAGCAAGGCTTCGTCTAGGCTTAAAGGCAATCTTATTGAAATAAAGCCCGCTAATTTTTGGCGAACGAAAATCTTGATTTTTAGAAATAAGCGAGAGGTGGGAAGTATGGAGTTTAATTGGCGAGGGAGAATGCAAATAAAGATTAGAGACTCTGAAAAACGTCAAAGAGAGTTCTCTGTAAAGTACAATGGCGTTTTTAAAGGGAAATTTGATGTCTATGATGAAAAGCAAGAGGTGGTGCTGCGACTAATTCCCGCTTTTAATTGGAAGAGATTTAGTTACAACTACGACATAGAAACGATTAAACAAATAAACGATATGGAAGAGCTATGCATCCTAAGCGGATTTGCTTCGGGCTATCTGCTAGCAATGCTCTCCGCAGCATAATTTAAACTATAGAAAAAATGAAAGAATTAAGAAAAGCAATCCCAGTAATAGTAAGTGCTTTAATATGGGCTGGAGTAATGATGGCATGTTCAGCAATTTTAAAAGAATCAGGTTACTATAAAGGCATTAGTAATATTCTGATTTGTGGAGCGTTTGCTCATATTATGTTATTGTCAGGAAGTGCTGTGAGTAATATGAATAAAGATAAATGTAGTAGATAGCTAAATTAAGTGAAACAGGGGGGAACTACTATTTGTGGCTGACCCATAGGAGTTAGGTTGTAGATTTTAAATGTATTCAGTCTTCAGCATTTAAATAAAAAATCACTCCCCTTTTACATATTTTCGCCAATTATGCTGCTCTTTAAAGCCTAATACCTCACGAATTTTACGATTTGAGAATAGGGCTTCGTGCTCTTCTAAGTCTTCATTAATAGGCACGTTTGGAAAGAATTTTTCGGCTAATTCTTTAGTTGGTATAATGGCACCGTTATGGTCGTTTCCGGCATTGAAAACCTGATAGCCAAGCTTGTCTTTTTTCAAACATAAATCCACTATTTGACCTAAATCACGGGCATCAATATAGCAGAAGGCATTTCTTCGTCTGACTTCAGGGTTTTTGAAATAGTTAGGAAACAATTCAGCGTATTCATGAGGTTCAATAACATTTCCAATACGAAGAGCATAAATATCAAAACCTGACCTACGCTGGAAGCTTCGAGCCGTTTTTTCATTCAGCACTTTGGATAAACCGTAGCTATCCATTGGGTCTACATCGTAATCTTCTCGTAGTGGTAAAACTTTTGGGTCGGTTTCTCCATCTGAAAAACAGATACCATATGTGGTTTCAGACGAAGCAATGATAATTTTTTTAATACCTAATTTCACAGCTGCTTCAATGACATTATATGTCCCTATAGTATTGACCCTAAAAGTTTCATTATCAGGATTTATGAGAATTCGAGGTACCGCAGCAAAATGCACCACAGCGTCAAACTTTGGTACGCCAGTACCAGCTTCTAATTCACCCAAGTTGGCATAAGAACTCATAGCATTAAACATTTGTCCAGAGTCGGTAATATCGGCAATAAGGTTATCTACGCCTGGGTAGTCCAAGGGCTTCAAATCTACATTCAAAACGCTGTGCCCTTGCTCTAGCAAATAAGGTATCACGTGTTTTCCTGCCTTTCCTGAGCCGCCTGTAAAAAATATTCTCATGTGTATTAATGCTTTTTGGGGTTTACTCTTTTACAAAGCTATGTTAGTTTCGAAACAAAGCAAAGAAGGGAAATTAAGAAACTTGATATCTTCTTTAGGTATTAAAATATCGAGGGTCGAAAGGGTAGGGTTCTGTTTTAATGATTCTAATTTTTGAAAAATCTTGGTGACGTGAGTTTAGGATATAATTATATTCTCCCTTAACCACAACACTTGGAACTTTGAGAATTACGTGTGTATTTGATTTAACAAAATCATCACCAAATTTTTGACTATCCGGCTTAGAAGGTAAGGCATTCCATCCTTCAGGTAAATCTTTAAAAGCAATTTCTAGAATTTTTAATTCATCTGGGATTTCTATTTCTACCATGAAATAATCTCTCGGTAAAATGCCCAAAGCAATATGAACCGCGACTTCACTATTTGCTAATGCTCGTGATTGTGCAGTATAAATAACTTCTGAGCCTTTTGAATTCCACCTTTGGCCGCTTAAAGAGGCTCCATAGCCGGATAATTCATCTTTATATTTTTTACGACTTAATCTGTAGACTATCATCAGACAAAAACGCCATATTCAATTCGGTTTAGTTCAGCCATTACGATATCCTTACCGTATGAAGTGTCCAATAAATCTATTGGTTTATTTTTTCCTAAAGCTAATGAAGGTGTGTTAAGCCAGATGGTGAAATCTTCTGGCGAATCAAAAACCTTGTTACCTAAATCAACTACTTCAGCTAGTTCGAATATTTTTTCACTTTGAATTTGCTTAAATACATGCCCTTCTTCTTTGCGGTATCTTTGAAGTGTACGAATATTGATGTCCAAAAATGCCGACCATTGAATGTCGTTAAATGGTGAATTAGATTTTATTTCGGAAAAAAGTACGGTTGGTACACCTCTTTTAACAGCCTTAGCTACCAATAGTTTATCGCTTAGAAACCTAGAATAAGTAACCTCTGTGGCTTTTATACCCTTTCCTCTTTCAAAGTGTTTGATGAATGTTTTTAATTCATTGCTATCACGTTTTAATAATGTTTTTTCCATTTGACTTAAGTTTCAATACTTAAATAACGACAATTATACTTATATAAACGACAAAAATTCGTTAAAGTTTCTTGTTTAGTATTTAACTAATAGTTTCAAAGTGCTAAACTCTTAAAAAACGAAATCAAACCTATTACTTCTCCTCCTTAGGGTCTGTATTTCTAAAATGCAGCGTCTCAAAACTAAGGCTAGCTTCTATAATAGCCTTCTCTAATTCTACAATACCTGCCAAGGATTCGTAATCAACTTTTTCTATGTCGTCGGTGGGTTTATGATAATCTGGGTGGCCGCCTGTATGGAAAAACATAACGGGGATGTCTTTTTCGTAAAATGAGGTTTGGTCAGAGCCGCCACGTCCTTCATAGCCGGTGTAAAACTTAATGTGCTTTTCTCTGTCAATTTGCTCCATCATAGTTTCAAATTCTGGGCTACTTCCGTAACCAATTATGGAAACGCCTCTCTCTGCATTAAAACGGCCTATCATGTCCATATTTAGCATGAAATGAATACTCTTCAAATCTACGGTTGGATTTTTGACAAAGTAGCGAGAACCCACTAAGCCCAGCTCTTCTGCACCGAAGGATATGAAGAGGAAATTGACGGGTTCTATATCATTGTTCTGACTGAAATATCTTGCTAGTTCTAATAAACCCGCCACGCCAGAAGCGTTATCGTCGGCACCATTGTGGATTTTTCCATAGGCAGTACTATCCTTTAAACTTCCCTGTTTGCCCTCGCCTATATGATCATAGTGAGCACCAATCACCACTGTTTTTGCTGCACCATTATCTAAGAATCCAATCACGTTTTTAGTTCTACGAATACTGTCTGGTACTACTACACGTCTTACTTTAGCCTCAAAATCTTGATAATATCCTCGCGTACCTTTTGGGGCTAAGCCATATTCTTTGAAAGCCTTTTTGATATATTTGGCTGCTTTATTCGCCTCTCTACTTCCTGTACCACGACCTTTCATACTGTCTTTTGCCAGAAAATGAACATGCTCTTTATACTGTTGTCCAAAAACATTTGCTGATAAGCATATCAGACAAAAGGCGATAAGTTTGGTTTTCATATTGTAGAATAAATGTGTTTTTGCAAAAGAAATAAAAATGGAGCGTAGGCAGAAATCAGTTAGCATTATTCCTTCAATAAATCAGTTTTACAAAGACAGTGAAATTCAGAGTCCTTGAAGTTGGTTTAGATAAGAAAAGCGATACAAAAAAATCCTAGTCTAAGAGGCTAGGATTTTTCATGTTTTGATAAAGTACTACTTATTTTTTTTTACCGCCACCACCACCCAAATAAGGGTATTGGTCAAATCCTTCATAATTAGGGTTTGTAGCCCTTGGGTCGTTTAAGGCCGTTAGTTTGGTTTGAAGTTTAGAACGTAAACTTTCCAGTGTTTTTTTATAAGCCTTGTCATAAGCAATGTTGTTAACCTGGTCGGGGTCATTTTTTAAGTCATACAACTCTTCTGCAGGTCTTTTTCCAAAACACAGCTCATATGAAAGCTGGTGCTCTTGGTCTAAATCTTTATTTGCCACTATGTAATCTTTGGTAGGCCCGCCGTCACAGTCTGCATACCATTGATTTGGCAAATTGGTTGCTCCAGATTTTCCGGTACCCGCAGGCCATAAATCGGGCTTATAATTACGGATATAAAGAAAATCGTTATTCCTATATCCTCGCGAAGGATAGCCTCCCATATTTGGTTTCTCTTGAGCAGGCACATGTCTTTCTCTACCAAAAACGATGTCGGAACGTTCTGTTATTCCAGCGTTTTCGGATTTGAGAATATTGACAAAGCTCTTGCCGGTCATATCTTCTGGTATTTCAAGCCCAGCGGCTTCTAAAAGCGTAGGAGCAATGTCAGCAAACGACACATAGTCGTCTACAGTTCTGCCAGCTTTAATCTGGTCTCCCCATCGGACTGCAAATGGCACTCTTACACCCGAATCGTAGAGGTTTCCTTTGCCACGCGGAAAAGGCATACCATGGTCGCCAGTCATAATAATGATGGTGTTTTCTAGTAAATTATTTTCTTCTAATTGCTTAATTACAGAACCAACCAAGCTATCCCATCGCTGTACTTCGTAATAGTAATCTGCTACATCCTTACGTATGATATCAGATTCTGGATAGTGTCTGTAAAGATGAACTTTTGAAATATCTATACCACTTTTTTCACCTGAGCCTTTTACATAATCTCTGTGTGGGTCTTGGGTACCCAGCCAGAAAAAGAAAGGAGAATCATTGTTTTTTTCGGCCAAGAATTCTTCAAAAGTATTGTACCCTTTATTAGAGGGGTGTGAACCATGGCTGGCTATCCAATTGTCCAAATTTCCAGGACCCCATGTTTTTGCTTTGTTTCTTCCTGTAACATAGCCTTGGTTTGCCAAAAGGTGAATAAAGCTCTGATGTTTTTCAGGAAGAGTGCTCCATAAATTTGCCCCTGAACCTAATTCCCAATGATATTTACCTGTGATAAAGGCATTTCTGCTAGGTGTGCAGGAAGGGCTTGAAACAAAAGCATGGTTAAATAAGACACCTTCATTGGCAAGTCTATCAAAATTTGGAGTTTTAACACCTTGGTCGCCATAGGCTCCTGCATGTGGGTAACCCCAGTCGTCGGCTAAGCAAAAAACGATGTTTGGTGGTTTAACCTGTGCATTTGCAAGTCCAAAAGAAAAGAGAAGAAATAGTAAATGTAGTTTCATGTTATAATTTTAATAGGGTTTGACAATTTAATATAATATGGTCATGATTACGGAGAAAGTTTATTTTAGTTGAACCGAGTCTAGTTTCAACAAAAGCTTACTCTATTTAAACTTCAATATAGTCCCCAAAAAGGGTCACAAAAGAACCTTAAAAAGGACCACATTAAATCAGTGTCGACCAAGGGCTGAACTATGGAGATAAAAGCCCGAATCTCCACTTAAACCTTTCTGCACATTCCAAGTCAAAGAGGCTTATTATAAAAAAATGAATAGACTAATTACTACTTTATTACTCACGGTTCTTACATCCTACGCTTTTGCTCAGGATACTTTTATGGTTTCTGGCAGCGTAACAGACGCTAACAATGAAGGGGTGGTGGCAGCCACTGTGATTTTAACTTCACCCAGAGACTCCAGCTTCCAAATGGCTGCATTTAGCAATGAAAAAGGCGAATTTGAAATTATTGATGTACCTAAGGGTTTTTATCGATTGACTATTTCCTCGGTTGGTTTTGTTTCAAAAATAGAAAGAGTACCCCTGATGAATGCTGATAAAGTTTTTGGCAATATAGTCATGGAAGAGGACTCAAAACTACTTGGAGAAGTACAGGTGAAAGCCAAACAAGTTAGGGTAGAAATGAAAGGCGATACCTTACAGTTTAATGCCGATGCTTACAAAGTAAACCCGGATGCCACGGCAGACGATTTAGTGAAAAAAATGCCTGGCATACAATACCAAGATGGTAAACTACAAGCTCAAGGGGAAGATGTAAAACGTGTTACGGTGGATGGTAGAGAGTTTTTCGGGAATGATGCTAGTGCCGCTTTGAAAAATTTACCAGCAGAAATTATTGACAAAATAGAAGTTTTTGACCGACTGAGCGACCAATCTCAATTTTCAGGTGTTGATGATGGCAATACTGAGAAATCGATAAACATTGTTACAAAAAGTGGAAAAAGTAACGGACAGTTTGGAAAAGTGTACGCTGGTTACGGTACCGACGATAGATATAATTTGGGTGGAAATGTCAATTATTTCAATGAAGATTTGAGGATTTCCATTATCGGGCTTTCTAATAACATAAATCAAACTAACTTTTCTTCTGATGACCTACTGGGTGTTTTGGGGAGTAGTGGGTCTGGTAGAAGGGGTAGAGGAGGACGTGGAGGTGGCTCCGTTGGAGCTAATTCAAACGACTTTCTGGTGAATGGCCAGAGTGGTATTACTAACACAAATGCTTTAGGCTTTAACCTGACAGACAATTGGGGTGAAAAAGTGAAGTTAAATATGAGTTATTTCTTTAATCAGACTGATAATAATTCCATTGACACTTTACAGCAAACCACATTTTTGGGAGAAAACGTGACACAAGATTACCGTGAATATCATGCTGGAAATAAACAAAACCTAAATCACAGGGTTAATGTGAGAATGCAGTACGACATCAACAAAAAGAACTCTTTAATTTTTACGCCTTCATTGAGCTTTCAAAATGCAGATATAACAGACTACGTGGACGGTAAAACCGACCTAGTAAACGAAATATTAAATCATACGATAACATCTACAAACAGCAATAATGATGGTTATAACGTAAAATTCAATTTGCTTTATCGTCATAGATTTGAAAAGCGAGGACAAACATTTTCTATTGGTGTAGGGAATAATAGGTCCAGCCAAGACTATCAATCTGAATTACTGTCAGAAGACCAGTTAAATACCAATGCTCTGGATTTAAACCAGGTGGCTTCTAAAGAGGTCTTAAATAATTCTTATGATATCAGAGCTGACTACTCTCAGCCACTTAGCGAAAGAAGTAGTTTACGTTTTTCTTATAAAACAGACTGGGCAGATAACGAGTCAGACCAATCTACTTTTGACTTTAATCCAGAGACTGGGGGATTTAATAGTTTGAATGAAAACTTGAGCAATAGCTTTTTAAACCAGTACAATACGCAAACCATGAGTGCAGGTTATAGGTACAATAAAGGACGAGAGTTTATGTTTTTTGCCAATTTAAATTATCAAATAGCCGAACTTGATGGCGAGCAGCTGTTTCCTCAAACCTTAAATACCAGCAGAAGTTTCAAAAATATATTACCCTTTGCTATGCTGAGGTATTCTATAAGCAAAGAAAAGAATCTTAGGCTTTATTACAGAACCTCTACCAATGCACCCAGCATTACGCAGCTACAAAACGTGGTTGACAACAGTAATCCATTGCAGCTGTCGGCTGGTAACCCTAACTTAGACCAAGAGAGTAGTCACAGCTTAACTTTCCGATATAACAGTGCCAATTTGGAGAAAGGAAGCACTTTTTACGCTTATTTGGTAGGTAGCTATACGCTGGATAATATTTCTAATATTAGTACCATTGCCACTAGAGACACTGTTTATAATGGTATTCCGCTGCTTAGAGGTGCCTCACTAAGTTTGCCACAGAACTATGGAAATAGCCAGTCTTACCGCTCTTTTATGACCTATGGTTTTCCGCTTGCAAGTTTGAAATCAAACCTCAATCTTAACTTTGGCGTAAGCCATTCTATTACGCCGGGTTTGGTGAATGATTTAGAAAACGTGGCCAGGAATACAGGCATGACTTTAGGTGCGGTGTTGGGTAGCAATATATCAGAACAGGTAGATTTTACGCTGTCTTATAATGGCGGTTACAACATTATTGGGAATACGCTACAGCAAGACCTCAATAGCAACTATTACACCCAAAACATTGGTTTAGCTCTTAATTTATTAAGCAAAAGCGGTTTCTTATTTAACGTAAAAGGCACCAATACCTATTTAGCAGGCATAGAAGGTTTTGAGCAAAACTTCACTTTACTGTCTGCCAAAGCGGCTTATAAGTTTATGAAAAAAGACCAAGCCGAACTTAGCTTGTCGGCCTTTGATGTGCTTGGGCAAAACAACAGCATCTCCAGAGAAATTACCGCTGCTTATGTGGCAGATAACAAATCCTTGGTTTTAAACCGTTTTTACATGCTAAACTTCACCTATACCATCAGAAACTTTAGACCAGCGAAGGTTAGGAGATAGGTTACAAAGGGTAGTTTTCAAAGTCTATTGGAATCTACCCTTGTTTTGTTCAAGCTATGATAGCACCAATTGTTTATTGTATTTGTTTCGGTATTGGATTGGTGTTAAGCCCGTGATTTTTTTAAACACCTCACGAAATGCTTTTGTGTCTGTATAGCCTACATCATACATTACTTCCGAAATATTTTTACGACTCGTTTCAAAGCTTCTTTTTGCGGCTTCTACTTTGATGCGTTGAATATATTCTATGATAGTATTGTTAGTTACTTTCTTAAATCTTCTTTCAAAACTCCTTCTACCAATCCCAAATTTGTTTGCCAATTCATCAATCGTAATTTTATCTTGAAAGTTTAATTCAATGTATTCTTGAGCTTCTTTTATTTCCAAATCCTTATGTTCTTTCTGTCCTCTGAACATGGCAAATGCTGCTTGGCTGTCTCTGTCAATATCAATAGCAAAATATTTTGAAGCTAGAATTGCCGTTTCACGATCAGTATATTTCTCAACCAAATACAAAAGCAAATTCCAATAAGAGTTAGCACCACCGCTAGAGTAAATGCCATTCTCTTCTGTCACTATGCCGCCTTCCACCACTTCAACTTCAGGAAACATTTCTCTAAACTCCTCTTGAAAACCCCAATGTGTGGAGCATTTTTTGCCATTTAACAAACCCGTTGACGCCAACAGAAATGCACCAACACAAAGCGAAGCCACTTCCGCACCTTTCCCATATTGATTTACAATCCACGGTACTAGATTTTGGTTTTTTGCAATAGCTGTTGACATATCCCCAAACAAAGCAGGAATAAAAATCAAATCTGTTTTGCTAACGTCTTTCAGCTGTTTATCAGCATGAACAGAAAATATTCCGTCATTTAGTTTTACTTCCTTTTCCACCCCAACCAATTGCACATTGAATAGAGGTTTTTTGCCAGATACGGCCAAAAACTGATTCACTGCAGTAAATAAATACTGAGGGTCTGCAATGGCTTGCATTACAGATGATTCGGGTACAAGAATGGATACGTTTTTCATAGAACAAACATATAAAATAAGCTTGTCGTAATCAACCCCCTAAGTTGTCGTTATCACTATTCTTAAATCTCATTTTAGTACCTCATATTTGTATCGTTGAAAACAAAATATAAGATGAAAAACAAAATAACGGTAACAGCAACTATAAATGCCACGGCAAAAAAAGTGTGGGATTATTACACCATTCCTGCACATATAACCCAATGGAATTTTGCAGATGCAAATTGGCATTGTCCCTCGGCAACTAATGACATGAAAGTAGGGGGAACGTATCTCGCCAGAATGGAGGCTAAAGATGGAAGCTCGGGATTTGATTTTAAGGCCATCTATGATGAAATAAAAATGGGAGAAAGTTTTTCTTACTCTTTCTCGGATAGGACGGTTGCTGTTGAAATCAAAGGTTTAGGCAAACAAACGGAAATAACTGTTGCTTTTGACGCCGAAAATGAAAACCCAGTTGAGATGCAAAGGCAGGGCTGGCAAGCTATTTTAAACAATTTTAAAGCGTATACAGAGACCCATTGAAATTTAAACAGTAAGATAATGAAAAATCAAATTTATACATGCTTGTGGTTTGATGGACAAGCGAAAACGGCGGCAGAGTTTTACTGCTCTATTTTTAAAAATTCTTCTATAAAAGTTTGCACACCAATGGTAGTAAATTTTGAACTCAACGGAGTGAAATTTATGGGATTGAATGGCGGACCTCAATATAAATTTTCACCAGCAACATCATTTGTAGTGGATTGTGAGACGCAAGAGGAAATTGATTTTTATTGGGAGAAGTTAGGAGAAGGCGGCGTATACAATCAATGCGGTTGGTTAGATGATAAATTTGGAGTTTCATGGCAAATTGTCCCAACAATTTTGGGAACTTTAATGAGCGACCCAGCTAAATCGGAAAAAGTAATGCAGGCATTCATGCAGATGAAAAAGTTTGATATTTCGAAATTAATGAACGCTTAAAGAAGGAACTCATGAACAAGCAACTTCCAATCAGATTTATAGTAGAACTTCAAAAAAGCACTGCAAAGGGCGGTTGGACGTACGGCATTTGGGAAGATTCGGTAGCATTTTTTGGAACAAAGGGATTAGTCAAAGTAAAAGGAACAGTAGATGGACAACCATTTCAAACTTCTTTTATGGCATTGGGGGATGGCACTCACAAGCTACCCGTTAAATCTGAATTGCTAAAAAAAGGAAAGAAAGCCGGAGATAAGGTTACCATTTGCATTTATGAAAGGTTGAATTAATTACAAGTACTCGGAATGAAACAAATCAATGCTTACTTAACATTTAACGGCAGCTGCCGAGAAGCAATGACTTTTTATAAGGAATGTCTAGGCGGTGAACTCACGTTTCAGACTATTGGCGAATCTCCTATGTCGGAGAAAATGCCAGCTAAAATGAAAGAGAGTATTTTACATGCCACTCTAACAAAGGGCCAAGTAGTTATCATGGCGACAGACTGCGTGAGACCAGAGGGCCTTATAAAGGGAAATGCCGTTTCTTTAAGTCTAAATTGCAGCAGTGATGAGGAAATCAAATCTTGTTACGAAAAACTTTCGGCAGGTGGCCATGCGAACCATCCTTTGGAAGACACTTTTTGGGGAGCAGTATTTGGCGATCTAACAGATAAATTTGGGAATAACTGGTTACTTAATTATTCAAAACAAACACTATAATGCAAAAGCAAATTTTTATCAACTTAGCAGTCAGCGACCTTTCAAAGTCAATGGAGTTTTACACTGCACTAGGCTTCTCTAATAATCCACAATTTTCTGATGAAACAGCAAAATGTATGGTTTGGAGTGAAAGCATTTTTGTAATGCTTTTGACACATGAAAAGTTTTCTTCATTCACAAACAAACCCATCGCTGACACTAAAACCAATGTAGCCGGCCTATTTTCACTATCGTTAGGTAGTGTAGATGAAGTGAACAAAATGATGAATGATGGTTTGAAAGCAGGAGGAATAGAGCCAACCGAAATGAGAGATTACGGATTTATGAAGCAGCGAACCATAGAGGATTTTGATGGACATACTTGGGAGGTTTTCTATATGGATGTGTCAAAATTTCCGCAACAATAATGGCAAGCTTAAGAGTATGTGAAAACGGTCATGACTATTACAAAAGTAGTGACTGCCCCGTATGCCCAATATGTGAACAACAGAGAAAACCTGCTAAAGGTTTTCTGAGTTTGCTTGCCGCACCTGCAAGAAGAGCTTTGGAAAACGAAGGAATAACTACATTAGAGCATTTGTCAGAATTTACAAAAATGGAGATTTTAGCTTTACATGGAATGGGTAAATCTTCGCTGCCGAAATTGGAAACAGCTTTAATAAGTAAAGGATTATGTTTTAAAGCATAACTATTAAAAAATACTAAAATGAAAAAACAGAAAATTATCTTTTGGGTAACTACAGGTCTAATCTTTCTTATGGAAGGAATTCTGCCAGCACTTACTTCGCAAACAGAAATGGCCAAAGAAGGAATAAGTCATTTAGGCTATCCCGAATATTTTGGCACCGCCTTAGTGGTTTTCAAAGTATTGGGAGCTTTATCATTAATTATTCCGCAAGTGCCAAAACGCATAAAAGAATGGGCATATGCTGGTTTTGCCTTCGACTTTATCTTTGCCAGTATCAGCCATTTTGCCGTAGATGGTATGGATTTTCAATCCTTCTTTCCTTTAATCTTTTTGGGTATTTTGACTGCTTCTTACCTGTCGTATCATAAAATCAATTCAACTAATTAAACCTTTTAAAAAAACAAGAAAAGGGCAGTTATCAACCCTCACACTAATTTCAATCTAAATTTAAATATCATGTCATTTCAAGCATACATTGACAACATAAAAGCCAAAACAGGAAAAAGTCCTGCTGATTTTAAAAAGCTGGCTGAGCAAAAAGGATTTCTTAAAAATGGAGAATTGGCAGTTAAAGCCACTGAAATAACGAATTGGCTCAAAGAGGAATTTGGAGTAGGGCATGGTCATGCCATGGCTATTTATGCAACATTTAAAGGGAAAAAGGAATAGGTTTTGGTACTGAGATGGTGGAGGTTTTTAAAACAAATGTGCAGCGAAAAGGAGACGTAAAGACTTTACTTCTGATACTTAATGAGTATTTTCCTAGGTATAAAATTAATTTTGATTTGGAGGATTGTGATAAAATTTTGAGAGTAGAGGGAAACAATATTTCAACAGAAGCCATAGTAACTATTCTAACTTCTAACAGCTATCAATGCGTTGTTTTGGATTAATTCTTTAGCCAAAGTTTACATTATGAGGTGGGTGTACTTTTCCTTAGACAGAGTCTTCGCTAAGGACTCTGCCTGTGATGATTTTACTTTAAATTTAGAAGTATTTAATAAGCTATTTGATGCTGAAACTAATAGGAAGGAAGAGCGTTTACTTCAGAAGTGCAGAGTCCCTGCGGAGACTCTGCAAAGGGGAAATAATATGGCACGGTTATGACCTCAAAAAGCCTTATTCTTTATTCTAATCAGTTTGCCGTTTTGTTCGTCGGTTAGTATATATAGTTTTCCCATAGGGCTTTGGAGTATTTTACGAATTCTCATGCGGTCATTGACAAACAACTCTTCTGTGCTTTTTATTATTTCCCCTTCCATAACTATTCGCCAGAGACTTCCCCTCGAGAGGCCTCCAACTAGCAAATTTCCATTCCAAGCTTTAAATTCATCACCCTTATAGAAGAGTAAGCCCGTAGGGGCTACTGTGTGTGTCCAGAACCACTTAGGGTCAGTATAAACGCTACCCTCGATGGCTTTTGGAGCATATTCTGTATATCTATATTTCCCCGTAGTTTTAATAGGCCAGCCGTAATTTGCCCCTGGTTTCAAAATATTTATCTCATCACCCTGATGGGTTCCGTGCTCACTAAACCAGATAGATTTTGTGTTTGGGTTTAAAGCCAAACCTTGTGCCGCACGAATTCCGATGGCGTATAAACCTGGGGTGGCATTTTTACCGAAATCGGGGTTGTCTTCTGGAATACTTCCATCTGTATTTATTCTATAGATTTTGCCTCTTTTATCTTCTATATTTTGGGCAAGGGGCAGGCTAGGTTCATCTTTTTCATTGAATAATCTTTCGCCTACGGTAAAATATAGCTTGCCTTCAGCATCAAAAGCCATTCCGCCACCATAGTGATACCTGTCTCTTGAAAACGGATCGGCCACAAAAAGGACCTTGATTTGACTTAGAGTGTTGTTCTCTAGTTTGGCTCTAATCACCTTTGTGGTGGTACCAAGGCTACTTTGTGCGGCATAAGATAAGTAGATGTATTTGTTTGATTCAAAACTAGGGTCTATTAAAACTTCAAACTTTCCTGTATTATCCCCAGCATGAAAAAAGCCAATGCTGTCTGCCATGTCTTTTGGGAATCCCTGAATTACGGTTTTTGTCTTAGTTTCTAGGTTTAGTTTAACTAAATCGCCCTCTTTCTCTGAAATAAGGACTTCCTTTTCTGTTAAGAATGCCATGCTCCACGGCCTTTTCAAACCTTCGTAGAGTATTTCTTTTTCAGGTTTTATAGCACCCAAGTCAAAAGTTTTATGTGTTTTGCTGGTAGAAACTTTATCAGCTATTTTCCAACCTTGGCTGGTTTTCATCAGGTTGAAATAATCTGTAAAAAGCCGGCTTGAAGTACTGATTTCAACTTTGGCACTTCCCATATTATTTGTGATGTCAATGTTTATAATTCTCGTCTCCAAATTTGGGGTTCTTTCATGGGGTTTAAAGAATGATAAATACTTGTTTTTGGAGTATTCAAAGAATTGACCTTCTCTATAGTTTTTTAATTGACAAGACTCGTGCATGACCTTACTGAGTTTTGTGGTATCACCAGTTGCCCAGCCTTCAAAGTAAAGATCAATGGTGTTTTCAATCAATTGCCTTTCTGTAAAGTCTGATTGAGAAAAAGAGGAGAAAAAGGAGAAGAGGAGTGTTAAACTGAGAAGTATGTTTTTCATTGTAAAAGATTATTTTGATGTGCCAAAATGGTACTGTTCCATTTGGTTTTACAAAGGTGTCTTCTACGTAAAGAGGTGGGGTATGAGTTTTTAAATTCGAAGTACGGAATTATAAATCTGTACTTTTAGCTTGCTGATAGGCACTCGGAGTAAGGTTTTTAAGCTTCTTGAAGGTAGAAAAAAAGGTAGACTTAGAATTAAAGCCAACATCTTCTCCAATAGCTTCAATGGTTAGCTTACTCTTTTTTGATAGAGCCTTGCAAGCCTCATTGATTCTATATTCATTCACAAATAGTGTGAAGTTTTTTCCAAGATTGTCATTTAAAAATTGAGAAAGTTGGTGAGAAGAAATATTCAACTCTTTAGCCAAGTCATTTACTTTCAGGTTTGGGTTCTTAAATAAATGCCTTTCTTCCATGAGCATTTTGAGCTTACTTATGAGTAGCGAAGCATCTTCTGGATTAAGTTTTTTGTCTGAATACTTTTTTGGAGCAAAAGAGGATAAATCACTGGTTTTTTTACGGTAAAGTAAAACGAAAAGAATGCCATAAAGTAAAATAGAAAAGCAAATAGCTCCTAAAATATAGCTTCCTCTAGTGCGTCCTACTATAGCCCATACATAAGCTGCATAAAGGACTGTTACAGCTAACCAAATACTCAAAATTGACTTTTCGTAAGGTTCCCATTTTCCCTTTTTCTTAAGAATGTTAATTAAGCTTAGTCCGCCAAAACCTACATAAATGCCCCACTGCACATATATGGCTGGAATTATATAGTTGCCCCAATAATAGGGGAAATTATGATAAGGGTAAATTAGGCCTATGGCAAGAATAAGGATAAACCAAGAAGCTAGCTGGACATTCCAGAACTTGGGCATCTTTTTAATCTTTCCTATTTCGGACTTTATATAAAAGAAAAGAAATGGGCCAATAAAAAAGCAAGCCGTGAGCCCTAGTTGAAGATAAATTTTAGGTAAATCATAATTAAAAAAGAACGCTACTGATTTACCTATTCGGATGCTTAAAACTATGAGCAGGGCTCCAAGTAAATAATTGGATAAATATTTCTTAGAACTGAAAAATAGAAAGTAAATGCCCAGCAGTAAGCCATTAAATGCCCCTAGAGCACTAAAAAAGAACAATACTTGACTGCCAAGTCCCATTTTTACGTTGGTTTTACCCTACAAAAATATGGTGATTTTCTAAACAAACTATTCTTCCTCCTTCACAGGGTCCGTATTTCTGAAATTCAATGTCTCAAAATCAAAGCTAGCTTCAATAATGGACTTTTCTAATTCCACAATACCAGCTAATGATTCATAGTCAACTTTGTCTGGGTCGTCGGTGGGTTTATGATAGTTTGGGTGGTCGCCCGTATGAAAAAACATGACCGGAATGTCTTTCTCGTAAAAGGTAGTTTGGTCAGAACCACCACGGCTTTTCATAGAGTCATTTGATAGAAAGTAAACGTGTTTTTGTTACTGCAACCCAAAGGCACTTGCCGCCAAACATAAGAGCATAGCGACTATAAATGTTTTTTCATGCTGCTGAATAAATGTGTATTTCCAAAAGAAGTGAAAATGGTACTAGGAGTGCAAAGGGGAGGATTTGTTGAGAATAAAAAGTGGGCTGGATTTTCTTTTCAAACCGTGATGATTTGTCACGGTTTCGTTGCTATTGGCTCTAAAGTCCAGAAGGTTTTATATTTCTTTTTCAACTGTCCGATACCTTAGGACAATTCACATCCTAACTTTTTTCTCGTCTATAAAAACTTCGGAATTAGCGATTATTAATTGTTGGCGTCCAAGAAAAAGATTAAACGGAATAAATTCCTTATATCGCCCTTTACTGTATGAGTACGGTCGAAATTCTAACTGAAGTGCTAAAAGTATATTTGGATGATATTAAGAATTTTGAGTGTGCGAGTTTACAGGGTGGTGCTTTTTTTGTTTCGTTTTTTTACATTAAAAAAAATGAAATCCTGGCTGGAAGGCCAGCGGAATAAAAAGATGGTAGCTTTTTGGTATTATTCTTATTGAAAATGTATTTACCAATAAAGCAATATCGACTCTAGATTCTATTTCTTTAATTATTCAGATGCCTCAATTACCTTTTCTACCCTAGCAACATCGTCAGATTTAGACAAAGTAAGACGTACCACACTATCCTGAATAGCACTTAAATCGTGAGGAACATTGGCTTCTAAGGTTAGAATATCGCCTTCTTTTATTCTGTGGACTGTGTTTTCTACGCCAAAAGCGATTTCACCTTGGAGCAAATGAACCACAATAGGAAACTTAGTTTGATGTTGTTTCATCACCTGTCCAGCTTTCAAAAGTATGCGTATTTCTTTTGAGAAAGCTGTTTCTAAAATTACCTTGGTTTTAATTTTATCTCCGAAAAGCAAGCCTTCTTGGAATGATGTTAGTAACATATGATTTTTTTCCTTTCTTGTAAAGAAACAAAGGAAACCGGTGGCTAAATATGACGGCTGTCATGGTGGAGGTTTGAGGGCTTTTTTATACGCTCTGCAAGGGAATAATGCTAAAGGTCTTTCTCCCTTTGTATTTTTACAGGAGCTAATTCATGCCCAAACATGCTCAGTACCACATTCACCTTGTCCATGTTTAGGTTGGTTTTTCCTTGTTCTATTTTACGTAAGACAGTAAGGGCAATACCCGCACGTTCCGCAAATTCTTCTTGCGTAAGATTTACCGCTTTTCTTCGCTCTTTTACAAACGTTGCTAATACTTTCATTATATGCTTTTTGATATAAAATGATGTAAATAAAGTAAATTATATGCAAATAGATATAGTTATGTATAAACACCTAGTTTATATGTTTTGGCATATAATTACTTTAAAGGAAAGAGCTTTTACCGCAGATTTTAGACTACGAGTTGTAGTGAAATATTGAGGTAAAAGCCAGAGGCTTTTTAACGGCACACCGACGCTGCATTTATCCGCCTTTGGAGGAAGCATCGGAGAGCTGACCGATGGATTAAGAATCGCAGAGCGGAGCTGGAAATTGTTAGCTCTAATTCGTTTTTCTGAGGTATCATTTTATTTTTCTATTTTTGGATAAAACTAAAACTACCTTCAATGAAAACAATCACTTGTCCGAACTGCCAAAACTCAGGAATTTCAATGACTTCAAAATTCTGCGGGGAATGCGGAAATCGGATAGCCTGCGAATGTGGTGCAATATTAAATATTAAAGATAAATTTTGTCAAAGTTGTGGGAAATCGAATAAGAAATTTGAAAATCAAAAGAACAATCATAAAAACAGATTTGTATTCAGTGAAGATAAAGATGGGCGAAAGATGGAAGCAGAGTTTAGCGATAATGCGACGAAGGATTTAGCTGATACTTTGCGTGATGTTCTAGTTGCGAACCAATTAGGTTCTAAAATCAATAATAGCTTGTCAAAAAAACGAATTGAACTTCCAGAATCTGAACCCTCAAAAGTGGATGATTGGGAAACTGAGGTTTCTGAATTGGTTGCTGATAATGAAGTTGAAAGCATTGATAGCACAGCTGAAAATGTTGATGTTAATTACCCTAGCATTAATCTTGTGACTATGAGGAATTTACCAGCAAATGAAACAGAATGGATTCTAGTCTATTCGTTTTATGCATCCAATTTTGGAAAGAAAATATTTACAAGAGGTGACATAATGAGTTGCTATGATAAGTCTAATCGAAAAACATCCAATAGAGTTAAGAATTTATCGTCGTATATTAAAAGAGCTGTTCAAAAGGGAGCAATAAACCCTTTGAATAATAAGGGCGAGTTTTCGCTTTTGGAAGAAGGGTTACAAGCAGCTGAAGAAATTGTGAAAAGATCGAAAAGTAGCCCTGTGAAAGCAAAATCATCCTCAAAAGTAAAGGAGGGTGCTGATAGTAAAAAGAACGATAGTGGGAAAAGAATTTCGCTAAGAACAAAACTTGAAGTTTTGGAGCTAGGGATAGGGGAATCTCAACGTCAAAAGTTAAGAGAGTTCGTTATCGAAAAATTACCAAAATCACAAGAGGATTTAGTTCTTGTCTTAGGGTATTGGCTTTCAAAGGAAATGAATATTAATGAGTTTGGAATAAATGAAATTTATACAGCAGTTCAGATTGTAGATGAGAAAACACCTAGAAATTTAGGGCAGGTTTTTATAAACCTGAAAGGAAGTGGAAGACTTACGAAAAATAAAGCTTCTAAGAAGTACAGTTTGAATCATGTTGGTGACGATTTCGTAAAGTTTAAATTACCCAAATCGTAATTATTTGATGGATAAGTTAGAAGCGTTGTGTAAGCTTATAGATCTTGAGAAGATCTCAAAACTTGATGTGGCTATCGCTTTGATATGGTTTCATTGCGTTTTAAATAATGAGCAGGAGTGCGATGTGAAAAAAATCAACGAATACTTTGAGGCTGTTAACCTTCCAAAATACAATGTCACATATTTAAAACGGGGTCTAGCTAAATCAAAAAAAATTACTAAGGGTAAAGTCAAAGGCACATTTAAATTAGTTCGTAAAACCAAATTAGAACATGATGAGCGGTTATCTAAATTGTTTGAAGCAAATGAGTTAAGCGTTGAGACTACAGTTGACTTATCGTTAGCCCCTTTTTTAGATGCGTCGGATGTGACGGCAGCTAATAAAATGGCAGAATTATATGTTGTCATACACTGTTATGAAAATTCTGTGCGGCGATTAATCGAGAGAACGTTTTTAAACTCATTTGGAAGCAATTGGTGGGATACTGTTTCAAATTCGGGGATGAAAAAGAAATATGAAGACAGAAAGGCTAAAGAAGGAAAAAATAAATGGTTAAGTCCAAGAGGTAATGGGGTATCGCCATTATATTACTTAGATTGGTCAGATTTAGTGGCTCTTTTTCGGAAAAATGAATCAACTTTTGAGCCAATTGTTCGTGATTTGAGATTTGTTGAGCTCCGTCTAGAAGAATTAGAGAAAACTAGAAATATAGTTGCTCATAATGGTGTATTGCCTTCAATCGACGACTTTCAGAGGTTAAAACTCTCCTTTAAAGACTGGTGTAAACAAATTGATGAGAAAATACTACCAAATTAGTACATCTAATAAAACGCACTAGTAATTTACCATTCATTTTAAGACTCTTTAATTTAAAGGTTATTCTGCCTGTGATGATATTTCTCTTAATCAGAGTCTCTCTTTCTGCCGAGAGGCAGGCCTAAAGGACTCTGGCTCGCTTTAAGTAACCTATTAACCCTTTGGAAAGTGTGATTTGATTTTTATTCGTGAATCGTTTGCGTTTAATTAATGTGGAGTTGGGCAGACGCTTTTAGAAGTACGGAGTCCCTATCGGAGACTCCGTAAGGGTATGGTTTTATCCTTCTCTATTGACCTTGTACCCCGCTGGAGTATACAAGGAGTGTATTTTGTTTTATCTGAAGAAGGTTAAAGTAAATCCAAGTTTATTGATTATTCGGTCATGGGAAACTGGAAAATCCCAGCCTAAATGGACATAATTAATATTTGATAAATAGCCTCACCAAACTACTCTCCCTCAAAAAGGCACTATCGCAAACACCAAACAACATGCAGAAGACATCATACATTTATAATTTTATCAGAGACCACATAAGTAAGACTAATCTTTATAGATTTGTTGTAGTACCCTAAAATCACTTTTATGCTTAAGAACTTATTCTTTATCCTATTTATCAGCAGCCAAGTTTTGACTTAGCAAGAGGAGAAAGCGGGACTTCTACGGCACTTCAAGCTCCTTTTACGGGTGATGATGTTCTATTTTTGAAAAAGATGTAATGGATAATTGATTATAGGTTTAAATCTAATATTGGGAAAAGTCTTTTTCTTTATTCTATATCCAAGTAATAAACCGCCTCTAAAAATCTTTTAGAAGCTAGTTCTTCATCTATGTCTGATTTTAATTCTTTCAAAACACCGGCTACTCTTATTTTTTTGTTCGGAAGTTTTTTCCTGTCTTTAATATGAGCTATAATAAAATTTGTATCTGAAGGTATATCCCTTAACTCATATACGTCATATAAGTCCATCAAAGGAATCATAGAGAATGTGGTTACTTCGCCCGTGAGTATTGGAATCATAATAAAGCCAACTAGCTCATCTTTTGACTCTATTAGGGTTGGTGTTCCGGTAATTATTGTGTTTTCGCCTAATTTTCCTCTGGTATAAGCTTGAGATGGTATTATATGAAGGGGTTTGTACTTGAGGTAGGCCTCTCTAAGTTCTATTTCTAGTTTAGAAATAACTTCTTCTCTTTTTTCTTCATTGAGCTTAGATATTGCAATATCAAGGAAGAGCATCATTTGTTGCTTATTATTGAACAGACCCGCAACTTTACTTAATTCAGCTTCTACAATCAATCCATCATTTGCTTGCGTTAAGAGGTTGTAAAAGCGTCCTCCATTATCAAGTGCATGTAGGGCTTTGTCAATGTTTTTAAATGGTTCTATCTTTATCATATCCTGCTAAGTATTGAGCTTTGACCTTAAAACTAGTCTATTAATGTCAAAGCAACAAAAAGCCCCACCCCCCAAAGGAGGCAGGACTTGCATTTATATTTAGATAGAGGTATTAAAACTTATTTAAGGTAGGCTTCCACGGCACTTGCTCTGCTTTGAGCATGTGATTTTAAAGTGCTCACCGCTGAACTAAATTCAGACGAATTTCTCAAAAACGTATAACCCTGAACCTCTGTGGTGGCATACGGCTCTAATAAAGTTTGATATTTAGTATACAAACCTTCCTTGCTCTCCCGTTCCTACAACAGGTAAAAATTGGTCTCCAAGAATTATCGATAAAATTTTATGTGCAAATAGGAACCCATCAGGCATTCTATTCAATATTACTCGGAGAGCAGTTTCATCTATTTTCCTATTAAAGGATTTATCAAGGAATATCACTGACCCAAAGACTGTTTTCATTCGTTAAACTATTTGTCACAATTTTGGCTTTTTAAGGCCAAAAGCTCCGCCAAATGCTTTATTTGAACAAGATGGGTTGCACCGTCTCTATTAACATTATACTCCGCAGGGGTATGTCGGCATGCATTTTTCCTATCAAAGACTCCGCAAGGGGATATTAGGTAGCCTTCGGCTAAAGCATGGGAAATCCAGTCAAAGGTGGTGTAGGAAAAAGGTTTTCTGACGTTGAGAATCAAGTGTTTAATGATCTACAGTTAGCTTTTTTCTGGCAACTCTTTACTTGTTTTAATGGTATTTTCTGCTGTGAGTATTTTCATTTGAGAAATGGCTATTTGGTTTAGTTTTACAAGCCTTTGGCTTTGTGGCAAATTGTCATTTATAAATACCGCATTGAGGTTTTCTAGATTTGCTAGACATACGAGTTGAGTGACATTACTGTAATCTCTCATATTTCCAGTTTCGGAAGGATTTTCTTCTCTCCACTGTTTGGCTGTTTTGCCATAGAGTGCCATATTGAGTACATCGGCCTCTGTAGCATATACCATTGCGGTTTGACTACTATTAAGACTCTTGGGTATTAAATTTTGTTTAATAGCATCAGTATGGATGCGGTAATTTAACTTAGTTAAGCTTCGTTTTACATCCCAGTCTAGAGTTTTAGTTTCTTTTTCTTTTAGCCTTTGAAACTCCTTTATTAAATAAAATTTAAATTCTACAGAAACCCAAGACGCGAACTCTAATGCAATGTCTAAATGTGCAAAGGTTCCGCCATATCTTCCTGCTTTTGAGGTTATACCGATAGCGTTGGTCGTCGTAATCCATTTTTTAGGAGAAAGCACAAAGTGATTATAACCTGCTTCATTTTTAAACTGGTCGAATTCGACTAGTTTGAAATCTGAATTATTTATTTTTTCCCAAAGTCCTAATAATTCAATGGTATTCTTATTTCGAAGCCAGTTTTTAATGATGTCAGCTGGAGCTTCTGGATTTTTATATTTTGCAATATCTGTTATGCAGATAAATTCCTTATCTTGAATTGTAGTAAATCCAACATTTAAACCAACTATTTCTATTTTACCATTTTTCTTGCTCCTAACTCTAGATATAGCATAGGTCTTAAGGTTACTTTTAAGCTCTAAGTTATAAAAAAATAGGACTACCAGCTTAAAAAGCAAAAATCAGGAAAAACCTCATTGATTGATTCTTAGGTCATGTCACACAAAAAAATCCCACCCAAATTGAGCAGGATTAGTCGATATAACTCATTTTTACATTATAAGGGGTTTATCAAGGAGCATAACTGACTCATAGACTGTTTTCATCCATTATACTATTTGTCACAATTTTGGCTTTTTAAGGCCAAAAGCTCCGCCAAATGCTTTATTTGAACAAGACGGGTTGCACCCGTCTCTATTTACATTATACTCCGCAGGGGTATGTCGGCATGCATTTTTAATAGAAAAGGGAATGCTCAGCTTTAGGGTAAATTGAACCAAGCTTAAAAATTAGCACAATTACAAAGGTAAGTTGCATTTAGGGCTACATCCCAGCTGAAATTTGTGGTACGAGTTGCAGCACCAGCAGCATCTCGCGTGTAAGAGCAATAACATGCTTTCTGAAAATTAATACCAATACTTTCTGCAGGAGTTCCTCCTTCTGAGTGGCTCATCGAGAAAGAAGTAATGATACAATTTTCATATTTTACTTTATGTTCTATTACATATTTAGAACCTGTATATTTTAAATAGAAAACCTCAATGTATGGGATATGAGTTCCAGTGCCTACATAGGATCTGAAAATAGCCGAATTAACATCGGATTGCCTACTGATAGTAAAGTCTTGAAAGTTTGGTGCTCCAGCTCCACCACCACCACCAGTATGTGTTGTGCTAGGGTTTGATAAGCCTTCAGAAATAGATTCTACGTTTAAACCCTTCGAAATTCCATCACCTTCTGCAGGTCCTTCAATGCCAGTGGCAGGGTCAAATTCAATAACTAAGCCTGATAAGTCCATGTCCATTGCAGGGCTTCCAGTATTGAGATAAGCAGTGGTTTGAATAGTACCATCAGGAAATTTAACACCGCCGCTACTTGAGAAAATAATTCCGTTTACTTCAAGTTCAGGAGCTGGAGCCATCGAAACGCCTTTTTTTTCTTGGGCAATTATTAAAGTAGAATTTAGGCATAGTAAAACGATAGTTTTTATAAATGTAGTTTTCATGGTATTCTGTTAACTGTTAAACTAAGTTAACTGTTTTCTACAGGAAATAAAAGCTTGATCTCGACTATGAAGATTAAATCGTATTGGTGCAAATACTCAAAATGGAACAAGATTTCGTTTGAATTTTTCTCTTATAAGAGTCTAATATTTAAATAAATTAGCTGATAAACCTAAAAAAATCCCACCCAAAATGGGCAGGACTTGCATTTATATTTAGGTAGAGGTATTAAAACTTATTTAAGGTAGGCTTCCACGGCACTTGCTCTGCTTTGAGCATGTGATTTTAAAGTGCTCACCGCTGAACTAAATTCAGACGAATTTCTCAAAAACGTATAACCCTGAACCTCCGTGCTGGCATATGGCTCTAGCAACGTTTGGTATTGACTGTACAAGGCCTGCATGGCAGCTGGCTCAAAAGCTCCTGTTATCACCTCTTGTAGATACGCATCATACTTAGCTTTGTATTCGTCTTGCTGATATAAATAGCCAATAATAGGCCATTGGTTAGTAGATAAATCGGAGAAGTTAAGATTTAAAGAGCCACCTTGATTCCCTGTTTGTAATGCTTCGTTATTATCCCACGGAATCCATGTCAGTAAACCATTGTCAGGGTTATTATATAGGTAATAGTTATGCGTCATTCTGCCATATGTATCCCAGTTTTGGATGGTGGTGTTTACCGCCAAATATTTCAAGAATACATCGGTGTCAAAAACACTTTCTAGCTGAGTTTTCCATGAATCCACGTTAGAAGTTCTAGAAGCATCATGTAGGATGTCATAAAGAGCTCTCACGTCAGAGAAATCTGCTTCGTCCTCATTGTTTTCTTTGGCTATTTCGTCGGTATCAAAAGTGCCGCTGGCAAAACTCGCTCCGTCTCCGTCTGGTTCGTATAAGTTTCCTTTATCGCTAGAAAACTGGTCGTCTATCACGGTATCGCTAATTTCTTCCACCATAGTGTAAAGTCCAAAGTAGGTTGGACCATCGCCGTGGTCTACATATACGGCATAAAAAGCAGTATGAGCTCCTGCCAGGCCAGCGTTTATAAAGACGTCGCCAGCTACTTTTTCACGCATAAAAGATTTGTCGTTATAGTTATTTTTAAGGCTCAGTTTCTTGAAACCATTAAAACGTTGATTGTCAATTTGCGGATACTCGTCTTCAAACTCATCAAAATCAAGTTTGAAAGATAATTTCAGGTTACCGCTTTTCCAGGTAGACTGTAAACTAGAGTTTCCTTTAAATCTAACACCCACGCGGTACCATTCTTTTCCGTTATAAAACACTTCACTGGGTACAAAAGTTGGGTTCTCTACATCTGATAGGGCAGGGCCTCCACCACCCGGTCCGCCACCGCTTGTTCCTCCAAAAGTTCCGTATTTACTGGTCATATCAGCCAGCATAAGATTCCATCTGTTTTGAGTAAGAACAATGTCGATACGCTGTACCTCATTATCATTAAAAACTAGGTTGTAGTTTGCATCACCATCTTTACTATGAGTAGCATCAGTCCAGTCGGTGGCTTCAAAATCAGTATCAGCGTAGGTTTCTTCCTCTACTTCTTGGTTAGGGTCTACTATTACTGTGCCAGGGTCTACTAAAATATCGCTGTCTGAGCAGGCCAGAAAAACGGTAGAGCTCACTACCAATATAGTTAATGGAGCTATGGTAGAAAGTAAGATTTTATTGAGGTTCATATTATTTAAACTTGATTCATATTTCATGTTTAGATACGAACGCCCAAAAAAACTTGCGGCTTGGCCGATATTTTTTTTAACAAGCGAAAATGTGACCCTTTTGAGGACTTATTAAAAGATAACCTTTGGTCAATTAAAGGTTTGACGAAATTTGAGTGGAGCGTAGTTAGTTTTTGACTTAAAGAGCTTGCTAAATGATTGGGAATGCTCAAAACCAAGCTGATAGGCTATTTCGCTAACAGATAAATTAGTAGTGGCTAATTGTTCTTTTGCTTTTTCAATCAGCTTTTCGTGAATGTGCTGTTGAGTGTTTTGTCCTGTCAAAGACTTTAGCAAATTGCTCAAATAATTGGGCGATAAATTTAGCTTTTCAGCCACATATTGTACAGTTGGCAGTCCTGTGTTAATCAGATTTTCGTCATTGAAAAAATCATTTAAAAGCGTTTCTAATCGTTCCAAAACTTCATGGTTATTCTTCTTTCGGGTGATAAACTGCCTTTGATAAAACCGCTCCGAATAACTGAGCAATAGCTCTATTTGGGCTGTGATGATGCTTTGACTAAAGTTATCTATGTTTCCTTCTATTTCCTGACCTATGTTTTGTAAAATACTTTCAATGAGCTTCTCCTCCTTCTTTGACATAAAAAGGGCTTCATTTATGGCATAATTAAAGAAATCGTAGCTCTTAATACTCTTTGCCAAACTGGAATTCCAGATAAAATCAGGATGAATAAGCAGTAGCCAACCTGAGGGTTTCAGGTTGGCATTGGTATTAGGTTCAATACTCAGGAGCTGCCCAGGGGCTATAAAAGAGAGAATACCTTCAGTGAAATCATATTCTTGCTGCCCGTAACGAAGTACACCCACATTTCTTTTTAGTCCTATAGAGTAAAAGTTAAAATGCCATGTTTCTCCCACATACTCAGGCGGTAATTTTACAAGACCATAATCTATCAAACTCACCAATGGATGCAAAGGACTGTCAAGCCCCCGTATCTTATGGAAGTCGCTAATGGTTTCAATTTTTCTGAGCTTGTTCTGCATCTTTATAACATTATTCCACCCGAAGCTTCTATTCGCTGTCCGTTAAGCCATTTAGCATCTTCTGTACATAAAAATGCTACTATGCCGCCTATGTCCTCAGGTTCGCCCATTCTGCCTAATGCAGTAAAATTAGCTACGGCTTTTATTTTCTGTTCATTGTTTTTATTTTCTCCACCACCAAAATCAGTACCAACCGCACCAGGAGCGACCACATTAACGGCTATTTTTCTGTGACCAAGTTCTTTGGCTAAATATCGTGAAAAAACTTCAACGGCCCCTTTAGCCGAAGCATAAGCAGACGAGTTAGGTAAAGAAAACCTGGTTAATCCTGAAGAAATATTGACAATACGGCCACCATCCTTTAATAAAGGAACGGCTTTTTGTGTCAAAAAATAAACGCCTTTAAAGTGAATGTTGAGCATACTGTCAAACTGCTCTTCGGTAGTTTCCATGAAGGGTTTGTAAATGCCTGTTCCTGCATTATTAATCAGAAAATCGAAAGTGGGGCTGCCATAGTTACTTGTCAGGTATGTAGAGAGTTGTGAGAAGAATTTATCAAATTGGTTGACATCACTGGTGTCTAATTGAAAAGCTTTTGCTTTTTGTCCGTTTTGTTCTATTTCGTTTAGAACCTCGTTTGCAGCAGCCTCATTGCTATGATACGTAAATATGACATCTATTCCTTCTTTAGAAAGATTCAGGGCCATATTTCTGCCTAAGCCACGGCTACCACCGGTAAGTAAGGCTATTTTGTTATTTGACATTTCGTTTAAATTTTGTTTCTACAAATGTCTGTAGCATCGATAAAACATTTGTATCCAAATCTATGCTTATTGTAGCTAATATGCATAAATGTCAATGCTGAAGGCAAGCTTCTTGTCAAATAATAGTTTGACCTATATAAGCCTTGGCTTCCTTTATTTCTGGTCTGTTGCTTTCTATGTTTTTGGTTAAATCTACTAAAGCCTCAAAGTATCTTTTACTCTTCACTGAGTTTCCTGATTTCTTGGCGGCAGCGGCCGCACCATAAAGTCCATTAAACCTATTTGGGCGTCGTTCTAAATTTAACTCATAGGTGGTCAAAGCCTCTTTTGGTTTATTGGCAGCTAAAAGCATGTCTGCTAAGAGTTCATCAGCTGGTAAAATCTCTCCTGGCGTAACAGGGTGCTTTGTGGTAAGATTTTCCATGTTGGCCGCATCTTTCATAAGTGAAAGTGCTTCATTTTGACTTCCTTTTTTAAATGCCAGCCAAGCTTCTATGGTTTTGATTTGTATAGCCACCTGATTCGCTTTATAGTTGTCATCTAGTTCTAGCAGTTCTTTTTGATTCATACTTAATAAATCAAGTTGGTTTTTTGCTCCTGCTAAATCACCTGTATGAAGTTTTCCTAAGCCTTTGGCAAAATGTAATAAAGAGCTTTGCCAAGGAAACTTTGCCCAATCTAAGTTGGGTATTTGCGGCAGCTCTAAATTAGCAGCTTGCTTCCAGTTTCTGTTTTCTGCGGCTATACGGGCAGGAATGGCAGCTGCGGTGTAGGCTATTGCTAAATTTGGTTCTACTATTTTTTCAAAAGACTTGAGATAGGTTAGTTGATTATTTGCCTGTGTGTTATTTCCTTTTTGAAGATAAGCATACACTAAATAACCCATGGCATGCACTTCCTCGTACGTGTGTGAGCCTGGCGATATGCTTTCTGCATAACACACCGCCGACGAAGCTGAGTTTATGTTGGTAAGTATAGATTCATCCCAGAGGCCTAATCTGGTAAATATGTGAGAGGGCATGTGCTGAGCATGTGCAGAGTTTGGAGCTATATCAGCATAGCGTCTTGCGGTCTCTAAGCCAAGTTTTGCCAATTCCGGATAGTCGTAGGAATGGATAATATAGTGAGCTACACCCGGGTGGTTTGGCTCTTTTATAAAGAGTTTTTCTAATATTTTGCCTGCTTGTTTTTGCTTAGCGTATGTTTTGTCGGAAGGCACTGCGGATGCACTCAAAGCCAGTGCATAGAATACTGCCACTTCTGTGTCGTTTGGATATTCGGCATACATTGCCTTCATTTTTTCGGCATAGGACTCTTTTCTTAATTGATTGTCTACCGTTTGCCAATCTTTATAAAAAGCACCAATAGCATCTAAATATTTGCTTGATTTCTTCAGTTTGGGCAGTTCAGCAGCCACAGCTAAAATTTTGCTGCCTTTTTCTAAGACTTCCTTTGTGGGCGGAGCCCATAAACCATGATAAATACTCATAGCCACGCCCCAATATGCCATAGCACAGTTTGGGTCTTTATCAATTACCTGAACAAAGGCTTTTTCAGCCTCCATATATTCAAAGGAATGCAAGAGCGATACGGCCAAATTAAAAGTCTCGCGTGTTTCATAGCTGCACGATTCTGAAAAACTTACTGCTCCAAACTGGCCATTACCACAGAGTTTTATTTCACCTCTTAAAAGCTCAAGGTCAACCAAGTTTGTCTCTGGCTTATTCTGGCAGCTCGTAAAGAAAATGAAACACAAAACACTTATAAACGTGGGAACTGATTTTGTGTGATTCATGACGGAAAAGACATTTATGACTATTAGGCATATCCATCCTAAGGACAGTTTTACTGTCTATAAAGCTAGTTCTTTAAAATCATACTTCTAGAAAATTTTATTTAACGGTAAATAGGGTGTGTCTTAAGACTCCTTATTATAGATTACGGGCATTTGTCCCTTCCATTGATTCCATAAAGCATTATCTGTAATCAAACTAGCCATAAAGTGACCCACATTTATTCGGCTGGTTTTTCCTGCGTCAAATATGGCACTGCGGGTAGGAGAGGGGTGTACTTCATAAGGGCTTACCTCACTATTATCTATCAAACTGTCTGGCCTAACTACTGCCCATTCTACAAAACGGCTGTTTTGGTCAATTACTGTTCTTAAATATTCTGCAGCACTCTCATTATCGGCATGCGGTGGCACTAGGAAACGGATAAGCCCAACAATGCACTTTTGAGCAAAGGAAATAGGTTCATCAAGGTCACGGTTTCTATTTCCCGTGGTATTCATCAGCACAAACTTAATGGGCTCCTCAGGCTTATTAACCTTAATGGCGGCACATAGCCTTTTAGTTGCTTCTGTAACTAGTTTTCTTGGTTGACCGTAAATGCCATGTATACTCATATTATGCCCGAGACAGGAAGCTACAGCGTAGCAGTTTGCTGTGAGTGCTACCATTTCCCTATTGTTAAGGTCTAAAAGGCTGGCTGTTATGATGGTCAATTGTGCGTTGCTTTTCCAAGAATCGGGTAATTTTTCTGCTGTTCTTACCACTATTTTAAGCTGGTGACCATCGCTTAAAAGTTTCTCTACTAATAATTTACCTGTGGCTCCGCTGGCCCCTACTACTAAAATCGACATACTGTTTTTTATTCTTTTTCATCTAATTTGTTTTGCATATTAGGACTAAAAAAGCTGTATCAAAACTAATTTCTTTTAAGGGGAGCGTATGCTTGATGAGAGGTTTGGTAGGCTATTGGTTTTAACGTTATTAGAGCAGCAAAGTGTGGACATAAAAAAGCCCATCACTCCTATGAGAGACGGGCTTTTCGGGTGACTCGCTAAAGTCTTGGGCTATTTAAAGCCTAACATGTCTAAATCTTCTTTCAATTGAATCTGGCAGACTGATATCCGTCAGAGCAACGATTCCAAAAGCGTTACGCATCATAAATGATTTCGCTCGGATTATCCATCCTGGATTTTCGCCTACATGGCTTCTAGTTTTATAATAAAGCACTCTGTATTTCGCATATGGATTTACAATTTGCTCGGCAAAGTAGAAGCTATTTGCTCTTTTAACATCATCAACTGTCAAAATTCCGTCTTGCTCAGCACCTATGATAGCTTCAAAAGCTTTGATGTTGGCTTTATTTTTACCGGAGCCAGCATTTATGATATGATCTATAAATACTTCTGCTACTTCCTGACTCTCAAAGAGGTCACCATGGAAGCGGTTCCAGTAATGTTGACGATGAATTTTAAGGGCTTCAGATTTCGTAAAATCTTTTTCTCCCCAAATAGGCTTATGGATTCCGTATCCAACTCCTTCGAAGTGCATCAATTTTGGTGCATACTTTTCAAAAGAGGCCGCGTTAACGTTAAAACAAAAAATTAAAGAACTAACTGTTAAAAGAAAAACGTTTATACGTCTTTGATTCATACAATTTATTGGTTGGTATAACCTTACCACCGCAATACTTTACTCGCGGTTCGGCAGCCTTTGACTGCAAATGTTTTTAGTTGTGTTTGGATTATTCTAATGCCTTTAAAACGATACAAAGATACGGTCTTATTGTTCTAACTGCAATATATTAATAGCGGTGGCCTTGTTGTTTACTTGTTAAATTATTGGTTATTAGTATTTTAAAACGTTTGCGGAAAATGTAACATTCTTGGAAAAGTACAATCAGTCCTAGTAAAAGGATAGCGAAATTTGAGGGAAAATTATTCATACCGATTATATTATTTTTATATTAAGTAAATGTTAAGAAACGTATGGTTGCTGCCAGTAAATTTCTTTGACTATTTGGTTTTTTCAGCTTAATGAGAAATATTCTTCCGAAAAGACGCTCTTATTTTGACTAAAAACGGGGATTTTGATACTCAATTTTGCCCAATTCTAGTCTTTACAAAGAACCTATTGACCGATGAGGTACGATTAAAGAGTAAAAAGAGTTTAAAAATTCTACGACAATGGTAGAAGTATAAGTTAAAGCAGACTTAAGGCTTTTGGCGACACAAGTCTTGTTTTGGCAAAGGCTATTTAAGAAACTACTTCATCCGAATCAGTAACTAAGCTAGTAGCGGCAGCAGCTAAAACGAAACACACGCCTGCTAATACCAAACTAAAAATAGCCTGATTACCAAAGAAGTTTTTCATGATAGGCCCGCCCACTATGGCGTTTATGATTTGTGGAATGGTGATAAAGAAGTTGAAAATCCCCATGTATATCCCCATTTTCTTAGCAGGAATAGCCCCGCCTAAAATAGCGTAAGGCATGGCCAAAATACTAGCCCAAGCTATACCTATGCCTATCATAGATAAGATAAGCAGGTTAGGGTTTGAAATAAAGTAAATAGAAATTAAACCTACGGCTCCACATATTAGGGAATAGGAATGTGTTTTCTTTCTTCCAAAGGTCTTCGCAATTTTTGGTAAAGCAAAAGCGTAAACGGCAGACACTAAATTATAAAAACCAAAAAGAACACTAACCCAGTCGGCAGCTTCATTAAATAGGGGAGAGCTACTGTCTGTAGCCGCTAAGCCGTAAGTGTGCTGAGCGATGGCTGGCGTAGCAAAAACCCACATGGAGAAGAGTCCAAACCAAGAGAAGAACTGCACCAAACCAAGCTGTTTCATGGTTTGAGGCATGTTTTTAAAATCAACAAAAACACTTTTGAAAGAGCTATCTATAAGTGCTTCAGACTTTTCTTCAGGGGTTTCAAACTGGGCTATTTCTTCTGGAGAGTATTCTGGCGTTTTAGAAACTGTCCAGATAATGGTACTAAGTAAGATGATGGCTCCTATCACAAACGACCAAACCACATTGAGAGCTACGCCGCCAACTGTACTTCCGGTAATATCAAGCCAATTAGTGAGTACATAGGGTAGCCAAGAGCCAATCACAGCACCTATGCCTATCACCACCGTCTGAATAGCGTAACCTTGGGTTCTTTGTTCAGAATTCAGTTTGTCTGCCACCAGAGCTCTAAAAGGCTCCATAGAGATATTAAAGGAGGCATCCATTATCATAAGAAAACCTGCTCCAACCCACAGTGCCGGCAAATACTTAATAAATAAATGGGCATTTGGCATAAGCAAAAGCCCTACGGAAGCAATGATGGCACCTACTAGAAAGAAAGGTCTTCTTCTACCAAGTTTGGTCCAAGTTTTATCTGAGAAATAACCAACTATAGGCTGCACTATCATTCCTGTGAGTGGAGCTACAATCCAAAACCAAGAAAGCTCTTCTACATCTGCACCAAAATTTAAAAGAATTCGGCTGGCGTTGCCGTTTTGAAGGGCAAAACCCATCTGAATGCCTAAAAAGCCAAGACTCATATTCCATATTTGGCTTGTACTTAGGTTTGGCTTTTTTGATTTCATAGTTTATTTAATTTCAAAGACTTGCCAGCTATTTTCTGAGATGTTAATGTTGATTTCAGTGTCAGCTAATCCGCTTATCTTTTGACTTTTAATAGGTTTATTGATTTGCTTGAGACCTTTTAGCGAGATTTCTTTTTCCTGAACTCCCATCATGCCTAAGGCCAGTTTTGGCAATTTAAGCTTAAAGTTGTAAGAATTATTCAAATCAAAGTTGAAAACGAATAGTAATTTTTGCGAAGCAGTATAACGTAAAAAGGAATAAACCTTGGTGTCGTTATAGGCAGGATTACCAATATTGACATATTGTAGGTCAAAGAACTTCCCTGCATTAATGGCCTCGTTTGAAGTGGCCGTTTCATTTATTACGGTATAAGCTTTCCTGAGTTCCTTTTCTTCTTTAGTAAGTTTGCTTAGGTTCCATTTGCCTTCATTATTCCATCTAGCCATTTCGTCCAAGCCCCAGTAGTCAAAAATGGAGGTTCTTCCGTCGTCACTTTGAAAACCTTCTGCACCGTTAGGTTTCAGACCAATCTCTTGTCCAAAATAAAGCATCAATGGTCCATCATGCAGATAAGCTGAAAGTGCCATCGCTGGTAAACCAATTTTGGCATCTTTGGCAAATTGCTGCGAGGTGATTCGCTGTTCGTCATGGTTTTCAAGAAAGCGTAACATGTGATTGGCATATTCTCCAGATTCATTTTGCCACACTTTTGTAATGTCATTAGCATTTCCATGCCCTTCCATCAATCGCCTTAAGGCATCATAAAGACCTACTTTGTCATATAAATAATCAAAACCGCCTTTAAAAATAAAATCATGATATAAGCCTACATCATAAATTTCGGCAATGAAAAGCATGTCAGGAAAATCCTTTTTTACCTCTTTGATAACCCAAGTCCAAAAAGGAACAGGAACCATATGTGCCATGTCGCACCTAAAACCGTCTACTCCTTTTTTTGACCAATAAAGGAGAATATCTCTCATTTTAAGCCAAGTATCAGGAATTGGGTCAAAATGGCTAGTGTGACCATTTTGATAGTCTACGCCATAATTTAATTTTATAGTTTCAAACCAATCATTAATGCTAGGTGCTTCAGAGAACACGTCGTTTCCCGTGGCTAAAGCTGGCTTCTCTATATAAGGTTCATCAATTTTTATAGGAGATTTTACTTCCGATGGTACTTTAAACTCCCTACCTGGCAGATAATAGAAATTGTTTTGTGGTAAAAACCCTTTTGAAGGGTCATCGTCTTCCCCAAAATTGAGTACCCCGTCTCTTGTTACATCAGACTTGTATTCTCTAGCCACATGGTTTGGAATAAAGTCTATAATAACTTTCAGGTCTTCCTCGTGCGTTCTTTTGACCAAATTTTCAAACTCGGCCATTCTGTTTTTTACATCAGTGACTAGGTCAGGGTCTATATCGTAATAGTCTTTTATGGCATATGGAGAACCCGCTTTCCCTTTAACCACGAGTGGGTTATCTTTTTTGATTCCGTAGGAACTATAATCTGTCATGGTGGCATGCTCTATTACACCGGTATACCATACATGGCTAATGCCTAATTTTTTAAGACTCTTCAGAGCGTTTTTGTTGATATCGGCTAATTTACCAACGCCATTTTCCTGAATACTACCATAGTATTTATTTGTGGTATTGCTATTTCCAAATAGCCTAGTGAATATTTGGTAGAAAGTAAGTTTATCTGATTTTTTGCCCGACACGTTTTGAGTCATATAGTCCTGCTAAGTTCTTTTTATTTGAAATTTAAGTATTCTAGGTCGTGTTTCGGATTTTAATTTTGTCAAAGTTAAGATTTCAAGTTGGCTAAGGATGTTTAATTAGCCAAGAATTTGTTTTTTGTATAGAGAATAAAGCAGTTTGACCAAAGTATGAGAAAGAATGATTTGTAAAAGCATTTAAAGTATGAAAATTGCAATAAATAATAGGAAAATGAATTGTCAAGTCAAAACATAATACTGCAAGTGGCACCTTTTGACATCAAATCTGTTTTAAGCATTGTAAATTGGGATTTAGTTTTGCGAAGCCTAAGAAATTTTAAAAGTGAATTTAGACTATGATAAAAGGAATATTATTTGATTTGGATGGTGTAATTGTTGACACTGCAGTATATCACTATTCTGCGTGGAGAAGGATGGCAAACGAATTAGGTTTTGATATAGATGAGGAGTTTAATGAGACGCTGAAAGGTATTAGTAGAATGGATTCTATAGATAGAATCTTAGCGAAAGGCGGTGTTACTTTACCGAAGGAAGAAATTCTGAAATTAGCAACGAAAAAGAATGATTGGTACGTAGAGATGGTGGAGCAAATGACCACGGATGAAATTCTGCCAGGTATTGAATCCATTATTAAACAAATAAAGGATTCGGGATTAAAAATGGCTTTAGGTTCGGCAAGTAAAAACGCTCCTAAAATTTTAGTAAAAATAGGTTTGATGGATAAGTTTGATGCCATAGTAGATGGTAATTCGGTTACTAAGTCAAAGCCTGACCCTGAAGTATTTTTAAAAGGAGCGGAAGCTCTTGGTTTGAAAAATGAGGAATGTTTGGTTATAGAAGACGCTTATGCCGGCATAGAAGCGGCTCATGCAGCTGGAATGAAAGCCATAGGCATTGGTTCTAAAGAAAATTTGCCAAATGCAGACATGAATTTGAGTTCTTTTGATGGAGAAAATTTGAGTGACCTTTTGAAGGAATTACAGTCATAGTTTAAAATAATAATGCCTAGGCAATAATAACTTTATTACTAGTTATTTAAGGTTGCTTTCTTAGGCATGTAGGGTCTTAGACCTTTCCAAGGTGATGGTAGTTAAGTCAAACCTCATTTGGAGTTTATTAAAAGAGAGATAAAAATGAAAAATTATATAAAACACGACCCATGGTGCATTATAGAGGAGGGCTTTCACCCGGAATATAATGAGGTCACGGAATCGTTAATGAGTCTTGGCAATGGCCGTATGGGTCAAAGGGGTAGTTTTGAAGAGACTTACTCAGGTAAATCTTTACAAGGGAATTATATAGCTGGTGTTTGGTATCCAGATAAAACCAAAGTAGGTTGGTGGAAAAACGGTTACCCTAATTACTTTGCTAAAGTGATTAATGCCATAAACTGGAACGGACTTTCTATTCAGATAGATGGTGTGGAGTTAGATTTGGCTACATGCGAAATCCTTAGCTTTTGGCGAACGCTAAACATGAAAGATGGTACCCTGAAAAGAGTATGTACTGTCAAAATGGAGAATGGTCATGAGCTAAGAATAGAATCTGTGAGATTTTGTAGTATGTCTCATGATGAAGCGGCTGTTTTGAGCTATTCTATTACTCCTTTAAATTTTGCTGGAAAAGCAAAAATAACAGCGTTCTTGGATGGAGATGTGAGTAATAGAGACTCCAATCATGGTGAAAAGTTTTGGGAGGAGGTAAATAAGGAGTTGGTAGGAACAGAAGCCTATTTGACTCTAAAAACGAAAGAATCTCCATGGGAAAACGTACCTAGGTTTACCATAACCTCTGGTATGAGAGTTAAGCTTTTTCAAGCAGAAAAGGTGCAGGAAGTGAAGTCATTGCCGGTTCGTGGAGAGAAATATGTAGGAAGAACTTTTGAAGTGCCTTTAACTACAAATATTAAAACTACTGTACAGAAGTACGTTTGCAACCTTTCTTCTGAAAATCATGCTCCAGAGACTCAAATAGAGGTTGCTAAAAAATACTTGAATGACATAGCTCATTTGGGCTTTGAGGTACTTTTAGGCGACCACAAAAAAGCATGGGAAGAAAAATGGAACCATAATGATATTCAAATTAACGGTGATATAGCTGCTCAGCAGGGTATTAGGTTTAATATATTCCATTTAGAACAAACTTATACAGGGAAAGATGCTCGATTAAATATAGGACCCAAAGGTTTTACGGGCGAAAAGTACGGGGGGGTAACCTACTGGGATACAGAGGCCTATTGTATTCCTTTTTACCTAGCTACTGCTCCTGAAGAGGTGTCAAAAAATCTATTAGTTTACAGGCATAACCATCTTCAGAAAGCTATTGAAAATGCGGAGCTTCTTGGTTTTTCTAAAGGAGCAGCACTGTACCCAATGGTGACCATGAATGGCGAAGAGTGCCATAATGAGTGGGAGATAACCTTTGAGGAAATTCATAGAAATGGGGCAATAGCTTACGCTATTCATGATTATATCAATTATACAGGCGATAAGTCATATTTGAAAGATTATGGTTTAGACGTATTAATAGGTATTTCCCGTTTTTGGGCTCAAAGAGTGAATTGGTCTGAAGACAAAAAGAAATATGTGATGCTAGGCGTTACGGGGCCAAATGAGTATGAAAACAATGTCAATAATAACTGGTATACCAATTATATGGCAAAGTGGACATTGAAATACACTTTAGAAGCTCTTAATTATGTTAAAGAAAATGGTGGCGTAAAGGCTGAACTTAACTTTGACGAAGCTGCTGAAACGGAAAAATGGAAGGACATCATAGAGAATATGTACTTTCCTTATGATACGGGAAGGCAAGTGTTTTTACAGCAAGATGGTTTTTTAGATAAAGAACTAATAGCGGCTTCGGATATTGAAGAGCACAGACCAATTAACCAAAAATGGAGCTGGGATAGAATTTTGAGGTCTTGTTTTATAAAACAGGCTGATGTGCTTCAGGGAATGTATTTCCATGAAGATGATTTCTCGAAAGAAGAATTAGAAAGGAATTTTGATTTTTATGAGCCAATGACCGTTCATGAGAGTTCGCTTTCACCATGTGTGCATACCATTTTGGCTTGTAAGTTAGGAAGAATTGACAAAGCGGACGAAATGTATGTACGTACAGCAAGGTTAGACCTTGACGATTATAATAACGACACTGAAGATGGCCTTCACATTACTTCTATGGCAGGTACTTGGATGGCAGTGGTTAAGGGTTTCGGTGGAATGAGAGTGAAAAATGGTAAGCTTTCTTTTAATCCAGTGTTGCCTGGTAGTTGGGATTCTTACTCTTTTAGAGTTGGATTTCAAGGTACATTGAAAGAAGTAACTGTGAATAAAGACGGTTATGAAGTTAAAGACCTATAAAGAAGTTTGCTAGAATTTACTAAAAAAACTGCCAGCATAAACTGGCAGTTTTTTTTTATGCTTGAGTATATTTTATTGACAGTTTTCACTTTTTGCTACCTTTTGGCTTTCAGCAAATACTTTTTTGTCTTCGGCAATAGTTTGACCTAGAACTTTTAAGCCATAACCACCTTCTACTAATAATTTTACATAGCCACTTTTACATAGTGGGCCCCAGTATAAACTAGACCCAGTAGTAAATCCTGTGTGCACATAAGCTACCTCTTGACCAGCAATATTGAGTCCTACTCTAGGAAAAGCAATACCAAATTGTACATCAATAGGTTGCCCCAAATTAGCAGCAGAATCAAAGGTGCCATCTGTAATTTCATCTTTCTCTATTTTGGCAGAAGTTTCCACAGTGGTACCCTTATATTCAAAACCCGCATCAGCAGATAAGGATAACTTGCTCTCTGCTGTGGCAGAAGACTGGATATCTGGAATATGCAACTGTGACACAAATTGAATTCCGATATCTATAGACATAGGAATGGGCATGGGGATAGGGCCACTAGGTGTAGGAATAAAACGGATTGGAATACTCAAGGCTACGCCAGGCATCTTGAGGCTATGCTCCCCTGACTTTCCGCCTGCGGCAGAAAGACTAAGTGTTATTTCGGAAGATATACCTTCGTTATTGGCAATGAAGGTTTCTAGTTTCCCGTCTTTAATGGTGATTTTTGTCTTTTGTTTTGGCAATTTTGCGGTGCCTTCGGCAGTAAAAGCCACGGTTGCACTTCCGCCTACTTTTTTCACCATCTGCATTTTAAAATTACATGAGCTTATTTTTCCCTCTGTCAAAGTAGGCTCTATTCTTACCTTATGATCTATACCGCCATTACTTATAGAAAACTCTATACCATTGGCAGAAATCCCTTCAGGGCTACCTACTTTTTTGCCTCCCATTCTTACCGAACTTACATTTTCCCACTCAGGCGTAATTTCCCATGCAATGGTTCCATTCTTTATAACATCAGTTAGGGCTGCATCTTGTGTTTGAATAATGTATTTATCACCACTTTTTTGAACACTATTTACTTTACGCATAGCCTCTCCTGCTACTAAAATAATTTCACCATTTGCAGGTTCTTTTTGAAACTTGGTGGCGTCAAAGGTATAAGTTTGTGAAACGCTGTCTAGGGCTAAAATGGCACTGGCATCTTCTATAAGAATAGTTTCTTCGGTATACTCTACATCATAACCTAGGTCATCAGATAGGCTTGGTTCTAAATCTTCTTTATTGCCGCAGCTGGCAATAAATATGAAAAGAAAAATAACAAATGCTTTAGCGAAGTATTTCATATTTGGAATCAAGTTTAAAAATTTAGGTCAAAATAGGAGACCTCTTAAAAATCGATATTGGTGAAATTAGGATGCAGAAAACTATGGGCAAAAACTATAATCCCATAAATGCAGAAGGTTTTATTTTATGGTCAATGCACAGGAGTTTGATATACTTTTTTGAAAAAAGCTTGAAAAGCAAATTCTAGCTATCATGGCTCTGGTAGGCCATCAAAACTTTACTTTTTCTTAATATTATATACCATTTTAAAGTACATAATCTTAGGTAAATTGAGATAGTTCTAGATAGAGCTAAGCTTCCAATAGATGGGATTCATTTATGTATTTTCTACATGGATGCTTACTATTTTTGTTTTTATAGTGGAGGTTTATTATTCAATTTTAAATCATTTAAAACATGAAAAAAGTACTTTTTTTAACAGGAGATTTTACTGAAGATTATGAAACAATGGTGCCATTTCAAATGCTGGAAATGGTAGGATACGAAGTGCATACAGTTTGCCCAGAAAAAAAGAAAGGAGATATAGTTAAAACAGCAATACATGATTTTGAAGGAGACCAGACTTATTCAGAAAAACCAGGTCATAATTTTGTATTAAACTATAGTTTTGATGAAGTAGATGAAACTACGTATGAAGGTTTGGTGATAGCGGGAGGTAGAGCTCCAGAATATTTAAGGCTTAATAGTAGAGTTTTAGAAATAGTAAAGTATTTCTTCAATGAAAATAAACCAGTTGCGGCTATATGTCATGGTATTCAAATTTTAACTGCGGCAAATGTTGTTAAAGGAAGAAAGCTAACTGCCTATCCTGCTGTAGAACCAGAAGTAACTTTAGCAGGTGGAGACTTTCAATCAATAGCCGTAGATGGGGCTTTTGTAGATGGAAATTTGGTTACATCACCAGCATGGCCAGCACACCCAAGTTTTGTAAGAGAGTTTTTGAAAATAATGGGGGTCACCATTACACTTTAGTTGGCTTACGGAAAAACAGCGAACTTAACCGCTGTTTTTCCGTAATTGACTTTATCTACTTTTTGCCAAGTTTGTTTCCAAAGAAATCGCCAACATTCCATTTGGGAATACTAATCTCATTGGCTACCAAGTAGCCAATCAAGAAATCTATCTTAACGTGGGTAGCTGCTGCATTAAAATCAAAATCCTGATTCATGTCATCTTGCGGAGTGTGATAATGCGTTCGTCGCCACATTACATCTGATACAGAGCGGTCTACGGTGTCTTCTGGTACCGTCATAAAACCGCTTTTTATAAATAATGCAGGTATACCTTTCTTAATAAAACTAAAATGGTCACTTCTGATGAAAATTACCTGTTCAGGAAAAGGGTCTGGGCTAATTTTCAAACCTAAGATACCTGCCACCTCCTTGGTTTGGTTTCCAAGGCTTGAGTGTACCGCACCGTAGGGCACAATATCTAAAATAGGATGAAAAAAGAATGGCATATCCATAGCTATGGTAGCTACCATTTTTTCTTTTCCTTTCGGCGGGTTATTGGCCAAGTAATCAGAACCAAGTAATCCAGATTCTTCCGCTGTTACCACGGCAAATAGTATAGAACGTTTTGGCTTTTCTTTTAAAGCTTGAAATGTTTTTGCTATTTCTAATAGAATTGCCACGCCTGAGGCATTGTCATGAGCTCCATTATAGATGGAGTCTCCATTTATTGCTCTTCCTACACCTAGATGGTCAACATGTGCGGCATAAACCATGTATTCATCTTTTAGTTCAGGGTCTGTACCTGTTATCTCACCTAGAAGATTGTGACTTGGTACTAGTTTAGATTTTGTAGCTACTTTGATAGTGGCAGCTATATTCATAGGAAATGAAATAGACTTACCTTCTTCAAAAAGTTTCATGGCTTCGTCAAATTTGTCTTTTGTTTTAGCAAAAATCTTATCCAGCTGGGTATTGTTAAAAAGTGCAGTTGCCTTTATTTCGGGATAGGAACCTGCTATTAACCCTTCAGGGTTTTGCCATTTGTAACTCCCATTTTTAGACCTACTAACTGATGAAGCCCAAGTTCTTCGTGTGTTTGATGGGTGCATAAAGCTAATTATACCCACTGCTCCGTTATTAATGGCCGTTTGATACTTTGTAGCAAACGAATAATAAGCTCTTTCGCTATTTGGAAAGGTGTTTGGTGCTGAAGCAATATAAACCACTATTTTTCCTTTGACATCAATGCCTTTATAGTCATCATAATTAAATTCTGGAGCGGTAATTCCGTAGCCTACAAAAACTAAAGGAGCCGAAACTTCAGAAATTGATTTGTCATAATTGGGTGAAAGTATAATGTCTTCGGAAAGCGTAATTGCGGTATTTTTCCCATCAATGTTAAGGCTTACGGAACTGTTATCGTTGTCTATGGTTCCATGTATTAATGGTACTTTCTGGTAATAAGAGCCCTCGTTGGCAGGTTTGAGTCCTAAAGAGATAAATTGAGATTTTACATAATTTGAGGCTATTTCAAAGCCAGGGCTTCCTGGTGGTCTTCCTAGTAGGGCATCTTCAGAAAGAAAGGTCATATGTCCTTTAATGTTTAAAGGATTAATGGTTTCCAAAACAGGGAAATCGGCTTCTGTTTTCTGAGCACTTACTGAATAGCAGAAACAGAGAATTGCTAAAAATAGAGCATTAGAATACTTTTTAATCATGATTAAGGCTTGGGTTAAGAGTTATTTTGACCCAATTAAAGTCATGACTTACTAATTTTCAAGGTAGCGTTATTAGAAAGTTGATTTAGTGCAAGTATTGCTAGTTTTAGTGGTAAAAATATTGAGTTTTTATCTGTTATAGATATAATATTTTGCAATTTTCTTAATATTGAAAATATTATTCTAGTCGTTGTTATGAAAGGTATAAACTCTTAGAATGTTAAATTGAATGCGTTTATAGGATATATTTTTACCTAAGTTTCTATTTGACTATTTCTGTTACTTCTGATTTTTCTAGTGTAAAGACAAACTGGTTTTTCCCATTGGCTGAAGTTTGCATTTCTACCTTTCCACCGTTCTTTTCTACAATTTTATGCACTGTAGCTAAACCGATACCATTGCCAATTTTCCCAAACTTATCTTTTCCAGATAGCTTTTCAATTAGCTGAAACTGTCGTTGATGACTTTTTAAGTCTTCTTTTGTACTCACATCTTTTGAGCTAAACCTATAATGTGTTTCATCTTCAGCTATGGTAATTTCTATATCATAAACCATCTGTTCTCTAGCCTTAAGCGTGTTGGCTATTAGATTTATTATAAGTTGATGAGAAGCGGCTTTGTTGGCGTATATTTCTTGAATGTCTGAGTTTAGTTTTATGCTTAGCTGATCGTCCAAACTGAAAATTTGGTCTATCTCTGATATCAAAATACTTAGATTAATCCATGTTTTGGATTCATTAAGTTGGTTTTCTTTTTGGTTAAATTCTAGCAGACCACTTATTAGGTTTTTAAGTTTTTGACTTGAATTTTGGATACTATCTAACATTTCCAAGCCATTTTCACCCATTAAAGAACCATATTGATGGGCTATTAGCTGGGTCATAGAAGAAATACTGACCAATGGAGTTTTTAAATCATGAACAGAAATAAATTCATATCTTTCTAATTCTTCGTTTCGTTCTTTTAGGTTTTGTAGGGTATCCTCTAGCTGAATTTTTTTCTTTCTAAGTTCCATAAGTTTCATTACCTGATTAGATAATGCCCTTAGCGAGTTTAACTGTTTTTCTGTTAATACTTTGGGCTTACTATCAATTACGCAGAGGGTCCCCAGAGCATATCCATTTTCTGTAACCAGTGGTACTCCGGCATAAAAAACCACATTTGGCTCTCCTGTTACCAAAGGGTTGAATTTGAATCGTTTATCTTCTCTAGCATCTTCTATAACAAAAATGTTTTCCTCATCCTCAATAGCATGAGAGCAAAATGCAAATTCGCGAGGAGTTTCTTCAGCTAAAACTCCTTGTTTAGATTTAAACCATTGCCTATTGTTATCAATTAAACTGATAAGAGAAATTGGAGTGTCACAAATTTCAGATGCAATAGCCGTAAGGTTGTCAAAGTCCTCTTCAGGCAATGAATCTAGAATAGAGTAGGAGGCTAGTTCAGCTTGTCTTTCTTTCTCTTTTAAATGGACGTCTTGAATGTTCATCTTTCTTATAATGGTTAGTGTACCTAATGGTCTTACGTGATTTTTAGTTCAATAACCAAGCCACCAAAAGAACTTTTGGATGAATGGTTTTTTAGTCAGTATGAATTGATACTTTATTTACCAAGATAGGGTTTTAAGTCATCTTTAATTATCGAAATCTTATGCTCAATGTGGCCTAATAAATTGAAGAGGCTGTTTTATTGGTAACAAACAAAATAGTATCTTTCGCCTGAAAAGCATTTCGCTAAGAATTGAGCAAAGCTTTATGAATATTGATGTGCTTTTTCCTTAAGGAAATGTATAAATTTAAACTAACGGATAAACCAAACCAAAGAGCTTTATAAGCTTATAGCCAAAGAAATGATAACATTAATTGCAACAATAACGGCCAAGAAGGATGCAGTAGAAGAAGTTAAAGCAGCACTTCAAAACTTAGTTAAGCATACTACACAAGAACCTGGTAATATTCAATATGTACTCCATCAAGAAATTGAGAATCCTCACATTTTCAGATTCTATGAACAATTTAAAGACCAGGCTGCTTTTGAATATCACGGAGAGCAACCATATATAAAGGCTATGGCCTCAAATGCACATTTAATGGAAAAACCAACTGTTCTTACTTTTCTGGACTTAGTTTAGACCATTTAAAGTTTTCTCAGCCAAGGCTTTAGTTTTAAGGATACCGGCTTTGGAAGAAAGGTCATTACCTTCGTATTCAATTCCGAGGTAACCATCATAACCAGCTTCTTTCATGATTTTAAAGAATCTCGGGAAATCTAGGTCTGGCTCGTTTCCTAATGAGTCAAACCTAAATGCTTTGACACTAACACCTTCTGCGGTGCCTATTAACTCTTCAAAGCCTTTGTAGTAATCATATTCTTTGGCACATGGTCCCCAAATAGAGCCACTAATAGTTTCATAACACCAGTTGTGGAAATCATCTAAAGTACCTACATTTTTATCTGAAAGTTGAGCTATCAAGTCGGCGAGCCATGCTCCATTGCTCGACATGCTACCATGATTTTCTACTATTAGTTTTATGCCTTTTTCATTGGCATAATCTGCTAAACTACCTATGCCATCTATTGCTTGTATTTTCATCTCCTCTGGAGTACCATCACCATGAGCATTTACTCGCATACTGGTGCAGCCAAGGTATTTACTAGCATCCACCCACTTTTTGCCCAATTCCACAGCGGCGTTTCTTTCTTCGTCATTAGATGCACATAAATGCCCAATTTCGTCTACCTGAATCATCAAATTTAAAATACCAGCTTTTTCCGCGGCATTTTTTAAGGTGTCCAAATATTCAAAATCTGAGACTTTGTCCTGAAAAAACTGAGAGACGTATTCTACACCCTCAAAGTCCATTTCAGCTGCGGCATTAATAAAATCAACGGTATTCATTTCACCAGCCTTTAATTCTCTATTAAAAGACCACTGGGCTAAAGAGTATTTTGGCTTTGCTGTATCTGCTACAGTATTTTCATTTTCTGATTTTTGGGAGCAAGAAAGAAGCAAAAAAGGTAGAGCAAAGCTTAGTAATAATTTTTCGAAAGTTTTCATATAGGGCTGTTTGGTAAATATGAGTAGCAAATTAAGACCTTTTCAGGTCATTATTCTATGAATGTATTATGAGTGTTAGTTTTGGCAAAAAAAAAGCGAGTTCCAGATTTTCTGGAACTCGCTTTTACTATAATATATTGGCTTTTGATATTAAGCCTTTGTTTCGTCTGTTACTTCTTCAAAGTTAACATCAGTTACGCCTTCATCTTCAGAAGGAGCTGCACCTGCGTCAGCACCTGGAGCACCACCCATAGGGTCAGCAGCACCACCTTCAGCTTGTTGAGCTGCGTAAATCTCTTGAGAAGCTGCTTGCCATGCGGCATTGATTTTCTCCATTGCTCCATCAATAGCAGTTAAGTCAGCAGAAGCGTGAGCAGCTTTAAGCTCAGTTAAAGCACCTTCAATAGCCGTTTTGTTTGGCTCAGAAAGTTTATCGCCATACTCCTTCAATTGTTTCTCCGTAGAGAATACCATTGCGTCAGCTGCGTTTACTTTTTCAATCTTCTCTTTCTCAGCTTTGTCAGACTCTTCGTTTGCTTTGGCTTCGTCACGCATCTTTTGAATTTCTTCGTCAGATAATCCAGAAGAAGCTTCAATACGAATATTCTGTTCTTTTCCTGTTCCTTTGTCTTTAGCTGTAACATTTAAGATACCATTAGCATCTACATCAAACGTTACTTCAATTTGAGGAATACCTCTTCCTGCTGGCGGAATACCATCTAAGTGGAATCTACCTAAAGATTTATTTTGATTAGCTAATGGTCGCTCACCTTGAAGAACATGAAGTTCTACAGATGGTTGATTATCAGCAGCAGTAGAGAATACTTCTACTTTCTTGGTAGGAATAGTGGTGTTAGACTCAATCATCTTAGTAAACACACTTCCCATAGTTTCAATACCTAAAGAAAGAGGAATAACGTCTAATAAAAGAATATCTTTCACTTCTCCAGTTAAAACACCACCTTGAATAGCGGCACCTACAGCTACAGCCTCATCAGGATTAACACCTTTCGAAGGTTTCTTACCCCAGAATTTCTCAACTTCTTCCTGAACTTTAGGAATTCTGGTAGAACCTCCTACTAGAATGATTTCGTCAATCTGGCTGTTTGAAATACCTGCGTTTTTCATAGCTCTCTTGCATGGCTCCATCATTCTTGTGAATAATGTGTCTGCCAATTGCTCAAATTTAGCTCTCGATAAAGAACGTACTAAGTGCTTAGGTACACCATCTACAGGGAAGATGTAAGGTAAGTTGATTTCTGCTTGAGAAGAGCTTGAAAGTTCCATTTTAGCTTTCTCTGCTGCTTCTTTCAAACGTTGTAATGCCATAGCATCATGACGCAAGTCCACACCTTCGTCTTTTTTAAACTCGTCAGCTAGCCACTCTATAATTACTTGGTCAAAGTCATCACCACCTAAGTGCGTGTCACCGTCTGTAGCTTTAACTTCAAAAACACCATCACCTAATTCAAGGATAGAAACGTCAAATGTTCCACCACCAAGGTCAAATACCGCTACGGTAGCATCTTTATCTTGCTTATCAAGACCATATGCTAATGCTGCTGCAGTAGGCTCATTAATAATTCTTTTAACCTCAAGACCCGCAATAGTTCCTGCTTCCTTTGTTGCCTGTCTTTCAGAATCGTTAAAGTATGCAGGTACTGTAATTACAGCTTCAGTTACTTCTGTTCCTAAATAATCCTCTGCCGTTTGCTTCATTTTTTGAAGAATGAAAGCAGAGATTTCTTGCGGAGTATATTGTCTATCACCAATTCTTACTCTTGGTGTGTCGTTATTACCTTTTTCTACATCGTAAGCTATAGTCTTAAGTTCTGAACCTACGTCAGTATACTTTTTACCCATAAAACGCTTTACCGAAGCAATTGTGTTTTTTGGATTTGTGATGGCTTGGCGTTTGGCAGGAGCACCTACTTTCTTCTCACCGTTTTCTAGAAAAGCCACTATTGAAGGGGTTGTTCTAGCTCCTTCACTGTTGGCAATTACTACAGGCTCGCTTCCCTCCATTACTGCCACACAGGAGTTAGTTGTTCCTAAGTCAATTCCAATAATTTTTCCCATGTTATATTTATCGTTTATTAGTTCTTAATTGTATTTGATATTGTAATGAACAATCAATATGCCAAGGCCAAAAAGCCTAGACAATTGTGACAGTTTGTCAGTTTTGAATGTTTTTTGTCAGAAAATAATTAAGGACAGCCGCCAATAGTAGCCGAAAAGACAGAGCCGGCCTTTATTTCAAAGCCAGGGTTTAGTTTAATGTTTTTACCAGCTTTGAATGAAGCTCCAGTAGGATTTATAAGTTTATTAGTTGCACTTATAGTTTGAGCGGCATTAAAATAGAAGGATTTCGAGCCATAGTTCAAATTATCTTTTGTTGAAACTAGACTAAAGCTGTTAGGGCAGTCAGGAATAACCTTAACTTTTACAATATTAGATGTGTCACTATAGCAAGTGGAATTTTTACAGAAAGCATAATAGCTTGTAGTATCATTCGGAGAAACCGTAATAGAGCTATTTGTACTTTGGTTTTGCCATTCTAAGGTATAACTACCTGAACATGCGGATGCGTTAAATGTAAGGGAGCTTCCTTTGTTTATAAGGCTATCGGCGATATTAGCAATAGTTGGAGCGTTTGGCTTTAGAAGTCCACCAAGATAAAAAGTACGGAAACCCTCGCAAGATGTTCCGGCACCCCAAATATATTTTATTTGTACAAAACCATCAGACCCAAACAAAATTTCACCTGTATTTTGGTCAAGGCTGAATGTGACGGAGTCTGGCTTATTGTTAATGGAGAATGTACCTCCTTTAGGCGAATAATCAGGAAGAATAAGACTTCCAATACAGACTTGACTAGAGGGGTAGTTAATGAAAATTTGTGGAGTGACTATTGAGGTGTCAACTTTAGGGCTTTGGTAGCCATAAATATCAATGGCTTTAACGCTGAGCTTATAGGAAGTTGATTCATTCAAACCTGTAAAAGTGTAATTCAAAGTGCCGGCCGGTACGGTGGTTAGCAAATTGTCATCTTTGAAAATCTGATAATTGGCTATACCGTTCATATCTGTATCTGCTGACCAATTGAGTTCAACACATAAAGGAAAGAACTTTGAAACAGTAAAGTTTTTTGGTTTATCGAATATAATACGTGCGTTAGCCCAATCAGCTTGATTGGCTGAAATATTTCCTCCGTTATTTTCTACCACTAATTTTATACTTGAATAGCCTGCAATGTTTACATCGATTTGTAAAGCATTTGAAAGATGAGTTAGGGATGGGCTAGTATAGAGCAACGTGTTCTCACCATAAACTTTAAAAATGACATTTGCATTACTAAAAGAATCGTCATCTATACCTATAGAGGCTTTGAATCTAGAGTGAAAGCCCGTTTTCATTTTATAGACCAATTCAGAACCAGAATGGGTACCAATTCCCTTGCTGAACGAAATACCATTAATTTCCATGGTACTGCCATCTCCTTCGTTCAATGTTGCCCCAGCACTTTGGTCAAAAGCAACTGGCCCTAGCCCGTTTTGAATACTAAAAGGTGTGTAGCTTGATAAGTACAGGCTATCTACAAAGGTACTCGAAAGGCTCTGCTGACTTAGAATGTTATTAACATTTACAGCTTGACTCATAGTGATATTTCCATTGGCATCAGTTAAGTAACACCTGTAGGTACCGCTGGAGCTAGAAAAACTAGCACTTGTACCTAAAGCATTAGCGTTAATGTTATTTCCCGGAACCCATTTGTAACTACTGTAACCTCCTGGAGCAGATAGCGTAACCGAGCCATTTAAAATACTAATAGAGAGTTCAGGTACTACTTTTGATGGTATAGGTGTGGAGGAAGTGAGGAAGTTTCCAACTGTGATAGAATTGTAAAGGCCGTCTGCAAATTTAGAAACCCCTTGTGTATCAAAATGGACATTGTCAATTCTGTCACCTGCTGCTACATAGCTGTCGGTGGTAGGTCCAGCAAAAACTTGGCTGACGGTGTTGATGACACTGTTTTGAGCATTAATAATATTAACATCAACGGTATTGTCAATAAAGCTTGAACGACATACCATCCATGGTAAAGTAGAACCTATTTCTGTCCTGGTTTTATTAATAAATGTGGTTAGCCTTGAAGAATAGTTGGCGTTAGATGTATTTAAAAAATTGTCAGACTCGCCTTGCTGCCAAATTAGTGCACGTACACCGTAAATAGCTGGATAGTATTTAAGCGGTTTGTCGAAAATATTATAAGGAGAGCCAATAGCATTAGGTTGTCCGTTGCAATACTGTTGACCCGGCAAAAAAGGGTGCGTTGTTGCGTTTCCATTGGAACTTGCAACCCAGTTTTCTATACTAGTACCGCTAGCAGCTCCATTAAAGAAAGCTACGGGTATGTTGAGGTTTTCTGCAATTAATCTTCCAAGTCTACTATAAGCCCACGAGCTTTCCCCTGTTCCGGAGATTTTATGAGTTTGAGTAATTGGACTTAAGTCTGCAAAGTTTGGAAAAGTAGCTCCACAGCCCTGATACTGGTTGTGAGCAAGGCTTTTTTCCGAGAAATCGGTAAGGGGTAGAACTTCAGAAGTTAATTGACCAGCTGCATTAGATTGTCCTGAAATTAAATAGACATCACCTACACCAACACGGTCAACGTTGGAACTACTTAAAACGGTACTTGTATTTACCAACCTAACTTGTAAGGTATACCATCCAGCAGGAACGTTGTTTAGTTGACCTTGAAATTGTCCCTTGCTGGGGTTTGATTTAATTATTTGCCAATCAAAACCAGAAATAGGCGTAGATGTGCCAGGGGTAACCAACCTAGCTTGTATAGAAGTAACCACAGGGTTTTGATAGGTCCCTGCTATATAAAGCTTTGCTTGATTACTATTGTTTCTTTGAAATACCGATTTATTAATTGGTAGGTCTAAGCTTATTTGACTAAAAGCTGAAAGTTGTGTAACAAGAAAGACAAGTATTACCTTAAGTACTGTGCTTCTCAAAATATTACAAATTTGTTTTTGTACTTAGTTTCATGAATTATGTACGTAAAGATAGGGATTATAGGTTTTGTTTAAGCTCACTACTGTCATACTTTATTATTCGGTCGACATCCCACAAAAAAAGACCTCCTGAAAGGAGGTCTTTGATTCCAAACGATAAGGAATTACCGTCTTATTTAACTTTTTCTACTATCGCTTTGAAAGCATCAGGGTGATTCATTGCTAAATCAGCTAACACTTTACGATTTAAATCGATTCCAGCAGTTGACAATTTATTCATGAAAACTGAATAAGAAAGTCCGTGCTGTCTAGCACCTGCGTTAATACGAACAATCCACAACTTGCGGAAGTTTCTTTTCTTTTGCTTACGACCAATATAGGCGTAACATAATGCTTTCTCAACAGCGTTTTTCGCTACTGTCCAAACATTCTTTCTTCTACCAAAATATCCTTTGGCAAGTTTAAGCACTTTTTTTCGTCTTGCTCTCGACGCTACATGATTGACACTACGTGGCATAATCTTTAAGTTTTTTGACTGGAGGCGACACGCTCAAGACGCATTCTTTTTAGCCTTTTGTCGGGTGAAACAATTGAACCAATAATTAATTAATGTTGATTAAAGAGCTAATAAGCTTTTAATGCGATTTTCATCTGATGGATGAACAAGCGTAGTACCAGCTAGGATAGACTTACGTTTTTTAGACTTCTTAGTCAAAATGTGACTATGAAATGCATGCTTACGCTTTATCTTACCTGTTCCAGTGATTTTGAAACGCTTCTTCGAACCAGAATTTGTTTTTTGTTTTGGCATCGATTTAAACAGTTTTAGTACAAAAAAGTAAATTGGGCTGCAAAGATACGAAAAGGTAAGACAATATCAAACCGAAAGTTTTTTTTCTATTCCATTTATAATGCACCTAGAAATCGGCTAATTTTGTGATACAATTTTAGTGAATCTTTACCCTCAATAATGCAGTTTTCCCACCTCCATAATCATACTCAATTTTCCCTTTTAGATGGTGCTTCAAGTGTAAAAAAAATCTTTCAAAAAGCAAAGGATGATAATATGCCAGCAGTGGCTATTACAGACCATGGAAATATGTTTGGTGTTTTTGACTTTGTGGCCAATGCCAGCAAGTTTGGAATTAAGCCTATTGTCGGTTGCGAATTATATGTGGTAGAAGATCATACTATTAAACAGTTTACAAAAGACAAGAAAGATAAAAGATACCATCAACTTTTATTAGCGAAATCGCCGCAAGGTTATCAAAACCTTATAAAACTCTGCTCTTTAGGGTATATGGATGGTCTTTATAGTAAGTATCCTAGGGTAACTAAAGCATTAATAGAGAAATATAAAGAAGGCCTAATAGCAACTACTTGCTGTTTGGGAGCTAGGGTTCCGCAAGAGATTTTAAGGCATGGCGAGAAGGCTGGCTTAGAGGAGTTCAAGTGGTGGCTTGATAGATTTGGAGAAGATTATTATATAGAAATTCAGCGTCATGATATTCCTGACCAAAACAAGGTCAATCAAGTTTTGCTTAAATGGGCAAAGGAATATAATGTAAATGTGATAGCGTCAAATGACTCTCATTATGTAGACCAGGAAGATTGGGTGGCTCATGATATTTTGTTGTGTGTAAACACTAACGAAAAGATGGCTACGCCCAAAATGAAGGACTACGATGATGAAGGCGGAAGTAAAAACGGAAGGTTTGCTTTTTATAATGACCAGTTTTACTTCAAGACTACGGCCGAAATGACGCAGCTTTTTAGTGATATTCCGGCGGCAATAGATAATACGAATGAGATAGTAGGGAAGGTGGAAACACTGGAACTGAAGCAAGATATTATGCTTCCTAACTTCCCTATACCTGAAGAGTTTAAAAAGCATACAGATGATAAGCTAAACCAGTGGGAGTATTTGCAGCATTTGACTTATGAGGGTGCTAAAAAACGCTATGGCGAAATAACAGAAGAAGTAAAGGAGCGTATTGATTTTGAGCTTTTTACTATCAGAACTATGGGTTTTGCTGGGTATTTCCTGATTGTGATGGACTTTATTGACGCAGGAAGAAAGCTGGATGTGATGATTGGCCCTGGTAGGGGGTCGGCGGCCGGTTCTGTGGTGGCATATTGTATAGAAATTACGAATATCGACCCTATTAAATATAATCTGCTTTTTGAGCGTTTCTTGAATCCAGATAGAAAGTCGATGCCCGATATTGATACCGACTTTGATGATGAAGGTCGTCAAAAGGTGATTGACTATGTAGTAGATAAATATGGTAAAAACCAAGTAGCTCAGATTATTACCTACGGTACCATGGCTACAAAATCTGCCATTAAAGATGTTTCTAGGGTGATGGAATTACCATTGGCAGATGCTAACTATATAGCGAAGATGGTTCCTGACAAACCATCTTATGGGATGAATTTTGAGAAGCTAATTCATTATGACGAAACGGGGCCACATAAAAGCTTGTCTTCTTTAGGTTTAAGTCCAGAAGAGGTAGCAAATGTACAAAAGATACGGGATTTTTATCATGGTACTGGATTGGAAGCCAAGGTTTTAAAACAAGCTGAAAAGTTAGAAGGGACAGTTAGGAATACTGGTATTCACGCGGCAGGTATTATCATTGCTCCGCATGATTTGTCTGATATTGTACCTGTGAGTACCTCCAAAGATTCTGATCTTTTGGTAACGCAATATGAAGGCAAAATAATAGAGGATGCTGGGGTAATTAAGATGGACTTCTTGGGTCTGCGAAATCTTACGATTATCAAAGAAGCCCTTAGAATGATTAAGGAAAATCATGGGCAGAATATTGATAGGGAAAACGCTACTGAAAAGCAAAAAAGGACCCTAGCTCTTTTAGAAGGAGGAATAGATTATATTCCTTTAGATGACCCAGACACTTATGCTCTTTTTCAAAGAGGTGAGACCAACGCTATCTTTCAGTTTGAGTCTGACGGGATGAAAAAGTACATGAAGGAGCTTAAGCCTGATCAGTTTGGTGACTTGATAGCCATGAACGCCCTGTATAGACCAGGGCCTATAGCTTATATCCCCAAGTTTATTGATAGAAAACACGGAAGGGAAGAAATTACCTACGATTTACCTGCCATGGAGGAGTATCTGGCAGAAACATATGGTATTACGGTTTATCAAGAGCAAGTGATGCTTTTGTCTCAAAAACTAGCAAACTTTACCAAAGGTGATGCCGATGTGCTAAGAAAAGCCATGGGTAAAAAGCAGATTGAAGTCTTAAATAAGCTGAAAAGTAAGTTCTTAGACGGAGGTGCTGAAAATGGTCATCCTGTTGATATTTTAGAGAAAGTCTGGAAAGATTGGGAGGCCTTTGCTCAGTATGCTTTTAATAAGTCTCACTCTACTTGTTACGCCTTTGTAGCTTATCAAACAGCCTATTTAAAAACACATTATCCGTCTGAATATATGGCGGGTGTACTTACTTCTCAACTTGGGAATATTGACAAAATTACCTTCTTTATGGAGGAGTGCAGAGCTTTAGGTTTACCGGTTTTAGGCCCTGATGTGAATGAGTCTGCCAAGCGTTTTGGTGTGAACGAAAACGGAGAGATTCGATTTGGACTTGCTGGTATTAAAGGTAGTGGTGATGCAGCGGTAGATGATATTATAGAGAAACGGAAGGATGGACCTTATAAGGATATTTACGATTTTATGACTAGAATTAACCTACGAACGGTTAATAAAAAAACAATAGAGGCCCTAGTTTATGCTGGAGGTTTTGACTGTTTTGAGGAAGTTTATAGGAGTCAATATTTTGCTCAATATCCGCAAGGTGGAAACTTTATTGAAATGCTTATTCGCTATGCAAATAAGATTCAAGAAGATAAGAATTCGGCTCAGGCTTCCTTGTTTGGTGAGGCAGTAGGTGGAGGAGCAGTGGCAAATCCAGTTCCTGAAAAAATAGAACCTTGGGGGAATATTGAAAGATTAAAGTATGAAAAAGATGTGGTTGGTTTCTATATTTCAGGGCATCCGCTAGACCAATTTTCTATAGAAATGAGTCTTTGTAAGCCTTTGGATACGTTGATGCTTCCAGAGAATAAAGATAGAGACTTTAGTGTGGGTGGTGTTATCACCATGGTGCAGCATAGGCAGTCTAAGAATGGTAATCCATTTGCTATTTTTAAACTTGAAGACTATTCAGGTTCTTTAGAAATGATGCTTTTTGGGAAGGACCATGTCACTTTTAATAATTATTTGATGGAAGGCCAGTTTTTATTTATCCGAGGAAGGATACAATCAAGATGGAACAGGGATGATGAATTTGAATTTAAGCCTAAAGAAATGAAGCTTCTCTCAGAAGTGAAACAGCAATATTTTAAAGAGGTTAATCTTAAAATAGAGTTGAGTAAAATCAACGAAAACTTTATTAAAAACCTGAGGGAAGTGAGTATTTCTCATCCAGGTAGTTTTGAGCTTAAGTTTAGCATATTTGATAATGCAGAAGAGTTAAATCTCAATTTGTTTAGTCGAAACTCTAAAATTGACATTAACAAAGATGTTTACCAAGAATTAAACGAACTGCTAGGCGAGGGGAATGTAACCTTTGCTTAAACCTCTGATTAAAAAAACGATTCAAGAACTAATAAATGGCCAGCTAAAGAGACTGTTTATTAAGAAAAACCATTGTGGTTAATAGACAAAAACACTATGAAAAAAGACATACATATACCAGAAGTTAAAGATGTTTTTATTGCTGTTATAAAAGAGTTTAATGAGATTTTCTCATGTGACGACTGGAATACTTATATATTTAATAATAAGCCAGTAGAACTGGAAATGGTCTTGATAGTTTCTCATGGTTTTGATGAAAAAGACCAAACTACATTAATTAGAAAGAAAATTGAAAAGATACCTGCCAACTCTTACGCTAAAATAGAAATGATTCAACCAGATCTTTTTAGGCTGAATAATGAATATAAGGTTACTTTTTTTGAAGGAAATAAACTTATGGATAAGACCTTTTTGTTCCCAAAAGACAGCATAAAAGAGGAAGCTTTAGAGATGATAGAAGAATTTGGGATAGAGGGCATAGCTATTAGATAAGCTTTGTTTGGATATCGCATAAAAAAGGTCTCAACATTTTAAAATGATGAGACCTTTTATGGTTTCAAAGTGTCAATTAGGCTCTTCTTCCGCCTTTCAGTTCTAGTTTTAATGCATTCAATGCCTCCATATCTCCTTTGGCAGCTACAGAAGCTTGCTCAGGCCATGTGGTCGGATTGTTGGCATTATACCTTGTTCCGCCTTTCGAAACTAGCATTTTTTGAATTTCTTCAGGAATAGCTTTAGCTAATTTTTCAAACGTATCAATTCCATCTTCTTTCAAAAATGACTCTATTTTTGGCCCAATTCCTTCAATCAGTTTAAGGTTATCTCCAACAGTTGGTTTTCTCGTTCTGGTAGCTGTGACTTTCTTTACAGGGGCTTTAGCTACAATCGGAGCAGGTTTAGGTGCCTCTGGCTTGCTAGGTTTTTTTGCTGCTGTATTTACTAATTCTGACTTAGGCACTTCTGTTTTTGTGCTAGTCACTGGGCTGGTTTTAGGCTTCGCGGTTTTCACCGTTGCAGGCTTAGGAGCGGGTTTTATAGCTTTGACCTCCTTAGTTTTTACTTTTTTTTTACTTTTAGACTTAGTTTTTTTAGCTTTTGATTTATCAGACTTTTTATCGTCCTTTTTCGATTTAGTGGCTAATTTAGGCTCGGGTACGTCACCTTTTTTGTGCTTCACAATGATAGATAACAGAGAGTACGTTTTCCCATCCTCTGAAAAGGTTTTCTTCAAGTCAAAGGATTTTATTTTTTTTACCGTTTTTAGGAATGATTTTAAGGCATCCTTTGCCAATTTTTTCTTAGACATTACTTATAGATGTTTATATTTTGTTTCTAATTCAAAGCTAGAGTAGACATATAAACTTAACAATTAATTAATATTAAATCAACGGTATGGTAACATTGGTGGTACTTTTTTGACTGGGTCAGGTCAGTAATTGTTTTATAAGTATCTAAAGAGATATGTCATAAATTAATTTCGAATAAACTTCTTAGTTGACGTCTTACCATTAGTTTGGGTGTGGAGGTAATAGATTCCACTGTTTAAGTTTGAAACATCTATTCTTTGAAATGCAGAAGAACTTTCCCAACTTTTTAAAATGGCTCCCGAAGTGGATATAAGTTTAAATTGAATGGCTTTTGATGTGTTTATACCTACTGTAATATCTATGTACTTTTCTGTTGGGTTCGGAGCAATTTTTAATTCCCATTCTATAGTTTCCGCACTATTGGCGAGTATTTGTTTTATTTCTATACCGTCAGTTTCGAAAGTACAACTAGCCTCTTTTATGATAACGGTATATATTCCAGGACTACTCACGGTGACTTGATTAGCATCAGGCAAGTTGACAGTTTTACCGTTTAAAAACCACTCGTAAACCCAATCCGGGTTGCTACTTACTATCAAATCGGTCGTTTGGTTTGGTAATAATTCTTTTGAACCTTCTACCGAAATAGTTTCCATCAGGTTTATGTCGTTTGAATTTATCATGTCACCAATAAACCTGCATTGATTTTCATTTAGGACTATGAGCTGATAGTTGCCAGTTTCTTGTATAGAAAAAATTGCTGAAGTAGATAGAACTTGGCTTTGCCCATCTGTCCAAAAGTATTGAAAAGAACCATTTCCAACTCCTGTGGCAGTTAAACTGCCAAATTTACCATTACAGATGTCTTCCACACCAGAAACAGTTACCTCCACGGCCTCTTCAATTTGGATTTGAATAGAATCGCGTGAAAAACTAGCGGGGCTGGAGGCTTTAATTTTTGTCCAGTATGTACCTCCAGGAACTTGATTGTCTAGTAAATAGGAACCTTCAATTGTATTAGCATTGATTTCAAAACTTTGCACTTCATTAGTTAAGATTAGGCTGAACGTATTGTCAGAGGGATATTCACCCTGAATGCTCGGAGCGTAGCGAATTTCGGCGTTAGGACAGACAGTGGATGAAGTAACAGAGTTCATTAAAAGCTTGGGCACAACTACCACTTCCCCTTCTATAGCATTAGAAGTACAGCCTCCGTCATTGCAGCTTACTTGATAGGTGAAATTATTATTTGGTTTAAAGGTTTTGGAAGTGGGTTCATCAACTATAACATCACCACTTAAGTTATTGAAAGACCAGTTTACGCTAGAGCATTCAGAAACTTCAATGCTTGCCGAACCTCCAAAGTCTATTTGACTATCGGCAGTTATTTTAGGAGAAGAAACTTCAGAACAGACACTTAACTTTACAAGTGTATTATAGGTATTTAACCATACGTTTCCCGTTTGGTCTGTGAAGTTGTCATAAAAACCAAAGATGTAGTCAGGGTATTCACTAATTTTATTCCATTCCGAATTATAAAACTTATAGATACCGGGCTCATCGGAATAAACTCGTGCGGTAAAAATGCCATTCTCATAAGTCAGATTTGAGAAATAGCCATTTTGATAGGTTAAATTCGCTTCTGTAACAAATTCATTCCCTTGTAATTTGAGAACATCATTGTTTTCTGAATTAAGAATGAGGGGATTCCCTAGTTCATCAAAAAATATCTGAGAAAAATTTTGGGGACAGTTTGAGTGCGTTTCATGGTTATAAACTTTTGTACTTAGGTCGTCAAGGTTTATGGATACAAGCTCCGAATAATCGGGATTTTTTGGTACAGTTCTTAACCAATATCTATCTCCTTTAAAACCCCAAGTATATGATTGACTGTAAGTATTCTTTAGTTCTGCTAGGTCAAAAAAGAATTCTAGTCTATCGTTATTTAGTTTTAATAGCCTGGAATCAGTTGCAAACAACATTCTATTTGGGTCAAAACTTATTAATTCTCCAGCATCTGTGTATTCAAAATCAAATCTTTCCAGTAAGCTCATATTATCAGGATTGAATTTCATAAGACTATATACTGGTTCTGGGAAAACTCCTGAAAAGTCTAATCTTTTAGACACTTGTTGAAATATCCAGAGCTTATTGTCATTGTCTATTTCCATCATTTGGATTTGACTGCCAATGAGTCCTTCAGTGTTTTCAATGCCGTAAATCTGCTGCTCTTCCGTATTCAAATTATATTTTAATAAGCCATTGTTTGTTGGCAGAAACATGTATTTGTTACTGAGTTTTTTTGAATACGCTAATAGTTCAGTGGTACTATCTTGTGTAGAGAATAATTGCCAGTTGGTAGGCAAGTTCTCATTAGAAGTGGTCAAAGTTCTTTCTGTGGTATATTGTAAACCCTCTGCTTTCTCTCCCCAGATTAGGTGGTTACGGGTTGAAACTTGATTTGTTAATTTATAAGTGGAATTAGGCTCCAGGTTTTTAAATATGAACCTGTTCTTTTCTTTAAAAATATTGGCTACTGGGACATCAATTGTTTCATTATTGTCAATCTTCTGTAAAAGGTAATTGGTGCTAGTTTGATAAAAGTTATTTCGGATAATGGTAAAACTAGTAGGTAGTGGCCTTCTTATATTAAAGTTTGAGTAGAGAGATTCTGTTTTGTTAAAAATATACTGAAATTCAGACCAAGCTCCTGACTCATTTCCTTTGTAAGCACGTACTCGCCACATGAAGTCAGAATCAATGTATGTGGCCACTTGGCTAATTGTGGAGAAATTAACAGAGGTTTTAAAAGTATTGCTGAAGTAATTTCTAACTGGCATTATGCCTCCAGTATATTGAATAATTTCAATTTCATATCCTACAGCATTTTGTACAGGAGAGAAGTTTAAGCGATCTTGAGAGCTTGCAGAAAGGTCTATATATTTCTTATTAAATGTGTCTTCTGGTATAGGAACTGCAAGATTCTGTAATTCTTTAACCACTTTAGAAGCGTTTGACCATGGTGAAGTTCCCTTATCATTTACAGCCTTCACTCTAAAGTAGTATTGGTCATAATTGGCATATTCATCAAAGTAAATAGACGGAAAACTAATGCTGTCCGAGGATATGATATTTTTAAAAGAAGAATCTGAGGCTATTTCATAATAGTAGCTATAAGCCTCTGCAACAGGATTAAAAGACGTATAAGGAATATTAAAACTATTAACAATCTCGCTATTTAGAACTGGGCTAGGAGGAACAGATTCAATAAATCTGAAATTTTGAGCTGCAAAGGCTCTTATTAAGTCTCTAGCTTGTGGGTGAAAGGTAGATTTAGTAGAAGAACAATAACTCATTATGGTTCCTTCTTTGTCTTCTAGGGCGTTCTCATAACAAGTACCTTCAGCAGGATAACAAAAATCTAAGGGGCCTCCTTCCCAGCTGCAACTTTGGGTATGCGGCGAGCCAAAATTATGACCTATTTCGTGTGCCATGGTTTTATATTTTCCCCAGGGAGACACGTTTCCACTTCCGGTGGCTAAGCCACCTGCTCCCAAAACATTTTTTGTAGGGAGGTACATATATAAATCAGACTCTTTTTCAAAAATCTTAGTTTCAAGAGCGTTTTTCCTAAGAATGGAAAGCATTCTAAAAATATCAAATTCATTTTTATAGGGGTCGTCATTTTCTGTCTTCCAAATGTGTACCTCACTCACGGAGAGTTTGGTGTTAATCTCTTTTTCATAGAGGAGGGAGACCTTTTGGAACATTTTGTTCAATTCAAATCGAATAAGTTCTTCGTTAAAACCAAAATATTGATAGGTGTCGTAATCAACGTCAACGGCTATTCGACAACTGTAAAATCCGTCTACTTTTACTTTGAAATTTCGAGTGTCAAAGTTTTTAAGGAAAGAAAGATCTAGCTCACTTTCATCAAAACCGCAGGAGAAAACATTTGTAGAATCTTGACCAAATACTGGTAATTGAAGTGTGAATAGTAATAAAAGTAAGGAGACTTTTACGGCGTACATTATTGAATAGTAAAGTATGAAAGGGTAATTTAGTTAAAATTATATTTAACGGTGGTATTTTCTTTGGAACTAAATCAAACTGCAAAGATGTTACATATCCGAACTCAAATTAATAACAAGAAATGGCAGGTAAAGCAATAGAAATAAACGACGCAAACTTCAAGGAACTAATAGCTTCAGAAAAACCAGTATTGGTTGATTTTTGGGCAGAATGGTGCGGACCTTGTAAAATGATAGGACCAGTAGTAGAAGAGATTGCTGGTGAGTACGAAGATAAAGCCGTAGTTGGTAAAATGGATGTAGATGCTAACAGTGCTACGCCAATGGAATTCGGTATTCGTTCAATCCCTACTTTGATGATTTTCAAGAAGGGAGAAATGGTAGACAAAATAGTAGGAGCTGTGCCTAAGCACGTTTTAACGCAGAAGTTAGAAGCTGCTATGTAATTAGCAAGGCTAGATAATATAGAAGGCTCGCTTTAAAAGCGAGCCTTTTTTTATGCCCTATTCTAAATTTAATAAGGGCTTAATGCCTTCTCTAAGTACTAAGTATCCTTCCTCATTTGGGTGAAGCCCATCAGAGAATAGATGCTCTTTTATCTGGCCATCGTTTTCCAGAAAGTCTGCTCCTAAGTCAGCAAAAGAGACATTTAAGTTTCCTGCTAGTGCTGCAATAGAAACATTAAGGTTTACAATTCTCTCCTCATAATCTCTTCTAGGCAGTAAGCCCATCAATCTTATCTTGGCAGATGGCTGCCTATCTTTTATAGCGTTCATTAATTGGCGAAGACCTTCTATTATTTCTTCATTAGAGTTTATGTGGAGGTTGTTTGTGCCAATCATCACCAAAATGTTTTCTGCATCAAAACCATCGAGTTCGCCATGATAAACTCGCCAAATTACATTTTCAATTCTGTCCCATCCGTAGGCATAGTTTCTTAAACCGGCTGGTGTGAATATGTTTTCCCATGAGTCTTTCTCTCGAGCCATTTTGGCAGTAGGCTGCCCTCCCCAAAAATGAACGATAGAATTAGCAAGAATGATAGATTTCGGAGCTTCATTTTGACTCATTTTTAAAAGCTCATTATGACGAGATTCCCAATCGTAATTGCCTGGCTCACGGTATTGGGTTACAGGAACAGTGGTGCTTAAATGACCTTTGGGCTCTTTTAAGATAGTCCTAAGTTTGTTTTCATAAGCATCTGCATAATGCTGCATGCCTAGGTCGGTAGGGTGTGTGCCATCTACCATGTCATCTATACCCAGGTTTATTTCTTCTTTAGTCAGGTAATAAAGGTTTTGGATTCCTTCAGATTTCAACTGAATAAAGGCGTCTTTCTGAACCTTATTGGCTGTTTCATACTGTTCCTTTCTATTTTCACTTATAAGTGATTGTGTATAGCCCGCATGTTCCACCACTAAAATTGGTGTAGTCTCATTTTTACTACGCAGTGCTTTTACAGAAGCTATAATTCTGTTTTTCAAATCTTCCGCTTTGAAGATATCGCTTCTTTCCCAAGCTTCGGGAATAAGGTTAGGCAAGCAATCCAATACCCAAACTTTGGCGTCAATCTCAGTCATTAAGTCAATGATAGGAGCATCTAACCTACCATTACCACTAAAGCCTAGATTTATAAGTGGTCGGTCCATTTTTCTGCCTAAAATAGTAGTCCAAGCCATTCCGGGACGAGAAGCACAGGCTCCCTGGGCTATGGAAGTACCATATATGACTATTGGTTTTTCTTTTCTTGCTTCTAGTGGCGTGAATATGGCATTCTCTTCAACTCCGATTTCTAACCAAGAAACTTCATTATAGAGGGGTAAATAAAGGCGGTATTCTCTACCCATTTTATGATAGGCATCGTTTGGGTTTAGTCTTGTAAAGTCAAATTGACAAGTATCGGCAAAGCTCCTTTTTCCGGCACACCAAAGTTCATTGCCATCAGCATCTATGGCATATAAATCTACACCACTTACACCTGTGGCGGGCATGTGGTTTAGTTCAAAAACCTTTTCTCCTTTATGGCTTTTGGTGGTGCCGTAGCGTATTTTAATTTCAGATGCGTTTGACCTAAACCGTATCATTAAACCAGCCGACTGTTTTGATAAATTCCAGATGGTTTTACTTACGTCTTTTTCTGCTCTTTCAGGTAGGCGACTGTAAGGACTTCCTTTTTCGTTTGGCCAGGCTTGGCCTTCTATTGTATTTACCTCGCTGTTGATAGGGTTCCACCACATAGTGGTAGTATTATCTTGAGCAAAAGCCGAGATGCTAAAAAGGGTGCAAAAAAAGGCTAGTATTTTTTTCATGGGCAGTTTTTTCAAACGGGTTTAAGAGAGTCGCAAGTTAAAGTTAATTAAGAAATCGAATGAAATAGTTGTTGATTTTATTAAGGTGTTAAGTTCTTTTTGGTACGAAAAAGAGACCCTTTTCTATTTTGGTATGTAACTAAATTGATTCTTAATTGGATTATGTAAAGTATATTTTTATTTAATAAGAAAATTTAAGAATAGAGACTTTGAAATAAAGATTTCATAGCGATAGCTTTGTTTCTCAATGGCGAAACTGTATAAGTTCATACTTCCAGTACTTGTGTTTTTGCTAAGTGGATTCAATTCATTTAGCGAAGTGCCGTCTAATTTCCATACTTCGGAAGAAACTCTTTCAGTAAAATTCCTCTCTTTTAACAATGATTTTCCTGTTAAAGTTGGATCTTTTAAAAAGAAAGATTTAAGCAGTGAAGACTGCCTGATTGATGGTGAAGAAGAAGAAAAAGAAGAGGAATTAAACGACCTCGGAAATCATGCAGAGAGCGGTAATTTTATTACGGCTTTTTTTTATACCGCATCTTTTAAGTTTTCTACTGACGCTGTATATGACGGAACGCCAGTTAGCGAAAGGCTCTCTTCAAACAAAAGGTATATTCCTCTCGCTACTTTTAGGATATAGAAAACCTCCCAGTCGGTTTTAATAATTGACCGACCTCTCTCCTTTTAATTATTTGCTGTTTCCATAAAGGATTCTGCCTTACTGATTCAGCCACTTATCTACCATTTCACAGGATTGAAATGTCCTAAAAAATTAAACAAAAATGAAAAGAATTTTCATGCTGCTAAGCTTGGGTGCTATGCTGTACCTTACTAGCTGCAAATCAGAAAAACATGAAACGCATGAGGCTGAATCCAAATTTTTGGTGACGAGCCCTATGCTAAAAGACACCACCACTACTAGAGAATACGTCAGTCAAATACACTCCATTCAGCACATAGAGTTAAGGGCTTTAGAAAAAGGATATTTACAAAATATCTATGTAGATGAAGGACAGTTTGTGAAGAAAGGGCAATTGATGTTTCAGATTACACCTTCGCTTTATAAAGCTGAGCTACAAAAAGCTGAAGCAGAAACAAACTTTGCAGAAATAGAATATCAAAACACGAAGTCGCTGGCCGACAGTAATATTGTATCTAAAAATGAATTGGCCCTGGCCAAAGCTAAATATAATAAAGCCAAAGCAGAACAGGCCTTGGCAGAGGTACACCTGGGCTTTACGCAAATAAAAGCCCCTTTTAGCGGTATTATGGACCATTTTGAAGTAAGGCTAGGAAGCTTAGTTGACGAAGGAGATTTACTAACTACAATGTCTGACAACAGTAAGATGTGGGTTTATTTTAATGTGCCTGAGGCTGAGTATCTTGATTATAAAACCAGTGCATCTAAAAATATGCTAAAGGTCAAACTACTGATGGCTAATAATAAGCTATTTGATTACCCAGGAATAGTAGAAACCATAGAGGCTGATTTCAATAATGAAACAGGGAATATTGCTTTCAGAGCTACTTTTCCAAATCCCAAAGGATTATTAAGACATGGCGAAACCGGTAATATACTGGTAAGCGTTCCGCTTCCTAAGGCCATGCTTATTCCTCAGAAAGCCACCTTTGAGGTGCTAGATAAAAACTACGTTTACGTGTTAGATAAGAACAATACCATTCACTCCAGAAAAATTACGATAGCAGCAGAAATGCCACATTTATACGCGGTGTCTAGCGGTTTAGAGCTTGGTGATAAGTTGCTTCTGGAGGGTTTAAGGAAGGTTAAAGAAGGTCAAGAGATTGATTTTACGTTTGTAGAGCCTGCAAAGGCCATAGGAAGTTTAGACCTCTACGCCGAATAATTAAACCATAGATAGTAAAATGTTTAGTAATATAATACATAGGCCAGTATTGGCCATTGTGATTTCGTTTATCATTCTTTTTACGGGGGGACTCGCTATTAAGCAATTACCGAAATCTCAGTTTCCAGAAATTGCTCCTACCACGGTCAATATTTTTATTGCCTACCCAGGAGCCAGTGCAGATATCTTGGTAAAGTCTACCCTGATAACTTTAGAAAATGCCATTAATGGAGTACAAGATGTACGATACATGGCTACAGATGCCACTAGTGCGGGAGAGGCTACACTACGTATAATTTTTGAACCAGGCACTGACCCCAACTTAGCAGTAATTAGAGTGAAAACGAGGGTAGACCAAGTGATGCCCTTACTGCCAGATTTGGTTCAAAGAGAAGGTGTGGTGATTACACCTATTCAGCCTAGTATGCTGATGTATGTTAACCTTTATAGTACTGATGAAGACCTAGACGAGAAGTTTCTGTATAACTATGCCAACGTAAACATGATACCTGAAATTAACAGGATTCATGGTGTGGCTAGAACTCAGATTTTGGGTAGTAGGCAGTTTGCTATGCGTGTTTGGTTAAATCCTGACCGTATGCGTGCTTATAGTATTTCGGCAGAAGAAGTGATGGAAGCTCTTGCAGAGCAAAGTATTATTGGACGTCCTGGTAGAATAGGGCAAAGTTCAGGAATAGCCGCTCAGTCTTTAGAGTATGTTTTGACTTTTAAAGGCAGACTAAATAAGCCTGAAGAGTATGGGGAAGTAATAGTTCGGGCCAATTCAGAAGGAGAAAGTATCAAATTGAAAGATATTGGCAAAGTAGAGTTGGGTAGTGAGTTCTTTGATATTTACTCTAATCTTGACGGGCATCCATCTGCGGCTATTGTACTTAAACAAAACTTTGGAAGTAATGCCACAGAAGTAATAGCTGATGTGAAAACCAAGCTAGAGGAGATGAAAGAGACTTTCCCTCCTGGTGTAGATTATAAAATATCTTATGATGTATCTAAGTTCTTAGATGCTTCTGTAGAGCAAGTTACGCATACATTACGGGATGCCTTTATTTTGGTAGCCTTGGTAGTATTTGTTTTCCTTGGCGATTGGCGTTCTACCCTGATTCCAATTATCGCGGTACCGGTTTCGCTCATTGGGGCATTCTTTGTGATGCAAATGTTTGGGCTCTCCATAAACCTTATTACACTCTTTGCTTTGGTGTTGGCCATTGGTATTGTGGTAGATGACGCCATAGTAGTGGTGGAGGCGGTCCATGCCAAAATGGAAGAAGAACACCTCTCTCCGTATGACGCGGTCAAAAAAGTAATGGGAGAAATTAGTGGTGCCATTATCGCCATTACGCTGGTTATGGTTTCTGTGTTTTTGCCTATTGCATTTATGTCGGGTCCGGTGGGTACTTTTTACCGCCAATTTTCTATTACCATGGCGAGTGCCATTATTTTATCTGCCGTAGTAGCCTTGACTTTAACACCCGTTTTATGCGGAATGATTTTGAAAAATAATCATGGAAGGCCTAAAAGGAAATCGCCGATAGACTGGCTTTTAGACAAGTTTAATAAGGCTTTTGATAAGTTAACTGGTAGGTATGTTAGTTTGCTAAAAGTGATTGTGAACAAAAGGTTACTGACTTTTGCCATTCTTTTTGTCTTTGGTTTAGGAATAGTTTATGTCAATAAAGTACTTCCTGCAGGTTTTATTCCCGGAGAAGACCAAGGAACTATTTACGCCATTATTCAGACGCCTCCGGGTGCTACGCTAGAAAGAACCAACCAAGTGTCACAGGAACTTCAAAAGATTTGTGAAGAGATAGATGGTGTTGAGTCGGTGTCTTCACTGGCAGGCTATGAAATCATGACAGAGGGCAGGGGTTCCAATGCTGGTACTTGTTTGATAAACCTAAAGTCATGGTCTGAGCGTGAGCATACCGTGCATGAGATTATTGAAGAGTTAGAGGAAGAAACTAAGGATTTGGGAGCAGTGGTAGAGTATTTTGAGCCGCCTGCTGTACCAGGTTTTGGTTCGTCAGGAGGTTTCTCTATGAGATTATTAGACAAAACCACCTCTACAGATTATCACGAGTTTGACCAGATTAATAAAAGCTTTATGGCGGAGCTAGAGAAGCGTAAAGAACTAAGCGGCTTGTTTACTTTCTTTGCTGCCAATTATCCTCAGTATGAACTGGAGATTGATAATCAGGCTGCTATGCAGAAAGGCGTGTCAATTGGCAAAGCCATGGAGAATCTTAATATTCTGATAGGTAGTACCTACGAGCAGGGTTTTATTCGTTTTGGTAGGTTTTTCAAAGTCTACGTGCAGTCGTCTCCTGAGTTTAGAAGACTTCCGTCAGACATTTTGAACCTCTTTGTGAAAAACGACCATGGAGAAATGGTGCCTTACTCTTCTTTTATGAAAATAGTGAAGAAGCAAGGACCAAACGAAATTACGCGGTACAATATGTATAATTCCGCTTCTATTCAAGGGCAACCTGCCAAAGGCTATACCACAGGAGATGCTATTGCGGCTATTAAAACGGTGGCCAAAGAAACGCTGCCAAAAGGATATGACATAGCTTGGGAAGGGCTCTCATATGATGAAGCCAGCAGAGGAAACGAGTCTATCTATGTTTTCTTGGTGGTCTTGATTTTTGTGTATTTCGTTTTAGCTGCTCAGTATGAGAGCTTTTTGCTACCTCTTGCGGTTATTCTCTCGCTGCCCGTTGGTATTTTCGGTTCATTCTTATTGTTAAAAGTTATGGGCTTGGCAAATGACATTTATGCACAAGTAGGGCTCATTATGTTGGTAGGTCTTTTAGGAAAAAATGCCGTGCTGATAGTGGAGTTTGCAGTACAAAAACGACAGCAAGGCATGAGTGTTTTAGATGCTGCCATAGAAGGAGCCAAAGTTAGGTTTAGGCCTATTTTGATGACTTCATTTGCTTTTGTGGCAGGTTTGGTGCCGCTGGTAATGGCTCATGGAGCTGGGGCTATTGGTAATAAAACCATTGGTGGCTCTGCTATGGGTGGGATGCTCTTTGGTACGCTCATAGGCGTGGCTATTATTCCGGGACTGTATTACATTTTTGGAAGCCTGGCAGACGGCAAGCAGCTGATTAAGAATGAGGTTAATGAGTCACTTTCTGAGAACTTCATTAGGTCTATGGAAGAGGAGAGTAAAATACTGGCCAACATCCGTAAGGCTAACGCCAAACTGAAAAAGCTTTTAGGTTTAAAGAACAAAAAAGAAAATGAGTAAAAGAATAATATATATAGGCGTCCTAAGCATATCAATGCTTTTTACTGCCTGCAAAACCCCACTTTTGGTAGAACGAAATGTCAATAAAAACGTTCCTGCGAGTTTTAATAACTCGCAGGATACTGCCAACTCTGGCAAGATTAAATGGCAAGATTATTTTATAGACCCGTACCTGCAAGGACTGATAGACACGGCATTAATAAATAATCAAGAACTGAACATTACGCTTCAGGAAATTGAGATTTCTAGAAACGAAGTAATGGCAAGAAAAGGAGAGTATATGCCCTCAGTGAATATTGGCGGTGGAGCGGGTTTTGACAAAGTGGGTAGGTACACGAGTAGAGGTTCTAGTGAAGCCACTACCGATATCAAACCTGGTAGAGAAACGCCAGACCCATTGCCAGATTTTACGGTAGGGGCTTATGCCACTTGGGAAGTGGATATTTGGCACAAATTACGCAACGCTAAAAAGGCTGCTATGACACGTTACCTTTCAAGTGTAGAAGGTAAAAACTTTATGGTGACCAATCTTATAGCTGAAATTTCAAATTCTTATTTTGAGCTTTTGGCTTTGGATAATGAACTGGATATAGTTCGTCAAAATATTGAAATACAGACCAACGCTCTTAGAATAGTGAAACTTCAAAAAGAAGCAACACGTGTAACGGAGTTGGCTGTACGTAAGTTTGAAGCGGAAGTTTTAAGTACCAGAGGGCTGCAGTATAGTATAATGCAGGAAATAGTAGAAACCGAGAATAGACTTAACTTTTTGGTAGGGAGATTTCCGCAGCCAATAGAAAGAAACTCTGCTGGTTTTAGTGCCTTGGCTACAGACGGTGTTCATGGTGGTATTCCTTCTGATTTATTGGAAAATCGCCCTGATATTAAGCAAGCAGAATTAGACTTAGTGGCTGCCAAATTAGATGTAACTGTGGCTAAAGCCAATTTTTACCCTTCTTTGGGTATTTCGGCTAGTTTGGGTTTGCAGGCTTTTAATCCTATTTATTTGGCCAAAATACCAGAGTCATTATTAACATCTTTAGTAGGGGATATGGTGGGGCCGCTGGTCAATAAAAATGCCATAAGAGCCACTTATTTTAATGCCAATGCTTCACAAATTCAGGCAGTGTATAATTATGAAAGAACACTGCTAAAGTCTTATATAGAGGTAGCAAACCAGCTTTCAAAAATTGATAACCTGAAAACTACTTATGATTTAAAAGAGCAAGAGGTGGCGGCTTTAACGCAGTCCATCACTATTGCTAATCGTCTTTTTAGCTCAGCTAGGGCAGATTACATGGAAGTACTGCTTACACAGCGTGATGCTTTAGAATCAAAATTTGAGTTGATAGAAACCAAAAAACAACAAATGAACGCCATGGTAAATGTGTACCAGGCCTTAGGTGGAGGTTGGAACTAAGCCTCTTAAAATCTTACATTTCTGTTTAGTTTAGCACAGTCTCCTTAGTCTTTGACTTTGGGGACTGTTTTGGTTTTTGTATGGGGTAAATGTACTTTCAAATGAACCAGACCTGCCCTGAGTTTAGCCGAAGGACCTTAATTGCTGCATTCGGGCCTAATTGTTGTAGCCAGTTATTTTTTGTTCAGTTTAATATTAATTTCCTCGTATAAATTCCATTTCGGGTCTTCAACTATTTTGAATTCAAACGCTCTTTTATTTCCGTTTTCTTTTAGGAAATACATAAGTCCGTTTGCTCCATCTTTGTCATTTGTTACGAAGTATATTTTTCTTTCTCCACCAAATGTAGTTCTACCAATATAGTATGATTTAATTCCGTTTTGGTTTAAATTATTTTCTACGAAAACATCTAATTCGTCCAGTTCAGCATATTCAATTTCATTCGGCATTTTTGAAGTGTCTTCTATACTATAATTGGATGTAATTTCTATAAAATTTGAAAACTCTGACTTATGTGGAAAATTGTCAAATGCTGAATTTACAATTACAAGAAATGGGCTTCCATCTTTTTCAAAATCGTTAGACTTGAATTCTTCTGGGACAACATAAGTATCTCTTTCAATTCCTTTTGTTTTATCTGCGTTCCCAACATCAAATCCGTCATAAGTTTTAATGGAAAACTTGTCCGCAATCGCATAAAGTTCTTTATTTAGGTTAAAAAGACTTTCGGAATTATGAATTTCAATTCTTTCCATATGCAACCAATATTGTTTAGTTTCATCTGGATAAATATCAACGTATTCAAATCCTTGTTTTTTTAATTCCTCTGTTACTTTTTCCAATTTCTTTGGTTCGTCATTTGTGAAAAAGTAACCGTAAAGCATTTTGGTATTTGTGTCAACACCATTTGATTTCATTCGGTCAAAAAATCCAACGATTTCTTCTTTTGGTATCATATTATTTTGTGATTTGGATTCGCAAGAAGTCAACAATGTAAGTAGTAGAATTATCAATAAATTCTTTGTCATTCTTGGTTTGGTTTAATTGGCTACAACGAATGGATATAGTTCACGTTAACCATATCCGCCGTAAATGATACACTAATTTAAAGGAAAATTAAGGCTTTTGGGTTTAATTGTGTGATTTGATGTAACCTTCTTTCAAAACTTAATTTACAGAGCAAATTTGCATTGTAGGGGTCTAAAGCCGATGGATGTTTTCTGGATAGTCAGAAGACTTTAGGAGTAATGTTGTAAAGGTCAATTAATTCCTTCACACTTCATTGTATCAAATTCAATTTTTAATTGAGTCGTGCCTAGAGCATCTACGGTAATCCATTGATAGTTTACCAATCGATATGAATTCCCACCATCTAAAAGCACCCATTCATCTATTCCTTTAGCACCATTTTGTAAGTCATTCTTGACCGATAGGCCGACGGGGGCATTATATATCCTCTTGCTATTGAGAATTTCGCAGTTCAAGCTTTCACTACCATTTGGTTTAACGGTAGAAGGTATGAACTTCGTTTTTGTTAACTCTGGAAGGGTTGAATAAACCTCTCTAGGAGTCATGGAAGTTGCACAAGCTATTAATAGTAAAGGTATTAATGACAAATAAATAAACTGCTTTAGTTTTTGAGTAAAGACATTGAGCATATTGTATGGTTATTAAATGATAGATGAAATCACTGTAAATGATACACTAATTTAAAGGAAAATTAAGACTTTTGGGTTTAACTGTGTGATTTGATGTCAGCTTCTTTCTAAACTTAATTTACAGAGCAAATTAGCATTATAGCGGTCTAAAGACGGATGGATATTTCCTCACAGTCAGGAGGCTTTGCGTAGCGGTTACTTTATCTCATTTATTTTTTCAGGTTCTTGTCTTGTGTCAAAGACATTTGCGATTTCAATTCGCTTGAAATCATAATTAACCCAATATACTATTTTATAATTTTTGAAAACTAGATATCTAAATTCTTATTTTCTGTGTTTTAGGCTAATTTCAACTTGTTCAATTTCTGGATGTTTCTCAATTCCGATAGTTGAATCTACGATTCAATTGACTAAATTTTGAGCAACTCTTTTGTTCGCTTTTATTAAGTAATAACCGTAAATATCTTCAAGATTAGTTTCAGCAAGTTCTAACCAATAAACTTCTAACTCCATTTTTGGATTTTAGCTTTTAAGTCTGTGGCTTTTAGCATTCGTACATTTTTAGAATCCTCCATTGCTTGGTCAATTTCGGCATCATACTGCTCCATTGGCATTGGCTTCAAGTTATTTTCAGTCAGTTCAGCTTTTCTTTTGCGTAAGAAATTTTCAAGCCCACTAACAATTTCTACATTCTGCAGTCTTAAAAACTCTTGAACAAATGTTATTTTTCTTGCCTCTAAGTCCATTGTTATTGTTTTATTGAAGGATTCAAAAATATCAATTCAGTAGAGAATTTACGAATTTTTCGTGGCTTTCCGCCAATATTTAGTGTCAAAATAGTAGCTGATTGCGTGTAAAGTTACGAGAAAGTTGAAGCGGTTAAGATAGAAAAATCAAAAGAATGAGTTTGCTCATATTTAAAGCCATGTTTTGAAGTAATCTTTGTAATCAAACAACGATAACAAGATGACAGAAAGATTAGACATAAGCACTTACGACGCTATAAACGAAAACTTTAGTAATTTCTATAATTCAAATTTGGAGCTTAGTAAACCGAGTAGAGAGCTTACAGAAGTTGCCTCACAGCTCGATATGAATGATTTTTCTGCCGCAGTTGAGAAATTCAAACAGTTTAAAACGGAAGACATCATCGACTATCTTGTTTTTAATCACCACTACTATATGACCAAGAAATTGCCGGAATTACAGCAATCCATCTTGCATGTATTTGGTCATGAAGATGTTTCAAACCTATTGAAAACGCTGGCCTTGTTTTTTGGGAAATATCAAAAGAGCCTGATAAACCATATCAAAATGGAAGAAAACGTATTCTTTCCCATGGTAAAAAATCTGCTGAGTACCTCGAAAGAACAAATGTCAAAAACTGAAAAATGGACAGCGTTTGTAGAGTTTATGGGAAACCATGACCCTATCGAAGATGAATTAAAAAAGGTGAATCTGATTATAAAAGAGGCTGTTAAAGATACAAAAGTGCCTTTTGCTTACAGCGTGTTTATGAACCAAATAGACTTGTTTGAATTTGATTTAAGACGTCACGCCCTTATTGAAGATGAAATACTATTGCCTAGGGTAGAGGGCATGCTGTGAGTTAGCCCATTAATTATAGAAATTTAGTTTTAAATTTATGCTTATTATCACCCTAAATTAATTTCTGTGAGTTCTGGTAAATTTACTTTGCTTAAAAAGTGTTTTTTTCTGCTACCGATTCTTCTTTTTAATGTGCTGTGTGTAGCACAATCAGAACCCTTAGCTTCAAAAGGAATTTGTGCCCATCGTGGTGCCAATAAAACCCATCCAGAAAATACCTTGGCTGCGTTTAAGGAGGCTATTAGGTTAGGTGCACACATGATAGAGTTTGACGTGCAGCTAAGCAAAGACAATAGACTTGTTATAATGCATGATGGTACGGTAGACAGAACCACAAATGGCACAGGAAAAGTCTCTCGATTGACTTTTGACGAGATAAGAAAACTAGATGCGGGTAGCTGGAAATCTGAGGAATTTGCTAGCGAAAAAGTACCAACTCTCCGAGAGGTTCTTGAGATAATGCCTGATAATATTTGGCTAAACGTCCATCTTAAAGGTAAGAAAAAGGTGGGTATAGAAACAGCTAAAGCTATTATTGCTACTAATAGAACGCATCAAGCTGTTATAGCCTGTGAAAAAGAGGCTGCACGAGGTGTTAAAAGTGTGGATGCAAGTCTCAAAATCTGTAATATGAATAGATTGAATTCTAGAACAGCATATATAGATGACACTATAAAAGAGGGCTACCTATTTCTCCAAATTAAAAGCAGTAGAGACGATGAACACATGCTACGTGATATTAAAAAGTTAAAGAAAAATGACGTGATGATTAATTATTTTCATGCCGAAAAAGTGGGGCAATTAAATACGCTTTTTGCTGCCGGAGTAGATTTTGTTCTGACAGATAATTTGGAAGAGATGCTGCAAGCTTTTTCAAAGCTAGATATTCGTTAAACCCATTGCTAGCGATTCTTATAAGAAAACAAAGTCAAGATTTACTTAAAAATATCTAGTTTTTAAGAGTATAATTGATGCTTTAGAACCTTCTTTTTTAAGGATAATAGAATCAATTAACTTCTAAGTGGTAAACCGCCTCCAGATATTTTTCCGATGCCACATCCTCTTCTTTGTCTAATTTTAACTCCTTCAAAATCCCAGCAACTTTGATTTTTTTCTCAGGCAGTTTATTTTCGCTTTTTACATGAGCAATCAGGAATTTTTCATCGGATTTTTCGTCCTTGAGCTCATATACATCGTACAAATCTATTAAGGGAATCATAGAAAAAGTAGTTATTTCTCCACTGTAAATAGGAATCAAGATAAAGCCAGTAAATTCATCTTTAGATTCTATCAATGTCGGAATACCTGTTATGATTGCGTTTGAGGCAATTGTCCCTTTTGAAAAGGCCTCAGAAGGTAATAACTCTAAAGGTTTAAATTTGAGATAGGTTTCTTTTAATTTATCCTCTAATTTTGAAATTACCTCATTTCTCTTATCTGCATTTAAGTTTGAGATTGATATCTCAAAAAACAGAATCATTTGCTGTTTATCGTTAAGGAGCCCAGCCACTTTTCCAAGTTCAGATTGTGATATTACGCCGTCATCAGCACTGGTTAAAATATTGTAAAATCTTCCGCCATTATCCAGTGACTCTATAGCGTCATCTATGTTTAAATATGGTTCTATTTTAGTCATTTTTTCTGTATTTAAGAATAAGTCAAACTTATTCAAATAAGCTGATTTATTAAATCCGTTAATCACAAATTCCTATGTAATCTTAAAATCTTAGGCTCATATACCGAACCCACAAATAAGTCATTCTTTCCACCTTCTGATAAGTAAAAAGCAGCTACGCTACTTCCTGAAAGCGGGTCGCCATTGTCAAGGTAAAGTTCTTCTTGAAGAAACTTGTAATCGGTTTCTGGAAGATAAACTATTTTCAAAACTTGAGAAGGGCTTCTGTTTGACGCATGTTTAGCATGCGATAAAAATTTCAAGAGTTTTGGGTGCGAACCAATCAGCAAATTGCCATCGGCATCTAATTCTATATTATCTAAACCTGAGGCAGCATAGTGGCTGTCTACCATTTTAAGAGGTTCGCCAGAAATGTCATTTTCATATACATATAAAACGCCCTCTGTAGTGCTGGCCACATAAAGGTATTTACCGTCAGGGGAAACATTGATTCCATTCGGGTAAGCTATATCTTGACTCACTTTGGCATAGTTTCCATTGTGATAAAGTACGGCATAGCCATTTTTATCAAGCATGAAATCTTTGATTTCTCTTTCCAAACCATGCTTTAGGCCGTGGTCGTTGGTGAAATAGAAAGTTGCTGTATCCGTAGCTACCACGTCGTTAATGCTTACATGGAATTCAGGGTTTCCAAATTTCTTTTGACCCACTATGCTGTCATTCTCTATTTCAAAACGATAAATGAAATCACCTTTTGGCTCGTGAGAAACTGCAAAAACGTAAGTATTGCCATACTTTTTTAACAAGGAAATGCCATGTGCTCTAAATTCTGGATTTGCCTTAGCCACGCCAAGTGATTTAAACTTTGGCGAAGCCTCTGAAACATGGAATGTATATATTTCACCGGGACTGTTAAAGTCTCTGCGGTCAGAAGCCGCCATGTAAATCTGTCCACTATTTTGGTCTATAGTTATGTCTTCTACACCCGCCGGACTTTCTAATACTTCTGTTTCTCCATCAAAGTGTGGTTTTATGCTGCGGAAAGCTCCACTAGATTTAATAATATAGAGAACACACAAAACGAGTAAAATTAAGATTACTCCAAATCCTTTTAACAAGGTTTTCATGCTTAAATTAGTTTAAGTGGTCTTTAAAAGCTTCTTCTGAAACCGAAATTTATAAGTTTAAGAGAAAGCTTTTTCAATAGTTAAAACTATGGAATATATCTATGCTATGGCAATTTTCAGGAAAAGTATTGAGAGTATTTTAAACAAGGTAGGTCAATATGTGGTGAAAAGGCTATTTTTGTTTAAATCATTCCAATAAGAAATTGCTAAAAGGAAAGAAAATAGTTTTAGGTGTTTCAGGCAGTATATCTGCTTATAAAGCTGCCTTTTTGGTTAGGTTGTTAGTCAAAGAAGAAGCCGAGGTAAAAGTGGTAATGACAGCTGCTGCCAAAGATTTTATATCGCCCCTGACACTTTCTACATTGTCCAAGAATCCAGTTTTAAGTGATTTTACAAAGGGAAACCAAGGTGAGTGGAATAATCATGTGGACTTGGGTATTTGGGCCGATTTGATGCTGGTAGCTCCTTCTTCTGCAAATACTATTGCCAAATGTGCTCATGGAATTTGTGATAATTTATTAGTTGCCACTTACTTGTCTGCCAAATGTCCTGTGGTTTTTGCTCCAGCTATGGATTTGGATATGTATAAGCATGGGAGTACCCTAAAAAACCTAGAGGTTTTAAAATCAAATGGAAACTTAATTATAGAAGCTGAATCTGGTGAACTAGCAAGTGGATTAGTAGGGCAGGGTAGACTAGCCGAACCTGAAAATATTGTAGAGTTTGTAGAAACACTCTTTGGTATAGACGAAGCTCTGAAAGACAAACGAGTTTTGATAACTGCTGGACCAACCCAAGAGGCTATTGACCCTGTAAGGTTTATCAGTAATCATTCTTCTGGGAAAATGGGATATGCCATTGCCAAAGCTTTCAGAAATGCAGGAGCAAGAGTGAATTTGGTTTCTGGCCCTGTGAATATAAAGGCTCCCATAAACGTGGATGTAACACCCGTTAAATCTGCAAAAGAGATGTTTGAGGCCACTAAAAGCCTTTTCGGAGGGGCAGATATAATTATTTATGTAGCTGCTGTCGCGGATTATGCTGCGAAGAATATCTCAGACATTAAGATAAAAAAGAAAGAAGACGACCTAAGTATTCCGCTTGAAAGAACGCCAGATATAGCTGGCACTTTAGGGAAGCTTAAGAAGAATCATCAAATAGCCGTTGGTTTTGCTTTAGAAACCAACGATGCTTTAGAAAACGCCACTAAAAAGCTAGATAAAAAGAATTTTGATTTTATAGTACTCAATTCTTTACAAGATAAGGGGGCAGGTTTCCGTTATGATACCAATAAAATCAAGGTGGTGCATAAAGGCGGTATCTTGAAGGAGTTTGAACTAAAGTCTAAAGATGATGTGGCTTTGGATATATTAAACGAGGTAAAAGAAGTACTCAAAAACAGACCGATATAAGATGTTGAAAAAAATACTTTTGCTGTCATTAATTAGTTTTTCGGCTTTAAGTCAGGAGTTGGATGCTCGTGTGGAAATTAATTATCAGCAGATGAAATCTACTATACAATACGAGCCTAGCCTTTTTCAGGAAATGCAGAGCCAGATAGAGCAGTTTATGAATAACACACGCTGGTCTACGGATAATTTCAACCAAAACGAAAAGATAGACTGTAGCTTAATAGTTACGCTTACACAATCTACTTCTCAAAATGTCTTTAGCGGCAATGCCCAATTTCAAGTTACTAGACCTATTTATGGCACAGATTATAAGTCGGTTACGTTTCAATACATAGACCAAGAATTTAGTTTTTCTTATCAACCAGTAGAGCGTCAAATGGTTTTTAATGAGCAAACTTTTACCAGTAACATTACGGCTATGGCGGCTTATTATAGTTTGATGGCTTTGGCGGTCGACTATGATTCTTTCAGCGAATTAGGCGGTTCTTCTTATGTGGAGCGTCTGTTTAACTTGGTCAATATTTCCAGTGCAGGAGGTGGTGGCTGGTCGCAATCGCAGAATTCTAAAAGGAATAGGTATTTCTTGGTAGAAAATCTTCAAAATCAGCAGATGAGCCAATTTCGTGAGAGTTTTTATAAATACCACAGATTGGTGCTTGACGACTTCGGTAGAGAACCTGAAAAGGGTAGAGAAGAGATTTTGAAAATTTTGGAGATTATTCAGAACATAGTAACACTTCGTCCTAATTCCGTGCTAATAAATGCTTTCTTTGACGCTAAAGCTCAAGAATTGGTTAATATCTTTTCAGAAGGTGACAGCAAAGAAAAACAAAAGGCTTTTTTACTTCTTTCAGGCTTAGACCCTGACAAAACGGAGGTTTATCGTAAGATTATTAGGGGGTAAATCTACCCGAAGTAATTTCAGGATAGGTGTCAGTTGGTCTGTTGAAATAGTAAATCAAGCATTTCTTCTTTTCTCCATTATGTAGCAAGGTAACTTCTGTGTTTTCTCTTAGGTATAAGGAGTCTGTCAAGGCATCTGGGCGATAATCTTCATATTCATCAAGGGTAGGTAATATTAGTGCTGGCTCATGCAGTTTATAGACTTCTCCATAAACAGTGCCTTCACCTTTTACTAGTCCTGGGTAAAAATCTATTCGGTAGAGTTTTCCTTTTACACTTGCTTCGCCCACATAAGTGGCATTTTCCTGAAGATAAGCAGACCATTCATTAGGCTTGCATTTTTTCATCAAAGTACCGTACACAAAAAGGAGAGACATCTTTTAGTTTTTGGGGTGAAGGCTTTGTCACACTTTTTGCTTTTAGGGCAAAATGTCCGCCAAAACTTGGGGTGGGAGCGTATGGTTTTTACCGACGTTTCGTCCCTGCGGGACTGTTCTGAATATTGAATTTCGAATGAGTAATACTAGTATTTTAAATTAAGAGCGAACTGAGGAACTTAGGTTTATGAATACCAAATTCTAAACATCCAACATCTCGGCTATGAGTAGTTGCGTGATTTAGCTCTCAACTTTACAAGAACACACCAAGTTGGGAATTCCGCAGGAATTTCCAAAGTAGGCGGGAAAAAGCATTTACTTATGGCCATTGTTTGGTGCAGTTTTTTATTAAAATGGTAAATCAACTTCTTCACTTGGGTCGTGTCTATCTATTTTGTCAAGCCTTTGCCATAAATTATTTAAAATCACTTTTTGTCTTTCTTTCGATGAAGAACTTAAGAATTTAGAAAAATCGTAAACTGCATCAACTTTTATTTCTCTATTTTTCCAATACCGAAAATTACCTTTGATAAAACATCTCGCAAGTCGGTTTTGATTTTGAATGTTGTCTTCCAAAATTGAATTTCTATGAACTTCTTGTATTTCTCTTATAATATTCGAAATGTCTGTAATATATTCTGCATCAACATCAATATTACTGAATATACTCTCTAAACCATCAGCAAAATTCTGATATCTTGCTTTCTCTTCCTTTGAAAATGAAATTTCGCTTGTCAATTCGGAAATCATTTTTCTGTTTAGGTCAAAAAATGAAGAAACTCGATTGTCATAATCCATTACAACCATATTTTTCAAAAGGTCTTTATACCGAAAGTTTTGAAAGTCATTTTCAACGATTATTTCTTCGAACATTTTTCCAATAAAATATAATTCCGTTTTAAAATCATATTTTTTTTCTTCAAAATCATTTGGTGGTGTGTATCTCCAATTTAAGGATATGCTCTTATCAAAGTCCGACTCAAAATCTATTTTTTTGCTAAAGCCAAAATCTATTATTTTCACTATGCCTTCGTTAGAAACGAGAATGTTATCAGGTCGTATGTCTCTGTGTAGAATATTTGAATTTTCTAAATGAACAAAACCGTTTATTGTTTGTCTAAAGATGTCATTTAATTTGTCCGGGTTTTCCTTTAAAAAGTCAGTTATGTTTTTGCCTTTTATATATTCCATCAATATATATCCTGTATATTCTTCTGGATATAAATAGTAATTGAAAACTCTAACAATATTTTTATGATTTAAAAGATGAAGTAATTTGATTTCATCTTTGAAATTGTTGAAGAATATCTTTTGATGCTCCTCATAATATGGCGAATACTTTTTGCAAACAAATCGCTCATTAATTATTTCATCTTCAAGAAGTACGGTTCTCCCAGTTCCGCCTTGACCTATTTCTTCTATGAATTTAAAGTCTTTACTTCTTATAAATTGAATAATTTTTCCTTTCATCGATTTTGTTCAACTTACATCCAACATCCAACATCCAACATCCAACATCAAAGGCCTTCCAACTCCGCTTTAAGCTTCTTCGTCAAACCAGCCACCACTAAATTATAAGAATCATCAGTACACTCAATCAACAGCTTAGAAGGAATGCCTTCATTCATTAAAAACATGCTCCAGTGTTTCTTGTTCATATGAAATGCCCCTTGAATCCCGGAATGGTCGGCTCTTAATTCTTGGTTTTTCTCAGGAGTATTTTTAAGACTTACTCGCATATCAGCTTCATCAAGTGGCGTAAGAGCAAACATCTTTCCCATGACTTTAAATACAAGGGCGTCTGGGCCAAAAGGTAGCTCTTCCGTAACGCCCTTTTTTGCCAAACAATACGTTCTGAAAGATTCTAAATCCATGATTAATAGCCTCTAATGAAATAACGATAAATCAATACCAAGACACAAATACTAAACATTACAATGGAAATCTTATTGATACCATGCATCAGTTTTAGATTAGTGCTAGTAGGAAATTTACCTTCTTTATCTTTTTTAAATACCCTTAAGAAGTAGCTAAAAACGGGAGTTAGTTTTAAATATTCTTTAAGCTTGCTCATATCTACGCTGTTAAAGTTTCTTCTACTTGAGAGGGTTCTGTCCAGATACCGTCTTCTTTAATTAATTCTATAAGTTCGTCCACAGCATTATCAGAATGCACCGAACGCTTTACCACATTTTGACCTCTGTATAAAGATATTTTATCTTTTCCTATGCCCACATAACCATAATCGGCATCGGCCATTTCGCCTGGTCCGTTTACTATACAGCCCATTATTCCAATCTTCACACCTTTCAGGTGGTCAGTTCTTTTCCTAATCATGGCTGTGGTTTCTTGTAAGTCAAACAAAGTTCTACCACAAGAAGGGCAACTGATATATTCTGTCTTTGTAATTCTAGTTCTGGCGGCTTGCAGCACACCAAAAGCGGTAGAGTTTATGACGGCGGGTTTTCCACCTTCAAAGTCTAAAGTGATGCCATCTCCTAAACCATCAAGCAATAATCCACCACAATCAGTAGCGGCATAAAGCTGAAAGTTGCTTTCACTTATTTCACCATATTTTGCTTCTAAAATGACGGGAAGTTCTACATTATGTTCAATTAAAGCCACAAAGAACCTTCGCATATCAGCCATAGCATGGGCATTAAAAGAAGAAAGTTGAAGCACTATATTCTCTTTACCCTTTAAAGCTTCCAGTAACTCTACATTAATAAAAGCCGCGTTTATTCGCACCAAATTCAGCTTTGGGTGAAGCTTTTCAGCTTTGATATACTCCTCAATGCTTAAGCAAGGAATCTTATTGTTTTGGTCATCGGCTGTAAGCCAATGGTTGTAATTCAAAACCTCCTTAAGGCCATTAGGCAACATGAAATCAACAGGCTTATCACCTGTAAATATGTAATCGGCACCAAGGTCATTCATACCCCACTTGTCAATGGCAGGTAAATAATAATGACCAATAGTTTTTAAATCTTCAACTGTACTGACACCCGTTTTTGAGAAATCTGCTATGACTCTAGGTACATTACTGCCTCCAAAGTTTTCAACTTCAATGCTCTTTCTTTTACTGTAAGAAAAAGGGTCAATTGGATAATTCTCTATCGGTAAAATAGAAGTAGCCTTGGCTGCTCTATTTGAATATCTGTCAATCAGCGATTGAGCCACCGGCGATTCAAACTCTGGGTCCTCCGTAAGTGAAACCCTGACCGTGTCACCCAATCCATCTTCCAAAAGTGTTCCTATTCCCATTGCAGATTTTATCCTTCCATCTTCTCCTTCGCCAGCTTCTGTTACACCTAAGTGAAGCGGATATGGTTTTAAACCTTCTTCCTCTAGTCTAGTTGCTAGCATTCGATAGGCCTGCACCATCACTTGTGGGTTGGAAGATTTCATAGAAATCACGATGTCGTAAAAACCCTCATCTTCACAGATTCTCAAAAACTCTAAGGCAGATTCCACCATGCCCAAAGGTGTGTCGCCATAACGGCTCAATATTCTGTCAGAAAGTGAACCATGATTGGTTCCTATTCGCATGGCAGTACCATTTTCTTTACAGATTTTCACCAAAGGAGTGAATCGCTCACGAATTCTTGCCAACTCATCTTGATAAGTGGCATCCGTGTATTCTATATGTTGAAAACGTTTTTTGTCTGCGTAGTTTCCCGGGTTTACTCTTACTTTTTCTACAATTCTCGCTGCTAACTCCGCAGCATTTGGCGTAAAATGAATATCAGCTACCAGCGGTTGGTCAAAACCTCTAGCTCTTAAGCCTTTCTTAATATTTTCTAAATTTTGAGCTTCTTTTACAGACGGTGCAGTAATTCTAACTATCTCACAGCCCGTTTCTATCATTCTGATACTCTGTTCTATAGAACCTTCTGTATCCATGGTGTCTATGGTGGTCATAGACTGTACTCTGATAGGAAAATCAGAACCCAGCATAAGTTCGCCAATTTTAACCTGATTGGTCGCTCTACGCGAGTAAGATGTTAATGAATTACAGTAATCGGATTTTTGATTGCTCATTCTTTTATTATGATTGCAGATTTACAAATTTACTATTTTATGAATTGACTTTTAATCATAGACGAGATTCTATTTGAGAAAGCTTAATTTTGTGGAAATTTCATCATCGAAACCAATATGGATTCTACCCAAACTGCTATTGATTTACCCATCATGGAGTCATTTTACACCATTCAAGGTGAAGGTGTGCATAATGGAAAAGCTGCATATTTTATTCGTCTGGGTGGCTGTGATGTAGGCTGCGTCTGGTGTGATGTAAAAGAAAGTTGGGATGCTGAAAAACATCCTCTAACTTCTATTGATACTTTAATGGCTGAAGCTAAAGAACACCCTGGAAGATTGGTGGTAATTACTGGGGGCGAGCCACTGATGTATGATATGCTTCCATTGACAGAGGCTCTTCGTTCAGAAGGTTTTGAAACGAATATTGAGACTTCAGGAGCTTATGAAATGAGTGGTGCTTGGGACTGGGTGTGTTTCTCACCAAAGAAATTTAAAGAGCCTCACAATAGCATTTTCCCTGTAGCAAACGAGTTAAAGGCCATTATTTTTAACAAATCTGATTTTGCGTTCGCTGAAAAATATGCCGAATTGGTAAACGATGATTGTCAATTACTGCTTCAACCAGAGTGGGATAAACAAGAGCAAATGCTGCCTTTAATTATAGACTACGTCAAAGCAAATCCAAAATGGAAAATCAGCTTGCAAACGCATAAGTTTATGGATATTCCGTAGTTTTCAATGCTACCATTGGGGAATTTTTCAAGGATTAAATGTTTTTTTAATCCATCAGCATCCAGTAAAAAAACTAAGCCTACTCCTCAAAAGGAATCACATCTAAGATATGTTTGATAGCCGCTAATCTTGTCAATGTTTTCTTATTGGCATGCAGAATAGTCCATGGAGCGTGTTCGCTGTTTGTTTTATTAAACATTACCTCTTTATATTCGGTGTATTCATCCCATAATACTTGAGCTTTTTCGTCTAATGGTGTCATTTTCCATTTTTTGAGCTCATTTTTTCTTATTTCATCAAACCTTTTGATTTGCTCAGCCTTGGTGATGGAAAAGTAAAACTTAATGAAGTAAGTGTCCGAATGAATAATCATTTTTTCAAACTCATTCACCTGAGACATAAAAATTTTATATTCTTCCTGTGTACAAAAACCATTTACGGGCTCTACTACGGCTCTATTATACCAACTGCGGTCAAAGAACACTATTTCCCCCGGCTTGGGTAATTGATTAACATACCGCTGAAAATACCATTGACCTTTTTCATCTTCAGTAGGCTTATTTAAGGCCACTATTCTAAAATGTCTTGGGTTAATATGAGCAGTAATTCTCCTGATGGCTCCGCCTTTTCCTGCAGCATCCCTACCTTCAAAGAGAATAACTACTTTCTTTTTCTTTTCTATTACCCAAGTTTGAAGCTTTACCAACTCTGCTTGAAACTCCCTTAACTCCTTTTCATATTTTGTATAACGCAGTGCTTTACTAAGATTGGTTCTTTCGTTTGCAAAAAGCATTCTTAAACCAATTTTTGAATTTAAAAGCTCTACGTCCTCCTCTGTTAATCTGATTTTATTCTCCATAGCCTTAAATGTCAATTTGGTTTGCGTTTCTAAAATATCTCACAATAACGTTAGGGTCGGGGGGTAATCGAACCATTGCGTTTTCTTTGTCAGGGTATTCAAACTTTGACAAGACATGTCTGATACTTTCTAGTCTAGCACGTTTCTTATTATTTGTTTTAACAATAATCCACGGGCTAAAAGTAGTGTGGGTTTTGCTAAACATTTGTTCCTTATAATAGGTGTATTTGTCCCATAGCTCTTGTCCCTTTTGATCTACTGGGCTAAATTTCCACTTCTTAAGTGGGTTAGAGAGGCGATCGTTAAAACGTTTACTTTGTTCATCTTTAGATATTGAAAACCAGAACTTTATAAGGATTACCCCATCTTCATACAGCATGTGTTCAAACTCCGGGACCTGCACCATAAATTTCTCATACTGCTGATTATCGCAGAAACCCATAACGGGTTCTACCACTGCACGGTTATACCAGCTCCTGTCAAAAAAAACAATCTCTCCAGGGTTGGGTAATTCCTTAATGTATCTTCTAAAGTACCATTGGCCACGCTCATCGTCAGTTGGTTTTGTTAAGGCCACAACACGCATAGAACGTGGATTCAAATGCTCCTTAAATCTTTTGATAGAGCCACCTTTTCCTGCGGCATCTCTACCTTCAAAAAGTATAGCCACCCGTAGTTTTTTCTCAATAACCCAGTGCTGAAGATTAACAAGTTCCGTTTGCAGTTGACCTAGCTCTTGCTCGTATCGCAAGTTTTTCATGGTTTTACTTATATCAATGCCCTTTTGCTGAGCTATTTCTATAAGTTCGTCTCTTGTCTTTGCATTTTGTATATCTTCGGCAGAATATGGCATAAATCTAATTAGCGTAAAAAAATGAGTGCTGAGGCCTTTTTCAAATATAATTTCAAAAAGGGCATTTTAAGAATAAGCGTAAACAAATTTTACTAGTCCTTTAAAAACTTCAATTTTAAAATGTTTTGGCCCACTAGTTTTCCCATGTCTTGTCCTTGGTCTAGAGCATCCATATAATGAATACCTCCATAGAACCTTGAAACACTGGTTTCGTCTGCGGCATCCCAGAAAGATTTAAACTTTCTAGGCTCTCCTACCCAAAACTTGGAATAATCTGTAAAAGCTATGTCCGAACCTATGGTTTGTGTAAGCACCTCTGCCATGGCGGCAGATTGTACGGAATGCCCAGAAGGAAACTCAGGAAAAGGAGGTGTTAATAATTTAGGCTCCCATGCACTGTCAATATATCTATTAATATAGGCAACTGGGCGTATCAAATTATGCTTCATTTTCCCTTTCCAAGAACAAATAATGGCGTCATTTAAGGCCAAGCCTAATCGGCAATATAGTTCTGACGCTTTTTCAATACTTACAGGTTCTTTTCTTAAAACCATGGTGAGTATAGCCGCGGAGTGCCCAGGAGCGGTGTAAGTAAAACCTGCAGCATCATCCCAAAAGTTAGCAATCACATATTTCTTATTGCCTGGGTTAACAGTTTTAGATTCTTCATAAACATCGTAAGCCATTTTATAAAAAGGTGATTTTGGATACTTTGAGAAGGTGACTTTAGGTTTTATGCCAAAATCAGTATCATTTTCAATCATAAAAGTCCTGTTATACTGCCAACCTGGATGAAGTGGTCCCGTATTTTCTAAATCTGCCGAACGGTGTATTTCAAAACAAGACTCACATTCTGGAAGCAGGTAGTTCATATCATAGCTCCTTAAATAAGCCTGATGACCTCCATCTGACTTAGAATAAGCATAAATCATTTTACCTACGGCCAATCCATAATTTCTCGATTTTTGAAAAGTTTCCTCATCCAAATCTTTTGCCAAAACCATATTGACGGAGTCTTTAAAAGCCCATACTTTTTCCATCCAAACATAAGGAGCGGGTGTGAAAAGCTCATCAACCATATAATATACGGCATTATTTATGGCTACGGCACTAGAAAACTGTTCAGAACCAATATCATAGTCTTCATGCCTTTCATATTCTTGAATTTGGCCACTCATACTTCTATATTCGGAATGCCCAGGAAGCATAGCCTCATATGATGCCAGATTAATATATGCCAAAGAACGAGCTGCCACATTTGGCGTATAACCATTAGTTTGCTCTAATAAATCAAAAAGTAGCACATGCCATTTTACTAATAAATCAGAGGTTTTGAAATCGTATTGTTTTTCTGGCAAGACAAATTCAAATTCTACCAAGTTTGATTCATCTCTGGCCTGATAGTTTTGTGAGGTTATTTGCTGACCGAAGCTAAAATGGCTAATGCCAGATAGTAAGAGCAGAAAGGCGGATTTTTTAAGCATTTATCTTGACGAATGGTTTTAATAGAGCGTAAAAATAGCGAATATTACAGACATTTTGTGAATCAAAAACAAACCCCATGCCCTCAAAAAAACTATTTCTTCTAGATGCAATGGCCTTAATTTATAGAGCACATTTTGCATTCAGTAAGAACCCAAGAATTACCACTAGCGGAATGAACACTTCGGCCGTTTTTGGATTTACTAATACGCTTTTAGAGGTCTTAAGAAAAGAGAAACCAACGCATCTTGCTATTGTTTTTGATACTAAGGAGCCAACCTTCAGGCATGTGCAGTATCCAGAATATAAGGCCAATAGAGAAGAGATGCCGGAGGATATTGGTATTGCCATCCCTTTAATTAAGCGTTTGGCCAAATGCATGAACATTGCCCTCTTAGAATTGCCAGGTTTTGAGGCTGATGATATCATTGGTACGGTGGCTAAGAAAGAAGCAAAAAACGATTTTGAGGTGTTTATGTACACCCCAGACAAGGATTACGGGCAGCTCGTAGAAGAGCACATTTATCTTTACAAACCCGCTTTTATGGGAAATGCCATAGAAGTTCAAGGTATTCCAGAAATTTTAGCAAAATGGGATATTGAGCGAATAGACCAAGTGATTGATATGCTTGGTTTAATGGGAGATAAAGTTGACAACATTCCTGGAATTATGGGTGTAGGGCAGAAGACTGCTGTCAAATACCTTAAAACATATGGCTCTATAGAAGGACTTTTAGAAAATGCCGATGAAATAAAAGGAAAGATAGGAGAGAAGGTACGAGCTGGGAAAGCAGATGCAATTTTGTCAAAAGAGTTGGCCACAATTGATATTAATGTGCCAATAAGCTATTCAGCAGAGGACCTAATTCTGGAAGAGTATAATAAGGAGGATTTAGCTGCATTTTTAGACGAAATGGAGTTTAGAACCCTTAAAAGAAGAATGATGCCTGAGGCCGGTGATACGGTAGCCACACCAAGCAAGCCAGCTGCTAAAAAAGCTCCGAAAAAGGCAAAAGATGAGTCGCAAATGGGCTTGTTTGATACTTATTCTGCGGAACCAGAGCCTGTTAAAGTTCAAACGGAAAAAGATACCATTAACTCTAAAAAGCATAATTACTATCTCATGGATACGCCTGAGAAAAGGGCGGAGCTTATAAAGTATCTTTTGGCTCAAGACGAGATATGTTTTGATACAGAAACCACTGATGTGGATGCCTTTGATGCGGAGCTCGTAGGACTATCTTTTTCTTATAAGTCTGGTGAAGGTTATTATGTACCAACACCAGCAGATAAGGACGAAACGTTTAAAATATTGGAAGAATTTAGACCAGTTTTTGAAAGTGAGACGGTAGGTAAGATTGCTCAAAACCTGAAATATGATGTTTCGGTTCTGAAAAATTACGGTGTGGAAGTGTATGGGCCAAAGTATGATACCATGCTGGCTCACTACCTTTTAGAGCCAGATATGCGTCACGGAATGGACTTTCTTTCAAACCTATACCTAAATTATGAGCCAGTTCATATAGAGGAGCTGATAGGTAAAAAAGGTAAAAAACAAGGCAATATGCGTGATGTACCTGTGGAGCAGGCAGGTAAATATGCGGCAGAAGATGCGGATGTTACTTGGCAGCTAAAACAAATTTTAGACAAAGACCTAAAAGCTAGGGAGCAAGATGATTTACTTCAAAAAGTAGAAATACCGTTGGTCAATGTACTTTCTGAAATGGAAATGGAGGGAATTAATGTTAATGTGCATGCACTTTATGAACTCTCCGAAGTATTGGGAAAAGATATTGCTTCCGCTCAAAAAGATATTTTTGAGATGGCAGGAACAGAGTTTAACGTAGGCTCGCCAAAGCAATTAGGTGAAGTACTTTTTGACCACCTAAAAATAGACTTAAAACCTAAAAAAACTCCTAGCGGTCAATATGCGACTGGCGAAGAAATATTGACTAAATACGAGCATGAACATGCCATAGCAAGGAGGATTTTGGATTTTAGAGAGTTAAGTAAACTGAAAAGTACCTATGTAGATGCTCTACCTTTACTTATCAATAAACGAACAGGCAGAATTCATACCTCTTATAATCAGGCGGTAGCTGCTACGGGAAGATTAAGCTCCACAAATCCTAACCTTCAGAATATTCCGATTAGAACGGAACGTGGGCGTGAAATTAGGAAAGCCTTTATTCCGAGAGACGAAAATTTTAAGATTTTATCTGCCGATTATAGTCAAATAGAGTTGAGGATTATGGCGGCTTTTTCTGAGGATGAGTCTATGGTAAATGCCTTTAATAACGATGTAGATATTCACTCAACCACAGCGGCCAAGGTTTTTGATGTGGAACTGGAAGATGTTACTTCTGACATGCGTAGAAAAGCCAAAATGGTAAATTTTGGTATTATTTATGGTATTTCGGCTTTCGGTTTAGCTCAGCGATTAGGTATTTCAAGAGGTGAGGCCAAGGAGATAATTGACAACTACTTTGAGCAGTTTCCTAGAGTGAAAGCTTACATGGATGAATGTGTGAATAAAGCCAGAGAAAACGAATATGCAGAAACTATTTTAGGTAGAAGAAGGTACCTAAGAGATATTAATTCTAGGAACCAGACTAACAGGGGTTACGCAGAACGAAATGCTATAAATGCTCCTATTCAAGGTTCGGCAGCTGATATGATAAAGCTAGCCATGATTAATGTTCATGACTGGATGAAAAAAGAAAACCTAAAATCTAGAATGCTGCTTCAAGTGCATGATGAACTTATTTTTGATGCACATGTAGACGAAATAGAACTTCTTCAAACCAAAGTTCATGAACTCATGGTAAATGCCATTCCGCTAAAAGTTAAGCTTGATACGGGTTTAGGAATAGGGGAGAATTGGTTGGAGGCTCATTAAATTACGGGTAATGTTTTGTCACAATTTTGGCTTTTTAGAAGGCCAAAATTCCGCCAAAACAAAGGTTCCGGTTTTACTAATAGCTCAGGGTTTTACCCTGAGCTATTAATATATTGCCCCGATGGGGCTTTTCTTAACTTCTGAACTTACTTGCTCTGCAAAGCTTCCTCCAAAGGCGGATAAATCCAGATTTGTTGAAGGGTTATTCAGCCTCTGACTGAAATGGGTGGTTTTTTGACATTTAAAAGTTTAACGATCGAACTTCTAGCTTAGAAGAGAAAAATGCAATGGATAGAGAGCCAGCTTGGCTATTGCTTCTAAAAGTGGTAGCCTAATCCAATTTTTATAATTCTAATTTTTGTGTTAAAATTTGTGTTGGGTATATTATTTTTTACGTTAAGTTTTATATAATCATATTGAGTTATGACTGATAATTTGCTGCTGATTTCATAAGCGATTGATGCATTTAGATTCAAGCCAGCCTGATTGTCAATATTTTCGTCAAACGAACTACTAGACAACATAAAAGTATATCCAAGCCCGATTGTAGGATGTAATCTTTTTAAAGATTCAATATTAAGCTCTCCAAATAATTTGGGTTGAATAAGATAAGTTATTACTTTGCTCTTACTAAATAAAAGAATTCCGGAATTCAAAGAAGCTCCCATATTAAATGGTTTTGATTCAGTAAACCTATATTTAGCTCCTAAATCTAGTGTTCCAAAATAGTTTTTTACTATAAAATTGTCCCCTACCGGGATTGGGTAATTAAATTCTAGATTAAATTTTGAGTCTTGTGAAAATGATTTGAGTGCGAAAAACATTAACAAGGGTACTAGTACTTTATATTTCATTGCTCAAATATGTGGCTTAAACTTGTATGAAGCCAGGTTTGGAATATTAAAAAAAAAAACGATTTAAGAAAAACTAGCTCTACAAAGCTTCCTCCAAAGGTGGATAAATCGAGATTTGGTGAAGTGACTTTTATTCTCTGGCTGAAATTGGTAATTTCTTAACATTTACATCTATTTGATTTTTTTTTAAAGGCTTTAAGTTTCTGTAAAGCAAATTTTTACTTCCCCAATCGCTCTAAAAGCTTCCCTTTAAGTTCAGCCACCACCTCAGGGTACTTATCCGCCACATTTACGGTTTCGCTAGCTTCATCATATAATTCTATGAACCCATCTTCATGCTGAATTAGTCTGTGGTTTTTCGTTTTGATGGTTTTTAGCCTGTTTGATTTGGTATAGCCGTATGCCGCATGACCTTCAGATTTAGGTTTTTCTATGATTGGTTTTAGCGATTGACCTTGTGTGAAACTTGGTATCTGTACTCCTGCTAAATCACACAGCGTAGGGAAAATGTCAAGCGTTTCTACTATAGCATTGGTCTTTTGGTTCTTGGTTTTCATGCCCGGGTAGTGAATAATCATGGGTGAGTGCAGTGACTCTTCAAACAAGCTATGTTTGCCCCAAATGGCATGTTCGCCTAGGTGATAACCATGGTCGCCCCAAAGAATGACAATCGTGTTTTTGTCTGCTCCAGTACGTTTTAATTCAGCCAAGATTTTTCCAACTTGTGCATCAGCATAACTTACGCATGCAGCGTAATGCCTTCTTACTTCATCTGCAAATTGCGGGTGAGTATTTCCATTTTTACCCCAATTATTGTATTGATTAAATTCACCAGAACGGTGCCAAGTACTTCGACCTTCTGGTTTTTCAGGATGTGGAATAGGAGGGAGTTCTATGTTTTTGTATTGCTCAAAATACTTTGACGGAGCTCCAAAAGGTAGGTGTGGCTTTATCAGACCAACCGCCAAGAAGAAAGGTTTGGTCTGATCGCTGCTTAGCTCGTTAAGTTGTTTTAAGGCTTCATCTGTAATTAATCCGTCTGGGTAAATATTATCATCACCATCTTTAGTTTGATAAACATCCATTTCTGCAGAAACCACTCTGATTTCTCCGTTCGCCAAACCGTGCATCACACCTCTTGGGTGTTGCCATTCGCCTGCCGGAAGTAAATGTCTGTCCCATGCTCCTGGCATTTCAATGATGTCATTGTCGTCCCAATCTTCTCCACCTCTTCCACCAGGGTGGTGCGATACTTTGCCTACTGAAACTGTGGTATAGCCATTTCCTCTAAACCATTCGGGCATGCTTGGTTTTATATCTCCACCATTTTTTAGTTTCTCTGCTCTTTTAAATAAAGCGTAGTTATCAGAAGGACCATATGTTCCTGTTAGGAGTGTATATCGAGAAGGACCGCAGCTAGGGGCATTCACATAGTGTTTTTGAAAAGAAACTCCACTTGCTGCCAGCTGGTCTATGTTTGGCGAAGAGATATAATCTTTTCCAAAACTCTTTAACTCTGGACGTAAATCATCTACCGCAATGATTAGAATATTGGGCTTTTTAAGTTCTGGCTTTTGACAGCCTAATAAAATGAGCGAACTCAAAAATAATGCGATTGATTTCCAAGATGTCATAGGGTTTGGTTCGTTTTTTCAATAGGTATTATATTCAATAATATAACTTATTGCTGAGAATTCGAACCCTTTACATTTTTCTGTCGAAGAAATTAAGGTTTATAACCTACGTTAGTATGAATTAGCGTTTTGCGAAAACGAATAGACCATCAATTGACTTGTTTTCTCAGAGCTAATAATCCTAAAATTGGGCCGAAAGCCAAAACTGCGTAAATACTGTATGAGTCTGTGTAGCTTTTTAGTGAATTTAATAGTTGAATACTGAAAATACTGATGGAAAAGCCAAGGCAGTTTACCAAAGTAAGTGCTGTGCCTTTTAATTCAGGAATGGCATTTTGGGCAACTAGCGTAGAAAAAAGAGGAGAATCGGCGGTTACTGTAAGCCCCCAAAAGAGTAAAAAACTTATTAAAATTATCTCAGAATTAAGACCAAGAATAAATGGGCTTACTAGGCAACAGATGCAGGATATTAATAGGCTTAATGTTGCAATTTTTTTAGCACCAAAATGCTGTGAAAGAAATCCGCCAGCAATACAGCCTATGCCCCCAACCGCAATGATGGTGAAAGAAATTATAGGAATATTAAAATTAGAAGACGGGTTTAAGGATTGATAAAATGTCAAAATTATAGGAATGAATGCCCAGTAGGCGTATAACTCCCACATGTGACCAAAATAGCCGAAAGCGGCCGCTCTAAATTCTCCGTTCCCGAAAAGACTTTTAAACGAGGAAAAAGCAATCTTTTGTCCCGGTTTTCTGAAAGGGCCATCAGGTACTAAGAAGAAGAGCAAAAGACCACCGAAAAACGCAAGACCAGAGGTAGCCAAAATAACAGATTCCCAATCGAAAATGCCTTTTAACAGGTGCGGGAATGCCGTACCAAAAACTAAAGCACCTACTAGCAATCCGAGTGATTTACCTAAACCATTTTGAAAATGGTCAGCAGCTATTTTCATCCCTACCGGATATATCCCAGCTAAGAAAAAGCCAGTGAAAAAACGTAGGGTCAGAATGCTGAAAAGATTATTACCCTCCCATAGTATTCCCAAGTTAAAGATTGAACCAAGTACGGCACAAACTAAAAATACTTTTGACGGTGAAATTCGGTCGGAAATAGCTAAAAGGGCAAATAGGAGCGTTCCTGCTATAAAACCAAGCTGTACAGATGATGTTAGCGGCCCCAAAGCAGAAGAGTTAAATCCGTAGTTTATGACCAAATCATTCATGATACTATTGCCTGCAAACCACAGCGATGTACCACAGAACTGAGATAAAACTATTACGGGTAAAATTATCTTGGCTTTTAGCACTTGTTTAATCTCAGTTTGATAGCGTGCCTTTGAAACCTTGATTTGATAGGTTTAGTTTCTTAGCTGTTTAAAACTCCAGAACTGATGCAGCCATTAAAACTGAAAAATAGCCATGCGGCTGTTGTTTTTCATCGGAAGAAGGGCAACTAACAGGACGTACTGACAAATAATTGGTGATGTTATCTTGAATTCCCATTCCGGGGCAGAAAGAAGTTACCATTGGCAGTCCGTCGGTAAATGGTTTAACAAAAGTTTTTAAAGCTGCCCACCCTTTGTCAATGTTGGTATTAAAATTTTCACTCAATAACCCAAGGTTTCTGCCTTTTTTTAATGCGTAGAGCATCATTCCCGTTCCACTTGTTTCAGGGTAATTATTAGCTAAATCAGGATATTCTACCAATTGATACCACATCCCATCTTTCATATTTTGTGTTTTTTTAATGCCTTCAGCCAAATGCTGATAGAGATAGAGCATTTTGTCATAGTTTTTATGAGACTTAGGCAGGTATGCTATCATATCTATAAGAGCCATAGAAAACCAGCCAATGCTTCGGCTCCATATTTCAGGTGATGTTCCTGTTATTGGGTTTGACCAACTCTTGGTTTTGTTATAGTCCCAGCCGTGATAGGCTAAGTTAGTTTTTGTGTTAAATGCTTATGATGCGATAAGCAAGGTTTGGTCCACTGCAAATTCAATACAAGTTTTATCATTAAATAGGATACCATATTTTAGCAAAAATGGATTGGCCATATATACACCATCTATGGTCATGACATCATTATAATGATCGTTGTTTTTGTGCCAATAGCCACCTTCGGGTGTTTTGTTAAATAAGGAGGTGTCAAATAGGTATTCTTTTAGCTGCGTTGCAGCAGCTTTGTATTTCAATTCTCCTGTTTCTTCATAAAGAAATAAACATAAAATGCCAGGATGTATCCCGTCCAATTCTGTTTTTAAATCGGTAATTAAGCCTTTATCATCTACATAACTATCTACAAAATCTTTTATGTACTTCAGGTATTTAGGATTCTTATTCTGTAAGTATATTTTCTCCATGGCATGAAGAATGACTGAGTTTGAATGGTCCCAGCCTTTTGCTGTCATGGCATTTATAGTAGGCTGGTAGCGATTTATAATGGCATCAGAAAGTTCAGAAGCTACATTTTTAGATTGGCCTATTGAAGGTTTAGAAATCGCAATTAATAAAAAGAGTAAAAGTGAAATTCTAATCATTAGTTTTTTGAATTGACACCACGTTTTAAAGAGGTGTGGAGGTTAAAAGGTGTTTTATTGAAAGAATTGAAGTCAGTAATAAATCGAAAGAAAAAGTAACTAAAAGAAAAAATACATAGACGCTAGCTTCGGTAAACATGCTAGAAAAATGCAACCTTTAAAGAAAAAATAGACTATCTAAAGATTCGATAGGTTTTAACTAATTGTCAGAAGGCTAGAAAGTCAGAATGGCTTAATTTTGTGAGTAAATAGTAAGTATTAGAAGTCTTTCTATTTGACTAAATGGAAGTTTTATCAAAAAATGGAGTAAGAATTGCGATATAAATTCTTCTATAGTAGAATTTATTTGCCCCTTACGGAGTTTATCTATATGCACAATGATAAATAGTGAGCTAAATGACAGAAAATACCTTATACAGTAATACTCTAAAGCGGTTAGCTTTAATAAATCGTTATTATAAGATTACCAAGTTCTATGATTTTTTAAAAGATACGGCTTTTAAAGCGGGTACCGTGGTGGCTATTTTTGTCTTGTTATTGGTGGTTTTGGAGTATTTCTTTTTAGATATTAATGCCATTCTAAATAGTTTGGTAGAGAGTTATTCCCCAGAGGTTATTTTTTCCTTTTTTCTGACATCCGAGACTATTTTAGGAATAGTTCCGCCCGAAATATTTATTGCATGGGCGTCTAAATCGAGTACCCCTTGGTTGTTTTTATTCGTGCTGGCTTCGCTATCTTATATTGGTGGTATTATTTCTTACTTGGTGGGTAGCAGGCTTTTTATGATAGAAAGCGTTAAGAATCACATTGAGGTAAAAATTGCAAAGCACATTGTCAATTTACGCAAGTGGGGAAATGTATTCGTGGTTTTAGGTGCTATTTCGCCTATTCCGCACTCCATTGTCAGTTTAGCATGCGGTCTGATTAAATATAGCTTTAAGCAGTATTTGCTATGGGCACTTTTTAGGTATTTACGCTTTATAATCTATGCTCTTGTTATTTTCCAGGTGTTTGGTGAGTAGTTAGGTTTAAAAGAATTTGTATAAAAGGGACTTTGCTTGATGGCGAAGTCCCTTTAGTTTTTTATAGGCCTATTAATTCTTTGTTTGATATTCTTCTAAAGCTTCCATGTAAAGCATATTGAAACGCTCACTTGAAAATGGATTTTGACTGGTAACCAAATTCCTGTCTTTTACGGCATAGTTTGCCTTTGGCAATTTCTGTTTGTAGTTCAGACCCATTTTCTTTAACCTCTTGGCTATTTTTCTATTTTGAGGTTTGCCTTTCATTATGAATTTTTCAATAACAAACTCTTCAAGTGGCGAAACAGAATTGACATTAAAACCAACATATGGATTTGACTCTTTAGGAATTGTCAAAATCAGGCTAGGAGCATGACAAATAAGACCTGTTGGTTTCTTTGTTTCAGCAAAATGGCTTAATAAAAGAGGGATATGCAGATTATTATGTAAGTCAACCATGAGCCCCTGACCACCAGGTATTACTAAGCCAATGTAATTATTCTTATTTTTCAGAGCTTCTTCTAAGCTCAATGGATGATTGAATACTTGGTTATGCTTTATAAATGCCAATGCCTCCTTTTTTAGCGTCAAATTATTTTGCCAATAGCTATCATCCATGCTTTCTTGGTCAATAGTGGCAACAGTGCCATTTGGTGTGGCAATAGCTACAGTATATCCAGCTTTCAATACAGAGTTATATGCTAAATAAAATTCATTAAGAAAAACGCCCGTTTGCCTTAGCTTTTCGCCCTTATTCAGCTCTAAGGTGTCTGCGGCACTGAGTACAAAAAGAACCTGAGCACAGAGCGAGAGATTTGTCATAACAATTACTGCGAATGTTAGAATGGTGTTTTTCATTTGGCAGCTATAATTTCAATTTCTATAAGACAATTTTCGGCGGTAGCCAATACAGGAAGTGGAACAATGGAGCTTGCAGGGAGTTTTTCTGCATTCCATTCTTTGGAAGCTACATCTATCAGAATTCCTTTTTTCTCGCTGTTAAAGTCTGCTATGTAAACGGTTTGTTTTACTACATCATTTAGAGATAAGCCAGCAGCTTTTAAAGCTACCTTGATATTCGTCACGGTTCTTTCTACTTGTTCTTTAAAATCTTCTGATACTAGTTTTCCGTTTTTGTCAGAAGCCCATTGACCCGAAAAATAGTAAAGCTCCTTTCCTGCTGGAATTTTAGCAATATGTGAAAATCCATAGTATTCTGGATTAAATAGCCCTTCTGGGTTGATAAAAGTGTTTTTCATTGTTAATAATTGTCTTAGTGACAGCTTGATTAATTTAATGGCACAAAATTATTGTAGGTAAAAAGGTCAGGCATTTACATATGTTAAGAAATTTAAGGATTTGAATTTATACGAGGTTTTAAATCGGGAAGGTTTAAATGACTTGGTATCAATGGTACTTTAGCGAGATATTTCTTTAAGTATCTTCTAATTATTACACTTTTTTCAGGCCTTTTTTCCTAAAATCCGTACTTACAAATACACTTGTATTGTTTATGAATTACTTCATTGACAATAAATAATTTTGTCATAGACAGTGCAACTAATTAATTGTTTTGCTGTCTTCTTTTACCCCAAACCTTTAATAAAATAATGGAATCAAAAATTAAGGCTTTTATAAAATATGCTGAATCGCGTAATCCTAATGAATCAGAGTTTTTACAGGCCGTGAATGAAGTAGCAGAAGTTATAATTCCATTTATTGAAGAAAATCCTAAGTACCAAGGCAAGAAGTTATTAGAACGCATGATTGAGCCAGAACGTACCATCATGTTTAGGGTACCCTGGATTGATGATAAAGGAGACGTGCAGGTTAATAGAGGCTACAGAGTAGAGATGAACTCGGCTATAGGTCCGTATAAAGGAGGTTTGAGATTTCATCCGTCTGTTAATTTGAGCATTTTAAAGTTTTTGGGTTTTGAGCAAGTTTTTAAAAACTCACTCACTACCCTCCCAATTGGTGGTGGTAAAGGTGGTGCTGATTTTGACCCTAAAGGCAAATCTGATATTGAAATAATGAGATTTTGCCAAGCTTTTATGGCAGAGCTATTCCGCCACTTAGGTGAAAATACCGACATTCCTGCTGGCGATATTGGTGTTGGTGGCAGAGAAATTGGCTATATGTACGGTATGTATAAAAAACTAAGAAATGAGTTTACTGGTGTTTTAACTGGAAAGGGAATAGCATACGGTGGCTCTTTAATTCGTCCAGAAGCTACAGGTTATGGGAATGTTTATTTTGCTGAAAACATGTTAGAAACCAGTGAAGAGAGTTTTGAAGGGAAAAAGGTTTTGATTTCAGGTTCAGGGAATGTGGCTCAATATGCTGCTGAAAAAGCAACACAGCTAGGTGGAAAAGTTATTACAATGTCAGATTCTTCTGGGTTTATTTTAGATGAAGAGGGTATAGATGAGGAGAAACTCGCCTTTATCATGGATTTAAAAAATGAAAAGCGTGGGCGTATAAATGAGTATGTGAAAGAGTACCCTAAAGCTACTTTCTATGAGGGCGAAAGGCCATGGAATGTAAAAGCTGATATAGCCCTGCCATGTGCTACACAAAATGAGTTGGACAAATCTGATGCCCAAAACTTGGTAAAAAATGGTTGTATTTGTGTAAGTGAAGGTGCCAATATGCCGTGTACCCCAGAGGCGATAAATGTGTTCTTGAAAGAAAAAATACTTTTGGCCGTAGGCAAGGCTTCCAATGCCGGTGGTGTAGCTGTTTCAGGTTTAGAAATGTCTCAGAATGCATTGCGTTACAACTGGTCTAGAGAAAAAGTGGATGAGAAACTAAAGTCAATCATGGACGAAATACATGAGTCTTGTGTTAAATATGGTACGGATGATAAGGGCTATGTCAATTATGTGAAAGGGGCTAATATTGCTGGATTTGTAAAAGTGGCAGATGCCATGTTAGCCCAAGGGGTGGTTTAGGCTAAATGGCTTTATGCTTTTGTTAAAACTAAAGTAGCTTTTCACCAAGTAATGAAACTTTCTTTAGCCATTTTCCTCTAAAGTCAAGGCTGGAATCTTTTAAAGGGGCAATGTAGCTTACTTTTACAGGATTTATGCCACAAAACTGGAGTGTTCCTTTCTTAAATTGATTGATGGCGGGTTGTTTCATGAAAAGGTAATCATACCATCTTGGCGTGTCTGCCGTGATAATAATTCTGGCAGACTTTCCTTTAAATAATTTCTTTGGAAATGGTTTTCCTTCAATAGGTTCATAGGCAATGCCGGGCAGAAAAGTACGCTCAATAAAACCCTTCATTATTGCCGGATATCCATACCACCACATAGGAAATACCCAAACCAGATGCTCGGCCTCTTTTATTTTTTCAATAGCGGCGGTAAGGTCAGGCTCTAATGTTGTTCTTTTTCTATATCCAAACTGAAGGTTTGGATTGAAGTTTAAATCAGCAATATTGATTTGAGAGACTAATGCTTTTGATTTATTAGCTCCCTCAAGGTAAGCTTCTGCTAGGGCCATATTAAAGCTTTGTTTATCTGGATGTCCGTTTATGATTAAAACCTTTTTCATTTCTTATTCTTTATTTTTTACAAAGGAAAGTCTAAGAAAAAGGCTGAGAAAGGACATTTGTCTAATTCGAAATAGACTTCCTGATTCTGCTTAAATGCCTTTGCGTAATTCCTAAATAAGAGGCTAAGTAGGAGAGAGGTATCAATTGTAAAAACTGAGGTTGATTTTTGAGTAAGTCTTCATACCGCTTTTCGGCTGTTTCCTTTTGTAAAATAAAGACTCGTTTTTCCATTTTTATATATTCTTGCTCTGCAATGAACTTAAAAAGGCGAAGCCAATTGGTACTGGAAGCTTCCAGTTTTAAAATTTCCTCTCTTGAAATTGAAAACAATTCTACATCACTTAGAGCTTGGATGTTTTCCAATGTTTTGGATTGAGATAAAAAAGACGAGTAGGCGGAAACAAAAGAGTTAGAAAAAGTAAAACAGTAGGTAAGCTCTTCTCCAGAAGAAGAGTAATAGTAAGACCTAAATAATCCTGAATTTACAAAAGCTACTTCTTGGCAGGTGGTATCTTCCTTAATAAAGAATTCGCCTTTTTTCAAGTGTTTAGGTTTTACCTTATTGGTAAATAAATCAATTTCATCATCTGTCAGTATATTGAATGATTTTAGGTAGGCTTTCATATGTTTTACTAGGTAGTGACTTCGTGGCTACTGCTCAAAAATATAGAATCCTATCTAAAGCCCTTTGCTGAAAAGATAAGAATTCAATGCTTCGTTTTACGTCGGGTTTCCACATTGAATTCTTTTTTTTGGTTAAGATTAGAAATTAAATCCAAAATGAAGCCCTGGCTCGCCTATGAGATAGTTTGGCCATTTGTCATTAAGTGCGGCAAAGGATTCGGGCATTTTTGACTGGATAGGCCTATGTGTTATTGCGAGTGAAGGTTCTATGAAAAATCTGTTTTTGAACAATTCAAAGTGGTAACCTAAACGGTAAGTATTAAACATTTGATATCCATTCTTTATTTTGTCGCCGTTTTTATCTACAAATGTTTGTTTTGCATTCATTACATGAATAGCGGTGTATAATCCTTTGTACCAAAATCGCTGGTATGCTAATGCAATACCTATTTCTCTAACATATCCAGGGAACTCTTCTTCGGGAGCGTCATAGGACTCAGAAAAAGGAGGAATACCAAGCGACCAGGCATATTTCCAGGTTTTGGCTTCTATTGAAACCACGTCTTTTGGTGTTATTCTATAGCCAAAATTTAGCTGGACAAAATCTGGTTTATTGGTTTTACTAAAGTTGCCCAGCATAAAAAAAGAACTCCCTACAAAACACTTTTTATATGTGCTATCTAGTTTAGCTTTTTGGGCAAAGCTTTGAGCATTTACAGTAAAAATTATGGCAATGGCGATGCTTAAAATTCTATTTTGCATATCGTTAGTTTTTAGTTTTTTGATATGACAAAATTAGAGGAGGCAGAGGCCTCAAAACGTTCACTTAAGTTAAGAAATAGAAGCTAGCCTTTACTTTTTTTAAGAATTCTAGCTCTTAATCTACTAAGCGATTGTGGTTTTACGCCCAAGTAACTAGCCAACTGATGTTGAGGCACACGCTGTAAAAGGTCCGGTCTTTTTTCTTGCAGAATTATATAGCGTTCTTCTGGAGAAGAAGTTTTAAAATGGTCAAAATTAATTTGCTGTTTGGCTAAAAGCTCCTCTGAAACTAACCTACACATGGTTTCAAATTTTGGGATTTTGCCAAACATATCACCTTCCATATCAGGATTTGAAACGGTAATAATAGAATCTTCTGTGGTGGCGATATAAAACTCGGAGGCTTCTTTAGTTAAGACACAGTTAGGTGTTATACCTTCCATTTCGGTATAGAAAGCGGTTGTTTTTTCTTCCCCATCTTTTATATAGTATGTTCGTATGCATCCTTTCAAAACGAAATATCCTACTTGTGAACGCTCTCCTTCTTTTAGTAAAACAGTTCCTTTTTTTACCGTTCTAAAAACATCCAAAGAGGATATGGTCTCTTTTTCTTCTTCAGTAAGAGGAATGTATTTCTCGATAAAGTCAAACAATAAGTTTTGCATTTTATTCTAAATGTAAAAATGGATAACAATCGGAGTGGTTTCTATTGTACAATTTCTAATTGATTAACAATCTCAAACTGTTTATCAACCACAGATTTATTATGACCATGGCCAGCGTCTGGTAGCAAGAAATAAGCTTTTTTGGGAGCTTCTATTTTGTCAAAATAAGGTTTATTAATGGCTGCAGCTGTTAATATATCTTGTTCACCTTGAATGTAGTAAACAGGCATTTCGAAGGTCAATCCGTTTTGGTTAAAATCAATATCGGCAGCCATTGATTTTATTTGAAGTTTTTCATGTCCTACAAAATGAATAAATGAATAATCGTCGCCGTCATACCTCGCTTTACTATCTTCCTCATTGTCATATGCTAGAGCTAATTTAAACCATGTATCGGGTGCTTCTGTTGAATTGTTTTGTTCGTAACTTTTTACCACACGCAATAATTGACCGTAACTTCTAGCATTATTATATGGAGGTTTTCCTAAGGATTCTAGCTTTTCAATAGCCTCTATATTGTTCTCTTTTTTAGCTAATTCGTACGTTTTAGCGTAAGAATAATCGAAATTGTCTCTAAAGCTTACAAACTGTGAATGCCCTAAATAAGCATGGAAAAGTTGAGGTTTGCTTAAAGCCATTTCGGTACCAAGAATAGAACCCCATGAGGTACCCACTAAAATTACTTTATCTTTTTTTAACTGCTTTAATATGTATTCTGTGACTTCAATTCCGTCGGCGGTCATCTCTTTTACTGTCAGCGAATTCTCCATCCAATAGTCCTCGTTAACTTCGGAAGGAGCATTTCGGCCATAGGTTTTTCCAGCACCTCTTTGGTCCCAATTTACCAGTACAAAATCCTTTTCCCATCCGGTATACATGGCATTTTCAAACTGGCTCATGGTGCTGCCTGGCCCACCATGAATGAAGAGCAATATTGGTTTTGATGTGTCGTCTCCCTTAATGCTTATCCATTGCTCTATTCCGCCAATAGATACGAATTTGCTCTCATCTATTGATTGTATTTGTGCAGTGGAGCATGATGAAATTAGGAAGGCTAAAACAAGTGTGTAGCTGCTTTTCATAAAGGTGCTTTAAAAATTATGTTGATGCTCTCTGGTTTTTTGGTATTCTGATTTTGTCTGAAGAACTGCTCTAAAAATATAGAATACTATTTAAAGCTATGTACTTAGAGGATAAGAATTCAACGTTTTACCAGCGATTTTAGTCGCAGATTTTAAAGAATTTAATTGGTTTTTATAGGCGTGCATATTTCAATCAAAAAACCATTATTATCTCTTACGTAGCCTACTTTTTGTCCCCAAGGTTTTTCTGTCAATGGACTAATTTCCGTGGCTCCAGCATCTAAAGCTTTTTGAAAGTCTAATTCAATGTTTTCGGTAGTAAAGGCCATTTCTACCCCCATTGCCTTTTTAGAGTTTGCTATCACTTCAAAACCATCTTTGAAATTAGAATTCCCAAGTTCTATGGATGCAAAAGCTATGGTGGTTTCACCTGAAATCAATTCTCCATAATCGCTTTCGGGGCTGATGAATTTTTGGCTAAAGCCAAAAGCCTTTTCATAAAAATTAATGGTGTCTGAGACGCTTTTTACATAAAGAATAGTGTAGGCGTATTTCATGCTTTTCTTGTTATTTTTTCAATAAACTTATCAATAAAAAAACGTAAACTTTAAAGAATAGGTCTTTTACTAAAAATGTTATGAGCACTAAATTTTAGTGCGAAACCGCCTTTAAACCTACAATGGATAAAACCAGTGTGAGTAAGAAAAAGACTCTCAAAAATGTAGTGGGCTCTTTGAATACAAAAATGCCTACTAAAACCGTCCCTACTGCTCCTATGCCCGTCCAGACCGCATAAGCAGTGCCTATTGGTAAAGATTGCATAGCTTTTATTAAAAGCCCCATACTAATGGCCAGTGCTACAAGAAAACCGGCGTACCATAAGTACATCTCATTGCCTGCACTCTCTTTGGCTTTGCCTGAACAAAAGGCAAATGCCACTTCAAACAAGCCCGCAATAATTAAAATTAGCCAATTCATTTAGATCAATTTATAGGAAAATCAAAGCTACCATTTTGACACATAAAAAAATAGCGAATGAGCTTAAACTCATTCGCTATTATACGGAGAAACTATGTGTTAATTTTACTTCAATTTTTCTAATAAAAGCTCTGCTACTAATTCAGAAGATGCTGGATTTTGACCAGTAATTAATAAGCCGTCTTCCACTGCATAAGGTCCCCAATCTGCTCCTTTAGAGTAAATACCACCATTCATTTTTAACATGTCTTCTACCAAAAATGGCACTACAGAGGTTAACTGCACAGCTTCCTCTTCGCCATTAGTAAAGCCAGTTACTTTTTTACCATTCACTAATGGTGTTCCATCTGTGTTTTTTGGGTGTTTGAGAATAGCTGGTGCATGACAAACTGCCGCTACCGGCTTATTGTTGTTATAAAAAGCCTCAATCAAAGCAATAGAGTTTTTATCTTCCGCCAAATCCCATAATGGACCATGACCTCCTGGATAAAAAACAGCGTCATAATCTGCTTGATTGATATCTTCTAATTTTATGGTTTTTGACAACACTTCTTGCGTTGCTTTATCGTCATTAAACCTTACTGTGGCAGGTGTTTGAAAATCGGGCTCATTACTTTTTGGGTCTATCGGTGGTTGACCGCCTTTAGGTGAAGCCAAAGTGATTTCTACGCCTTTATCTTTTAATAGATAGTAAGGGGCAGCAAATTCCTCAATCCAAAAACCCGTTTTTTCTCCTGTGTTTCCTAAATCTTTGTGACTGGTTAATACAAATAATACCTTTTTCATTTTCTCTGTGTTTGTTGTTGACGTTTGGTTTTCTTCAGTCTTGCTGTTACAAGACACTAGTCCCATAATTACGGCGACTAATACGAATAAGTTCTTCATAATTTTATGTTTAAAAGCAATCCGTTTCAAATTGCTGACACAAAAGTATGATGCTTAAAATAGGGGAAAATTGATGTATGATAAGAAATTACTTTTGAGCTATTTCTTTTCTGATTCTGCTCAAACTTTCTGTGGTGATGCCCAAGTAGGAGGCAATATGATAGTTTTTAACGCTCTGCTCAATGTTGGGGTAGGTGCTAATAAAAGAAGTGTATCGCTCTTTGGCCGATTGTGACAAACTCCCCAAAATCCTTTTTTGAAAACTAGCGAAGGCTCCTTCCATTTTCTTTCTAAAGAAAGTCTCTAAAGATGGAATTTTGAGGTACAAACCGTCCATGGCTTCTTTCGAAACCTTATATACCACGGCATCTTGAATACAGTCTATGGTCATGATGGCGGTGGAGCTGGTAAAGAACGCCGTATAGTCGCTTATCCACCAGTCCTGAATAGCAAACTGTATGGTGTGCTCTTTGCCGGAATTATCTATGAAATAAGTTCTTAAACAGCCACTAGATATGAAGTATTGATGATTTACCGTTTTACCCGCATTTAAAAGCGTTGCACCCTTTTCGAGGGTAATTTTCTCAAATTTGCTCTCCACCAGCTTGATTTCATCTGCCGAAAAAGATATGGTCTTAAATATTTCTGAAATGATGGAGTTTTGAGTTTGCATTTTGGAGTTTCAAGAGAGAATTAAAGACTACGTGCAAAATACGTTAACTTTTTAATAAAGTCTGACCATTATCATACTTGAGCTTGTATTTGATAGCCAAAAGTCAAGCACTTTTTTTATGGGTAGTCTGTTATAAGCTTATAGATATTTAAAGCTTTATGAAAGAGAAATGGGATGCTAGATATAGCGAAGGGGATTTTGCTTATGGCAAAGAGCCAAATGTGTTTTTTAAAGAATGGTTACCAAAATTAGAGGCAGGTACTATTCTAATGCCTGCAGACGGTGAAGGCCGAAACGGTGTTTTTGCTGCAATGCAAGGTTGGAAGGTAACTTCCCTAGATTTAAGTGCAGAAGGAAAAACGAAGGCTTTAAAACTGGCCAAAGAACAAGGTGTTGAACTAAACTATTTAGTCGGTGATTTAGCCGCACTAAATTTTGATAAAGTCTCTTTTGATGCCATAGGGCTTATTTATGCTCACTTTGGAGCGGAGAACAAATCTGCCTTACATAAGAAGCTAGACCAATACTTAAAGGTAGGAGGCTATGTCATTTTTGAAGCTTTTAGTAAAAAGCATTTGGAGCTTAGAAAGCAAAACCCAAAAGTAGGTGGGCCAAATAACATAGACACGCTATTTTCTGAGGAAGAAGTTAGGAACGATTTCAAAAACTATGAAGTGCTATTACTAGAAGAACAAGAAATAGAGTTAAACGAGGGCAAATATCATATAGGGAAAGGCTCTGTTATAAGATTTGTGGGAAGAAAGCTAAGTGAAAATCTTTCTTCTTAAGGATTGAATGTGAGTGTTTTTCTAGGATTTGAAGAACTAGAGTCTGTTTTGGCAGGACTCTGGTGATGGTATATTTTATTCAATTACTCCTCAACAAATCATCAAAAGACGCGTCTTGCCATCTTTTTCTACGGGGGCACGGTGAAGGCATGGTGGAACTGGGCTTTCTGGATGGTCAACTGCTAATCGCCACAGGTTACCTAGGCCTAAGTTGATAGGTTGTGCATCTGGTTTGGCTTGATAATGTAGGTCGAAAAAATATTCGCTTAAAAAGGCTTCAAAGCTATCGTCTGATTCGCCGTGTAGTTTTTTGAGTTCATCACGTATTTCAGGAATAAGTACTTTTTGAATACCTTGAGCATTTGGCAAAATGTCGCTTGGCTCGCCATAGTACGTACATAAATAGGTGTTGGTGGGTACTGGAGAGCGGTCTACATGGTAAGAGTAAACATCGGTCGGGAAAAGTGGAAAGGCATCATCTCGCTCATAATACTTGATTAAATTCAGACTTGGCGAAGCACCATTTTCCTTCAAAACTTTTAGGTCATTTAAAAGGGTTTCACGAGCCAGCTGTCCTTGCTCACTTAGTTTTAAATCAAGGAGTTCAGCAGCATCAATTTCCCTTATGTTATCTTTTAATTCTATCGAATTAACAATCTCCTCGAAATCACCTTTTAGCTCACGTTTCCAACAAATGGCATTCACCTCTCCATGAAAAGGTGTGGAAACGAGGTCTTGATAATTCCTTACCTGTTGAATTTGATGCTCGTTTGAAGATGAATATGTCATGATGCTTACTAGCCGTTTAAAATCATTTGACGAAAGTAGCAATATTCAAACCCAAACGGCAAAATTGTTACTCTACTAAAAGAGTGAAAGTTGACAATTAAGATATATAAGGCATTCGTTTTTCCTGACAAGATTTTAAGAAATTCGTGTTCCGTTTTCTACCTTTTTTCCAGGTTCTATTAGAGTGACTTCCTTATGGTCTCCCACGCCACCTAAAACTAGGCACTCACTCATCATATTTGCAATTTGCTTTGGCGGAAAGTTAAGCACGGCTACTACTTGTTTGCCTACCAATTCTTGAGGATTATACAGTTTAGTGATTTGAGCAGAAGTCTTTCTTTGGCCATGGGCTCCAAAATCAATGATTAATTTATACGCAGGATTTCTTACCTCTTTAAATTCTTCAGCAGAAATCACGGTTCCTATTCTCATTTCTACTTTCAGAAAATCATTCCAAGTTAGTTTTTCTTTACTTTCTGATTCCATTGCGGTTTTCTATTACTTATCATACCCTTCCAATTGGATGTAAAAATAAGCTTCGTAAAGTCTAGTTAGGAGAATTTAGCCCAAGTTTGTTGCCTTCGGTGTCTAAAAACAGAGCAAAATATCCGACATTATCGGCATGAGGCGTTTTAGGTAGAAGAACTTTGCCTCCATTTTTTTCGACCTTATCTAGAATGTATTGAAGATTATCTCCACCGTTTAAGTAAATGGTTACGCCATCGGCTGATGGTTTGTGGTCTTCGCTTTTCATAATAACTCCAGTAACCATTTGTTCTTCATATGGGAAAATTCCCAATTCCATTCCTGGCATTTCCATTTTCTCAATGTGAATGTCTAGAATGGCTTGATAGAAATCTACAGCTCGTGAAATATCTGTGGCGGGAATTTCAAAAAGTGAAACATGGCTTTTCATTTCGTTTGTGTTTTGGTTTACATTAGACTGAACTGCATTAGTCTCAGTTTTAGATTTGTTGCAGGCTGTGATATGAAATGTGAGCACTATTGCAGTGCAAAGAATAGTTTTTTTCATGCTGTTCTGTTTAGTTGATAAAACAAACTTAGGCTACTTGTCTTTGCTGAAATTGTAAAAATGCGACATCCGGGCTATTTGTAGAAAAGGCTAGAAAGTGTCATATTTTCATTGCCCAAAAACTCTTTTGGGTTAATTCCGGTAAACTCTTTGAAGTCTTTTATGAAATGAGCTTGGTCAAAGTATTCACTTTGGTAAGCAATGTTGGTTAGGTTTTCGTCCTTTTTATTGAGTAGTATTTTCAAGGCTGTTTGTAGCCTGATTACTTTCCCTAACTGTTTTGGGCTAACACCTATTTGTTTGATGAAATTTCTTTCGAGCTGCCTTCTTTTTGACAAGTTTTCTTTTAGAATTGTGCTTATAGATGCTGTTCCGTTTGTAGATAAAAGAGCATCAATGGTCTGTTTTACAATGTTGTCAATGGTGGTTTTGTTGTTCAATTTAGCGATAAGAAACTTTTCTATGATTTCTATTCGCTGTTTACTATCTATTGCCTGAACTATGTTTTGTTCCAGTTCTTTGGCTTCATTTTTATCAAATATGACCTCCAAAGGAGTTTCCTTATTCACTAAGTCTTTAATATGAATAGCTACAAAGTTTGCAAAACCGTATGGGTAAAAACGAATAGCAAAGGTGTTGACGTGGCCAATAGGCTCAATGTAGAAAGGTTCAATTGTTTGACCCAAAACCATTGCCCGAGGTTGTAAGATAAATTCATTTTGGGAAGTATATCGCTTTACGTCATCTCCGAGGATAAATGCCATTTCAATACAACCGTCAGGTATAATTCGCTGTCGCTCTGGCTTATTTTGGGCATGAACTTCTAAAGTCCAATAACAACTCACAAGCGAAGCTAAATCAGGATGTGGTTCAAATGTTTGATAGTTCATTGGTTGCTCATATTAACACACAGTTTCTATGCTACCAAACAGCGATTCTTAAAAAAGTCTGAGACTTTAGAAATAGGAGAGATAAAACGGTCTGAAAAAAATCGCTATTTCTTCTTTTTCTTTTTCATGTTCTGGATTTTGTCACCACGTCTGATTGGCTTTTTGTAACGCTCCTTTATAATTCGCTCGTAGCTTTTTCTTTCCTTTTTCTCTTTACTGTTTTTAGCTGACTTTTCTTGAAAAGAAGCTCCTCTATCTATTTCCGACTTTTTATGTTGAATTTCTTCATGAATGACTGGCTTGTCTTTTTCTTCAGGGGTAAGCTGAGGGTTTACAGAAACCTCTTCAGGCCATTCCATTGCCGGAATGGTATACTTCATCAAAGTCTCAATTTCGTCTTTTAAAGGCTCTTCTTTCTCGGTGTAAAGAAGAATAGCTTTCCCCAATTGTTCTGCTCGACCTGTTCGGCCAATACGGTGCATATAGTTTTCAGCATAAAAAGGGGCATCAAAGCTGATAACATGACTGATTTTGTCAATGTCAATTCCACGGGCAATTACATCCGTGGCGATCAGAATTCTGCTGGTTCCGGTTTCAAATTTTTCAATGGAATTAGTACGGTGATTTTGCTCTTTGCTAGAGTGAATCACAGACATTTCAGAACTAAATTTTAAGGTTTCAAAAAGCCTGTCAGCATTAATTTTAGTTCCTACAAAAACTAAGACCTTATTGTATTCTTCCTTTTCAGCTAATAAATGATTTAATAAATTAACCTTGGTGTAAAAGTTAGGAACGGCATATTTTAACTGACTAATATTTTCCAATGGCGTACCACTAAGCGAGATAGTTTTCTTAACCGGGTTAACCAAAAAAGTGTCAATGAGCTCGTCTACATAAGTAGTCATGGTGGCAGAAAAGAGGATGTTCTGCCTTTTAGTGGGTAAATGTTCAAAAATGTTTTTCAGCTGTGTTTTGTAGCCAAAGTCAAGCATGATATCCACTTCGTCAATCACCAATTTTTTGACAGACTTTAGTCTTAATACATTACTGATTACCAAGTCATACAGTCGTCTTGGTGTACCCACTATAATGTCAATACCTTCGGCTACGGCTAGTTTTTGACCTTTTATATTATTGGTACCACCAAAAACGCCCAAGGTTCTTACACTAATATATGGCGTCAGTTTTTCTATTTGCTCTACTATCTGAATAACTAGTTCTCTGGTAGGAGCCAAAATTACAACTCTGGGATTGGCTTGTTCAGAATACGCCAAGTCTTGCAAGATAGGAAGTAAATAAGCTATCGTTTTTCCTGTTCCTGTTTGTGCTATTCCCACAAAATCGGAACCCGCCATAATGGGAGAAAAGGATTCTTCTTGAATGGGCGTGGGCTGTGTAAACCCTAAATCTGAGATAGCGTTACCCAGCTGTTTTTTTATCTTGAAGTGTTCAAAAGTATTCATTTTGCAAAGTAATCGAGAAAAATCTGCAGTGCTATGATTTAACGCATGATTTTTGAAATGTGTCATTTCGGTTTAGCAATTCATTTTCGCCGAAATGGGAATGAAAAAGACTTAATACCCTAAGGATATTTGCGAGCTCATAACAAAACGAATTATACGTAAGGAAATAGCTACTCTTTTTCCATGAAAATGTTTGGAGGGTAAGCTTTGCTAGCTATTGTTCTGCTTTTCTAAGGCCTTTCTGATGTGCTCGCTATCCCAGTGATTATCATATTCTACAATACCTCTTTTGAAATCTTGACTCAGTAGCTTTTCTTGTTCTTCTATCTCTTTTCTAGCTTTAAAAATATAGTTCTCATCTAGTTTAGACTCTTTGGCTAATCGTCTTAAGCTATCTTCATCATATTTAATGAAGTTTTGGACCTGTTTGTTCAGTGTATATTTCCTGAAACCCATTTTACTTAGAACATCTTTGGCTAGCGATAAGGAAGTGTCTAGCGTTTCGCGATAAATATTATCAATTCCCAAGTTCAATAAATCATATGCTTCGTACCTATTTTTAGCACGAACCATAAGTTCTACGTTTGGGTAATGCTCTTTAACTAGTTTCGTCACTTGCTTGGTAATAGATGGGTTCTCTACCGTACAAATCAACATTTTAGCTTCAGCAATTCCTGCGGACTCTAGCAGGTCTAAGCGTGTGGCGTCTCCATAATAAACCTCAAAACCCATTTTACGAAGGAAATCAACGCGGTTTGAATCTTGGTCTAATATAGTAGCCTCTACACCATATGACCTTAAAAACCGTCCAACAGTGCTGCCAAAATGACCAAAGCCTACCAGTATTATCTTTTGTGATTTGGCGACATGGTCCATTGGCCTTTTTATGGACTCCTTTGTACCAACTTTTGGAAGAATGAACCGCTCGTTAATTAGGCCAATAATAGGCGTGAGCGACATGGTAAGTGCCGTTATTACTAGCATCAAATCCATTTGGTCTTGTTCTAAAATGTTTAGACTAAAAGCAAAGGAAAGGAGTACAAAGGCAAATTCACCAATTTGTGCTAAGCCAAATGTTAGTAGTAATTTTTGGTCTAGTTTTAGTTTAAAGATAGCTCCCGTAATAAATAGGACTATAGCCTTTAAGGCAATGATGGCAACTAAAATACCACCAATGGTAAATGGGTTTTTGGCAATAACAATAAAGTTTATGGAGGCACCCACCGCCATGAAAAACAGACCAAGCAATAAGTTTTTGAAAGGTTCTAAGGTGCTTTCTAATTCATGTTTAAACTCACTATTTGATAGTACCACACCCCCTAAGAATGCTCCTAGAGCTGGGCTTAAACCAACATATTCCATTAAAAATGAAATAGCAAATACAATTAAAAAGGCTGCAGCTATTAGTAGCTCTCTTACACCAGTTTTTGCCACTTTGCGTAGCATAGGAACTATCAAGTATTTACCCGTAAAAACAATGACAACAACTGATAAAATAATGGCTAATGTTTGAAAACCAATAGGCAGACTGTCTAATAAATTTAGGTGTTCCTCATGGTTATCAGCAGAAGATGGTGCTGTGGCATTGGAAAGCAAAGGCAATGCTCCGAGCATAAAAATGACAATAATATCTTGGAACAGTAAAATAGAAAAGGAAGAACTTCCAGAAGTGGTATCCATAAGACCCTTTTCTTTTATGGTTTGCATGGCAATGGCGGTAGATGATAAAGCTACAGCCATAGAGATAACAAGTGACACTTTCCAGTCAAAATCTAAAAGGGTAAAAAACATATAGGACAGTAGCATAGTACCCACCACCTGTAAACCACCCATACCAAGGATAGTTTTTCGCATCTTCCAGAAGTTTTTAGGCTCAATCTCTAGACCAATTAGAAACAGCATCATGACTACTCCAAATTCTGCAAAATGAAGAATGTCATCACCTTCTTCCCCAATAAAACCAAGGATATAGGGCCCTATTAAAACTCCTGCTAATAAATAGCCAATAACCGAACTTAGCCCCAAACGCTTAGCGATAGAAACACAAATAATGGCTCCTGCTAAAAATACTATGGCCTGAAAAAGTATACTTCCTGTCATATAATTAGAGCGTTTTTAATTGTGGAATATCGTTTAAAAAGGCACAGCCATTAAAGGTACTTAAGGTTATTTCTTTTTGAAGTAAGTCTATCAAATTAGAATATTGCACAGCATGTTCTTTTAAGGCCTCATCATTTAAAAGATGAGTTCCCATGACTGCAAAAGGTGGAAAATATGTCATACCACAGAGATTAGCCGTTTGTTCAAATGGTCTTAAAAACTCATTGACAGAGAAACTATTACTTCCCTGCGAACAATAAAGCTCTCTGGAACCTCCTGTGGTAATTACATTTAAACAGGTTTTGCCTTTAAGAGCCACGCCGTTTGGCCCATACGCCCAGTCAAACTCCAGCACCATATCTATCCACTGTTTCATTAATGGAGGGCAACTGTACCAATAGAATGGGTGGTGCCAAATAATGATGTCGTGCTTAGTTAATAGTTCTTTTTCTGCATCCACGTCAATATGAAAATCAGGATAGGCCTCATATAAATCATGAAATGTTACCCCTTCTTTATCCTTAATATTGTTTACGAGGATATTATTCGCACGCGATTTTTCAAACTTAGGATGTGAAAACAGAACTAATATTTTTTTCATTTGTGAAGTGATAAATGACTTTCTGCACACATTAACAGAAACTAGAATACTTAAACAATATCTTAAATAAACTTTACGCTGTAAAGTTGTCCGTCTTTAACCGAAATAAACTAAAATAAGTTTTTTTGTTCTTCTTAAAGCCGAAAAGAATTTAAGGTTTAGTTTTCCTCTGAAATTTACATGTACTTATACTATCTAAATTAAGGTTTGCCAAATTATAATTAAGGCAAATTAACATGGCCTAAAGTTATATATTAAACCAGTCAATTCCATCACTCATAATAAACATATGACCCCAAAAACGAAGGCATTAAACATAGTATAAAAGCTATTGAATCAGCCTTATAAGGAACCTGAACCTGCATGCTTATAACTCTTCAAAATCAGACGCATTAACCCATCCTGTTTTTAGCTTTTCTCCCCGCATATAGCGTTCGTAAAAATTTACACCCGATTTGTCCGCATATTGATATTGGTCAAAAAGATATCCTTTCCCTTCCATTCTCGGGTCAGATTGTGCCTTAAGCTCTGCATATAATTGTTTTTTGAGTTCGTTTATAATGCTAGAGGAACTTGGGTTTTCGGCAAGGTTAATCATGCATTCTGGGTCATCGTTGATATTGTATAATTCAATTTCTGGTCTCTTAGCAAAAGACCAAGCCCAGTATTTAAAAGTGTCTTTATTTGCTTTAGCGTCTAAGCAGGCTGTTTTTGTTTGGCTTCCGTCGCAGTTTAAATAACCAGTTTCTGGATTTCCTGCGGGCCATCTGCTTGTTTCAAAATTCTGAATAAATAGATAATCGCCTTTTACAATACCCCTGATAGGATACCCTTGGTCTTCAGGTCTGCCTATATCATGTCTTTCTTTGCCAATCAAAACATGATCACGAGATGAGTCAATAATTCCTGAATTTTCAGCGTAAAACAAATTGCTCAAACTTTTGCCTTCTACCGGCTGCATGCCACTGTTTTCTATACCGGCCAAGTCAAGAAGGGTGGGAGTGAAATCAATAAAACTTACAAAATCATCAATTTTTCGTCCAGGGTTTTTAATGCCATTAGGCCACATAATAGCCAGCGGCATATGATTAGATAACTCATACTCTTGACCCTTTATACGTGGAAAGGGCATGCCATTATCTGAGGTAACTATTATGATGGTGTTGTCTATAATACTTCTGTTTTCTAGCTCTTCCAGCATTAAACCTAACTGATGGTCGAAGTACTCTATTTCGTATGCATAATCAAGCAAATCGGTAATGATGGTGTCATTCTCTGGCCAAAAAGAGTAGATTTTAGAAATATCTTTCAAGTTTTTATTGCCTTTCTCTATACCAGAACCAAATTCATACGCCCTGTGTGGTTCATAAGAGCCAAACCAAAACATGAATGGTTCAGGAGTATTTTTTGTGTCCAGAAAATCAATGAAGTTTTCAGCATAGTCAATGCTTGAAATACCAGATGTAGGGCTTGTTAGTTGTTTATTATTGTATGCTTTACCAATAAGCTGACGTTTTATACCATCTATTTCGCCTGCTACGCCGGGAGCCCATCCTTTTCCTGTGTAACCCACGTGGTAGCCATTTTCAGATAATGCTTCGCCCACTGTTTTGAATTTTTGAGGGAAATAGCTCCAATGGTTTGCGGCCTCTTCTAATTGCCATGAATTTCTGCCAGTTAATATGGCACTTCGTGAAGGAGCACATTTGGCATTCGGGGTGTATGCCTTATTAAACAATATTCCCTGAGCAGCTATTCTGTCAAAATTTGGTGTATTGACCCAGTCGCAGCCATAAGCTCCAAAATGTGAATAGGTGGCATCATCTAAAATAGCAAAAAGAATATTAGGCTTACTTGGTTTTGTTTCACAAGAGGTAATAAGAACAGCTATAAACAATAAGAATAATTGAAGGAAAGGCATTCTGTTTTTTTTCATGGTCATAGGGCTATTAGATAAATCAATTCAATAGTGTTTTGGCACGCAATATATAGGTTTGTTAAGAGAGAAGAAAACATCAGTTTAATTGAAAAATATAGCCTTTGAGTTTGCTGAAAGCTTTAACACCTTTAATAACAAATGTTGAAAAAATGGAGGGTTTTGATAGTAGCAGTGTCTAGCTGCACCTAAGCTTATATGCATAGGTGTTTAAAAGCTTTATGTGAATTCGGAAGTGTGACAAAAGTAACTGAACGCTTGAGTTTTTTATTGGAAGTTTGGGGTATAGAAATCAATGACAACCTACAAAATAAATATCATGGAAAACTCAAATTTTAAAATAGAACAAATTTATACAGGATGTATTGCTCATGCGGCGTATTACATAGAGAGCAATGGAGAAGCAGCCATTTTTGACCCATTAAGAGAAGTACAACCTTATATAGACCGAGCATCAAAAGGTAATGCAAAAATTAAGTACGTTTTTCTAACACACTTTCATGCAGATTTTGTTTCTGGGCACCTAGACTTGGCTAAGAAAACGAATGCAAAAATTGTTTATGGGCCTACGGCCAAACCTTCTTACGAAGTTATAAAAGCAGAAGATGGTCAAGTTTTCGAGGTGGGAGACTACAAAATCAAAGTAATTCATACACCAGGTCATACCATGGAAAGCAGTACTTTTCTGTTGATTGATGAAAACGGAAAAGAACACGGTATAATTACCGGAGACACATTGTTTATTGGCGATGTGGGACGCCCAGATTTGGCTCAGCATGTAGTGGAAGACTTAACAGAAGATAAATTAGCTAGGCATTTATATCATTCTTTAAGAGAGAAGATTATGCCTTTATCAGATGATTTAATAGTCTATCCTAATCATGGAGCAGGGTCTGCTTGTGGGAAAAAGATGAGCAAGGAAACCACCGACACCTTAGGCAATCAGAAGAAAACAAACTACGCCTTGCAGGAAATGACCGAAGATGCATTTGTGAAATCGGTATTGACAGGTTTAACTACACCCCCACCGTATTTTCCAGAAAATGTATTGATGAATATTAAAGGCTATGAAAGCTTAGATAAGGTACTTGAAAAGGCTAAAACTCCGCTTAATCCTGGGGCCTTTGAAGCCGTGGCCACCGAAAATATGGCACTAGTGTTAGATACTAGAGATGCGAAAGATTTTGCCAAAAAGCATATTCCAAATAGTATAAACATAGGCCTGAATGGTAATTTTGCTATGTGGGTTGGCGAAATGATTGCGGATATTAAGCAAGAAATTTTGCTAGTAACTGAAGAAGGAAAAGAAGAAGAAAGTATGGTGCGTTTATCTAGAATTGGCTATGACCATACCATAGGATATCTGGATGGTGGAATTAATGCTTGGGAGAAAGCCGGTTTTGAAACAAGTTCAATAAATAGAATAAGGGTTAAAGAATTAGAAATTCTTAACCTTGACAACACTAAGGTTTTTGATGTTAGAAAGAAAAGTGAATTTGACTCAGAGCATCTAGTAGGGGCAATAAGCGTTCCTTTGAATGAGATAAGCAATCATCTGGCGGAATTTCCTAAAGAAGAAAAGTTTATAATACACTGTGCAGGTGGGTACCGAAGCATGATTGCCTCTTCTATTTTACAACAAAGAGGATGGGATAATTTTGTGGACGTGGTTGAAGGTTTTGCGGGTATTAAGGAAAGCAAATTGGCGGTGACAGAATATGTTTGTCCTACCACACTGTTATAATTCTTTTAAACATATTGGTGTAAATTTGACTTACACCAATATGCTTTTTTTACATCTTAGCAACTCACTTCACCACCGTAGCCTCAAGTTCTATTTTTAAGGTCTCAAAAAGGCCTTTGACTTCTAGCAGAGTACTTGTTTGCTTAATGTTATGTTTGACCACCCAGTTTTGAAAAATGTCAAAAGAAGTAAAAAGTTCTTCTGTAGAAGTGGTATAAATGTTTAATCTTACAATGTTTTTACAATTGTAACCCGCATCAGCAATCACTTTTTCCAGGTTTTGGATAGTTTGAATTAATTGAGATTTCATATCAGCCGTGCTTGCAACACCATTATCGTCAATGGCAGTTTGACCTGAAATATACAGCGTACCAGTGGTGTTTTTGACTTCTACCGCCTGAACATAGTTACGGTCATCTTGCCATTTCCAAGGGTTAATTACTTTTGTCTCCATTCATGTTTTGTTTTAATTGAAAAGTCTACAGATTTCTATTAAAAAGGTAATTATGAAGTTCCTGAGACTTTTCTTTTTCTATTCAAAACACAAAATTAGAAGCCCCTTTCTTTACTAACCTGTGATATTCCTCACTATTTCAGTTTCGCTAGTACGCCATTTAAATCGATAAACAATTTGCTATTTATAGCTATGAAGTCTGCTTAGCGTTTCTCTAGAAACGCCTAGGTACGTGGCTATTTGAGTTTTCGAAACTCTTTGGAGTAGAGAGGGGTGCTGTTTTAAAAGTATATGATAACGCTCTTTAGCGTTAGAAGTGAGTAAGGATAAAATACGCTGCTGAGAGCCAATAAAGCCTAAATTAGATTTTTGAAGAAAGAAATTTTCCATTTTTGGTATGGTGGCACAGAGGCTTTTATAGTTTTCAATGGGTAAACTATAAACAGAGGTTTCTTCCAAACTTATTAAAGCCATGGTGCTCTTAGTCTGCGTGAAATAGGCGTAGAAATCGCTTTCCCACCAATCTTCCATGGAAAAGGAAACTATATGCTCTTTGCCTAGGTCGTCATGATAAACTAGCTTTAGTAAACCAGAAAGAACGAAATAGCAGTTTTTGACAGGTTTTCCATTTTGAAAAATGAAGTCATTCTTTTTGTAATGCTCAATTGCGAAGTGAGAAAAAATAGCATTGAATTCATCATCCGTTAGAGAAATTAATTTCTCAAGATGCTTTCTAAGTGTTTCTTTCATAATTGATTTTAATGACTTAATTACTAGAAAATATCATACTTCTTCTTTCCTACATTTTATTAAAAACATGGGCTGGCTGTCTTCTACTTCTGTACTTTCAAAAAGCCCAAATTCACCAAATTCTTTTTGAACCGTCTCTTGGTCGTAATAGAAGATTTGGGCACCCTCATGAAATTCATAGCGGTCTTTACTGATTAGCTTTCCTTTACCATAATTGGGAGCATTCTTAGTGATGGCTGTAAAAACCATGAAGCCGTTTGTGTTGAGTTGATTATAGCAGTTTTGTATCAAATTTGCTCTTTCTTCACTGTTTAACAGATGAATGAGGGCAGAACAAAATATGCCGTCATACTTTTTATGGTCAAAAGGCATATCATTTACAGCCCCGTGATATATGGTCATATCTTGCCCATAATGTTTTCTGGCTAGGGCTATGGCGGTTTTTGATATTTCTATACCTGTTACCTCCATTCCGTTTTCTTTAAAAGCTTTGGCATTTCTACCATAACCTATTCCAGGAATTAGAATGTTTTTTAATCCATTTTTGACAAAAAAGTCTTTGACCAAAAGAGTTGGTTTAGCAGGTTCAAAACCCCACATTTCTTGTTTTTTAATAAAATTAGTTTCCCAAAATTCTGTCATAATGATTCATGCTTATTACAAACTTCGTCTTTCATGATTTCGCAAAGAACAGCTTCTTTTTGAAGCACCGATATTATCTTTTTGGCATCAATGCTTTGACCCTCAACTCGTAAAACGGTATGACCGCAAGGGTAAGGTTGGCCTGTTTCGTCCAAATCAAAATTAATAAGCAGCTTGGTAAATTCCTCCTTGAGTAGTTTCTCTATGCTTTTTAAATGCGATTCTTTCGTTATGTTTGTGATGAAAACTTCTACCATCATTTTCTATTAAACCTCTTAAAATTCCTCTTGACTTAGTTCCATATTTGCCATGGCACCAGCTATATTTCCAGATGCTATGGCATTACTTAAAGAACGCATTCTAGAGGTATTATCCCCACAAGAAAATACGCCATCTAAGCTTGTTTTTTGCATCATATCTACTTCTATATAGCCTTGTTCATTGATTTGGCAGCCCAATGTTCCTGGAATATCAGTATGCTGTTTAAATGGTATATGTCCGTAGGCAGCAGTAAAACCTTCTTTGCTTCCGTCTGAAAAGATTATATATTTTAGGTGGCCGTTTTCATGCTCAATTTCTACAATCTCTTTTTCAATGACTTCTATCTTGTGTTTTTTGAGTTTTGATAATTGCTCTGCATCAAAGTCCGCTTTTCCTGAAGTCAAAATAGTTAGCTTGTCTGTAAGGTTATTGACTAGTGAAGCTAGGTGCATGGCTGTATCTCCGTTTGCCATTATACCTGTTTTTTGATTTCTTATTTCATAGCCGTGGCAGTAAGGACAATGCACCACAGAAATGCCCCAGCATTCGGAGAATCCTTTTACTACTGGCAAAATATCTTTAACGCCAGTGGCGAAAACTAGTTTTTTAGCAGTGTATGGTTTGCCAGATTTTGTGAGGATTTGAAAACCATTTTCAGTTTTACTTCCCTTAATGGCAAGGTCTTCTATGAAGCTGACCGTAGGGTATTTTAAAACCTGAGCTTTCGCTTTAGAAGCTATCTCGCTGGGTTTTACGCCATCTTGTGTAATGAAATTATGAGCATGTGGTGTTTGTTTATTGCATGGAGAACCGCTATCAATTATTAAAGTTTTGCGTAATGAACGCCCTAATGCCATAGCGGCAGAAAGGCCGGCATAACTGCCGCCGATAATAATGACTTCAAAATTTTGTGTTTTATTCATTCTGGTTAAATTTATCTAGAAAGGAAATTCTGGACTATACGCAATTGCAATATTGTCGCAATAGGGTATGGTGCAAAAGTAGTATCTTTTTTCGTTGTTGCAATGTTGTCGCAATAATTATTTTTTAACTTTGTGCCAATGAAGAGGAGAAATACGCCAACAAAAGATGCTGTGCTTTCGGTTTTAAGTTCGTCGGCTAAGGCTATGAGCCAAGACGCTATAGAGAAGGCGATAGCTGTAGATATAAACAGGGCTACTATTTACAGGGTTTTAAATCGTTTCTGTGAAGATGGTGTTTTGCACCGAATAGTGGCAGACGATGGCAAACAGTATTTCGCTTTATGCGTAAAATGTGATGAAAACGAGGCCCCTTTGCACCATTTTCACTTTAGATGTACCAAGTGTGAAACCATAGAGTGCATGCCCATTCCGGTACATTTTTCTATAGAAAGTGCTTACCAAGTAGAAACCGTGAACTGTGTGCTTACAGGAATTTGTAAGGACTGTTCTTGAGGGAAATAAGCACAAAACTTTAGGTTTTGCACTTATTAAACTTGTTTTAGTTCCAATCGTTTTTCAAATAACTTAGTGCTTCTTCTAAGGCTACTTTTGATGGTTTAGGCTTAAAGCCAAGCTCTTTTTTAGACTTAGAAATGTCATAATCTTGTTTTAATCCATAAAACATATCTAAGTAATGGCGTTGCAGTAAAGGCTCTTTTCCTGTTAATTTACTTCCAAATTCCATTAAACCTGCCACCGCGTAGAGTAGGAATTTGGGTACCTTTTTAGGTGTCTTTAGTTGCAATGCCGGATATAGTTCAGCGGCTATTTTTACGCTTTCTTGTAAGGTGGTGTGTTGTTCGTTTGATAAGATATAACGCTCACCATTCCTTCCTTTTAACATGGCACTATATGCTCCTAAAGCCACATCTTTTACATCTATCCAGTTTAATGTCACATTGGTATCAACAGGTATTTCTCCATTTAAAATTTGAAGAACAAGGTTGTTGGTATAGCTTAGTTTAAAGGCTTTACTGCCAATCATGGCGGAAGGTAAAATCACCACCGTTCTGATGCCATATTTTTTGCCGAGCTCTAAGGCTAGCTTATCGGAATCGTTCTTGGAATTGTAATACCAGTTTCGTCTGTCTTTGTTATAGCCATTATCTACATTTCCTGGTAATTTGGTGAAATCTAAAGAAGCCACCGAACTCACATAAACAATGTTTTTAATGCCGCATTCCTGAGCTATGTCAAATACATTTTGGGTGCCTTGTACATTATTATCATAAATGTCAACCTTGGGGTTTTTAGCCCACATACTGAAGTTGGCACCTACGGCATATAGGTTGGTAACTCCTATAAAGGCCTTTTTTAGTGATTCTCTGTCGGTAATATCAGCCTGCACTACCTCGCAGTTTAAGCCTTCAAAAGCCTCTTGCTTGTTAATATTTCTTACAGATGCTCTTACTTCGTGCTTTTCAGAGAGTAATAAACGCACCAGGTTATTGCCTAAATGGCCGTTAGCTCCAGTGACCAGTGAAATTTCTTTGCTCATGATTTATAGTTTTTTGTATGAGCAAATTTCTGGACTTACAGCAAGGCATGAAATAACATTTGTTAGAAAGCGACCTGTTTTCTAATGCGACTTAAAGACTGAGGTTCCATGCCTAAAAAAGAGGCAATATTATCTACAGAAACGTTTAAGGCTAAATATGGGTGTTGGTCTACAAATTTCAAGTAGCGTTCTTTGGCTGTCAAAACTTGAAAATCTTTAACCCGTTCTAGTTTACAAGCTAGGTGTTCGTTGGTCACGGCTTTCACTAAATCACTCCAATTGGTGGAGTTTTCTTGTAAAAGGTCAAAGTCTGGTTTTGCTATTTTTATAAGTTTACAATCTGTGACTGTTTCGTAGTAATCTAAAGAGGGCGTTTCGCTCATAAAGCTATCCAGAGAGGTGAAAAAATCATTCTCAGGAACTAAGTGCTGAATCACCAGTTTACCATCTATGTTTTGATATCCTTTAACAATTCCCTCACTCAAAAAGTACAAATGACGTTCTGTTTTCCCTGCTTCTAAAAGCTTGGTCTGTGCAGGTACGTTCACGGGTATAGCACACTTTTCTAGCAGAGCAATATCATCCTCAGTTAAGGTAAGGCGTGATTTAATATAGTTTAGCAAGCTTTGCATGGGCACACATTTGACACGTTTAGAAACTCTTACTTAGTGCTTATATAAGCTAAACTAAGTGATTTCAGTTTCATTTATGTGTGAATTATTCCCACGGTCCATTTTGGGTGACGTTATAAAAGGATTTTCCATCAAAACGGTAAAGTCCGCCACCGCCGCCAACCCAAAATCTGCCTTCTTTGTCTTCAAAGATAGTTTGTACGGCTAGCACACGCAATCCTTCGTTTTTGCCATAATTGGTAAAAGAGGTTCCATTAAAACAATACACGCCATAGCCTTCGGAGCTAAACCAAATATTGCCTGCCTTATCTTCATACATTACGCACACTTCATTATTACCAATGGTGTCGTTTTCGGTGTAGTTGGTAAAGGTTTTTCCGTTCAATCGGCTTAGGCCTCCAAACCTAGTACCAAACCAAATGTTGCCGTTTCTGTCTTCCAGAATATTGTCAACATAGTTATCTGTCAGTCCATCTTTTTTAGTGTACTGTGTAAATGATTTTCCGTCATATTTGATGGCTCCATTTCCGCTAGTGCCAAACCAGATATTTCCTTTTTTATCTTCAGAAATAGACCATACGGTAACACCTGTCAATAAGTTAAGGGAAGGCTTTTCTTTGGAGTGAGGTAGTTCAAAAGACGCCCATTTGGTGCCATCAAAACGAAAAACACCATTTCCTGCACCTGCCCAAATGTGACCTTTGCTGTCGGCAAATATGCTCCATAGATGTTGGCGTTTAAAATAGTATTGGGAATCATAATTGATAAACTTTTTTGAGGACTCTTGTTTCACCACCCCTTGATTAGTTGCAAACCATAGGTTTTTGTCTAGGTCTTCCGTAATACCTGTAATTTGTTGACCACCAAAACCTTGCTCATTAGAGAAGTAAGAAATACTTTTTCCATTAAAATGGGCTACACCTTGTCCGTTTGTGCCCATCCATAGGTTTCCTTCTTTGTCTTGAAAGATGTTTCTTATGTATTCGGCTATTTGTGGTTGGGTATAATTCGTAAGGTCAGCGAATAAGTTACTGGTGGAACTTGGCTTTTCCTGCCCATTGCAAGAGATTCCGAAAGCCATGATAAGAAGCAATGGAAAGATGTTTTTGGTATTCTTCATTCGGTACTATGTTTTTCTCAAAAGTAGCATGAAGAGGTCTCACAGGTAGTAAATCAATTGTAAATTCGTGTCAATGATATGTAAAATCTTATAATATGCTAACTGGTTTTAAAGGATGTCGAGCCAGAGGCTTTTATAATAGCTCTACTCAGCTGTAAGTTTAGAGGAGTGGCGAGATTTAAAGGAAGTTAAGATAAAATAGGAGAATAGTTTTTTGAGGTACGCTAAAAAGAAAACTTCTTAGCCAGACCTTTATTTTGGCTAAGAAGTTTCTAATTGTCGTGTGAGGCGGGATTGGCAAATTGTTATGATGTCTTTTTAAGCACGTTCTTCATGAAAACTCTCATTTTTTTAATGATTTCATCACCATCTTCTTCCAGTGCAAAATGCCCAGTATCAAAGATGTTGTAGTCAATGTTTTTAACATCTTTTTTAAAGGCAGCGGCTCCGCTTTCAGGAAAGAAAGCATCATTTTTTCCCCACACTATGAGCAGCGGTGGCTGATTTTCTCTGAGGTATTTTTGCCATGTAGGGTATAGTTTGACGTTGTTTTGATAGTCATAAAATAAGTCCAGGCTAATTTGATGAGCATTTGGCTTTGATAGATTAACATAATCAAGGTTCCATGTGTCTGGGTTTACGTTTTCAGCATTTCTGGTGCCATGCGTGTATTGCCATTTAAGAGCCTCTAAAGTAAATGTGGGCATGAGTGCCTTTTCAGTTTCTTCGTTTTTATTTTCCCATAGGGCTCTAATGTCCTTCCAGCCTTCGCCCAAACCTTCTTCATAGGCATTTCCGTTTTGATTTATAATGGCGGTGATTCTTTCTGGATGGGCTGTGGCTATTCTGAAACCTACTGGCGAGCCATAATCTTGTATCATAATGGCGTAAGAATTAAGTCCTTTTTTGGTTAGAAAAGCGTCTATGGTTTTAGCCAAATTATCAAAAGTATAAGCATAGTTTTCAGGTAGGGGATAGTCGCTATTTCCAAAACCAGGATAGTCTGGAGCAATCAAATGATACTCATCAGAGAGCTGGTTTAAAACCTTTCTGTACTGATGCGATGAAGACGGAAAACCATGCAGTAAAACAATGGTGGGATTTTCTGGATTTCCGGCTTCACGGTAGGCTATGTTGATACCGTCTACTTCTAAGTTCTTGTATTTTGTGTTTTTCATGATAACATTGGTTTGTGTTATAGATTCGTTTTTGTTTTGGCATCCTGCTAGTAAAAGAACTATTACTAGGTAGATAGGTGTTGTTTTTCTCATTTTGATTTATGTGCTTTCGTGAAATTTCTAGTTATAAACCGAACATTCGGTAAAGTGTCTTGTTAAAAAAATATTAGGTGTTCAAATACCTCTTTTCTATGTTTAATAAAGTGTTATCAAATACATTGGTATCATTCAGAGCTTTGGTTAAAATGAGACTTCCTTGAATTTCTATCAAAGTTTGAATGGCGTTTTTATTGGCTTTTTCTGGTGTCAAGTTTGCCGAGATTCCCAATTGTGTGAAAGTATTTTTCCATTCTTTCAAACCTTCATTAATGCTTTCTTCAAATAAGTCTAGGCCAGTTTCCATAGAAAATGCTCTGAAAATACAAGTCTCTTTTCCGCCATCATAAAGTGTTCTTACATGAGCTAATCCATTTTTTAGTCGGAGCTCTAGGCTATCGCTTTCATTATTTAAGGCAGCCAAAATATTATCCTCCACCCATTTAGCCATATGTTTTAGAACAGACTCCGCCATTTCTTGTTTTCCTTTCGGAAATCTATGATAGAGACTGGCTTTTTGTAAGCCCGTAGCTTCTGCCAACTCTTTTAAACTGGCTCCTTCATAGCCTTTAGACCTGAACACTTTGCTTAACGCAATTAATAAGTCTTGGTCTAATATTTTTTGAGGTCTCATGATGCAAATGTAAAGCAAAAATTGATTACCGAACAATTGTTAGGTAATTATTTTTTTAAGCATGCTTTTTCGGGAGGCTTGGAAGGGGAGAGGGGATTGGATTCGCTTAGTGATTGATAATTAGTGTATAATGGAAGGCCTTATAGGTGAGTATAATCTTCAAATAAGGTCTGCTGGTTTTTCAAAGTATCATTTTTATGGTCTTTTTATTTTCCACTGTTATTTCTGAACCTTCTGCAAGCATTACAGAATTTGGCTTTTTAGCGTTAAGAAAATCAAATTCTCTACCATACACTGTTCCAAAGTCTATATCAATTTTATAGTCTTTAACTTTATAAGCTTTCCACTTTGGGTGCGTTACCTCATATTCGTTTGATTTCTCCTTATTTACTTTTGCGTAGCCCCAATAATGTTCTGTAATAAATTCAGTTTCGCTACCAGAAACAATCTCCAAAGATTCTCTATTTGTGGTTACTTGAAAGCTGTTTTCCTTTCCAAATTTGGTCCAATTATATTCTACAATTCTGGTATCTTCATTTTCGCTCCATTTATGACTCATTGGTAAAGTCTCATAGTTTTCGTTATAAAAAGTATTTGCTATAAAAGTCAAAGCCCTTTTTGGTACTATTTCCTTTATAAAAACAACTCCTCTTTTCCATTTCCCATTTTCAAACCTCTTCACATAAAAACGCAAATTTACTTCTTCAAAATCAATGTGATATGGGACTTTAACCCCTAATAATCTGGTGTTTTTAAACACAAACCCTACTAAGCTGGCATAGCATTTTCCGTCCCATAAATCTAATTCCGTTCCAAAAGGAACATATTCAGTTAGGTAGGCTTTATCAATAGCATAATTTGCCATCGCAAGTTTTCTCCATTCAGCTTTTAGAAAGCTCATTTACTTTATTTTTAATGCACCCGAAATTAGTTGGTTTTTAATGGATGTCAAATAGCACTTGGAAAAGTTTTTTGATATCAAGCCAGAGGCTTTAAAAAGGTTAAGCTCAGCTGCAAGATTAGGCTTATGGTGCGTTTTAATTATTTAGTTATAAATAATTCTGCGGTGTTTACTTTTCCTTTCTTATTAAATTCGATTTTTATATAAATTATTTTTTCTGGGTCAATGCCCCAACCATATACTTCTTGTACAGGAAATAACTTTGTGTTTTCGAGTGCATTACCGTGTATTCTAACAGGAGAACCAAGTAACTTACTTATTTCTTTTTCACTTTTATTTATTAAAATTTGACTTTCAATTAAATCCTTGGTCATGTTTAACCTTGTGTCGAGGGTAATGTTTTCGCCACCGGAGTTTTTCCATTTTCCTGTATCAAATTTCAAGTCAGAATTACAGGAAAGTATTATCAACCCTAATAGTACTAATTGTGCAAGTTTAAAATTCATTTCATAATTGATTTTTCTTGAAGCAGAAGGAATGAATATCCGAACAAAAGGAGCAGATACAATTCTTAAATCGACACTAAACTAATTGGTTTTTAATAGAGGTAAAATAGTACTTGGAAATGTCTTTTTGATGTCAAGCTATGTATAATCTTGGCTACAAGCTTAATACATGACAAACACCAAATATCATATTAATTATAGCTCTCATTGTGCTCTCGTTTCTCTTCTCTTTTTTGCCATATATATGTATCGCTTTTTTCAATTATTGACTCCAAAGCGTTTTCTGAATTCTCCACCAATGTTTTGAGGGAGTTGCTAAAAAGAGAAGAATTGACAGACGAGCAAATACAGTCTCTAGAATCAATTTCATCGCAAAAGAAATGAACTTTGCATAGTTTTTTTATATCACTTTCTATGTTTGATATATCCAGATACAAGGTTAGGAAATTGTTTAATACATAACTCTGATGGGATAGACTCGTATGATATTTGAAGATTATATTTTTGTTTTTAATCAAGCATTCCAAGTCTCCTTCAGAGGTTTTCTTCCCATTTCCATATTTCCCAATTAAAAGATTATGGACTTTCTCTTTTCTTTTTAAAGTAACTTTTGATTCTCTAATCTCTCGAAAGTAAAAATCTATAGCTAAGAATATTAAAGGGAAAATTACTATGTAGACATTTATTCCTCTTTCCGTATATATCAAAACAGTCACTAGAAGTAAATAAAATCCTACATAATATAAAATCCAGTTTCTTTTCTCTTTCATTATACTTTTTGGAATGAAGGATATCATATTATACCCAATCAAAAGGTGGAGTTATCATTCTTAAATCCATACTAAATTAATTGGTTTTTAATGGATGTCAAACGTTTTTTTGTAGCTCTTGGGGAAAGACTTGTGGTGTCAAGCCAGAGGCTTTAAAACATTTCTGCTAAGCTGCAGTCTTAGAACGGCAGCGAAAATGTTTTTTTTAGTAAGATATGGCAAAACAAAAGCTACTCTTTTTTTTTGTGAGGTGTTAGCTTGGTCTCTACAAAGGCCTTAGCATTTTCCAAGTGAGATTTTCTTTTTGCTTCTGACATTCTATTTAGCGAATGAACAAGCATGGAGGTTCTTGGGTTTGAACTGAAAAATGACTCATTCCTTATTACAAAACTCCAGAATAGTCCATCCCAAATGGCTTCCCATTCGCCTTTGGGATAGTTGCTCATTTTTTTCAGATAGTTTGAACCACCTATATATGGTTTTGTAGCAAAGGTGCCTCCATCTGCAAACAAGCACATTCCATAAACATTGGGTACCATCACCCAGTCATAGGCATCAATAAAAAGCTCCATAAACCATCTATAAACTTCGTCTGGGTCAAACTCACACCGTAACATAAAATTCCCCAATACCATTAGACGCTCTATGTGATGACAGTAACCAGTAGCCAGTATTTTTTTTATAGTATTATCTATAGGCGGAATACCCGTGGTGCCATTGTAAAAGCAGGCTGGTATTTTTCGGTCAAATTTCCAGAAGTTACGAGTTCTTGAGTAACTTCCTTTGGAAATATACATTCCTCTAATAAACTCTCGCCAGCCAATAATTTGACGAATAAATCCTTCTGTAGAATTAATTGGAATGTCTTCTTTTTTTGCAAAGGAAAGGCTTCTGTCTACTATTTCTCCAGGTAAAATTAGGCCCACATTCATCAAAGGAGAGAGTAGGCTATGATTTAAAAAGGAAGCCTCTTTTAAAATGGCATCTTCATAAATTCCAAAATCATAAAAACGGTGGTTTAGAAATTGTTCAAACCAATCTTGGGTTTCTTTGTGGGTGATAGGATAAAGCCTATTCTTTGAAATACCTCCGGGGTAGCCTGAAAAGTTAGACTTGGTATACTTAACAGCTTCTTCCCAATAGTCTGATTTTTCGGGAAAATGAATAGCTGGAGGTATTTTACCTTTGGGATATTTTTTGCGGTTTTCGGTATCATAAGTCCATTTTCCACCTAATGGATTCTGTTCTTTATCCAGAAGAATATTTAGCTTTTTGCGTTGCTGTTTATAAAAAGTAGTTTGAAAAAATGACTTCTTGTCTGACCTAAAAAAGTTAGCTAAGCTTTTTGTTGTGTTTAGAAATTGTGGATTTTCATATTTTATTATTTTGCAGTAGTTGCCTAGCGTTTTTATCCGTTTTTCTAACCAATCGTCTGTAGGGTCTACAAAGTATATTGTGTCAATATTCTTGTCTTTTATTTCGTCATAAAACTGCCTGATGTCTGAAAGTTTGTTTTCTGCTTCTAAATAATGAACTGTTTTGTTTAAGCTTATTAAATAGTCTTGGTAGGCCTTCATAGAGGCTCTATGAAATGCAATTTTTTGTTTATGAAATTGGTATTGTTTGAAAAAGAGAAATTCTTCAATGAGATAAATCTCATTATTGTTCTCTAAAAGAGGGCTTTCCTGAAAGAGCTGGTGCGGAAATATAAGGTTAATTGCTTTCATTGGCTTTGTTACGTTTGCACCTTTCGCTGCAGTATTTTACGTGCTCCCAGTCTCTTTCCCATTTTTTACGCCATGTGAAAGGCCGTTTACAAGTAGGGCATATTTTGGTGGGTAGGTCTTGCTTTTTCATTACTGAAATGCATATCATTTAAAATGCGACATTTAAAGTGAAGGCTGGAGCAGCACTTATCTCTTCGATATTTTATTATTTGAAATGGTTCGCTGCCTGGCAGATTTGAAGCGGCTTATTTCATCGCTTCTTTTATGTAGATGTTTCTTACTTACACCACTATTGACACGTTTTCTCCAGAGTTTGAACGAAGTTTCTTTTAACTCTTTTCGCATCAATTTGATTACATCGGCCTCAGCAAGTCCAAACTGTACTTTAATGGCTTCAAAAGGCGTACGGTCTTCCCATGCCATTTCTATTACTCTATCTTTGTCAATTTCTGTCATTTTTCAAAAGTTTAAAACTTCAAAATGACTTACGCACATACAGCGTTTCGGTTTCAGGTTTGATGGAAAATTATTGGTAGGATTCTATATGATTTTATTTCGCTAATTCTTAATTAATCATTTTTCGGAACTGTTCTATTTGGCTTTGACTGCCCTGTATGTATAAAATGTCGCCTTGTTTTAAAACCTCCGTTGGCTGAATACTTTCTAGCATTTCATTCTTTCTCTTTATGCCCAAGATATTTATGCCGTACTCAAATCTGAGGTGTAATTCGTCTAAAGGTTCTCCTAAAAACTTATTACTATCCGCCGACATTCGTAAGCAGGTAATGTTAAAGTCTGCCAAATTATTTGGTCGGTACGTTTTTGGCCGTTTTAATTCTCCTTTAAATAGTTGATAATTATCAGCCCTCACTTTTTCTACCAATTGCTCAATATCGCTTTCGGGTACAAGGAAGTTTTGAAGAATGTGAGCGAATATTTGAATGGATGTTTCAAACTCTTCAGGAATGACGTCGTCGGCACCTAAAGCCAATAATTCAGAGGTTTCTTTGACATACCTCGTTCTTACCACCAAGAATAAGGAGTCAGACTGTGACCGAATGTTTTTAATGATAGTTTGGGTTCCAAAATTATCAGAAATGGCTATAACTACTGCTCTGGCGGTAGAGAGGTGTACCGCTTCCAAAATGTGGTCTTGTGTGGCATCACCAAAAATTATCGGTAAACCTTTTCGTTTTTCTCGTCTTACAGTTTCGGCATTCATCTCTATCACTATAAAAGGGATGTTGCTAGATGCTGCGGCTTTCGCCAAATTGCTCCCATTTATTCCATATCCGATAATTACCAGATGGTTTTCTAGTTTTGCTTTGGCTATTTCTTCTATATTATTATCAGAAGCTACTGTTTTTTCTAATCCTAACTTCTTTGAAATGCCCATAAATCTACCTGCAATTTTCTCTGAAAAAATGATTACAAACGGGGTCAATATCATTGACACTATGGAAACCGAAAGGAAATATTGATTGGTTTGGACACTTAATAAATTATACTGAATCCCGACCTTGGAGAGTATAAAAGCAAACTCACCTACTTGGAAAAGTGACAAACCTGTTAAAAGTGCGGTTCTGGCAGGATATTTAAGAATGGCTACTGCCGTGGCAGCAATGGACGATTTGACAACAAATACGACTAGAACCAAAAGCAAAATGACAGGAATATTGCTCAGGAAAAAGCTCAAGTCAAGCAGCATACCTACAGACACAAAAAAGAAGCTGGTAAAGAGCTCTCTAAAAGGCAAAATAATACTGGTGGCCTGATGACTATACTCAGATTCCGAAACAATCAAACCTGCAATAAAAGCTCCTAATGCTAGCGAAAGTCCAATTTCAGAGGTTAGAAAAGCTACCGCAAAACAAAGAGTGATGGTAACCAAAAGGAAAAGTTCTTTACTATTGGTTTTAGCCACGGCATGCATCAGCTTAGGCACCACGTAACGTGCACTAACATAAGTAATGGCCAGTACCACACCCGATTTTATCAGGAGCGAGAGAATACTCATGCCAATATTGGTAGATTCGCCTGCTATCATAGGGGTGATAAGCATCATAGGAACCACAATGATATCCTGGAAAATTAGAATGGCTAGTGCATTTCTAGCATGTGGAGCAGATATTTCTTGCCTGTCTTGCAGGGTTTTTAGAACTATCGCAGTACTAGATAAGGAAAATAGAAAACCTACAAAAACGGCTTCATTCCAAGAGTTTCCAAGAAAGTAATAAACCAAACCAGCTACCAAAACGGTTAGACCTACTTGAAGAAAACCGCCTATAAATACTGTTCTTTTTATAGAGACTAACTGCTTTATGGATAATTCCATACCAATCACAAAGAGCAATAGAATTACGCCAACCTCAGATAAGATTTCTACCTGCTCTACAGCATTAATAAGGCTTAAACCATAAGGACCAATAACCACACCTGTGAGCAAAAAGCCTATAATAGAAGGAAGTTTGAGTCTTTGCAGCACAAAAACGATAACCACCGAAAAGCCTAAAAGAACTAGTATATCTTGTAATAATGGAATGTGCATCAGTTATTTTAGATTTAGAATTTTATGATATAATACGTCCTTTTAAACGATAAAATAGCAAAATTGTCATTCAAAATTTAGCCTTTTAATGACGTTTAAATTTGATGCTTGCCAAGGTCTTATCAGCTTAATCAAATATCTTGATTTGTACTTTCTCTCAAAAGAAAAAATACAGGAATATGGCGTATTTAACGCTGATTTAGATTTTTTCGTAGATAATTATAATAGATTTTTTTCTTTCAATAAAGTGGGTTGAAGCGAATTTTTCAAAGTGGATATTTAGTCGTTCTTAAAAGCCATTTCTTAGTGGCGAAACTTAGGGGATAAGTTTAAGCGACTGGTTGATTTGTTGCCCATTGCTTATGCTCAAATTAGTATGGCTAATACGCTCTTTAAATTGAAAGCATGATTAGGGAAATACTTCTGATTTTTTGGTAAGCGGCATAGCATTCTGAATATTCGGTAGCCTATTTTCTTCACTGGAATTTCAATATATTTAGGCAACCAACCACTTTATATGAAACGTAGATCTTTTTTTAGTAAAACCGCTACTGGCTTGTTTGGGCTAGGAATTACTTCTAATTCTTGGGCAAATACTACCTATAAGAAACCTTTTAAAGTTTGTGCTACTATAGATCAAAACAAAGTTTCCTTTTATTCGGAGGTGATTAATGAGTCAATAAAAGTGGTTCATATAGCGGATACACATTTGTTTAAAGATGATGAGCGAGGTATTCCTTATCAAAAGTATAGCAGCAGAATGGCGAAAGCCTATAATGAAACTAGGCATTTTCAGACAGGCGAAAAGACAAATCCGGAAGAGGCGTTTGAGCAAGCTTTAGCTTTTGCTAAAAAGGAAAAAGCCGATGTCATCGCATTGATAGGTGATATTTTTAGTTTCCCTTCAGAGGCTGCCATAGAATGGGTTCAATCAAAACTGAAAGCCACGGGTATACCTTATATCTATACGGCCGGTAATCATGATTGGCATTATGAAGGAATGGAGGGTTCTTTAGAGACCATACGCGATACTTGGATTGGAAAAAGGTTATTACCCTTATACCAAGGGAAGAATCCTTTAATGGCTTCTCATGACATAAAAGGTGTACGTTTTTTAACGATTGACAATTCTACTTATCAAATAAGTAAAGAACAATTACAGTTTTTTAGAAAACAGGTTGCCACTGGTATTCCATTGGTTCTCTTAGTACATATTCCTATGTATACTCCTGGAAAAGGGGTTTATTTTGGTTGCGGTAACCCGAATTGGGGAGCAGCTACGGATTGGTTTTAACATAGAAAAACGTCCTAAGTGGCCAGAAAGCGGACATACGGAAACTACACTTAACTTTCATAAGGAAGTTTTTGAGGCTCCAAATTTACTCGGCATTTTCACAGGACATATTCATAGAAACTCCATTGAAGTTATTAAAGGGAAACCGCAAATAGTGGCGGATGATAATGCAAGCGGCGGCTATTTAGACATTGACTTTTTACCAATGATCGAAAAGGATAGAAACCTTATCAACTAATTATATAGACTTTATAGTCCAAATAGAGCCATTTTTAGTAGTGAGTTTGTCTAAAGCTCCTTTTGCTGCAAGTTCATTTAGCTGTGTTTCACTATCAGCTCTTGGTGTGCCTGACAGTTCGGAAAATTCTTTTGCTGTAAGTGAGCTATATTTTGAGAAAAGTGTTTCCGAATCTTTGCGGTATTCCGTTTTGGTAATAGTATCGTTTATTTTAAGAATGGCAGCTTCGTATAATACATAAGGTTTGGTGCCGTAAACCAAATCTCTGTTACCTGCAGTGTCTATAAAAAAGATGCTTGGAAAACCTCTTACGCCTAAGTCTTTTCCCAGTTTTAAATCTTCTTCAAAGAGAGTTTTTGCTCTACCTTCAAAATCAGTTTTAAGCTGAGTTACGTTTAAGCCTACCTTTTTGGCAGCAAGCTCTAAATATTCCCATTTGGTTATATTTTTCTTTTGTAGAAATACCATTTCTCTAATTTCTCTAAGAAATAGAATGGCTTTTTCTCTATCCTGAATTTGGGCAGCTTTAAAAGCAATGGATGGAGGATAAGAGGACTCTAAATGGTCTTCTAGCCAAACATCTCCATCAATGGGCATGTCGTAATGGATGCTTACTTCGTCCCAGTGGTGAGCCACATCTGCTGGTTTTGATATACCACCGCTGTTATAACTCCAGTTGGGCAGGAGCCCGCCCATTCTATAGTCTATGTCAATCTGGCTCCCATATTCTAGCTTCAGTTTACGCAGCTGGGGCTCTATTCCCCAGCAGGAAGAGCAAATAGGGTCTGTGTAATAAACAACCTTGATAGTCTTGTCCGCAGCATTCATTTTGCTTTGTCTCACAGTGTCTAATCCTTCATCTGCTGTTTCACAAGTTCCTGTTTCTATATCGCACAGTAGGGGATTGGTTCCTTTGCTCATAATGTGTACGGCTCGCGGTGAAAAGAAAATTTATTATTATTTTAAAAACACCATTATCAAAGCAAATAATTCATTTCTAAAGCTAAAAAAAGTGAAATTATTAGGCTATTTATTGATGGAATGAAATTGGTCCCACTGTAGTGTTTCAAAGCCCTCTTCTGAGTTAAAGACGTTTTTGGCCATTGCTTGTCCTAGTTCACTAACTTTAATACCACGGTATTTGCGTAAGCTCCCCATAAATAAGGGCTGCAACACTGGCCAAACTTTCAAGGTAATTGCTTGAGCTATGCCGTATCGGTTAGTTGGTGTTAAAATCATGGAAGGTTGGAAAATGCTTAATCGCTCAAAGTTTAGTGCTTTTAGTTCTTCTACCAACTCGCCTTTGGTTCGTAAATAGAAGGAAGAAGAGGTAGCACTTATACCTACTGAAGCCAATAATTCAAAATGCTTTACGCCTGCTTTTTTACACGCCATAGCAAAATCTAATACGGCTGTTTTATCAATTTTGACAAAGTCTTCCTTACTTATTTTTGATGGCTCGCCCACACCTAAAGTACAAATAGCTGCGGTATGCCCAGCTAAATAGTGTTCGTAAGAACTGGAGTCACTAATATCGATTTTGTGCTGTCTGACAAAGTCAGGCTCAATGTTTTCAATTGGTTTCCTTCCAAGTAATGTCAGCTGCGTAATGGTGTTTAGCGGAAGCAATGTTTTTAATGCTTCTGTACCCACTGCTCCACTAGCTCCCATCATAACAATGGCGAGTGGCTTCGAATTTAATGTCATAGCGATTTGGTGTTGAGATTATTTAATGGTCGAGTTTGTGAGGTATGCTAGGCTTATGATACTTTAAAATAGTTTTCGAAAAACAGCTAATGCTACCTTCGCAAAGGTGTTACTCTTTAGTCTATACGTGAAGCTTGTTGCCTCTTGTACGTTAAACAGGGATGTAAATATTAAATGTGGCTCCTTTGTTTAGCTCACCCTTTGCGGTGATTGTACCGTGATGGTTGTCTACAATTTTTTTGACAATAGCCAGTCCAATACCCGTACCATCGTATTTATCTTTTCCATGTAGCCTTTGAAAAACCTCAAATATTCGTTCATTGTATTGCTGTTCAAAACCGATTCCATTATCTGCAATGCTTATGTGACAGTATTCCGTTTCATCAAGAAGCTGTTCAATTTCAAACTTGGCACCCAAGGCTACTGCACAGCTAATTTTTATGTGCATCGGCTCTTCAACACGGGCAAACTTAATAGAATTGCTTATCAGATTAATTATAAGTTGTTTAAACTGGAATGTGATAACTTTTACTTTACAAAGGTTGACAAGTTCAAAACTGACATTATGCTGTTCTAATTCTTCTTTTAAGGTTTCTTGGATATCTTCGATGATTTCTAGCAGGTTAACTACTTCAAATTTTCTTTCTTGAACACTAGTCCTTGAATAGGCAAATAAGTCTTGAATTAAGTTTTGCATTCTATTTGCAGACTGCTGCATTCTTGCAAAATACTTTTTGGCATTATCTGACAAGGTCTCATATTCTGAATCTAAAATTCGAGAAGAAAAGGTTTGGATTTTTCTTAAGGGCTCTTGCAAATCATGACTAGATATGTAAACAAAAGATTGTAGTTCTTTATTAATACTTTCTAAGTCGATGTTTTTTTGATTTAACTCATTGGTTCGCTCTTTTACTTGACGTTCCAGTTCTGTAGTAAACACTTTTTGTTCTTGAATATCCGTGCTACTTCCTACCCACATTTTAATGATGCCGTTGTTGTCTTTTTGAGGCGTAGCCCTGCTTAACTGCCAGCGGTATTCTCCATTATGTTTACGGAACCTGTGTTCACACAGAAAATCATTTCCTGTTTTGATAGCGTTGGTCCATTGTTTAATGTTTTCGTCTCGATCATCTGGATGTACTATTTGTATCCAGCCATCTTTATCTATTTGCTCTAATGTTAAACCTGAGAAGTCAAAAACAGACTGATTGAAATAATTCAGATTACCTTCTCGGTCTGAAGTCCAGATGTGCTGAGGCATGGAGTCTGCCAGTAAACGGAATTTCTCTTCTCTTTCTAAGAGTTCTTGCTGGAAATTCCTTTCTTCGGTTACATCCCTAATTGTTCCAAGTATTCTTTCGGGCTCGTTTTTAGCGTCATAAAACACTTTCCCTTTGGTTTCCATCCAATGGACCGATTTATCTTTCCAGATTACTCTTATTTCATAATGAAGGAAACCGCTGGTGAATGCCTTTTGGAATGCCTTTTCTCTAATATCTAAGTCATCTGGATGAAGATTAGCTACTAGTTTTGTGTGCGGTAAGTCATGCTCGCCAGGGAAACCTAGTATTTCATGGCATCGCTCCGATAAAGTACTTTCTTCTGTTTTGATGTTATAATCCCAAACGCCAAGTTCACTAGCGTCAATGATGATTTTAAGCTTTTCTTCATTTTCAGCAATGAGGTTTTTTGCGGTTACTGTGGCAGTTACTTCAGTAGCCACTACCATCAAACCCGTAATAACATTGTTCTCTTTTAGAGGCTGATAAACAAAATTGAAATAAGCGGTTACGGTTCCTCCATGACGTTTTAGTTTGATAGGAAATTCGTTGCCGTAAAAGGCATTACCTGTTTTATAAATATTAGCAATGATTGGTGCTATGGTCTCTTTAACTTCGGGTAGCGTTTCAAAGAGCGGTTTACCTACAAACTCTTCTTTCGTTTTATCCACTATTTGCAAATAGCTTTCATTGGCCATTTCAGTAATATTATCTGGGCCACGTAAAATGACAATTCCAAGTGGTGCTTGACGAACAGAATCTCGGAATCTTTTTTCGCTTTCTTCTATTTTTTGTTGAGCTTCGTTTAGCTCTGTAACGTCAGCGGCAGTATTCATTACCGCATATACTTCGCCTGCCGTATTAAATAGTGGGGTGAAATTGTAATTGAAATAGTATGGTTTTAATGTGCCATCTTTAATTAAGTCAACCCTTTCGTTGACTGCCTGAAAGGTTACCCCAGTTTTTAATACACCTCTAATTTGTTCATAGATTTTTTGATTCTCTAGCTCTGGTAATACTTCGGAGTATAACTTACCAATCACATCATTACCTTTGCCCCATGCGTCCATAATGGATTGGTTGGCAAGTGAAATTCGCATTTCTTCGCCTTCATATACGCCAATAGGGAAAGGAGCATTCTCTACCAATGTTCTAATGCTGTGCTCGCTTTCTTCCACATTCTTTCTAGCTACTACCTGCTGAGTTACATCAAAGCCTATGGCCATGATACCGTTTATTTCTCCATCGCCATCATAAATGGCTTCATAAGAGAAATTGATATAAATAGTTTCTAATTGACCTTTTCGCTTTAATTTAATAGGTTGTTCGGATGTAGCAAAGCGTTTTCCAGTTTTAGAAACTCCATCTAGCATTTCTTTTATTCCCTGCGTTTTAAGCTCGGGCATTGAATCAAAAATTGATATGTTTAGAACTTGTTCCTCCGTTCTTCCCCAAAGTTCTAAGGCATATTTATTTGCAATTTCCACCTTATATTCATCTCCACGAAAAATAGAAATAGCCATAGGTGCCTGAAGTATCATGAGCCTAAGATTATTCTCGCTCACCATTATTTTTTTGCGATCTTCTACTTGCATAGTGTTTTCAAGCACCCAAACGGCAACTTTTATAACCTTCCCATTTTCATCTTTTAAAGGAGAATAAACAAAGGTTAAATATATTGATTCTTCTCTACCATGGCGTATGAGTATTACCTCTTCTTCATTGGCATTAAATGGCTTCCCTGTTTCTATGACAGTATCAAGAGCTGTTTCGTATTCTGCTCTTACTTCCGCAAAAGTATCCCAGTAAAACTTTCCTACAATAGCATCATGAGGTTTGCCAGCTATATCAATAAAACTTTCATTTGCTATTTCACTTACTAGCGTTTCTGCATCAATTACACAGATACCCACCGGCGACTCCAGTACCATGGTTCGGAGGTGTTGCTCCGTTTCCATTTTCTTTCTTCTGGCAAGTATTTGCTCCGTGACATCTTCTAATGTTCCATTTAAGCGATAGGCAACTTTATCTTCATTAAACCAAGCTTTACCCTTGGCATGAACAATGGTTTCTTTTTTAGAAAAAGGATTGATAACACTGAATTTTTCATTGTAAAAACCACCAGAAGAATATTCTAAAGCTTTTTGGATTGCCGAGGTGATTTTCTCTCTTTCTCTATCTGAAATAGAGTTAATGGCATCTGGTAGTTCAATTTGCTCTTCAGATGGTAAACCAAACCAGCTTTTGAGCCTACTATTTGCAGTAAATTTGTTAGTAAGCGGATTGTAATCAAATATTCCTAACTGAGCAGACTCTATGACAAATTCTAACTCATTTTTACTTTCGTTGTGTTCTTCTTCAGCTTTTCTCTTGTTAGTAGTTTCGATAACGGTTACCAATACACCGCCAACCTCACCACTTTCTTGTTTTATAGGGCTATACGCCAAATCGAAATAGCATGTTTCCAAATAACCATTACGGTCTAGTTGAAGTTTAAAATCTCTATGAGCAATGGCTTCCCCTTTCATTACCTTTTCAAACATGCCATCAATAATATGCCATACCTCTGAAAAAGTCTCTCTAGTGCTTAAACCTAAGGCTTTAGGATGTTTTGTGGTGCCTAGGATAGGTCCACAAGCTTCGTTATAAATTTGCGTATACTCTTTACCCCAGGCTATATACATTCCAAATGGGTTCTCTAGCACTACAGGTATAAGAGAGCGTAAGCTTAGAGGCCATGTTTTTGGCTCTCCCAATGGAGTTTTACTCCAATCTTTGGCTCTAATGAGCTCGCCCATTTTTCCACCACCTTGTAAAAAGCTATATTTGGTGTTCATATATCTAAGGTTGGATTACAAATTTATCGCTAGATGGCTGCTGTAAGTTGCTAACACTAATTAAAACAAGAGCTTCATTAATTACCTTTTTTAAGACATTAAAAGCTCCAGGTTTTTTGATATAAAAATGAGTTCCTAGTTCATAGAGCGTGTTTACCACATCGCTGTCTAAAGAAGTTGAAGAGACAACTATTGGAATGTTTTTCAGTTTGTCTATTGCCTTGATTTCAGTAATACATTCCATTCCTGATTTTTTAGGCATATTCAGGTCGAGAAAAATAACGTCGGGATAACTTTCTGATTCCACAGCTAAGAAATTCATTAGCTGAACGCCATCATTTAAAATAGTGAGAGAAGACAGTGGTGATATTTCATTTAGAGCATCGCTGAAAAACTCACAATCGTCTTCGTCGTCATCTGCTAGTAAAATATTGAGCTTTGTCGTATTCATTAATCGGGTGAAATAATCGGCAAATTAAAGTAGATTTTAGGTTTAGCCAATAAATTATGTTTAGGCTTTTTTAAGCCAAGCTTTCAAAATTTTACTAAAAATAATGAAAGAAATCTCTAATGCTATAATCGTTGTAAATTGAAAAGACACATTACTCTTATAATAGTTAAGTGTAATGTGTCTTTTATTAAGCTCTGAATGTTGAAATATTCTTAGTTTAGTTAACTATAGCTACTCCCTCGCTGCTTTAAACTCGCTCCCATCATACCACTTTGGGAAATAGTCTTCATTTCCTAGTTTCAGTCCAACGTTAAAAAATAGTTGCAAATCCTGCTGTACCCCGCTTAATTCTGTTGTTTCTGCATTGTATTCATCAGAGGGTTGATGATACTTATTCTTAATGTAATCATCGTTAAACTTTTTAATGTCTTCAATACTTGCATCAAAACCTTCATGCGAACCACTGGCGTACAAGGCAGGTATACCAATTTTAGCGAAATTGAAATGGTCTGACCTAAAGAAATAACCCTTTTCTGCATCTGGGTCTGGAATAATGTATCTGTTTTGTTTTAGTGCAGCCTTCTCGGCATATTCGTCCATTTCAGATTGACCATAACCTGTAATTGTGAGATCTTTCATTTTTCCAGGGCTGGCTAAAGCATCCACGTTTATATTGGCTATTGTTTTTTTAGGACTGAAAATTGGATTTTCAGCGTAATACGCTGAACCTAATAATCCTTGTTCTTCTCCAGTTACTGCTAATAAAACGATGGAGCGTTTGGTCGCCTTAATTTTCTTAAAAGCTTCTGCTATGGCTAATAAACCTGCAACCCCCGAGGCGTTGTCAATGGCTCCATTATAAATAGAATCACCATCAATGGCCTTACCTACACCAAAATGGTCCCAGTGTGCAGAGTAAATGATATACTCGTCTTTTCTGTCTGTACCAGGAATTAGGGCAACTACATTTTTAGAAACATCCTTTTTGATTTTATTCTCTATTCTCACAGAAACTTTTAGGTCAAGAGGGACTGGGCTGAAGTCCTTATTTCGGGCTAGTGTTTTATAATCTTGCCCCTTCATGGCGGATGCTTCAAAAAGTTTGGTTGTGCTTTCGGCACTTATCCAAGATTCAACATCTAAAAGGGGGAGGTCACTCTCAATAATTAATTTAGCACCACTCCATCCAGATTCTACTACGTTCCAACCATAAGAGGCGGGCTCGGTATCGTGAATGATGATAAGCCCAGCAGCACCTTGTCTGGCAGCTTCTTCATATTTATATGTCCATCTACCATAATAAGTCATTTCGTTTCCTTTAAACAAAGTGGAGTCACCTGACTTAAAACCAGGGTCATTAATTAAAACTACGGCTGTTTTTCCTTTCCAATCTACCCCTTCATAATCATTCCAGCCATATTCAGGAGCCACAATGCCGTAACCAGCAAAAAAAAGTTCTGAGTTTTCAAGACTGACGTTAGCTACCGCCTTGCTAGTAGTAGCCACAAAATCTTTTAAATAGCCTAAATTAAAATTTCCATTTTTGCCAGAAATTACCATGTTTTTAGAGGGCATTCCATCAATTTCCACCATCGGCACCTCTTGGAAAAAACTATCGCCATTTCCAGGTAAAACGCCTAGCTTTTCAAATTCTTCTTTCAAATAATTGACCGTTTTTACCTCTCCTTCGGTAAAGGGTTTTCTTCCTAAAAACTCATCGGAAGCTAGTCGCTCTATATGATTGCCAATAGTAGTTTGGTTAACTTCAACTTCTGAGGAAGCATCATTTTGACAGCTGATAAAAAGAGTAAGGCCTAATATGGGTAAGTAGTTTTTCATGGAGGATAGTTTTTAAGGTTATTGTCAATGTATTATTGCAAAGCTAATTAAGGCTTTCACATAGGTATAGTGTTATTTGAAATAAAAGCTCAATTAAACTTTGTTTTTTTTCACAAAGGCTGGTTTGTAGTCCAAAATGAACGCCATTAGTATTAGCATCATTTTTTTAGTTTTTCCAATATAAGCAGATAAAGTTACCTTTTTTGCATTTTTTTGTTAGCTCAATGACTAATAAATTCCAAATAAATAATAGCGAACGAATTTCCAGTTTTCCAAAATGAGGTTTTTTTGAGCGATTTTATTTTATCTTAACTATACTATAGTACTTTTTCGGGAAGTAACTTTTTATAGAGAGCAATTTATGTATTATCTGTATGTAAAATAGAGTTATCAAATTTTGGCCTATTCTATTTTTTAGATGTTTTTAGACGCCTTTGAAATATTTAGATACTACTTGAAGTTTTTGCTTTTCGGTGAGATTGATTTTTTTGTATTTCAAATGGTGGGTTAAAGCTCCTTTAATTGGACAGGGAGTATATTATGAGACAAAACTGTAAACTTACTTTAGTTTAAAACTGGTCTAAGTAATAATTATTAAAATTTAGCTTTTAATAAACTACTAGCTATTAATTAACTAAGGTAACTGGTTTGTTTTTTTTCATGGCCATCCTGATTTTTTACATTTTTTTAAAACTTACAAGTCATATATTTGTTGAAGGTCAAACGTCCTGTAAATGTCTAATTCTTACAAAAAAGAAAGTCTAAATTATACGAAAACAAGTAAAACGGATGTGGATAAGGTGCTGCGAACCTTATGTTATTTTGATTTATTTAAGTACCCACTTACTGCAGAAGAAGTTTTCGAAAGAAGTGACATTGTTTCCATTAAATTGGTAAAAGAGGTTTTAAATGATTTGGTTCAGAGCAATAAAGTATTTTTTTTAAGAAGGAGGTACTATTCTCTGAATGATAGTATTTCTTTGGTGGAACGTAGGTTAAAAGGAAACAAGTTATGTGAATTTTACTTCAGAAAGGCTCAAAGGATAACATCTTTTATATGTAAGTTTCCTTACGTCCGTTCTGTTATGATCTCGGGCTCATTATCTAAAAATTATATGGATGACCGAAGTGATATTGATTATTTTATTATCACTGCCCCTAATAGACTCTGGATTGCACGTTTATTTTTCTTTTTAACACAAAAAATAATCTATTTAAACAATACAAAATTCTTGTGCTTCAATTATATGATTGATACTAATGCACTAGAACTGAGGGACAAAAGTATTTTTACAGCAACTGAAATAGCTACGGTCATACCAACTTATGGAGGAGAATACTATCAAGACTTTAAGGCTAAAAATAGATGGATTCAGGAATATTATCCGAATTACCCCACGCATGATATTTCTAATTTGAAAGTCTCTAAAAGTTGGATTAAAAAAGTTCTGGAAAAATGTCTTAATAACAGTTTTGGTGATTGGTTAGATAATTTTTTAATGAAGAAAACGGAAAAGCGATGGAGAAAGATTCATAAGGCCGAAATGTTTGGAATAAATGGAGAGAATTTAGTAATAAATAGACACGTAGCTAAAGCTCACTTTGGCGGAAATTACCAAAGAATATTAAACCATTACCAAGGGAAAATATCAGATTTGGAAAAGACGATATGGAATTAATTTAAATGATTAACTACCTTATTTAAAGATGAAATCGAAAAAAATTCTCTTATCTAATGCCTATTTCTATCGTTTTGACGATAAACAATGGAATACTCAAAAGCCCTACCCTCCGTATGGAACTATGCTGGCGGCTGCACTGCTTCGTGAAAAAGGGTATGAGGTTGAACTTTTTGATTGTAACCTAAGGCATTCACCAAATGAAATTCTTAAGCACCTATCGCGTTTTCACCCTGATTATTTGGTAATCTTTGATGATAACTTTAATTACTTGAGCAAAATGTGCCTCAATGTAATGCGAGAGGCCTGTTTTGATTTAATAAGCTTAGGGAAAAAGGCAGGCTGTACGGTGTTGGTAAACTCTGCCGATGCCACAGACCATGCAGAAAAATATCTTAGAGTAGGTGCTGATGCAGTACTTTTGGGGGAGTCTGAACATTCATTAATTGAAATATTTCAAAGTGATTTTGAGAAAAATGAAACCATCAAAGGCATTGCTTTTTTGGAAGAAGGAAATCTCATTAAGACTTCTCCAAGAAGTCAATTTATAGACCTTGATACGTTGCCCATGCCTGCCTGGGATTTGGTGAATCTAGATGAGTATAGAGCACTTTGGGAAAAAGCCCACGGCTATTTTTCTCTTAACATAGCCACTACTAGGGGCTGCCCATTTAAATGCAATTGGTGTGCTAAACCTATCTATGGCAATCGTTATAATGTACGTTCTCCCAGACTAGTGGTGGATGAGCTAAAGCTGTTAATGCTAAATGAAGGAGTAAAACATTTTTGGGTATGCGATGATATCTTTGGTTTAAAACCTAACTGGCCCAAAGAGTTTAAAGAATTACTTGCTAAGGAGAAATTAAAACCACAACTAAAGATCCAATCTAGAGCTGATTTATTGTTAAAAGAAAGCAATATTGATGATTTGGTAGAAGCAGGTTTGGCAGAAGTTTGGATTGGAGCCGAAAGTGGTTCTCAAGGTATATTAGACGCCATGGATAAGGGTACTAGGATAGAAGAAATTGAAAAATCGACGAAATTACTTAAACAGAAGGGTGTTAAGGTAGCCTTTTTTTTACAATATGGATACCTAGGAGAAACTTGGGATGATATAGAAAAAACTTTGGAAATGGTTAAAAAGTTAATGCCGGACGATATCGGTATTTCGGTGTCATACCCTTTACCAGGAACGGTTTTTCACGAAAAGGTAAAAGAGCAATTAGTGGTTAAGGAAAATTGGCAAGATTCCAATGATTTGGATATGATGTATGAGTCCACTTTCTCGTCATTATTTTATAGGCAATTACACACGCATACACATAACGTATATAGGAAAGAGAAATTAAAGAATAATCTGTCTATTAAATCGATGCTAAAGTTTCCGGTAATATGGGTAAAAGAGAAAGTAAGTAGTAAAAAACTAAAACAATTATCAAAAACTTGAAAGTAGCTTTCGACTATATAGCTCAGGACTATGACCAGACCTTTACAAATACATTGGTAGGGAAGGCTCAGCGTAAGCTAGTGTGGGCCTATTTGGATAAGGTGTTAGTTGATAAAGAGATATCTGTTTTAGAGTTAAATTGTGGTACTGGGGAAGATGCTGTTTGGTTAGCAAGAAAAGGACATAAGGTAATGGCCACTGATATATCCGAAGCCATGGTTAATCAGGTAGAACTTAAAGCTATTAAAAATGACCTGCTAGAAGTGTTGAGTTTTCAAGTCTTTGATATAAAGGATATTAATGAGTTTTTTGATGAACAAAAGTTTGATTTAATTTTTTCTAATTTCGGAGGTTTCAATTGCCTAAGTCCGGAAAATTTAACAATTTTTTTTGATACTAAACTGCCGAAATTATTAAAGCCCGATGGCAAATTTATAGGGGTAATAATGCCTAAACTGTGTATTTGGGAAAGTGTTTTCTTTTTAAGCACATTGCAATTCTCTAAAGTGTTCCGAAGGTTCTCTAAAAGGCCTCTGGAGGCAAACTTAGGAAATGGTTCAAGCGTAAAAACATGGTATTACGCTCCAAAAGATATAGCAAAGGTACTGCCATGTACCTTAAAAGTGAGTCATAAACAGCCAATTGGTTTTTTTGTTCCGCCTTCGTACGTAAACGGTGCTTTTGAGAAAAAAACTACGTTTTTACGTTTTTTAGAGAGTTTAGAAAGCTTAGCAATTAAAATCCCTTTTTTATCCAAAATGTCTGACCATTTTTTAATAGAGATTAAATCAAAAAGTATATGAAGCTCAAACAAACTTCTTCGTCTGAGCTTAGCACGCCCGGTCTTATGTTAACTCATGCATATTTCCTTGCTGATGATGAGAAAGAACAGCAGATTATGAAACCCTACCCGCCATTGGGTATACTTTATTTGTCGGGTTATTTGAAGCAAAAAGAGGTGAGGCATGAAGTTTTTGATACCACCTTTTCAACTAAGCCGCTTTTTTATGAATACTTACTAAAACTAAAACCGACAGTTTTGGCCATCTATATTAATTTGATGACGAAATTGAATGTTTTGGAGATGGTTACTTTCGTAAAGAATCATAAAGAATTGAGTCATACTAAGATAGTTTTAGGTGGCCCTGATGTGAGATATAATGCAGAAAATTTATTAGATTTTGGTGTAGATTTTTTGGTGATAGGAGAGGGAGAAGAAACTTTTTATGAGATCTGTCAAAAGGTTTTAAATATCAATTCGAATGAAGTTTCAAAAACGTTTTCCGAAATCAAGGGTCTCGCATATAAAAATAAAAAAGGTGAGATTATTATCAACCCTGATAGGCCTTTAAGAAAAGATCTGGATGATTTGCCTTTACCTAATAGGGCGGCTATTGATTTGAATTTGTACTTAAATGCCTGGAAAATACATCATGGAGAAAGTTCTATGACTCTGAGTACCATGAGGGGTTGCCCTTATACTTGTCATTGGTGTAGCCGTGGCGTATATGGTTTAAGTTACAGGAGACGGTCACCTGAAAAGGTGGTAGCTGAAATAAAAGAAGTTCAAAGGCAATACCAGGCCGATAATTTTTGGTTTGTGGATGATGTTTTTACTATTAGCCATAAATGGTTGGAAGGGTTTTGTGAAGAGTTAGAAAAGCAGCGGGTTAAAATAAGATATGAGTGCATTAGTAGGGCTGATCGTATGAATGAAAATGTAATACGTTTGCTCCAAAAATCTGGATGTTTTAGGATTTGGATTGGTGCAGAAAGCGGCTCGCAAAAAATCATCGACCTAATGGACAGGCGAGTTAAAGTAGAAAAAGTACAGGAAATGATTCAACTTACTAAAAAAGCAGGAATACAGGCAGGTACTTTTATTATGCTGGGTTATCCCAACGAAACCGAAGAAGACATTAAAAATACCCTTAGTCATTTAAAGGCAGCTAATCCAGATCAGTTTACTATTACATTAACTTACCCTATAAAGGGAACAGAACTTTATGAAGAAGTGGAAACTCACAGTACAGTAAATGAGCTGGACTGGTCTACAAGTACAGATAGAGATATAGATTTCAAAAGGGCTTATTCTAATAAATATTACAACCATGCAGTACATTGGGTAGTAAATGAGATGGCTTATTACCAGCGTAAAGGAAACACTATAAATAGTTTAAAATTAAAAGCAAAATCATTAAAGGCCCGTATGGGAATGATGATGGAAAAAGGTTGATTTGATGAAACGCAAAGAATTATACAAAAACTTTTTGGCAGTATGTTTAGGCCTAGTTATGGTGTTTCTAGCTCTTGAATTGTTTTTTACTTTTATTATTCCGGCTTCTAATTCTCCAGAATCTTTTTATGACGAGGCCGATAAAATTGTGAAATTTAAGCCAAATACTGAAGGAACTATGACCCTTGGTCCATGGGCGGAGCAACCCTTTTATTGGCATATAAACAATGCTGGGTGGAATAATTTGCGAGATTATGACGCTGATGATAATCGACCTTTAATAGCTGTAATAGGCGATTCTTATATTCAGCCAATTGGGGTTGATATTGATAAAAGTTATCCGGTTCTTTTACAGGAAAAGTTAAAAGCTAAATACCGAGTTTATCAGTTTGGAATGTCAGGTGCTCCCTTAAGCCAATACCTTCACATGAGTAGGTATGTTACGGCAAAATATAAACCCGACATTATCATTTTTAATATAGTTCATAATGATTTTATAGAAAGCTTGAGCTGCTATACTTTACCTGGTCGTAACTATATGGCTATAGATTCTTCTTCAAAGAAGGAGGTTTTTCTTCCATTTCATTCTTATTTAGGAATAGCACAATTAGCCAGAAAAAGTAATTTGATATGTTATTTAATGCGAAACCTAAAAATAAATTCAACATTGGTACATCAAAACTTACCGGTGGAAACTTTTGACCTAATGGTGGATATGCCCAAACAAACAGCTATCAGAGAAAAAGTAGAGGAAGTCACAGATTTGCTATTGACTCGTATGAAAAATGAAAACCCAGATTCAAAATTAGTTTTTGTTATGGATGGTTTAAGAACAGAAATTGAACTGAAGAATTATGAAAATAAAACTAATTCTTGGTTGAATAGAATGATGAAAGATAAGGTTGAGGCATTAGGAATACCCTTTTTAGATTTGACAGATTACTTTCAATCAGAGTTTAATAAAAATAATACTAGTTTTTCGTCTAAAGTAGACCCTCATTGGAATAACTATGGTCATCATAAAGTATATGAGGCTTTATATCCGTTTTTACTAGAAAATGGGATAATTGAATAATGGGAGTGTTAAGGAATATTATTAAAAAGGTAATATATGGAATTGTTATTTTTCCGCTTAAAGGCTATTTGTCCAAAGAACGCGAAGTTATTATTGAGGGCTTTAAGATAGTAGTACCGCCGAGTGTATTTCACCCTAAGCTGTATTTTAGTACTCTTTTTTTACTTGATTTTCTCAACAAAGAAAAGTTATTTAAAGAAACTGGAGAAGGTCATTTATCTAGTAAGGTATTGGAATTAGGAGCAGGCTCAGGCTTATTGTCAATATTTATGGCCAAGAAAGGGGCACAAGTTACGGCGTCTGATATAAATGAGGTGGCCTGTGAAACGGTTAGGAAAAATGCTCAAGCCAATAATGTGAATATTGAAGTAGTTCAATCTGATTTGTTCTCTAGTTTTCCCCCCTCATTATTCGAATTGATTATTATCAACCCTCCTTACTATCCCAAAAGGCCGAAAAATGATACCGAAAGAGCATTTTTCTGTGGTGAGAGTTTCGAGTATTTTGAGAGTTTATTTGAACAACTGCCTGATTTTTTAGAGGAGCAAGGTAAAGTTATAATGGTTCTGTCGGAGGATTGTCAGATAGAAATTATTAAAGAAATTGCTTTAAAACATGGCTTTATATGGAAGAATGTAGAGCGTAAAAGGACAAAGGGGGAATTGAATTTTATTTTTGAATTAAAGGTGAAAGTTTAGAATTATAATTAATGATTACTAAGGAACATTTAAGGCATTTGAACGCAAAATTATATCCCAAACATATCGGGCAGTCGCCTAGTTTCATTGTGTTAGGGGTTAATAATTTATGTAATCTGCACTGCAAAATGTGCGACGTAGGTGTAAGGTATAATAACAGTAATTTTTATACTAATTTGATGGGTACGGATCCTGTAAATATGCCTATCAAATTACTGAAAAAGATTATAGACGAAACTGCTGAATTTTTTCCAGAAGCCAAACTCGGATATGCCTTTACCGAACCACTTATTTATCCTCATTTAGAAGAATCCTTGGCTTATGCTAAAGAAAAAGGGATAGAAACAAGCCTTACGACTAATGCATTTAACTTGAAGGCGAAAGCAAAGATGTTGGCAAGTAATGGATTAAAAGAATTGTGTGTATCATTAGACGGTCCACCTGAAATACATAATGAAATACGTCAAAATAAACGTTCATTTCAAAGAGCCATGGAAGGGATTGAGCTGCTATTAGCACAAGAGAACTGTCCGAGTATTAGCGTTTACTGCGTCATAACAGAGTGGAATATCGGGTATTTAAAGGAAATGTTGGAAATCTTTAAGGATATTCCTTTAAAGAACTTTGGCTTTATGCATAGCAATTTTACTACCGAACCTATGGTAGCAGCTCATCAAGCTATGTTAGGGGAACAATATCCTGCTACACAATCAAATATTTCTGAAACGAATATTGAATCGTTCAATACTAAATTGTTACTGGAAGAAATAAGGAGTATTAAAGTGAAAAAATATCCATTCTCCATTGGCTTTTCTCCAGAAATGGAGACTCTGGACGAATTGAATACTTTTTATCTGAACCCTTCTAAACCAATGGGTAAATTATGTTTGGATAGTTTCAAGTTGATGATGATAAAGTCAGATGGTTCGGTTATCCCAAATCATGGACGTTGTTATAATTTGGATGTTGGTAATGTTTATAAGAACTCATTGAACGAAATTTGGAATAGCCCAGCTTTCGGGAATTTTAGAACTGACTTAGTTAAAGCAGGTGGACTTTTTCCTGCTTGTAATCGCTGTTGTAGTGCTTTTGAAAAACCATTCTGGTCATAAATTATGAACAAAGTAATTATTTTTAATCCAAGGGCTACTAATAGTAAGCCTAGATTACCCATTACCATTTTACAAGTGGGCGTTTCTATTTGGGGGCAATATGATTTTGTTCTTGTGGACGGAAATCGTGAGGATGACCCTTTTTCTATCATTGAGAGTTATATCAAAACAGGCAAATTTAAATATTTCGCATGTACTGTAATGCCTGGTCCACAATTGAAACAAGCTATAACATTTACGAAAAAAATAAGAGAACAATTTCCTGAAATTATTACCATTTGGGGTGGATATTTTGCTTCTAATCAGCATCAAGTTTGTATTGAATCTGAAGCGGTGGATTATCTAGTCAATGGAGTTGGTGATATTGCTTTTCCTGCTTTACTGGATGCTTTGGAGGCCGGAGGATCTTTGAAGAAGATTAAAAACCTAGTTTACATGGAAGATGGAAAAATCATTAAAACTCCAAAGGTTACTATGATTGATATAGAGGCCATTCCAAGGTTACCTTATACTTTTCTTGAGAAGTTTTATTCGATGGACGGTTATATAGGTAAAACGCATTTAGGTAAGCGAACGACTCAATACCATAGCAGTTTGGGCTGCCCATTTACCTGTTCGTTTTGTGGTATTGTCCCTATTTTTCAAGCACGGTGGAAGGGTAAATCTGCTGAAGTAATGTTTGCCGATATTATGTATCAAAAAGAAAAATATCAGATTGATTCGGTAGAATTTACTGACAATAACTTTTTTGTTTCTGAAAAGAGAGTGTTGGAGTTTTCTAAATTGATGAAAGGGCAAAAAATAAATTGGTGGGGAGAAGGGAGGATTGACACAATGGATAAGTTTTCTGACGAAACTATGTCTTTATTACGTGATTCGGGCTGTAAAATGATATTTCTGGGGGCAGAAAGCGGTAATGATGAATTATTGAATGAAATAGATAAAGGTGGAACACAAACAGGGGACCAGATGCTGACTTTTGCTAAGCGGATGAAAGATTTCGATATCATTCCGGAGTATTCTTTTGTATTAGGTTTTCCAGGAGATAGCTCTGAAAAAGTAATGGAACAGATAGATAGTGAGATACTTTATATAAAAAAGATAAAAGAGGTAAACCCTGATACCGAAATAATCATTTACGTGTATAGTCCCGTGCCGCAAGAGGGCTCAGAAATGTATGAAAAGGTAAAGGACTCAGGTTTTCGTTTTCCTGAAACCTTAGATGATTGGCTAGACGATAGTTGGCAAAATTTTGACCTACGAAAAAATCCGCTAACACCTTGGCTTACGGCAGCTATGATTGATAAGATTCAAAACTTTGAAGTTGTTTTAAATGCCCGATATCCAACCACCCAAGATATTAAACTAAGTGATTTTCAAAGGAATCTTATTGCCAAATTAGCTAACATAAGGTATAAGACTAATTTTTACAAAGCCCCTTATGAGCTTAAGGCATTACAAAAGTTTTGGCTTAAGTATCGTCAACCTGAAATAGAGGGGGCAGAGTTGATTTGAAATTTTATAATGTAATGAAACATAGAATAGTTTTATATAATCCGAAAGCAGAATTTTATACAATGCCTCTGGCTTTGGTGGCTATAGCTTCGTATTTAGACCCTACCCTTTATGAAGTTATTATTATAGATGGAAGGCTTGAAGATGAACCTGTGAAGAGGCTCTCGGAGGCTTTAAGGCATAATGCCGTTTGTTTCGGGACAACAGTATTAACAGGGAGTATAATTAAAGATGCTTTATTAGTTTCGAAATTAATAAAAGAAAAATTTGCAGACCTTCCTGTAATTTGGGGCGGGTGGCATGCATCCTTGTTTCCTGAAGAAACATTGAGCGAATCTTGTATAGATGTGGTGGTTCGCGGGCAGGGGGAGATGGCTTTTGCCGAGTTAGTAGAGAGGCTTTTAGCCAAGGAGTCCTTGGCTGGATTGAAGGGAGTTTCATTTAAAGAAAATGGGAAAATAGTTGCTAATCCAGAACGCACAATGATGGATATTAACAAGTTTCCAGCTTTTAATTATGATCTAATTCCTGTAAAAGATTATGTAAAACTTAGCGGACGAAAACAATTAGATTACATTTCATCTCAGGGTTGTAGGTTTCGTTGTACTTTTTGTGCAGACCCATTTGTTTATAACAGAGGTTGGTACGGCTATAGTCCTGAAAGAGTAGGAGATGAAATTGAAGCCCTATGGAATAAGTATCAGTTTGAGCATATCCACTTTCAGGATGAAACCTATTTTACGAATAAAAAAAGAGTTGCCGGTATTGCCCAAGAGTTTATTGATAGGAAATTGCCGATTTCTTGGTTTGCAACTATGAGGGCTGATCAAGGTTTTAGGCTTGAAGATGACGTATGGGAATTATGCAAGAAATCTGGTTTAGAAAAAGTGATGATTGGAGTAGAGGCTGGTTCTCAAGAAATGTTAGACTGGATGAAAAAGGATATAAAAATTGAACAAGTTTTCGCCTGTGCTGAAAAATGTTTGAAATATGATATTGCCATAAATTTTAGTGCTATTGTAGGTTTCCCCGATGAGACTGACGCCAGTATTAATGAGACTATCAGAATTGCTAAAGAATTAAGGAAGATGAGCAGTAAATTTCAGGTAGCTGTTTTTTATTTTAAACCATATCCAGGGAATGAAATAGCTGATTTACTAACCAGTCGAGGTTTTGAGTTTCCTGTAGGTTTGAGTGGCTGGGCAAACTTTGATTATGTAGGCTCTGTAGAAAGTGACTGGATTAGCAATCAGAAAATTAAGGAAATAGAGGGTTTTAAGTTTTATCAACAATTAGGCTATTCCGAACCTACTTTTCTAAAGGCAATTCCTCAAAAAATGGCCAGATGGCGAGTTGAAAATTCATTTTACGCTTTTCAGTTTGAGAAAAAAATAATTCGTTGGTTGAAACCTCAAAAAGAGCTTTCATGAGCATAATAAAGAAAAGTAAACCAACAGAACAATCTAATGGAGTGTATCAGCTTTCGGCCTATTCGCCACATGAGTCTTTTTATTTAAAACTAAGAACAAAAGAAGGCAGAGTTTTAAGTGATGACTTGGTTAAAAAACTACCCGACTTGCCCAAAAATAATCCTCTTTTCTCGGAGTGGCAATTAAGGAAAGACACACAAAAAAGATTTTGTGGTTATTTAAAAAAGAAAAGAAGGCCACTGAAAATCTTAGAGTTAGGTTGTGGTAATGGATGGTTTTCTTCAAAAATGGCTGAGATTAAAGGGGTAGAAGTTCTAGGCTTGGACCTAAACTTGTTGGAGTTAGAACAAGCTCAGAGGCTTTTTGGTAATGAGAGAGTCGAGTTTGCATATGGAAATATTTTTGAAAATATATTTGAGAAGGAATCTTTTGATATGGTCGTAATCAATGCTGCTATTCAATATTTTCCATCTGTTTCTGAGCTATTCACAGTTTTTTTTGAAATCATGAAATCTCATGGTGAAATTCATGTTTTAGATAGCCCATTTTATAAGGAAGAACAAATATCTGAAGCCAAAGAGAGGAGTTTAGAATATTATAAATCTCAAGACTGCACCGAGATGGCTAATTTTTACTTTCATCATGGTTTTCAGGATTTAAAACCATTTTCACCGACCTATCGAAGAACTAAATTTTACTTTCTCAAGAAAGTACTTCGAAAAAAGCAAAACCCTTTTGTCTGGGCGATTTTTAGAAAGAAATAGGCTCTATGTTTGCGGAAAAATGGAGGGAATTAAAGTTTATAGAGAAATGATAAAAGAACGGAACCGATTGTAATATGAATAGAAAAACAATCGTCATTTCTGCAATTAACTATTTTGAGGGAGGTCCGCTTACCATTTTGAGAGATTGCTTAAGCGAGCTGTCAAATGTTAAGTATTCAAGCTATGAAATCATTGTTTTAGTACACAAAATATCGCTTTTTGAGAATGAAAAATACCCAGTAAATATACTGTTTAGAGAATTACCTAATTCAAGGAAAAGTTATTTGTTTAGACTATATTATGAATTTGTTTATTTCAATAGACTTACTAAAAGTGATAACTCCTTTAAAAATGTGTATTTATGGTTTTCGCTTCATGACATTAGTCCTAAGTTAAAAGCAGAAAAAAAAGCTGTTTATTGGCAAAGCCCAAGTCCATTTTATAGAGCGGATATTGGTGAATTATTTTCAAATACAAAGCTGTTTTTTCATTCCTTTTTGTATCGCTATGTTTTACAATTTAATCATAGGTCAAATGATTTTATTGTAGTTCAAGCTTATTGGTTAAAAAAGAAAGTGAGCTCTTGGTTTAATATTTCTAAGAATAAGATAGTGGTGGCACAGCCAATACAGAAAGCGAGTGGGATAGAAGTTAGTTTAGAGGAGGTCAATCATATACCAACTTTTTTTTATCCAAGCTTGCCAAGGACACATAAAAATTTTACGGTATTGGGCCAAGCTGCTAAGGTATTATTGAAGCAAGGAATTACCAATTTCCAAATTATCTTAACTTTTAAGGAAGGTGATAATAGCTTTAGTAAAAGTCTTTATAAAAAGTTTGGTGGTGTTTCTCAAATTAAGTTTGTTGGAGTTCTGGACAAGAAAAGGGTTTTCGAGCATTATGCTCATTGCTCTGCACTTGTTTTCCCGTCAAGACTGGAAACATGGGGTTTACCTATTTCCGAATTTAAAGACTTTCAAAAGCCAATGTTGATAGCTGACTTGCCTTATGCCCAAGAAACAGTAGGAGCGTATAGTAAAGCCCGTTTCTTAGATGCAAATGACCCAGAAGTATGGGCTGCGTTTATGAAAAAGGTAATATTAAAAGAGAAAATTGATTATCAAAAAAACAGAACAGTTGATATTCCTTCACCAAATGCAGAAAACTGGGAAGAATTGTTCAATGTTTTATTAGAATGAGATTGATAGGTTCATTCAATCTATAGTTTTTTAAAAGTAATAACATCACTTTAGTCACACGTAGTTTTAAATTGAAACCAATTATAACAGCCTCCATAGTAATCTATAATAATGACAGAGATGCCTTATTAAAGGCCATTCGAAGTGTATTGGCTGCCAAAGAACTCCAAACATTATATTTAGTTGATAATTCCGATTCGGATGTGTTTAGAAATATATCGAAAGACAAGCGGGTAGTATACTGCCATAATAAACGTAATTTAGGTTTTGGTAAGGCTCATAACATTGCTATAAGAGCTGCATTAGAAGGCGGGTCAAAGTTTCATTTTGTGGTGAACCCGGATATTTTCTTTTCAAAGGAAGTTTTGCGACCAATGGTTAATTTAATGCAAAATGATGAAGAAATTGGTTTAATGATGCCTAGAGTTTTAAATAATGATGGAACTGTTCAATTTTTGCCTAAACTTCCTCCTTCTCCTTTTTATATGATTTGGCGAAAAATAAGGATTCCCAAAAAGGCCTTTAATAAGTTTATAAATTTATATGAAATAAGAAATGCCCCACCAGATCAAATATATATTGCTCCGAGAGTTTCCGGCTGTTTTAGTTTGCTAAATTTGGAAGTGATTAAGGAATTAGGGATGTATGATGAGCGTTTTTTTATGTATTTCGAGGATTCAGATTTATCTCGAAGGATTTATCAAAAGTATAAGACAGTTTATTATCCAGCTGTTTCAGTATATCATGCCTATGAGAATGGGGCAGGAAAAAGCTTGAAGTTATTTGTCCTTTTTGTTCACTCAGCTATAAAGTATTTTAATAAGTGGGGATGGTTCTTTGATAAAGAACGCAAGGAGATAAATGTGAGAACTATGGAACAGTTTGATTTTTGATTCTAGAATAGTTGAATTACTGAAAATAACGGTATATTTTTTATGAAAGAAGTATTAAAACCCCATAAACCTCTTTTGGTAATTATTACATTCCGGTCTATGCTTCAAAAGGAAGTTTCTTACCTGAGATTGATTCATTCATTGATTGTGCCAATTTTTTCAGGTTTAGAGAAAAGATACAAAGTACAGTACTTGAAACTAAAAGAAAAGGCCGTTACAATTCCTGATTGTAGTGAAAATGAAATTTACTTTAACGTAAAAGCAGGTTTTTTAAGGTTTTTCCCACTTTCGCTTTTTTTCTTTTTAAGAAAACATAAGCCTTCAATTGTGTTTGTGCATGGCTTCATTTTTCCGCTTCAATTATTGTTTTTGTATTGTTTTATTAGTGGGTCTACCAAAGTTATTGTTCAACACCATGCTGAAAAGCCATATCAAAATAGGATAAAAAGATGGTTTCAAAAAATTGCCTATTCAAGAGCAGATGCTTACCTATTTACCTCAAAGGGTTTAGCACAAATTTTTGTGGAAGATAAGATTATTAGAGATAGTAATCTTATTCATGAAGTTATGGAGTTCTCTAGTCGTTTTATAAATAGAAATATGAATCGCCCTGCTCATTCCTTTTTATGGATAGGTAGGCTGGATGCAAACAAAGACCCTATTACTATGTTAAAAGGTTTTAGGTTATATCTTTATCATAACCCTAAGGCCAAATTAAATATGATTTATGCGAGTGCCATTATTGAGGATGAGGTCAAGTTGTATATTAAGGAAAATGAAATGTCTGCGGCGGTTAAATTATTAGGAAAGATCCCTCATGACCGACTAGAGGTTTTGTTTAATTCCAGCGTCTTTTTTATTTCTGCATCACACTATGAGGGTATGGGAATTGCCTTTTGCGAGGCAATGAGTTGTGGTTGTATTCCAATAGGCACCAATATTGCCCCCTTTAGAAGTATGACAGATGATAGGGCTTGTGCCTTGTTATTTGAACCGGGAAATGAAGTGGATTTATTTAATAAGTTAAAAGAAAGTGAAAGAATTGACATTGAGAAAATGCGTGAACTGGTTTTGCTTCAATTTAAGAATAAGCTTTCTTTTAATGCTATTGGTAGAAGAATTGAAGAAGTAGCCGATAGATTGGTTAATAGTTGAAAGGGTTTGGTAATTTTCTTTGTGTTAAAGTTTTAAAATTTATTCATTTAAGTTCCATGCAATCGGGGTCTGAATAGCTCATTAGAATAGTCGCGGTTTAGAATAATTAGGAGTTAAAGCGTATTTGACATTACTTAGAGAGGCTTTCAAAGATTTCTTGATAACTTCTTACAGTCCAGTTTATATCATGCTTTATAGTCCAGTCCAGACCTTTTGCCTTATAGTCCTCGAGTTGTTGTGGATTATTAATTAGTGCAATTACTTTCTGTGCTAATGAGTCTGAATCTTTAATATCTACTGCAAGAGTACAAAGGTTTTCCAGATCTGCAATCAAACCTACTCGCGTCCCCGCTACCACCAATCCTGACGCCATGGCTTCGTTGACTACCACTGCTTGGCTTTCAGATAATGAGGTAAGTAGGAAAATGTGTGATTTAGCAAAGTAGGCTGGAAGTTTTTCATAAGAAATCCTGCCTAGGAAGGAGATATTTTCATCCAGGCCTAATTTTTGGGCTAAAGCTTGCATTTTTCCTTCAAGGGTATCTCTTCCTATTATTGTCAAATGGGCATCCACATTCTCTCTGATTTTTTTGAAGGTCCTTAACAAGGTTTCTTGATCTTTTACCAAGTTTATATCAGCGACATGTAATAGCTGTAAGGGCCTTTTTAAAGGCTCATTGGTAAATTTGAATTTACGAGAGTCTACACCAAAGGGGATTAACTGAATTTGCTTAAAAAATAAACCACTCTCTTTAATTTTCTTTTTTTGATATTTGGATAAAACTAGGAGCGTGTCAGTATTGCTGGCTGTAAACCTTAACAATTTTCTGAACCACTTTTTGTGGAATTCGCCATAATTTATTTTAGGTAAATGAACAACTTCCCCTCCAATGAAGGCAGCTATACTTGGTCTTCTATATATTTTACCAACTAGTACTGCCAGAAAACCACTTGGGAAGCCCCAAAATCCTAAAAAGATTTGGTAAGGGTTCTTTAAATGGTTACAGGATAATTGAAAGAATAAATAAAGAAATCGAAAAAGTAATCGCTGATTTGCTAAAAAAGAGACATCAATAACCTTGTATTTTTTTGGTGTAAAGTTTTCGTTTACTCTGGCAAATGAAAAAATGGTAATATCATAATTAGCAGCCAGTTTGTCAATTAAAACGGCATGATGAGGGATACCTTCGGAATTAAATCCAGTGCCCACGCTACCAGAAGATATGATCGCGATTCGTTTTTTATTCAAGCCTTTAAGTTTTTTAGCATATTAAATAATTCTATCTTTTTTCATTGTTCAGCGATGTTCGTTTTGCATTAGTAATTATTTATTTAGTAGGGTTTCTAATTCTTGAGAGATGAATTCACCCACTTTTTCATTTCCAATCAAATTAAAATGGCAATCATCATAGAACCAATTCTGGTTTGATTGGTTTGCTAAATCTATATACTTGATACTTTTTTCTTCGCATACTTCAATTAAGGCAGTGTTAAATAGTTTCATTAATAAAGCTAATGTGTCAGGGGAGTAATTAGTTGTTTCAATAAGGTCAAAAACAAGTAGATCCTTAAGCCTTGTATCTAAATTAGTGTCCCAAAGCACGGGCTGGGTAATAAAGATAGGCGTTTTGTTGTTTGTTACATTTATAGAGATTATTGTTCTAATATTCTCTTTATAGGCACTTATTTGTTTTGAAAGGTTTGGGAGTTCGTCCTGCCATTTGATTTGCTTTCTTTTGTCTTTATTATTTCGATACCTCTTATCAAAAATATCTTTGTCCACTAGTTTAAGTTGCCATTGAAACCTTTTTTCTTTAATGAACTTAAAAATGGAGTTACGTTTCCAATAAGGTAATTCCCTGTCGGGATAAACGCTGAAGGCCTTTTTTTTTAGTTCTAGAACCGAGGTGTTTAAGTACCTTTTTGGGTAGTGTAGAGCCTTTAAAGCATCATTAAATCCAATGAGGTAAATCACGGTTTTTACATCAGCTAGTTCTTTCATTTTAAATAGCTCCTGAGTTTGAAGAATATGATGCTCACTGGTAGTTCCTGATTTTCCAAAATTACCAACCCAAAAATCTTTCTTAATGTTTTTGGTTAAAGTTTGTTGAACTATTTCGGTCCAAGTTAGTGGCTGATTCGTTGTGTTGCATTCGGTAGTACTACCACCTATGGCTACTATTTTTTCTTGGTAATTGTCGGTAATTTCGGCTGATCTAGCTCCTAAACTATTAATCTTAACGTTAATCAAGCTAGACATGTTTTTTACATATTTGGAGTTAAAATTGTATTGGTATTCTAAACCGGGGCTATTAATGATATAACTTTCATTCTCCCCATAGGAAAAGGATAAGCCCAGCTCCAATATCCCTACTAAGGATAACGTAGTAAGAAGGGGTGTTAAAATTTTAAGCAAACTTTTTTTATTCATTTCTTTGCCAATTCATTTTATGGTTTTGCTTCTTCTTTTTGGCCAGAAAAACTAGTAGGAATTAAACCTCTATAGATTTCAATGAGCTTTTTGGCTTAAATGTTTGTCAAAATAATTACTAACTCGTAATGCCTCATCTTTGATAGTTGGAAATGTTCTACTTACTGTAAGTGTGATGGATTCAGCTAATAACTTTGCATTCCCAGCCTCCCAAAGGCCCCCTACTAACCCATTACCCGTTATTTGCTTGAATGTAGAAATATCAGTTACAATTGGAATAACTCCGCAAGACATAGCATCGGCCACGCCGTACCCATAGCCATCTTCCAAACTCCCACTAATCACATAGTCTGCACTATTAAAGTAGGCCGCAATTTTATTAAGCGGCTTCCGCTCTTTTATGATGCTTACAGCATTTTTTAAAAGTTCACTTGCTGCTATTTTTTGAGTTAACTCCATAAATAACGCCTCGTCACAATCTGGTATCATCATGTAGAAATGACTATAAGGATACGTTCCTAGTTTTAAAAATGCTTCAAAGCCGGAAATGACGGTTAATGGGTCTCTTCTTGTGATTAATCTGCTATTCCATAAAAAGATCGGAAAACCAGAAAACCCTGAAATTTGCCGTGCACTTTCACGTTTCATGAACTTTGAATCAGGAGCACATTCAATAGAAAAAGCCCATTTGTTTTCAGAAAGTGAAAAGGATTTAGCCCACAATCTAGCCGCTTGATAATTGGCAAAAATGATTTTATCCACTTTTCTGAAATTGCGAGCAGCAATCCATTTTAGTTTTCTAGGAATGGAGTCTGAATGATACTCAAGTACCACCTTGCTTTTTCCTTTGTTCTTTCTGAGTAGGTAATTAAAAAAACGAGGAAAGAAGAATCCATGTAAATGAATAATATCTGGGTTCATGGAGAACACCAGATTTGTTGTTTTTTTAGACAATTGCCACTTTTTCAGGCAGCTTGACTTACCGTCATTGACAAAGTAGTATTCAACCCCATTTCTACTTATTTTCTTGTCGGTGGAGAATCTGCTAATCACCGTTACTCTCACATTCTGTTCTGCCAGCCCCATTGCTTGGTTGACCTGACATACGGCATAATTGAAAAAATCACTAACACTTACATCTTTATATGCAAGTGTAATAAAAACTACATGGAATCGAATATCGTCTTTTTTCATGCTGAGGGTAGCGTGTTATTTTTAAGCACATTGGACCCCTTATTATTTTCCCCTTTTTCTATGAAAATTATGTTATGATAAAAATGGATAGCAATAATATTCAAGTCAAAATAGCTCGCTATATAACCAGGAGAAGGGAATTCTTCGTGATTTAAACCATCCGCTAAGTTTTTAAAAAAGTTCATGGTGGTCTTGGCATCCTTGTGCATACTACCGCCGCACACATTCCAATAAGAAGTTTGTGTGTCTTCTATAACATAAACACCGCCCGAACTCAGAAAAGGGAATAGAAACTCAAAACTAGTAATCACATCATCACTCCTGTGACTACCATCGTCAATGATTACATCTACGGCTCCAATTTTATTCATCACATCACTAAGAAAAGTCGTATTTGATTGACTTCCTTTGAAAGTTGTGATTCTTCTTTCTTCGTGTGGACTTTTATCATTTATATCGATTCCGAAAATTCTGCCGAAGCGAAAATATTTTTTCCAAACCCTTAATGAACCTCCGCCACTAGTCGGGCTTTCATATCCTCCAATGCCTATTTCCAATAGATTAAAGCGTTTGTATTTAAACTTTTTTAAATGTTTGGTGTAGAGGGTGAAGAAATCGTAGCATTTTCCTTTACTCGGATTGTAAATATTGGCTAAGTTTCTCAAACTATTGGAAAAGAAACACGCAAGAATATTTGCCAATTTCCTTTTCTGACTTTGCGAGAGCCTACTAATCATTTGTTTTTTAGAAAACATAAAAAAATTAAAGAGAGCTTTCAAAAGTAATGAAATATAAAGGTATTTAAGTTTAATTTACAATCTGAAGGAATTTCTTAGGGAAGTCTAAGTTTCTAATTCATACAGAATGTTATATTCTCGTTGAAAATTTTGTTTTACAGATATTACAGTTTTTTAAATTCAAATAATTTGCTCGAATTTCTCTAATTCAGAACAGTCTGATTTACTGGGAAGAGGTCAGGGAGACTATCAATTAGAACACTTTAATTATCGAGGTTTTCTCAAACCCAAATTGCTCATACTTTTAGGGAAAATAAGTCTTTAGTTAACTTAAACTAAATTGAGACCAAAGAAATGTCCTCAAAGGAAGAGGTTGAAAACGAAGCGGCAAAGTTCTTAAAACTGGATTATAGTCCAAAGAAGATTTTAGAAGTCAGAAATAACAAAGACTTTGTATGCGTGATGTTTTAAGAATCGCTTAGCTTTTATGGAGTGTGAAATTTACCATATTCCTTTAAAAACAAAAGGAGTATGAGCCAGTACTTCAGTTAAATTGCATTAAAATTGGCAAGTTGAATCTACTGATCGAAAAAAAAGAGGGCTTAGCTAAAGTTTTTAAATTGCACTCCTAAGCAGCATTAGGAGTGCATTTTTCTATTTATTTAGCAGAATCTGAGCTCTGTTATATGCAGAAATCAATGCATTTACACCAGACCTACGAATACTAGTATGCTCACCGCAACCCCAAAATCTTACGGACGGGTCGGCTTTCATAGAAAGTTGTAAGTATGATACAGAGACAGATGCAGAGCTATGGCCAATGGAGTGTGATCGATATTGCTCTACATTAAAGTCTTTCCAACCTTGCTGCTGCATAGCGTAAACTACCGAGTTAATTGGGCCATTCCCTCTCCCTTCTAACTTCATTTCTTTTCCGAGGTGGGTAAGTGTTACTATTGACTGAACCTCAGTTTCTGTTAATTCCTGAATTTCATATTTCTTTAATTCAATGATGTCTTTTCTATTGACAAATTCCTTTTGAAACTCTGTTTGAATTTCTTTGAAATTTAACTCTCTACCATATTGATCAGCTAATCCATTGATATACAAACCAACTTCTGGATGCATTTTCTTTGGCAAATCGTAATCGAATTCTCTCTTCAAAATATATGCTACACCGCCTTTACCGCTTTGGCTGTTAATTCTAATAATGGCTTCATAGCTGCGGCCAATGTCTATAGGGTCGATGGTTAGATATGGAACTTCCCAGTTAACCTCATCTTCATCTCTTAAATCCATACCTTTCTTGATGGCATCTTGATGACTACCACTAAATGCCGTAAACACTAGCTCTCCTGCATAAGGGTGACGTTTATGAACACTCATGCCTGTATTTTTTTCATAAACTTTTCGCACCGCATCAATATTTGAAAAGTCTAGCCCGGTTTGAATACCATGGCTGTTCATATTAAGTGCAACGGTTACTAAATCTAAGTTTCCTGTACGCTCTCCGTTTCCAAACAAAGTACCTTCTACACGGTCGGCACCTGCCAATAGGCCTAACTCTGTAGATGCTATACCAGTTCCTCGGTCATTGTGTGTATGTAAACTTACTATTACGGAGTCTCTTTTTTTAATTTTACGACAGAACCATTCTATTTGGTCTGCGTATGTATTTGGCATGTTCCATTCTACCGTAGACGGAAGGTTAAGAATGATTTTATGCTCAGGTGTTGGGTCCCAGCTGTCAATCACAGCTTCGCAAACTTCTATTGCATAATCTTCTTCTGTATCCGAAAAGCTTTCTGGCGAATATTCTAAAGTGATATTGGTGTTTGGGACTTCATTTAAAAGTGATTTTATCAAAAGAGTCCCATCTACCGCAATAGCCTTTATTTCTTCTTTAGTGGCGTTGCCAAAAGTAACTTTACGCTGAAGTTTTGATGTAGAATTATATAAATGAACTATGGCATTTTTTACACCTTCTAAAGATTCGAAGGTTCTACGAATCAATGGTTCACGAGCCTGAACCAATACTTGAATTCTGACATCATCAGGAATAAGTTCTTCGTCTACTAAGGTTCTTAAAAAATTAAATTCGGTATCGGAAGCTGACGGAAAGCCAACTTCAATATCTTTAAAGCCAATGGCAACTAATTGCTTAAATAAGGTAACCTTTTGGTTAATATTCATTGGCACAGGAAGTGCCTGGTTTCCGTCTCGTAAATCTACGCTACACCATATTGGGGCTTTTGTAAGTGTTCGATTTGGCCATTCACGGTCTTTTAAAGCTATTGGTTTAAATGGTGTATACTTACTAATATCAGATGATTTCATACTTTGTCTTAAATCCTTAAATCTTGAAGCTAACTTTACCTACCAAAAAGAGGTAAGCCTTCTTTGCCGTAAATATGCACTCATTTTTTGAAGGAAAGAAACTTCAAAATAGAATCGTTGATAAATGGTGTGGTATTCTTTTAAAAAAGACGGGCGAAAGTTAGGGGAAGGTGGGTTTAATTAGGAAGAAAGGTTACAAAATTTATAATCTGTTTGACATTCAATTTGGGGCTATGTTAGAAAAACAATTATTTTTCTTCTGGTAGCAATCGTCTTAAAACATGTTCACCAATAACTGGTTTAAAATGGTCAGTATCATACCATCCTTTATTAAAACTTGGGGTCCAAGGAATATATTCGCTTCCTAGTTCCGAATTCAACAGGTCCTCAAAAGAGTATTTAATGTTCGGGCTTTTTTGATTTATTTCTGAAATGATATTTTGAAGCTCGTTGTTTCTAGCCTTTATAAGGGGAGCCAAATTAAAAGTATCCACTATACTGTAAGGAAGTGGGGGTGAGAAAAAAACAATTTTATGATTCAAATATTCTTTGTCATTTGTTAATGAACTCGTTAGAGTTTTTAAAAACTTAAGACTTGAATTTAGTTGAATAGTAAACTTATTATTTAGTTTTTCTAAGTCATGAAGATTTGGAAGTGGAGTATCTTCAAGAGTGGAATTACACTCATCAGATAAATAATCTGACGGTTTCAATATTATTTTAAAGTGAATTAAAGATGCTCGCAGGGTTCTTGCATGCAAAAAGCGTTCATGAAAGTCAAATTTGTGCAGTCTGCTGTGGTATATATTCTCCAAAAGATAATAGTTTTTGTCATTTGACAACTCAACTAAGATAGTCTTAGATACATTTGAATTTTGAATGATTAATTGGATAAAAGTTATTGCTTCTTCCATCATTAATCTAGATAAAGCAAATTTTTCATAGTCTGGTTTATTACAAATTGAAATGCCGTGTAATACGTGCGAGGTGCCAATTATACTAATTTTGGCTTTGTCTCCTTTCGAATTGTCTTTGAATGTCTTTTTTATAATAGATTCTTCTAGAAAATGTTTTTTGTAGATATCTCCAAATAATTTTCTATTCGTTAGCTGATAAGGATTAATTATATAATTAAAAAGCCCGACGAAGATTACTGGTAAAACAAAACTCAAAAATATTCCTAAAAAGAACTTTTTATTTGGTTTTCTATTAGTCTTATAATTATTCATATAAAAACTTAAGTGATGAAGTATTTTCTGCTATCATAAGATAAGATGCCAAAGCTAAGCCTATAAATATCCCCCATTTTAAACTAGGCCTCCAGAGGAAATTTTGGTACCATTTCTTTTCTAAGTGAACTACCATACCAAAGGCTTGCATCGTATTTGGACCAAATATTCCGATTAGAGTTAGGAGTAAAAGAAAAGGAATAGTAGGAATAGTAAGCGTTTGGTATCCCAATAATGTAATTGGCTCTTGGATGGACGGCACCAATCTGTCAGAAATCAGATAAGCGAAATGGCTTGTTGTTTCAATTAAAAGGGTATTATCAGTTTCCAATTTGGGTAATCTAAAAAAGCCGTGAAACAATGTACTTAATTCATTGAAATTACTAATTCTGAGAAATGTGGCAAAAATTGAGGCAGCAGAAAGAACTAAGAAATGTCCCAAGACTGCCTTTAGTCTTTTAATTCTGATTGAAGTTTTTTTTGGCGTTATGGAAATTCTGCTAATTGATTTACCAATGACATTCACTATTATGAGAAATAAACCAAGAACGAGGCCTTGTAAAATTAGCATAAGGGTTGGTGAGTGCCAGATATTTATTACTAAAAAAGAAGCTTGAAGACCTACAGCCCAACCTATAAATTGCCTTCTGACAGCTTTACCCTTAGCTTTTTTCTTTACATATTTTGAGATTGGTAAGAAAATATAATTCCGCGTAAAATTAATAAGGGACATGTGCCATTTGGAAATGAAATCACTGAACGAGGTGGCTTTTAGAGGAGAGTTGAAATTAATAGGGAAAGTAAAGCCAAAGCACAGTCCGAGACCTAAAGCCATGTCTGAATAAGCAGAGAAATCAAAGTATAATTGAAGAAGAAAACCCCAAGTTGCTCCTATTGACTCTAGAGTGTTTAGTTCTTTTCCCATGCTTATGGCATGATGAAGCTGACTGGTAATGGTAGCAAGAGAATCGGCCAAAAGAACTTTTTTCAATAATCCTACAGTAAATAAACTGATACCCCTAGACAAGTTTTCATAATCAAAAGGCTTTTTGCCAATTTGATCAAATTGAGAAAACCCATCACGATAATTTAGTATTGGGCCTGCGGTAAGTTGGCTAAACAATGATACCGATAAAGAATACTTAAAAAAATCCAGAAGCTTAGTTTCTGATTTATATGTATCCACCAGAAATGATATTTGATAAAATGTGTAAAATGAAAGTCCTAAGGGTATGCCTATTTCTAAAAAAACACTTTGATATTCGACGGTATTATGCAATACGCCAAGGGAATTTTCAATTGAAAACTTAAAGGCAAAAAGTAAAAAGACATTTGCACAAATCCCTGAAGTAACTAATCCTTTCCTATGACTTTTTTTTTCTAAACGTCTTATAATTAAGGCAATCGAGTAATTGACGAAAATAGAGAAACATAAGATACTAGCTGCAATTATATCGATATAGGCACAATAAAAAAGAGATACCAAGAGAAGAAAATAGACCTCAAAATTTGGATGCTTTTTATTGATGTATATGTAGCATGATAAGACAATTGGGAGGAAAATGAATATGAATTTAATTGAGGTAAATGACATGAATGGGGCTACTTCTCTATTAAAACATTTTCTATTAAAACTGCATCTAGGCCAGTGGTTACTAATACTGCCATTGCATCTTCAATAGAATGTACTATGGGCTTTCCCATTACATTAAAGCTAGTATTTAGAAGGATTGGTGTGTTAGTGATTTTTTCAAATTCTAGTAAAAGGTCGTTTAACCAAGGGTTAGAACTAGAGTTTACAGTTTGAAGGCGACCAGTTCCATCTTTATGAACTACTCCAGGGATTTGATTAAGCATTTTTCCTTTCCAAGGTATTGTAAAGGACATATATGGAGAAGGTTGGTCATTGAGGAAATAATCACTTACACGATTGTCAGGCACTATTGGAGCAAAAGGTCTATAGGCTTCTCGACCTTTAACCCTTTCGTTTATTATTTCTTTTATTTGAGGGCTTCTTGGATCAGCAAGAATAGAACGATTTCCTAATGCTCTAGGACCAAATTCTGCCCTTCCCCGAATAACACCGATTATCTTACCTTCTGATAGCATTTTAGCCACCATACTTGCAGATTTATTACCTATATCTGTTATTCTAGAGAAGCCGCCGTATTTAGCGATATGGGATATTTTTTTCTCAAGTTTATTATTATTAATATTTGTTCCTAGATAGGGAGTGCCGTTTGAGCTTGGTATTTTTTGAGTCTGGCTATCCTTCATCCATGATAGCAAAGCACTGCCTAAAGCATTACCATCATCTGCTGGAGCTGATGGTACAAAAATATTTTTGTATTGGAAACGATGTTTGATAGTTCCATTATATGAAGAGTTTAGTGCACAACCACCGCTGAGAATTAAGTTTTCCTGTTCATACTTTTGACAGTATTTGAGAATTTCATCTATCCAAAAAGCATAAACCGCTTGGCCGCTTGCTGCAAGGTCAGCGGCTTTCATTATATCTTCCCCTGGTAGTCTCATAAACTTTTTAGCAGCCAGCGTTAGTTCATGTAGCGTAAGCTGCGAAGAAGGATAAGGTTTTCCAGATTTTATTTGAATTGTTTTTTTTAACAATGTCACCATCTCTTCATTTGGACGTCCAAAAGCCGCTAACCCCATGACTTTCCACTCCTCTCCTAAACGCCAGTCAAAACCACAAAGTTGAGTTAACCAGCTGTAATAACTTCCAAAACTTCCCGGGCCCCATGCTCTTCCGATTCTTTTAAGCTCTCTATTTTTTAGTAAAAAAATGCTCAAACTTCCTACTTCTCCTTCCCCATCAATTACAATGCAAAGCCCTGAATCAAAAGGGGCATTGTAAGAAGCATTCACGGCATGGCATAAATGATGGTCAAAGTCATTTATTTTATTGATATCCTTTCCCTGAAATTGAGCTACATGAATTCCGGCATCATCAAAAGCTCTATTCTGATGCTTATATAACCAATTGAAGTCTGTTGGCGGGAAAAGTGAATTTTCATGAGCATCTTTTCCCGGTAAACTTTTCGCAGCCATCCAAGTCCTAGAAATTTGAATATTAGTTTTTCTATCTATTAAATTCGATAGGCTCCTTAAGTGATCTGGGTGATCTGGAGAAATACCCCAAGCTCTTTTTAGTTGAACATGGCGTTCCGTAGCCTCTGCAAAAATTACATTCCCAGATTGATCAACTAAAGCAAGAGCTGGATCATGGCCAGATGTAGAAAGTCCTAAATAACAATCTTTCATTCATTAATTAACTTAAGTAATTTATGGGCAACATCATTGATAGTTTTACTTTCGAAAATTACCGAAGGTTCTATTTCAACGTCAAATTCATCTTCTATTTCTCCTGAAATAATCACGACATCTAATGAGCTTAAACCGATGTTTTCCATTGAAACATCTGAACTTAGTGAAGCTAAAGGGGTATTTGAATGAGAAGAGATTTTCTTAGAAAGAAAGTCGATGATATAATTGTAGTCTATTTTCATATTAATTTAATAGTCTCCTAAATGACAATGCAATGTCTTTACGGATAACATTTGAGAGTGCTCAAATAGGTCCGGAAGATCACTTTGAAGTGCTAAATTTGGATATTCTTTAAAAAGTACTGGAATGATTTTCTCAAAAATGATTTTTGAATAATTGACTCCTAAGCAAAAATGGCTACCTCTTCCAAAAGCCAAATGTGAATTGTCTTTAAGGTTTTCATTTTTCAAATTGATGTTTTTATGGAGTGGGCATTGACCACTAGTTCCATGATGTACTGCTTGTAAGTCTATGATAAGTTTGTCATTCTTTTTGATATTCAAACTACCTAGAGTGAAAGGCTCTTTGGATAATCTTGATACCTTTTTGACCGCGACTGATTCACGGATGAGGTAATCTAGATTAGCGTGTACCCACTCGCTACGAGCAGCGGCTTGTTTTATAGTCTTGGTACTGGTTAAAATGCGAAAAATAATATTAGCTAATGTATGTCTAAGAGCTATAGTCCCTGCGTAGATTACCAGAACCAGTGCTGTAATGTCTTTTCTTGAAAATCCTTCAATAGGTTCTTTTAGTAAGGCGGTTAATAAAGGAATATTACCATCTATTTCTTTTGCAGGCTCTTTTGAAAGTACCTCTTCCAAGAATTCGGTAAAAGCACTATCCATTTTTTTTAGCGTTCTAATAGGTAATAATGGGTTAAGCAACTCTTCCGCCAAATTTGTACACTTTTCAAATTTAATTGGATCTTTTGTAAGTATACCTAAAAGGGTACACGTAGTTTTTTGCAAAAAAGGATTAACAAAATCGGCTAATAAATCAATCTGTTTTTTAGACTTTATGTTGTCTAATGCTTCATTTAGTGACTTATCAATAATGGGCTCCCAAGAAGCTAGTTTCGCATTCGTTCCTATGTGTTTCAGGACTTTTTGTCGAATAATGGTGTGCCTATTTCCTTCCATAAAGAAAGGGAAATTACGAACTACACATGATAGATTACTCAAGTCAATGTTGCATTTCAATTGAACCTCGTTAATATAGGACTCCATAGATGCACCCTCAGAAATCACATCAGTACTTGTGAATACCTCTTTGGCTAAATCTATCTCTTCAATAATATGGACTCTCTTCATTGTAGGTTTTCCTGTTTTAATTATTTAAAATAGAAGATTTGTAATGCAACTTCTCGAAGTTTTTTGCTATTTCCATTCGTCTTACTTTACCACTAGTTGTACGTTCCAAACAACCTCGTTTTAAGATTAAAATCTCATCTAAGTCTACAGAAAAATGATATCGTATTCTAGCTCGAATTACATTTTCTATCTCATGAAAGTCCACATCTTTCACTTTAGACTTTTTTATCTCTATAAGTAAGCGGGCTCTACCTTCTTTATTAATTGTACTTCTAAATGCAGCAGCAGCTAAACCATTTAATTCTGGATGAACCTCCCCTGCATACCATTCGATGTCTGATGCAGAAATATTAATACCATTTACTATTATGGTATCTTTCAAACGGCCGTGTACATAAAGATGGTGATTAATTTTTATTCCTAAATCACCAGTTCGGAACCACTTTCCTGTTAAATCACTATGCAAATAAGAAAATTCAGTGGAATTAACATCTAATGGTAAAGAGCCTTTATTTAGTATGTATCCCTTACTCAATGAGTCAGATTGCAGCCATATCTCTCCCTTTTTTCCGTCTTCAAGCAACTTTAGGGTTGAGGGGTCTACGATACGAATTGAATTAGAAGATCTTTTAGAAAGAAAGCATGGAGCTACCAGCCCTTTAGGCTCACTCTCTATTTCATTAGAATTATTCTCTGGCTGCCCTCCAACAAACAAGGCGATTTCGGCCATACCATAACAGGAAAATACAGCATGAGGGACCAAACCAAATACTTTGAATTTTACTTTAAAATCGTCAAGGACTTTTCTGAAAACCGTTTCCGCACCGCAAAAACTAGTCTTCCAAGTGGAAAGATCCAATTTTTTCAATTCCTCTTCATTTTTTTCAGCTAAACACAGATTGAATGCAAAAGGGGGAGCCCCACTTGATGTAGCTTTAAAGGCAGAAATCATTTGAAGCCACCCAATGGGTTTTTTAAGGAAAGAAATTGGAGACATGAATATCAAACGACCACCATTTAGAATAGGATAAAGAATTGACATCAATCCCATATCATGATAATGTGGCAACCAGCTTGCTTGTATAGTGTTTTCATTTAGTCCCCATAAATCAGCCACTAAGAAACAATTATGAAGGATGTTGTAATCATTTAAAACAACTCCTTTAGGGCTCTTAGAAGATCCTGATGTATATTGAATAAAGGTATTTTCTGAGTGGTCTTTCGAAAAGCCATGAAGTTTATCTTCTTTAATGGCTGGATATTCAATCTTATTTTTCAAGAAGAGATTATGAATACTTAGGGTGTGGTTATCTGAGTTAGTAAGGGTATTAAAGACACTGTCTCCAATATGATCAGTTAATATGTTGGTGGCACCGCAATCATGAATAATTCCTTTTAATCTTTTGAGGGCAATTCTGCTTTTTGATACTGGTACAACGACTGTTGTTACTCCTGCATAAATACACGCGAAAAGGGTAATGATGAATTCTAAACCTGGAGTCATTGCAAGAATAATTGGCCGCTCTTTCTCTTGTAAAAAGGATGTCGTTTGCAGAATTGTATATGCTTTATCGCAAACAATTTTATGTAGCTCACCTCCTGACATTGAAACCGCTTTATTTATCTCGCCTTTAGGTAAATAAGTTATCGTAGACCTTGCTGCAGATTTCAGAAGGTTGTCTCTAACTACTTTGGCTAGATTTGTATCAGGACCAATCAGATTCATTTTAATTACTTTGCGGAAACCACAAAGTAATAGGTTTTAAAACGTTTTTTTTGAATAAAGAAGACTTTTTTTAGCAAGAACGGTAAACTGTATACTGCTCAGTATATTAGGAAATACTAATCAATAAATTTGAAAATAAATATTGATGCGAAATTAAGGAGTGTACATCCTTTCAACCATTTTAGCTACATGTTATTAATACAAATTAGCCTTTCTTCTATTTTTATAAAATGCTTGGAATTTCAATGAGGTTTTTTCCTTGATAATCTTTAGGGATGTTTGCTTATAGACTAGTTTAAAATAGAGTTTTACTAAATGTATTGATAAGCAAAACAATTTTTGTTAAAATATTTATTACAATGTGACATCTAGCATTTTTTATAGGAGCTATAGAGGGCAGAGTAAAAAGACGGACGAAAGTAAAGGGTATCCACTACCTTTCGTCAATTACTTCTAGGGCCTTAAGGTTATATTTTTCAAATAGAACTTCAGTCTTTTCATTTCTATGAGAACAAAGAGAAGATATGCCAATAACTTCTCCACCCAATGTTTCAATTAGGCTCACTGCGGCTTTCATTTGGGTACCAGTTTCAATCCATTCGTCAATTAGAAGTATTTTATCACCTTTCTTAATAGAAGCTCTATTTATTTCTAGAGACTTCTGGGTGCTTGTATAATCAGAAAAAGAAGAGGATTTTAGCACTTGGCTAGCCATTCCAGGTAGTTTTCCGCCTTTCCTTATGCAAATAAAACCTACTTTTTTGTTCTGTGCCAAGGCTCCACCAATTACAAATCCTAAAGCGTCAATACCAGCTATTTTGTCAAATGAAGTAGTATTAAATGGTTTTATAAGATCTTTCAATAAATGAGCGAACACTTCTGGGTTTTCAAAGATAGGAGTGACATCATATCTGCCTTTGGTTTCTTTATTGATAAACTGATTATAGTATTGGTATTCCATTTCTTTTATTGCCCAATTTGGGAGTCCTTTTTCTAAAATTAATCAAACGAAGGAATATTTGATTTATCCGTTAACCAGTCTAATTTGAGACGGACAAACGCATTTTTTTGATAATCATCTTTTTCAAAAAATAAACCTATGTCACCATTAGCAAGGACGGTCATGGATGAATAGGCCGAGCTTCCTGAATAAATGGTTTTACCTTTAGTCCAACTTTTACCTTCGTCATAACTTAATTTTATGCTTAAATTTTGGCGTTCTTTACTGGAATTGGCATTTGAAAAAAGCAATATATTTTGTCCATCTTTTGAAAGATATCTAATAAGGCTGGCATTGCAACCGGGGTCAATAAGTGAGGAGTCTGGCTTGGTGTACCATGTGGCTCCTTCATCTTTTGATGTATGAATGTACCGCATCCCCGCTTTATTTACTCGGCTATTTATCATCAAGCTACCGTCTGCTAGTTCCACTATCTTTGATTCATCACTTGACAGAATGGGTGTTTCAATCAAATACCAGTTTATGCCGTGGTCATCGCTTCCAAAAACATGAAGTCCTTTTTCTAAATTGACTATGGTGTGTAATAACTTGCCGCTTTGGGTTTGTATACCTCGCCCTGATGTTATGAATTTGAAATCATTCCGCCATTCAGGCTTTGATACTTGTGAGGTAATGTCAATGGGCAAACTCCATGTTTTTCCATTATCAGTACTCTTTGTCACTTTCAAATAATAAATGTCTTTTTCATCAGCTAAATCCATGAAGTTAAAAAACAGAAAAATAGCTCCTGTGGTTTTATCTAGAATCATAGATGGGTCTGATGCCGACTGCCCTAGGGGATAATCAACTATAGTTTTAATTTCAGACCAAGTATCACCATTATCAGTACTCCTTCGCATAACTATATTAATGTCATTGCTATATTTTAAGTCGCCACATGAAGGCACTCTTTCATCAATGGCGGCTATTAAGTCACCATTTTTTGCGGTAATAAGTGATGGAATTCTATAGCACGTCACTCCTGCGGGTATGTTCGCGGTAAATAAGTCCTTAAACTGTGGAAGCACTGTTGTTCTTTGATTCTGTGGGTATGCCATTAAAGATATGGCAGAAATAAAAGTTAGGAGAAATATTTTCATATTATAGGCGGTTTTTATGCAGGCTTAAAAGTAGGCTTCATTTATGATTAGTACCTTACCGCAACTAAGCTAATAGATTTTTAATGTCTAAAGAAATAATGAAGTTTAGGTATCAACTTCTTGGGCTAGCGAATGTTAATGACGGGTAGTTTTTTTGGTTATAGCTAGTTTTCTTGTAAAGGTTGCTTATTTAAAAGCTTTCACTTTGTCCATTCTATATCCAACACTTCCTTTAGTCTTTCCAAACTTTCTTCAGATAAAAACTTAAAAGTAAGGCCTATCAAGACATATCTCACGAATAGCGTTATCAATGCTATTAAAACCACCTGAAGCGGAACAGATTGTGTTAACAATATGAGGATTCCTATTAAGGGAAAACAAAAAACAATGGCTAATAGAATTCTAAAAACACCATTTATTTCAACTTTTACGTACCCACTTTTCAAATTTACCTCTCCGGTCATTACACAAAATGAACCCTTAACCATATCAGAAGAAATTAATTTGAATTGATTTCCTTCTATGATTCCAAGAAACGACTTCTCGGTATAGTTAGATGTCAAATTTTCAGACTTCTCTGTTTCCTTATTTAACAGGTAAAGCGTTTCTTCTTGAGCTTGATTTAATATAAATTTCCGCTTATTGATTGGGAAAATGTTCATTCAATGAATAGTGGTCAACTATTATTTTTAGTCAGTTTTAAGCATGTCAATGTAGCAATCTAAGGTTTTTTTGATAGTAGAGAAAGAATTGAGAGCTAGATATGCATTCCTGTTTTAGTTTGGAACGTTCCATACTCAGGCTGTATACTAGCCATGTATCACCTTGAAATCGCAGAAAATGGTAAACGGTGTAGGGGTTAATTATAAAGGAATCAGTGCGTTAGCTTAGGGCTTGAACTGCTTATAGTTTATTATCAGCAATAAGCTGCAATAGAAATGTTTCACGCTCAATGGACATCCCTTTTTTTTCACTTGTAGCCATTGTATTCTTATTATGCTTTATAGCTTCATGAATATTGGTCCAAATAGCTTTCATGCCGTTTTTAGTTTCGTAAGACTCCATTTTAGATATACCAAGCTTTTTGTTCACCTGGCAGGTGTAGCAATATGAAATCATGTGTTGGATTTCATAGTCAGGTTTATACCATGGTCTGTATTCTTCATAAGCTCCAAATGGCTTTATGTTTTTAATGTCTGTGGCTCCTGTTTCTTCATTAAGCTCACGCATCATCCCTGCTATTTTATCTTCACCAAAATCTAGGCCGCCACCCGGTAAGCTGTAGTCATCGTACCTTTCTGTATAAAGAAGTAAAATAGAACTCCCAGATGTAACAATACTTCTAGTGGCTAGTCGGGTGAAAATGGATTTATTTTCTAAAGTTTTGACTTCAGGATGATAATGCGTTTTTAAAATTTGCATTCAGAATGACTCTATTTTTTTTGCAAAACTAGAATAATAAGTAAGAAAAGCCTTATGAATTATTTTTCATTAAAAATTGTAGAATTAAAGTCAGTATCATTCCAGTCCTTTCTTTTCTGGATTCCAAAATGGTTTGGTTTTAATCAGTTTAGTTTCCCAATTTAATTCATTCCTGAAAAATTGGTTTAAAGCCACACATAGTCTGCTGTCACCAGCAATATAAGCCATCTTTTTTCCTTTTAACGTAGGTACAATTTCTTTTAACTTGGCAATGATTTCATCACTTGGGTTTTGTTCTAATTCATAAAAGTCAAAAGGGGAACCCCCGTCAATATCAGGGAATAATTCACTCTTTTGTTGACTGTAAATGATACTTGCTACTTGTTTGTCCTTTCCTATATTACGGTTAATCATGTATAGATGCGAAAGGGCCGAAAGGTCGCCCACCATGATATAGCTATCTGCAGTATCGTCTGCCAAGAAGTTTCCTTTTTTGTTCTTAAAATAAACAGTGTCGCCTACTTTACATGCCTTAACCCATTCTGAGCCAATTCCATTACTGTGGGTGGCTATGGCTACATCTAAAAAGCCTTCTGACCTATTAATGTTCCATATGCTGTAACTTCTTATTTTGTCTTTCATGGCCACATCTTCTTTGCCTATGCCAATCCCCATTCTTAAGAAAGAACCCGGTATGAAATTGGTTTTTCTTATGCCATCACCTTGAAGTCGAATTTTAAAAACAGACGCTGAAAGTGCAACTTTCTCTGTTATGGAAGCCTCGTTTAAAACTACTGATTTTAAGATTTTCTCTAAAATGCTCACGTGTATATTAAACTAGTTTTTTGGGTGTCCTTGTAAATAGTTCTTTATCATAGATAGTGGCGAATTATGTGGTCTTCCTGTTGCTTTTTCAAAGTCGGAAGGTACATCGTTTACACCATTTTTGATGCCTTCATATATACCAGCTATGATGGTTCCAATGAAGTCTCCCAGTGCTGCTTGACGTTCTTTTTTATATTCCTCAACGGAGACAGAAGTGTACTTAAGGCTTGTTTTATAAACCTGGTTTATATAATCTGACAACTGCGTTTGTGTGAATGCTTCGCCCACTAGGTTGTAAGTGTTTCCGTTGTGGGTATCTTCTGTCAACATTTTGGCGTAAGCATAACCTAACTCTTCTCTACTGGTGTAGCCACATTTTCCGTCAGCGGCACAGTTCCTGATTTCTCCTTCTTTCACGTAGGTGTCTATGTATTCTAAATCTGGTTCAATGTATATGCCGTTTCGGCCAATCACATAGTCAAGACCTGAGTTTATGACATCTTTTTCTGTCTGGCGATTAGATTGTACAACGGGACTGAAAGCTGTGTTTTCTTCATCACCTACAATACTGGTGTACACTATCTTTTTTACGCCATTGTTCATGGCAGCATCTATAACATTTCTATGTTGTTGAATTCTTTTCTTTGGCTCATCCATGCCTGAAACCAATAAGACTTTGTCAACACCCTTCAAAGCAATTTCAAAATCCTCCGGCTTGGTATAATCACCTTTTCTAACTTCCACGTCAAGGTGTTCGGCTTTTGAGGTGGTACGGGCTATGGCTATAACATTTTCTTTTCCAATTTCCTTTATTAATGCTTTTACTATGGCGGCACCTAATTGTCCGCTTGCTGATGTTACTGCTATTTTCATGATTTAAAATGATTTTTTAGTTCTTGTTCTGTAGGTTGATATTTTTTTTCTCACAGAAGGTATTCTGAGCACAAAACCTACGCCTACTATGACAGCATATATTATCCATGTTTTTTCTAAAATAGCTACATGTACTATGCTTAAGAAAATGGCTCCATAAGCCAGACTTTGCAGTTTTTTCCATTTTGATTTAAGCCACTTCATCGATTTCCTGTTCGACGTAAAAAGAAGTGGAATCAATATTAAAACAGCGACAAAGCCAGCTATGTAGTTAAATTGAGTAAATGTTTCCAGAAAACCTTCTGCCCAAATAAAAATGATAAAATGCAATATGCTCCATACGGCCGTTGCAATTCCCATGGCTTGCCTTACAAAAAGATTGGTAACTCCAAAGAGAATAAAAAATGGGGTACAGGTTAGTACCGCAGTCATCCATCGAATGGCAAACTCTCCGGAAATGTGATATAACATTTCAATGGTAGTCTTGCCTGAATTAACATCACTTTCTACTAAGCTAATGGATAGTCCATTTTCGAAGTTAAGGTTTATCATATTTGCTAAAGCCAATAAGGGCAATATTGCCAAAAGAGAAACGAGCATCCAACCATAATTTTTTTTGATAAAACTCATATTATTTACTTCCTTTTAATGTTTCTAATTCCTTTTCTAGGGCTTCGGCCTTAGCCTTGAATTTTTCCATTGCTTTTTTGAGTTGACCTACTTTTTTTAAAGCTTCATCGTCTTGAATAGCTTCATATGAAAGCTCTCCATTATTATCTTTTACTTTTGACTTGCTGCCACATGTAGGGCAATTGGATACTAAGCTCATAATTTCTTTTATTTACAAATTTGTTCACAATATTCAATCCCTGAAAGGTAAATGTGATGCTTAAAATGGTTAATGCGTAACTGACCAAAAAAAATCTTTGATTTATATAGGTGATTTTACCGATTGGGTGTATTTATAAATGTTTTAATGGGAGCAATAATATCCCAATGTTCTACAATCTTGTTTTTTTCAATTCGGAAAAGGTCATAAAAGGCCATTTTTTCATTTGCTACATAACCTTCTGTAGCACTGAGCACTAAGTTACCCTCCGCCACTATATGATAATTGTTTTTAAACTTTATGACTTCGCCTTTTCGTTTCATTCTTAACATTCCCCATAGCAGCCCGCTTACTCCATCGCCCACATCTCTATTGTGTTGGGTGTAAAGTCCGAAGTTGAAAAACTTGGAAGCACCACCATCTTCTCTAATCATGCATTGGTCTATAAATCGTGCAATGAGGCTTCGATTGTTGGCTGTTTTTTCCAATTGACTTGGAATGGTAGGCCCGTCTATTTCTGAATGGTTATCGGGGTTTACACCCAATGAGTCATTGACATTACTCCAATGCTTTTGAATTTTTTTTTGCTCAATGAGCATAATATCCCATCTGAAACGTAAAGTATCTCCAATCATACGACTATGGATAGCCACCAAAGAGTCGTCTTGTAAAATTCTGATGGGTTCTATCTGAGAAAAGCTTAAATCCGAATTCCTTCTTTTTAGATAAGTTTCTTTTCCTCCACCCCAATTTTGGTCTCTGCTATAAAAAGTGTCGCTTATGAGTGTATCAGCTGTATCGCTTTCAGTTTTAGGTGCAGTTACAAACCAATAAGCCAGTTTTTTTTCATACGGAAGGCTAGAAATATAATCATTTGAAAGTGCCACAGGAGCCTTGTAAACAATTTTCTTCGAGCAACTTGTCAATCCTATTATGCAAGCAAAACCTACGAAATAGGCTAAGTAGTTTAGATTTGTTTTTTGTATCATCTTCTTAGTTTGAAATTTATAGGTTTGGTGAATTGTTAGAGCACACTAATCAATACCACTTTTCCCTGATATTGGGATTCTAATTGATACTTCTCATTTTGGGCTATAGTTGCTAAAAAGTCTTTAGATTCTCTCATATCTGCATTGTCTACATAAATAAGTGTTTTGGCATGGAAATTACCTTCAAGCATTCGGAATATAGGTAGATAAAGGTCTTTCCATCCATCTAGTAACAACAGGTCTATGGGTTCACTAAATTCCTTCAATGTGTCTGTTGCATCACCAACTCTGACTTCTATTAGGTCGTTTACTCCGGCTTTTTTAAAGTGTTCAATTGCTTTTGTAGCTTTGGATTCAATTAATTCGGTGGTAACAATTTTTCCTTTAGTTTCACGCACTCCTTGAGCTAAAAACAATGTTGAAATACCAAAAGAGGTACCGAACTCTACAATATTTTTGAGATTCTTTTTTCTTATAAGCTGCACTAAATCTTCTCCTTGTTCCCTAGAGATGGAGAGATAAGCATCTTTAAAATCCGATGGTTTTATGGGTCTTAATATACTTTTTGCAATGCCTTTTATGATTTTAGAACCATCATGTTTTGCCTCGTTAAAAAGTTCGTTTATTGTGTTTGTTATCATTGCTTTAGCTGTGAAATTTTATTTAAGGAAGGAATACCGATAAAGTCGATATTCCTTCTTTTAAAATTATTTAGTTTTAAAACCAATCTGCTCCTGTATCACCAGGGAAAAATGCATTAGGAAGCGATAATAAAAGACCACCTTCCTTATAGTTTGGATATAACATTAGAAGTTCATCCACTACCTGTTGTTGGGTTGATGCTTTTTTTCCTCCAGAGACAGTTTGGGTTCCCTTAATAATGGCTTGTGCGGTTTCTAGATAAGCGATATTTTCATCGATTACTGTTCCAACATCTGAACGAGAACCATTATGACCAACAAATAGGTGATTGTAGTCTGAGAAATCAGTTTTTAGAACATTTAATCCTGTAATCCAATTTGTTAGCTCATCTTCAGAGTCCTTTGGCGTGTATTCTCTTAGGTATTGATGTGTCAAATTGTATATCAAATCTCCAGAAAAAAGAACCTTGAGATCATCATTGTAGAAGTAACCATTTTCGCCCGTTTCGGCATTTGATACTTTATCAAAAGTAAACGTGAGACCTCCTATTTCTTTCTGGCCTGTAACTCCAATAACAGTTTTAGAATACATGCTAGTAAAGTCTGTGGTATTATTTAACTGTTCTGCAACGGTACTTTCAGCGTAAAAATCTAGGTTGGTGAAACTACCAGCACCACCATAATGGTCACCATGGTTATGAGTGATAATTACCGCTCCCTGCTTGTTAATAGCATCAAAGTAAGTTTTTAGATCAGCTGCAAAAGCTGGTGCAGGTCCTAGGTCTACCACTATGGCATTGTCTTCGGTTTCTACTATGGTAACAGTATATGGTGCTGCGGCAAAATCAAACGTGTGATACCTTACGGTGTTTTCTGTGATAACATTTACAACTCCCGTTGTAATCAATGAGCTAGAAGGTGCCTCTCCAAAATCAACGGTTAATGGTGAAATGGTATCATCATCATTAGAGCATGATGTAATTGCGAGAGCCAGTGTAAGTATGGCAAGTAAACTTAATTTTAAATATTTCATTTGTTTCGTGTTTTTTATTTCGATGCAAAGGTCAAAAAACACAAAACAGGTTAGCTTATCAAAATGAATGTAAAAATGGTAAATATGGGAAGTCTTAAGTTTTCTTAGCTCTAAAGTCTTTTGGTGAAACGCCCATTTTCTTTTTGAAAAATTTTGTAAAGTTGGTTACTTCGTCAAATCCAGTAGTAAAAGATACCTCTTTCAGGCTCTTATTAGTACTTACAATGGCACGCTTAATTTCTAAGACAACATAATCGTCTATAAATGTCTTAGCTGTATTAATGGTGAAATTCTTCACTACTTGGTTTAAATGCTTTGTAGAAATTAGCAACATGTCAGCATAATCTTTTACATTTCTGGTAGTAGTATAATTAGATTCGACTAAGTTTTTGAATTTTAAAAAAGTACTATACTGTTTTGAATTATTGTTTTGTAGTTCAATGTTTTGAGACTTACGTTCTAATCTTAATAAGTATAAGTCCAATAATGAAGCTATTATGTTTTTCTGAGCATACGAATTTTCCGCTGCCAGCTCTTGCATGAGTTCTTTTAAGAAAGCTTCGTTAAGTGTGCTATCATTGGCAATAGGGGTAGAAATATGATAGTTATAAAAGTGAGAAATTAAACTTATAGAGGTTTTAGAGAAATAATTAAGAACGAAATCTTCGGTGAAAACTATTAAGAAACCCTGGTATTGGGCATTTTTTTGAAAAGCGTGCACTTGGCCTTTAGCTATTTTAAGCACTGAACCTTTACGTATGTCATAATTCTTTAAATCAATTTGATGCACCCCTGTGCCCTCTGTCACAATTAACAATGCGAAAAAGGAGATTCTGTGCGGTTGCAAGGGGTCGTGACTACCACTTTCCTCTATTCTTGGGAACAATTCTGCTAAAGGTATGAACTCAAAATCAGTGGCACTTTCACTACTGTTAAATGATAAATTAGGGATGTTATTCAATGTGTGTTTGAGCTTTTTGTTAGGAATGCTTGAACTGAAATTTGACTGGTCACGAATTTAATATAATCAATGCTAAGCGAATATAAAACCTATGAGTGTTTTAGTGCTTACTTTTAACGAGATACTAGTTTTACTCGGTATCCATCATGACCAAATTCCCATTGATATACGTTTTTAGACATTTTATATCACGCAATTCACTAGGCTTTGACTTTAATGGATTCTTATCTAGAATTATGAAATCGGCATATTTTCCTTTTTCCAAGGAGCCTAGTTTATCCTCCATGTTAATTTGCCATGCCGCATTTATAGTTAAAGCTTTTATAGCTTCTAGTATGCTTATGGTTTGATTTGCTGCTATAGTATCACCTGAAGTAGTTTTACGCTCCACAGCAGTTTGGATTAAGCTAAAAGGATTACTTTCAAACATGGGCTGGTCGGCATGTAATGAGTATTTTATTTCGTTAGCCGTAAAAGTGTTTAGAGGCAAGATAGTTTCTGTTCTTTCCTCACCTAAAATGTCAGCCTTTAATGCGTCACCGTAGTAGTATAAGTGATTGATATGAAAACTAGGTGTAAGGTTTAGTCTTTTTAATCGAGCTAAATTCTCTGAGGGAAATAATACACAATGTTCTAATCTATGTCTGGACTTTGAAAAATCAAGTTCTTCTTCTAATTCTTCAAACGCATCAATTACTTCATTTATAGCAGCATCCCCTTGTGTGTGTATTGCTATTTGCCACCCTTTTAAGTGATTTTCCTTTATAAAGGCCTTTAAACTATCCTTTTTGATTAAGGCTGTACCTTTACTATCAATAGGGATATGCAGTTTGGCATTAGTAAGTTCGGTGTTTAAGTAGGGGGCATTTAGGTACATAGTACCAATGTATGGAGAGCCGTCATACCAATGTTTAATGCCTAAAATGTCATAAAAATCGTTTCTCTCTTGGTGGGGTTCTGGCATTAAATGTTCCATATCATGCCTCATGTACATAAAATGTCTTGGTCTTTGCTGTCTTTTAGGAAAAACACCAACTTTTTCCAAAAGGCTTCCAATAAGACTAGGCTTATTAATCGATAGATTTTTGAAGAGTATGAGTGGTTTTTTGTCTTGAATGGTAATTCCTGCAGACACAATGGTAGTATTGCCATTTTTAGCATAATCTGTCATCACTTTGGACGCGGCTGTACTCAGCTTTTTAGATGTTAAAACTTCACTTTTTAAGATGTCGAAAAAAGGTTTTACGGCTTCCTGTTCTACTATGGAGCCATTAAGGTTCCCATTTTGGTCTTTGCCATAATAGCTATGTTTAGATGGCTGTGGTGTTGTTTTATCTATTTTTACAATTTCGAAAGCTTTACTGTTTGCCCAATAACTGTGTAAACTTTGACTAAAGAAAAGAACAGGGTTTTCTGGAGCAATTTTGTCCAAGTAAGCAATGGATGGCGGTATTAAATCAGGTATTAAAATTGGGTCAATTCCTTTGCAGATAATCCATTCTCCCTTTTCACTCTTTTCCACTATGTTTTCAAACGCCGCCCAGACTTCATCATTTGACTTAAATTTAAATCCAGATAAATCATGCATTTCCGACATGAACATACTGATGGAAAAGTGGGTATGAGGGTCAATAAAGCCAGGCATTACCGTGGCACCTTTCAAATCTACCTGAGATTCACTTTTTGAGGAATAATGTTCAAGGGCCTTATTAGTGCCAATAGCAATCACTTTCCCGTCTTCAATAAACATGGCCTCTGCAAGTGGTTCATTTGGGTTTAAGGTGATTATATGGCCATTTGAATAAAGGGTCGGCGGGGCTTTCTTAAAATCTTGCCTAAGGAATAGATAAGAAATAAATAGTAGACCTATAGTCACTAAACCAACTTTTAAGGCTTTTTTCATGCTGATTTCTTTAAGATAGCTAATAGATTATTACTTGCCATTTTGATAAGCAAATTACAATTAATCTTATAAGCCCTGGTAAAGTGTTTAGATTTTAGCAAGGAACTTCATCAATTTGATTTTGGCATCTTGTTTAGCTTGAAAATCACCTTCTTCTGTTCCGCCAAATTCATATTCATAACTTTTTCCGTCAATGTGAATTGCCCCCATTCTATAAATTGAGTTATACGCAGGGTTGGTAGAAATGTTATGCCCTGCATTATCATATTTAATATTCTGAAAGGAGTGTTTAAAGCTGTTAGCTGCCAAACGCTGTGCTATCATATCTGCCATGAGGGATGAAGGCCATACGTTATCATTTTTGCCAGAAAATAGCAAAATAGGCCCATTAATGTTTTCAACTTTGATACCCGCTTGTGCTACCAAGTCTGTTTTTGAGAGACCAGCCTTCCAATAGTCTAACATTTCAATTTTCTTGGACTTGTTTCCCTTGATTTTAGTCATTGGCAGATATGGAATATCAAGTCCTTTATATTTCCAACTAGCTTTCAGTTCGTCTGAATTGTAAGGTAAAACGGTATTTGACCATGAAACAGCACTGGGAGCATAAGCTACCGCTCCGCTAATGGATTTTGTAAAAGTAGAAGCAAGAATTAATGCAAGTTCGGCATTTCTTGAGGCTCCCATTACTAAAATTTTACTAGGGTCAACTTCGGGCTGTTCTTTGAGCCACTTAATGGCATTCTCAAAGTATTCTAATTTGATTTCCTCAGGCAATTTGGGTAATCCGTCTTTACCCGTATAAGGTATTGACAAACCAACCATTTCTTTCTTAGCAAATTCTTGAGCCCAGTAGTCGCCCCATTCTCCACCGCCAATTAGGACTATGGTTGTTCTATTTTTGATATTTTCTTTTGCAAAGTAGTTGGCTCGAAAGCCGTCTTGGTTTACATTAATAGGTTTGATTCCAGTAAAAAGTAAACTATCGATAATTAAGTACCCAACAATAAGAAACGCTGTTATACCAACCCAAATAATGTATTTTTTCATTCTTAACCTTAGAAACTTCTTTACCCTTTCTTGATGATTTTGACAATGCGGTTAATGAATATTTCAGATAAATTCCAGTTGTAGCCATTAAAATCTGTGGTATTCATAAACTGAACTACTACGGTGTCAATGTCTTTATGATATTCTGAAAGACACTGATAACCAGGAATGAGACCGCCATGTTCATACTCATAAATAGAGGAGTATATTTCTTGTTCACCTTCTTTAAAGACAGAGCCATCATTTAATGCTCGTAAGAATTTGCCTACATCTTCTGCCGTAGCTATCATAGCACCATAGTCATTGGTCTTTAAATCTTCTTCAAAACCTATATAATAGCCGCTCATAAGATTGTCCATATTAATTTCACTCAGAGCACTAAAAGTGTTTTTAAGACCAAGTGGTATTAATATTTCTTCTTTTATAAATTGGTTATGGCTGTAACCCACCACTTTGTCAATAAGTCTGGAAAGCAATAGATAACCGGTATTACAGTATTCATAGTCTTCCCCGGGTTTAAAGTTGGCAGGTAAGTCCAAAGCATACTGTAATACATCTATGCTGTCGGCTTGTGGCTGGTTCCAGAAACCGGGGTGGTTGGTGAATATGGGCATACCGCTCCTGTGCTGAACCATCATTCTCAAAGTAATTTCGTCAGCATATTCTATTCTCCCTACAAGCTCCGGAAAGTAATCGGCTAAGGTTTTATCTAATGAAAGCTTATTGGCATTTACTAGTTTGGTGATAGCCACCGCAACATACAGTTTGTTTATACTCCCAATTTTGAATAAAGACTTTGGGTCTGCCGGAGTCTTATTTGCCCTGTTTTTATAACCTGCTGCGTAAAATGCTGGTGGTTTTCCTGCTTGATCTACATATACTATCATTCCATCAAAGCCATAATTAATTGCTGCATCTACTTGTTCTTGGACAGTGTTTGGTAAGGGTAATATCCAAGCTTTGACTAAAATCCATGGTACAAAATATAAGGAGCCTATACTGGCTAGAATAAATAGAATTCGGAGTATACGTTTTGTTTGTTTCATTTTCAGCTTTCAGGTTATCGTAGTTTCCCTTTATGGTTACAGTATTAGCAAGCTAGCAGGTTTTTGAGCAAATGTCAAGACCATGGCTTTGAGATTTGCTTGATATTATATGAGTGGTTTTTATCGGGGATGTAGCGTCAAGTCTTATGTTCATAACTAGGACTAAGATTGGGGTAGCTCAAAAAAACAAACCGCTCCCCTAAGTTTGAACTTAGAAAAGCGGTTTTGAAAATTGAAATTAGGCTATTAAATCAAGTAGAGATTAATTACTAACTGATGTTGGGTATAAGAGGTCAGGGTTTATATTTTTACCATTGACAAAAAACTTCATAATACCTTCCCCTCTGGTGCCCGCTTCCTCGTCTTTATAAGCACCATTGTAATACAAGATTTCTATCGGGTAAAGACCTGCCTTTAAGAAAACGGCTGTTCCTTTGGGAGCAAGACCCGGTGCTGCTCTGTAACCGTCATTAACTATCACTTTTTGTCCACCAATGCTTAGTATGGTACCATCATCAGAAGAGATATTGAATTCTATTTCGCCCTTCTCTGGAATAGCAATGTATCCATTGAAGCTAAAAAGACATTCGTCAATATTCGCAAATTCTGTTTCATAGTACATGGCCAAACTTGTAGAATCTTCTTTTAGCCATTTCACCATTGGCGTAAGCTCATTTCCTGCATAACTTAATCTAGTAGCAGTAAAAAGGCCATGTGAAGGGGTAGTTTTCATAATATGTATTCCTTCGCCAGCTAAACCTGAAAGCGGTTTTCCTGACCTTTTCCAAAGACGACCAACTAATCCTGTACCTTTTTCTGCTGGAATTTTTTCAGCTGCTGAGGGAAATATCAATGTTTTATTCAGCATTCTTGACGAATAAAGGCTTTCCGTTTTAACGGGAGCACCGTTTACCTCGAAACTAAAGACACCTTCGCCGTACCGGTTTAAGTAATCTCTCCAACTTCCATTGTAATAGACAATTTCTATTGGGTAAAGACCTGGCTTTTTGAAAGTCATTTTTCCATCAGGGTTTTTACCTGGAGCATTTCCGTGACCATCATTATTGATTACTTTTTGTCCATCAATCCAGACCAAACAGCCATCATCTGAAGCAGCTCTAAAGTTTACTTCGCCAGCTTCTGGAATGGCTATTAAGCCTGTGAAACTAAAAATACTACCATCAACATCTGGGCTTTTAGGTTTGTTTGAAAAAACAACACTGGCTCCATCTTCTCCAAGCCAATCAACCAGCAATGAGATGTCGTTTCTCTGGTATTTCATTTTGCTTGCCTTAAAGGTGGCATCAGCAGGTCGCTCGTTTATGGTGGCCATTACGTCACCTGCAAGTTTAACCATTGGCCCATTGGTATACTTCCAGTAGCGTCCGTCTAGTCCACTGCCTGCATCCTTTGGGATAGGCTGTATTTGAGCAAAGCTCATAGAGGTAAGCATGCCCAGCATTATCATTAAGGACAGTTTTGTTTTTGAGTACATATTAATTTTAAAGTTTAGGTTGAGATTATTATTTAAAGAGGATTTTTAGGTTATTCAATTTGCTGTAATGACTATTCTAGCATATTTAGTTAGTGTAGGGTTACCTGAATCACTTACTTCGCATATCACATGGATGGTTTCTCCTGCTTTAGCATTTTGCGGTATGGTTAGTGATGCTTTAGCTTGCTTGGAATTTATGATATCAACATTGCCTTGATAGGTGTCAGCCTCATCATATTGCCACCAATTATAGTATAAAGTGTCACCGTCAGGGTCGGTTGTTCCTAGGGCACTTAGTTTAACTTCAGCACCCGGTTTGGCGGTCAAATCATTATTATGCTCAAGTTTTACAATAGGGGCGTGGTTGGCTTCTTCAAAGGATTTGACAGACCAATCTGCACGTGCTGCAAAATCGTTTTGCTGAGCTACAGACCAACGCCACATTGGTTTGAAAAAAGATAGCAAATTTGGGTTGGTTATGTACGAGTCTCCTTCGTTTAAGACTTTTCTTCCCCAAACCGTGGTTTTGTAATAGCGTCCTTCTGGGTGTACATAGCCATCATAGGGAGCAGGGTCCATCCACGTATTATCGCGAATTTTAACAAACCTGCCACCCCAACCTCCAAAGTCGGGAGACTCCATGCTTCTTAGGCCAGTAGGAACGGTATGAAGGAATGCAGGCGAATCGCCCTCGGCTCTGAAGTCGCCTACAAGGTAAGTTGTGTCTTCACCATTATGAGCTTTGTAAAGCGAGCATAGCGGCCCATGATTTTCTAATATGTTTTCTTTGATCCACGGGGCTTCAAAGTACTCCTGGTTTTCCTTTGGTTGAATTCGTTTCCAGCGATAAGCCAAGGCTTCAAATTGGTCTGAAATAATAGTAGGAATTTGATATTTCCCCCATTTAGGCAAAATGTAAGATTGGTAGGTGGAGTCTTGCTCAAAAATGAAATAGAATCGCATTTTTTTAGCTACATCCTCCATTTTTTCAGGATGCTCTTCTTCTATGGTTTTTAATGCTCTTGCTATGGTATTAATGCCACCCCAAGCTTGTATCCATATTTCACTATCGTCTGTGTCATCCAGCAGCACTTCTGCAATTAGCTGTGAACCTTCTGTAACTTCTTCCATTTCTCCTTCAGCACTTATGTTTCCCATGCGGTAACGGTCATATAGATACGAAGGGCTAGGATAGCTAGCATCATGTTTTATTAAGTTAGGATATATCTCTTTATAAGCTTTCAAATAAGGCTCAATCCAATGGTCGCCGGCCCAATCATGACCCTGCCAGTGGTATTGGGAACTGGTGGTAACTATTGCCTCAATATCCCACTCATTGGCATAAAGGAGACACCTGACCATAGAGCATTCGTCGTCTATTTCACCATCACTTGTGATAATAACACGTGGTTTTTTCTCTGTGGAGGTAATTTCTGAGGAGGTTTCGCTGCTACAAGACTGAAACACTAACATGCAGGCTATTGCCATAGCTAATATGCTTGTCTGCTTATATCTGAAAGATTTTGAGACTTTAATTAACAGACACTCAGTCTGGTAAGTCAGTTCTTCATGTTTAGTTAATTTTTGGACAAGATGAATTATAGATTTCTTCTGAGCAGCCAGTGGCTTAAAACCTGTTCTTAAATAGGCAAGGGCAGAGGGAATTGAAAGTTTCATAGGGTTTCGATTAGTTTCGATTAGGCTGGTAAATCTAAGTAAATGCAATTATAACGAAAATAAACGAAAGTATTTGGTTTTGTTTTTGGTAGATTAATCTTGCTTTGTTTGTTTTTTTTCTATTTGATATAATTATCTGCGATAGAATTTTATTGAGTTCAAATTACCATTGCATTTGACGATTTTTTAATAACACATTTTTGAAAGTAGTCATTACTTAAATAGACTTGATAATATCGGCTTGGGTGTTTAATGGGATTTTAGCAGGTAGAGAGTTTGTTATTGCCTATTTGCTTAACAAGTCAAAAACCAAAAATACCTACATCATTATTGCCAAAGATTTGGGTAAAGTAAACATTGGACTTGCTGTGAGTGTGGTGATAGCTCTTGATTTAATATTTGAAATAAAGAGAGTGGTTTATTCCAAATCCCTTTCTTTCAATATTTTTTTCAAGGCTTTATCTTTTGCTTTGTTTTTAGGATTATTAAATACTCTGAATGCGAAAAATAAGGGGATGATGGCGAATAACCCAAAATTGTTTTTAGCAATACCGTAAATAGTGATTCCAATCATAACTCCGATAAGGGCGGCGTTCATGATAGAGTTTGATTTCATTTTTTTCGCTTTAACTAACAGCTCTTCGTCTGTTAATTCGGATAGTTCTTTTTCTGTCATTAGTAGTAGTTTATCTTATTAGCTATAAAATTAATTGAAAGAATTTAATTAGTTTTTGTTCCTTTTATTCCACTAGCACAACCGTAAAAGTATGCTACATACTCTACTTTGAAATTCTGTTTTTCAAAAATCTGCTTTACATTTTTAGAATTTTCAAATTCTGTGGTATATCTGCCAAGCATCTTGTATGCTTCGGAATTTCCTAAAAACAATTTTCCGAGAATTGGAATTATGTATTTCAAGTAGAACATGTAAAAACCCTTAAGCATATTATTTTTAGGAACAGATACATCTATTAAAGAAAAGTTGCCATTCGTTTTTAGAATACGATTTATTTCTATAGCCAATCTTTCCAGTTGTTTATTATTAAAAGTTTTTAAACCGAAACCAGAAATTACGGAATCGGCTGAGTTACTCTTTATAGAGTTTTCAAAAACGTTTTCTCTTAAGAGTTCTATTTCTCGATTCTTAAACTTGGATTTATTTTTCTCGGCTTTTTTTATCATTTCTGTTGAAAAATCTAGTCCTATTATTTTAGCCGTTTTATCTGCATTTTTATCAATGAATTTCCAGCATTCTCCCATTCCAGTTAGAAGGTCAACAATTACTTTTCCATGACTTAAATCAATTTCATTCACACATTCTTTTCTCCACCTTTCACTAAAGCCAAATGAGGTTATATAATTCATTCTCGAATACGAACTTGACATTTTGTCAAATAGTTTTTCTACAAATTTAGGTTCGTAATGTTCTTTCATTTGGTATTGTTTGATTAGCTTTTTCAAAAAAATACTTCTTTGCTACGGTTTAAGGTACAATGGAATGTCTGGGTGCTTAGCTTTCCTGCCAGTCACTTTTATCAATCTGTCAATATTTCTTTTGTTTTCTTGTTGTAATAATGATGGATATAAGTTCATCAATATATTGACAAACATTATAACTAAAGCAAAAAGGTAAAGACCATTAAAAACTTTGACCAGAGCAAAAACGGTCACAAAGGCAAAGCCGATTAAATGGCTTATCTCAGCCACTGTCATTTCTTTTCTAAGTACCATTAATTCTGGAAGTCCGGTTTTGTTTTTTTTGCAACAAATACTGAAGTTAAACGAAGCCTGAATCGCTGAACTCGAGCCTAATATTAGCTAAAGTATTTGTATTTAACTCTTAACTAGAGGTAGCCATTTCTTGTTGGATTGTAAAAACTATGAACTCTGCAGGTCTAACTACAGCAACTTTTACACTTACATTCATAAATCCATTAAGAATATCCTCTGTAGTCATGGTACTTCCTAGTCCACATTCTACAGAAAAAGCATCTGAGGCACTAGCCCCTTGCAAGCCCCCTTGCGTCCATACATTATTTAGAAAACTACCAATCATAGCTTTTACTGCCTCCCAAGTGTTTTTAGTGTTTGGTTCAAATACATAAGCGTTAGTTGCTAACTTGCATGATTGCTCTAAAAAAATCATGGTTCTTCTTACAGAAAGATATCTCCAATCTTGGCTATTTCCATCCAATGTTCTAGCTCCCCAGATTAAAATTCCTAATCTATTAAAATTACGAATTGCGTTAATTGATTTTCCAGAAATAGCATCTACGTTTAAGTCCGCTTGCTGTGTATCTGTTAAGTTAATAGGTAAGCTTATTACATCTATCATAGATGTATTTGCTGGAGATTGCCATGGACCTACCTGATTATCCGTATTTGTTATTACTCCTGCCATACCACCACTTGGAGGTAATGTATTGGCTTCTTTTAATACAGTTGCTATAATGGTGCCGTAGGTTGTACTTGCTGATAACAATGAATTATTATATTGGCTTACGGCCAATGCTTCGCCTCCTGGAGGATTTTGAATATTTGCGATTATGGTATCTATCGTAGCATTCGGATTATTTGATGAACTTAAAATAGCTTGCAATTGAGTAATATCTCCCCCAAATAGGTTTGTGTAATCTATATCTGAACTTTGCATTACCGTTGTACCTACAAAGGGATAGTATGCCGTTCCATAACCTAAACTATTTGCACCAGTTCCGTCTCTAAAAGTAGCAATGGCATCCATATAGTTTATAGGATCCGGATTCCTTCCTCCTATAACATCGAAAATACATACGGTGGTTTGCATTTCAGAAGCTTGTGACAACATTGCTTTCATTAAAGATGCATTGTTATCTACTGACAGTAAAGTTGCTTCTGGACAAATATACATTGTAGGCTCTAGTTCTTGCTTCAATAAGGCTAAACCATTTGTCAATTGATTTAATTGTATATTAGAATTCACTATTTGTTCTCCAAGTGTTGCTGGAGAGCCAGAAGGCTTACCATAGGAGCCAACAGAAACGATGTATGCATCTCCTCCACCATTATCATAAAACAATTTTATACTGTTGTATAAGTAGTAAACTGTATTTGGGTCGGGTAAAATTGAATAGAACGCAGTTCCAATTTTAATATAATTGTCCTTGGTGGGTTGACTGGCTTCGGCTACTAAATAATATTCAGGATTATATTGTTTTGCAGGATCTGCAGGTGGTGGTGGATTTGGCAAACAAAAGATAGCTTTAAAATCTGCAAATGACGTAATTTTAGTTGCTACATTACTGTAAGATTTTCCTTCGTATGTAGCTTGTGGTGTATAACCTATAAATGCCGGAACAGCAGTAGCAATAGGCACTACAGAATTTCCGAAAGCATTTACCTCATTAACGTAAACCCCTGGAGTTTTAATAGTTGATAAATTCATAAGAAATGTTTTTTATTTAGATTTACAAAGTTTAAGTTTTCATAGCGTTCGTGTAAATCTATGCTTGCCCTGAGGTATCTCTTCTTGTAGCTGTTGGCATATTAATTCACTGAAATCCCTAAAGCTGTTGCGAATTTCCTTGTTATCAAAGCTATAGAAAACCTTTAAAAAGTACAAGTTGTTTTTCTAGCTAATCATCAAATATAAAAAGCTAGTTGTGCAGCTTGAGTCAGATAATGTAAGTAAGCCTTTAAAGCTTACTTACATTATATAAAAGAACTTTTGAAGAATGACTCGGGAAATGAAAACTGAATAGAATGGTTGCAATTTTCTCGGTTTTTAATTTGGAAACCCTATGATTTTGATGAAAATAATATTGAGCAGGAGGCCTTTAAAGACTTAAGATAAGACTAGGAAATTATGATGATGTAATTCTTTATAAGCCAAATGCATACTTTCTAAGAAAATCAAATTTTAATAAATAATTATATCCAATAATAAATATTACTTCTGAGCAAATAGCTGCCAAATAAAACATTAATGAATTTTCTATTCCAATTACACTTTTACAAATCAAAATTGGAAATAAATGCCATAAATATATCCCCAAAGAGTTAAAGCCAAGCCATTCTAACGTTTTATTTCTTGGAATTATCTTATTGCTAGATAATTTCATAAGAACTAATAATAGTACGGCATTCATTAAAAAGAAGTTGAAAATTGAAAGTGGATTATTTGGGAAATAATATAAAGTTACGACTGCGATAAAGCCCAAAAATGGTAGCATATACTCTGAAAAGGTTGGCTTATTTAATTGAATATTTCGATATGCCAAACCTAGAATAAAAAAGAAATAAAAGTAGGGTCTATATTTATTTTGAATCAGTGTTATTCCTGATTTTAGCGTTCCAAAATCTTGATAAGATTCTGGATACCATTTCAACAAAATTGAGACAAGAGATATGAAAAATGCAATAAATAATAAAAGTCTATCGCTAGTTTTAAGTTTTTTTAGAAACCATGTTAATATCACCCAGCTTAAAAAACTAGGAATAAACCATAGATGATAGAATGGAAAGAGAAATGAGCTTACTAAGCCGTGGATTATATTTCTATCAGTATTTTGAGCTATAGAAAAAGAATAATATGCCAGTACAGCTATAGACCACGGTAGAATTAGTCTTAACAGATATTTTCTGAGAAGTTCTAGTAAATTGAAATCAACAACATTACTAACTTTAAATAAGTAACCGCTTATTCCAACGAATAAGGGCATATGGAAACTATAAATTATTACACTCCAAACTTCTTCATTCTCACCTCCGAGAAGTATATGACCAATAATTACTAGAACTATTAGTAGGCCCTTGATTGAGTCAATATTCTTTAATCTCATTATTGTTTTCTTACTTGAAAGCCAAGACCAAAGCTTGTTTATTAACCTTTTAAATCAAATATTTAAATCCTCACTGCCATTAAGCTATCTCTTAACAAAACTATCAGAATCAGTTATAAAAATAAAGAAAATTAACTTCCAATGTGGAGGTCAAATCGTAAGGATATATTTTTTTGTTTACAAAAAAAGACCCGAAACGGTAGTGTTTCGGGTTGGCTAAAGTTAGCTTTTATAAGGCTGTATCAAGCTGCTAATACTTAACCTTTATTTTGTATAAGCACCGGAAGAATAGGTCAATTCATAACTATGCGTATAGATTTCAAAGACAATTCCGAAAGGGTCTTCAACATAGCACATTTTGAAAGGCTTATCATTCGGATAGTATTCCCTGATTGGCATTCTTTGTTTTCCTCCATACCTCACAATTTTGTCAATGAGCTCTTCAATATTAGGGTCTTGTACACAAAAATGAAATAGACCCGTATTAAAAGGGTTAAATTCAGGTGCCTTTTTGATGCCATTAGGAAAAGAAAATAGTTCTACTCCAATTCCATCTGAAGTGGCTAAATGAGCTATTTCAAATTCAGTCCAATCATTTCCAAAAACGTCAATGCACATTTGACCAATAGCAGTTTCTTTTTCTTTTTTGACTATTGAGGGCTCCATAATTACGTACCAGCCCATTACTTCTGAGTAGAATTTTACGGCCTCATTTATATTCGGAACTGTTATTCCGATATGTGAAAATGATTTAGGATAATCTTTGTTAGATGTCATAATTTATATTTTAGAATTCAAAATTAGACTATATTTACCCTGTTGGCAATAACTTACCTAAAAGTAGTATAGTTACCAAAACGAGTAAAATGCTGATTATTAATTATATAAATTTAGTAGTTTGATTGAAAAGATTAGTTGTCCGTTAAATTATACCATGAATTTAATAGGGACAAAATGGAAACCCTTAGTTCTGTTTCATTTATTAGATGGCGATTTGCGTTCGGGAATGTTGCAAAAGAAAATTCCGGGGATTTCTAATAAAATGTTTACCCAAACAGTAAGAGATTTAGAAAAAGATGGCCTTATTTCTAGAAAAGTCTTTCCTGTAGTTCCTCCCAGAGTGGAATACGGCTTAAGTGCTAGAGGTAAATCACTTGAGAAAATTCTAAGAAGTTTGGATAAGTGGGGGGCAGAAGATTGTCAGAAATAATTAAATATGTTGGTGATTAATTTGTTGGCATCAAAGAACGCCTAAAATTTGTGAATCAGAACAAAAGTTTGTCAAAGGCATTTGATTTTTATGGATGTCAAGTCAATGGCTTTTGAATGACCCTAGCTAAGCTGAATAGTTAATAGAACAAGCAGTGAACTCACTACCTTTCCAATCAGCTATTCCCTTTTTGGCCTTTCCCTTTACGCAGAATTATCAAAATTAGAATAGCCGAAGTTAATGTCAATAGGGCGAAATATTTCTCAAAATTGGTTTTCGCGAAAACATTCCCAATAGTATTCAATCCGAATAATATGACGAATATCCATAAGGTGATATTGACAAATTTCAATGATAAAAACGCTCTTATATATTGCCCTTTAATTAGAAGGATGAAACATAAAAACAGGTTAATCAATATTGAAGCCGTTTCAAAAACATACATCTCAGCATCATTTTTTAATCTCCCTCCCCAAGTGATGTCGTATGGAATTACTTTTAAGATGATACTTAGATGAAAAAGTATTATTGCTAAAAGCATCCACAACATTATTTTAATAGCAGTTTTCGAGTTCATCTTTTTCTTAATGGTTTTATTGATTTTTATAAACCTAAGTAAGCTTTTACGTTTTTTTTCTAGAACACATGGAGATTGAATTTTCGCACAAAAAAATGTGGTTAGAATGCTTTAAACCTTCATATTTACTTATTTACAAATTTAATCTGCTTCCATTCAGAATCAATAGCATCGTTTTTTTGAGCTAGTCCGGGTGTACTTCTACCTTCGGTAATGTACTTGATAAGCAGTGCTTTTAGCTCTTCTACCTTTTCCGTGTTTTTTGGGTATAGATTGGTAGCTTCGCTTGGGTCGCTCTTTAGGTTATACAGTTGATATATTGGCAATGAATCAATAACAGCCTTATTATTTGGTTTAGGAAAACTCCAACCGCCAGACCCAGGACACATGATTAGTTTCCAGTCACCTTTTCTGATAGCAAAACTCCCGTTAATAGAATGGTGTACAGTGGCTTCTCTTATAAGTTCGTCTTGTTTAAATAAAGGCCTGATATTATAACTATCTTCTCCTTCATTGTCTGCCAGTGAATACCGCACTATACTAGCAACTGTTGCCATCAAATCGGTGGTACAAATGGTTTGTTCAGACACTGTTTCTTTCTTTATTTCTTGAGGCCATTTGACTATAAAAGGTACACGGTGACCACCTTCAAAAATATCAGCCTTATGTCCTCGGTAAATGTAACTTGGGAAGTGACCTTTTTCTTCTAACTCTTCCATGTAAGCGGCAGGTGAGCAACCATTATCACTTGTGAAAATAACAATCGTATTGTTTTCAATACCAGCTACTTTAATCACTTTTTCTAGTTGACCCATGTAGTTATCTACCATCATCACAAAATCGCCATAAGGGTTTAATCCACTCTTGCCTTGCCATTCCTCAGTAGGTAAGATAGGTGTATGCGGAGAGGGGAGGGCCAGGTATAAAAAGAAAGGGTTTTCTTCTTTAGATTTTTCTTTTATGTATCCGAATGATTTACGGAAGAAATTAGGGGTAACATCATCATGGATAAAATCACTGGAAGTAGGCCCTTCTCGCCACCACGAATACTTACCTTTATTAACAGATATGGTGTCAGGTATTTTAGTAGGCATCCCATTTTCCACATATACATAGGGTGCCATATCCAAAGAGCCATTATGTCCATAAGAATAAGTAAAGCCTAATTCTTTAGGACCATTCTGAATAGGTTTTGAAAAGTCTATGTTATCAAAATCTTCCGGGTTCCAACCTTCACCTCCAGAGACTTCAGGATTTTTTTGTGCCCAATCCCATCCTAAATGCCATTTGCCAATAAATGCGGTGTTATAGTTTTTTTGTTTAAGTAAGGAAGCTACCGTAGTTCTTTCGGAAGAGATTAAAGCTTTAGAGTTGCCAGTAAGTACACTAGATTTTAGCTTACTTCGCCAGTTATATCGCCCTGTTAGAATACCATATCTGGTGGGAGTGCAGACGGATGACGAGGTGTGAGCATCTGTAAACCTAATGCCTTCAGAGGCCAATCTATCTATGTTTGGTGTTTGAATTTTACTATTCTCATTATTTGCAGATACATCTCCATATCCCATATCGTCTACTAAAACATAAATTATATTTGGCTTTTGAGCTTCTTCTTTTTTGCTGGAACAGCTACTAAGAATTAGTAAGATAATGGGAGTAATTAGAAGCTTTTTAATTTTCATGATTTCTGTTTCCTTGAATTTTAAGGGGTAATGGTTGGAGTACCCGCACCATAAGGTGCTGATCCTATTCTTTAATGCACACTAAGCTAATAGGTTTTTTATGACCGTCAAATGGTTTTGTAGCTTGGTTACAGAAATAATATGATCTAAAATTTAAGGTGCCATTTTTTAAGGATTTTTTACCTATTGCTTTATTCTCTAGTGGGTATCATGTTTGAGGTATCTACAGGGAAACTGTCATATTTATTGTAAAGTTTTAGATATTTTTCAGGCTTAATAGGAATCTCATTTAAGGTTTCATATAAGCCTTTAAAGAAACCCTCTCGCTTTTGGGATGGATTAAAAATTAATGTCAGTTTAACAGTTTTATCAGTGTCATTTTTGAATCCGTGCGGGGTAAACCTAGGTACATAAGCTACAGTGCCCGGCTTAGCCTGATATTCTTTATCTCCTACTTGTACGGTTAAAACGCCGTCATTCACAATGAAAGTTTCATCCATAAATCGGTGGTAGTGTAATTTGGCACCTATGGCCATAGGAGGGAGGGTTATTTGGTAAACACCTAATTGGTCATTAGACATTTCGCTGGTGACTTTAAAGCTTATTGAAATGGTGTTTAACTCTATTTTTTCACCTTCATTTGGTTTTATTATGTATGCCTGATTTGCCAAATTATCTTCGAAAAAGTTCTCTTTTATTGCTTCCATAAATTGTTTTATTTCGTTTCTAGACCTAATTGATTTACCTTATTTAACCATGCGTTCTTAAATTCACTCTTTGAGTTTTTCATAGGTCCTATGTAACTAACCTTTACGGGTTTAATACCGCAGAACCTTAGCGTGCCATATTTTAGTTGGTTAATGGCTGGGTTTCTCATTATCCATTTAGTGTACCAGGCAGGCGAATCTGCCGTGACAATAATTCTAGCTGTTTTCCCTTTAAATAACTGTTCTGGAAATGGTTTGCCAGTATACCTAAAGGCAATATTTGGTAAAAAAGCCCTATCAATAAACCCTTTCATAATGGCTGGATAACCGTACCACCACATAGGAAAAAACCAAACAAGGTGATCGGCATTTTTTATTTTCTCAATGGCCTCCAGAAGGTCTGGTTCTAAGGGTTTATTGCGTTTTTTGTAGCCTAGGCCAAGATTTGGATTGAAATCTAAACTACCAATATGGATGACGTTAACTGAAGCATTAGCTTGTGAAGCACCGCTTTTATAGCTTTCGGCTAAAGCGTAATTATAACTATCTTTAGAAGGATGGCCATTAATGATGCATATTTTTTTCATATACTGTTAAGTTTTTATTCTTTGACAGTACGACAAGCCAAGTGATTAAAACGTGACACTTAGCTAAAAGAAATTGACTTTATTTTTTTAGGATTTAGAATAGAATAAACGGCTGTAATTTCTTGATTATCTATTTCAAAGACTTGGCATGTTACCAGCGAATTATCTTTAAAATATAGTAAAGCTGGCTGATGATTTATTTCTGAAATTTTAATGTTTAATGCATTTTGATACTTTTTGAAAACATAATTTAAAATATTGGCAACCTCTGATTTTCCTACTGTGTATTCACTAACTACTTTAATTTTATCAGTACCCTCTGCGTATAGTTTGACGTCTTTAGACAGTAGTTTTTCTAGGCGTTCCATATCTCCTTCCTGAATAACCTGCATATAATTATTCATTACATGCTTCTTATCTTTTAAGGCAATGTTTTCATAAGTCAATTTCCGATTAGCAAGTTTTCCTTTTGCTCTACTCAGTATTTTACGGGCATTCTCTACCGTGGTTTCTATGATAGCTGCAATTTCACTGTGTGAATAATCAAAGGCTTCTTTTAAAATAAAAACAGCTCGTTCTTTGGATGTTAGCTTCTCAAAAAGTACTAGCAAAGAATAAGATAGTATATCTTTTACATCTAGATCGTGGTCAGGTTTAAGAGTGCTCATGGCTTCAGGAAGCCACACCTCGTTTGTTTTTAGTTTTGCGTTTCTCTTTTTTAAGTTTATCGATTGGTTAATAACTGATTTAGTTAAATAACCGATTTCGTTTTTTATATGTGATTTGTCAATAAGAAAGTAATTAGTCAAAACATCCTGCACTACATCTTTTGCGTCTTCAGAAGAGCCTAAAATATTATAGGAATAGGGGAAAAGTACTTTTTGATAATTCTTCAAGGCCATTTTTTCTTTTTCTTTAAATTACAAGACAAACTGCAAGTTAGAAACGTGACATTTCAATGGAAATAGAACTTGTTTCCACTTTAGGAACTAGCCTGCTTCTATCACCATGCGATTCATGCCGAAGGGTGTAACTTAGGAAATAACATGAATTATTTTACATAATAATGAATGCAAAATAACTCAAACAGATAGTACAAATATTACTGGAATAAGAGACATATACTTTTGAAAAACAATATACTTTATAAAACCCAAAAACGGTTCAAGTTTTCACCTGAACCGCTATGGTTTTAAAGATATCTACCTTTCTGTAAAGTTTAGTATTTCTGTTGTTTTAGCCATTTTAGAATAGCTTGGGTAGTTTCTTCTAGTTTTTCTTGTTGAATACAATGACCACAATCAAGACTCATTACCTCTGCATTAGGGACAAAATCTGTTAAGCCTTCAAACTTAGGAATCATATCTTGCTCACCATATATCATAAGCGTATTATGGGGTATAATAGGGTTTACATCTGCCAGTAAATGCCAGTTTCTGTCAAGGTTTCTGTACCAATTTATACCTCCTGTAAAGCCGGACATTTCGAAAGCGGAAACATAAACGGCCAGCTCACTTTGGTTCATTATTGGTTCACCGAGTGCTTTTTGTGCTCTCGCAAGATTAATCATCAACATTCCCGGATCGGGTGGAACCAATGGTACATTCTTGCGGAATAAATTACAAAGAAACTGAGAGGTGTTTTTATGTAATATAGCGTCTGCAACTCCTGGCTGCCGATTGAAGTGAACAAAATAGTTGTCCGCTCCAAATATCTCCTCCATCCAGTCAATCCAAGGTTTTTCTCCACGAACTTGGTAAGGCAAAGCCAAGTTTATTATTCTATTTACTCGTTTTGGATATAATAATGCAAGACTCCAAACTACATTTGCTCCCCAATCATGGCCAATGAAAGTGGCATCTTCATATCCATAGTGGTCCAGAAGTGCTACAAGGTCATCTGTTAAATGTTCAATGTCATATTGGTCTACTTTGCTGGGACGAGAAGAGTTACCATATCCACGCTGATTAGGAACAATAACATGATAGCCTGCTGTGACAAGAGCTGGTAATTGGTGACGCCAAGAAAAGGCATGCTCAGGAAAACCATGGCACAGTACCAGCGGCTTTCCTTTGTTTTGTTGACCTGCTTCAAAAATTTCGAGTTCTATGCCATTGACTGAAATCATAGTTGCTTTTGGAAATTCGCTGAGATTAGGTCTAGCATTAATTACGTTTGTCATTCTTTTTTCTGTTTAAAAATTAATATGATGCAAACGTAAAGTTGGGCGGTGACAGCCTTGTGGCAAGGGTCAAAAAGAGTTATTGATATTTGTCAAAATACTCTTGCAAAGTCATGTTGTGGGGTTCAAAGTTTTCCGAAAGAATTTCCATTTCTTGAATTCTATCTGGCCTAAAAAAACGAAATTCTTTACGCAAACGACAGTAGGCTACTAAATACCAATTTTCGGAATTTAATATGGCAAATGGCTCTATCAATCTATTCGTTGCAATGCCCTCTTTGTTAACATACTGCATCTTAACAAGTAAGTAGTTTGTCAATGCATTTTGCAAATCGGATAAATTACTACTGTTTCTCTCTTGATTTTTTACTTGATTATATTGAGTTCTATCCGTAAGTAAGTTTGCCTTGTCTTTGATACTATATTTTAGAATTGATTTTATTTTATCAATGGCTTCTGAATAATCCTGTACAAATGACACGTCCTTACTTTTGAGCACTAACTGTTCTGCAAGTATTAAGGCATTTGCTTGCTTTTCGGTGAACATAACAGGTGGAATTTTGTATCCATCCATTAGGCTATAACCTTTTCCTTCTTCTGTCAGTACAGGAACACCTGATTGTTCCAATGCTTTTATGTCTCTGTAGATGGTTCTTTTACTGATATTAAATTTACTTGCTAATTCGGAAGCGGTAGTAATTCTTTTAGTCTGTAATTGAATTAGAATGGCAGTTAACCTTGATAATCTGTTTGTTTCGGAATACTCCATTATTAAATGTAGTGATGTTTTTTTAATTGCGGACAAAGCTCTATACCCGAACTAAAAAGTGAAAGTCAAGGAGAAGAGTTCCCTGCTAAGCTTTGACGCCCGCCTTCGCTTGGTTTATCAGCCTCCGACTGATATAGGTTGTTTTACTTCAAAAATCATTTTGTTAAACCAGAGGTTTTAAATCACCACACCGACGCTGGAAGCATCGGAGAGCGGTCACAATAGATAGCAGTGTCTACTAAAAGGGACACTGCGGTATTTCATCGTTACGATTTTGAATAAGGTGTATTTTAAAAATCACCGCGACTACCAAATATCTTCATAACCAAGTAAAATTGATGTATAAAAAAACGGCCTCACCAAAAAGCAAAGCCGTTTCAATATTGTTCTTAATTCCCTAGGAAAGAGCCGTTTTGCAAACTGAAAGCGTTTACCAGATTAAGTTTAAAAATAGGATTCTACTCCCTCTCTAAAAGCATCTCCATAAACTGAAAGCTACGGCCGCCGCCCATTTCAATAGTTCCTTTTTCTATCCATTGACCTTCTTTTACTTCTATCACGTAGGATATTTTGCCCTGTGGTACTTCAAAACCCCAGTTTATAAGTCCGTTTTGGTCCACGCTAAAGTCTGCGTCCATTGATTTGGCATCTGCTCTGAAGGCACGCATGGAGTAGGCGTCTGTGGCGTCGTCATAAGTCACTATGCCATATGCTTGATGTATGATTTCTTTGGAGGTTTTGTCATGACCAAGACCTTCGAAAACAAAAACACCGCCACCCACTTTGTGACCTGCTTTTTCATCTATGGTAAAAAACGATTTTTGTGGTCCCATTTGAATCCAACCTTCCCCAGACCAACTGCCCTCGTAAATTTTGAGATTACTCATGGCATTAATAGTCTCTTCAGATGGCTTTAGGTTTTGCTGGCCAACAGCTTGCATAGAACCCAGTATTCCTAAAATTAAAATTGATAAGTATTTCATGTTTATATGTTTATGTATTGTTTTAAATCTTCAATGTATTTCTCAAAGGCAAGCTTACCAGTCTCGGTAATGGAGCAGATGGTTTGCGGGTATTTTCCTTTAAATTTCTTTTGAACTTTTATGTATTTGGCTTTTGAAAGTTTCTCTATTTGTACGCTTAAGTTGCCAGCCGTAGCCTTAGTTTTTTCCTTAATCCATACAAAATCAGCCTTTTCTACATTCATTAATAAGGACATAACCGCAAGGCGAAGTTGAGAATGGAGTAGGGGGTCTAAGTTTTTAAACATCTTCCCTCCTTAGCAAATGACCGGGAATGATATATCCTACAAATACTGCTAGCACAAATAAACCAAGCACCACATCTTCGTTTGGCATGTAGAAAGAAACTGATGCTAAAAACATCATCACAAAGGCTCCGATGATAAAAGGTTTGAAGGAAATAATGGCTCCATGAGCGTAAGTTGCTATACCTATCACCACTAGGGTAATCGGTAGCATTTTCCATCCCAAGATAGGGCTGGCACCATAAAATACCGCCATGCCTATGGAAACACCCAGCCAAACCTTATTGATAATACGGTCAATCTTGGTGGTAACCAGTCTTTCTTTTCCATGTTTTCGAGCCTGATAAATATTAAAAATAAAACCTAGAAAGAACAGCGGCCAAACATAATGTGCCTGAGGGAAGCCAACGCTCATTTTGAGAATTAAAAATAGTGATACGATGCCGATAGACAAATAACCCCAAAATAGGAAATAGATACCGTGATGTTTCCTATAATTGGTTTTAGAGTTTTGAATCATCTCTTCAATGATTTTGAGACTTTGGTCTGGGTTTAAGTTTTCTTTCATAGTTTAAAATATTTTTACAATTATAAACTAGTTTACACTATAAACCAAATAGATTATTAATAATGTGTGCACTATAGACAATATTTGAAATAATAAAGGCTTGAAATTACTTGAGTTGAGGAATATGTTTTTATAGAATAAGGTGAAACCGTTGAATCTAGATAGGTAATTCAATGGTATAGTGAGAAATGGTTGATTGCCGAATTGCCGAGTATTTATGGGTATAGGTCGATGTTTTCACAAACAAGCTTATTAAAGTCATATTTTTACTGAAAATAAACCAAAAAAACTATGAAGAAAATTGTAATGCTGTGTATGCTGTTCGCTTTTGGTGTTCAGCTTAATCTGAGTGCCGCAGGCGGCGAATATCATTTAATTATTGAAGGTTTTGACTGGGGACCGGCGGCCTCTAAAGTTATTTTGCCGCTAGGCGAAACTACAAAATCAGTCAAAACGGAGAATTATGATGTACGGGTTAGCCGCAAATCAGACCAAGGCGATATACCTGAGTCTATGCAGTCAGGTAGCCGTGAAGTAATGCGTGCTTATGTTTCTGATGCCGAAGGAAACCCACAAGAAGTGGGAAATCATGTCACCTTGATTTTGGCTGTAGCTCCGTATAAACCAATGGGTTCACCAATTCAATATTTTGGGCGTAAAGGAAATGTTTGGATAGATTATACTTTGGCTATAATTGACAGTGCCACAGGAACTACTTGGAATAAAGAAGGCGAGCGTACTATTCCAATTTTAGATGATTTTGACCTTACAGGTAAATTCACCCATAAAGATATCACCATGTCTTATGCAGCTTTTAAACCTGAAAATAGAACGGGAAAGGCTCCTTTGCTCATTTGGCTGCATGGTGGTGGTGAAGGTGGAACAGACCCAAGCATTGCGGCTATTGGAAACAAGGCTGTTAATTATGCAGGAGAAGAGGTTCAGTCGATTTTTGAAGGTGCTTATGTTTTAGTACCGCAGGCTCCTACATTCTGGATGAACAGTGTGGAAGGTGGCTATACACGTGGCAAAACAAACGATATGTATAATGAAGGATTGATGGCTTTAATCAAGGATTATGTAGCCAAGAATCCTGAGATTGACCCTAAAAGAATTTATGTGGGAGGCTGCTCAAATGGTGGCTATATGTCTTTAAAATTGATTCTTAATCACCCTGATTATTTTGCTGCAGGATTCATTAGTGCATTAGCATATTCCTCTGAGTTTATTACCGACAAGCAAATCAGCAGCATCAAAAATATGCCAATTTGGTTTGTGCAGTCAAAAGACGATAATACTACAAAACCTGAGGAAACCGCCGTTCCAGTTTACCATAGATTAAAGTCGGCCGGTGCTAAAAATGTTCATTTCAGCTATTATGACCATGTTATTGATATTACTGGTCAGTATGGTGGTGAGTCTTACTATTATAACGGGCACTGGTCATGGGTATATTTACATGCCAACGAGTGTCGTCTTGATTTTGATGGTACTCCTGTTAAAGTAAACGGCATGCCAGTTAACATTATGCAGTGGGTTTCAGCTCAGAAAAAATGATATTCCTTAATTCTTAAAAACAAAAAACAGCGGGTTTGTAAATTAAGCAAACCCGCTGTTTTTGACAGTGTTTCTAGTTTCTAAACTAGCTAACAAACTTACTAACTTCTACTCGACAGTCTTGTAAAGCGGCACCATCACCAACATCCGATAAGCGGTCGTTTGTCATGGCATTTGATGAGGAATTGCCTTTTACCAAAGATGGCCAGTAACCATGTGGCATAAGCACAACACCTGAGGGTACACGGTTTCTGATTTTTGCCTTTAAAATCACAGTGCCAAATTCGTTCACCACTTTTACTTCATCGTCATTTAGTATATTTCTTTTGTCGGCATCCTCTTGGCTAATATCTAGGGTAGGGAATCCTTCTTTTTTTCTGAGGTTTTTTACATTTCCGTGGGAGGAGTTATGGAAGTTTTTGGTGGACTTTACTGTTAAAAGCTGCAGAGGATATAACGTTGGATTGTCATATTCTACCGCTTTGTAAGCGGGTAAAGCTTGCCCGGAATCTTCCAGAGAAGCTGTGTAAAATTCACATTTGCCTGAAGCCGTACCAAAATCGCCATTAACATGTGGCAAAAATGGCTCGGGTAATTTTAGTCTTGCCCAGCCATTCTCTTTTAAATGTTCAAAGGTTATACCCTCCATGTAGGGGTGATCAGTATCAAAAAGGGACTTTACCAAATCGATATCGGACTCTTCAAAACAAGGTTCCGTGAAGCCCATTTCTTTAGCTAAAAGCCTGAAAAACTCAGAATTGGGTTTAGATTCGCCTAGTGGCTCAATAGCAGGTTCGTTAATGTTGACGTATAAATGCCCCCACGAATCCGCCGCATCCCAGTGTTCTAATTGAGTGGTGGCAGGAAAAATATAATCGGCATACGTAGCACTAGCTGTCATAAAGTGTTCAACACAAACCGTGAAGAGGTTCTCTTTTGCAAGTCCTTTTCGTATTAAATTCTGATTTGGAATAGTAACTGCGGGGTTTGAGCCAAATATGAAAATGGTTTTTATGGCAGGATTGAGCTTATCGTCGTTCAAAACTCTACCCAGCTGTACCATATTAATGGTTCTGGTTTCTTTTTCTGCCAAAGTCGTGAACATACCAAAACGTTCATAATTTAAAGCCTTCCCAAACATTTCAAACGTCATATGCAATAATCCACCACCTCGCTCACGCCAAGCTCCCGTAAGAGAAGGTAACATTCCTACTGCCCTGAAGGCGTCTCCGCCATTGTAGTTATGTTCCATTCCTATTAAAATTCTAATTAGCGATGGTTTGGCATTAGCATAATCTCTGGCAAAGTTTATTACGTTGTCCTCGTCAAGTCCACATATGCCCGCTACGGCAGCAGGATGATAGTCTTTTACATGCTCTTTTAACAAATCAAAGCCTTCCGTATATTTTTCAATATAATCTGTATCTGTTAAGTTTTCTTTTATGATAACATGCATCATTCCCAAAGCCAAGGCTACATCTGTACCTGGCATTAGCTGAATGTGCTGGTCGGCTTCCATAGCTGTAGCAGATTTGAAAGGGTCAATCACTATAATTTTGGCACCTTGCTTTTTAGCTTCTAATACTAAAGGCCATAAATGGACATTAGAGTTTTTTGTATTGGTCCCCCATAAAATGATATGACGGCTATGTACAATATCTTCCGGCAAAATACCCATTATCTGCCCATTTGTAATAAAATTACCCGTAATGGCAGTAGCACCACATATTGTTTCCGCCATTTTAGAAGCACCAAGTTTTGCAAAAAAACGATTACTCATAGCCGCTTTTTGAATAATCCCTTGCGTTCCCATATATCCGAAAGGCAATACAGACTCACCACCATTTATAGCAACGGATTCTTTAAGCCTCTCAGCAACTTCTTTTAAAGCTTGCTCCCAACTTATTTTTTCAAACTTACCTTCTCCTTTTTTCCCAACCCTTTTTAATGGGCTTAAGATTCGGTCAGGATTGTAGGTGATATCTTGTGGGAAAGTCTCCATTTTTCCGCAAAGTTTTCCATTAATGAATGGGTTTTCTTTATCTCCTCCAAATCCCGTTACTTTCCCATTTTCTACTTTTACCTCCCAACTACACGAATCTGGGCAGTCATGGTAACAAACACCGTGATAAGTTTTTGCATCGGCAGTTGTGCATGCTGACATTCCCAGCAACGATGCAGGTAATGCATGGGCTAAAGTGGCACCTGTGTATCCTTGAATACCAAGGTCTATAAATTTTCTACGTGAAATTTCTTTGTCTTTTTTTGTCATGGCTAAATTTTATTTGCCTAAAACGAAGAAGTCGCTTTAGCATGAACAAACAAGTTAGGGAATTTTAGCGGTAACTTAAGGGGCTATTAGTCAAAATGTTGTGACATAAATAGTTCCTGTTTGAGTCAACTAGCTTAAATATAAAAACGGCTTCACATTGTAAATGCAAAGCCGTTTGGTAATTATCGAAAAAACTTGTTAAGAAAGTGCTTCCTTCGCAAATTGAAAGCATTTGCCTACTTCTTTTACCGCATTTGAGTTTTCCGGTACTTTGTATTCCAACTCTATAGTGCAAGGGATATCATACTTCTTCTCGCTTATCAAATTCAGTATTTCTTTAATTGGCGTATCACCTTCTCCCCATGCTAAGTTGCTAGCACCATTGGCTTTTGTTTGACGGTCCTTTATGTGCATACTCGTGATTCTGTCATGGCGAGTTTCTATGAGCTTAAGCAGGCTTTCTTTAGTATTATCTCCACCTGCGGCTATATAATGTCCACAGTCTAAATTCATGGAGTTATACGGAGACTGTGCTAGAGCTTCATCCCAAATGGTATCATTGGCCGTGGTGTGAAGGTGATAACCCACATACATTTTGTGTTTTTCGCCTAATTTTCCAAGTCTAGCTGATTGAGCAGAATCTCCAGGTAGTTCTACTGTTACAGATTTTGCTCCTAAAGCTTTGGCAGCTCGCATAGCATATTCAATTTCCGCATCTGTATTATTTGTACCCAAAGCATTTGGCTTAAAAGCATAAATGCTTACGCCAGCTTTTTTATACATTTTAGCAAAGGCTTTAAAAGGTTTCATGGAAACTGTTTCACGCCAAGCGGCTACGTCTTTATTGTATTGTTCCATTTGGGCTCTTTCGTCGTCGGTAGGTTTTCTTCTTTTGCCATTGACATAGAAAGTACTTCTATCAATCGGGTTTTTAGGCTTCCCTGCGAAATCCTCAGCAGGATCGCCCATGAGTTCAATGGCAGATATACCTGCATCTACACAGTACTGAAGCACCTGCTGTGCACTTCCTGGCATGCTTCTAAATGAATAGGTGATGGTACCAATCTGTACTCCGTTGATAAGTGAGTTTGGTTTCAAAACACCAGCATAAACTTTTGAGCTCAAGGCTAAACTACCAATAAGAGCAGCAGATGAGCTGTATATAAAATCTCTACGATTCATGATTTTGTTATTTAGGGTTGATTAATTCAAAAGTGAATGTAGGGATTTTGAGATTGGCTAGGATAAATATTAGACTAAGTGGTAGTTTTACTTGACCAGTTTAGCACCAAATAGGATATAATGCGGAATGCAAGTAAGAATCTGGCTATTTGGTCTTTTAACACCGATTAAATAGATAATTATGACTATTATTGTTAGCATTTAAAAGTCTAAACCTAGGATTTAGAAGATTGCTATTTTAAAACTGACCTTAATTAAGATGAGCAAAAAGCCATTTTTACTATTAAACTTGACCTCTATTTGTAAGACTTTATTCAGTTTAACCTTATGGCTTTTATCAATCACCCCTTCTGTGGCTCAAAAAAGTTTAGAAGAAATTAAAATTGATAGTATACTAAGCCAACCTTTAGATTCTATTTTGGTATGGGTGCAGGAGAATGCAGAAAAAGACATTGAGGTTTTTGAAAAAGTAGTAGCAGAGGGTATAAGAAGAGTTCAAAAAACTGGTGACTATGAAAAAATAGGAGATTTTTATACGGCCTATGGAAACTGGCATAGTTATCATGGAATTTATAGCGGAGACTCACTTATTAAACAAACAAAGTTGGCTTTGTTTTACTATTTAAAAACGGATAACAAACCTAAAATAGCAGAAACTAGAACAAACCTTGCTCATGACTATATGTCTGTAAGAAGGCTCGTAGAAGCACAGAACGAGCTTTTTCGAGCCATTGCCATTTATGAGGAACTTGGTGATAAGGTAGGCGTGGCTAAAGCTCACAGAAATTTGAGCTCTTCATATCTTTATACTGACGAACCTCAAAAAGCCATTGAATACTTAGATAAAGTGACTTCAATTTTTAGGGAGGTGGAAGATTATAACACCTTATCATATTGTTACCTTAGTTATATTGATGCATATAGCCGAATTGGGGACTATGAAAAAGCGAATGCAGCGGCCGAGGAATGTCTTTCTATAGTTAAGAATAAGGTGCCTGGTGAAGTCTTTGTGGAAGTAAGAGCATATTCATTTAAAGGAGATATTTCTTTTAATCAGGAGAATTATCAACAAGCACTGTTAGATTACCAAAAGGCTTTCGACCTCTGTGAAATTCAAATTGGGCGTGAAAGAGCGGCCACTTGGCTTACTGAAGTGGGTATGGCATATTTAAAACTGGGAGATTATCAGAATGCTTTGAAAAACCTTTTGGAGGGTATCAAGGCTTATGATAAACAAGATGTGTCACATTTGACGAGGCCATATGAAAGTATTGCCGAGTGTTATGAGGAGTTAGGTGAGCATAAAAACGCTCTTTTATATGTGAAAAAAGCCAAAGAAGCCAAAGACTTAGTGCATGCAGAGCAAGTAGCTAACTTAGAGAGTGAGGGTATAATTAAGTATGAGACGGAGAAAAAAGATGAGGCTTTGGCAGCTACAGAAGCTTTATTAAACCAAAAAAATAGAACACAGAATATCATTTTATCGGCTTCTGGTTTATTGACCCTTTTACTAGCAGGTTTGTTCTATTCTTTTAGGAAAAATCAAAAGGCTACTAAAGTTATTAGTGCCAAAAATGCAGAGAATGAATTGCTCTTAAAAGAGATTCATCATAGAGTAAAGAACAACTTGGAACTGGTTAAAAGCCTTATTTCTCTACAATCAGCCCAGTTGGAAGATTCTGCTACCAAAGATGCCATGATAGCGAGTCAAAATAGGGTACAGTCTATGGGCATTATTCATCAAAAGCTTTATCAGGGGACTAACCTTGGCAGTATTGAAATGAAGGATTATTTCCTCAATTTGGGTGAAGGGATTCTTGACACCTTTGATGCTGATGAAAAAGTTAAAATAGAATGTGCAATGGAAACGATGGAGTTAGATGTGGACACTGCAGTACCTTTGGGATTAATAGTGAATGAATTACTGACCAATGCCATGAAGTACGCTTTCCCTGAGAAAGACTCGGGAGAAATAACTATTAGCTTAGAAAGAAAGGATGATAAAATCTTGAGTCTTTTGGTAAAAGATAATGGGGTAGGTAAAGTAGGGGGTGTCAAACCTAAAGGAACTGGTTTTGGGACGCAATTGGTAAGTTTACTAACCCAACAACTGAACGGCATAATGAAGGAAGAAAACAAGGAAGGTACCATTATCTCTTTTGAATTTAAATTAGACCAAGCAGCTTAATGGATAGAGTCACCAAAATCTTGATAGTTGAAGACGAGATGCTGATAGCGGCAAATATATCTTTAGAATTAACTTCTATGGGCTATGAAATAATGGGTATTATTCCTCGTGGGGAAGAGGCTCTGCTACATATTAGAGAAACACAGCCTGATATTCTTTTACTAGATATTAACCTGAAAGGCAAGTTAGACGGGATAGAAGTAGCCACGGAAATGCAAAAGGATTTTGACATACCAGTGGTATACCTTACTGCAAACACCGATGATGCTCATTTTAACAGAGCCAAAGAAACAAAGCCTTATGCTTTTATCTCCAAACCATTTAAAAAACGAGACTTAAAGAGGGCCTTGGAGCTAACCGTAGTCAGAATAGAATCAGAGAAGCAGTCTAAAATAAGTCATGAAGTTGGTAACGAAGAATCTACAGTCTTAGACGATTCTCTTTTTGTCCGCTATCAGGAGAGCATGGTGAAGGTGCCAATTGCCGGTATACAGTACATTGAGGCTGACAGAAACTACTGCCGAATTTATACTTCGGGCAAAGAATATCTATTGGTTTTAACACTAAAAGACATGGAAGAAAAGCTTCCGAAACGTCATTTCATGCGAATTCATCGCTCTTTTATTGTCAATGTTTCTCATATCAAAGAAGTGGCTACGTCACATTTGGTAGTGGCAGATAAGCTAATTCCTATTAGTAAAGCTTATAAGGAGGCTTTGCTTAAGAGATTGCAGACTATTTAATATTCATAGAAAGTTCTTTTGTCCGTAAAAGATTCCCTCGTAAATTTCAGAAATTCAACCTTCTCAAAATGAAATTTATAAAACTACTTGCCCTTTTAGTAATCCCTTTTTCCATTTTAGCTCAAAAGCCAATCTCAGCTTCAGATGACTCTGAATGGTGGAAACGAAACAACCTTCGGCTTATTCAAATGAACTTGCCTGCCTATGAAGCAGCAAACATAGATGCCGACGAGATTGTGGAAGATTTAAAGGCTTTCTCTGCCAATACTTTAATAATTAATGGGGCTGGTATTATGTCCTTTTATCAGTCAGATTTAGATTTTGAATATACCAATCCTTACATGAAACCTGGCGAAATGGGAAGGATAGTGGAGCGTTGCCATGAAAACGGAATCCGGGTAATAATTCGTTTTGATTTCAGTAGGGCACATGAAACTATTTTTGAGGCACATCCAGACTGGTTTTATATTTCGGAAAAAGGTGAGAGAATTATCAATACCGACAAATATGTGGTAAGTATAAATGCCCCTTATGTACAAGAAAAGGCTTTTAAAATAGTAGAGGAAGTAATTTCGAGGTTTGACATTGACGGAATATTTTTAAACATGCCAGGCTATCAAACCCGAAACCCTTATGAAAATATTTATGTAGGTATTGACCAAAATGAATATGATAAAGAAGTTTTTCGGAAATGGAGTGGTGGACTTACATTACCACTAAAAGAAGATAGAAGTGACCCCGTTTTTAATAAGTATTTGGAATTTAAGACGGCAAGTATAGAAGATTGGTCCAAGCGACTGCATAAAGTAGTAAAGTCTTCTGCTGAGAAGCGTTCTGCCGATGGAAAAGTGGAGTGTGCCTCAGGTAAAAAAATAGCGATATGCACTTATTTAGAAGAGTCTGTTGACATTATTAGGCATGAAAGTCAGACACATGGTTTGCCGTATTGGCCTTACACGGCCTCTGATAATACCAATCATATAGAGCAAACATTCCCGAACAAAATTGTAAGTAATGCCAGCATTCAGCAGATTTCATTTCAAAGTCGATATAATGCTATAGAACCAGAAGAGATAAGTATTAGGCTCTATGAGAATATAGCCAACGGCAGTGGGACCGATGTGAGTATGATGGGTGATATGCGTGACTATGAAGATGAGCGAAACTTTGACACTATGAAAAAGATTTATGCTCATCAAAAGAAGTATGAACCCTACTTTGGTAAATATGAGAGTTTAGCCAGCGTGGCTGTTTTAGCTCCCGGATACTGGCCAGGAGGTGATAAAATGCAGGAATATCGCGGGATTTCACTGATGCTAAAAGAAGCCCATGTGCAGTTTGATGTTATTCAAGACAATCATTTGGCTAACCTTGAAGACAAAATAAAGGAGAAGTATAAAGTGCTCATAATGCCAGATATCAATTACCTGAGTGATGAAAATATAGCAGCTTTAAAAGAGATTTCTAAAGCAGGTGTTAAACTTATAGCTACCAATACGAGCCTTTTTGATAAGCCAGTGGTGTTAAAAGAGCTATTCGGAGCGAGTATTGACAAATCAGAAAACGACGGAGCGGGGAATTACTTAAGGCCAAAGAGAAAGGATATTTTTAAAAGCTTTGAGGGCCAAAGCATGGTTCATTTTAAATTCAATCTCGGACTTTATGAATTTGATAATGAGGTAGAAAAACTACTACCTATACTGAGCAAAGGAAGACCAGGACCACCAGAAATGATAGGTGGTCATGAGCCTACAGGTTACTTTGGAGCAGGAATTAAAGAGAATTCAAATGTGCTTATGCCTATAAACATAGGTAAGATATATTACCAGCATGGTTACGAGCAACATAAAAACCTAGTACTGGATGTTCTGAAAAATATTCATGCTGAAGCTTTTGATGAAATTATTACTTCTGCTCATCCGCGGGTTGAACTTATACTTCAAGATTTTATGATGAATAAAGAAGGAGTAACTATCCATACGCCCTTTAAATCAAATGGACATATTCTACACTTGGTGAATTTGACAGGCTTTAGCGGCAATACTTACTTTGAACCTCATACGCAACAAAACATCGGATTGAATATAAAGGTGGACTTTAAACCAAGTAAGGTCTGGATCATGCAGGGTGAAGAAAAGTTGGCTTTTACTTACGCTAATGGCAATTTGAAACTGATATTACCCAGTTTGAAGGATTTTGAAGGTATAGTGATCGAAAGATAAAGCGGGATGCTCTATAATCTCATAAGTAAAAACTAAGCTTTGAAAATATATTGCTAAAAGTATTTTCAGAGATAAGGATAAAACAAAAAGAGGCTGTCTCACACTTTTGAGACAGCCTCTTCCAATTCTGTTAAGCTTATAGTTTTATTTCTTAAACCCAACTTTATGCCCCCAAATAGCATAATAAAGAATGATAATATAGCACGGTAACAATATCCAATAACTGCTATTAGAAGAGCTAGCCAGTGCTTCTGCTTCTGCTATGCCATTAGTCACTAGGTCGTGTTTACCTGCGTCCACTATTCTACCGTACAAAGGTGGAATTATAGCACCACCCGAAATTGCCATTACCAATAAAGCGGAGCCCGTTTTGGTGAATTTACCTAAGCCATGAAGCGTTAATGGCCAAATAGCTGGCCAAACCAAGGCATTTGCAATACCCAATGCTGCCACAAAAAGTACAGAGGTGAAGCCTGTTGTCATTAAAATACAAATTGAAAAAACAATTCCTAAAGCCGCACTAATTTTTAAAGCTAAACCTTGACTAAGGTATTTTGGTATTAATAATACACCCAAAGCATAGGTAAATACCATAGCCATAAGGGTATAGGAGGTGAAATTACTAGCTTGCTCTGCAGGTAATCCTAAAGATAATCCGTAGGCAATAATAGAATCACCAGCAATTACTTCAGCACCTACGTAAACAAACAAGGCTAATACTCCTAACCATAAATGAGGAAACTGGAATATGCTAGTTTTCGCCGTTGTTCCTTCTGCCACTTCTTCGTCCACGTCACCTTCTAATTCTGGTAATGGTGCTTTTAAAATCAATAAACCGAATAAAAACAAAACAGTGGCCATTATAATATAAGGCGTTACCACACTATTAGCCATGGTGTCAAGTAATTGTGACTTTTCATCTGACGAAACAAGACTTAATTTATCTTTTACATCATCTATGCCAGATAACAATAAAGTTCCAAAAACGATGGAGCCAATGGAGCCTGCCACTTTATTAGCAATACCCATCATTGCAATTCTTTTTGCTCCACTTTCTATAGGTCCTAATATGGTAATGTAAGGGTTAGCGGCAGTTTGCATAAGCGTCATACCGGTACCTTGAATAAATATACCAGCTAAAAACATCCAATACGTTCTGGCTTCTGCGGCAGGAATAAATACCAATGCCCCAACAGCCATAATCATTAAGCCTATTGACATTCCTTTTTTATAGCCTACTTTTTTTAATAAATAAGAAGAGGGCAATGCCATCACCACAAAAGCGACATAGGAAGCAGTAGCTACTAAATAAGCCTGAGTGTCAGTTAATTCATTGATGGTTTTCATAAACGGAATAAGAACCCCGTTTATCCAGGTTACAAATCCAAAAATGAAGAACATAGCTCCAATTATAAGCATTGGAACCAGATTGTTTTTAGAACTATTATCAGTCATACGAAAAGGTTAGTTATTAAATTATTTTAAAAATAGATAAAAGACCTTATATATTTCTTAATAACTATCGATTATTTTACTTTTAGTAGGCTGAATTAATTTATAATTCTTCTTTACTAGTGTTTTTGAGCTAAAACTAATGCCCCTAAAGGCCGGCTAGTAGGGGTGAAGTCGCCCATCATTACAAAATCCGTCAGAAACATGTCAGCATAGGTCATAAGGTTGGTCAAGTAAACTTTAGGAGCAGCAGTCATCTCAATGCCAAACTTTAGTTTTTGTCCATTAAGCCTTATCAAAAGCTTATCTTTTAATTTAAAAGACTCCTGACGTTGCTCTTGAAACTCCATAGAATAAAAGTCAAAAGCGACTTGGCTGCCTTTAGAGCAAATTTTAGAAATTTCTTTTAAAGTTTGAATTAACTCGTTTTCGTCTGCACTGGTGGTGTAACCTTCTAAGAGGAAAAGAGTTTTCTTTTCTTTTTGGAAACCTTTTAGGAATAATTTTTTCACCCAATCAAGACTTTTGAAGTCTGTTGAGATAGTATTAATCCATGATTGGTCTAATTCAGCTCTTTGAGAAACAGATTTTTTTTGTTCTAAAACCGCTTTACTGTCTAATTCGAAAGCTGCAATTTTTTTATGTTTACAATACTTTATTAAGCGTGTGTCAAAACCCGCTCCAATGAGCACGACTTGTTCAATTCCTTCAAGATTCTCTTCATAAATTTTGTCAAAAAAGACGGTTCTAGATGCTAATAGGGTATAAATAGATTCTTTTTCTCGTTGTGAAATACGGGCAAAACTTGGCAAATAACCGGTCAATCTATTTGCTATAATTGCAGGGAGAAACATATACCAAAGCCCTGCCATAGAAATTTCAGGTAAATTGCTCAGCATTTCTACAGCACCTACATCTTTTCTCTGTTTAAAGGTATGAAGCACCCATTTGTTAAAAAGTGGATTGGTTACTGAAACGGGAAGTTTTACAGCGTTTCTTAAAGCCCAATATTTTATAGTACTCAGGACGAGCCCAAAAAAGCTAATAGGGAAAAGAATAATTTGAAATACAAGATAAGTGGAGAATTGGAAGGTTTTCATAGCCATAGATACTTTTATAATGAGGATCTATAGTTCAACGAAAAGCTACATTAAATAGTTTTTAGTTTTCAATACTTAGAGAATTTTAAAAATATTGCTTTTAATAAAATGGATGTGGATCTGTTAGAAACTAGAATTCGTAAATGAACGTATTCGCTTATATTTCAGTTATCCATTTTCAAAAGAGTTTAAATCTCTATCCGATAAGAAATATGAAGCACAGACTTTGTTTTTAATTTCTTTATCTCAAATCTCAAACTATTGAATAGAAAAGTAGCAGTTTTTAGGAAAGAGCATTTTAATGCCGCTCATAGGTTACATAGACCAGATTGGTCTGATGAAAAGAATGATGCTGTTTTTGGTAAATGCAATAACCCAAACTTTCATGGTCACAATTATAACCTAGATATCAAAGTGGTAGGAGAGGTAAATCCCGAAACTGGATATGTTATAGACATTAAAGTACTTTCTGATTTGATTAAGGAGCATGTTTTGGATGCTTTTGACCATAAAAATCTGAATTTAGATGTACCAGAGTTTAAAGAGTTAAACCCAACAGCGGAGAATATTGCTATTGTGATTTACGAAAAATTAGAAAGAGCCTTAAATAACCACGAGCTTGACCTTAAAGTAAGGCTCTATGAAACAGAAAGAAATTATGTCGAATACCCAGGATAACAGGACGGAACGCCAGATTGATGAAATTGGCGATGACCACATCTCTACCAATATTTTTGATACGCCACTTCGTAAAGATGCGTTTGAAATGGATGATGATACTAAAATGCAGAAAATCGAAGAACATTTTAGTCAAATTATGCAAATCATGGGTCTTGACTTGACAGATGATAGTTTGAGTGGAACGCCAAGGCGAGTCGCTAAGATGTACGTAAAAGAGCTTTTTTCTGGATTAAATCCGAAAAACTTGCCAGCCCTTACGCATTTTAAAAACCATTATAAGTACAATGAAATGTTGGTGGAGCGTGATATCATGTTTCATTCTAACTGTGAGCACCATTTTGTGCCTATAGTGGGGAAAGCTCATGTAGCTTACATAGCTAATGGGCATGTAATAGGTTTGTCAAAACTTCACCGCGTAGTAAATCATTTTGCTAGAAGGCCGCAGGTGCAAGAACGAATGACCATTCAAATTGGCGAAGCTCTTAAAACGGTTTTAGGTACAGACAGCGTAGCGGTAATTTTAGATGCAGACCACATGTGTGTTTCTTCTAGAGGTATTAACGACCAGACATCATCTACCGTGACCTCTTTTTACGGAGGAGAGTTTGACAATCCAGAAACAAGAAATGAATTTATAAGAATGATAAGCTTACGCAGAGGAGAGTTAAAATACTAAGAAGTATACTTACTTTTTATGCTCCATAGACATCTAGTTTATGGAGTTTTTTTGTTTATATAGCACAAAACACATAGCAGTTTGGCTTAATTTGAATATTCAATTAATATTTGCTGCATGAATACTTTTTTAATAAAAATTATAATAATGCCACCAGTAATTGCTGGGGTAACTTACATAAGCAAGAAGTGGGGAAACAATCTTGGAGGTGTTATAGCTAGTTTGCCATGGGTGGCAGGTCCTATTATCCTTTTTATTGCTTTAGAGCAAGGAGCCGATTTTGCTATAAGTGCCATTCCGGGAGTAATGGTGGGTATTATGGCTTGGTTGGTGTTTTGTATGACGTACATAGTGATAGGTCAAAAGCAAAACATTTTTGTGAGTATTATGGCGGGCTATATGGCTTATCTTTTGACGGGATTAGCTCTGCAAAAAGTAACGCCACTTTTTAGTGTCAATGTATGGTATGTGATAACTTTACTCTTCATACTTCCATGTTTAAAGTTTTTTCCTACGGTCAAAACAGAAAGAGTTAAAAGCCGAAAAATACTTCGTTTTGAGATACCTCTCAGAATGATAATGATAACACTCTTTGTAATTCTAATTACCTATTTTGCCGATTTACTAGGTCCTACATGGAGTGGAATATTGACACCATTTCCTGTTATGACGGCTGTTTTAGCCATTTTTGTGAACTATACGCAGGGAATAAGCCAAGTCAGAAGTATTTTCATTGGTCAGCTTACCGGTATTTTTGGCTTTACTACATTTTTATATTTGCAAGCTCATTTATTACCGATTATGAGCATCGGAAATGCTTTTATGATTGGTATAGCTGTAGATATTGCTATTACTTTAATCATGAGAAAGGTTTTTACTCGCATTAAACTGGCTTAGAAATTTAGTTATAAAAAAGCCATTAAACTGAAAAGTTTAATGGCTCAATAAATTTAAATAAGGCCATTCTAGAGCTCCTTAATCTTAATTTTTCTGAAAGAAACTACGTTGCTATGGTCTTGAAGACCGATTTTTCCGGTGGCATATTTTCCGAAATCATTCCATCCTTTAAACTTACTACCAGCTACCATTTTATCCCATTCTGGACCAGAAGTAGGGAATGTAACAGCTAATTCACCATTTTGCCAGATGGTCATCATGTTGTTGTTTTTAACTATTTTAACCTTGTTCCAGACTTCATAAGGCTTTGCTTTAGACTTTGATGGAATCATGTCATAAAGAGAACCAGCTAATCTATTAGCACCATTTTTACCATCTGGGTGGTTTTCGTTATCTAAAACTTGAATTTCAGGACCACTCATATAAGGCGTACGCAATTTGGCATCCTCTTTTACGCCGTAAAAAATTCCACTATTTCCGCCTTTTTCAATTTTCCACTCTAGGCGTAATTCAAAATTTTCAAAGTCTTTATCGGTTACCAAATCGTTTACCTTCCAGTCACTTTTACCTTCTGGGTTAAATACCATGGCACCATCTTTAATGGTCCATTTGTCGCTAACTGGTTCACCTGGGTGGTTGTAGATATGCCAATTATCAAAAGTTTTTCCGTCAAATAGTTTAACCCATTGGGCAGAAGCGTTTAAGCTAACTAAGCTTATAAAAAATAAGAAAAATTGCTTTTTCATGTGTATAATTAAATGAATAGTAAAGTAAAATAATGCGTGAAATTAATAATTAGTTTTAATAGCTATGAGTGATTATCGCCATTCTTAACCAGCAAGTAGATTAAAGCTATGTCTCTAGTGTACATTACTTACTCCACAAAATGCTTTGCGTTTGACAATATCCTGTTTCGCGTCCACTTCTTTATTCCTGTGAAATCCTCTTTTCTAACTTCACAGTTTTTTATTTGGCAGTAATGGCAGCATTCGGGTATACAAGGGTCTGAATGAATGAAAACTTCTACTTCAGACGGATAATTAGATTCCACCATGTTTTCAAAAAGCCCTACTTGCGTATGAGCATCTTCAAGGCTAAGGTAGTAGGGGAGTGTCAGATGGCAGTCTACATGTATGTCGGCTCCATACTTCTGAATTCTCAAATTATGTACATCAATCCAACTCTCTTTTCTATTTTTATTTAGAATCTCAAGGAGTGTTTTTAGGGTGTCTTCGTCTAGCTCATCCATTAATCCACTTACCGACTTTCGAAGTATTTTAATACCATTATAGATAATAAAGGCCGCCAACACTAAAGCTAATACACCATCTATATAGCTTTTACCGCTCCATTTTACTAAGAGAAGCCCAACTATTAATGCAGCACTACTATAACTGTCAACTAATAAATGTTTACCATCTGCTTTTAAAGCAATAGAGTCATTTTTATTTCCAACATTTATGAGATAATAGCCTAAAATACCATTGATAAACATGGTTATTAAAACAAGCCAAATTCCGTTATTTATTTCGGTTACTGGGCTCTTTTCTAAAAAGGAATAGACTGCTGGAATAATCATTAGGACTCCAGCCATGATTATCATGGTACCTTCTAGGCCGCTAGAGAAAAACTCAATTTTACCATGACCATATGGATGGTTTCTATCTTTTGGTCGGTTTGAAATGTAAATAGAATATAAAGCAAATGCAGCAGCAGCCACATTAACCACAGACTCCGAAGCATCTGTAAGAATAGCAGTGGAATTGGTTAGAAAGTAGGCGGAAAATTTTATTAGCATCAGTATCACACCTACTGCTAATGAAAGGGTAATGGCTTTCTGATTTATATTTTTACTGTTGGGTTCCAGGATTACTTTCTGTTTGAGACTATCAAACTTACCTATTTCTACTAATTTCGCAGTCATGATAGAAAAGAAAAGTCCTTGGAGAACCCTTTCCGAAGAAACTAAATACGAGAATAATTGGATACAGGTGGTTCATAAAGAAATGCTCAACCCAAATGGTAACCCTGCCATTTATGGACAAGTAAATTTCAAAAACATAGCAATAGGAATTATTCCTATTGATAGTGAAGGTTATACTTGGTTGGTAGGTCAATACCGCGTTCCACTTGACGAATATTCTTGGGAAATTCCTGAAGGCGGCTGCCCAATAGGCGAGGAGTGGGTAGCATGTGCCAAAAGAGAATTAAAAGAGGAGACAGGCCTAATAGCCGAAGAATATGAACTTCTTCTTAAAATACATACATCAAACTCTGTCTGTAAAGAAGTGGGCTATGTATTCACAGCCAAAGGCCTTTCTCAAAGTCAAGCACAGCCAGAAGATACAGAAGACCTAAAGGTCAAAAAAGTACATATCTCGGAGGCCTTAGAAATGGTGATGAATAATGAAATTACAGACTCTTTAAGCGTGGCGGGTATTTTAAAGGTAGCTAGACTCATGAACTTGGCTTAAGACATTTGTTCATAAGTACTAGCTTTTGATAATCTCTAAAACTTCCAATCAGAAAGCTCTTTAATGCCTTCATAATTAGTCATATCATAATGACATGGCACTATAGCCACATAATTATTCTCTAAGCACCATATATCTGTATCGGTAGATTCTGGTTCATGATTTATAAATTCGCCACCCATCCAAAAATATGGACGGCCATGAGGGTCTTTTCTTGCGTCAAATTCTTCTTTCCATAAACCATTAGTTTGACGGACCACCTTAACTCCTTTAATAGGCTCATTTGACCCTTTTGGGAAATTTACATTTAAGGCATTGTGTTCAGGAATTCCATTTTCTAAAGCCGCTTTACAAATCTTTTGAATCCAGGGAATGGTATGCGAGAAGTCTGTATCATAGCTGAAATCATCAATAGAAAAGCCAATAGCAGGTATTCCTTCTATGGAAGCCTCTCTTGCTGCAGCCATAGTTCCGGAATATAAAACAGAGAGGGAGGCGTTATGTCCATGATTAATACCGCTTACTACTAAATCTATTTTTTTACCTTTTAAATAATGGTGCTTAGCTAGCTTTACACAGTCGGCAGGGGTTCCACTACATTCGTAGGCTTCTACGCCTTCATGAATATTAGACTTCTTTGTGTGTAATGTTTTATCTACCGTAATGGCATGTCCCATGCCCGAGTTTGGGCTGTCTGGAGCTAATACAAATACATCACCAATTTCTTTAACCGCGGCTATCAAAGTCGCTATTCCCGGAGAGGTTATACCGTCGTCATTACTTACTACTATCAGTGGCTTCATCTATTTTGTTGATTTTATAATTCGCAACAAAAGTAGTTAAAATGACACTGAAAATCTGACCATTTTAAATCACGATTTGTATCAAAGCGGTTATAACCAGTTTGAATAGCTTTTCAATACCACTATTTACATAAACTTAACTTTTACAAGTAATGATTAGCCCTCTTATTTACCTTTTAGCAGCAGAGTCAGCATTTAACATCGCTTCAATTCTATCCATCTTGGCATTTAATTCAGTCAAAGAATTGTCTTGAACATTTAGCAATTTTTGCTGCTCCTGAATAGCACTAATAAGCACAGAAATAAGGTCATTATATCGTACTGAATAATATCCGTCAGGTCCTTTATCAAGAAAACCTAGGTCGTTTTCCGAAAAGCCGAAGTCTTTCAAAGTCTCTTCAACTTCTTGAGCAATTAGGCCAAACTCTATATCAGCTTTTTCATTGTTTTTTCGGTGATAGCTGACGGGCTTTAATGCATTGACAAAGTCTAAGCCCAATGGCACTCTTTCAATGTGCTCTTTCTTGCGGCGGTCTGAGGTAACATTCCAAGCTACCTCAATGTCAGCAGCGGTGATATAGGCATTTCCCATCCTGATTTTATTGCTGGCATCTACTGTGGCTTGATAACCAATTACTATAGAATTATTGACATCACCTGAAGATACATCAGCGTCGTAACCTAAGGCGGTATTTCTATAACCAGTGGTGTTTGATTGTAAGGCAAAGTATCCTACCCCTGTATTTCTATCACCAGTAGTGTTTTCGGTTAGTGAGCTTCTGCCTATTGCCGTATTTCTTTCTCCTTCGGAGTTTGTATATAGTGCAGTATAACCAAGAGCAGTATTGTGACTACCTGTGGTATTGCTATACATCGCTTTATAACCATTAGCCGTGTTATTTATCCCAATAGTATTTTTAGACAATGATTCACCTCCTATTGTTGTATTATAATCCCCTTCGGTATTCAAGTAAAGAGATTTGAAACCCACAGCAGTATTATTATTCCCAGAGGTATTTTTTGAAAGAGATTCGCCTCCTATAGCTACATTATAAAAACCAATTGTATTAAACCAAAGAGAACGATAGCCAACAGCTGTATTTATACTACCTGTAGTATTTGCATTAAGAGAAGAATATCCAAATGCAGTATTGCTGTTTCCTCTAGTGTTATAATACATGGAAACATGACCTGCTGCAGTGTTATTATTTCCTTCAGTATTATTGAAAAGTGAGCTGCTTCCGAATGCATTATTTGCAGAGCCTAAAGTATTATTTACAAGTGAAACTGATCCAAAGGCTGTATTATAGCTTCCTTCTGTGTTTTCTGTTAAGCTTCTGTATCCAATGGCAGTATTATTACTTCCGTTAGCCTCATTGTTAAGCAAGGCACTTGGCCCTAGAGCTACGTTATAAGTTGATTTACTTTCATCACTTTTTGCTGAAATTAGTCCACTCGGAGAAATGGTTATGGAACCATCTGCAGCGTTTGATTTACTTTGGATTTGTGCATTTAGGAAATTTGAAAAAGAAATTAGAAGTAGGAACGGAATTAGTTTTTTCATTACTCTTAGTTTAAGGTATGGCGTAAAATGAACATCGGAATTTGATAGATGATGTATCAAATTATCCCAAGTTAGTTTACTTTATTACCTTATAAAAGAGAGTTTTATTAAACGGAAAACTAGAAATTAAAAAGACAAAAAAAATGCTTTATTTAATGCTCTAAAAAGCACTTTTTAGTTAAAAAACCGTAAAATAAAAGATTATGATTCCTTTAAACCTAGGTCTTCCACTATGTGTAGTTTCTTTGTATTCTTACGAGTTCTGGCAGCTATTTCAGGCTTATAGCCTTCTAGGGTCTTTTGATAGTAACCAGTACCATCATAGGCTCTTTTCTTTGGATGCTCTTTACATGCTTTAGAGCAGGCTCCTTCCATTTCCCAACCACATTTTTCGCAAATAGGCACATGCTGATTACAAATAGGATTGGCACAGTTCACCATTCTGTCAGATTTAGTCTCGCAGATATGGCATTTTGAAATGACTTCTGGGTTTACAGAATTTACATCAGTGGTGAGTCTTCCATCAAAAACATAGCACTTACCGTCAAAATCTTCTCCACCAGCTTCTAAACCATATTTAATAATACCACCGTGTAGTTGATAAACGTTTTCAAAACCTTGCTCTAAAAGATATGCACTTGCTTTTTCGCACTTGATACCTCCAGTACAGTAAGTAATTATTTTCTTGTCTCTTAAATGGTCAATTTCCTGAACGTGGTCGGGCAAATCTCTAAGGTTTCCCATGTCAAATGTCACAGCACCTTTAAATTTACCTACGGAGTGCTCGTAATTAGAACGCATATCTACTAGCACCACATCGTCGTCATGCATCATAGCCTTAAATTCATCGGGTTCTAAGTGCTTTCCAGTTCTTACATTAGGGTCAACACCTAGTTCAGAATGTACAATCTCTTTCTTAATCCTAACGTATAGCTTTTTAAAGGCATGACCTTCATGAGGTTCAACTTTAAACTCAACACCATCAAACCTGCCATCTTCTTGTATCCATTTCATATAGGCTTCACAGTCTTCTTTAAGACCGGAAACCGTTCCATTTAAGCCTTCAGGTGCTACTATAATTCTCCCTAGCAAATTATTATCCAAGCAAAACTGATGATGTATATCTCTATATTCTACCAGATTCTCAATGGGAGCATAGATGTAATAAAGTATTACGTTAAATTCTTTCATATCATTATCAAAATACAAGTGCAAAGTTAATAAAGGTTCTAGGCTTTTTCTATGATTATTGACAGTATAAGTCCTAATTTTGGGATTGAACCTATACTACTCTTCATCTTATGCATATTGCCATTACCGGAAATATTGGTGCCGGAAAAACCACATTAGCAGAGAAATTAGCGGAGCATTATGGCTGGGAGGTCTATTATGAGGCTGTTGATAATAATCCATACCTGGCTCCTTTTTATGACGACATGCCCAAATGGTCGTTTCATTTGCAGGTATTTTTTCTTAATTCTAGGTTTGAACAAGTTCTAAAAATAAAATCTCAGGAGGAGAAAACGATTATTCAGGATAGAACAATTTATGAAGACGCTTACATTTTTGCACAAAACCTGTATGAGTCTGGTCATTTAAATGAGACTGATTTTAGAACCTACGAGGGGCTTTTTAATACCATCATGAGGGCTATTAGTCCACCAGATTTAATGATTTACCTTAAAGCTGACATTCCTAAGCTTATGAAGCAAATCAAAAAAAGAGGCAGAGATTATGAGCAAAGTATTGATCCAAACTATCTTAAAAGTTTAAATGTGCTTTATAAGAAGTTTTCTGGTCAGTATAAACATGGGAAACTTATTGAAATTGATGTGAATGACATGGATTTTGTTGGCAATGAGAGTGACTTCATCGCTATTACTAAAGCCATTGAAAAGAGTGTCAACCTCGGTAAGCAATTGAAAATAAAAAAAGACGAAGACTAATACCATAGCTATAGAGCTTCAAAAGCAAGGTCAATTACCTTTTAATTAAGTTTTAACACTATTTAAACCCATACATGAAAACGGTTTGGACTGAATTTTGTTATTTTGACCGCAAATAACCCGATAAATCAAAAGCATCTAATAAAACACTTATGGATTTTAAAAAATTGAATACTATTGGCGGTTGGTTAGCTTTCCTAATTGCCTTTGTAACATATACACTCACTGTGGAACCTACGGCTAGTTTTTGGGACTGTGGAGAGTTCATAGCCTGTGCTTACAAGCTTCAGGTTCCTCACCCTGCTGGTGCACCTTTCTTCCTATTACTAGGGCGTTTAGCGTCTCTTTTTGCCGGAGGCAATGTGGAGAATGTAGCTTTAACCATAAACATGCTTTCGGTATTAGCCAGTGCCTTTACCATTCTTTTTATGTTCTGGACTACTTCGTTATTAGGAAGAAAAATTATTGGAAAAAAAGGAGAAGACTTATCTGGTTCAGAGACCATATTGGTTTTAGGAGCTAGTTTAGTAGGAGCTTTAGTTTATACTTGGTCAGATTCATTCTGGTTTTCAGCAGTAGAGGCAGAGGTTTACGGAATGTCATCCTTCTTTACAGCCATTGTTATTTGGGCAGTATTGAAATGGGAATTAATAGAAGACGAAGCCGCGGCTAATAAGTGGTTGATTTTTATAGCTTATTTAGTTGGATTATCTATAGGAGTTCACCTTTTAAACTTGGTAACTATTCCAGCTTTAGGCCTTTGGGTTTATTACAAAAAAACAAGTAAAGTAAGTCTTGCAGGTATAATTTCTGCATTACTGATAGGCTTAGTGATACTTGGGATTTTGATGGTAGGAGTTATTACTGGAATTCCGTCTTTTAGTTTTTTCTTTGAAAAATTATTTGTCAATTCCTTTGGCCTTCCATTTGGTTCAGGTATGATTTTCTTCGTATTGGCTTTAATAGCCGCACTGACTTACGGAATTATTTGGTCTGGCAAAAACAGTAAAGTATGGGTCAATACTGCTCTGATTTCATTTGCCTTCATTTTAGTAGGTTATTCTACGTATTCATTGGCCTTAATTAGGTCAAATTACAATCCTCCAATTAACGAGAATGACCCTTCTGACGTTTTAAGCTTTACATATTACCTTAAAAGAGAGCAATACGGAAGTAGGCCATTAACATACGGCCCAATTTATACCTCAAAACTTACTGCCATTAATAAGGGAACGCCGAACTATAAAATGGGTGAAGATAAGTATGAGATTTATGATTATTCACCAGAGTACGTTTGGGGTGGTAAAATGCTTTTACCTAGAATCTGGAGTCAAGACCCAAGACACGTGGCACTTTATAAAAGCAAACTTGGTCTTAACGAAACGCAGGAGCCTAAAATGGGAGAGAACCTCCGATTTATGATGAGTCATCAGTTCGGGCACATGTATTGGCGTTATTTCCTCTGGAATTTCTGGGGACGAGCTTCAGATATAGAAGGTTCAAGTGCTACGGCTATTTTTGAAAAAACATCTGATTTACCTACCTCTATTCAAGAAAACAGAGGTCGAACTAATTTCTTTGCTCTACCAATCATTCTTGGAATTTTAGGTTTGCTCTATCAATATTTAAGAAGAGATAAAGACTTCTTAGTCATGTTTCTCTTGTTTGTACTAACAGGTTTAGGACTGGTGGTTTATCTAAATTCACCTCCGATAGAACCACGAGAGAGAGATTATATCTATGTAGGTTCTTTTTATATTTTCGCAATTTGGGTAGGCTTGGGCGTTATGGCGATAGCAGACTTTGTCTTGAAGTTTTTAAAGAACGATAAGTCAAAATCAATAGCAGCCGTAGCTGTTGGATTAATAGTGCCACTTCAAATGGTAAGCCAAACCTATAAAGGTCATGACCGTTCTGATAGATACCATCAGGTAGATTTTGCTAAAAACTTACTTAACTCTGTAGCACCAAACGCAATCCTGTTTACCGGTGGAGATAACGATACATTCCCACTTTGGTATGCTCAGGAAGTAGAAGGTATAAGAACAGACGTAAGAGTGTGTAACCTAAGTTTATTAGGTACAGACTGGTACATTGACCAAATGAAACGCAAGACTTATGAATCTGAGGCTTTGCCAATATCTTTCTCGAAAGACCAACTCTTAAAAGGTATAAATGACCAGTTGCCATATGTTGAGAATCCAAATGAGCAAGTAAAAGCAGGTATTAACCTTAAGCAATACTTGAACTTGGTCAGAAACAATGAAAGAGCTATTCAAATGGCTGTTTCTACTGGTGAACTTATCAATACACTGCCATCTACTAATTTGTTTTTAGAGTATGATGCTGAAGCCGTTAGGGCTCAAGGTTTTGTTCCTGAAAAGTATGAAGCAGGTTTGACAGGGCTAATGAAATGGAACATTGGTGAGCGTGATTTGCTTAAAAATGACCTCATGGTTTTAGATATAATTGCTCAAAATAACTGGGAAAGACCAATCTATTTTGGTGGTACGTTATCGCCTAATTCTTATTTAAATTTGAAAGAATTCTTAGAGTTAGAAGGTTATGCATACAGACTGATGCCGGTTCAGGTACCGGGTGCTAGAGATGGTGTGGTTAATACCGATGTGATGTATGAGAATGTCATGAATAAATTTGAGTGGAGAAATCTTAATAATCCAGACATTTATTATGATTCTGAAACTTATTTGAAAGTGCCAATCATTACAGCCCGTTTTGCTTTCTTAAGGTTAGCAGACCAACTGGTAAGAGAAGGGAATAATGAAAAAGCAAAAGAGGTTTTAGACCGAGCTTTAGAAGTAATGCCAGACGAATCTATTCCTTTTGACCAGTTAGCAGCTAATTTTGCAACATTCTATTATGCGATTGGCGAGAGCGAAAAGGCAAAAGAAATATCAGACGTAATAGTTAAAAGAGCGGATGAACAACTCACTTATTTTATCAATAAGCAACGAACAGGTGAAGTTACCCAATGGGGAATGGATAATGTGCAGAGCTTTATTCAAAGTGATTTAAGGGACCTAAATATGCTGGTAAACATTACTGAGCAAAATGACCAGGTACTGGCGGCTAGTTATAAAGAAGTTTATGATAAGCACATAGCATCAATACAATAAGCTTGTAGTCAAAGTATAAGTGATACCTGTCAGAAATGGCAGGTATTTTTTTTGACAAAATAACACTTGCAACGTTGTTGCATTTATTAAAAAGCACTATGTTTGCAACATTGTTGCATAAAAAAATATTTAAATAATGAGTTTGAAAGTAATTAGCGGTTTTCTGTTTGTGGCTTTATTAAGTTTTTCATGTGAAAAGGATGACCCAGTCATTCCGAATGAAGAGGAATTAATAACTACTTTAAATTACCAATTGGTACCAGAGGGCGGTGGAGATACGGTAGTCTTGTCTTTTAAAGATATTGACGGTGATGGTGGAAATGCACCAGTGATATCTAATGGGGTTTTACAAGCGAATACAACCTACACAGGAACAATAACACTGCTAAATGAATCTATAAGCCCTGCTGACAATATTACCGAGGAAGTAGATGAAGAGGGTGATGAGCATCAGTTTTTCTTTGAGGCTTCAGGCGGCTTAAACGCTACTATCTCGTATGATGACGTCGACATTAATGGTACTCCTGTAGGTTTAAAGAGTCGTTTAGTGACAGGAACTGTATCTACCGGAACTTTGGTTATAACTTTAAGGCATGAACCTAGCAAAGAAGCGTCAGGTGTTTCTGATGGTTTAATTGCTAATGCAGGTGGAGAAACAGATATCGAAGTAACATTTAATGTGGAAGTGGAATAAAATATTGGTAATCTTAGTTTTTGGTGGAACGCTAAAGGCTCAAGATTGTCAAATTAGCTTAAAGGGAAGGGTCTTTGACGAGGTAACTGGTGAGGCCTTACCCTTTGCTACAATATACTTAGAAAGTATAAGTAAGGGGAAATCTGCAGATATAGATGGTTATTTTGAGTTTGCGGGCCTATGCCCAACCAAAACGCATTTAAAAATTAGCCACGTTAGTTGTGAGCCTTTAAGTCAATACTTGGTTATAAAAAATGACACAGTATTAAACATTTATTTACATCATCACGAAGAGTTGATGGATGAGGTGCTAGTACATGGCGATAGGGCTGACTTTAGTACGCAAAACAGCAATACTATAGATAAAGACTTAATAGCCAAAGAAAGCAATAAAAGCATCAGTGATTTGCTGCAAACTATCAGCGGTGTCAGTTCTTTAAAAACAGGTTCTGGTATTTCTAAACCCATTATTGACGGGCTTTATGGAAACAGAATCACCATGCTTAATAATGGGATAGAGCAGGCGGGCCAGCAGTGGGGAAACGACCACGCTCCTGAGATTGACCCATTTTCGGCAGGTCACATTTCAGTTATTAAAGGTGTTAGTGCTTTAGAGTATTCTGGAAGTTCGCTGGGTGGCGTAGTTTTGATAGAGCCTGATATTATTGAGCATGAGCCTCACTTACACGGAAACGTGAATTATATATTTCAGAGCAATGGCCGTGGCCATACTTTTAATACGGAGCTCAGAAAGTTTTCTAAAGGTTTGGGCTGGCGTTTGAATGCAAGCATAAAAGGAATAGGGGACCAAAAAACACCTAATTATTATTTAACTAATTCTGGTAGGAGAGAAGCCAATGGTTCTATTCAGCTAGAAAAGGTGATTGGTAAATGGAACAGTAGTTTGTACTTCAGTACATTTAATACCGAAATAGGTATATTAAGAGGTGCTCATGTTGGTAATTTGACTGATTTAGAGTCTGCTTTTGATAGAGAGGAGCCTTTCTTTACTTCAGAAGATTTTTCTTATGAAATAGACGCTCCTTCTCAGAAAGTAAATCACCATTTGTTAAAACTAAAAACGGCAAAAAATTATAAGAACTCCTCTGTTTTGACTTTTCAATATGCAGGTCAAATTGATAATAGAAAGGAGTTTGATGTAAGAAGAGCAGGTAGGTCAGAGCAAGCTGCACTTAGTCTTTTTCAGCATAGTCACTTTTTAGAAGGAAGTTACAGCACAAGCTTGCGTAATGGAGCCTTTGTGAAAGCTGGGATTCAAGGCGACTTAAAAGACAATACCAATAACCCAGAGACCGGTATTTTACCTTTGATTCCTGATTATGTAGCCTTAACAGGCTCAATTTTTGCGTTTTATCAAAAGGAAAGCGATAAGGCTTTTTATGAGTTTGGAGGAAGAACAGACATTCGTCAATTAAATGCCGCCACCATAAGCAGAGATTTACCAAGGAAGATAGTACGTTATAACAGAACGTTTGAAAACTACAGTATTTCCTCAGGAATTAAATACAGTTTTTCTAAAGCGTTTAAGTTTAATTTAAACGCTGGTTATACACTAAGGGCTCCTGCGGTGAATGAGCTTTACAGCTTTGGTTTGCACCAAGGAGTAAGCAGTATAGAAGTAGGAAATATAGATTTGGAGTCGGAGAAGTCATTTAAAGTAACGGCAGCTCTTGATTTGGCGATTCAAAAGAAACTCTTCTTTCAGGTTTTGACATATTATCAGAACATTCGAGATTTTATTTACTTACAGGCTCAAACTGAAAATACATTAACCATTAGGGGAGCGTTTCCAATATTTAACTATGAGCAAACAAATGCTCAGTTAATAGGTGCCGATTTCCTATTGTCTTTTGAGCCAGTAAGTCATGTAAGGTTGGTTTCTAAAGCAGCTATTCTGAAAGGAACAGATTTGACCAATGATAAGCCTTTGGTTTACATGCCTTCAAATAATTGGAGCAATACCTTGAAGTTTTCCATAAAAGAGTTTACGCTTAGTTTAGAGCATCAAGTAGTTTTTGAACAGAAGAATTTAGAGGCGGACCAAGATTTTTTGCCACCACCAGCCACTTATCAGCTTATTAATCTAGGCTTTAATACTTCTTTGCATATAAAGAAGAATACCCTAGGCTTAGGATTAAAAATAGAAAATGTCTTAAATGAAGTCTACCGAGACTATTTAAACCGTCAACGTTATTTTGCTGATGAACTCGGGAGAAGCATTAACGTGCGAGTTAATTATAAGTTCTAAAAAAACTCGCCGCTAATTTTTAGCGGCGAGTTTCAGCATAAATCTACAATTTTAGATTGCTAATTATCCTTGAAAGAAGTCTTTCATCTTATCGAAAATCGTTTTGCTATTTGCATTTTTTCTTGGAGCAAAATTGGGTGAATCTCTAAGCTTTTCAAGCATTGTTTGCTCTTCAGAAGTGACTGAACTAGGTGTATAAATATTTACATGAACCAGCTGGTCGCCTGTTCCGTAACCATTCACACTCGGAAGTCCTTTTCCTCTTAATCTTAGTACTTCACCTGCTTGAGTTCCCGTTTTAAGTTTGATTTTAACTTTACCATCTACGGTTGGAATTTCTAAATCTTTTCCTAAAACTGCATCAACAAAATTGACTGGAAGGTCAAAAATAATATTCTGACCATCTCTTTTAAGGTCTGGATGCTCTTTCTCTTCAATAGCTATAAGTAAATCACCAGGAACGCCACCTCTTACAGGAACGTTTCCTTTACCACTCATAGAAAGCTGCATACCTTCTGATACACCGGCAGGTATTTTGATATTTATTTGGTCTTCTGTTAACTGACGACCTTCACCAAAACAAGCTTCACATCTTTCAGAAACCATTTTTCCTTCTCCATTACAAGTAGGGCAGGTGCTGGTAGAAACCATTTGACCTAGCATGGTTTGCTGTACTCTTTTTACTTGCCCCTGGCCATTACAGGTACCACAAGTAGTTAATGAAGTACCATTTTTAGCACCGTTTCCTGAGCAAGTGTTACATGAGGTATAACGCTTTACCTTTATTTTCTTTTCTACGCCTTTGGCAATATCAGAAAGCGTAAGTGTAAGTTTAATTCTTAAATCAGAACCTTTTCTGACACGCTGACCACCGCCGCCACGCCCTTGGCTTCCACCAAAGAAGCTACCAAACGGGCTACCGTCACCAAAAATATCACCAAACTGGCTGAAAATGTCATCAACGGTAAAACCGCCTTGACCGCCACCTCCAGCAGCTCCACCCATACCAGCATGACCAAACTGGTCATACCTAGCTTTTTTCTGGTCATCAGATAAAACAGAATATGCCTCAGCTATTTCCTTGAATTTATCTTCTGCACTTTTATCATCAGGGTTTTTATCTGGGTGATACTTGATAGCTAACTTTCTATAAGCTTTTTTTAGCTCTTCAGGTGTTGCTCCCTTTGATACTCCCAGTACCTCGTAAAAATCTCTTTTATTTGCCATATCTTATATTTAGCCCTATTCCTAAACTGCTTGGCTACTGCTTAATTTTGTAAAGTTTTAGATTGATAGTGTTTAAAAATAATTAGCTACCAACCACCACTTTAGCGTATCTTACCACCTTGTCATTTAAGTAATAGCCTTTTTCTACTACGTCAATCACTTTTCCTTTTTTCTCTTCGCCACCGTCAAACTGCGTGATGCACTCATGAAGTTCTACATCAAATTCAGTATCCTTAGAATCCATAGGCTTCAAACCTTTACTTTCTAAAGTTTTCTTAAGCTTAGAAAAAACTAATTCTACCCCTTCTTTGACAGGTTCAATTTCAGTAGCTGTTTCAAAAGAATTTTGAGCTCTTTCAAAATCATCTAAAACTGGAAGCAATTCTTTGATAAGACCAGAAGTTGCGTTTAAAACATTATCTATCTTTTCTTTAGCAGTTCTTCTTCTAAAGTTTTCGAAGTCTGAGAAAAGTCTAACAAACTTGTCTTTTTGTTCGGCAAGCTCTTGAGTCAGACGCTCTTCTTCTGTCAGTTCAACAGTTTCTTCAACTTCTTGACTTGTCAGGTTTTCTTCTGACACTTCTTCTATATTCTCTTCTTTTGTATTATTTTCAGACATTTTCAATCATTTTTTTCTCCTTCTTCAAATAATCAATAATTAAACCATCTACTTAAAGGCTGTCATTATGTCAGAATTAATTAAATTTTCATGAATAGACCTGTCACACATCTAATTTTATCTTCAAAACCGGTACTTTGCACGAAATGGAAATAAAAGTCAGAAGTAACGCCGAAAAGATAAAGAACAAAGCCCGCGAGCTTGGCTTTGACTTTTGTGGTATTTCTAAAGCTGGCTTCCTCGAAAAAGAGGCTCCACGCTTAGAAAAGTGGCTTGACAAGAACTATAACGGGAAAATGGCTTGGATGGCCAATCATTTTGACAAAAGACTAGACCCTACCAAACTGGTTCCCGGAGCCAAATCGGTTATATCTGTCATGCTTAATTATTACCCTGGAAAAAGGCTGCCAGAAGGTGAAGATGACCTTAAGATATCTAAATACGCCTACGGCAAAGATTACCACTATGTTTTAAAGGATAAACTCAAAGCTCTTTTCGCTTTTATTAGGGAAGAAATAGGCGATGTAGATGGGAGAATATTTGTAGATTCCGCACCCGTAATGGATAAAGTTTGGGCTGAAAAAAGTGGCTTAGGCTGGGTAGGAAAACATAGTAATTTGCTCAATAAAGAAATGGGCTCTTTTTTCTTTTTAGGAGAGATAATTTGTGATTTAGTTTTAGAAGAAGACGGCCCAGTTAAAGATTATTGTGGTACCTGCACAGCATGTATAGACGCCTGCCCCACGGATGCTATTGTGGAGCCTTATGTGGTAGACGGGAGTAAGTGTATTTCCTATTATACTATAGAGTTAAAAGAGGCTATTCCTGAGGAAGCAAAAGGTAAAATGGAGAATTGGATTTTCGGTTGTGATATTTGCCAAGATGTATGCCCTTGGAACAGGTTTTCAAAACCAAACACTACACCTGATTTCAAACTCAAGCCAGAGCTGGCAGGCTTTACAAATAGCGATTGGGAAGAGATTACAGAAGAGGTTTTTAGGGAATTGTTTCGCCATTCTCCCATAAAACGCACAAAACTAGAAGGTGTGAGGCGTAATGTAAATTTCATTAAAACCAATGCAGAAGAATGATTAAGTATGTGGAAGTACCACCACAAAAAGGCTTCCTACGTCCACTTCACTTTTAATTGAAAGCTTACCTTGATGTAAGTCTACTATCCTTTTACAGATAGAAAGCCCTATACCTGAACCCTTATAGGAGGTAGCTCTTTTAGTTCTATAAAAAGGCTCAAAAACCTTTTCTAATTCATCATTGTGAATACCGATTCCTGTGTCGCTTACGGAGATAAGACAATTCTGATTATTGGCCTTAATTTTGACGTCGGCTTGTTGATTTTGGGAGTACTTGCAAGCATTGTCAATTAAGTTAGTAAATAAGGTCTTTAGTAAAGCTTCCTTACCAGTAATAGTCACCCAATTGATATCTTCGGGAATATCTTCAAAATCTATCTGAATTTTATAGGCAGGGTTTAAATGAAGAATCTCGTCCTGAACATCAAATAAAATTTCATCAATTCTGATAGGGCGAAGATTTAGGGTGTTTTCTTGAGCCTCAGATTTTGCCAATTGTAGTAAACTATTGGTCAGTTTGATAAGTCGCTGATTATCATTTAAAAGGCTATTTAAGATAGTTTTGTATTCTTCTGGTGTTCGCTCGTTTTGAAGAGCTACTTGAATTTCGGATTTAACCGCGGCTAGCGGCGTTCTTAACTCATGAGAGGCATTTGAAACAAAGCTTTTTTGAAGTTCAAAAGATGAATCTAGCCTGGAGAGCATTTTGTTAAAATTGACCGCTAAAATGGCAATTTCATCGGTATTGTTACCTGTATCAAGCTTTTTTCTAAGACTACTTGCTGTGATGTGAGAAATTTCTTCATTGATTTTTGAAATGGGTTTTAGACTTTGCCCCGCAAAAACAAAACCTAATATAATGGTTAGAATTATGGCAGAGAAATAGCCCGTATACATGGCCTCCCTAATGTTCATGAGTTTTTCTTTGCCATAAACATCTTCTGCTTGAGCTAGTACAGCATAACTCTTATTCAGCGTGTCAGAGTACATGGTTCCCACCACCTGATTACTTCCGAAAGTGGTTTCAATATATCTTTTACTCCTGATTCTGTTTAGTAGCTCAGGGCTATAATAGATGGTGTCGGCCTCATAATTATAATAGGCCACTTCGTTAGAATCATTAAAAACCAGAACCTGAGCAGGGTAGAGGGTTGACAATGTGTTTTTATCAATAACCTTTAGCAGTTGTTTATCAATCTGAGGTTCTTTGATAAGTAATCTTGCAGTAGTAACCGCTCTATCTCTTAGACTATTATAAAATTCTTGTTTTCTATAATTTTCGGATAAATAATAAATTCCAATAGAAAAAACAGCAAGCAAACCCGCCACAATAACGGAAAACTGTAAGGCTATTTTGGTTCGTATTGTCAATTTTTAGAACTTTTTATACTTGAAGATGTACCAAAAACAAAACTACTTATTCTTCTCGAAGTACATAACCCATTCCAGACTTGGTTTTGATTAGCTTAGGCTCAAAATCTTTATCAATTTTCTTCCTTAAGAAATTGATGTAAACCTCTATTACATTTAGGCTTTTTCCTGGGTTTTGGTCCCAAATAGCTTCGGCAATCTCTTCTTTAGAAACAACCTTCCCTTTATTTAAGATGAGGTATTCTAAGAGGCCAAATTCCTTTGGCGTTAACTGAATGGCTTGGTCTCCGCGGTAAACAAGTTTTTCGTCTAAATCTACTTTTAAATCTGCTACAATAAGCTCATTTGAGATGACATCAGAAAGAGGAGAGCTTCTTTTAAGTAAGGCATTAATTCTGGCTACCAGCTCTCTAAAATCAAATGGTTTTACCAAATAATCGTCTGCACCTTTATCAAACCCTTCAATTTTATCATCAGTTTCACCTAATGCCGTAAGCATTAAAATAGGGGTTTCTATACCAGCTCTTCTTATCCCTTCAGTTACTTGATATCCGTTTAATTCAGGAAGATTAAGGTCAAGTAAAAATAGATCAAAGGTATTTCCTAATGCCAGTTTAAGGGCTATTTTACCATCAAAAGCAATTGAAGTTTCAAAGCCTAATTCCTCTAGCCCTTTACTAATAGTACGGGCTATTCGTTCGTCGTCTTCTACTATTAAAATACTTTTTTTCACTTTCTAATATTCAATATTTGCTGGAAAATCCAAGCGAATGAAAATACCAAGATACAACCTATAGGGTTTAACCAAAGGTAGGCTACTAATTCGAATTTCCAAATGAGAATAATTAGAACCTGCGAAATGACAGCACTATAAAAAATGGCTTGTCCTCCAATTTTTTTGTAATAAAATGCTACTAAGAAAATACCAAGGATAATTCCGTAAAACCAGGAGCCTAGCACATTGACTAGTTCAATCATACTGCTGCCGAGTTTATTGGCAAAGAAAGCAACTATAATACAGAATATGGCCCAGAAAATGGTGATAAGCTTAGATATCATCAATTCTTTAGACTCGGAGTGATTCCAAGATTTTCTTTTCTTAAGCACATCTATTACTGTACAAGCCGCCAAAGAATTATAGGCAGAAGCAACGGAACCCATGGATGCTGAAAATATAACGGCGATTAACAAGCCAATAAAACCATGGGGTAAATGGTCTAAAATAAATCGAATGAAAATGTAGTTTATATCACCAGAATCACCCTCTGGGTTATTCTTTTTTATCAAATCACTCACTTTTGCTTTTAAGGCTTTGAATTTGTCTTCTCCTATTTGAATGGCCTCTTGGGCTGCTGAAATTTTAACTTCATCTTGCGACTGAATGGCTTCGTGAAGTTTGTAAATCTCAACCTTCTTGATTTCCGCGTTGGCCTTATGCTCTAATTCTAAAGCTCTGTATTCATTGGCATACTGACTATCTAATAATTTGTCTGTTTCTACTTGATTAAAGAAAAGGGGAGAAGTGTTGAATTGATAAAAGACAAAAACCAAAACACCAATAAATAGAATACCAAACTGCATTGGTATTTTCAATAAACCATTGAAAAGTAAGCCGAGCCTACTTTGCGTAGTATCTTTTGCTGTTAAATAGCGTCCTACTTGAGATTGGTCCGTACCGAAATAGGAGAGCTGTAAAAAGAATCCAGCTAAAATACCTGACCAAACGTTATATTTTTCTTTAGGATTAAACTCTAGATTGATAATATTTACTTTTCCTGCCTTTCCTGCAACTTTGACAGCGTCAATAACTCCAATATCAGCTGGTAAAAGCTGTACCACCATTATACCGGCAAAAACCATAGCGGCGGTCACTATTATCATTTGCTGAATGTGTGTATGCGAAATGGCCTTAGTTCCGCCTATTAAGGTATAGGTCAAGACTGTACCTCCCATAAATGCATTGGTCCAGAAAATATCCCAACCAAAAATGGTAGAAAGAATAATGGAAGGAGCATAGATGGAAATACCAGTAGAAAGTCCTCGCTGCACTAGAAATAGCATAGCGGTAAATACTCTAACTCTGCCATCAAATCTACCTTCTAAGTATTCATATGCAGTAAAAACCTTTAACCTATTGAAAATAGGAATAAAAGTAATACTCAAAACCACCATGGCTAAAGGCAAACCAAAATAGAACTGGATAAAGCCCATGCCATCTGTAAATGCTTGACCGGGGGCTGATAAAAAGGTAATAGCACTTGCCTGGGTAGCCATTACAGAAAGCCCCACATTATACCAGGGAAGCGATTTGTTTCCTAAGAAAAAGCCATCGAGGTTAGTGTTTTTCCTGTTTTTAAAAATACCATATAGGATAATAAATGCTAGTGTAGCAGAAAGGAAAATCCAGTCTAAAGTACTCATGAGAAGGTTTTAGTCAGAAAATAAAAAAGCACAATTAGAAAAAAAAGAACACCTATTACAAGCATGTAGAGGTTTTTCCAAGAACCTAGAATAGGAGGTTTTTTGTCTGGCATTTTATTTATTTTTCGATAGGGTTGATAGCATACCGGAAACTTGAGGAAGCAAATTACTGGAAGGGTAACTTCTCATGAAATCCATTAAAGCTATTCGGTAATTAGTGGTTTTGTCAGTTTTTGCTAGAAGCATTATTCGAAGCATGGCAAATTTGTCTTCCAAACTTGTTCCAGTGTAATCGTATAATCCTTTTTCTGCTTTTTCTAAAGCCGTTGCCACGTTACCATTTTTAAATTCTGCATATAAGACTGCATAATCACGCTCGGCGTTGCTTTCTGTGTCGGCATTTATTTCTACAGAACCCCTCTTTAGCTGTCTTGCGTAGGTAGAAAGCGGAAATTTGGAGATTAAAGCTGTTTTGTAAGGATTCGTAATTTTATTATCCGCCATTAAAGCTAGAAAGTAAAGTACCTCTTGCTCGTAATCTGTATTTGGGAATTTTTGAAGTAGGGTGGTAAAGGTTTTTTGAGCGTTGTCTATTTCATTAAATTGTAGCCTGTAAATCTTTCCCAATTGGTAATAGGCTTCTTCTTGTCGTCTTTTTGACTGAGCTAACTTCTGAGGTGTATCAGGTATTTTGGATAACATAGCCTGTTTTTGACTTTCTAATTCAGCCATTTTTCTAGCCTCCTCTTTCTCTTTTAAAGCCGCTTCCTGGTCTACTTCTACGTCATCTTTCCCTACTACTCCTTTTTCTATTTTAAAGCTTATGCTACCTATTTCTTTGTCTCTTCTTCTCCAGTCATCTTCCAAAGGTCTATCACCCCAAGTTCTAATAAATGTTGCTCTTGACCTTGTAAGCGACACTTGGTCATAGAAAAACCATTTGTTTGGATTAGATGAACCTGAGTTTCCAGAAATGGCTTTATTGCTTTCCTCTTGGGCAAGCCTCTCTGCTTCTTTTGAAAGTCTCTGTTTCTCCTCTTCTTCATCTTTCAGCATCTTCTCCACCTTGTTTTCTAAAGCTAGTGGATTCATTGCTGCAAGAGCCTGAAGACTATCCTCCATATGAAGCACATTTTGATATTTGACAAAGTCGGAAAGTGAATTAGCCTTTTCTGAAATCTCCTTAAAATTGAGAGAACGCTCGTTCATATTAAACAGTGTACTGTCATAATACTTGCTTGCCATTTCATATTGTTGAAGCTTGCTATAGTATATTTCTGCTATTTGAAGATATGCTCCAGCCTTCTGAGTTTTGTTTGTAGCTAGTTGAATTGACTTTGAATAATCTTTAATAGCACTTTGATAATTACCATTCTCAGCCTTTGACTCTGCCATTTTGAAGTAGATTTTGTCTTTTAAATCTACGTTCTTTCTGTCTTCCAGCATTTTAAGAAAATTAGCGTTGGCATTAGCCCCTAAACTACTACCAAGCATAAGAAGCTCAATACCAGCATTAAATTCGAGGTCATAAGTAGGTTTGTTTTTAACTACGGCTCTCCAGTTTTTTCTAGCTAAAGAACCTCGCTGTAAATCAGCATAAAGTTGTCCAACTATAAAATGTGCTCTAGCCTTTCGTGTAGATTTTTTCATGGTCTTTAGAGCTTCCTCTAAAAAGACTGCTGCTAAAGCCATTTCTCCTTTTTGCTGATGGAAAGCTGCTTTAATTTGAAAGAAATCTGCTTTATCCTTTTTGGAAAGGTCTAAACCTACTATTGCCTTTGATACTTCATCTGCTTTGTTTAGGTCGCCAGTCTCTAAATAAGTCCGCATTAACCATATCAAAGCCTTGTTTCGATATTCCTCAGATTTATGATTTGAGTTTACGTATTTAAAAACCTCCGAAGCGTTTATAAAATCGCCTTTGAAAAGCCTCGCTTTACCAAGCAAAAGATAAGAACCATCTAAGTATTTAGAATTCGAGTGCCTTTCTGCTACCAAAGATGTTAATCTAATAACTTCATCCAACTCTGGTTTTGAAACCATAGTTTCATTAGAGTCAATACGATAAAGAATAGGTAGGGGAGCCGTAAAATCTTCTATTCTAGACGAATCAATTTTATGCATGGCCCAGTCAAAGTAATCATTAGCATCAATGGAAGCATTAAATTTGGCATTCATATTATGCCAAGCTTTGCTGGTGGGGGAATTACTAAACTGCGAACATGAAAGAGCAGTTAGTGCTACACAAAATACGAGAATTAGTTTTCTCAAGCTACAGTCAATTTTTAGTAAAAACGCTTATTTCAAATCAAAATTATCCATTTTAATGCCAATTAAGATAGAATGTTGGATTAAAATGTATTTGAGCCAGCTGAGGCTATCAAAAAGGCAATGTTTTTAGAGCCTTTAAAGCCGAATTATAACCAGTTTCAAACATCTTCTCGGCGTTTTTTAACTTAAAACCGTCAAACTTCATGATACCTTCAGGCTCTATGGTGAGGTCGGCAGCTAGACTTTTTTGACGTGTTTGATTATCTACAGAGATGTAAACAGACTTAAGCACCACATCTTTAAAAGACCTTACAGGCAATCTTTTTATGAAAGGCGTAACGTTAATAGCAATTTTAAAATCAGTACTTTCTAGTGGTTCTAAAGGCAAATTATTACTCAATCCACCGTCAAAGTATTGGTCACCGTTGATAATAACAGGTTTAAATGCCACAGGAATGGCTACGGATGCAAGCAATGGATGAATGAGTTCTCCTTCTGAAAAGTAATTTGGCTCACCTTTGCTCATATTTGTGGCACAAACGGAAATTGGAATTTTCAAACCCTCAAAGGAATCATGTGGCAGAAGTTCTCTGAGTACCTTTTCTGTGTTCCTAAGATTCATAAGTCCCATTCTGCTTGGCGAGAGTCTTAAATAACGCCACAGACTTTTTCTAAGAATAAATTCCTGAATGTAATAAGGTTTGTGGCCTTCGGCATATAGTGCCGCAGCAAGCCCCCCCGCACTAGAGCCAGAAATCATCGAAATAGGAATATTTAACTCATCAAAGGCTTGCAACACTCCTAAATGGGCAAAACCACGGGCTCCGCCACCAGAAAGGCATAATCCTATTTTTTTTTGACCCATTAGAAATACTCGCTTAGGTTTCCTAAATAGTCTGGTTTAAAACCTTTTTCAGTTTCTTTAATGCTTGCAAGTTCATAGAAAGGGTCATGGTCAAAGTAAACTAGCCACTTTTCGTCTGCTATGGTTTTAAGTAAACTAGCCTTTTCATTCATGGTTTCAAGCGGCCTAACGTCATAACCCATCACCCACGGAATATGAATATGAGCATGTGACGGAATGGTATCTGCTATAAAGACTACCTTTTGGCCTTTGATATCAAGCACTGGCATTATCATCTTTTCTGTATGGCCGTTGGCATAAAGAAACTTGTAATTTGAGCTGAAAGCATCGGGAGACTTATCAATAAAGTTCAAATGACCTAATTCCTGAATAGGCTTTAGGTTTTCTTCTAAAAAGGTAGCAGCTTCTCTAGCATTTGGGTTCATAGCCCAGTCCCAGTGAGAAGAGTGCGTCCAATATTTAGCATTTGGAAAAGTTAGTTCTAATTTATCTCTTGTGCTGTTCCATTTGACGGCACCACCTGCGTGGTCAAAATGTAAATGACTTAGAATAACATCAGTTATTTGATCTTCATGAAAACCTTTTGCTCTGATAGAGCGAATTAAGTCACCTTCGCCATGTCTGTAATAATAAGAAAGCCACTTTTCGGGTTGTTTGTCTCCCATTCCAGTATCTATAAGCGTGAGTCTTTCGCCATCTTCAATTAACAGACAACGCATTTTCCAACTGCACAAATTTATATCATCGGAAGGTATTTTCTTTGACCAAAGCGTTTTAGGTACCACGCCAAACATAGCACCGCCGTCAAGTTTAAAGTTTCCGGCATCTATTACATGTAAATTCATAAGTCAAATTTAAAAAATAAAGCCGCCCAAAGGCAGCTTATCCTTATAATTCAATCTTAGATATAGATAAGATTCTCTACAGAATTTAATTACTCAAACATTCTGATTGCAGATAATTAACATCCATCCATGAACCTCCGTTTTGGCAGTCTACGCCATTTGCACTTAAATAGCCAGTAGCCTGTCCACTTCTATTTCCTGAAGCACAGCATAAAATAAGTGGCATAGGTAATTGCTTGATTTCTTCTAATCTAGCAGGAACCTCACTTAATGGGATATTTTTTGAACCAGCGGCATGTGCACCTTGAAATTCCCCAATGGTTCTTACATCTACTATAGTTCCTATATTGTTTTGTATTTGTTCTTTAACTGTCATGATTTTATCTTTTTGTTCAATACAAAACTAGTTAAGACAGCTTCAATAAAATGTGAGAGATGTTACTTAGACTCTTTTACAAACACTTTATAGCCTATAAGCTTAATTCAGCAGCCACTTTGACACCAAACTTACGCGTGTTATCACCTTCAAGATATGTCAATCTATGCACCGCTTCTACTTTCAGAAATCTGAAAATATTACTAATACCATAGCTTAACTCTGTATAGGGGACAGATAATTCAAGTCTTTTAAAAGGCAGAAATCCTTCTTCTGAATTTTGATTTGCTCCTATAAAATTGGTGTCAGTTAAGGAACCAACTAAGAATTTACCGCTTGCGAAGGTTCTCAGCTTTAGCTTTTTGATTAAGGGGAATCTATTGAGAAATAAACCCTCAAAATCATGATAAAAGCGAGCATAGGCATATTGGTCACTCAAGAATTCAGAGTTATCCATTAGGTTAAAGGAGTTTGAAACGGAAATAATGGTTTCGTTTCCTAAGTGATTTTTTAATAGCGGATAGGGTAAATCTCCAAATATCTTACCGGCTTCTAAGCGATAATATGTTTTACCAAAGTAGCCAAAATTCAACTTATGCTTATATCGTAAAGCCAAGGAATGATAGCTAAAATCACTTCCTAATACATCTTTAAGACCTAATTTATAGGCAAGCGTTACGGTAGGAGATTTTACCGTACCAAAATCCAATTTATCATTATCGCTAACCACCGAAAGCTGGTCTCTCGCAAAAGTAAGTTCGGCATTTATGTTTGACGTGGAAAAACTATTCTGAGCACTACTTAAATCAGAAGTATTTGGGTAAAAAGAGAAATTATACAGTGGCTCAAAGGTTTTATTCTCAAAACCTATTTTCGCAGTAACGCCTTTTGATATATCCCTTTGAAAAGTAAAATTAGCCTTGTTTTGATAATAAGGTCGGAATAGGGTTCCAAACCAAACCGCGGCACCATATAAGGTGCTAGAACCAATTTCTTCAGGACTAAAGCCTACCTGTTCTAAATCACGCTGATAGCCTACATTTAAGGTTGTCCAAGGGCTTTTAGAGAAAATATGGGTTACATCTGCACCGCCTTTCCAGCCTTTATCCTTAAACCCATAGGCTGTGAATCCCTTAAGCACCCATTTATTACTAAAGTCTATATCTGTCCTAAATCCTAATCTAAGTCTTAATCCTTCTAAATCATTTAGTCCAAAAGTTTTAACTATTGGGCCAAAATCAAGCCCCTTGGTAAGTCTAATATGACCAGAAGTGGCAATATCTATCAAAGAAGATATCCGCTTAACCACTGGAACAGCCTTAATGCTGTCTATCATCATGTAAGCCTTTTTTTCGTCTTGACTGAATGGCTCTGCTCTTACAGACTGCCAGTATTCCATGTCTGTTTCTAGATAGTCATCCGAAAGCTGAATAGGTCCTGATTTAAAGAAACTGAGGTCTCTAGGAGCATCTATTTTTATACTGTCGTTATAGTTGGTAAACTTTAATAGTAAACCAGGGGATTTGTTTGTGATTTCAGAAACATCAACCAATACCCTATTCTTAATGGGAAAGTAAACATCATCAACCGCTTCTAACTCTTGCTGAATTTTGATTCGCTCTATAAAATTCAGATTGGCATCTTTTGTAATAGTCGCATCTATCATAGCCAAAGCACTTTTATCTTTGCTAATCCACATCCATCCTGTAAATACTAAATCCTGTTTTCTTTTAGGCTCAAACTGGATTTCGTAGAAATAATCACCATGGTCTACTTCAAAACTATCGACTAAATAATACTCATAAGCCGATTTCCAATCGTTGCCAATAGGAGAGGTGAAGTTCTTCTGTAAAACATTTAATTGATTATCATAGAAATTATACTGCTGAAAAGTGGAGCCTATAAGCTGAGAAGTCAGACTACCATCTGTAACCGCTATTCCTTTAACATTTGTTTTACGAATAATCTCTTTGGAAAGTCTAGGTTTGTTAAGGTAATAATAATTAGAGACAGACTCCGAAATGAACATGGGCAATAGTTTTCCGCCTTCATCATCTGTAAGGGTTCCAACGGACTCTATGGCCTCATTAATTTTCTGGGTGATTTTACGTTTTTCTAGTTTGGAATTAACCTTATTTACATCAATCTCCACCTTATTGTAACTTTGATGCTCATAGCCATCAAGCTTTTTAAAGTTAGTAGCGTCTCTATTGTCCACCACCTTTCTTAAGATTCGCCAGGCTGGGTTTTCTCCACCTCTTACCACCACTTCTGCCAATTGAATGGACCCTGGTTTTATTCTAATCGTCAAAACCTGATTATTGACAACTTGACCTAGAGAATCTTTTTCTAAGGGGCTAACTTTTTTGTCAAAACCCATACTGCTGACCATTATGGAGTCAGGTAAAAGGTCCTCAAAATTTAAAATGAAATTACCTTCAAAATCGGTATTTGTACCAACATTAAATCCCTTTAAACTTACTGTAGCAAATGGAACGGGGTCTTCAGTTACGCTATCAAATACCTTTCCTGTAATTGTTATATTTTGCCCCAAGACATGAAAGAATGGAAGGTAGAGAACTAAGACAAGAATATATAGCCTTTTCAATTACGCTTGGATTTGTGTTATTTAGAGAACACTGAGCAAACGTATTAATTCATCCATTAGTTTGCTTTTTGTAGGTTCAAAAATGAATTATTGTATAAACGGAAAGAAAGTAGAAATAAACGGTTAAAGAATTAGATTTTTTTAGTGTCTTCAGCTAAGTTTTCTAAGTTCAAAACACCTCTTGGGCATACAGCAGAACAGATTCCACAGCCAACGCATGAAGACCTTACAATATCTTGACCACGCTGTGCATAGGCTTTCACATCAATACCTTGTTCGCAATAGGTAGAGCAGTTTCCGCAAGAGATACATTGGCCACCATTGGTTGTAATTCTGAATCTACTTTTGAAACGTTGTACTAAACCTAAATATGCCGCTAAAGGACAGCCAAACCTACACCAAACTCTGTTTCCCATAATAGGGTAGAAGCCCGTTCCTACCACTCCAGAGAAAATAGAGCCTACACCAAAACCATAATAGTATCTTAAGGTTCCAGTATCTAAAACTCCCAAAAGCTTAGGTTTGCCAGTAAAGTAAGTAAACAAAACACCAGCAGTCATAACCACGGCAAGCACTAAAACGGTATGAATAAGGTATCGTTCTATTTTCCATGCCTTCATAGATTTATCAGATAGTTGACGAAAAGGGTCTCCTAATGTTTCTGCCAAACCGCCACATCCACAGACCCAGCTACAATACCATCTTTTACCAAAGAAATAGGTTAAAACAGGTACACCTACTGCAAACAAGACAATGCCCCAAACAAACATAAATGTTCCTAAAGTGCCTGCTTCTATTTTCTCATCAATTCTATAATCAAAGAAGAACGAGTAATCCAGTGGCCACATATTCTTCAAATCGGCTGATGGCATATTAAGCTTTGTCAATATTTCCGGAATCATAAAGGCAAAAATGAGCTGAAAGAACATCACAGAACCTGTTCTAACCATTTGATACTTATTATGTCGGTATTTAATGAGCATTCTAATACCCATAGTTAATACTGCTACCGTATAAAGAAAGCCATATAAAAACCATTGACTTGCCATTCCTCCGTTCATGAATTTGCTGAGCGGGTCTAATACTATGAGCCAGTTAATGATGTATTGAGGAAAGAAATAAAGTAGGATATAAAAAGAGATAAGTAAACTTCCCAAAATTATTCCCAGCACTTTTCCTCTATTGACAGGGTGTTTAAAAATACCATCGTTTTTGATACCTGGTAGTTTTTTTAAGTCTGGAAGAATAAAAAGCATGGTCCCGAAAATCAACAATCCAAAGACTAAAAAGAAAAGTAGGACATTGTTTTTTGATACAAAACCCACCCCAGAAGCCTTCGTAAGGGCAATTTGATAAGAGTCTGATATTTTTAAATCACCTTTGCCTTCAGCTTCTAAAGCTTTATTTACTTCTGACTCGGCCGCAACTATCTTATTTGTAAATGAGAATACATTTGAAGATGCTGATTCAAAAGCGGGAGCAAGCTTCTCTTTTAGAAGAAAGCGGTGTTCACTAGCTACTGTTTTATCAAAGCTGGCTTCATTAAGCTGAAAGCTATTGCCAAACAAAAGGCCTATCCAAATGGCCAAGGCACTTAGAACTATGGCAGCTCCTATATTTTTTATCTGATTGATATTCATCTTTCTTAATTGAAAAGTTTTGAGAAAAAGCTCTTCTTAGGCTTTTTTAGTTCTAAATGAGTGTTGTAAGTCTGATTATAATGGGAAACAATGTCTTGCTCATAAGTAGCAAAAAACTCAGGGTCAAAATTCGCCTTGGGCAAGTCAATCAAAATATCTTCCACACTGGTTTTATCGGTGAGCCATTTATCCCAAGTTTCATGACGCATCCTTATTCCAAAGGTATTCACACCAATAATGGCCTTACTTTCTTTTTCGAAGTTTAAGCGTACCAAAATGTTTTTTTCAGGATGTTTCCAGAAGAAACTCTCTACATTATCCTCTGGCTTTGCCAGTACAGTTCCGTAGGTTTGATACTCAATATCTAAGAATTTGGCAGAGTTATAAAAAACGCCTGGCTCGTATTTAGTAGGCTCTTTACAGATAGTTTTGGCCAGTGTTTCACCCATGATTTTACCCGTATACCAGATTTGCTCCGTTGGTCGTCTTCCTGCCGGAGGATTTTTATGTTGGCAGCAATCGCCTATGGCATAAACATCTTTAATATTAGTTTCTAAGTATTTATTGACCAATATTCCCTTATCAATCTCTAATTCCGTCTCTTTTAGAAAGCCAAGATTAGCGTGAACACCTACAGTTAGTCCTACAAATTGACAATCTATACTTTCTCCAGATTTAGTTTTTAGACCCTTTACAGAGCCGTTTCCATTGTCAATTATTTCATCAAGTTCCGTTTCTAACCTTAAATCTATGTGATGCTCTTTGATATGTTCATTCAGCATTTCAGATTCGGCTGCGGGTAGTACACCATTCCAAAAAGACTTCTCTCTTACCAACATGATGACTTTCTTGTCTCTTGTTTTTAGCATTTCTGCCAGTTCAAGCCCAATTAAGCCACCACCTACTATCACTGCTGTTTCTATTTCAGGCGATTTTTCCTCCAACTTTTCTAAGTCTTGCATGGAATATAAGCCCTGAACACCCTCTAAATCTTGTCCTGGCCAGCCAAATTTATTAGGAGCCGAACCTGTTGCTATAATGAGTTTATCGTAGTTTAATGTTTCCGAACCACTTGAAAACGACAAGGTTTTAGATTCAAAATCAACAGTATCTACATGCCTAAACACCAAGTCTATTCTGTTTTTCTCCCAAAACCAGTCTTCATAACCTTTGGTGTGTTCGTATTTCATGTGTCCCATGTAAATATACATGAGGGCAGTTCTGGAATAGAAATGCTCGGTTTCTGAAGAAATGACGGAAATCTTATGGTCAGAAAGCTTTCTGATATGTCTGGCGGCTGTAATACCGCTAATTCCATTTCCTATAATGGCAATATGCATTGAGACGATTTGTTAGAGATGCTTAATTTACGAGGAATTTTTCGTTTAGGTTTTGACTAGGTCTTATTAAGAAAGAATCTATTAAGAATGAGGCCTGAATACAAAAAGAAACCCCAAGAACGCTAGCTCTTGGGGTTAATATTATCTAAATGAAATAGTGCTATTTCTCTTATTTGATATATTTAAAATCTTGTCCAGATTCTAATTTTAGCAATAATTCATAAAACAAATCAATACAAGACTGTACATCACCTTTTGAAACTGTCTCGACCGTAGTATGCATATATTTTAAAGGAAGCGACATTAAAGCAGAAGGAACGCCTTCGCCAGAATAAGCAAAAGCATCAGTATCTGTTCCTGTAGAACGACTAGTAGCCTGACGCTGTATTGGAATGTTCTTTTCCTCGGCAGTATCGATTATAAAGTTCAAAAGGTTGTTTTGAACCGCAGGTCCGTAACAAACTGTTGGTCCTTTGCCGCAGGCTACATCTCCCGATTTCTTTTTGTCATACATAGGCGACTGCGTGTCATGCGTTACGTCCGTAACAATAGCCACATCTGGCTTTAGTTTACGGCTAATCATTTCTGCACCACGAAGCCCAATTTCCTCTTGAACGGCGTTGACTACATATAAGGTAAAAGGAAGTTTAATCTTGTTCTCATGAAGTTTACGAGCTACTTCTGCAATCATGTAACCGCCCATTCTGTTGTCAAGAGCTCTTCCAGTATAATATTTATTGTTAAGCTCAGTTAGACCATCTTCAAAAGTAATGACAGTTCCAACTGTAATGCCCATTTCAGCTACTTCTTCAGCAGTAGACGCTCCTACATCAACAAAAATATTCTTTAATGACGGTGCTTCTTCATTTTGAGCATTCCTAACGTGAATAGCCGGCCATCCAAAAACACCTTTGATTATCCCGTTTTTGCGTGTGTGAAGATTAACACGCATAGAAGGGGCTATTTGATGGTCAGAGCCACCATTTCTAATAACATAAATGTACCCTTCTGGCGTAATGTAGTTTACAAACCAAGAAATTTCATCGGCATGAGCTTCAATAGCCACACTATAATCTTGACCAGGATTTATAACTCCTACCGCTGTTCCGTAATTGTCAATGATAGTTTCATCAATGAACGGTCTTACATAATCTAACCATATTTGCTGGCCAGGATATTCAAAACCAGTAGGTGAAGCATTGTTCAAGTATTTGTATAGAAATTCTATGTTTTTCTCCATGAAATGTATTTTTAGGCAAAGCCTTGTTTAAAAAGTATTGAAACAAAAATAGGCTTCATTTTCGGTATTGAAAAAGAAGCCTAAATTTAATAGTTAGCAAAGTTATTCAAATATTATTCTAGACGCAGAATTACATTTTTTCTTCAAAGCTTAAACTTGCTGAATTTAAGCAATGTCTCATTCCCGTTGGCTTAGGCCCATCATTAAAAACATGACCTAAATGAGACTCACACCTTGCACATATTACTTCTGTTCTAACCATCCCTAAAGAAATATCCCTAACTTCTTTTACATTACATGGGTCTATAGCTTCATAAAAAGAAGGCCAGCCTGTACCTGATTTGAATTTAGTTTTTGAAGAATAGAGAGGTAAGTCGCACCCTATACATTTATAAATACCATCTTTCTTATTATCCCAATAAACTCCTGTAAAGGCTCGTTCTGTTCCAGATTGCCGAGCAACCTTGTACTGCATGTCTGTCAATTGAGCTTTCCACTCTTTATCCTTCTTTGTTACTTTTTCAATGTTGCAGTCTTTGTCATCAGATAAGCCCTTTTGGGCGGAAGATGAACAGCTAAAAGTACCTAAGGCTAATAAAACCAGAATTAAGTTTTTCATATTTTCATAATTTTACTAGACATACGAGTTTGCGAAGAAAGAGGTTTAGAATAGCAAATTTTATTACTGCTTAATCTCTAGGTTTTCTTAAATCACGAGCCTTAATCTCATAATTCCACCTGTAAGCACCTGTGTTGTCAACTATGTTGATTTTTAAAACTCGGTCAGTTCTTCCGCCAGAAACCTCTAAAACGCCGAAATTCTGAAGGTCGTCAACAATGGTGTTTGGAATTAAATCAGAATCCGTTCTTTCTTTGTCCATAGGTTTTGCCATTCCGGAAGTCAGCGATGAGATGGTTAAATCATATAATGGGTAGGTGCCTTCTCTTTCCATTTTTCTGAAAGAAGTATGGTGCCTATCTCCTGTGATAAAAACTACGCCGCTAATGTTATTGTGCTCAATAGCATCTAACAGTCTTTTACGCTCACCAGGAAAAGTAGACATGTTTTCAAAAAGTGCCTCTTGGTTTATCACTTGGCCACCAGTAACCACAAACTTAAACGGAGCACGGCTATTTGTGAGAGCATCAATTAACCAATTCAATTGTTTCTCTCCAAAGTAGTCTTTAGACTCATCATTCAAATAATTTGGAGCTCTGAAAGAGCGATTATCCATCATAAAAAACTGAACATCTTCCCACATAAAAGTACCTGTGACAGATTCTCCAGGAAATATATAGTTAGGATTACCCCAGTTTTGTTCAAAAGCGTCTAATGACCATGATTTGCCCCAGTAAGACCTATCAGCATCATTTGGGCCATAGTCATGGTCGTCTAAGGTAGCGTAATGGTGTGTGTTAGCAAATAATTTTTGAAGTTCCGGCTGACGCTTAAAATCAATATATCTTTTATAAATCCCACTTCTTGTATTCCAATCAACCTCTCTGAGATAAATATTATCTCCTCCCCAAACCATAAAGTCTGGATTTTCGTCATAAATTTTATTAAAAACGTCAAAAGTATAACCATAGCCACGTCCTGGGCGGTCAAACTCAGGTTCGTTAGTATAAACACAGCTTCCTACTGCAAATTTAAAAGCAGGAGGGTCTGTTCTGTATTGCCATAGGGTTTGTGTTTGAAATTCAAGTGGATAGTCAAAAGCTTGTTTTTTACCGTCAATGACTAATTCATATTCGTATTTATTACCAGGCAAAACGTCTTCAGCTATTGCTTTAGCTATGTAGTAATTCCCTTTTTTAGTAATAATTGGGTCGGTTGAGAACTTGGTGCCATCACCATCTTTAACCCAATAATTATATTTCACCACAGCTGTTTTTTCTGTTTGTACCCATAGCATTACTTCTCGCATTTCTGAGTAACCAAGCATAGGTCCAGCCACAATTTGACCAAAACTATTCAGTACAGAAAAGAGAAGAAGAATTGGTAGAAGTCTTTTTAACATTTTGATTTTAGTTTATTTGAGATGTTTGAGAATCTTTAAAACCTTTAAAGGGAATAAAGAATGATAAAATAAATGTGTTTCAAAGTTAAAACATATAGCCTAACAGTTTTCAATGCTTTCCATATCTTTGCCAAAATTTAATTCATAGTTACATTGATTAGTTTAGAAAACGGCATTTATAGCATTCAGAATCGCCAACCAGAAGCGTTGGTAAAAGAATTTGGGTCTCCATTATACGTTTATGATGGAAATAAAATAGAGGAGCAGGTCTCAAAAATGAGAAAAGGTTTTGATGGCGTGACCGTCAAATTGAAATATGCGTGTAAAGCTCTTACCAATATTAATATATTGAAATTGATGCTTAAAAATGGCGTTGACATTGATGTAGTATCTATAGAGGAAATTCAATTAGCTCTTAAGGCAGGCTATGAGCCAAACCAGATTCAGTATACACCCAGCGGTGTGGCTTTCTCTGAAATTGAAGAAGCTTTGTCATTAGGAATTCGCTTAAATGTAGATAGTTTAAACCTTTTGGAGGAGTTTGGACAAAAGTATGGCAATGCTCACCCAATAGCCATTCGCATTAATCCTGCAATAATGGCGGGTGGAAATATTAAAATTTCTACGGGTCATGCTGATTCTAAATTTGGAATTCCTATTCAGCATATTGATAAGGTTTTGGAACTAGTTAAAACCTATGATTTAAGAATTGTTGGTTTACATCAGCACAATGGCTCTGACTTTAAGGATGGTTCTGTGATAGTAAAAGCCATGAAAAAGTCCTTTGAATTGGCAGAACAGCACTTTCCAAATCTGGAGTTTATTGACATGGGTTCTGGTTTTAAAGTGGCCTATCATGATGAAGATGTCATTACTGATATTGCTGAAATAGGAAAAGAAGTGGTTCAAGAGTTTGCGGCTTTTGAGAAAAGATATGGCAGAAGCGTTCAGCTGTGGTTTGAGCCTGGTAAGTACCTTGTAAGTGAAAGTGGTACATTCTTAATGACTTGTAATGTGGTTAAGCATAACCCTGCTAGAAATTTTGTACATGTAGATTCAGGATTGAATCATTTGATAAGACCAATGATGTATGACGCCTTCCAAGAAATATTAAACGTGAGTAATACTGACACATCTAAACTGGAAACGTATGACGTAGTTGGTTATATTTGTGAAACAGACACGCTAGGAAAAGATAGAAAAATGCCGGTGGTAAGTCCAGGTGATATTATTGCGATGAAAAATGCAGGAGCCTACTGTTTTAGCATGGCTTCAAATTATAACTCACGAGTTCGACCGGCGGAAGTATTAATTTACAATAAGCGGACGCATCTTATTAGAGAAAGAGAAACTTTTGAGGATATTTTGAGACATCAGGTAGAGGTGGAGTTGTAGTAAGGGCATTTTGTCAGATGTCTGGTGTTGGATGCATGATGTTTTATATTTTGCCGACATCTATCATCTGACAAACAGTCAAATGTTATCAAGCGACAGAGAACTAAAAAAGTATTCAACCAATAAAAAGCTAAAGGCTCAAAGCCAATAGCAATTAAAAACATGATAAAAGTAGGATTAGTAGGTTTCGGACTCTCAGGTAGATGGTTACAAGCACCATATTTTGTGTTACACCCAAATTTTGATTTAAAATATATAGTCACATCGCAAGACATTGGACAAGATTTGTTCAAAGGCACGCAAAAGGCCGTAGATTTAGACCAGCTTTTGGCTGACCCTGAGATTGACCTAATTTCTATTTGTTCGCCTAGTAGTACGCATTTCGACTATTGTAAGAAGGCTCTGAACGCTGGTAAGCATGTTTTGGTAGAAAAACCAATGACGGCTACCTATGAAGAAGCTCAGGAATTAGTGGAGCTTTGCAAAAAGGTGAATAAAACACTGATGATTTATCAAAACAGACGTTTTGATGGTGACTTTATGACTGTCAAAAGAGTGATAGAGTCAGGTGTTTTAGGTGAAATACTTTCTTATGAAGCCAGATGGCACCGATATAATCCAATTTTAAATAAAAAGCCTTGGAAAGAAGCGGTAACGCCTGCCAACGGAATAATTTATGATTTAGGAGCTCACCTTATTGACCAAGCCATATATCTTTTTGGTAATCCTGAGAGTGTGAATGGCGAGGTTTTCACTCAAAGAGAAAACAGCACTATAGATGATGCTTTTAACATGAATATGAATTATGGCAAAGTAAAAGTGAAATTAAGTGCCAGCTTAATGGTGAAGGAATTTGAACCGAGGTACTCGATTCATGGAACCAATGGTTCATTCATAAAACATGGTTTAGACCCTCAAGAAGACCATTTGAAAGCAGGAATGCTTCCTGGTGTTCATGCTGATTTCGGTTTTGAGGCTGTTGAAAACAATGGTCAATTAACAGCCAACCTTGCCGGTATGGAAATGAAAGGGGAGATAGATACCTTCCCTGGCGACTGGATGCAGCTTTATAATAACCTGGCCGATGTAATCCTTAACGGAGCAGAGCCTATCATCAAGCCTGAAGAAGTGGCAGAGCAGATTAGAGTTATAGAGGAAGTGAAGAAAGGGTAGCGTTCTTATAGCACGGCAGTCTGTCGACAGACAGGGATTAACACAGATTTGACACGGATACAAATAGCATCCGTGTCTTTTTTTGTTCAAATGAGTAAGGCAGAATAATATTGAAGCCCTTCAGGCTTCTAACCGCGGATTTTAATACTCTTCTATTCATATTCAAGCCCATTCGGGCTTGAAAACTCTCTTTCGAATTGTTTAGCGTAATCAATAACCCTGAATGGGTTAAATATGAATAGAAAATAAAACGTAGAATTTACCAAAACCCTGAAAGGGTTGAAATATGTGTAACAACAACCGATGGATAAAAAAAGGTACTGACTATTTATAAGTAGCCTGATTGATATTGAAGCCCTTCAGGCTTCTTTCCTCTGAATCTTAATACTCTTCTATTCGTTTTCAAGCCCATTCGGGCTTGCCTGCCTTCCCAAACAATCGATGCTTGTACAAGCCCGAAGGGGTTAAATGTGAATAGAAAGACAAAACGAAGAGTTTACCGCAACCCTGGAAGGGTTGAAAAATATAGACTCAACAATAAAAAAAGCACGAATAATAACTATCCGTGCCTAATCTCTACCAACGGCAGACAGGTTTGCTTCAAAAAATGCCTAAGAAGTAAAATCTACTCCCAAAGCTTCAATGGATATGCTCCATCATTCACTAGCTTTTGAATGGAAGCCTGAACATCTGGCTTATCATCTGGATATGTTACTCCGAACCAATCTGAAGAAGTATCAAAAACCTTACATTTCCCAACACCTTCGCCCATCATTTTACTCATGATAGTTGGTATATAAAACTCAGCTTTAGGAGCATCATAGTTTTCTTTGGCGTAAGCCTCAAAGTATTCTTTTGTTTTGGTAAAAGCACTTGGCATAAAACCCCAGAAATTCATAGAAACAGGAGTGTTTTCACCTAAAGGTTCTGGTTCACCATTGTCTAAAAATTCTATTTGACCCGCTTCATTTCTTAAAATTTTGGTACGCTCAATCACGGAAGTTAAATAACCTTCATCATCTTTCTCACAAACACCGCGTGATACCGTTCCGTTTTCTGAAAGGGTGTTTTTTACTTGATAACCTACCATAGCATGAACGCTCTCATCAGAATTATTTGACAAGAAATCAGCCATTGTCTTGTAGGCTTCTGCACCATAAAAATCATCTGCATTTATAACAGCAAAAGGGGTTTCAGTTTGTTCCCAAGCACATAGCATGGCATGGCCTGTGCCCCAAGGTTTAGCTCTTTCTATATTTCCTAAAGACTCAGGAACGTAGCTTTGAAAGCCCTGAATAGCGTAATCGTATTCTATTTTTCCAGTCAATTTTGGACCGAAGGTCTTCTCAAAATCCTCTCTTAATTCCTCTCTGATTATAAAGACTACTTTACCAAAACCTGCTCTGATGGCGTCATAAAGTGAATAATCAATGATAGTTTCGCCGTTAGGCCCAAATTGGTCCAATTGCTTAATTCCGCCATATCTGCTACCCATTCCGGCAGCTAAAATCAATAAAGTTGGTTTGCTCATTTTTGCTTTCGTAAATTGTGACGCAAAAATAGAAATCTCGAATAGACTTCTATAAATTTGAACGAATTAATCCTATTTTATATGAAACTATCCTTTTGGAAGCTACTCTTCTTCTTGCTTCCTGTACTGAGCTTACAAGCTCAAGACTTCCCATTAACCCCCTTTCAAAGCTCAGATTGGGTAAAACCATGGAAGGAAGCCCAAAATCTAAGTATCCACCCTTTTGAAGACAAAATTGACATCACTAATGGCAAGGGCGTTCTTTATTCTTTGGGAAGTGGCAGCATGACCTCCAAAAAGAAATTTAGCTCCTTTAAATTAGAATTTGAGTTTTTGCAATCGCAAAGCACAGACGCGACGCTTATTATTCAAAATGCTTTAGTTATTAGCTTAGGGAATGGGTCAGGAGAGCAAATGGGCACTATTAAAAGTGGACTGGGAGATTTAAAGCCTTCTCAAAATGTCTCTAAAGAAACTGGCCTTTGGCAAAAAGTAGAATTGGTTTACAATTCTCACGATACAAATTCAGGCCTTTTAGAAAGGCTAGTGATTAACGGAGTTACTGTTTCCGAAAACTATTTTCTAAATGATGCAAAGGCAATGGAATCACCATTAAGTATTAACTTAGTAAAAGGTACTATGGCCATAAGAAATATGGCTTATACTACATTGAAATCTAAGTCACCGATAAGTGTGTCTAACCTGAAGTATAAAATAGAAGACTCGCAAAATTCTAATAATAGTTCTGCCCTTAGCGGTACATCAGAAACTATGACATTCAATGTTCCACATGATTTCAAAAGGTTTGTTATAACCTATACAGGCACCTTGAAAGTGTCAGAAAAAGACCTTTATGCCTTTACTGTAGATTACCAAGGTAAAGGAAAATTTAAGATTGATGGCGAAGAAGTAGCCGGCTCGGATAACATTGTTTTTAGAATTCCAGAAACGAAAGTAATAGAGTTAGAAGCTGGAAATCACAGTTTTGAATATGAATATGAAAGAGTTTGGTGGTCTCCAGGTTTCGGGCTTTTTGTCTCTGGCGTGGATTTTAAGCCATATCCACTTCATGATGCTAAAAACTTACCTGTAAATAAACCAGTTGGTGGCATTTATCTTCATACGGATGCCGCTAAGGCTAAAACAGTGCGTTCTTTTGTGAATTTTGACGGTAAAAAGAGAACGAAAGCTATTTCGGTGGGTACCCCTCAAAAAAGACATTATTCCCTTGATTTGGAAAACGGTTCGCTCCTCTATGTTTGGAAAGGTGATTTTGCGGATGTAACCGAAATGTGGTATCAAAGAGGAGAGCCACAAATACTGCAAGCATTGGGTCAAAGTGTTAAACTATCTGGTAAACCTAGTTTCTTTCAAAAGGAGAACGACGACTTTAAACTGGAAGAGTATTTTTTAGACAATAAAGGCATTCCAACTTATCTTTTTTCTTTAAACGGGTCCGCCGTAAGTCAGAAATTGGAGCCTGTCAAAAACGGAATGGAAGTTTCTCTATCTGCCGATAAAAAGGATATCAAGTATTTACTGGCAGAAGCCAGAACTATTGAGAAATTAAGTGATACCTTATTTAGGACAGACGAATATTATATTGAATTGTCGTCCGCTACTGCAGTAAAAATAGAGCAGAAAGGCGAGGTACAACGGCTCATAGGGAGTGCACAAGAAATAGAATCATACACTTTAATCTGGTAAAAAATGAAATTAAAATTTAGAAATATAGCCGTTTTTAGTGCTTTGATGTTCTTGGGAGCTAAATCTATTCATGCTCAAGGAGATGTAAAAACGGAAGACGATTATTACAGAATAATTACACTGCCAATTCCTGAAGGAGTAGAGCTAGAAGTGGGAGGAATGACTGTCTTAAATGATGGCCGCTTGGGTGTTTCTACTAGGAGAGGGGAAGTTTGGCTGATAAGCAACCCTTATATGTATGGTAATTCTAGGCCTACTTATAAGAAATTTGCCGAAGGGCTACATGAGCCTTTGGGAATACAATATTTGGATGATAAGTTTTGGGTAACACAGCGTGGCGAGGTAACGCATTTAGAAGATGTAGACGGCGACCAAGAAGCGGATGTTTTTAGGTCATTTTATCAATGGCCACTTTCGGGCAACTATCATCAATATTCGTATGGCCCCGTTTTGATGAAAGACGGTAAGAAGCTTTTTACCTTAAATCTAGACTGGATAGGGCATGGTTCTTCTCAGTCAAAATGGAGAGGTTGGATGATTTCTCTTGATGACGATGGTAACATGGAGCCTTTTGCTTCTGGTTTACGCTCTCCGGCGGGTTATATGGTCAACAACGAGGGCGATGTATTTTATGCAGAAAACCAAGGAGACTGGGTGGGTTCTGGAAGAATGACACATTTAGAGAAAGGAGATTTTGCAGGAAATCCAGAAAGCTTGATTTGGTCTGGTGAGCCAAATTCTCCTGTTAAACTAACACCAGAAGATATTCCTGATACTGGTGAGCCACTATTTGATGTAGCTCAGGGCGTACCTGGAATAAAGCCTCCTGCAGTTTGGTTTCCGCATACATTGATGGGTATTTCCACGTCAGACATAGTCCAAGATACTTCAAACGGCAAGTTTGGGCCTTTTGAAGGACAATACTTTGTAGGCGACCAAGGACATTCTAAAATAATGAGAGTGGCCATGGAAAAAGTAAATGGTGTGTATCAAGGTGCATGTTTTCCTTTTAGAGAAGGTTTTCAATCGGGTATTTTAAGAATGCAATGGGGTTTAGATAATTCTATGTTTGTGGGTCAAACCAGCAGAGGATGGTCTGCAACTGGTAGAGACAAATTTGGCGTACAAAGAATGGAGTGGACGGGAGCAATTCCATTCGAAATTAAGTCTATCAAGTCTGCCTCCGACGGATTTATTTTAGAATTTACGGAAGAAATTAGCGAAGAAGAAGCATTAAAAGTCTCCTCCTATGATATTCAAAGTTTTAACTATAAGTATCACCACAATTACGGTAGCCCTATTATAAATCAAAGAGAGGTTAAGATAAGCGGACTATCACTTTCTGAAGATGGAAAGTCTGTTCATATAGCAGTAGATTCTATGAGGTTAGGCTACATTTTTGGTATTACTACAGACGGTATAAGAACCACCGCTGGAGAAGAACTTCTCCATAACATTGGCTATTTTACCTTGAATTCTATTAATAAAGAGGTTGAGGCTTTAGACCTAGACCTTTATGCAGTTCAAGAAGAAATGAATCATGACCAACATAAAATGGACATGAGCGATACGCCAGAAGTGATTTCAGCTAAGCGAGTAGTAGAAATGCCAGAAAGCTGGAACGGAAAAGCCGATGTAACCATTACGATTGGCACTGTCCCAGGACTGAAGTTTGATAAAACCAAATTTCAAGTAAAAGCAGGAAGCAAAGTGAAAATGGTTTTCAATAACAATGACGACATGCTTCACAATTTGGTTATAGTAAAACCAAATACCGTCAATGAAGTAGGGCAGGCAGCACTAACACTAGGTTTAAAAGGACCAGAAATGGGCTATGTACCAGAGTCTGACAATGTGCTTTTCCATACAGGAATCACGCAGCCAGAAAGCACCGAAAGCATCTATTTCACCGCCCCAAAAGAAAAAGGGGATTACATTTTTGTATGCACCTTCCCTGGGCATTATACGGTGATGCAGGGAATTTTGAGGGTGAGATGATATTTTAATATTGAATACTAAAAAAGGCTGTCTCAAAAATAGGAGACGGCCTTTGCCTATTGCCATCTCGGATATCATTTGGATATTTTATCTAAAAAACCATCTTCCAAATATTTGTGCTCATTGATTATATCGTTTTATAGCAGCACAGCTTGGCCGTAAGGAAATTTTACTTAAAAGAACTCCAGTAAGGCTGGCTTATGAGTAGGTTATAATTGTTTTGGACCTGTTCAATACCATTTTTTGCGTTTGTTCTCGAGTAATTCAATTCTTAGAATAGAGAAGTCTATTCCAGACAAAATAGCCCTTGTTAATAACTCTACTACCTTTCTTTCGTCTATTTCACCCCAGCCATTTGGCTTCCCTTCTGTCGTATGATTTCTTGCTATTTTCAGCGGCCAAATAAAATAGGATTAGTTTCAGTATTTAAATTTTGCCAAAGCCTTTTCTTAAGCATTGTCTTTAAAAAGCCTAAACTCTAAAGCTACTCTTGTTTTATCTTCCTCATTGTTAATTGCAAGACCGTGAATAAGGTGACTCGAAAAAATTAAAACTTGCCCACTTTGTACATTGGATCTTATGAAGCTATTGTCGCCTCCCCAAGATTTAATCATTCTTACTCTATATTTATTTCCTTCCATCATACCTCCATCAAATGTTCTGTTGATGAGCTTTTCATTTATTTTATGACTTTTAGGAGCCAATGGAAGAGATGATTTATTGGTAACACCAGCAATAGGAATCCAGAAATTCACGAACTGCGGGATATTTGAATCACTATCAACCCCTTCGTAAATATCCTTATGAGGTGGATTATAATCGTTGGACTGAGGTCTGTTAATTCGTACTATTATATGAAGCTTCTTTTTGTTAGAAGGATCCACATCTGTTAGGTTAAAGCCTAGTTTATCCCCTAAACGGCTAATTAATTGTGTAATTGGAAATTTGAAATCTTCTTCAAATAAATCTCGTGTCTTAGAAACAATTTTAAAATGGCTAGCATCATCTTTTACAAAGTAATGGTAGTTTTCAAGATTAAAATTCTCTGGAACTATAGAAAGCTCTTTTTTTATAATGTCTTCTATGCTTGTAATTAATCCGGTTTTAAGGTCAGAAAACTCATTTTCATTTAATAAGTCCACTTCCGTAAAACCTTCATCATACCATGGCTGTCCAAAAGTGATATCTGAATCTACTTTTGAAAGCACTTCGTCTTCACCAAATTGAAGAATAGGGGAACCTTCAATTGAGACCGTATAATTATTTCCATTAATTTGATATTCTATATCTTTCGCCATTTATTTCATTTTTATTTTAATATAAATGTACTCACTTAAAATATAAAAGGAAGTGTCAGAAATGATATTTAATATGACGTCAATTTTTCTATGCTAGTAAAATCCATGGCATGATGCTGTTCAACAGACTAGAACCTGTTTTTCTGAATTCTATATATAGAAATTTTCAGACCGAAGCTATGCTCTGTAATTGAAGAGTTTTGTTGGCATTATTATCAAAACCACAAGGAGTTTATGGAATACTACGAGCCTTAAAGCATTGTTATCTGGTATTTCATATTTTTACACATGCTCCAAATAAAAAACTTCAGAAAGGAATATCAAGGTCACTTGATTCTTGATATTCCTTTTTTACATATTCCTGCAGGTGTTACTTGGTTTCAGGGTGTAAATGGCTCAGGAAAATCGACCTTCTTTAAGGCCATTTCAGGCATCATACCCTTTGATGGCGAAGTCGTTTTTGACGAAAAACTAGATTTACAAAAGGACCCCATAGCGTTCCGAAAAATCATTAATTACAGCTTCGCAGAACCTCGTTTTCCTGATTATTTGTCAGGGAAAGAGATTATAGATTACTATAAGAGCATATATAAGACAGATAAAGGCGAAATAGAAGAGCTGATAGAAGTTTTCGGTGTAGCAAGCTTTTACAAAACACCCATTTCGACGTATTCGAGCGGAATGCTAAAGAAAGTTAGTTTGATAGCGGCATTGATAGGCCAAGCAAAAATCCTAGCCCTAGATGAGCCATTAACCACCATCGATAAAGAATCACAAGAGAAATTACTAGCCATTCTAGCAAAAAAGGTTGGCCAAGGAATAAATATTCTAATAGCCTCTCACCACAACCTACCAGAAAGCGACTTAATGGTAGAATACCGATTCATGGTAGAAAATCAAACAATTAAAAGTCAAATAGAGTATAAAAAATGAGACAATTCCTTATTACCAAAATACTGTTTAAAGCACGATGAAAATCCCAACAATTTCAAAAATTTTAATTCTCTTTTAAGTGCAATGGGATTTTAATTGTGTGAGTTTATTTTGGTACAAGGTTTTTGGTTCGGTCCGACGCCTCGGGTTTTTGCCAAAAGAAAAAGTATGCGGGCACGCCTAGTGCAGCCTGGCAAAGGCAGCGAAGTAAAAACTATTTGTAGAAATAAGAAAAATATACATAAAGAAACGTTTGTCATGATTTTGGCAAAATCCAAAATCCCGCCAAACAAAAATATATTTCAATGGTTTAACAAGGGGTTTCATCCCTTGCTATTAACATATCGCTCCTATGGAACTAAAACCTTTTAAATTTTAAAATAAAAAAGAAGATAATTCCTAATCGCCAAAATACTGTTTAAAGCATGATTAAAATTCCATTATTTCTAAAGAAAGACAACATATCCCGATAATTGGAATTTTCATTGTGCAAGTTTATTTTGGTAAAAGCTTTTGGTTACTTTTTGCTACAAAAAAGTAATGCCTGTCCGGCAGGACTGCGGAAGAAAATGACCTTCCAAAGAGCTATAAAAGGTAAACTAGAAACGCAAGAAATCGAAACAAAAAACATTTGATACTAATTAAAACCATATTAAAACAATACTACAAACAAAACATAGGCTTCTACCTATTCATTTTGTTGGTGGCCTTTGGTTTCTTGAGAGGAACAGAGCATGTAGCTTTTGCCAAACTCTTTATGGGAAATGCGATTTTGTTACTTTGGGCAAGTCTTTTCTGGTTAATGCATGTGCTGAAAACAAGCCTATTCTTCCATAGAACCTTAAAACTCCCCGAATACGCTTTTTTGCAAGATTTTACACTATTTCCGAAGGCCAAACAAGTCTTTGAATTATTGGTTTTACAACTAAACCTGAACGCTCCATTTATAGCTTATTCAGCTTTTATGATTTCGGTGGCTATTCAAGAAGAAAAGGTGATGGGAATTGCCTTTACAGTAACCATAAACCTTTATTTACTGGTTCTGCCTGTCGCTTTAAAATTCTACCGACTTCATCATTTTAGTTTCGATTTTAAGGTTGATGCTTTAGCACGCAGTAGAAGTCTATTTCCGAATTGGTCATTTTTATACTATTTGAGGCATTTACTTAATAAGCAAGCTATCTTATTTTTCAGTACTAAGGTTTACGGACTTTTCTTCATCATTGGCGGAGCTAAACTCTATTTTACCGACGAATATGACGAACGCCTACTCTTTATCTGTATCCTGTTGATGGTGGCTGGTCAATTCCCCTTAGGGAAGGAATTTGGTGTTTTTTCGGCGAATAATACGCTTTTTGAAAGAAATATGCCTTTTAATATTCCCAATCTCCTAAAACAAAGAACCTTAACAGCATTAACATTGATACTGATTGACTCCGTATTTCTTGTCTATTATTGGTTTGATAAAATTGCCGTGATTCATATCATTTCCTCTTTGATTTTTGTTTGGAGCAGTATGCTCTTTTGGCTTACCTATAATTATGCTCCACGGGCTTTTGAAGATGCTCACTTGAAGAGAATCTACTTTACGGCCATCGCCGTTTTCATCTTAATCATGTGTAAGGTGCCTATCTTAGTTTTCGGTATTGTCATTTCTGCACTATCTTGGAGGATATTAAAACGTAATTACTTTACTTTTGAGTTTACGCCCATAGATACCAAATGAGATTTTTATCCATTCTACTACTTTTATCATCCTTTGCTGCAAATGCACAAGAGCTTTTCAAGCTAAAAGGGAAAATTCAAAATCCTACCGAAGACAAGCTTGTAATAACACTCTACCGCAATTGGGTAGAAGAACCGGAGGATTATAACCTGTTTTTAGACAGTACCAATCAATTCTCTTTTGAGGCTTCTTTGGATGACATGGCCTACCTAGACATTAATTATGGCCTAAATGGCGTCCTTTTTCAGATAATTGAACCGGGCGATGATATTTTCTTGGATGTAGATGCCGTAGACTTTTACGAGTCTTTTTTACCAGCGGGCAAGGGAAGTGAAAAATGGCTGTATTATTTGAGCCACCGCAAAAGATTTGAACTAGTTACCGACGCTGAAAGAGATTTATTCAAATACATAAAAGACGGCCCAGAGGTTTATGGCGGAAAATTAAAAGCTCTTAGAAAACAACAGCTAGCCCTTTTAGATGAATTTAGGAGAAATGTATCCGAAGATTTCTTTAGGCTACGCCGAGCCGATATCACGGGTAGGATAGACCAATACTATTTAGATTATCTCATTTCTAATGACATGCTAAACATGGTTATGAATAATTTTGAGACCAAAACCATCAACCCGAAACTACAAGACAAGTCCTTTGAATACGGGTTTTTCGTAGAAAGTCTGCTAGAAGCTTATAAAGCGAGTGTGGGTACCATAGACGAAGAAGGAGTACTGGATGATTATACCTTTTTAAAGTATGCTTTCACGCGTGATTTGATAGGAAAACCTATTGCCGAAAGGTTGATAGCTCATAAACTAAGTGGCGATTTAGATATTAATGGCTATACGAACGATAGCGAAACGGCCATTCGTAATTTCTCAGAATTTGCTAAAAATGAGCAGTACTTAAGTTTTCTAAACACCAAGCTAGCCATGATAAAAGGTAAAGCTTTGGGCGAAGCCGCACCTAATTTTACCCTGCTTGATACGGAAGGGCAAGCTTTTTCGTTAAAAGATTTCAGAGGGAAAAAGCTATTGATAGTCTTTTGGGCGTCTTGGTGTGAGCCATGCCTTAAAGACCTCACATATTTGCCCATTATCAGCAACTACTTTAAAAACGCTAAGAATTTAAACATCTTGAATATCGCTATTGATACGCCAGAAGACTTTGCAAGCGTGGTTTCTAAAGGAGAAAACGCCAGTAAGTCAGGTAGGGCAAACCCAAATAGCGAGTTTTTGAAAGCTTACGGTATTCATACCGTGCCAAGCTATTTGCTGATAGACGAAAATGGAAATTGGCTAGAAGACCAGCTTATTGAACCTTCCTTTGACGAAGGAAGAGGTTTAATAAAGCAAATGGAGACCATTTTCTCTGAGAATTAGAATTACATAAAACGTGCTGTCTTGAAAAAAACATTTTTACTATTCGCATTATTAAGTGCCACCATAAGTTATGGCCAAACAAACTATTCACCGAGAATTTTCGTAAAAGAATGTAAGAAATACAAAGGAACGCCTTACAAGTTTGGCGGAAATGACAAACGTGGAATTGATTGTTCTGGGGTGATTCACAATGCTTTCAGCAGTTTGGACGTTTCTTTTCCTAGAGTTTCTTATCAGCAGGCGGAAGTTTTTAGAACCATTAAACTAAGAAAAGCCAGAAAGGGTGATTTACTCTACTTTAAAACAGCCGGAAGCAGAATTAATCATACTGGTGTGGTGATTAAGAAAAGAGGTAGCAGGAAGTTAATGTTTCTACATGCTTCTAGTTCTGGTGGAGTACGAATTGATAACCTAAAATCTGACTACTGGAATGCAAGATTTGTGAAAATAACCCGACCTATAGAATATTCTAGATGAATTTAAGCAACCAATTAAGGTTAAATTTCATTTATAGTACTGTAATCCAAGGATTCGAGGAAAAGTATAAAAATAATGAATTCGTAATAAAGCCCTGTACTGTTTGAGCACGGTCAAAATTCAATTTCTAATTAACTGATAAGTAATTAGAATTTTGAGTGTGTGAGTTTACAGGGTGATGTTTTTTTTCGCTTCGCTTTTTTTTCGCAAAAAAAATGAAGTCCCGACCGGAAGGTCAGCCAAATAAAAAGGTCGGAGAAATTGGTAGAATTCGACATTTTATATCTTATTTAAGAACCTATTAAAAAGGAATGAATAAAAGATTAAAAATATTAATAACCACTTTTCTATGTGTTTTAAGCATGCCTACGGTATTTGCTCAATCGCAGTATTTTGGTCAAAATAAACCGCGTTATAAGAAAATAGATTTCCGAGTATTGGAAAGTCCGCATTACGAACTCTATCATTACTTTGAAGATAAGGAGCAGGCAGACAAACTGATGATTGATTCGGAACACTGGTATAAACTGCATCAAGAGGTTTTCAAATTGGCGTTTATTACGCCCAATCCTCTTATTATTTACAAAAATCATCCTGATTTTCAAGAAACTACTGCTATTGGCGGTCAAATAGGAGAGGGAACTGGCGGAGTTACAGAAGGCCTTCGAAATAGGGTAGTGATGCCCATGATGTACACGCACAGGCAAACAGACCATGTTCTAGGACATGAGTTGGTACACGCTTTTCAGTATAAAACTATGACCTATGGGTCAGATTCCACCTCATTGGCTAATATTGGCAACTTACCGCTCTTTATGGTAGAAGGTTTGGCTGAATATATGTCAATAGGGCGTGAAGACTCTCACACAGCTATGTGGATGCGTGATGCCGTTGAAAGTGACGACATTCCAACCATTGAAGATTTAGTAACAAAACAATATAAATATTTCCCGTACCGCTGGGGACAGGCTTTTTGGGCTTATGTGACTGCCACTTATGGCGATGATATTATTCGCCCGTTATTTAAAGAAACTGCTCTTTATGGTATACAGGCAGCATTTAAAAGGTCTTTTAGCATGGATTTGGACAGATTCTCTGCCAAGTTTAAGCAATCACTCATTGACTCTTACACACCTTTAAAGGAAGGTACAGAAACAGGAGCAAGAGGATTAGTATTGGCCTCTGAAGAAACAGGAAGTGAAATGAATGTTTCGCCCACTATCAGCCCTGACGGCAAGTACATTGCCTATATTTCTTCTAAAAATGTGCTGTCTTTAGACATTTACATAGCAGACGCAGAAACGGGTAAAATCGTTAAAAAGATTTCGTCTAACTCTTTTGCTGGGCATGTGGACTCCTATAGTTTTATAGAAACCGCGGGAACATGGTCGCCAGACAGCAAGCACTTGGCCATTGTAGTGCAGTCAAAAGGAAAGAACAAACTCAGTATTATCAATACCGCCAACGGCAGCAAAAAGACCTACCCAATAAAAGGCGTAGATGCATTTACAAACCCCACTTGGTCGCCTGACGGCAATTCTGTGGTAGTATCTGGTTTGGTAGAAGGTGTTTCGGATTTGTATCAGTTCAATCTAAAGTCAAAAGAAGTAGAAAACCTGACAAACGACGTGTTTTCAGACATTCAACCGAGTTGGTCTGCGGATGGAAAGTACATCTACTTTGTAACAGACAGAGAAGGTGGCTATGCCAGACTTGAAAAAGCCAATCTTTCTATTAGCCGTTATGATGTAGCCAGCAAGGAAGTAGAAAACCTGAACATCTTACGCGGAGCAGATAATTTTAATCCTGCCGCCGACCCAACAGGAGAAAACATCGTTTTCTTGTCTGACAGAGATGGCTACAGAAACCTTTACAAGTATAATTTGGATAGTCAAGAACTAATAAAACTGACCAACTACTACACAGGCGTAAGCGGAATCACCATGTTTTCGCCAGCATTAAGCATGGCTTCAGAAACGGGTGACATAGCTTATAGCTACTTTTTAAACGGTGCTTACAGCATAGTAAAAGCCAAATCAACAGATTTACTTTCAGAACCGATTGACAATACCGTTGACAAAATAGCGGGCCGTTTAGCACCCTTCGACTGGAAAGACGGAAGAGATTTGGTACAAAACAATTTGAACAAGCAAGGCCTAGTTTCTAGAACTAGAACCAGCTCGCTTTTAGTGAAAAAATATAACCCAAGGTTCAAACTAGACTATTTGGCTAATTCAGGCTTAGGAGTGTCTGCATCGCGTTTTGGAACTGGCTTAGGTGGTGGTATTACGGCATTGTTCAGTGATATGCTAAACAATAACCAATTATCAGGCACTGTAGCCTTAAACGGCGAAATACAGGATTTTGGTGGACAAATATTCTATCTAAATCAAAAGAACCCTTTACAGTTTGGTGCTTCTGTTTCTCATATTCCTTATCAGTTTTTAGTGGGTTATGATACGGAGATTATTGATACACTCGGTTCGGTTGGGCAAATTGATTATTTCAATGCTATTCAAAGCCAGCAAATAGCCAGAATCTTTATTGACGATTTATCTTTATTTGCCTTTAGGCCATTAAGCAAAACCAAGAGAATAGAAATAGGGGCGTCTACCAGTTTCTATTCTGCCAGCGTACGCGAGTACCCTAGCTATGCAAGAATTGGCTTAGACCCATCGGGCTATTTATTTGATTACATTTCTTACGGCCAAGACAGACCAAGAAAGCTAGAACGCTCCGAATACCCAGAAAACTTCCAGTTTGAGCGATTTAACCTGAATAAGGTTTATGGTGCTTTTGTGAGTGATAATACTACTTTTGGTACCGTAGCACCACTAAATGGACACAGATATAGATTAGAAGTAGGTCAATACTTTGGTTCTACTAATTTTACAGAAGTGCTGGTAGATGCCAGAAAATATCTCTTTTTAAAACCATTTACGCTAGCAGCCAAATTCCAGTATAATGCACGTTTAAATCCTACCAACCTTGAGCTTTTAAACCAAATTAACCCTCTTTACTTGGGTTACCCTTGGTATATGCATGGTTTTTACTCCGGTGCTTTCCAAAAACAACAAGCCTCTGGCTATATAACCCAGGAAGCACTTTCTGGGGAACAACTGGCCGTAGCTAATTTTGAGGTGAGACTACCTTTTACAGGCCCAGAGCAAATAGCCTTAATACCCTTTAATTTCCTTCCTTCTGACCTGAATTTCTTTGTGGATGCAGGTATGGTTTGGTCGGCAGATAAGAAGATTGGTGGGGTAGAAGAGTACCCAAGTTTTGGTGACTCCTCCATTGAGTTCAAAAGAGACCCAATCATCACTACAGGCCTTAGTTTAAGAATAAACGTACTGGGTTATTTAATCTTAGAACCATACTTTGCCCTGCCTTTTTATAATGGCGGCAAAAAACCTGTGGTTACGGGAGTAAACTTTATGATACCAGGCTGGTAATTTTAAAACTTCTCTTATATTTGCCGCTGTGTTAGGAATTAGTTCTTCCGCTAGCCAAAGAGGAGTAGATTTTTGACATTTTTTTGGGATTAGCTCTCCCGATAGCTATCGGGAGGCAGAGCGTTTGACATTTTTTAGGGGGATTAGCTCAGTTGGCTAGAGCGTTTGACTGGCAGTCAAAAGGTCGCAGGTTCGATTCCTGTATCCTCCACATTAGAGTAAGTATTTCACTTGCTCTTTTTTTATGCACTAGAACGCAGTCAAAAGTTCGCAGCACTCGGCGTGCCCGTTCTATTCCTGTATCTTCTACTTTAGGCTCAATTCTTATGAATTGAGCCTTTTTTATGCCGTAAGGTCAAAAACTACAGATAAACAATTGTCTCTAAATACTGTCCTTAGCAGTTCTAGCCATTACCGAATAATAAATACTTCTAGCCTTATTGCGATAGTTTTTACATCTTCACAATCTTTAGAGCTCAAAAGCAATCTAGTTAAGAGCATGCACAAAAGGTGGTGGATGAATTCTTGGGTATAAATTTGACAAAGAATTAAAAGAAAAAGAAATGAAAACAGAAAGTCACTCAATAAATGATGTTTTAGCTAAAAATGCAACTTCATTTTTTATTCCGCCCTTTCAAAGAGCATATGCTTGGGGAAGACCTGAAATCGAAAGATATTTTAGTGACATTTCAAGGATAATAGAATCTGAATTAGACGATAAACAACATGATAAATTAGAACACTTTTTTGGAACAGTTGTAATTAAGGAAGAAAAAGCAGGTTTTGCTAATAAATCAGTTGTGGTAGATGGTCAACAAAGACTAACAACTACGCTCATATTTTTAATTGCACTTCGTGATTCTGAAACAGAGAAATTAAAAAAAGACTTTATTAATCAAAACTACTTAACCAATAACGCTTCATCTTTTCAAGATAAGATTAAACTTAAACAAGTAACAAAAGATTGGGATTCTTATAGGGCTTTAGTAAATAAAACAGAACCAAATCCAGGAGTTATTGGCATTGCTTACGACTTATTGAAAAAACTCATTAATGAAAAGAAAAGGCTAAACTCACAAGTAGGGTTTGAGCAATATATAATTGCAATTCAAAGAATGAATGTGGCAGTAATATTTTTGGATGAAAGACCTTTCAAAGGCGAAGACCCTCAAATAATATTTGAAACACTTAATTCATTGGGTAAGCCACTTACACTATCCGACCTCGTACGTAATTTTGTTTTGCTTAATATGGAAAGCGACAAGCAATCAGACGTATACGAAAAAACTTGGCATCCAAAAATTGAAGAGATTCTCTATGAAAACACATCAAAATTTTTCAGAGATTATTTACAATACAAAACAGCAAGCTCATTAAAGGTTGTTAGTGATAACAACACAAAAGAATTATATCAACAGTTTAAAGATTTTGTTGATAACGAATTTGATAGTCATTCTGATTTCATAAAAGATATTGTACGCTTTGTTAAATGCTACAAATGGATAATAACAGAGGTTGTAAATGAACCTATTTCATCAAATAATTCAAATGATGGAATAATTAAGGAATTGCTTAGAAATATATTCCACGATATTAAAGCTGAAGCATTTAAACCATTTGTTTTAGGGTTATTGGAATATCATCAATATGCGTTAAATAATATAAAGCTAAGTGACGAAACTCTAATATCCACTTTACAAACAATACGAACTTATCTAATTAGAAGAAGAATTTTAGGACTAACTCAAGGAGAGAATAAAAATATCGTAACCTTGAGTAAGAAAATAGAATCTTTATCAAATGGAAATGCTTCAATGCTTGAGTTATTGACAACTATGTTTTACAGACTTAGATTGCCTAATGACAACGAAATGAAAAACACTTTAACCTCAATGAATTTTTATGAAGGTTTAAAACAATATTCAAAACTAATATTAGGTAAGATAGAAGAATATAATACAAAAGTAGCAGTAGATTTTCGTAATAAAAAAGTTACAATTGAACATATTATGCCTCAAACATTAGAGGATAGTTGGAAAGTAGAGTTAGGCGAACATTTTAGTGAAATTCATAAAACTTATTTACATAACATTGGAAATTTAATACTTACTGAATTCAACAGTGAAATTGGAAATAAATCTTTTGAAGAAAAGAAAAGAAAATTAGTAACATCTTCTCTAAATTATAGACTAGATGTTATTAATAGAAATACCTGGAATGAAGATAGTATAAAGGAGCATCAATTAAATATGGTAAAGTGGTTTTTATCAACATTTCCATTACCAGAAGAATTTAAGGAGAAAGCAAATTGGAACACTCAAAAAATTGAAAATACTTCTTTTTCACCTTTGGATTCAGACGCAGGCGAAATGGCTGAGGGCAACAAGCCTGTAGAACTTCATATCAATGAAGATATCATTAAAGTTAAAACTTGGCAGGATGTCTTTATTAAGTTTCTTAAATATCAAAAGGATAATCCAGCTTATGATTTTGAATTTATACTTGACAATCAAACAGAATTATTTAGAAGAGATGAAACAATTATAAAATGGAGTTCTTTAAAAGAATTAATTGATGCTAAAGTTGAATTATCAAGTCGGTATAAAACATTTAGTGGAAAAGTTTGGGATAAAGAAAAAGAACTTCACGACGACCTACTTTTTATTCACATAAATATTTCAGCTTCCAACTGTATGACAAGAATCGGTAATGTTATGCAAAAATTTAACATGACCGAAAACTCTGTTGAAATAAAATTGAAATAAAGTCTTTGTTTATATGAAAAGTTAATTTATTCGAGTCCGCTACTATTATTATACGAAGTATTACTTTACTCCAAGTTATCTTAAATTATTGAACACCAAGGATTAAAAGGGAAAGCGGCCTATCCATCTCACTTCACCCTAACAAACTCCCTAAAATCCCCAGAATCAAAGCCCCAAACTAGCGGTAGCATATAATAAACCATGATGGTCAGGAACAAAATGGACAGAATGTTCATCCAGATACCACTTCTAAGACAAATTCCCCTTTTATGATGTAAGACATAAAAAAAATAGATGTTATTCTCTATCTAGCATCTTTAATCCTTTGGCATATATTCCTAGAAATTTATAATGATAGAACTAAGACCTCTTAATAATTTATCGGTTCATTTAGATAGGCTTATTAAAGGCCGTTTATGGCTTAAAGTAATCATAGGACTGTTTTTGGGTGCTGGGCTTGGTATTTTAATAAATCCTTCTTCTGGCTTCGTTTCTGAGAGCCTTAGCTTGTCACTCGCTAATTGGCTTGACCTTCCAGGTCAAATATTTATGCGACTGGTTCAGATGATTATGATTCCCTTGATATTTGCCTCCATCATTTCAGGAATTATAGGAAACACCTCAGACAACCTTAAAACTTTTGGTATAAGGCTTTTACTGTATTTCATATTTACTACCATTATTGCTATCAGTATTGGGCTGGTGGTTACGCTTATCATGAAACCAGGGCAATATATTTTCAAGCTTGGGGGCTTTCCCAACAGTGGAGAAAAAGCATTAGAAACAGCAGAACAGCAGCCCAACATCATTGATAATATTCCTGAAGCTATCTCTAAACTTATTCCAAACAATCCCTTAGAATCCATTTTAATGGGAGAAATGCTGGGTGTAGTGATATTTACCATCATAATTGGCGTAGCCATCACACAGTTAAAATCCGATACTGCCAGTCCTATTATTCGTTTTGTGGAAGCCATTCAAAAAATATGCATGATAGTGGTGTCATGGGCTATGATGCTGGTGCCTTATGCTGTATTTGGCTTAATGGCGGCATTATTGTCTAAAATTGGTATTGAAATATTTCTTGGCTTGGGCTACTACATGCTTGTGGTAATTTTGGGTTTAACATTCTTAGTCATTTTCTATGTACTCATGGTGTTTTTAGTTACCAGAAGAAACCCTTTCACATTTTTAAGTTTGATACGTGAGCCGCAACTCTTGGCTTTTTCTACGGCTAGTTCTGCAGCGGTAATGCCTCTTTCCATGAAAACCGCCGACCAAAAGCTTGGCGTATCTTCTAATATCAGTGATTTTGTGATTCCAGTAGGAGCCACTATAAATATGGATGGCACGGCCTTATTTCAGTGCGTCACCACCTTGTTTATGGCACAAGCTTATGGTGTGGAACTATCGCTTATAAATTTAGTATTAATTACCTTTACCGTGGTGGCGGCATCTATAGGAACGCCAGCCATTCCTGGGGGAGGCGTTATCATTTTGGCATCAGTGCTGCAAAGCGTCGGTATTCCAATAGATGGACTTATTGTGATTATTGGTATTGATAGAATTTTAGGAATGTTTAGAACAGCCGTAAACGTAACGGGTGACCTAACCGCAAGTGTAATTTTTAATAAGTTTTATGGAGCGTTAAGTAATAAACCCCTAAGTAAGAATGAATAAAACAATATTATGAAAGTAGCTGAACAGCAAGGCAAAAGAATAGTGGTTTTATGCACAGATATTACATTTTAAGTGAACTAAACAGGCTGACAGCGAATAAGAACATTGTTTTAAAGGAGTATTATGAGGAGTAGGGAAGATTTGATAGATTAGAACTTAAACTTCATTTAGTGGAACAAGTACTTTTTACCAAATGATAAATCAATAGTATTTTATAGTTTTGAACTTGCGGCTATGAAAGAATTGATAGCATATATCTTACAATTTGGAAGCTTAAATAAACAGCAGATTGACCTTGTCATAAGCAAATCAAAGGAATTTGACCTTAAAAAAGATGCGTACTTTTCGGAAGCAGGAAAAGTGCCTAAACAAGTTGGCTTTGTGGTAAAAGGTGTAGTTCGTGGTTGTTATTATAACAATAAAGGAGAGGAAATTACGCGTTGCTTTATTAGGGAAAATAGTTTGATGGTCGACTATGTCAACTTTGAGGCAGATACCGTTTCTTCTGATTATCTACAGGCTTGTACCGATTGTAAACTCATTGTGTTTTCTAAACAAAACTGGGAAGAACTTTCCAAAATCATTGTTGGTTGGGACAAGATAAAAAACAAGATGGTGCAAATATGTATGCATCAAAAATCGAGAAAAGGACCTGTCATTTCGCAAGACGCCACTACACGTTATTTAGAATTTATGGAAAACTATCCAACGCTTCTTAATCGCGTTCCTCTGGCATACATTGCTTCTTATTTAGGCGTTACACAGCAATCATTAAGCAGAATCAGGAAAAATATCAGATAATTGCTTTTTTACCATATGGTAAATCATTTCATTTTTAATCAGGAGAACTTTGTTTCATTAATTTTTAAAACAAAGAAAAATGAAAAAAGTATTAATTACAGGAGCCAATAAAGGCATTGGTTTAGAAACAGCTAAGCAACTATTACAAAAGGAGTTTTACGTCTATCTGGGAAGTAGAGATTTAAATAAAGGCAAAGAAGCAATAGAAAAATTAAAGCAGGAAGGGTTAATCAATGTAGAAGTAATTCAATTGGATGTCACGGATGAAAACTCTGTGAGGGCTGCTCGCGAAGAGATAGACAAAAAAACGGACTCTTTGGATATACTTATCAATAATGCTGGTATTAACGGTGGTAGTCCTTACACGGCACTTGAATCCAGTTCAGACCAGTTTATGGCAGCATTTAATACCAATGTATTTGGTGTGGCAAGAGTTACAAAGGCGTTTATTGATTTATTGCAAAAATCGCCTGAACCAAGGATTGTAAACGTAAGTACTAGTGTAGGGTCTCTTTCGCTGCAAAGTAACCCAAGTTGGCCCGCTTATGACTTTGCAAAATATGCAGTTTATGGTGCTTCAAAAGCCGCTTTAAATATGTATACCATTCAGTTGGCCTATGAATTACGCGAGACAAATTTTAAAGTAAATGCAGTTTGTCCGGGGTATACAAGCACTGATTTTACTTTCCAAAATGGCGGAGATGTAGAAGTTGCAGGAAGTCGAATTGTGAAATATGCTTTGATAGACAAAGATGGTCCAACAGGTAAGTTTTTTAGTGAAGAAACGAATCCTGAAACAGGTGAAATTCCCTGGTAATAATAGCTCTTCGAAAAAGGACAGAGTTAAACCAACTAGGCCAAGACACCTATAGTTTTAAGATATAAACCACCACAGACTTTATGTCCGTGGTGGTTTATCAGTCTCACTTCGCTCTAACAAACTCCGTAAAATCCCCAACATCAAAGCCCCAAACTAGCGGTAGCATATAATAAACCATCATGGTGAGGAACAAAATGGACAGAATGTTCATCCAGATACCACTTTTAATCATATCGGGAATTCTTAAATAACCAGAGCCAAACACCACGGCATTTGGCGGTGTGGTAGAGAGTATCATAAAATGTTGCAGACAGTAGCAAATATTCTAACGTTTGTCAATTCAAGAAAAAGGAAGATTAAATTTAGAATTCTTTATATTTGATAAAAAGCTGAACAAAATGAATTTAGAAGCTCGAAAAATAGAATTTGTACAAGAATTTTTAAAAATTCAAAGTGAAGAAGTTGTTTCTCGCCTAGAAAAAATTTTGAGAAAAGAAAATATTGCTCCTGACGAATCAATATTTGAACCTATGACTCAAGATGACCTGAATAAGAGAATTGACCAATCGGAATCTGATTTCCAAAACAACAGATTTAAAAGCAGTTCTGAACTTTTAGCTAAGTATCAATAATGGCTTTAAAAGTTATTTGGTCTGAATTTGCTGAAAATCAACTTGATAAAATTTACGCGTATTACGAAAAGAAAGCAAGTCCTCAAATTGCTAAAAAACTTCTGCAAGGAATTGTTAACGAACCCGAAAAATTAAGAAAATCACCATTAATTGGACAAGAAGAAGAGCTTCTTAAAGAAAGAGATATTCATTATCGTTATTTAATATTCAAAAGCTATAAGTTGATTTATTATGTGGATACTGAAAACGGATTTATAAAAATTGCTGACGTTTTTGATACCCGACAAAACCCAACAAAAATTAAACGAACGAAGTAAAAGCTTCTTCTCACTTCCCCCTAACAAATTCCGTAAAATCCCCAACATCAAATCCCCAAACTAGCGGTAGCATATAATAAACCATGATGGTCAGGAATAAAATGGATAGAATGTTCATCCAGATGCCACTTTTAATCATGTCTGGTATTCTTAAATAACCAGAGCCAAACACAACGGCGTTTGGCGGTGTGGCCACAGGCATCATAAATGCACAAGAAGCCGCTATGGTACAAGATACCATCAAGATATAAGGATTCACATTTAATGAAATAGCTATAGGTGCCAGTATTGGCAGTAACATGGCGGTGGTAGCCAAATTAGAAGTAAACTCTGTGAAAAAATTAACCAATGTTATGACTACCAATACCAGTAAAATCAATGACAAGCCCTGAAGCATAGACATTTGAGAACCTAACCAGGCTGCTAATCCCGTGATTTGAAATCCTGCTGCCAGTGCCATGCCCCCTCCAAAGAGCAAAATAATGCCCCAAGGCAATTTAACGGCATCTTCCCAGTCAATTAAACGCTCTTTTCCGCCAGAAGCCGGTATCATAAATAATACCACGCCAGATATCATGGCTATGATGGTGTCGTCAATACCGGGGAAGAATTTCTCTAAAATAAAAGAACGTGTTATCCAGCTCAAAGCAGTTAATAGAAAGACAATAGACACTAGTTTTTCTTCTCGTTTCATAGGGCCAAGAGCCGTTAAGAGCCTATTTATCTCTTGTTTGCCACCCGGAAACTCCTTCTGCTTAAAGGTAAAGGCAAATTTGGTTAAGTATATCCAGGCAATTACCATAAGCGGAAGAGCAATAGGTAAACCAAACTTTAGCCACTGGAAAAAAGTGATTTCAATTTGATAGACTTCCTCTACATAACCCGCAAAAACCAAGTTAGGCGGCGTTCCAATAAGTGTAGCCATACCGCCTATGGAGGCACTATAAGCTATGCTTAGCATCAGAGCTTTCCCAAAAATCAAGTTTTCGTTTTCTTCCGTATTAGGATTGTCTTGCAACTGTGCCACTATAGACATGCCGATGGGCAGCATCATAACGGCCGTGGCTGTATTAGAAATCCACATAGATAGCAGTGCCGTGGCCACCATAAAGCCCAAAATGATTTTGGAAACGTCGGTACCTATGATTTTAATGATATGCAGAGCAATGCGTTTATGTAAGTTCCATTTTTCAATAGCAATGGCAAGAATAAAGCCTCCCATGTAAAGAAAGACATATTTATGCCCATAAGAAGCTGTGGTAGTTGCTATGTCAATAGCCCCTGTTAGTGGAAATAGTACAATAGGGAGTAAAGCTGTGACGGCTATCGGCACAGATTCTGTAACCCACCAAATAGCCATCCAAAGCGTAATAGAAAGCAAACTGTATGCACTGGCCGACATTCCTTTGGGTGGCTCAAAAAACTGTAAAAATATAAACAGTAAGGGCCCTAGTATTAGGAATATGCTTTTTTGATTAGGCTTCATTATTAGACTTTATTAAGATATAATGGTTAGTTCTTTAGAATACTGGGGTTTCGACCAAAAGATAGGGAAGAAATATCTTTTTATCGTACTTATCTGTCGCGGATTATTCTTTTTTATGGAGTCTTTAGAAATCACAATACCAAGCAGTCTTCAAAATTCGGAGAAAGGCTTATTTACGATTATCAAAACAAACTATAATTTTGAGAAACCTTCAACCTTCAAAATAAAAAGTATTTTGATTTAAGATATTGACAGTTTTAGCCCCATCCATTATGAATGCCACTCGTTGATTATCATTATGAAATACATAACATTCCGCTCCTAATTTCCTGATAGTTATCACATCGGGACCCAACATCCTAAGAATTTTACCCGCTTTTAGGAGCTCATTTGCTTCTCTTAATGTCACTTCTTTTACCATGCCTCAAAGATGAACCATTGGAGGATATTTAGCAAAAAATGCTAAAATTATTGGAGGTGGTTTTGCGTTTATTTTGCCAGAAATAGGCTCAAACAAAAAAGCAGCTGCTCCAATAAAGAAACAACTGCTTAAAACTAATATTATAGAAGAAGATTCTAAGCCTGAAAAGCCTCCAGCTCAGCCATTAAAGCCCTGTTTTCTTTGCCTCTTCCTATACTTATTCTTAGGCAGTCGTCACAGAGTGTAACATTGGTTCGGTCTCTCACTATTACCTTTTTCTTAATCAGGTAGTTAAAAACAGCCTTGGCATCATGAAATTTCACTAAAAGTTGGTTAGAATCTGAAGGATAAATCTGACGCACTATAGAAAGCTCCATCAGTTTTTTGAAGAGCCTGAAACGCTCTGTCAATATCTTTTCTACGTATTTATCTTTCTTTTCTACATTATCAAGAGCCTCCAATATCAGTCGCTGCGACTCCAAATTAAGGTTATAAGGATATTTAATCTTATTCAAGATTTTTATCAAATCCACATGAGCAAAAGCCATTCCGACTCTTAAACCTGCCATTCCCCAAGCTTTAGAGAAAGTTTGGAGCACCACTAGGTTATCATATTCGCCCATTCTACCTATAAAAGAAGGTACATCAGCAAAATCTATATAAGCCTCATCCACCACAATTAAAATGTTAGGATAAGCTTTCAGCAAAATTTCAATAATGGCACCATCTATCAAATTACCCGTTGGGTTATTAGGCGAACAGACCCAAATGGCTTTAGTATGAGCATCTACCTTTTTACTAATGTCAACCAAGTCTGGCTGATATGTTTCAGTCAAAACACTCTTTCTGGTTTCTACTTGCTGAATATTAGCACATACTTCATACATGCCGTAAGTAGGTGGTAGCAGGAGTATATTGTCTACTTTAGGTTCGCAAACAGCCTTTATAATTAAATCTATGGCCTCATCTGAGCCGTTTCCTAAGAATATTTGCTCGGGATAACAGCCTTTTAAAAGAGCTAATTTATCCTTGATTTGCCTTTGATGCGGGTCAGGATATCTATTAAGATCTTTACCGGCCACGGAGCCATATGGATTTTCATTGGCATCCAAAAAAACACCTTTTTTTCCGGTGTATTCGTCTCTGGCGGAGCTGTATGGTTTTAGGGCTAACAGGTGTTCTCTTACTAAAGAGTTAATTATTGACATCGTTTTTTGATTTATCTAATCACAAAGGACATTAACATCAGGTACAAACATACAAAGCCCTGCCAATTCTTTTCCTAATTTTGCAAAGCAATTAATGAACTATGATAAATAGAAACGAAATAGAGGAGTTTTTTAAATCCTTACAAGACGATATTTGTGCTCAACTAGAGCAAACCGATGGTCAAGCCACATTCCAAGAAGATTTATGGGAACATAAAACTGGTGGTGGTGGTCGCACAAGATTAATTCAGCATGGTGCTATTTTAGAAAAAGGCGGTGTCAATTTCTCTGGGGTAGAAGGTGCACTAGGCGTAGACATGAAAAAGGCCTTGAAAATTAATGAAGATGCCGATTTCTTTGCCACAGGCGTTTCTATAGTGCAGCATCCTAGAAACCCTATGGTGCCTATTATTCACATGAATGTGCGTTATTTTGAGCTTTCAAATGGCACCTATTGGTTTGGCGGCGGTATAGACCTGACACCGCATTATATTAATCAAGAACAAGCCAAATGGTTTCATGAACAGCTAAAAACTGTTTGTGACAAACATAGTGTTGATTTTTATCAAACATTCAAAGTAAGAGCCGACGACTATTTCTATTTACCACATAGAGACGAGACTAGGGGAGTAGGCGGAATTTTCTTCGACCACCTTAATGAGAAGAGCTTGAACTTAAGCAAAGCCCAAATTTTTGAATTCGTAAAAGAAGTTGGGCAAGTTTTCGCTCCCACCTATTGTCATTTGATGACTATCAATAAAGACAAAGCTTATACGCAGAAAAATAAAGGGTGGCAGTATTTGAGAAGAGGTAGATACGTAGAGTTCAATTTAGTTTGGGATAGAGGTACCAAATTTGGCTTAGTAACTGGCGGGAGAACTGAATCCATTTTGATGAGTTTACCACCACAAGCCAACTGGGAATATTGCTTTGAACCAGAAGCTGGTTCAGAAGAACAAAAAACATTAGATGCCCTAAAAAAAGGGATTGATTGGTTGGCTTAATGCCAATCAATTATCAAACGCCAAACCTGACAAATCCCATTTGTCTTTCCCTCCAAGGCTAATAGCACCCTGAAAAACATCTAAAGGGCTAGGCGTATTGTTTTCAAAGAGAGAACCCGTACCTAGTCCTTGCGGCAAAAGGTTGTTTTTAGAATAAGTGTATTGACAAATAGCATTTAAGCCAATATTGGCCTCCAAGGCAGAAGTAATCCACCAGTCTATATTTTGCTTGGCAGCCAAATCAATCCAATTATCTGTGGCTGCAAAACCTCCTAAAAGGGTAGGTTTAAAAATCAAAAACTGAGGTTTTATAGCGTCCAATAGTTTTTTTTGCTCAGCCCCATTTATACCTATCAATTCCTCATCTAAAGCGATAGGTACAGGTGTTTCTTGGCAGAGCTTTGCCATACTTTCCCACTGATTTGCTTTAATAGGCTGTTCTATAGAATGAATATCTAGCTTTTTCAATTCCTTTAAAACTTCTTGTGCTTCATCAAGGGTAAAAGCCCCGTTCGCATCCACACGTAGCGTAAGTTCATCAGCAGGGAAATTGGAACGGATGCTTTTGAGAAGTTTATATTCTGTATCAAAATCTATAGCTCCTATCTTCATTTTCAAAGTTCTGAAACCAGCCTTTAACTTGTCAATAATTTGACGACTCATAAAAGCCTCATCGCCCATCCATATCAGGCCATTTATCTCAATAGCGTCCTTTTTCTCACTAAAAGCATTTTGAAAGTAGGTTCTTTTCCCTCCATTTTGCAAATCCAGTAAAGCCATTTCAAAAGCAAAACGAATACTGGGCCAAGACAAAAACATTTCTGAAGAAAGTGCAGCCTGAATATCGGCACTTTCTAAACCTTCGGTATTAAACTTCTCTAAGAAAACTTTAATAAAAGGCTCGAATTCAGGCTTATAATCAATAGACAGCCCTTTTAAAGGAGCGGCTTCACCAACTCCAAAAGTCTCAGGCGTTTGGCTATCATGTAGCTTTATATAATAAGAATCCTTGGTTTTTAGAATACCACGGGAAGTACCAGCGTCAAATTTAAAATTTAACGTATGTTTGCAATAAGAGGCTTTTAGAGGCATATTTTATAAAAAAACGAAATTACGTAATTGAAAAGTTTTTTACAGACTTTATTGTTTCCATTTGCTATTCTTTATGACGCTGTCACCAAAATCAGAAACTTTCTTTTTGATAAAGGTATCTTTAAAGTTTACGAGCCACCCGTTTTCAGTGTAGGCGTTGGAAACTTGTCGGTAGGTGGTACTGGTAAAACGCCATTCATTAGTTATCTCATCAAAGCTTTTCCTGATAAAAAAATAGCTGTACTAAGTAGGGGATATGGCAGAAAATCAAAAGGCTATTTAGAAGTAAATAGCGAAGCCACAACTGAGACAGTGGGTGATGAAATTTTAATGCTTTATCAAAGGCATGAAAGCACGGCTAAGTTCTTTGTTTCAGAAAATAGAAAACTTGGTATTGAAAATATACTTCTTAAATATCCAGAAACAGAGCTTATTCTTTTTGACGATATCTATCAGCACCGAAAAGTGAAACCATCTTTTTTAGTTTTACTAAGCACTTTTGAAAAACCATTTTTTAAAGATTATCTATTACCCATGGGTAGATTAAGAGAAGCTAGAAGTGGAGCCAAAAGAGCAGACGCAGTCATTATTACTAAGGCACAATCTTTGCCAAATGCTAAAATAGCAGCCCATTTTATTGCTGAAATAAATAAGTACGGACAATCAGAGGAAACACTATTTTTTAGTAAACAGGAATTCGCTTTGCCGTTAAACAACTTCGGAGAAGAATTAAGAAACGGCGAAAATGTGAAGCTGACAAGCGGGATAGCTAATAACGCATCTTTCGAAAAGGAAGTAAATAAAAACTGGAAAAGCCTAGAAACGCACTTTTATCCAGACCACCACGCCTACACTCGCAAAAATATAGAAGAGGCTTTTAGGCAAATGCCAAAACTACCGCTAGTGACAACAGAAAAGGATTATGTCAAACTAAAATATCTGCTAACAGAAAACGAAAAGAAGCAGGTCTACGTTCTTAAACTAGATTCGGCCTTTATTTCAAAAGAAGCTGAATTTTTAAGAAATCTTAAGACGGTTTTTAAAAGCTTTGAAGAGCAAAAGGGTTCTTTAAATAATGGCTAAATTTGCCCCTGAAATTAACTGCATTTGATGAAGCAAATTCGCTTTCTACTATTTATAGGTTTTCTTTTTCCTTTCTTTGGCAAAGCCCAAATATTGGACGATAGCACTAAACAGGTTTACGGCCCTACAAGTACTGGTTTTTTATATGAAAAGAATTTTCTGGAAGACGACACCATTCTTATTCATCCTGATACGCTTATTCAAGGTTTCAGATTGATGACTATTAACAAAGCGAACGGTTGGTTTTGGCAAGATTTAGGAAACGAAGGAACAGCGGCTAAAAACATTCTTTTTCAAACCCCTGATAATGCTTTTACAGAAACTGGTTTAAATTCATTTGGTGCTTTTTATGGGCCAAAGACTTCAGAAATTAAGTATTTCAATACTAAGTCGCCGTTTACAAACATGGCATATAGGCAAAGTTCAAATGGTTTGATGAATGTAGGCTTTACGCATTCACAAAATATAAAACCAAACTGGAATTTGACTTTGGATATGGGCAGAATAGCGTCTTCAAAACAGTACTCTGCCAGTACCAGCGAAGATAGATTGGTAGACCATTGGGATGTTACCTTCAGTAGTAATTTTACCTCAAAAGACAGGAAATACACCTTCTTAGGAGCTCTGATACATTTTAATCATAAACAGATAGAGCAAGGCGGAATAGAACCTCGAGAGGGTGTAGACTTTATTAGTAAGTCTGACTTGGCAGGAAATTATAATACCAACTATCAGCAGCTTTTAAATGGAATAGAATCTAGAGAAAAATGGAATAACTACCATATATATCATCAATATCAGCTTTCTAAAGAGATTCAGGTTTTCCATACGTTTGATTTGCAGCGTCAGAAATACTTCCATTCTGATACGCTTATTGCTGCTAATAATGTTTACAACATTTATCCGGATACTACCTATTCTAATTATGCGGAGAAAATGAAGAACTTCTACCTTTTCAATAATATTCAGAATAGATTTGGTTTTAAGGGCTTTTATAAAGGTTTTAAGTATAATGTAGGCCTAACGAATAGGATTTACTCTTTCACTGCTAAAAGTGGCCTACAAAAGCCAAAGAATTTAGTGGAGATTTTGGCAGGAGGAAACGTAGGGTATTGGCTTCCTGATAGTACCAGTTATTTAAACACTGACTTTTATATTGGCTTTGGAGCCAAACCAAATGTGTATTTGAATGCGAATTTGAAGTACAAAGGCTTTGACTTGGGTTTTAAATTTGTCACCAAACCACCGTATTTATTTAATCAAAACTTCATTAGTCCTGTTGCCAATTGGGCAAATGACTTCGGCAATGTAACCTATACAGAAGCCTCAGGAAGGTATCGCTTCGATTTGGGTAAATTCTGGTTTGAACCTAGTGCCAGAATTAATCTGGTGAGTAATCATTTGTATTTTGACCAGGAACTGCTTCCGCAGCAACTTTCTAGCGAGGCATTTTTATATGACCTTAACCTCTTTACAGGCATTCAGTTGAAGAATTTTAAGTTCTCTAACCGTTTTGTGCTAACACATGCAGATAATGCTGATGTGTTTAGAATTCCAACGATATTAAATAACACAAACCTAGAGTTTCACATTTTTTACGCCAAGGTGCTACATTTATACATAGGAACAGATGTTTACTTTAGGTCGGCTTATAAAGCAGATGGATATTCACCACTGTTGAGAGGTTTTCACCTACAAGATAGCCAACCAGTATGGGGCTTACCCGTTGCAGATGTTTACACCAATTTTGTGGTGAAGCGAGTTAAGCTAGCTTTTAGTTTTAACTTCCTAAATCAGGGGCTGCCTTACAGCGGATTTTACACTACGCCTGATTATGTAGCCATGTCAAGAACCTTCTTTATAAAGGTGAACTGGCCACTTTTTGATTAAAGGCGGTCAGCCAGAAATTTAATTTAAAAGCCAAATTGCTTGAAATAGGCGGGCTTCGGTATAGATGGGATCTTCAACCCCAGTCACCTGAATGATGCTCCTGCTAATTTAAATGGTGGATTATACCATTAGAGTAACTTAATACTATACTCCAACACATAATCCAAACTAAATTTCTTCTAAGAGCGATTGAAAGTATACATATTTCCCGGCATACTTAGCATCCAAAATACTTAAAATTTTGGCTTTGTGATTAGCCTCTAATGTTTTATGGCTATCCAGATTGTCTAAGAAAAGTTGCAGAGAAATGTTCTGTCCGCCTGTTTCTATATCAGTAATGAGCTTATAGAGTTTTGAGGCGTTCACCTCTTCTAAGGCATTAAGAAAAGGCAAAACCTCTGTATTTAAAGTGTTCTCAAAAAGTAAAGCATGAGAATACTCTATACTGAAAGTAAAGCTTGATAAAATCAAATTATTTAGATTTAGCTGTAGTAGGCTTTAAAACAAAATGTCTGATAGTGAAATACGCACCAAAAAGAAGAGCAGTATAAAACACATCACCCATTAGCATATTTCTAAAGAAAGGAATTCCGGCAGTATAAGAAGCCATAATTCCAGCTAAATCATGCGTATAACCGTACTCGCTACCTGCGGCAGCTTTTGGGTAAAATAAGGCGAAGTTGGTCAACAAGAAAAAAGAAACAGAACCCGCTACGGAGCTTGTTAAAATATTTACAAAAGAAGCCTTCTTTAATAAGAAATATCCAATAACACCTATTAAAGCATACGCAGCGTATACTAATAAAGTACCCGAATGAAATCCAGTACCTGAATTTAATTCAAGAACCAGGTCGCTCAACACTATGGCAATAGCTGGAACTATTATTTTCCATTTTCCATCAAACACGAATACGCAAAAAAGGATAAGTGCCGTTATAGGCGTAAAGTTCATTGGATGAGACACCAACCTAGATAATGCAGCAAAGGCAACTAGGAGAATTACAGGAATTAGTATTTGTTTGTTTTTCATTTTTATCACTTTGCTACAAAAATAGTATTTGTCAATCAAGGAATCAAGCTTTCGGGAAAGGGCATTTAATTATATTTGTGACAAAGCATCACAAAAAAGCTTGTTGAAACCTTATTACGTCTTCCTTTTATTGCTCTTATTTTCAGGAAAAAGCTTCGCTCAAAACTTTTTGGGCATAAGCTCTAGCAACTATGGAGGAATACATGGCGTGCTCTTAAATCCTGCTAATGCGGTAGATTCTCGATATAAACTGCATATAAATTTGGCAGCGGCAGGTGTAGAGATTCAAAACAATTATGCACGCTGGAATGCCCCATTCTCACTTTTAAGCCTTACAGCAGGTACTGTAGCTCAAAAATACCGCTCGCCTACAACGGGTCTGCCACTTTGGAAAGCGGAATATTATAAACGTACAGGTGTTAAAAAAGTAAAAGCTTACATAAACTCAGAAGTTAGAGGGCCCGCCATTCAGTTTAGTTCGCCTAGGTTCGGAATTGGTGTAGCTGCCGGAGTTCGTTTTAGGCTCTTAAATTCTTTTGGAAATACTTCACCAAATATGGGTACCGCAATTCTCACTGGTACTAAAAACCCAATTTTACACTCCACCAATTTTGAAGATGAAACTTTCATGCTTAATGTGGGAGCTTATAATGAGATATATTTATCACTAGCCAAAGTGATTAGAGAAGAAAACGAAGACTTTCTAAAGGTGGGCTTTACGGTTAAAAGAATAACTAGCAACTTAAATCTTAACCTGCGAGGTGATGAAGTAGATTATTTGATAGACCCTATTCCGCCATCAAACGAATATCAGAACATAGAAGTGGCTAAAACTTCAGGTACTTTTTTTCATGCTTCAGGAAATACACCACCTTCTTTTTCATGGATGTTAGACCATATGACTTCACTAAGTGGAGTAGGGAATGGTTTTGGTGCTGACATAGGCTTTGTGTATGAAAAACGACCGAACTACTCCAGAGAGCGTTTCAAATATAAAGGAAGCTACGTTCCAGACCCTAGAATTAATAAGTATGCCTACAAGTTTGGCGTTTCTTTGCAGGATATTGGTTTCGTAAAATTTGCTGACCCACAAAATGTAAAAGTAGGTACGGTAGAAAGTACAGATGATTTTATTCCGCCTGCCACATTTTATCAGTTGAGCTCCACTGATGAATTAATTTCCGATATTGAAGAGGTTTATGACATTGATCAATCTACCTATTTGAGGTCTTTTAGGGTCTTTATGCCTGCCACATTAGTTATTCATGGCGATTATTTAGTAAGAGAAGGTTTTTACGTAAGTGGTGTACTTAGGCAGTATGTTTTGGGCAAAAAGAAAATAGGCCCTGTTGGTTTTTCGGGGATCTCGGTTATTCCTCGTTTTGAGCGTAAGCATATTGAATTTAGCTTTCCTGTTTCGCTAGATCAAGATTATTCAAATTTAAATCTAGGGGCTACCATGCGTGCAGGACCATTATTTCTTGGTTTTGATAATATCACAGGTTTAATAAATTTAGGCAAGCCAAGAGGTTTATCTATTCATGCAGGCTTATCATGGGGTTTTGCTCATAAGTTAGCCGAAAACGCAATGCTGGATTGTCCTGAACCTCAAAGAACCAAAAGAAGCTTTAGTTTAAAGGGTTTATTTAACAAAAGAAAATAGGAGGCCATAAAGGTTAATCATTTTTTTTCAAACCATTTTTTAAATTAATTATGGAAGGTGTAATTCTATAGGAATCAATACTTTGAGGGAATTAATGATGACGAATAAAGTAGTGCGGCGAAATGCAAATTTTAGATATTTATTCCCCAGTCTTTTTATTTCAAAAAGTTTACTCTACTTTTGCACTCCCAATCGGAACGAAGGTTTGAAAGTTCTGATGAAATAACAGAGAAATCTGATTCCGTAGCTCAGTTGGTAGAGCAATACACTTTTAATGTATGGGTCCTGGGTTCGAGCCCCAGCGGGATCACAAAAGCCACCGAATTGGTGGCTTTTTTTGTTATATGATGGTTTGGCTTTTAAGACTCAATTCAAATCGAAGCCCTATTTAGCTGCGTTCGAGCCTAATTGTTGTTGCTCGTTTATTTATTTATTAATAATTCATTTAATAATGGAGTAAGTCTGGCCAAGGCATCTTTTGCTTCAGTTGATTGAACATCTGAAATTGTTTCTTCAGGAAGATTTCTACAATCAACTAATACATTCCCCTTTTGATGTAAACGCCAACTACCATCAAATATGACAAAATCATCCTCATATCCAGCTGTAACCCATTTTCTTTCTTTTTGTTCTTTTCCCATTAGCAGGTTATTGAATGAAATTCCGTCAATATTAGTAGCGTCGTTAATCTTTGTACTGCTCAAATCGCAAATAGTAGGAAACAAATCTGCCATGTCTATAAGATTCTGATATTTCATGTTTTCAGGCAAAATGTCAGGATAGCGTATTATTAGGGGCACGTGCATTCCGCCATCCGTTAACGTCCATTTTCCGCCATTAATTAATCCACTTTTTGTTATTCTTGGTTCTTCTGATTGCGTACCATTATCACCAACAAATATTACAATCGTATTTTTGGCTATTTCTAGCTTATCGACTGCATCCAACAAAATACCTATTTGCTTATCCATATACTTAATCATATTGTCTAGGCTTGCTTCTCTTTTATCATCTGGAGTTAAAACAATAGGGACATGAGGTAGCATCATATTGTGCTGAATGAAAAATGGTTTACCTAATTGTTTGGACTGTTCCATCTGGCGTATTACATAATCAGTAAGTATTTCTGGGCCAAAAAGGCTATCTTTTTCGGTCGATATTTTACCGTCTTCGTTAATTGTGGCATTCCAGTATCGTGTTGTTTTTTTTTCATTGTGCCATATTTGCCAAACGCACCAAGAGTCAAAACCAGCGGATTTACAATGCTCTGGGTGGTATTCCATAGCTGCCATCTGCCATTTTCCTGTAACTGATGTTTGATAGCCATTTTGCCTTAGTAACTGTGCAGAAGTAGTCCATTTGGTATCAAAATCAACATATTCTTTAGTACCAAGGTGCACCGGAAGAACGCCCGTATATTTATGGCTGGTAGCATAGTTGCCTGTATAAATACTCATTCTGCTCGGGGTACATACCGGACTTGCATAAGCCCTTGTAAACATTACTCCCTGCTTAGCTAGTTTATCAATATTGGGAGTAAATGAAATTAAATCATTATAACTGCCTACTTTTTCGTAACCGAGGTCATCTGCTACAATTAACAGAATGTTGGGTTGTTCTTGAGCGAATGCATCATAAAAGCACAAAAGTGAAATAATGGTAATACTAAAAATTCCGAGACTTCTCTTTTTCATTTTACTTAAACATTTACTTATAATTATTCTATGCTTTCCGATTTGATTTTCATTTAAATCGTGCTCGCAAAGTTCTAATTGAGATTCTTAGATGGGGTTCTGGTATGGCACCGACTCCTAACGTGCTTGTGTATGATTTCATAAGGGATTGCGGGTTTCAAACCTATCAATTTACCATCTCAAAATGCTCGCAAACCACTGTACCGCCAATGAACTATACCCGTTGCTGTGTAGCGTAATTTATTCATTTTCAATTAATGTTCTAATCTGTTTTTCAAAGTCAACGTTTTCTGAAATCCATTTTTCAAAATCAATCAATCCAATATTAATAATATAAGGTTGACCTCCTCCGTGATATTCGCTAAAAGGGTAAAACGAAATCCAATTTGAATCAGAATTTTTAAAATATTCTCTCCAATTTACAGAATCGTTATAAATTTTTTCCAATCGAAATGAACCTATAAGCTCTTTATCAAGGCTGAAAATAGAAAGGTTTTTATATTTTAATATTTCCATGAGTCGATTTGGTCAATTTCCCATTTTTTATTTACTAATTTAAGAATCAAGCCGTTTTTACCCCAATAATATTTTTTATTCTCTTCTGAATTAAACTCAAAATAATCAATTGTAACATAAGTTTTATCAGTCGAAATATATTTGATATCAATTATTCTAATCCCGTTAATTCGCTCTTGTCCACCAGTCCATCGATAATAGTTTCCAAAATCACAGTTTGTCTGCTCATATTCATCTAAGTCCGTAAAAGTTGTTTTTTGAAAATCCGAGTACTTTACTTTTGCTAAATTTTCAATACAATCAGAATAGCTTTGCCTTTCTATATTAATCAAAGAGTCTGAAAATCCATGTGTTTTTAAGTTGTCAAGATATTTTGTGTAATCAAGTGTAGTCATTCCATTTTTAGATTCAACAAATTTGGGCTTAAATTCAGAATATTTCTTTTCCTTTATCGATGTCAAGTACCAGTCATAAAATCCGTTTACAACCTGTTTGATTTTAACAGAGTCCATATTTAACTTATCAGATGCTTTCAGATTACTTGAAAATCCAATAACGAGAATCAAAATCCATATTAACTTAACTATCTGCTTCATCGTTCGTTTTTATGCCACACAACGATTAGATATAATACATATTAACTATATCCATCTTGTATGATACACTAATCTAAGAGGTTTTTTATTGATTTAATATTTTTTGTAGATACATGTGTATATATCCGGCTGTCGGCGGACAGGTCTCTCAGGTACCGGCGTAGTTTTTTGCTACCATGGGCTTAAAGACTCTGGATTTGACGTAAAGAGAGTGCGAAGTATGTTGTATTGTATTCACCGCTTTAACCAGAGATTAAAGGAGCAGGGACGCCAAATTCGCCCAGTATTGACGGGCAGCGCTAGTAATATGCGTAGGCGTTTATGGCTTACGGCCGTTCAGTCGGGCTATTTCATTCTTTATAAAACTCTTTCAATAATTTATTAAATTCACTTGGATTGTGTTTCCAAGCGATATGCCCGCATTTCTCTATTGTTTCAACTCTCGCTGTTGGAAATCTTTTTAGAAGTTCAATTTTACTTTCGCCATAAATATCATTTTCTCCGTAGCTTATCATTATTGGGTAAGCCGGTTCATTAAATTCTGATAGAAATTTATATTTAACAAGCTCTTTCCTTGTTTTATTAACTGGCTCAGCATGTATTTTTTTAAAAAAGGCATCTTCAAATTCCGGTTCAAAATAGTGTTTATGATAGTTTTTAATAACTAGTTTAAACATTTTTTGATATGCTTTATCGCTTCCAAACATTCCAAGTAATGAATTCCAGCCCATAGTAACCCAATCCTTTTTAGAAGCGTTTTCCTTATTAAATTGCATTACTTCTTTTTCTGTTTTCTTCCATGTTTCATTTGTGCCAGAACTCGGGCTACATAGAAATAAACTTTTAACTTTCTCTGGTCTGGCTTCCGCATAGATTTGAGCGTATAATCCGCCCCATGAATGCCCAAATAGGTGAAAACTATCTATTTTTAAATATTCACTTATGGCATCAATATCGGAAACGTAATCTTCTATTTTGTATCCACAGCCATTACATTCTGATAAGCCAACACCCCTTTGCTCAAAAGTTATCACCTGATACTTGTTTTTAAGTTGTTCCACTACTTCCAGCATGTCATCTGGCACTCCTGGTCCTCCATGAAGTAAAATAACTGTTTCAGGGTTTTCATCAGAATAGACTTTCAGGTGTAAAGTGGTTTCTCCGTTTTTTATAAACGCTGCGTTTTGTGCTTTTAGACTCATAGACCCAAGGATTGTTAATATTATTGTTATTGCTTTCAAATCTTAATTATTAATTATTAAGCAAAATTAGAATGGAGTCTAAGGCTTTCCATTAACAAATGATAAAATCAATCAGCTAGAGAAATCTTTACGAAGTCTACTTAAAGAGATGTTTGTAATTCCTAAATAAGAGGCAATGTCGGTGTGTGGAATAAGGTTTTCTAAAAGGCGGTATTTCTTTCTGAATTCTACTAACCTTTCTTTTGCTGTTAAGGAAGCAAGTCCAATTTCTTTTTCAACTTTTGCCATAAGTTCATTTTGAAGAACAGTGTTTCCAAAATGTCGGATTTCTATGTTTTCAATCATTAAACGCTCAAATTCTTTGGCATTCAATGATGCCATTTCAAGCTTAGTCAAAGCTTTGAAATTTAGATTAGAAATGTTTTTTGAAGTTCTTATAGATTGAGGTGATAGAATGTTGTTTTCAGTGAATAATGATATAGTAATTTCTTCACCATCTGGACTTATTAAATAGCTTTTACAGACTCCACTCAGAATAAAGTATTCCTTTTCATTTCGCTTGTTTCTTTTGATAAAAACGTCCCCTTTTTCGAAAGTTTCAAATATTAGTAAACCATCAATTTTTTGAAATGACTCGTTAGATATTGGAAAAATTCCGTCAACTATATTTTTTACTTTCTTATTCACACCATTGTTTTGTTTGCTCGCGGGTAACGTTCCGTCTAAGATGTAGTAGCCTTTTAAAAGGGTATCTACATATATTACAATTTGCGTGTCTTTGATAACGAATATAGTTCCAATTTGGAACAATCCAAAGGGTGAAAGACAGGGCGTCCTTATCCCAAGCTAAAGTGTGTGGATTGGGTTACTTAGTATCTGACGTATGGAGGAATACTGCGATTTTTTCGGATGGTAAAATATAATGGGAGAATGAGGCTTGTTAGCTGAAGCCCAAAAATCATTAATTGAGATAGCCGAATGCCCATCATGCCATAGCCAGACATTGAAGATTATAAGGACATTAGAGCCAGAAAGAGGGCCGCCAGTTCGCCTAAAACCAAATTTAAAGCGATGGGAAGAGACAAAATAACAAGTAGAAAAATAACTCCAAAATCAGGAGATGGGAGAGGTCTGTCTGATGCTTACATTTTTACCAAAAGGAGTCATCTAAAAAGCATCAATAGCTGCGAAAGTCAAAGAAACATAATTGAAATTATAGCTACATCAAGCTCTTCCTAAACCACAAATCGCAAAGAAGTTTTATTGAAACCCCATAGCCCTAAGAGGGGGCTTGAGCTCAACATAGGCTCAAATGAACCGAAGCCTTACTTCGCTGCATTCGAGCCTAATTGTTGTGTGGTGTTTTTTATTTCAATTTTATTGGTTTTACTATCATAAGTCATCGTCAAATGTCTGTCCCAATTCATAAACTCATCGCAGGTAAACTCAAGTTTTGAGTCGTCCCATTTCTTGAATTCAATCATATCCATTTGAATCGGGCTATCAATGGGCGTCTTTTGTTTTAAGTCTTTTATTATTTTCTCAAGGTTGTAATAATCAGCTATAATAAATTCGCCATTTGGTGCAACTGTCAAATCATGATACTGAGGCTGGTCTTCTAGATTTATCACATCTCCTGATTCTATATCAAGTTGATACAAGTAGTCTGATGTTAAAACCAACACTATACTTTTAAGTGTCGAAATGGCCACTTTTCTAGGAAATCCACGAAATTGTCCGCACCACTCTGAATAGTCGCCTGTCGTGAATTTTATGAAAGTCCAACTTTGAGAATTCCACGCACTCTTGTTGTCATAAATTCTTTCGCTGTATTCACCTGAATATGGTTGACTAATTATTTCAGCTTCGATTATCATTCGAGGTTTCGGTTCTTTTAATGCCACACAACGTTTCCGCTATGAAAGGTGTCCCGAAGAGCATGTTTTTATAGCGATTGTTGGCACCGGTTTTTTATTTTTTGGTTGTTAAAATCAAGTCGTTTTCAAGGTCTTGAAGTCTAACCTTCAATTCGTCTCCGATTTTATAATTCAAATCAAATTTCTCTAAATCAGATTGGTTGAAATCAATTTTGATAAAGTCTTTGACTTTAATGTTCTTATACTCAACTTTTGGAATTTCAATCAGTCTGAGGGTTTCTTCATTTACAATTGTCGCCTTAGCTGGCGTCCATATTTCAGTGCTATGTCCTTTTAATGGAAGATAAATGTCATAGTGGAAATCCTTATCAGAATGGTTTGGAATTATTTCATCAAGAAAGATTTCAAAAACTTGATTTAAGTTTTCAGGTCCGCAAGAAATGTCTAAAGTTTCTTTGTCGGTTTTAATAATAAACCAATCGTGTTCGTACGCTGGATTTTGAAATTCGCTCTTAAAGACAAGTTTGTCAAGGCACGTTTCCGCTAAGTCAATTCTAATTGTCCAACCTGGATTGTCCAGAGTTGCAATTGAATATCCATAACTGTGTTCCCAATCTCCATTACAATTGAGCTTGTACCAATCTTGAATGCGTTCAATTGTATCTTTCACTGTCTGTTTTTAATGGGTGCCAACATTAGTGTAGATCTACTTTTTGCCTTGAGGTGCGTCTATATCGTTATTGTCTGGACTTCTTCAAGTTCTAATTAGTACTACATTTTATCAAAAATATCGAAATTATCCATAAAGTCTAAAGGGCTCTTCACTGTTTACCGCCAAAACATGGGTATAAACTTCCGTTGTTTTACTACTACTATGCCCTAGCATACTTTGAATAATTCTAAGGTTTACGCCTTCTTGCAAAAGGTGGGTAGCGAAGCTATGTCTCAGTGGGTATCCTATTTAACCAGTTCTACGAATCCAAGATTGAATAAAATTGAAATTCTGAAGAATAATATCTTACGTTCTGTTTTGTTAAAAATGGCATTTAAATATGCTAAGGGGAAAGCTCTCTCATTAAAGCATCTAGGAAAGTACCGAAGAACATTCTTAAGAACTCAGAAAACCCTCTCACTTTGAAGTTAATTAATTAGCCTTAGTTTTCCTTGTCTTGAAATGCGTCTTTAAATTCTATAGTATTGTCCACATTGTTATTAAAAGCTTCTATCCAGGCGTTTTTGATTATACTTCCCACGGTAGGCCAAATAGCCGTTTCCACGTCAGACAAGTCTCCCTCAAAGGGTACTTTCATGGCCACTGTGTCTGTTTTTTGATTCTTAAAAGTAAACTTGAAGAAACCAATGAAACCTTCCCACACGGTCTCTAAAAAATTATCTTCTGAACCTATTAGTTTTGAGTCTTTTAAGAATGGTTTTAGATAGCCTTTGAGGTAACTATCTGCAATGGCCATTTCTCCGTAAAGGTTAAAGACACCAGACTCAAAATCAACTTTACCGTAGTAAGTGGTTAAATCATTGAGTGCGGTAACATTAGCGTTTTCCAGTTCGAAACTGATATCCATATCCGGAATTTCTTTAAGAAGATTAATTCCGCCATTAATAGCAAAAGTACCATTACCAAACGTTTTGGCGGTCATATTAAAGGGGCTGGGTAAAGTTCGTTCGGAGGAGATTACGTTGCTTAGATTGTCTGCTGAAAGCTCTAAATTTTCCATTGCTAAGTCAACCTTAGGTTTTGAAGATACCATAAGTAGACTTAAACGGCCATCATGTATTTCAAAATGATTAATGTCTAAAGGAACAATGTCTGTCAGAGCCTTTGTCCAATCTTCTTCTTCTGTCTCTGCAGTTTCCTCTTGGTCTTCCATGACATAGATTATCTCAGGCTTATTCAATATTATTTCACTTACAATACGGCCTTTAAATAAAGACTTCCATTCCACGGAAATGTCTGCCTCTGGCAAATTAATGAAAGGAATTTCTGTACCCGCATCTACCACCGAAAGGTGCAAACCTTTAATAACATAGGCACCTCTTATAAGGGCAATGTCAACCTCTTTAACCGCTCCAGTATAACCTGGAAGCTCTACCAGCACATTATTTAGGTAGTTTTTAACTAGGGTAGGTAGGAATAATCGGAAAATGATTAATAGAGCAGCTACTACCAGTAAGGCTTTCCTTTTACGATGTTTCTTCATGACGCTTATAAATATTATATGGAATGCTTAAATTAAATTAGTCTGGACCCCATCAGTCAAATAATAACCAAAGAGAATCTTTAATTCTCAGAATACTTTCAAAGTACGCAAGATGCCGTCCTATGGTTTAGAGAATCAAATGGACTATCCTTATTGGGGTTTTTGAGCTATTCTTGGCAGCGTAAAATTGAAAAATAGATTACTTGGCTCAGGTGGTCGCCTCATGGTGCTTGTGGGGTAAACACCTTTAGGCAAATTAAAAGAAAGCTCCAGAAGCTAAATATTGACAGAAAGACCTAAGATTATAAAGGCAGCTTCATTAAGCAGATTCTTTGCGACTTTAAAGAAGCTAAACTTCAAAATTCATTGGATGAAAGTAGAGGGGATTATTTCGGATTTTGGGCTTTCAAGAAGGACTAAATTGAAAAGTTCTGTGGTCAAATATCCTAAAGAGCTCGCCCACAAACTTGTAAGCATTTACACAGCGGTAAAATTAGGCTCTAAGAATTGAGCAATCTAAGACATTCTCAGATGTGAGGTTCAAAGAAAAAGAGGCTGCCTCGTACTTTTGAGACAGCCTCTTTTTTATAACACTATATTAAGACTTCTTAATAGGCTGCGATGCCATAATAGTTACAGACTTCATTGTAATTACTAATGTCAACATTGGCTGCTCTTAACTCCTGAAGAACTGCCTCTTTTCGGCTTGCAAACCTGCCATTGCCATCTTTGGTGGTTACACCTGTACCTTCTATTACAACTAATTTCGCCATGCTTATTTCAGGTAAATCTGCATTGGCTAGTATTCCACCATCTTCTTCATAGCAAAGAATTCTGTAAGTACCACTAAGTCTTGTGGTTGCCACGTTACTGTTGAATAAATAATTTATAAACTTAAAATCCGGATTACTTCCAGGAATGGAAATAGTATACTGTGATTTTTCTGCTAGCTGTATATATCCTAAGATAACATTCTCTTCTATTTCTTGATCAGTAAATTCGGTGTTTAAGTCCATCCAATAGGATCCCGTCCAGCTTGGATTAACAAATTTGAAAGTTTGGACATTTGCATTCCCGTCGGTACCATCTATGCCGTTGGTACCGTCTACACCATTCGTCCCGTTTGTTCCATCAGTGCCATCAACACCGTTACTACCTGCGGGGCCAGCGGGTCCTGCAGGGCCAATAGGTCCCTCTTCTCCTGTACAGGCAAAAATTGCTGCACTGAATATTAATGCTATGACGGAATAGTTGAAAAATTTGATTTTTTTCATGGTATTTTAATTTTGTGAGCTGCTAAACTACGTAGAGAAAAAGGCGTAAGGAAATTATATTATCGAGTTTTATTTTATGGTAAATGCCATAAGATAAGCAAGCTAGTATCTCACTAAATGTTTAGCCAACAGTGAAAAGCTTAGGCTAAATATGACTGAAAAGGTGGACGAAACTTCAAAATAGAATCGCTCGAAAGTAGGGATGGGGATTTCGGATTTTGCGGGATGAAAGGGGAAATTATGACCTATCCTTGGTTCTTAAGAATGCCATTTATGGAAACGCTTCATTACGGTTTTGTTTGAAAGGACATTTCCTTTGTCTGCCTGGGTTAAACCAATTTTGATTTCTTCTTTCTCATCAATGGATAAATTAGTCCACCAGTCTTGGTGTTTCTTTTGGTGAACTGAATTAACTAAATCAGGTTTTGTTCTTTTAGAATTCATAGGTATTTGTGATGTAATTTTTAGACTGATATAGACTCTTATAAAGCAAGGAAGACTTTGCCCAGCGAGGTTCATCAAAAACTCACAAATATTAATTCCTCTAATGTCAAGCCAGAGGCTTTATAACGCCTAACCTAAGCTACAAGCTTAGGAGAGCAGAAGAGCAAATTTTAAAATCTATAACCTAGCAAAAGAAAGTATCTTTTTGTTGAAGATTTTAAAGAACGATATTTCGACATCCCATTTCCGTTTTCATATCTTACCTCAAAAGAAAGTCGATTATACTTGATACCAGTTCCCACTATTAAACCTTGTTCAAGCTTTCGCGTTTCATATAGCACTCTATCCTCAAGGAGGATTTTAGTTGGCTCAAGACTTGATTCTTCAATTCTATTGTTGGTTTCACTAATAGACAATCCATTTGATATTCCACCATTTAAAAATATAAATAAATGACCAATCGGATATTTAAATCGAAGCAAATTGTTGATTTTCAGGTATGAATAACCAATTTGTGAGTTTATTACTGAATAGTAGCCACTCTTTTCATAATTAGTTTTAACCTTATATGTTGAGAATAAAATTTCGTTATTTATTGACCATTTACCCTGATTTCTTGGTAATACTAAATCGAAAAATACGCCAGATGAAAAATTAACAGATGAATTAAATTTTGTTTTAACAAGATAGTCGAAATTATAACTACTAAATGATAAGGAAGTGGATGATAAACCTGCTAAAACACCAATTTCCATATGAGACTTTTCAAATTCTTTTTGAAAAGAAATAGCTGATGATGAACATTTATAATAATACTGGAAAAGTTCTAACAAGTCCTTTTGATTGTAAGAAGTTTTTTCAATTTTGCGATTTATAGTTTTACAATCATTCAGGTAGAATGCCAATTGGCCTAAATAATTTTTATTTTCCGATATTACTCGTTTACCATCTTGCTGTCTTAGATACCTTTTATATTCTAATAGGCTAAATGCTGAATCCTGCTTGATATAAAAATTCTCTTTACTCTTGGAGTTTTTATAAAAATATAAACTTTTTTCACCTTGATATAGCGTTTGAAGGAATGCTGTATCCACTCTTATATTTATTTCCGACTCTTCTTTTAAATCGTTCGTTTGTAAAGGAGAAACTTCAATGTGAATGATTCCACTCACGTAAATTTCTCCTTCCACTTGAAATTCAGTTATATCAGTGGGTTTAAAGGAAATTGGCTTATCATCCATATTGGCTTTAAACTTAATATTGTCAGGGTTATTTTTCCAATTTCTATAGTTCACAAACCCGTATAATGTGTCAGTTTTATTTTTAACCACATAGCCAGAGATATAATTATTCTGAGAATATGCTAATTGAAAAGCTAAAATTCCAATTGTCAATAATCCCATTTTTTTTAATCTTTCAACCTTACTCATATGTGAAAATTTAGTTTTATGGCGTACACCCCTTACTCAATCAAAAAGTGCAGAATCAAATTTTAAATCCAGACTAATCTAGTTGGTTTTTAGTAACTCTCAAATGTTTTGTGACCACGGCTGTATATATGAATACTGTACCTTATAATTATCCAAAACTGCATTTACTTTTGCCATTTACGGGCAAATTTGTTGCAAATCAATGTCTTAATATATGGGGAAATATGGGTGTAAAAATCTGCGGATAGATGTAATGTATGTGCGTCTTCAAACCGCTCATTGTTAATTTTAAACCCAGAAGAATAATTTACAAATATGGGTTAGAAGACGGAAGAACACTCATATGAAGTTATGAAGACTTCCCTCGATGGAATGAGTAAATATTTTAGTGCAAGCGTTTATCTAAAAAACTCACAAATATAATTTTATAGTGTCAAGCCAGAGGCTATATAACGCCTAACCTAAGCTACAAGCTTAGGAGAGCAGACTGAATTCGATAAATTATGTAGTTGTTTTTATCTACAAGACCTTTATGAACATTCTTAAACTCCCCAGTAGCAGGACATATTTTGGGGTATTTGCTTATTCTATTTAAAAAGTTCTGTAGGTTCTGCTCTAAATTCAGAATTTCAGCAATCGTCCATTCTTTTTCTAAATAATCAATAACCTTTTCTAAACCAGCCTCTGCTTGTGGAGTCCAAACAATGTTTAATGCCATTTTTGAAAACGGTTCATTACTGTTTCGTTAGAGGCTAATTCTCCATTATCTGCTTGATTCAAGCCTATCTTAATCTCATCTTGTTCCTCTTTAGACATTTCAGACCACCAGTCCGTTTGTTCTTCTTCAAAAACTGATTTAAGCTTTTCAAGAAGGCTTTCTTTTTGGGTTTGGAGCAAAAGGTGCATTAATTCTAGTTTTGTAGCTTCTATGTTCATTTTCTTAAATTTGGTATAACAAATATAGTTTTTTTATGCTAAGTCTTGTTTTCAATTAATTGAGTAAAGATTTCAAGGAAAATACCTCTGTCTTAAGACATGAAAAATTAAGAAGCAAGACCTTTTTAAAGTATTCAAATGATGTTGAGGTCATTTTACTGATATCGGCCTGAAGACCGAAGAACGCTCGTACAAAGTCAGAAGACTTTGAACAGCCGGTATCGGTCAAAAGATCGAAGAGTACTCCTACGAAAGTTCTTTACTTCCATTCAACCTTACCCTTGATTGAGCCTGGAAATTCGTCATCTGCTTTATCGACTAAAATTTTAACTTTTGAGTTACTTTTGGAAACTATTGAATTCAACTTAGTGGCTTGAAGTAGCACGCTTTCTTTTTCAATAAATTTCAATTGCTGACTAAAACTTAAGTTCCTTGAGGTAATAGAAAATAAAAAATCTTGAAGGTTGTCGGGTTTTAACGAAAACATTTCTCCAAATGAAGTACCCCCACCTTCGCCACCAATAGTTCCAATATTGAAGTTTTTATAGTTCTTTAAGTCTTCTAGTGTAGCAAGACCATTTCTCTTTTTAAGGCTTTCTTGATCTATCAGGTTTCTATTAAGTAAGGTGATTTTTACATCATAAAGTGGATAATTAGTTTCATTAGAAAAATAAAACTGATAGTAGAAACCGTTTTCATTATTGGATATTTTCAGAATTTCAACAAGTCCGTAGGCGTCTTTTCCAGTGGTATAATTTAGTAATTCATTTTGGGCGTATATCAAATCTTCCGAATTCTTATTTAATTTGTTTTGGAGTCGAATTATTTCCTCGGTTTTATTTTTTAAATCAGCATCTTTTTTAGTGTTGGAAATATGTGCATTAATGGCAAGTCCACCAGTTATTAAAACCGAAACAATTATAAAAATTAATTCTGTATCCATTTTTTGGTTTTTTTTCATATCAACTTTAATAGTTCTAAACTCAAGTAACAAAGGAAAGTCACTAGAAACCTGATTGAGCATTACTGTTTTAAGTGATTTTTTAAGATTGGGGAAGACTTCAAAATAAAATTATCGACTAAATTACAAAGCCCCCAAAATCACCTCACAAGCCTCATGAATCTGCTCGTCTGTAATGGTTAGGGGAGGAGCTATTCGCATGGCATTGTCGCAGTATAGAAACCAGTCGGTGATGACGCCATTGGCTATGGTGCGGTCTATCACGGCTTTCATGTATTCAAAGTCGGCCATTTCTGCTGCCAGCATGAGTCCTTTACCGCGTACTTCCTTAATTTTTGGGTGTATCAACAGGCTCTTAAAAAGCTCACCTTTTCTTAGGGTTTCGCTGTGGTCTATTTCTTCGTGAATAATATTTACCGTGGCCAGTGAAGCCGCACAGCTTACAGGGTGCCCACCAAAAGTGGTGATATGCCCCAAAATAGGATTGTCGGTAAATACGCTCATGATGGCCCTAGGAGCCATAAAAGCACCTATCGGCATGCCACCTCCCATGCCTTTGGCGGCTAGTAAGATGTCCGGCACTACGCCATATTGTTCAAAAGCCCAAAACGAGCCTGTACGCCCAAAACCATTCTGTATTTCATCAAAAACCAGCAAGGTTCCTGTTTCCTTACAGCGTTTTCCTAAGGCTTCTATATAAGCTTGTGTGGCAGGTCTTACACCACTTTCGCCTCCTACGGGTTCGTAAAAAACAGCAGCGGTTCGTTGTGTAATAAGCTCTAAATCTTCAAAATTTTCACGGGCTATTTTGCGTATATCAGGTAGGGTAGGCCTAAAATTTCTTTTGAATTCCTCGTCCCCCAAAGACAGTGCTCCCTGTGTACTGCCGTGGTAGGCATTATGAAAAGCTATGATTTCTGGGCGGCCGGTGTATCTTTTGGCCAGTTTCATGGCACCTTCTACGGCCTCTGTGCCGGAGTTGGTAAAGTAGGCATTGTCTATGGCGAGTCCACTGCTGGTTTTGTAAGGAGCTAGGGTGTCTGCCAATGCTTTTGCCAACATCACTTGCGGGCTTTGCACATATTCGCCGTACACCATCTGGTGCAGGTATTGGTCGGCCTGGTCTTTTATGGCTTGCACCACTTTTGGGTGCCTGTGGCCCACATTACTAACAGCTATTCCAGAAATGAGGTCAATATGCTTTTTCCCCGTTTTGTCTATCAAATAAACGCCCTCGGCTTTGGTAAATTCCAATGCCAGTGGGAAGTCGCTCGTTTGAGCCATGTTTTCCAGAAATACTTGTCTTAAATGCATGCTTAAGCTGTTTCAAAAAATACTGAGCTACTACCTACCCAGTCAAAATCTTTATTGTACGCCACGCCTATCATTTCTCCCTGACTTAGGCGAGCCAAATTCGTTAATAATTCAGGGTGTTTTTTTCCCACTGGCCAAGCGAAAAGTAAGCGTATTTCAGCTTTTATCATTGTACCATCTGGGTGTTTTACCACTGGTTCATATTGTACTTTTCTTTGAAGTATGTAGTTTTGCTTATCTTCTATTTTGTCTAGTTCTTCTGCTTTTGGGTGCAGGTTTACTCCTGTACCAGCAAAAGAGAACAGAGGCTTTAAAACGTGGTTTTCTAAATCTTCAGGGTAAGCCTTTAGTTTATCCAAATATTTGCTCTCTGGTATGTACTTGCTTTTTAGCAGCGGCATACAAAACTTGCTAGCTCTATAAAACCAATGAGGATGCGTAATCCATTTAACATCTGCATTTTTTAAGATATCAATGTTAACTTTCAGTTCAGGGTAGCTTTGCTCTATTTCGTCAAAAATAACGCGATTATAAATGGCATCAATCTTAATTTCTTCTTCGCCTTTTTTATAATAAAGCACACCAGCTTTCACAAAAACCTTACTGAAACAAACGGTTTCAATGCCCCAATAAGTCTTGGTCAATTCAAAGTCGATTCTGGTCTTTTGTTTCTCTGGGTAAACTTCTAGCAAAATAGTATTTTCAGAAGAATTGCTTTTTAGCACTTTCTCCATCTTATTTATATAACTAAAAGCATTAAGCTTATTAAAGTATGGCGAGTGTGAGGCCGCCACATCAAAGAACTTCTTATACTTGCCGGCCAAATAATTTTGGTAGCCAAAAAGTGATGCAAAACCCTGAAGCTCTATTAACTGAGGTTCTAAACTGCCGTCTTCTGCTTTGGCTATCGCAAAATCTATTGCCAAGAAATGCGGGTTTTCCGATTCGTTTTTGAAACGATATTCTTCTGGAATAGCCGCTTCGGTTTTATCTTTGAAATCTTTTTTCTTAATGCCACTGATAACATCATTTGCTGCCATCAAAAACTTTGACTTTAGCTCTCGGTCTATAAAAACTGGGCTTTCTGCTATTCTAAAATCAAGATTCCCCGGAAACTCTGATTCTACTTCTGCTACGAGCTGCTGGTACTTTTCTGTACTGAAAGACTCGTTAAATTTATCGCGTGCGGTTTTGTGCATTATGCTGTAGGTAAACTAATGTTTTGGAAAGCGTTTTTTAAGAATTTCGGGATGATGATGGACTCCGTCAATTTGATTTTGTCTGGGTCATTCAGTTGGTTTATCATGGCTTCGTATTTGTCTTCGCCATGTTCGTTTACCACCGCCATTTTCTTGTCGGCTTGTAAAAAATAACGCTGCATGCCCTCGGCATCAGCCTCAGGATGAAACTGGAAACCTACTACCTCATCAGTAAGTCTAATCCCCATAATAGCCCTTTCTAAAGGAATATGTGGTCTAATTTTTTCCAAAGCCAAAATATGAGCTCCCTGCTTTTTTAGATTTTCTTCATTTGGCTGAATAACCTGATAGTCTCTAGAGTCTACTGCCCAAAATGGGTCTTCTAAGCCTTCAAAGAGTATTTCGTCTTTAGCCTCCTCTGTTTGATGAACAGACATCACACCAAAGGAGGTAGACATTCTTTTTGTAACCAATCCAAAATTAAAGTGCTGCACCATCAGTTGAAAAGAGTGACAGATAAGCAGCATGTGCTTTTTATCTTCATGGTTTCTGTTGTGAGCCAATAAGCTATCAAAGAAATCGAAGAATCTGTTTTCCCAAGGAGAACCCTGCACCACTGGGCTGCCAGGACCACCTGTTGAAATGAAAATATCGTAGTCTTCTATTTTAGGCAAAGCATGGTCACCTCTGACATCAAAAATGTCATAGTTTCCTTTCAGATTTTGCTGAGTCATGAAGTCGCCTACTAGCATTTTTATGCACCGCATTCCCTCATTGGGGTACCCGTCATAAAGGTCTAGAATGGCTATTTTTATATCTGCGAACATTATAGTTTGTCTTGATTCTGTTTTAAGAACAAAGGTCGCAAATTTTGGTTCAAAGACCGAATTTGGTTTCTTCTATTATGTAGTCTACCACAGATTTTAAGTCGCCTGTGTCTTTATAAACTGCCAGTTGTCTGTCGGCACCTGTTCCGTTATTTAATATTTGATGAACGTATTCCACTTCTTTTCTAGAACCTAAATCGTCTAAAACGTCATCTATAAATTCTAGGAGTTCCAAAATTAGCTCTCTAAAAGGCACTTCTTTTTCTTTTCCAAAGTCAATCAAATTTGCATTGATGCCGTCTCTGGCCGCACGCCATTTGTTCTCCGCTATTAAGATTCTTCTGTACGTTCTAAAGCTAAGGTTTTCTTGCCTAATTTTATGCAGCTTCGCAATGAGTGCCTGCATGATAGCTGCCAAACAGATGGTTTCGTCGGTTCGCATGGGCACGTCACAAATGCGGTATTCAATAGTAGGGTAGAAGGGATGCACTCTAATGTCCCACCAAATTTTCTTGCCGTTATCTATGCAGTTCGTTTTTATCAAAAGATTCACATAGTCGTCGTATTCGGCTGCGGAACTGAAATAATCTGGAATACCCGTACGCGGAAACTTGTCAAAAACCTTAGAACGATAAGACATAAAACCTGTATCTCGACCACACCAAAATGGCGAATTTGTGCTCAATGCATGAATGTGAGGAAGAAAATATCGAACCTCGTTCATGATTTTTATGGCTTCCTGGCGGTCTTCTATACCCACATGCACATGAAGTCCGAAAATAAGATTACCACGAGCCACGTCACGCATCTCGTTTATGATTTCGTCGTAACGTTCGTCTACTGTAATGAGCTGGTCTACCCAGTCAGAGAAAGGGTGTGTGCCAGCAGCGGCTACTTTAAGGTTTTTTTCTTCGGCCAGACTGATGACATTGTTTCTTAAAAACTGTACTTCATCTCTAGCTTCGCCAATATTCTGACAGATGTTGGTACCGGTTTCCACCACCGCCTGATGCATTTCTTGCTTAATACGTTCTTGAAGAATAACCTGCCCTCTGTCCACTATCTGAGACATATGAGATTTAAGCTCACGGCTTACCGGGTCTATTATCTGAAATTCTTCTTCTATGCCTAAGGTGAATAGTGACATTATGTTTCTTTCTTGGAAATATTTTGTTCTAAGTCTGTATTTAAAATGATAAAAAATGGAAAAACATCATCATGGCTCAGCTTCCGCTGGGGACTTCATTTTTTTTGCGAAAAAAAAGCGAAGCGAAAAAAAACATCCCGGCAGCGGCCGACCGCCTGTAAACTCACACAATCAAAATTCCTTTAAAGTTCTCCTTCTTAATAATACTAGTCCTTGAATTTTGACCGTGCTCAGACAGTACAGGGCTTTATAATGAATTCATTCATTTTTTATTTTACTGCGATAAATTCCTTAGCGAACCTGTATTTAATCATTTTAGAAATCGAGCATTTTAACATTAAAAACTGAATCATTAACTCCTCGGAGCATTGAACCATTTTATCATTGCTGAAGCTTCAAAATGTCCTCCTTTGTGATAGAAGACTGCATAAAAGTACCCCAAGTACAGTTATTTACGCCTGGTTTATTGCTTTTCGCTTTGGCTATGGCCATTCTTGCTGCTTTCTCTACTACCCATTCAAAATTCTCTTGTCCTACCGAATACACATCTGCATCAGGGGCAGGGTTACAGAAATCTATGGCGTAAGGAATGCCGTCTCTTATAGCAAATTCTACGGTATTGAAATCATAACCTAAAGCTTGGTTCAAATCCAAAACATATTTCTTTATCAAAGCCATTAGCTTCTTATGTGCTGGCCCGCTTGTTTTTGGCTCAGTGGCGTATCTCAGATGCATAGGCTTTAGTGGGTCATAAGGCATTATGAGCACATCTTTGCCATTAAGACAGTAGCATCTGTAATAGTCTGTAAAGATTATTTCTTCTTGCAGCATCATGACTAATTGCCCCGTTTCTTCATGCTTTTCCCATAAGTCAGACTCGCCTGTAACTTTATAAACGCTTTTCCAGCCGCCGCCATCATGCGGTTTCATGTAGGCAGGGAAGCCAATGGTAGAAAACATCTCGTTCCATTCCATCGGAAATTTTAGATTTCTGAAACTAGTCTCCGAAGTGTCTGTTGGTCTTTCCTTTGAAGGTAAAAGCATGGTTTTTGGTACCGGAATACCCAATTTGACCGCTAGGCAATTATTGAAGAACTTCTCATCTGCACTCCACCAAAAAGGATTATTGATAACAGCTGTGCCGCAGAGTGCTGCATTTTTGAGGTACGCTCTATAAAAAGGTACGTCCTGAGAAATTCTGTCTATAATGACATCATATTCAGTGTCAACAGCTTGCTCCACACGGCCTATTTGTACCATTTCGGCTACAATGTCCTTTTTCTTAGTTATCTCATTTACCCTATCTATAAAAGCATGCGGAAATGTGTTTTCCATGCCAAAAAGGATACCTATTTTCTTCATAATGGGTGACGAACGTAAAATTCTATTAATGCTCTAAAGTTCTAAATATGTAATTTGGATTGCAAACGTATTTATAAAAAGGCGTTTAAATATTCTGGAAACATGCTGTTCCATAGTGGCCAGTCGTGGGCTATCCATTTTTTCTCGTCATACCAGTGGTTTATCTGTTTATCGCCCAAGAGCCTCGACATAGCAATATTATCATCTCTACAAATATCCCAATCAGAAGTACCCAATACTATTTTCATGTGATTGTAAATCCAGCTTTCTGCATTTGGCATAAAGTCAATAGGGTTATTGAAGTAAACATCGTCGTCAAAATAGCCATCTAAGAAGTTTCGGATATTAAAAGAGGCACTCATAGCTATTAAAAAATCTACCAAGTCAGGATTTTTAAAGGCAAAATTGGCAGCATGATATGCTCCAAAACTACAGCCGCCTATGCCTATTCTGTGGGTGTTGGAATCTCGCTGAATGAAAGGGATAAGTTCATCTTTTAGAAACTTGGTGTACCTTTCGTAATTAGATATTCTTGATTTTGGTGGAAGGTGTTTGCCATAAAAACTTTCATTATCAATGCTTTCTATGGTGTAAATCTTGATATCGCCTCGGTTTATTTTATCGGCTACGCTGTCAATCAACCCGAAATTCTTGTTTTGGTAAGCGTCACCCATAGAAGTAGGGAAAAGCAAAATAGGAACGCCCCAATGGCCGTATGTCATTAAATCTAAGTCTCTCCCTAATGCGTGGGAGTAGAAGGAGGTATGTTTTTCTTGCACGTCTTATTATATTATTTTAGGAGTGATGAGTTAATTTTGGAACAAATTAGCTGAAATCAGCTAAAAAGAACCATCTGACCAAAGATTTTTTGGTTTGTCCAATACGAATGAAAATATACCAAGGACTAGAAGTCTTTTCTGAAAATATAAATAGGACGTTTGTCTATGATTTAGTATTCCCTCCAAACTATTCTAAAAAGCAGGATTATTCGCTTATGGTAATGAATGATGGGCAAGACTTTGAGAAACTTAAAATGAAGTCGGTTCTTGAAAGCTTTTGGAAAGAAACGGGTAAAGGTTTCATCTTTTTAGGCGTACACTGTAATCAAGATAGGCTAGCAGAATACGGTACAGCAGGCGTTTCTGATTTTAAAGGCCGTGGAGCCAAAGCAGCTCGCTATAAAAGCTTTTTATTAGAAGAGTTAATACCTCATGTAGCTGCTCGCTATAACTTGAAAGAAGGTGGTCATGCTTTCTGCGGTTTTTCTTTGGGGGGACTTTCTGCTTTTGATATAGTTTGGGAGACACCCAGAGTTTTTGACAAAGTAGGCGTTTTTAGCGGAGCTTTATGGTGGCGAAGCGTGGATTACGGGAAAACCTATAACAATAATAAACACCGCATCATTCATGAAAAAGTAAAGGCAGGAACGTATAAAGCTAACCTGAAGTTTTGGTTTGAATGCGGAACGGAAGACGAGAAGTCTGATAGGGATAAAAATGGTGTCATAGACTCTATAGATGACACCAGAGACTTAATAAAGGAACTCATGGCAAAAGGCTATGAGCCTAATAAAGACATAACCTATTTAGAAATAGAAGGCGGGAAGCATAATCAAGCTACATGGAGCAAAGCTATGCCTCATTTTTTACATTGGGCGTTTGCTTAAGCACAAAAAAACTCCATGAGTAGCTCATGGAGTTTAAATCTATTTACAATTAGTTCTTATTTCGAAGCTTTTGATTTAATACCATCCGCATGCACTATGGCCGTAGTAGCCACTTGCTTTAATTGCTCTGGAGACCTGTAGCCCAAAACTTTATGAACCACTTTTTGAGTTTCTGGGTCAATAAAAAGGAGGGTAGGGTACGCTCTTACGTTATACTTTCTTGCAATGGTTGGGCCTTCGCCTTTTTCCATATCAATTTTAGTACTCAAAAAATTAGAATTAAAATACTTTCCTAATTCTGCATCTGGAAAAACTCTTGTTTGCAACAATTTACATGGACCACACCATGAGGTATATGCATCCAAAAATATAAGTTTGTTTTCTGCTTTGGCTTTAGCTACTACCAATGCCCAGGCATCTTCTTCAAACTTGATTCCGCTTTGGGCGAAACTAACAAGGCTTGAAAAAGCCAAAAAGAGAGAAAGTATAGCAATTTTTTTCATTCGAAGTCTTTGTATTTTTAACACTAACGGAGTTTATACCTGTTATGGTTTGGCATTAAGACGATATTTTCATCTATCAGTTACTTTACAAAGATTAAGCCAGTTTATAACCAATTAATCTTCGTCGTCTTCGTCTTCTTCCGTGTTGATATAATCTAAGTCTCCAAACTTGTCAGAATACTCTTCTTTTACGTCGTCTTTTAGGTTTCCGTCATCATCAAAATCATCATCATCTTCAATGATAGCTTCCGCCTTTTCTACGGTCATTCTCACCAGATAATAACGCTCATCTGTTTCAAACGGTAATGCCGAAACGTAGGCTCCGTCTTTATTAGTAAAACGAATCAAATGTTCAGCAAATCCGAATGGATATGAAAGCTTAATTTGTTCCTGAATGTTTTCCTCGAGTTTATCAAAATCTTTGATTACTCTTGGTTTGCTAGTATTTTGAGTCATAATAGACAGCCTTTGTATTGAAAATTTCTGCTAAGTAAATTTTAAATGGATGATATATGCAAACGTTAAACGTAAATATTTTTAATGATTGCACAAACCATGCTGAAAACGTGCGAAGTACTGATAAAATAAATTTACAAATTATTTTCAGCAGCTTCAAAGTTTCAAAATATGATTTTAGTAATCAATGTTTTTCTTTAAAAAGCTTAAAGCTACTTCTAGTTTTAGGTCTAGAAATTTGATACTTTTAAATTAACAAACTAACCTTAACCCTCATGATAGTTAAAAAGTATTTGACCTTTCTCGTTTCTTTATTTTGCCTTAGTGTTTATGGGCAAAAAAACTTTCAAAAAGCATTACAAACGGAGCTAATCATGGCAGAAGATGGTGATGTGATAGAGGTGGAAGCTGGGCATTTTATGATAACTTCTACTTTGTCTATTGAAGGCAAAAAGGATATTAAAATTGTAGGAAAGGGAATGGACAAAACCATTCTTGATTTTGCTAATCAAACTGACGGAGCTGAAGGTTTACGCATTTCAAACATGGAAAATGTGCGAATTGAAAACCTAACGGTCAAAAATGCCAAAGGCGATGACATCAAAGCCATGAATGTCAAAAACATTACTTTTAAAAACGTAGAGACTAGCTGGGATGGAAAACCTAAATCTAGCAATGGAGCTTATGGCCTGTATCCAGTCATGTGCGACGGCGTAATGATTGACGGCTGTGTGGCTATTGGAGCATCTGATGCCGGTATTTATGTAGGTCAATCTAAAAATATTATTGTTAAGAATTCAAAAGCAATAAACAACGTGGCGGGAATTGAAATTGAAAATTCTATTAATTCTGAAGTTTTTGATAATGAAGCCTACGGTAATACTGGTGGCGTATTAGTATTTGATTTACCAGACTTGGTTCAAAAGAAAGGAGGGCAAGTCAAAGTTTATAACAATTATATTCACGACAATAACTATAAGAATTTTGCCCCGAAGGGAAATATAGTAGGGAAGGTTCCTCCCGGCACGGGTGTGCTAATACTGGCTACATCTGATGTAGAAGTTTATGACAATAGAATTATAAACAACCAAACTATGGGAACAGGGGTGATTAGTTATTACTTGACAGAAAACCCTATCAATGATAAAGAATACTATCCTTACCCCACCAATATTTATATTCACAATAATATTTATGAAAGAAAAGCTACCAAAACTACCTCAAAGGGCAGGTTTGGTAAAATGTTTAGGTTGGTAATTAAATTCGGGAAAGATGTGCCGCATATTCAGTGGGATGGCATAAAAGACATAGATAATAACGCCATGGTTTTGTGTATTAAAGACAATAAGAATCAGAGCTTTGCAAACCTAGATGCCGAAAATGATTTCAAAAATATCACAAGAGATGCCGCCGTGCATACTTGTAAGTAAAAATAAAAGACATTGGTAAGTATAGGACAGTCTATTTAATCCTTAACCATACTTTGCGATTCTATTCAATCCAAAAAAAATAAGATGAAGACTAAATTAATTGCTTTAGTACTACTTTTTTGTGCCTCAGTAAGTGGCCAGGCCCAAAAGTCGGCACTCCAAAAATCAGAGTTTATTTATCAGGAAGCACCATTTCCTAGTTGCCATGCATCTACATTAGAAGAGACACCCTACGGCATGGTGGCAGCGTGGTTTGGAGGAACTCACGAAAGACATAAAGATGTAGAAATATACTTTAGTCGTTTAGTAAATAATAAATGGACAGCTCCAGTTTCTGTAGCAAACGGAATTCAGCATAGTTCTAAAAGGTATCCTACCTGGAATCCTGTGCTTTATCAAGTGCCTAATGGTCCATTATTGTTGTTTTTCAAAGTGGGTCCTACACCTAGAACTTGGTGGGGCGAAATGATTGAGAGCAATGATGGCGGCCTGACATGGTCTGACGCCAGAAGGTTACCAGAAGATATTTTTGGACCTATTAAAAACAAACCAATACTTCTTTCTGATGGTCGTTTATTGTGTCCTACCAGTAAAGAAGTTGAAATTGACGATGTAGACCATTGGCAAGTATATTTAGAGGAGACCAGCGACTGGGGTAAAACTTGGACTATTTCTGGCCCATTAAATGATGGTGTGAAAACCAATGCTATTCAGCCAAGTATTTTAACGTATCCTGATGGACGCCTGCAAATGATATGCAGAAGTAAAGAAAGCAGATTAATGAACTTATGGTCTACCGACAATGGAAAAACATGGTCTGACATAGAAATTACAAACGTTCCAAATCCAAATTCTGGAACAGATGCCGTTACATTGAAAGATGGACGTCAACTTTTGATTTATAACCCAACAGTAAACGACCCAGGAAAATGGGGAGGGCCCCGTTCACCTTTGCAGCTGGCCACATCTACAGATGGAAAAAACTGGAAACCGGTTTTGACTTTAGAAACACAGAAAGGAGAGTTTTCTTATCCTGCTATTATTCAGTCGGCGGACGGAATGGTACATCTTACGTATACCTATAATCGTGAGAAAGTAAGATACGCTGTAGTTGACCCTAAATTATTAGATTAATATAATGCCAGAAAAAACGAATTTAGAACTCTCAGGCATTATTACGCCTCTTATTACGCCTTTAAGACCTGATTTTACGTTAGATGATGGAGCTTTAGCTAAGATTATAAATCATGCCATAGCTGGTGGCGTTAGCTCTATATTTCCTTTAGGAACCACTGGGGAGTTTGCCAGTTTCAGTTTAAACTTCCAATTGGACGTCATAAAGAAGGTTTGTGAGCAGGTTAATGGCAGAGTAGCTGTTTTAATAAGTATTACAGCTTCATGTGTAGAAGACACTTTAAAGCTGGCCGAAATGGCAGAAAAGTGTAATGCAGATGCGGTGGTGGCTACTTTACCTTTTTACTTTTCATTAAGTCAAGATGAGATTAGTAGTTATTTTACACAAATAGCTGATAACGTTAATTTGCCTCTTTACCTGTACAATATGCCAGGGAAAACAAAGATTAATATTGCACCTGAAACGGTCAATGTTTTGGCAAAGCACCCAAATATAATTGGTCTTAAAGATAGCTCTGGCGATATGGGTTATTTTGGAACAGTTAGCAAATTAGTGGAAGAACCAGGTTTTAGTTTATATGTAGGACCCGAAGAGGAACTTGCAGAAGCTTTAAAGTTAGGAGCTAAAGGCGGAGTAAACGGTGGTTCAAACCTCTTCCCAAAGTTTTATGTGGAGCTTTTTAATGCTTTTGAAAAAGGTGATTTAGCCCAAGTGGATGAATTGCAAACTAAGGTTAGAGCTTTTAGTGCAGCCGTGTATAATTTGACAGATAACCCTAACAACTATTTACAAGGTTTGAAGGCGGCAATGTCCATTAAAGGATTTTGTGAACCTACACTTGCTCCTCCTTTGAAGGCTTTAGGAAGTGCCGATATGGAACGATTGAGAATAGTTTTAAATGATTGGACATGAAAACAAACTCGATTGACCTTATAATTTTTGGTGTTTACTTACTCATGGTGCTGGCTTTTGGTCTTTCTTTTTATAGGAAAAAAAGAAGTTCAAAAGGATTTACCACAGGAGAGGGTAGGTTACCTACTTGGACTTTGGGCATGTCGGTTTTTGCCACCTATGTAAGTAGTATTAGTTTTTTAGCCTTACCAGGCAATGCTTTTTTGAAAGATTGGAATGGATTAGTATTCAGTTTGAGTATTCCTTTAGCGGCTTTTATAGCTGTCAAGCTATTTGTGCCGCTTTATAGAAAATTAGACAGTGAATCTGCTTATTTCTTCATGGAAGAGCGATTTGGAGCATGGGCTAGAATTTATGCGTCAGCTTGTTATTTATTGACACAGTTGGCCAGAATGGGTGCTATTTTATACCTTTTAGCGTTGCCAATGCATACGTTAATGGGCTGGAGTATTCCGACAATTATCATATTTACAGGAATTCTGGTGATGATTTATGCCACTTTAGGAGGAATAGAAGCGGTAGTGTGGACAGATGCAATTCAGGGAATAGTGCTTATAGCAGGTGCTATTATTTGTTTGGTTACTTTGATAATCGATATTCCTGGTGGTTTTGGTGGATTTGTGGAGCTTGCTTCCGAACAGAAAAAGTTTAGTCTCGGGGACTTGGGTATAAGTTTAACAGAATCATCTTTCTGGCTAATATTGATATATGGTTTCTTCATTAACCTACAGAATTTTGGAGCAGACCAGAGTTATATACAACGATATTTAGGAGCTAAAAATGATAAGGAGGCTGCAAAGTCTGTATGGATGGGCAGCCTACTGTATGTACCAGTTTCTATCATGTTTTTTATGATAGGAACGGCTCTTTGGGTGTATTATCAATCCTTTCCTGAACTTTTACCTACAGGAATGGCGGCAGATAAAGTGTTTCCACATTTTATAGTAAACCAACTTCCTGCAGGTTTGACAGGTTTATTAATAGCTGCTATATTTTCAGCAGGGATGAGTACGGTAAGTACCAGTATTAATAGTTCTGCCACAGTTTTACTTTCTGATTATTATAGAAAGTTTAGCAAAACCGAGGTTTCCGAAAAAGCATCTATAGGTTTTTTAAGGCTTTCATCTTTGGTGATGGGTTTACTAAGTATAGTGGTGGCTTTGGCCTTTAATGGCGTAACCAGTGCTTTAGATACTTGGTGGGCATTGGCATCTATTTTTAGTGGTGGCATTTTAGGTTTGTTCTTATTAGGACTTTTAATAAAGAATATCACGCCAAAATCTGCATTGATTGCGGTTAGCGTAGGTATTGTGTTTATACTCTTTACTAGTCTTACACCGTTTTTTGGAATAGCACCATTAATTCATTCAAATTGGGTGGTAGTTTTTGGAACGCTGTTAATTTTTGGTGTCGGATGGGGACTAAGTAAATTAAAAAGCTAGGAAGTAATATTATTTTTAGGAGGGTTTCTATCTTTTTGTAAAAGATTTGAAACCCTTTTTTTATTTAGTAGAAGGAATAATTCTGCTGCCCTGTGTTTAAGTGATATTATATTTTACAGATATTAATTATTTGATAGAATAGTTGTTGCAATGCATTTTCTTCGATATTTTTAATCGTTGGATATTACGAAAATGTCATTTTAATCATGGAAAACACATTCATTAAAAGCGAAATTTGGTCTTTGACCATTGCTGGTGTTTACCAGCGAGTGAAAATTTATAACGATGCACTGCTCACCGCAGATATTGACTTTTTTGAAAGTCAGTTGAAAAGTTATGTCTTGGCTTTGGAACATGAACATTATAGGAAAGAGGTCTCTTCCGAAAAACATCTAGAGAATATCGAACAATTGGCTTCATTCTTCAAGGAGTCGAGTGTTTTGAATGAAAACGTACCGCCTTTTGGTATTGCTCAAAAATTTCTAAATCTATACCTGAAATACGTATGGTGTTTAGGGGAAATTAAAGAACCGCCACATTTCCCTATTGATAGGTCAATTCAAAAAACCATGGGAATACCAGCAGAAAAAGTAATGGCTTGGACCGAAATTGATGATAAAGAAGCTTACATGGGCATAATAGACTTAGGTAAAAAGCTAAAAGGAGAAGTGAGTTTAGCCGATTTTGAACTAAGGCTTTTTAATGAGAAGCGATTAGTGGCTTAATAAACATTTAGGCCTATATTGTAATTATTATAGTCATTAAAATATAACGAAAAGAATTACCATGTTTGTAGGTCATTATGCCGCTGCCTTTGCTTTGAAAGGAAAAGTGAACGAGGCTTCGTTAGGGATGCTTTTTATAGCTACTCAGTTTGTAGATATCTTGTTTTTTCCGCTAACTCTTCTTGGGATAGAACGTTTAAATTTAGTAGAGAACTTTACCGCTGTCAATAACTTTGACCTAGCTTATATGCCTTATACGCATGGTTTGTTGGGTTCTTTATTTTGGTCAGTCTTGTTTTACGCCCTTTACTTTTTCTTTTTTGCTAAAAACAAGACCAACAAAAGAAGTATTGCTATGGTGATGGCCCTTGGGGTTTTGTCGCATTGGTTTGCAGACCTTTTGGTACATACACCAGATTTGCCACTTATTAATGGTGAACCAAAATTTGGATTTGGCTTATGGCAAAACAAAGGATTGACCTTTGCTTTAGAAGCTCTACTCCTAATTGCGAGTTTAATTTACTATCTCAAAAAAACTTCAGAAAAAGCTAAGATAGGGAAGTACTTGGCCATAGGTTTTGTTGGTTTTCTTTTACTTGTTAATTTTCTCAACTTCTATGTTTTGCCACAAGATGACAATCTCGTTTCTGTTGCCATCTCAGCTTTGTTGGCTTATTTTGTTTTGGCTGGTATCGCGTTTTGGGTGGGCTCTAAACGAACTTAATAGAGTATATAAAGCATTGTTTGAACATTTTCAAGGAATGGCAAAGTTGATTTGCTGCTCCAATTTTCATTGACTTATTTCAACGGTTTAAAAAGTAGAAAGTATGTTTGGAATAATAAACTTTGGAGCATTTGTCTTAAGTGGAATATTGGTTAATGTTGCCCCAGGAGCAGACACTATGTTTATACTAGGCAGAAGTATCTCTCAAGGGAAGAAGTCTGGTATTTTTTCAGCTTTAGGAATACTCGGTGGAGCTTTAATTCACTGTATAATGGCGGCATTTGGCTTGTCCATATTATTGGCAAAATCGGCCCTTGCATTTTCCATAGTGAAATACATAGGAGCAGCGTATCTTTTATTTTTGGGTTTAAAACTATTGTTTTCAAAAAAGTCAAAGTTGGACAGTCTAAGTTCAAATCCAAAATCAGAAAGCCTGCGTAAGGTGTTTTGGTCTGGTGTACTTACTGATTTATTGAACCCTAAGGTTGCTTTGTTTTTTCTTGCTTTTCTGCCCCAATTTATAAATCCAGCTTATGCCGAAAATGCCATTCCTTTTCTCATTCTCGGCTTTACTTTTCTTTTTACGGGCTCCATTTGGTGCATAGGCGTGGCCATTTTTGCAGCTAAACTTTCAGAGAAATTCAGACAAAATCCAAAAATTAAATTTTGGTTAGATAAGGTAACCGGAGGTTTATTTATTGGACTTGGTGCTAAGTTAGCTTTTAGCAAAAGCTAATTGGTTTGTCGGCTTGCATCAGCTAAATTTGTTTCCTCACATAAAAATAATCATGGCAAAGATTCATCCAGAAATATCTGAAGACCTTAAGAAATTTATAGAAGCTCAGCACATCTTTTTTGTGGGTACTGCCATGCAGGATGGAAAAGTAAATGTATCACCCAAAGGAGGTGATGCATTGAGGGTGATAGGCCCCAATAAAATAGTGTGGAGAAACCTAACTGGTAGCGGAAATGAAACTGCGGCACACATTAAGAAAGTAAATAGAATTACGCTAATGTGGTGTGCTTTTGAAGGGAAACCAATGATACTTCGCTGTTACGGCACAGCTAAAGCCTATCACGAAAGAGATGCTGAATGGGAAGAACTAAATGGTTTATTTCCGCCTAATAATGGAGCTAGACAAGTTTATGAAATAGATATAGAAACCGTCCAAACTTCTTGTGGGTTTTCGGTACCTTTTATGGACTTTAAGGAAGATAGAAATGTGCTGGATAAATGGGCAGAAAATAAAGGGCGAGATGGAATTAAGGATTATTGGCAAGAAAAAAATACCAAAAGTTTTGATGGAGCCGAAACCGGAATTTTAAAATAGGTCAGTCGTTAAAAATAAAGAAACCTAAACCTCCAGGATCTTTAATAATTATATTATCTACTTTTCCTGAATCATTGAAAACGGTTATTTCTTCGGTAATTGGAATATGAAGACGTCTTATTTTATTAATTATCTCGGTGTTTTGCTTTCCATTAAAAAAAGTCACTGAAGGGTTAAAAAATAAATGTGGGCAGCTGAATGGCTTCATGATACTGATTTTGAAATCATTATCATTTGAAAGACTTATCCAACTATTGTTTTCACCTTCATACGTTTTCTTAAAACCAATAATTCTAAATAGCTCTTCTGACCTAAGTAAGTCTGGACTTTCTAAGCTTATGCCGGCATTTTTTCCAAGTAGAGAAGGTGATATATGACCCATTTCTGGCTGTTCTGAGCGTTTTTCTATTAAATAAATCCACATTCCGGAAGGGCTCCCAAGCATGTAACCATTTTCAATCTCGTGCACTTTAAATTCGTTTCGTAAAAGCTTAACCTCTTTAGACCAGCTAGGTTTAAAGATTTTGAGACCGGCTCTAGCGAAATTATCAGGGTTTATTTCAATGATTATTTTGCCATCAGAGAGCAAGTCTAAACTCTTATCGGGAATTGTCTTAAAATCTAATTTACTGTAAAATTCGTGACTCAGTAATTTGTTCCCCGTTGGGGTTTGAAGCAAAGTTTTCATGGGTAAGTCTTTTATCGTAGTTTAGGGCAAATACGCTATTTTATTTAAAGATGTTCACTTTTAAAATGATTTTATTTTGCACCTTTCCTAGATAGTTTTAATCTTGTGTGCTGTGTTATAAATTGAATCAAAACAGATGAATATTCACCCTTTTAGTTTTTTATTTATACTGGTATTTGTTTTCTCTGGCAGCCAAAAGGTGCCTATTAAAGAGAAAATGAAACTTTCAGATTATGGCTTTTTTGAGGGTGAATTAAGCGATTTAAGTCCTACAGATGAAGTTCACCCGTATTCTTTAAAAACAGCATTATTTACAGACTATGCGGAGAAATTGCGTTTTGTAGTATTACCAAAAGGGGCAAAAATCAACTATAACGCTACGGAGGTTTTAGACTTTCCGGAAGGAACCACACTCATCAAAACATTTTATTACCCTAAAGATTTTACCAAACCTAAAAAGGGGCGAAGACTTTTAGAAACTAGGCTTTTGATAAGAAATGAAAAAGGATGGCGTGCACTGCCGTATGTATGGAATGAAGACCAAACAGAAGCCTATTTAGAGGTAGCAGGAGAAACCTTTGAAGTAAAATATGTAGACATTAATGGCAAAAAGAAAAAGCATCTTTACGGTGTGCCTAATCTAAATCAATGCAAGGGCTGCCATAATAGAGATGAAGTTTTAATGCCTATTGGCCCTAGTGCTAGACAGTTAAATTCGGAATTAGATATTCCTGCCTACTTAAGTTCAAATGCATTGAAAACTTATCAAAAAGAAAACCAACTAGATATGCTTATTGATAAGGGTATTTTAGACCATGTTCCTGAAAATCACGCTTTCCCTGAGATAGCAAATTGGCAAGACAATGATGCCCCTTTAGATGCTAGAGCACGAGCTTGGTTAGACATAAACTGTGCTCACTGTCATAGACCAGACGGTCCTGCAAATACCTCGGGTCTTAACCTTAGCATTCATAATACAGATGCTACTAGTCTTGGTATTTTAAAAGCTCCTGTGGCTACTGGAAGAGCCTCCGGCGATTTAGTGGCTGACATTACCCCAGGAAAGGCCGATGAGTCTATATTGGTTCGTCGTTTGGCGGCTACCGACCCAGGTGTAATGATGCCTGAGTTAGGCAGAAAAACAGTTCACCAAGAGTCTTTACAGTTAATTAAAGACTGGATTAATCAAATGGACTAATAAAAAAAGCCTTTGCTTAGCCATTTGAATGCTAGGGTGTTATAGTTTTCATGAAGGAGAATCTCAATTGCTAATTCCCAAATTTTGAGATTTGACTAAGGTATTTAATTATCTTTGCAGCCATAACATCATGAAAAAAATGAAACCTGTATATAAAGCCCATCCTTGGCATGGAATTTCCATAGGCGAAGATGCTCCTAATATTGTTACCACATTTATTGAGATTGTACCGTCTGATACTATCAAGTATGAGATAGACAAAGAAACCGGTTACTTGTCTATTGACAGACCGCAAAAGTACTCTAACATTGTACCTTCTTTGTATGGTTTTATACCTAGAACTTATTGTGGCGATAGAGTGGCTGATTTTGCAAGAAAGAATGGAGCTGAGAATGTTAAAGAAGGAGACGGCGACCCGCTTGACATTTGTGTACTTTCTTCTCACCATATTCCTCATGGCGATATTTTACTTCAGGCAAGACCTATTGGTGGCCTTTGTTTAGTAGATAAAGGAGAGGCTGATGATAAGATTATTGCTGTATTAGTAGGGGACCATATTTATGGAGAATATCAAGATTTACAAGATATGCCAAAAGATGTAGTAGAGCGTCTTAAGCATTACTTTTTAACATATAAAAACCTCCCTGACGAGCCTAAACACTGTGAAATAGCTCACGATTATGGTGTAGACGAGGCCAAAGAGGTTATTAAATTAGCTATGAAAGACTATAGAGATATAATTTTCAATCCGATTTAAAGATTATTTAAAAAATCGATGGTGTTAACATTGTCGGCAAATTCATCCAAAACCGGAGATTGACTTTTCCCAAATGGAGTATAGTTTTTGCCGACAATGCACTGAATTTTCTCTTGATGAGCGTGTAACTTTGCTTCTAAAGCATTCTCATCCTCATATTCCTCGTAAAAAACCACACTTATTGGACTAACCATATTCTCGCTTTGGGTTACCAAAAGAAAACCATTATCGTAATGATGATTTCTGTTTACTAAGTAAATAGATTTATTATAATCATAATTATTACTGTATTTATGATGAATATGTATGGTGTTCCAATATTCAATAGATTCAAAAAAAGTGTCGAATTTATAGCCTTTCGGCACAAATAATTTAGAGACGTTTCTGCAGCCTAAGCCAAAAAACTGAAAAATGTCATAACCTAAATTACGAAGTTCTTCGCGGGTTTCTGTTCCAGTCAAAACAGCTACAGAGCTCCTGTTTTTTCTGATTATGTTTGGTTTCTTGCCAAAATAGTATTCAAAATATCGTGATGAATTATCACTTCCGGTAGCAATAAATGCATCCGCAGCATTCAGCCTGTCGGCTATTTCTATTTGTGAACTAATTTCAGGGTCAATCTCAATTAGTTTTGAAATGATTTTCTGCATTAGAACACTATCAGAACTACTTAACTTTACCAAAGCAATGTTCCCAGTAAGTAGAATGCAGAGCAAATCATGAAAGCCTACCAATGGGATATTTCCTGCGGCTATGACTCCAATTTTTTTAGGATTTTGTTTTTCATTTTTAATGGGTTTACAAAAGGCTACTAAAGCTTCCTTTTGTAAAAATTCCTGACCAATGTTTTTCAATGCAAGCAGGACGTTGTCTTCCGTAAACCATCCGTTCTCGCCCTTGCAGAGAGACGCCCAATATTTTAAATCTTCTTTAGAACTCTCCGCGTTTAGGAATTCACCCAATTTGGAAAATAGTACTATTCTATTCTCTAATGTCATTTTTTATATGCAGTAATGCCTTTTTTTATAATCGCTGTAAAATTACTAAGCTCTTGAAACTTTGTAGTCTTATATTTGTTCTTTATTTGAAATAACAACAGAACTGCTATGGCAATTATTATAACAGACGAATGCATAAACTGTGGAGCTTGCGAGCCTGAATGCCCTAATACTGCAATTTATGAAGGAGGAATAGAATGGACTTGGGCTGGTGGAACTGCTTTGGAAGAAGTAGATTTTGGTGATGGCACCGTAATAGATGCCAAAGATGATCAAGAGCCAGTTTCAGACGAATTTTACTATATAGTTTCAGATAAGTGTACTGAGTGTATGGGATTCCATGAGGAACCTCAGTGTGCTGCGGTATGCCCAGTGGATTGCTGTGTGCCAGATCCAGATAGAGTAGAAGATGAAGAAACACTATATGCTAAGAAAGCGTGGTTACATGCAGAAGTTTAAGCATTAGATTTAATAAGATTTGAAACCTCACCATTTTGGTGAGGTTTTTTTTTGTTCTTTTTTAAGCGGTATCGTTTGGAAAATAACCTGTTCATGTTTACCTAAATTCTGTATTTTTGCCTAAAAACCAAATATAAATCTTTTTATGTGATTTTGAATTAATTTAATTATTAGGTAGTAAAGTATTAATAAATGATGATAATTTACTCTTTAGTAGCATAAGTAAGTCGTTTTTTTTAAGTAAGCCCATGCTGTACTTATATTTGTAATATTATTTAACAAAAGAGTCACACGATATAAAATACTGGTTAATGTAAATTGTATAAAATAAAATTAGGTAAATGAGGATAGTGTGTCAAAAACACAATTTATTGTGGTTTTGTTGTACTCCGAAAGCAAACTACTCGCCCTTGGTGAGTAGTTTCTTATTAAATGGCTATTGAGAATTTGCTCGTTTCCTAAGTACTTTTTTGTTTCATTGGCTTACTTTCCAATTTTATTCTTTTAAAGAATATATTCTTTAGACTTAAGAGGCTCTTTTTAAGGCTTGGTCTATCTATAAATTGTAGTCTCATTTAAAAGGCTTAGCTTGATATTCATAAATAAACCCTAGAATGAATATAAAAATCTATCAAATAGCTTTAACGCTTCTTTTTCCAATAGTTTCAATTGCTCAAACTGGTCAGTTTGAAACAGCAACGGATGTAGGACAGCCGAAAATGAAAGGCTCTTCTTCCTATGATGCAGCTTCACAAGTATATACTTTAAAAGGAGGCGGAAGTAATATCTGGTTTAACCATGACGAATTTCATTTTCTTTTTAAAGAGGTAGAAGGAGATTTTATAGCTACCGCCAATTTTGAATTGGTAGGAAATGAAGATGGAAATGATCACCGAAAAACGGGTTGGATGCTGAGAGAAAATACAGACCATGATGCTAAAAGTGTAAATACTTGTATTCATGGTGATGGATTAGTAGTGATGCAATGGCGACTTATGCGTGGAGCCTATATGAGAGACCCAGAAGAAGAAGTCTTTTTTCCGAAGCAGTATTTTGGAGAGAGCATTATTCAGTTTGAGAGAAAGGGCGATTATTTGACCATGCGTATGGCACATCCTGGTGAACCTTTAGAAGAAGTAGGCTCGGCTTATTTTCCAGAATTAAACAAAGAACTCCTTTTGGGGCTCTATTCTTTAGCTCATGACCCAGATGATATTCAAGAAGTTAAAGTTTGGAATGTAAGAATCTCAACACCAATAGAGCCAGACTGGCATCCAAACAGACTGATTAAAACAATTTCTCATGATGGCGTAAGCTATGGTAGTAGGGTGGAGAGGCTGAATGTGACTACGGGTGAGCGTAAGGTTCTTCTTGAAACGAATGAATATGTTACATCCGCAGCATTTGCTGGAAATAACCATGTGATTTTCCAGAAAGGTGGTAAATCATTCAATATTCCTGTGGATGGAGGAAAGATTAATGAAATAAGAACAGCTACACCAGCTGATATGAAACAATCAGATGGCGTTTATACATATTATAGTAGGGGGACAAACAGCACCAATCAAATTTGGCGGAAAAAAGGAGATGAAGAAATGCAAATGACCCACGACTTAGAGCATGCTTGGAATCCGTATTTGTCTCCGGATGGTAAATACTTAGCTTACTTAGCCATGTCAAACATGTCAAATCCAAGTAAATTAGGGTCTTATCAAAAAGCATCTATTAAAGTAATGCCCACAGATGGAGGTGCCCCTAAAACAGTAGCATATATTTTTGGCGGGAAAGGAAGTTTTGAAAAATATGCTTGGAGTACTGACGGCAAGTCTTTAGTTTTTGTAACTTATTCAGATAGAATAGATTAAAAGAATAGATAAGGATTATGTGAGGCAATTAATGCTTCTCAAAAACCAATTCATTCTCAGATACTTCTACATAGCCTTTATCACTAAAACCAGTTAAGGTAACTTCTTTGGTTTCATTAATTAGCATTGGGTCATATTTGGCCGTAACTCTTACATAGTTCTCTGTCCAGCCGTGCATTTGACCTTCTTCAACGTCATCTTCAAATAGAACAGACTTAGGCTTGCCTATTTGACTTTCATAAAAAGCTCTTTTCTTCTTCTCTGAAAGTATATGGAGCATTTTAGAGCGTTTTGACTTATCCTTCTTGCTTACCTTAGGGTGAATATCAACGGCCTCCGTATTTGCCCTTTCCGAGTAAGAGAAAACGTGCAAGTAACTCACGTCTAACTCGTTTAAATAATTATATGTTTCTAAGAACTTTTCTTCTGTTTCACCAGGATGACCTACTATCACATCCACACCAATACAGCAGTCTGGCATTAGAGACTTTATTTCTTTAACTCGGTCTATGTATAGCTCTTTCTTATAGCGTCGTTTCATGAGCCTTAAAACTTCAGGGCTACCAGATTGAAGCGGAATGTGAAAATGAGGGACAAATCGTTTAGATTTGGCTACAAATTCTATGGCCTCGTTACTAAGTAGGTTTGGCTCAATACTAGATATACGGAAACGTTCAATGCCTTCTACATTATCCAAGGCTTTTATTAAATCTAAAAAGGTCTCTTCTCTAAGGCCATTTCTTAGACCAAAGTCACCAATATTCACGCCGGTTAAAACAATCTCCTTGACTTCATTAGCGGCAATCTCCTCAGCTGCCTTTACTATGTTAGCTACGGTGTCAGAACGGCTCTTTCCTCGTGCTAGTGGTATGGTACAGTAGGTGCAAGGGTAGTCACAACCGTCTTGCACTTTTAAAAAAGTACGGGTACGGTCATTTAAAGAATAGGAGGTATGGTAATCTAGGTCGTGCTCATCAATTTCGGAGGCGAAAACTTTGCCAGCGGCTATTGCATTTGAATCGGAAGGTTCCTTTACAAAATCTCCAAGAAGATCTAGCAGCCTAAATTTCTCGGCAGCACCCAAAACAGCATCTACACCAGGTATTTCAGAAATCTCTATTGGTTTCAGTTGTGCATAGCATCCAATTATCGCGACATAACCATCAGGGTTAATGGCGTTAGCCTCACGCACTATTTTCCTACATTTCTTATCGGCATTGTCTGTAACAGAACAAGTATTGATAATAAATATATCTGGCTTCTCTGAGAAGTCAACTTTGGCGTAGCCTTTATCCTCAAACATTCTACCGATAGTAGAGGTCTCAGAGTAATTTAACTTACAGCCTAATGTATAAAATGCTACTTTCTTCATTTCTTTCACAAAGGTAAGAAGTTAATTTTTACGCTTTTGGTTTCCTACAAACAAAAAAACCTCTCAGAACTAGTCTGAGAGGTTTTGTATATCTGTTTGAGCTAATTAAACCTTAGCACTTTTTACCGTTTTGATAATTCTACCAGCAATCTTGTAAGGATCTCCGTTAGAAGCAGGTCTTCTATCTTCTAACCAACCTTTCCATCCTTTTTCAACTGCAATTAGAGGGATACGAATAGATGCTCCTCTATCAGAAATTCCCCAAGAGAAATCTGTGATGGCTGCAGTTTCGTGAAGTCCAGTTAAACGTTGGTCGTTAAACTCACCGTAAACTGCAATATGCTCTTTTACAACTGGTCTGAAAGCTTCACAGATAGCTGCATAAACATCTTTATCACCACAAGTTCTTAGGATAGTGTTAGAGAAGTTAGCATGCATACCTGAACCATTCCAGTCCATATCTTTTCCTAATGGTTTTGGGTGATACTCAATATAGTAGCCATATTGCTCAGTTAATCTGTCTAGGAGATATCTCGCTATCCAAAGTTCGTCACCTGCTAGTTTAGCACCTTTTGCAAACAATTGAAATTCCCATTGTCCACTAGCCACTTCTTGGTTAATACCTTCAAAGTTAAGACCAGCTTCAATACAAAGATCAGCATGTCTTTCTACTAAATCTCTTCCGTGCGTGTTTTTACCACCTACAGAACAGTAGTACATTCCTTGAGGAGCAGGATATCCTCCAATAGGGAAACCTAAAGGAAGCTGAGTAGCAGTATCCATGATGAAATACTCTTGCTCAAATCCGAACCAGAAATCATTATCATCATCATCAATTGTTGATCTACCGTTAGACACGTGAGGTGTTCCATCAGCATTCATAACCTCTGTCATTACCAAATATCCGTTAATGCGGTCTGGATCTGGATAAATTGCAACAGGAACCAATAAACAGTCAGATGAGCCACCTTCAGCTTGACGCGTTGAAGAACCATCAAAAGACCAGTTTCCTATTTCTTCTAAGGTGCCTTTAAAATTTTCGTGTTCTTCTACTTTAGTTTTACTTCTTAAGTTTTGAGTAGGGAAGTAACCGTCTAGCCAAATGTACTCTAATTTAATTTTTGCCATGATTGTGATTAATTGTTGTAAATGATATGAATCATAAAATATTAGAACAAATATATATGAATAGTCGATAGATTATATATCCAAAACTGTTTTTTTGTAGTTTAATATTCTAAAAAATTAAAATAATACAATAAAGTATAGGTATGTTCTAAATGACCTATTTGTCTATATAGTCTTGAAAGGTTTTTTGTTGCATAGCTTTGGCGTTTCTCCTATCGTTATCATTAATATCACCCTCTTTAGAGATGATTTTCCGTCCTATATTATCAAATAGGATTTCTTTTTCTTTTTGCATAAATCCAAATCCGTCGGAAAAACTAAAGTAGGCCCATTGAGGTTTATTCTGCTTTAAAAGCACATTTTTACTCCAGACATAATAATTTGATGGTAGATTTAAATTGTCCAACAGAAGTTTAGGTAGGTCTATTTGGGATGTGATTTCATCAATATTTTTTGGTTTTAAAATGGCACCACCCGTCCAGAGCATTGGTGTTCTAAAATTGTCAGATTTTTTAGCTGTCATTGGCAATCGATGTCCATGGTCGCCTATGACTATAACTACAGTTTCATTCCACCATGATTGTGTTTTGGCAGAATCTATGAATCGTCCAAATTCCTGATCAGTATAATAGAGAGAGTTTAGGTATAAACTTTCTTCATCATCACCTACAAATAATGCAGAATCTAAAGGAACATCAAATGGCTCATGACTGCTTAGTGTAAGCAGCGTTTCAAAAAACGGGTCCTTTTTAGGGTAACTGTGGTCTTTAAGGTATTTATCAAATATCACATTATCATGTACACCCCATTTCGTGACATATAGGTCTTCTGGAAAATCATTTAAATCTACAATTTTCTCAAAATCACCGGTATACAGGTAGCTTTTCATGTTAGCAAACTCCGTTTCTCCACCATAATAGAAGGCGGTTCTATAGCCTTCTTTCTGGAAATCTTTTGTAAGAATAGGTAGTCTTGCGGTTTTCTTGGGCTCCTTGATAATGGATTTGGTTGGCTGTGCCGGATAGCCACTTAACACCGCTACTATGCCTTTGTCTGTTCTATCTCCAGAAGCGTATACATTTGAAAAATAGACACCTTCTTTTTTTAGTCTATTGAAATTAGGTGTTATTTCTTGGCCTTCCCTTGCTTCATCCACCACTTTTTCGGTAAAACTTTCCCAAATGATTAATAGTACATTTGGCTTCTTTAATTTTGGATTAATGAGTTGCTCAAAAGGCCCATTCGCTGGATATAGCTGCTCCATGGCTTGCGATATCTCTTCTTTAGGTAGATAAGTGTATGGGTTTACTTTCAAGTTTCGTTTATTGACAATGGAACTGAGAAAGTTCCAAGAGGCGTTTACAGCCGATATATTTGCAAAATTATTTTCAGAAAAATAAACGGTACTCTGATTCATCGGAGCTATGCCAAAACCACCTCTGATAGGAATAATCAGGGCGAATGCCATAAAAATAGCAATGGGCATAAAAGGCCATTTTTTAATACTTTTCCAGGTGTTAATTTTCTTACCAATGATTCTGTAGACAAAGAAGCTAGCTACTATTATTAATAATATGTAGCTTAAGAATAACCTTACTACGGGAGATGATTTTACCGAAGCCCAGGCCTCATTAGGCGTGCTTAAATACTGTAAAGGCGTAGCATCTAGCCTATAATCCCATACATTATATACTTCTAGGTCAATAACGATGATCAGTGTTACTACAAAAACCAAAATTAGAGTATATCCATAAAGTCCTCTTTCGAAGATGCTTTTCTTAATCCAATTAGAGAATGCAACCCAAAAGAACGGGAAAATACTAAAATAGCCCGCCATGGACATATCCATTCGGATACCATTCCAGAAGATTCCAAAGAGCGTTTCTAAAGTTAATAGTTTGGTTTCATTAATATGATAACCTAGGAAAATGAGTCTGGCTGTAAGAAAAAACGCTACCCAAAATCCAAAATATATAAACAAAAACTGTATTCTTTCTTTCATTCAAGAGTAAATTGTGATCTTTGAGCAAATATAGAAATAAACTTATAGGTTGATGAATCCAGGATATGATGCAGGCGAAATAGCCCAATTAAAAAAAGAGTGTGAAGAAGAAGGCCAAAACTATGTTTTGGTTTTAGATGAGCAAGAACTTTCTGATAGCGGCGAATACTTTCAGTTTCAGTTTATTGGTAAAACCGAAGATGGAAAAGAGGTGATTTATGACGCCGCCATTTTTACTTTAGAGCTTCATTATAACAGCATGATTCTAGACGAGGCTGAAAAAAGAGTAGGAGCCATTCATAAAGATTTTGTACCAATAGAGCAGCGTGGAGATGATTACGTAATTAATCCTAAGGCTGATGAGCTTATTGAGGAATTCATCATGGAAATGGAAGATGATGAAGAAATGAAGGTAAGTGAGTTTTTGAATATTGACAAAGACTTCGAATTTGGAATTGGACTAGAGGTGGCTATCAATGTGGAAGAAATTTTCCCTGAGGTTATAGAAGACTTTATAAAAGAATTTAATGCAGGTACTTTTGAACTTGACAAAGACCGCTATAGTTTTAAGCAGGATATAGCAGGGGAGTAAATGCAACTTTTTTACAAAGCTAATTTTGAAGACGATACTGTTTTGGATGAAATAGATTCAAAGCACTGTATACGGGTTTTAAGAAAGAAGGTAGGTGATGAGATAATGGTGACAGATGGGATAGGAAACATGTTCACTTGTCAAGTAACTGAGGCTAATCAAAAGAAAACCAAACTCCATATTTTAGCTACTCAAAGAGATTTTGAAAGACCGAAAAGGCGTATCAAAGTGGTGATAGCTCCTACTAAGAACATTGACCGGATGGAGTATTTTGTAGAGAAAGCTGTGGAAATAGGCATCTCTGAAATATCTTTTATTCTGACCAAAAACTCCGAACGCAAGCATTTGAAATTAGATAGACTAAATCGAATTGCCGTTTCTGCCATGAAACAGTCATTGAAAGCATACCTTCCTCATTTAACTGATTTAGTCACTTTAAAGGAATATTTAGGGAAAGTAGAGACAAAAGAGCAGAAATTTGTGGCTCATTTGAATGAAAATTCAACGGACCTTACTACTAAAACTATTGGAGAGAGCGTTTGTATAATGGTAGGACCTGAGGGAGATTTTGCCCCCCCGGAAATAGAAATGGCAGAGGCCGCTGGTTTTAAAATGGTAAGCATGGGGCATTCGAGGCTGAGGACAGAGACGGCAGGACTCGTGGCTGTTACTTTATTAAATATGATTTGAAAAGAATGAAGAAGATAGTATTTGTAATGTTTTGCATGTTAGGCTTTGCTGAAGTTTCGGCTCAGTCGCCTACTTTAAAAATAGCAAGACTGAAGTATGGTGGCGGCGGTGATTGGTATTCTAATAAAACCTCGCTTCCTAATCTTATTTCTTATTGCAATACCAATTTGAAGATGAATATTTTCAGTGAAGAGGATATTGTAGATGCCAGCAATTCTGAGATTTTTCAATATCCTTTTGTACACATGACTGGGCATGGAAATGTGATATTTTCAGATGCAGAGGCGGATAATTTACGTAAATACCTAATTTCTGGAGGTTTTCTTCATGTTGATGATAATTACGGCTTAAGCAAATACATAAGAAGAGAAATGTTGAAAGTTTTTCCTGGGTCTGAGTTTGTTGAGATACCTTTTAGCCATCCTATATATCACCAGAAATATAAGTTTCCTAATGGTCTGCCTAAAGTACATGAACATGATAATAAAGCCCCACAAGGTTTTGGATTGTTCCATGAAGGTAGGCTGGTATGTTTCTTTACTTATGAGTCAGATTTAGGAAATGGCTGGGAAGACCAATCTGTTTATGGTGATCCTGAATCAGTAAGAGTTTCTGCCCTTCAAATGGGTGCAAACATCGTTTCTTTCGCTTTTACCACTTATTAAGTTTTGTATTTTCTTAATGCCCTTCTTGGTATTATTTTAAGATATTTAGCCATTTACTTTAATTATGAATGTTTCCATTGAACTTTTGAGGTAAACGGGCGTTCTTGCAGTAGAAATAGTATTATTATTTAAAAATCGTTTAATGGTTGCAGCCCTTTCATTCTTTATTGGACATTGGTATTTGTCCCTTTTTAGTCAGACTTTCTTTTTACACAGATATTCCGCTCATAAAATGTTCACCATGAACAAATTTTGGGAGAAATTCTTCTATATTTTCACTTATATAACGCAGGGTTCTTCTTATTTGAATCCACGTGCATATGCCGTAATGCACAGAATGCACCACGCGTTTTCGGATACAGATAAGGACCCACACTCTCCACATCACACCAAAAATCTATTTACCATGATGTGGAAAACCAAAGACCTTTACACGGGCTTGGTTGACTATAAAATTAAAATTGAAGACCGTTTTGATAGAAATTTTCCGCAGTGGAAAAGCTTAGATAAATTTGGAGAGTCTTGGTTTTCAAGAGCTCTTTGGGGAATCGGATATATTGCTTTTTATGTAATTGGTTTCCTGTATTTTGATGTTCATTGGGGTTTCTTTTTCCTTTTGCCAATTCACTTTTTGATGGGGCCTATTCATGGTGCTATCGTAAACTGGAGTGGTCATAAATACGGTTATCAAAACTTTGATAATAAAGACGAGTCAAAAAATAGTCTTCTTTTTGACTTTTTAATGATGGGAGAGTTGTTTCAAAATAATCATCACAAACACCCTATGTCTATCAATTTTGCAAAGAAGTGGTTTGAACTAGACCCTACATATCCTGTAATAAAGATGTTGACTTGGATGAAAATCATTAAGCCAAAGAAGTAAGTTTTGGCTTTGAAATCTATTAAACTAAAAAATCCGCTTAGGGCGGATTTTTTAGTTTAATAGAATAGGGATTTCTATATGGTGTTTAAAGAATCATCCGTTTCCGTTTCTTGATTTAATGCAGACATAACTTGGTCTTCTTCACTTTGGCCTGAGAAATTGACCGCCGTTTCTATTAATGCTAAATGAGAATATGCCTGCGGAAAATTGCCCAAAAGCCTTTTGGTTTTAAAGTCAATATCTTCGCTAAATAACCCTAAATGATTGCTATAGGTAAGGATTTGATCAAAAAGCCTTTTAGCTTCTTTCTTCTTACCTATTTTAAAAAGGCTATTTATAAACCAAAAAGAACAGATGGTAAAAGAAGAAGATGGTGTACCAAAATCATCTTTATTTATGTAGCGGTACATTAATCCATCTTGGCAAAGTTCTTTTTCTGTGGCCAATACCGTACTGACATAACGAGGGTCTTTAGCATCTATAAAACCATAACTTTCCATCAATAGGGTAGATGCATCCAAATCTGAAGAATGGTAAGATTGGGCATAGGCTTGTTTCTCTTCATTCCAAGCATTCTTTTTAATATCTTGTTCTATCTCCGCTCTTAACTCCTTCCATTTCTTTAGCTTGTCTGTTCTATGAAGTAGCTCCGCTATTTTCACACCTCTATCTATGGCTACCCAACAAAGTAATTTTGAGAATGTAAAATGCCTTTCTTCAGTTCTAAATTCCCAAATGCCTTTATCTGCATTTTTCCAGTTCTTTTTAACAATGTCAATGGTAGATTTAGTAATAGTCCAAAGCTCTTCACTATAAAAAAGGGTGTTTTGAAACCTGAGGTACTGTTGATATAAAACATCCATTAAAATACCATAAATATCATGTTGGGTTTGATGATATGCGGCGTTCCCTATTCTTACGGGTTTACTACCTTCATAGCCGTCTAGATGCTCCAGAATTTCTTCGGTTAATTTTTTCTGGCCATCTATGCCATACATGATTTGCATTTTCTCGTCTTTCTTAGGAACAATTTTGACAATAAATTCTAAGAAATTTTTGGCAATTCGCTCATGTCCAAGACCTGAAACTACTTTTATAACCATACTGGCATCTCTTATCCAGCAGAATCTATAATCCCAGTTTCTAACTTCACCAATAGTTTCGGGTAAAGAAGTGGTGGCAGCAGCCAAAACGGCACCACTACGCTCATACGTTAGCATTTTTAATGTCAATGCTGATCGCAGAATTTCGTCGTTATAGAGGTCATAAGTGGTAGTATTTTCAGCCCAATTTAACCAATACACCCTTGTTCGCTGCATTTTAAGGTATTGACGTTCAACATTTTGATGAAGAAGTTTTTCGAAATAACTAAAAAGGAAATATTGATTATCCTCCAAGGTAAGTTCATTGCCCTCTAATATGTCACTGTGTGAAAACGAAGAATAAAGGTAAACGGAATCATAGTTTCCAGTAGTGGTTTTTGTTTTGATATATTCGCCTTTATCCTGCGTGCTTTGGTCTTCTTTTGCGTAGCCTAGTTTTGGGTTATAGTTGACCGAAAACTTAGGTTTTCCTTTTAAAAGTTTAATATACCTTACTATTTCTGCCGGATATTGTAAAATGTCTTTATCGGTTTTGTACCTCGGCATGAAGTCTATGAATTCAAATGCATCTTCGCCATTATTAAATTCTGTGACTAAAATATTCGTTTTATATATGTATTTTTGAGATGTAACGTATGAGGAATCTACTATTACTTCAAAAGCCCCTCCTTTGTTTTTGTCTAATAATTTGGCAAACATGGAAGGGGAGTCAAATTTTGGTAAACAACACCAGTCAATGCTTCCACTTTTACTTATCAAAGCGGCACTTTGACAATTACCAATCATTCCGTAGTCTAAATTTCTCATTAATGCTTTTTTATAAATACTTTAAATGTTCCCATGAGTAAAACCATCATTGTCTCAAACAGACTCCCACTTTCTTTAAACATTAATCAAAACGAGGTAGAAGCAACTCCAAGTGTTGGGGGGCTTGCCACTGGTCTGAAATCTGTTCATGCCGAAGGAAACGGAATCTGGATTGGATGGAGCGGACTCACAGTAGAAGAGACTAACCCTTCTTTAGCTCCTAAAGTAGAAAAAGCCCTGCATAATCAAAAGTGCAGATCGGTTTCTTTGTCAGAAAAAGAGGTAGATGGTTTCTATTACGGTTTTAGCAACCGTACTCTATGGCCATTGTTCCATTATTTCACGGAATATTCCGAATTTAATAATGAGGATTGGGAAACCTACAAAAGAGTTAATCAGAAATTCGCTGATTTAGTTATTGAAAATATTGAGGACGAAGACCGCGTTTGGGTGCATGACTACCAATTACTTTTGGTACCTCAAATGATAAAAGAGAAGAAACCAAATGTCAAAATTGGCTTCTTTTTGCACATACCTTTTCCTTCATACGAGGTGTTTAGAACTTTACCATGGCGTGAAGAAATACTACAAGGAATGATGGGATCTGATTTAATCGGATTCCATACTTATGATTATGAGAGGCATTTTCTGAGTTCAGTACAGCGACTGCTTATTTGTGACCTTGATTTTAATAATATATTATATGATACGAGAAATGTAAAAGTAGACTCATTCCCTATGGGGATTGACTTTACTAAGTTTCATAATGCGGCCATTGAGCATTCAAAGTCAAAAACTAAATCAGAAGTTCAGGAAAGCATTGATAAACATAAATTAATTAAGGGAGATACGCAGTTTATTCTGAGTATTGATAGGCTTGATTATACCAAGGGGATAGCTCAAAGAATATTGGCTTTTGAGCATTTTTTAGAGAAATTTCCTGAGTATCTGGGCAAAGTGAGATTGGTTATGCTAGCGGTACCTAGCAGGTCAAACGTACCGCAATATCAGGATTTGAAAAACGAGATTGACCAATTGGTGGGCCGGGTGAATGGTAAATTTTCAGAGGTGAATTGGACTCCGATTTGGTATTTTTATAGGTCTATGCCTTTTGAAAACCTTATTGATTTGTACTGTAGTTGCAAAATTGCGTTGCTTACGCCGGTAAGAGATGGAATGAACTTGGTGGCTAAAGAATACATAGCCAGCAGAGTAGATAATACTGGTGTGCTTATTTTAAGTGAAATGGCAGGAGCTGCCAAAGAGCTTAACGAAGCTCTGATTATTAATCCAAATAATCTTGACCAAATTGCAGATGCTATCAAAACGGCCTTGGAAATGCCAGAAAAGGACCAGATAAAGGGCAATATTATCATGAAAGATCGTGTACAGCGATACAATGTGGAACGTTGGGCTAATGAGTTCTTGGTAAGCCTAGAAGACGTTCTTTCTGTCAAACCTGAAACTGCAGCAATGCCTGTGAAAGGCAATGTAGAAGAAAGTATAGTTAATGAGTTCCGAAATGCCGAGTCTAGGCTGTTATTTCTTGATTATGATGGTACGCTAGCTGCATTTAAAAACAGACCAGAGGACGCTTACCCAACTAAGGAGCTTTATGAAATATTAGACCAGCTTCAAGCTAATCCAAAAAATAATTTGGTCCTCATAACAGGAAGAGATAGAGAAACTTTTGATGGCTGGTTTGGCAGTAAGCCTTACACGCTTATTACAGAACATGGCCTTTGGCAAAAGAATGGGGTAGGTTCAGAATGGATTCAATTAGAGCAGGTGAATAACAGATGGTTCTCCGTTATTTTTCCTATTCTTGAACGTTTTACAGATAGAACGCCAGGTTCGCAGATTGAGATAAAAAATTACTCCATAGCGTGGCATTACAGAAGGGTAGACCCCGTTTTAGGCGAAGCCAGAGCCAATGAATTGAAGAATACTATTCAGCCATTAATAGGAAACCACAGCCTTGAAATAATGGAAGGAGATAAAGTGATGGAGGTGAAAGTAAGTGGAGTAAATAAAGGAAAAGCAGCGACCAAGTTTTTGGCCAATATTGAGCCTGACTACATAATATCTATGGGTGACGACTGGACCGATGAATTTATGTTCCAAGACTTACCAGATACCAGCACCACCATTAAAGTAGGTAATAAAAAGACCGTAGCCAGATTCAGAATTAATAACACTAAATCAGTTTATGAGCTTCTGAGAAAGTTTATATAAAAGAAATGCACCTGCTATTTTAGCAGGTGCATTCATGCTTATAGGCCAGATTAAGAACTTAAATCTCCCTAACCCTAATATTCTTAAAGTAAACCCTTTGTCCATGATGTTGAAACATCAAATGCCCTTCTTTGTCGGAATGATAATCAGGGTTTTCTTTGAATTTGCCTTTTGCTAATTCAGCATTAAGTTCTGGACTTCCTATTTGAAAATCGAGCACTTTTTCTCCGTTTAACCAATGCTCCACATGACCATTTTTATGGGTTAGTTTTGCTTGATTGTACTCGCCAATCGGCTTTAAAGTTTTTTTAACAGGTTTTATGACATCATATAAAGAACCCGCAGAACGAATAGCCGCGGTATCATTAAAATGTAAATCGTCTAGAATCTGAATTTCAAAGTTATTAAGCCAGTTTGGGCTGTTTCCATTTCCAGCTTCCATGGCTGCTATTTCTTGCACATGGAAGAATACGCCACTGTTGGCAGCAGTATCTACCGCCCATTGGTATTCTAATTCAAAATTCTCATAACGGCTTTTGGAAACTAAATCTCTATTGGCAGTGTCTGGGTTTGCTATCAATGCTCCGTTTTCAATGGTCCAAACGCCTTCGGGAAAAATATCTAAATCATAACCTCTAAGAGCATTGGTATTGCTACCATCAAAAAGAACAGTCCATTCTTTTTCGGCAATTTCCAGCTTTTCTTCAGTCGTTTCTGTGGAATTACATGCCGTAAATAGGCCAGCAAGTAATACCAAGAGGCATTTATGATTCAGATTCATTAAAAACAGGGTTGAATAGTGGGACGAAAGTAGGAATAAATATTACTTAAGATATAATTAATCGATGAAGCAGCCTATTCGGAGGATTTGAAGTACAACTAAACCTCCTTAATGCTCAAGGCTATACGTTTACGGGACGCATCTACCTCCATAACTTTAACCTGAACCTTCTGGTGAACGCTAACAACTTCGTTGGGGTCTTTGACAAATTTATTGGCGAGTTGTGATACATGAACCAATCCATCTTGATGAACACCGACATCCACAAAGCAGCCAAATGCAGTTATATTAGTCACAATACCAGGTAACACCATGCCTTCTTTTAAATCATCAATGGTATGAACATTGCCAAACTCAAAAGCTTCTAATTGCTCTCTTGGGTCTCTTCCTGGTTTAGCTAATTCTGCCATAATATCGGTCAAAGTAGGAAGCCCTACCTCAGCAGAAACATATTCCTTTAGGTTAATTGATTTCCTAATAGCCTCGTCTTCTATCAAAGTATTGATGGTAACACCTTTATCTTTTGATATCTTTTTGACTAGGTCATATCTTTCTGGATGCACGGCAGAATTATCCAAAGGGTCTTTTGCTCCATGAATTCTTAAAAAACCTGCGGCTTGTTCATAAGCTTTTCCACCTAATCGAGGCACTTTTAAAAGTTGCTTTCGAGAAGTGAATTTCCCGTTCTTCATTCTATAATCAACCACATTTTGTGCTAAACTAGGTCCTAGGCCAGAAACATAGGCCAATAAATGCTTTGAAGCCGTATTTAGTTCAACACCTACTGAGTTTACACAGCTCTCTACTGTGCTATCCAAACTCTCCTTCAAGAATTTCGGATTGACATCATGTTGATACTGACCAACGCCAATAGATTTTGGGTCAATTTTTACAAGCTCTGCTAAGGGGTCTTTCAGCCTTCGGCCAATAGAAACCGCACCTCTCACCGTTACATCTTTATTAGGAAACTCTTCTCTAGCTACAGCAGAGGCCGAATATATAGATGCTCCCTGTTCAGAGACTACATAAATACCTTTTACGCCCGTATTTATTGATTTTACAAAGTCTTCGGTTTCTCTACTAGCAGTTCCGTTTCCTATCGCTATGGCATCAATTTTATAATCTGCAACTAGTTTTTTGATTGTGATTTCCGCCTCGTTTTTCTTAAAAGTAGGGTACACCACGGTATCATAAAGCAAATCGCCCAGCTCATTAAGCACCACCGTTTTACAGCCAGTTCTAAAACCTGGGTCTAAAGCCAAAACGCGTTTTTGACCCAAAGGAGCCGATAATAGCAACTGCCTTAGATTAGTCGCAAATATCTGAATGGCAGCTTCGTCTGCTTTTTCCTTGCTTAAGCCATTAAACTCATTTTCAATTGATGGGTTCAGAAGTCTTTTGAAAGCATCTTCTATCGCTAGTTCTACCTGTTCTTTGCAGGCAGGCATGCCTTGCACATACTGTCTGTCTAAAATATTGAGTGCTTTATCGGTGTCAATATCTATACTAACTTTAAGGAAACCTTCTTTTTCGCCTCTTCTTAAAGCCAATAACCTATGAGATGGCACATTTCTTAAACTTTGAGAAAAATCGAAATAATCTTTATATTTAATTCCTTCGGTCTCTTTTCCTTTTTTGATTTTTGCAGATATAATGGCCTCTCTTTCAAAAATGGTTCTAAGCCTATTTCTAGATTCTAAGTTTTCATTAATCCACTCCGCCATGATGTCTCTAGCTCCTTGAAGAGCTTCTTCTTTTGATTTGACATCGTTGTTTAAGAATTGAGCAGTAAGCTGATCAAGGCTACTCTCTCTTTGTGCAAAAATACGTTTTGCTAAAGGCTCAAGACCTTTTTCAATAGCAATTACACCCTTGGTTTTACGTTTCTGTTTATATGGCAAGTAGAGGTCTTCCAGCTCTTTAAGGTGTAGTGCTTTGTTTAGCTTCGCTAATAAATTAGGTGTCATTTTGCCTTGCTCTTCAATAGAAGAAATAATGGCTAGCCTACGTTTATCAGCTTCCTGAAACTTTTCAAACTGCTTTTTAATATCCGCAATTTGAACTTCATCTAGTCCTCCGGTTTTCTCTTTACGGTATCTAGCTATGAAAGGCACAGTAGCACCTTCAGCCAAGAGCTGAATAGTTTGGTTAACCGAATTAGAAGAAACGCTGAGCGTTTGCGTTATATACGTAGTCTGAGAATTGTTAAGCATAGTTCTAAATTTCTTTGAGAGGTTGTACAACCTTTTTGTAAGAAATGTTATTTGATATTGTAACAGCAAAAGTGTCAATTATCATGAAGAAAGTCACCCTCATTATTACATTATTTTCCACATTCTACTTAAGTTCTTGTGACTCAGTTTCTCCAAAACTTGAATCTGATTTGGTAATTATTAGCGGGCAAAGTTTTGGGGAATGTCAAGGCGAGTGTACGCAGTATTTTGAGCTTAATGCTCAAAACGATAGCGTCTCGTTTGTTTCGCAGCCTTATTACGTGGATAATGCTCATGAGAAGAAAATATTTAAAGGCACATTAGAAGAAACAAGTTGGCAAGAAATACTCTCTGAATTAAATACAAAGACTTTTAGAAACCTTAATGAGGTTTATGGCTGTCCAGACTGTGCAGACGGCGGTGCGGAATGGATTGAAATAACTGATAGCTCGGGTGTACATAAGGTTACATTTGAATATGGACAAGAAGTAAAAGGCATTGAAAATTTGATAATTTTGCTACGCAATCAAAGAAACGCCTTATCAAAGAAGTACCTATCTCCGATTTAGATTATGACCTAGTGGTGGTTGGTGGCGGAGCCGCTGGCTTTTTTGCTGCTATAAATACGGTTTCTAATAATCCTGACCTTCGCGTTTTAATCATTGAAAAAAACAAAGAAGCACTACAAAAGGTCAAAGTATCTGGCGGTGGCAGATGTAATGTGACCCATGATTGCTTTCAAGCTTCAGAACTTGTCAAAAACTATCCTCGAGGCAAAGAGTTTCTCTTAAAACCATTTGAGAGATTTGGACCGAACGAAACCATAGCTTGGTTTAATAATAGGGGAGTAGGAATAAAGAAAGAAGCAGATGGCAGGATGTTTCCAGCATCAAATACTTCTCAAACCATTCTAGATTTGTTTCATGACGAAATAAAGCGATTAGGAATAGAATTACGCTGCCTAGCCCGTGTTACTAATTTTGAAAAGGGCGAAAGCGGTTGGAAGATAGACCTTCAAAAAGGAAGAAGCTTAAGAACTAAAAATTTGATGCTAGCCACGGGTAGCGATAGAACTATTTGGGAAAGTTTAAAGAAACTAGATTTAGAAGTGGTAGCTCCAGTACCTTCTTTATTTACATTTAAAATAGAAGACGAAGAATTAAGAGCTTTGGCAGGCAACAGCTTTCTGAATAGCAAAGCGAGTATTCCGGATATTGAAACTACGGGCCCTGCTTTAATTACCCACTGGGGAATGTCAGGTCCGTCTATATTGAAGTTATCGGCTTTTGCTGCAAGGGAGTTAGAAAAGAAGAATTATGTTTTTAAATTGAAGATGGATTTCTTGCCAGAGCTATCTGATAAAATGGTTTTAGAAACCTTGAAAAACTACCAAATAGAAAATCCTAAAAAGAAGGTATTGAATACGCCGCTTTTTGATTTGTCAAAACGCTTTTGGGAATTTTTATGTAATAAGAGTAATGTAACGGAACACCAAAATTGGAGTGAAACGGGGAAAAAGCATTTTCGTCTGTTTCAAGATAATCTAAAGAAAATGGTGTTTGATGTAACTGGGAAAAGTACTTTTAAAGAGGAGTTTGTTACTGCAGGTGGAGTAGACCTTTCTGAAATAAATCCAGATACATTTGAAGTAATAAAACACCCTACATTATTTATGGCAGGAGAGGTTTTAAATATTGATGCTGTTACGGGCGGGTTCAATTTTCAAGCAGCTTGGACAGGCGGATGGCACGTAGCCAAGGGCATTTCTAAGACAAAAGCTTGATTGAGTGGTAAAATGTAAACATTCGCATTAAATTATCAATCCATATATTTTAATAAGGTCAAACCTTCTATTATCTTTGTTTTAGAATTATAGCGAGATAAAACTGAAATGACCCACCTGATAGAGCGATTTACCGAGCACATGAAATCCGGTAAATATAATAGTATGACTGTGGCAGCTTATAGAAAAGCCATCTTCGTTTTTTACAACGAGGTGAGAGACCTGCCGCAAAGCAAAATTACAGACGAATTTATAGGTGATTATTTAAAAGATTTAGGGGAGAAAAAAGATAAGGCAGAAACCATCCAAGCAGGAAAAGCATTAAAGCTTTTTTATGACGTCATTTTCGGAAGAAAGCTAGGTATAAAGTCTACAGGAGAATCTAAAGACCAAAAGTTACCAGAAATTTTAACTAGAAAAGAGGTTAAGAAGATACTTTATACGGTTACTAATATCAAGCACAAATCCCTTTTACTTCTTATTTACAATTCTGGCCTAAGAATAAGTGAAGCCATTAATTTAATGGTGGACGATATAGATATGGAGAAATGCACCATTAGGGTGGTAGATAAAAATGAGGATAGTAGCCGTGTGCTGTCCTTAGCTCCCAATATTATAGATTATCTTAAAAGGTACTTTGTGAAAAGTAAACCCGAGAGCGTCCTTTTTCCTGGTGAAAAGGGAAAACCATATAGCTCTAGAAATGTGCAACTGTTTTTTCAAGCTGCTTTAAAGAAATCTGGAATAGATAAAAATGCTACCGTGCATACATTGAGACACAGCTATGCTGTACACGCTTTAGAGGCTGGAATGGATATTCACTTGTTGCAATACATTTTAGGACATAGGTTTCTTCAAACTACATCTGTTTACAATCAAATAGCTAATGTAGATGTGAGTAAGCTTAGAAATCCAATTCAAGACATTAATCTTAACGAAGGAGAATTTACTTTTTCTCTTTATTAGATTTTATAATTCGCTGAATTTTTATCGGTGAAATAGCATTCTCCGTTAAATCTTTATGCTCTGCTCTATTTTTATATATCTCTACTGCCGAGAATATAGCTTGTAGCATTGAACCTGAATCTGCTTCTCCTTTTCCTGCTAGGTCAAAAGCTGTTCCGTGGTCAGGAGATGTTCTAACAGCAGATAAACCTGCGGTAAAATTAACTCCAGAGTCGAAAGCAAGCATTTTGAAAGGTGTTAAACCTTGGTCATGATACATTGCTAATACGGCATCATATTGTTTCCATTGTTGTGTAGCAAAGAAACCATCACTAGGGAACGGTCCAAAAACCAAAGTTCCTTTTTTACGGTACTCATTTATTAAGGGCTCAATTATCTCAACTTCCTCTTTTCCAAGCAAACCATTTTCGCCAGCATGTGGATTAAGTCCTAGTACAGCAATTTTGGGTTTTTGAATTTTGAAATCAACTTTTAAGCTATTGAGCATCAAATCCAGTTTAGTCTTGATTTGCTTTTTATTGATGTTCTTTTTGACTTGCTCAATAGGAATGTGACCAGTAACAACACCTAAGCGTAACTCCTCACTTACTAAAAACATCAAAACATCTTCTGCCTGAAATTCATTAGCTAAGTACTCCGTATGTCCTGGAAATTTGAAACCTTCTCCTTGCGTATTATCCTTTGAAATTGGAGCAGTAACTAAAGCCTCTATATAACCACTTTTTAAATCTTGAGTAGCTCTATCTAAAGCTTGAAAAGCTAATTGGCCCGCTTCCTTTTGAACCGTTCCCAGAGCCAGTTCAAAGTGAGGTCCGTTGTAACAGTTCACAAGGTTAATTTGTTTCTTATTAAGCTGTCGGGTGTTTTGAACGGTAGAGAAAAGCCAATCATTATAGCCAAGTAAGCTTTTGTACTTGCTTAAATGTTTTCCTGAGCCATAAATAACTGGCGTACAGATTTTATTTATAGAGCTGCTTGACAAAGCCTTTATGATAACTTCTGGGCCAATGCCGTTAATATCTCCAATACTAATTCCAATTCTGGGAATGTTGTCGCCTTCCATAGGGCAAAATTTTGCGGTTATGTCTAAATTGCCAAAGTTAAGATAAAAAGTGACGTTTAGGAAGAAAATCTAGACGGATACATCAGCAAATTAGCCAAAGGGCTATTCCAAAGAAATGAGAATTTTAATAGTAGATGAGATGCATCCTTCCATAGTGGAAATGCCAAAGGCCTTAGGTTTAGACGTAGATTATTACCCGAATATTGCTTTTGAAGAGGTATTGGAGCGTGTAGGGGTTTATGATGGCCTAATTATCAGAAGTAAGTTTGCTATAAATGAGGCGTTTTTATCGCATGCATCAAATTTGAAGTTTATTGGTAGGGCAGGGGCAGGTTTAGATTTAATAGATTTAACCGCTTGTAAAAAGGCTGGAGTCACGGTTTTTGGAGCCAATGAAGCCAATAAAGTAGCTGTAGCGGAGCATTTGATAGGAATGTTGCTCTCTTTATTGCACAAAATCAATACGGGAAGTAGAGAGGTTAAAGAAGGACAGTGGAACAGGGAAGCAAATAGGGGGGAAGAGCTTTTTGGAAAAACGGTGGGTATTATTGGCTACGGAAATAATGGGCAAGCTACCGCTGAAAGGTTAGCTGCTTTTGGCTGCAAAATTTTAGCGTACGATCGCTATAAATATGGTTTCGGCACACATGTGATTACAGAGTGCGATATGCCTGAAATATATGAGAAGGCAGACATTGTGAGTTTGCACATTCCATTAACCAAAGAATCTGACAAATGGGTGGATAAAGGATTCTTTGATAAATTTGAGAAGCCTATCATATTTTGCAATATAGCCAGAGGTGAAATAGCTGTTTTAAAAGACCTAGTAGCCGCCATGCAGGACGGAAAAGTAAAAGGAGCATGTTTAGATGTGCTAGAAAACGAAAAGCTGAAAACTCTCACTGAGGAACAGAAGGCAAGCTTCGATTATCTGGCGAATCAAAATAATGTAATTCTGACGCCTCACGTAGCCGGATGGAGCACAGAGTCTTATGTCAAAATTAATGAAGTTTTAAGAGATAAGATTAAGCGTCTTTTAGAGGTTTGATATGAGCACATTCACACAAATATTATATCAAGTAGTTTTTTCTACCAGAAATAGAGAAAGAAGTCTATTGGTGCAAAACAGACCAGTTCTATTTAAATACATTTGGGGAATTCTAAAAGAAAAGAATTGCCATCTATACAGAATTAATGGCGTAGAAGACCATATTCATATTGCTTTCTCACTACATCCCTCAGTTTCTCTTTCTTCATTAGTAAAAGACATAAAGCTAGCATCTTCAAAAATGATAAAGGAGCAGGAGTTGTTTCCTTTCACAGCTTGGCAAGAAGGTTATGCAGCTTTCACCTATTCTTTAGACGCCAAAAATGATTTGATAGAATACATCAAGAATCAAGAAGAGCATCATAAGAAAGTGGATTTTAAAGAGGAGTTAATTTCTCTTTTGGAAGAATTTCAGATAGAATATGATGAGAAGTATTTGAAGTAGTTTTATTCAACCCCTTAGGGGTTGTGCATCTAGCTATTTTTTTTTATTCATATTAAACCCCTTTGGGGTTCGTTTACTTCGAATATTTTTTCGATGTTTTATGCAAGCCCGCATGGGCTTGAATTTGAATAGAAGGAAAAGTAATCAGAGAATTAGGAAGCCTGAAGGGCTTCAATAATATTTACCAAGGATAAAATTCAACCCTTTCGGGGTTGCGGTTTCTGTACCTTCGATATATTTTCTATTCACATTAAACCCCTTCCGGGTTGGTTAACTTCGGATATTTTTTCGATGTTTTATGGAAGCTTGCATGGGCCTGAAAGTGAATAGGAATAAAACAAAAATAAAGAATTTGAAAGCCTGACGGGCTTCAAAATAAATTCATCAGCCAGTTTTTCTTACCGTATAATAATTAAAGAAATACTAGAGGATAAAATTGTTTATGTTTACAAGACATAATTTACACAATTGATATGCTCACTTATATTTTAGTCTTTTTAGGGTTCTTGTCAGCTGAAAAAGATACAGTTTCTCCTCCTATTTCAAAATATGGTCATGCTAATTCAATAAGTGCGGGTAATCCAGTTTCCTTGAAATCAGATGTTTCTGTTCAGGCAAACTATAGTTATGTTGAAAATAATTCTGTAAGAATTGTTTATGATTCTGTCAATCAAGTTTTTTATACGAATACGTTCGGAGGTGATATTTATAGAATTCGTGTTATAAATGGTGTACCCCAATACAGAGAATTATTTATACCTTCTAGTCAGCACTTGATAAATAGGATGCAAGGACTCATGTTTTATAATTCTGCATTATATATTGTTGGTAATGAAGCTGACGATGCCAATAAAAGAGGCAGGGGAAGAGTAATAAAGGTTTCTTTTGACAGCAACGGAAATAATAAGGCCTTCACCTACATGTTAGGTACAGAGTATTATGCTTCTTCTACCACGCTTTTTGACCATGCTTTTAGTGCTATTACTTTAAATGCGGCCAAGGATTCTCTTTATATAGCTAGTGGTTCTAGAACTGACCATGGCGAAGTAAAAGATGTTGGGGGGATGTATCCAAACTTGAGGGACGAACCTTTAACAACTAAAATTTTTGCAATTCCGATAACTGCAAACAACATTTACCTTCTGAATGACGAAACCTGGTTGCAAAATTCCGGATATATATACTGTGAAGGTGTTAGGAATGAATTTGATATGGCTCTGAATGCAAAAGGTGAACTCTTTGGCGTAGAAAATATGGGAGACCGTGATGACCCAGAGGAACTTAATTTACTTAAAAGAGGTAAGCATTATGGCTTTCCATGGCGAATGGGTGGAAATATTACACCTCAGCAGTTCACGCCTTATGACCCGTCAACTGACAAACTTTTGCCAAGTAATTTGGGCTTCCCTGAAGTCTTTCATAATGACTCAACTTTTCCTGTTGCACCCAACATTGCATTTGAAGAACCTATCCCAAGTATTGGACCTGATGCCAATTGGGTAAGGAATCCTGTATCTGGAGTTTTTGAACAAAAAGATACAATCACCACTTTTACATCGCATAGGTCGCCTTTAGGTTTCAATATAGATGTGGATAGCGTTTTGGCTTATCCGTATAATGCTTCTGGTTTTGTGTTGGCATATACCGAAGGAAACGGACCTTCTGGATATTTGAATAGTGTAGACCCTGGTGCCGATTTGTGCCAAATAAAGTTTTTGACTGACCAAAACACAGGTAAGTATATTGTTCAGGTAATTAGGCTTGTAAAGGATTTTGACCGAGTTGTTGATGCCGTTTTAGTCGGAACCGAAATGTATGTTTTAGAGGAAACTGGCCATATTCATAAAGTGTCATTTCAGGCCTTGCAAGCACCGGTGCCTAGTTTTACTTCAGTAATAGACGAGGAATGTAAACTAAAAGTAAACTTTACTACCACTTCAATAGAGAATTACGAAACAGTCTATTGGGATTTTGGAGATGGAAGCATTTCTACAGATGTTGACCCAACTCATCAATATGCTAACTCAGGTAGTAAAAACGTAAGCTTAACATTAGGCAATGCCGCTGGTTCAAACTTTACAGTGCTCAATGTTAATATCCCAACGCTTGTCTCCCTCTCAGGCAATTCCGTTGAGACTAAAGTATCAGGTATTGAAAAAATAGAAACGACTCAAAATGTTCAAAATCAAGAGCTTTTTGCCAAAAAATCAATCCAAATGAATACAGGGTTTCAAACTTTACCAGGAGCTGTTTTTAGCTCTAAAATAGCTGAAGGATGTCAATAATTCAAAGCCGGCGATAACCACTTCTCTGCATCTTCAATAGTAACTCCTTTCTTAGCCACATAGTCTTCTATCTGGTCTTTTGTTATTTTACCTAGACCGAAGTATTTGCTATCTGGATGACTGTAATACATACCACTTACGGCAGATGCTGGCCACATGGCTAAGCTATCCGTTAAAGTAAGGCCAATGCTGTTTTCTACATCTAAAAGCTGAAATAACGGCCTTTTTAAGGTATGATCAGGGCAAGCTGGGTAGCCAGGGGCAGGTCTAATACCGGCGTATTTTTCTTTGATAAGCTCTTCGCTTCCTAGTGTTTCTTCTGCAGCATAACCCCAGTATTGTTTCCTTACTTTCTCGTGCAGTAGTTCTGTGAATGCTTCTGCAAATCTATCAGCTAAGGCTTTTACCATGATGCTGTTATAATCGTCATGGTCGGCATCAAATTCCTTTGCCTTTTCATCAGCTCCGAAAATTCCAACAGCAAAACCACCGAAGTAATCTTGCTTACCACTTTCTTTTGGAGCCACGAAATCCGCTAAAGATAAATTAGGGAGATTCTTTCCTTTTTTTCCTTGCTGACGTAAGTGATGGAAAGTTGCTATTTCCTTTTCTGTATTTGGGATATATACTTTATGGTCATGCGTTAAAGAAGAACAAGAACTAGAATGTCCTTCGTCATTGACCGTGAAATCGTACACTATTTGAGCATCAGCTCCATCAGTATTAGAAGGCCAAAAACCTATGACACCTTTGGCGGTAAGCCACTTTTCAGAGACAATCTTTTTCAGCATGGCTTGAGCATCTGCAAAAAGTTTTTTGGCTTCATTCCCAACTACCTTGTCTTCCAAAATCTTTGGATACCTACCATGTAAATCCCAAGATTGAAAGAATGGGGTCCAGTCTATATAATCTACTATTTCACTTAAATTATAGTTTTCAAATACTTTTTGACCTAAGAAAGTAGGCTTTTTGATTTCTGTATTTGACCAGTCAATCGCCATTTTATTGGCTCTTGCTTGCTCTATTGTGATGTAAGTTTTAACAGTTTGTCTGTTAAGATATTCTTCTCTGAATACAGCGTAATCAGCCTTGTATTTGGCTTTAAATTCCTCTTCTTGGCCTTTGCTCAATAAGCTACTGGCTACAGGAACAGATTTAGAAGCATCTAAAACATGAATGGCTGGGCCAGAATAATATGGGTCAATTTTTACGGCAGTATGAACTCTAGATGTAGTAGCACCTCCTATCAATAAAGGAATTTTCATTCCTCTTTTTTCCATCTCCTTAGCCACATAAACCATTTCATCAAGCGAAGGCGTAATCAAGCCACTAAGACCAATAATATCAACGTTATGTTCTACAGCAGCATCCAATATTTTATCGGCAGCTACCATCACACCAAGGTCAATGATTTCAAAATTATTACAAGCAAGTACTACGCCTACAATGTTTTTACCAATGTCATGCACATCACCTTTTACGGTGGCCATGAGTATTTTACCATTGTTTTTGGCAGTATTTCCTGTTTTACGTTTTTCTTCTTCTAAGAAAGGTAGGAGGTAAGCCACCGCTTTTTTCATTACTCTGGCAGATTTTACCACCTGAGGCAAAAACATTTTACCAGAACCAAACAAATCACCTACCACGTTCATTCCGTCCATTAAAGGACCTTCAATCACCTGTAGAGGAGAAGGGAACGACACTCTCGCCTCTTCGGTATCTGCTTCAATAAACTCTACCACACCACGTACTAAGGCGTGCTCTATTCTTTTTTCAACCGGTAGTGAACGCCATTCTTGAATAGCTTTTTCTGTTTCTACGTTGGTGCCTTTTAGCGACTCCGCCATATCTAGCAAACGCTCGGTGGCATCGTCTTTTCTATTCAATAGGACGTCTTCTACCGCTTCTAGAAGGTCTTTTGGTATATTATCATAAACCTCCAACATGGCAGGATTTACAATCCCCATGTCCATTCCTACCTTGGTGGCATGGTATAAAAATGCAGAGTGAATCGCCTCTCTTACTTTATTATTTCCTCTGAAAGAGAAAGAGACATTACTTACGCCACCACTCACATGAGCATGCGGTAAGTTCTCTGTTACCCATTTAGTCCCTTCAAAAAACGAAATAGCGTTTATTCTATGTTCTTCAATACCCGTAGCTACAGGGAAAATGTTAAGGTCAAAAATGATGTCTTCCGGTGGGAAACCTACAGTATCTACTAAAACATCATAAGAGCGTTTGGCTATTTCTATTCTACGTGCTGTGGTGTCTGCCTGCCCGTCTTCGTCAAACGCCATGACAATAACCGCTGCTCCAAAGTTTTTACAAATAGTAGCTTGACGCACAAATTCTTCTTCTCCACCTTTTAGGGAGATAGAATTGACAATTCCTTTTCCTTGAATACATTTCAATCCAGCCTCAATGATTTCCCATTTAGAGGAATCTACCATGACCGGAATTCTTGAGATATCTGGTTCCGATGCCATTAGGTTTAAGAAAGTAGTCATACTTTCTACGCCATCAAGCATACCTTCATCCATGTTGACGTCAATTACATTGGCACCGCCTTCTACTTGGTCTAAAGCTACAGAAAGAGCTTCTTCAAACTTCTCAGTTTTAATCAAGCGTAAGAACTTCTTAGAACCTGTTACGTTTGTTCGCTCTCCCACATTGACAAAGCCTAATTCTTTCGTCAAAGTCATTGGCTCTAGTCCACTTAACCTTAATAATTGCTCTGGGTTTGACTTCTTTCTTGGTTCATATTCTGCCGCTATTCTAGCAAACTCCGCTATATGGTCCGGCGTGGTTCCGCAGCATCCTCCTAAAATATTGACATAACCTTCTTCTAAAAACTCACGAACTTGCTCTCCCATAAACTCTGGGGATTCGTCGTAAGCACCCATTTCGTTAGGTAAACCTGCATTAGGATACACACTCACAAAGCAAGAAGCAACGCGTGACATCTCTGCCAAATACGGTTTCATGGCTCTAGCACCTAAAGCACAGTTTAAGCCTATAGATAGTAAGTCGCCATGCTTCAGCGAATTATAAAAAGCTTCTGTTGTTTGACCCGTTAAAGTTCTACCAGATTGGTCAGTAATAGTTCCCGATATCATGATAGGAATATCAAAACTTGGGTCAGTTTTTTGCTTCTCAGCAATTACCAATTTTGCTGCATAAATAGAGGCTTTACTGTTCAAAGTATCTGTAGAAGTCTCCATTATTAAGACATCGGCTCCACCGTCAATCAATGCTTCCGCCTGCTCTTTAAAACAATCAACTAACTGGTCAAAAGTGATGGCTCTAAATCCAGGGTTATTCACATCAGGAGAGAGCGAAGCCAATTTAGTGGTAGGGCCCATAGAACCACCTACAAACCTCGGTTTATCAGGATTCTTGGCAGTATACTCATCACAAGCTTTACGAGCTAAAACGGCACTTTCGTAGTTTATTTCTTTTACGAGGTGTTCCATTTTATAATCTTCCATAGAAACCCAGTTAGCACTGAAAGTATTGGTTTCTATAATATCGGCACCAGCCTCTAAATATTCCTTATGTATAGCCAAAATAACATCTGGACGAGTTAAAGAAAGTAGGTCATTGTTTCCTTTTACATCCTGTGGGAAGTCCTTGAATCTATCACCTCGGTAATCTTCATCAGACAGCTTATAACGCTGAATCATGGTACCCATAGCACCATCTAAGATTAAAATTCTTTTGGTGATTTCTTCTTTTATGTTCGGCATACTATTAAAATTCTATCGGTTTTGTCAAAAAGTAGGAAAGAAGTAAATGGCGATTTTCGTGAACAATCTTCAGCCAGAATAAACTCGTTTATCCTACTTAATTTTAAATCTGCCTGCAAAGATAGAAGAAAAGATAAAAAACGAGGTGATTATTCTTAGGAATAGATAAATTATCTGCAAATGATAGGTTTTTCTTGTTGATTTATCTAAAATTGAGCAATAATTGCTATATGATGAAATTTGACCAAACAGATAGAGATATTCTGAAGTATCTTCAAGAAGATGCAAAACTTACTACTAAAGAACTTGCTGGAAGATTAAATTTATCTCCCACACCTGTATATGAGCGTATAAAGCGTTTAGAAAATGATGGTGTGATAAAGCGGTATGTAGCCGTGGTGGATAGAGAAAAAGTAGGGAAGGACCTTATGGTGCTTTGCAATATCCGACTGAAAGAGCATGAACAAATGGCAGGGGCAAAGTTTGTCAAACAAATAACGGAATTACCAGAGGTAGTAGAATGTCTTAATATTTCTGGTGATTATGACTTCTTAATCAAAGTTGTGGTAAACGACATGAGAGAATACCAAAGTTTTATCATGAATAAACTGGCATCTCTAGAAAATATCGGAAGCACGCAAAGCATTTTTGTGATGGGCGAGATTAAGAATGATAATAGGTTTTTGCCGGATTGAGTAAACTTTAAATCTGTGTCTAATCTGTGAAGTCCATGTTCCATAACCTTAGAGAGGCTTCCTCCATCTCTCGCATAAGCTTCGCATCTTCATCAGATTTGTCCTTATATCCGCAAAGATGAAGCAAGCCATGTGCTAGAACTCTTCTTAGTTCATTGTCAAAAGTAGTTTTGAAACTTTCAGCGTTTTCTTTAACTCGGTCAATGCTGATGAAAATATCGCTTTCTATAATGCCTTCTTCTTCAGAATTATCAAAAGTTATGATGTCTGTATAAGTGTCGTGATTAAGGTATTCCAAGTTGATTTTATGAAGACCTTCGTCCGACATAAAAATGTAGTTCAAATCTTGAATTTTGAAGTCTTCTTTCTTAGCAATTTCCTTTAGCCATGCTTTTACCTTTAGCTTTCCTTTAAGGTTAAATTTGATGTCTTGCGACTGGAACGTTATCATGAAAACAAAAGTATTACATGTTTTCTGAATCTATGAATTCATCCCAAAGTCTTTTTTGACTGAATGGATAGAATTTCTCTAGTAATTAAACTGAGAGAGAATTTGCTTTCTTCTTCTTGAAATTTTTAGAACGGTATTGTCAACTAGTGTTACGGAATCGCTTCCTATGTGTTTTAAATAGCCAGAGTTTATAAGGGTTCCTTTATCTATACGTTTAAACCGCTGTGATGGTAGCTGCTCTTCGAACCTTTTTAAGGTATGGCAAGAAACTATTTTGTTACCGTTTCTAAGGAAAAACTCAGTATAATTAATGTCGGATTTCATATAAACAATCTCCGCAATTCTCACGGGTTGTTTGCTTACTTTTATCGTTTTCATATAACTAAAGTCGTTTGGCTTGGGTTAGATTTTAAGATTCAGTTCATAAAACTGAACTTAATTTGTGAGTTATGCCATAGGCAATTAACGAATTGAGGTAATTCTATAATCAAACATCTATCTGAGACAATGGAGTACTTAATTTCGGTCTAGAGGGAATGAAGAATTTTGTGTGAAGAATAAAATTATCTATTCAATTAAACTGCGGTGCCCTTATTTTTGGATACTAGATACAATTGCCCTTTGAATTTTAATTTTGTTTAGAAAAAAGGTAAAATGTCGGAAATAAATAAGGTACTATTTGCAATAAACAACAACCCTGAACCTACGAAAACACTATTTTATCATCAGCTCTTCTAAACCAAATCGATAAACAAAATGAAAAATAAAACCAATTCCCACACCCAATATAGCTCCTAATGCCACTTCTGGAATACTGTGACGTTTGAGGTGCAACCTAGAATAGCCAATTAGTATGGCAAACAAATACATTGTAAAGGCGGCAGAGGTTTCTACCTGTATCATCATGGTGGCTAATAGGAAAGAGAATGAAGTATGCAGGGATACTTTGATTTTCTTATTGATAAAGTAGGAAGAGAGCGTTAATAAGAAAACTGGAATAATACCGCATTTGATAAGCCATGTGCTGTTTATCAAAAACAAATAGCCCATAAAAAGAGCTAGTAGAAAAATAGAAAATATATATAAGCTATTCCGTTTCTTTTGATTTGACACATCAAAATTCTCGTAATCACCTTTTTTCATTTTATAAATTAGGAAAACTACGATTGGCAATACGTAACCGATAATTAAAGTCAAAGTTAATCGCCATGCTTTATCGCCATCAAACTCTCTAAAATTGACATAGATAGCTGCTAAACTACCGAGTAGGATAGGGTGTCCGATGCTTGATATAAGATGGGAAAGAAATTGTTCTGCCTTTAGTTTCATTAGTGTGGTAGCTTATTCCTAAACCTTCCATAAACCCATACGCCAGCCAACGCAGCTAAAAGTGTAACTGCTGTACTTAGAAATCCGGCACCGATTTGTGCATAAATAGGACCAGGGCAAGCACCTGTTAAAGCCCATCCAAGACCAAAAAGAAAACCACCAATGATTTGGCCTTTTGAAAAGGTTTTAGGCATTATAGATATAGGCTGCCCTCCCAGGGTTTTGATATTGAAACGTTTCAGTATTTGTATAGAAATGATACCCGTAAGAATGGCTGAGCCTATTACGCCGTACATATGAAAGCTTTGCAAGCGAAACATTTCTTGGATTCTAAACCATGAAATGACTTCACTTTTGACCAAGATAATTCCAAATAAAAGACCGGCTATTATATACTTAATGTTGTTTGCTGACGAATTCGTTTGATTTTCCATGATTAGAATAATTTAAAGATGATTGGAAAAAGAAGCCATGTGGTAAAAAAACCACCTACCATAAAGAAAATGGTTGCCACTAAAGAAGGCCATTGTAAGTTTGAAATCCCCATGATAGCGTGCCCTGAAGTACAACCACCAGCATATCGAGTTCCAAATCCAACTAAAAAACCTCCTACTACTATAAAAATCAACCCTTTCAAGGTGAATATGTTATTTAAACTAAAAATATCACCAGGAAGCATGCCCTCAAACTGTGTTACACCTAAAGCTTCTAAATCCGCTATGGTTTGAGGGTTTAATTGGGCTGTAGTTCCATCAGACAAAAGATTGGCGGCAACAAAGGCTCCTAGAATTACGCCTCCGGCAAAGAAAAACAACCACTTTTCTTTTTTCCAGTCGTACTGAAAGAAAGGTATTTTGCTAGGTATTATTGCGGCACAAGCATGCCTTAAACTGCTTGATATTCCAAAAGCCTTATTACCCAATATAAGGAGTAGCGGTACGGTTAGACCTATTAATGGACCAGCCACATACCATGGCCAAGGTTGTTTTATTATTTCTATCATGTTTGATTGATGACGCTTGATATGCCTAACCCAAAAGTATAAATAATAGTTCAAGTATAATTTTAAGGGTACAAAGTCATAAATAATGGAAAAAATCAAGAAACCTTTCAACCATGTATGTACTTTAGGGGTCTTCTAAGCACTTATGAAAGCAATAGCGTACATTTTTATTCTTTTTAGTGTCATGGCCTGTAAAAAGGACGATCCATTTCCTGATGGTAATGGTGACATTCAAATTAGAATTTGGAACGGTTCGTCATGGGGCCTAGATGAGGTTTTTGTAGATACTAGCGATGGTCAGAATGATTTTGGTAATTTAGAATCAAACGGAAAATCAGAGTATAAGAGGTTCGATTCAGCTTATCGTTACGCTTTTGTTTCTTTTAAAATAAATGGCAAAGCATACCTCATTCAGCCTACAGATTACGTGGGGGAAGTACAACTAGAAAAAGGGAAATACACCTATAAAATTTCAGTAACTGGTTTAAACTCTGACTATGCACTTTTAGAGTTCATTGAAGATTAGAGCTATTTTTCTGCTAAAAGTTCTAGTTTATTTCTTGACAGTTTCACTCTATCTAGTTTTTCTAATTGTTTCAATAATCTAGAAACTACCTCTCTTGAGGTGGCTAATTCGTTGGCCAGTTCTTCATGTGTGGCGTAGAGTATTCTCTTTCCTCCAGTAATTTCTATTTTCTTCTTAATCAAGTCTAACAATCGCTGGTCTAGCTTATGAAAAGCTATGCTGTCAATAGTCTCAAGCATATCTTCAAACCTTTTTTGATAGGTATTAAAAACAAAAGTTTTCCAAGTGCGGTGCTGGCAAAGCCATTCATCTACTTTATAGCTAGGTATTGATATCAATTTTACATTCTCTTCAACCTGAGCTATTATCTCACTGGTGTTTCCCTGCTGGCAGCAGGTTAAAGACATAGCACAGCTGTCTAGCCCACCAATGTAGTATAATAAGACCTCTTTACCTTCATGATCTTGTCGCATAATCTTAATAGAGCCTTCTAAAAGGATGGGTATGAAACTCATAAGACCACCAGGTTTCATTAAATATCCACCAGCCTCCATTTCAACATAGGTTCCATGTTCATGAAGCTCTTTGATAAGGTTCGGGCTGAAAATTCCACTGAATTTATCCTGATAAAAATTGATGTCTAGTTTCATTTGTCTATTAATTATGTATCTCCAAAGTAAAACAATAAAAAAGCTCTCCAGTTTCCTGAAGAGCTTTAAATATATGATTAAATGAAATATTACTTTATGGTGGTTATTTCAAATTTAAGTTTAGCGGGTGAGTTCCTAGGTATAACTTGTTGGTTTCTAAGATACTCTAGGCTATATACATTGGAAATGACTCTTGAAAATTTTTCAAAAACACCTTTAGCTTCACCAATAGTTTTAGGGAAACTCGCTGTACCACCGTTTCCAGACAACTTCGTTAGAATATTTTGGTCAACACCACCATCTCCGTCAAGGCCAATTGCAAAACTTGTGATTTTATAATCGTTTTTGTCTGACTTAATTCTGTTCAGTAAATAGTCCACATTTACATTAGGAGAGGAGTTGTTGTCTGAACCGTCGGTAAATACAAAAAGAACTTTACTTTGAGAATCTGAATCTTGTAATATGTCAATTCCAATATCTACGGCATCATATAGCGTGGTAAATTTACCTTGAACCAATGAATTAACGTAAGACTTAAGTTCTTCACGTTGGGTAGTTAAAGGATGTGATTTAACATCATCTGCAAAGTCAACTACACCCATTTTTACAACTTCTCTATCGTCAAAAACTTGGTCAATGAAATCATTGGCGTAGCTTTTTATAGTAGAAAAATCAGCACCTAAAGATTCAGAACGGTCTAAAACTAAGACAACAGAAATATCTTCAGACTGGTCAAAATCCATTGTAAATTCGATGTCCTTTTTCCAAACGCCATCTCTTAATTCGTAGGCGGTGATATCTTCTATGTTATAATTGTTTGAGTTCTGGTCAATAATTCTAAAATTATCTATCTCAACCTTCGTAAAAGAACTACCTTCTGCTGTTCCTTGGAACGTTTTACTAAAATCAATCTTAATTTCCCTTGAGGTATTTAGTTCATCAAAACGCACCTCGGGTGTTCTACCTGAAGTATTCCAAAAATCTAAATATATTTCGAAAGTTGAACCCTTAGGGTTTGGATCGTTTCCTCCACCGCAGGAGAAAAGACTGAATGACATAGCTAGAACTGCCAACCGCAGAAATGCGGAATTGTTGAAAAGCTTCATGTTAAATTTTATTTTGTTAGCACGTAATACCAAACGACAAGAACCCTTAATTCATTACATGGGCGTAAGAAATTCTTGTAATTTTGTGTAAAGATATAAATATGAATGTAGGAATCATAATTTTGGCTGCTGGAGCCTCTCAAAGAATGGGTGTACCCAAGCAATTACTAGACGTCCATGGAGATTTACTAGTCGTAAAAGTCATAAAGGAATGTTTAAGTGTTGATAATCTTTCTATTAGCGTTGTAATAGGAGCCCATAAGGAGCTCATACTACCGAAGTTAAAAGACCTTCCTATAAATATTGTTGAAAATGCGGATTGGTCTTCAGGTATGGCTGGCTCAATAGTTCGGGGCTTGGCAGGTTGTTATATGATTAATAAAAGTATTGACGCAGTCCTTGTTTGCACGGCTGATATGCCAGAAGTTTCAGGTTCTTATTTAAGCGAAATAATAAGGGAAGCTAAATCAAATGAGGAAGCACTCATAGTAGCATCAGCATATCAAAAGGTTATAGGTGTTCCAGCTCTTTTTAAAAAAGAAACCTTTCTAGATTTGTTGGAGTTAAAAGGAGACAAAGGAGCCAGCCAAATTTTTAAAAAATTTAAGTCAAACATTAAGAAAATTGATTTTAAAGGTTTAGGAATTGATTTGGATACCAAAGAAGACTATTTTGAATACATCAATGCCAAAAATTAACCTAACCGCCATCTCATATTATTTGGCACTACCTTTTATTTTTTTTATTTCTATTCTACCCTTTTGGCTACTTTATTTAATCTCGGATTACTTACTATATCCAGTGCTTTATGTATTACTGGGCTACAGGAAAAAGGTAGTTCGAGAAAACTTATTAAATGCGTTTCCTGAAAAAGACTTGTCGGACATAATTAAGATTGAAAAAGGGTTTTACCACCATCTTTGCGATTTGTTTTTAGAAACCTTTAAATCCCTTACCATTTCTGGAAAAGAACTTGAAAAGCGATTTATATATAAGGTAGATGAGCAGAAACTAAATAATTGGTATGCTGATAATAGAAGTTTTGTGATGACATTGGGTCATTACGGTAATTATGAGTGGTTGGCTCAGACTTTAGGTTCTCAGTTTAAACATTTGGGTACTGCCCCATATCATAAACTATCAAATTCTTATTTTGATAAGATGTTTTATAACCTCAGAACTCGGTTTGGTACTGTGATGTACACTACTACAGATACTTATAAAAAAATAGCTCAGGGTTTTGATAGACCATTTACTGTGGCACTTGGTAACGACCAGTCTGCACCACCTTTAAAATCATATTGGACCACTTTTTTGAATCAAGATACTTCCTTCTTTTTTGGTACTGAAATGATTGCGGTTAAGTTTGATATGCCCGTGGTATTTGTTTTTATATCACAAGTAAAAAGAGGTTATTACAAAGTAACTTTTGAGTTAATTACAGATAAGCCCAAAATGGAAGAAAAGAATTCTATTTTAGAAAGGCATGCAAATTTGCTAGAAAAGCAAATAAAAGAGCAGCCAGAGTTTTGGCTATGGAGTCATAGAAGATGGAAGCACAAAAAGCCTGAGCATATTAAGTAATTCTAGGCCTTATTACCACATTACTTATTTCATAAAGAGCCTCTAAAAAGCAGTATATGCAAATCATAAATAAGCCCTTCATGAGTGCTGCACCTTCAGGAAATGGTTCTATCTGAAATAAATAAATGGCTATGATAAAAGTTGTGAAATTTAATACTAAACCAAGTATTAAAATTTGATAGTTTTTAGTTTTCAAAGGGGTGTTTACACCCAATACATGGAAAAGTGATATGAAGACTCCTAAAAGAATAAGAATGGGTTCATAGCTTGGATATACTCTTCCGAAAAATAGTAGAAGTACTATCAAAAAACTACCCAAACCAGTAGAAAAGCCAACCAGCCAATCCGATTTTTTTTGGTTATAAAAAGCCGAACCATTTTTTTTGAAAAGGTGAATAAAGCAGAGGTAAAAAAGCATGATATAACACACATTAATGGCAATGACGAAAACATCATCTATGATTTTAACTTCGAAAAACACAAATAAGTCTAAAGTAAAATGACCTACAATGAGAAGGAATAAAAAGAATTTAAACAGAGGTTTTTCTTTAATTGTCCTACAGCAAAACACAATTAGAAGATAGAGGTAATGCATGCTGCCCAGCATTATTCCTAATACTGGATTCTCGATATATGGTCTAATACCTAAGGAGAGAAAGGTTAAACCAGAAAAAAATAAAATGGCAAACCATGTTTTCATAAATCTTCAAATATGCCAATTCCTTGTCTAATTATTTCAAAGTTGTCATCAGAAGCGTCAATAACTGTGGAAGGTTCCATGCCACTCCATCCACCATCAATTATTAAATCTGCGTTATTTTCATTCTGAGCAATAATGATATCAATCTCATTTGGGTATTCTAAAATATCATCCACATCCTCTTTTACAGAGGTAGTAATAATTGGGTTGCCAAGGGCTTCTACTATGGCTTTAGGAATTGGATGGTCAGGTACTCTAATACCGATGTTTTTTCTGTTCGACTGAAACAGTTTAGGAAGTTTCCCTGTGGCTGGCAAAATAAAAGTAAAAGGACCTGGAAAAGCCTTTTTCATCACTTTAAAGGCTTTGTTAGAAACCCTGGCATAGTCTGCTATGTTACTTAAGTCGCTACAAACTATAGAGAAGTTGTTTTTCTTTACTTTCATACCCTTCAAGGCACTAAGCTTTTCCACTGCTCTATTTTGGTAGATATCGCAACCCATGGCATATACCGTATCAGTAGGGTAGATGATGATGCCTCCGTCTTTCAGACATCTCACTATCTGGTCTATCTTCTGAGGGTCTGGGTCTTGTTCGTATATTTTTAAAACTTCTGCTGCCATTATTCCATTTTCATATAATCTAAAACCAAATTACAGAAAGCTTGTACGCCTACTTTAAAGCCACTTTCGTCTAGGTAAAAATCAGGCGTATGATGTGGAGCTACTTCCGAAGGTGACTTTCCTTTTTCCATTGCTCCTAGAAAGAAAAATAGCCCTGGTACTTCTCTTGCAAAATAAGAGAAGTCTTCTGCTCCCATAACTGCATTGACTTCTTTGGTATTTCCAGGCCCAGCGGCTGTTTGCAAAGATGGAAGCATCTTTTTTGTAAGAGCCACATTATTGAAAGTAACCGGATATCCATTTTCAATACTTACCTCAGCCACCGCACCTGCACTTTTAGCAATATTTTCGGCTATTTCTTTGATACGTTTATGTATTAAAGCTCTTTGTTCTAAATCAAAAGTTCTAATAGTTCCTAAAAATTTAGCTTCTTCTGGAATGATGTTATGCCTGTTTCCTGCATTTATAGCTCCCACACTTACCACAGCAGGATTTTCAATCAAATTCACATTTCTACTAACAATGGTATTTAAACCCAAAATTATTTGTGAAGATACCAGAATTGGGTCAACTCCTGACCAAGGGTAGGCCCCATGAGTCTGTTTGCCTCTTACAGTAATGTAGAATTGATCTACCGCGGCCATTACAGGCCCTGACTTGTATTTTATTTGTCCAGCTGGAGTTTGAGAGTTGATGTGTAAACCAAAGGCAACATCTACATCAGGATTTTTAAGAGCACCTTCTTGCACCATCAAATCTGCACCAAAAGCTTTACCTTCTCCAAAAACGCCTTCCTCTGCAGGTTGGAAAATGAATTTAACAGTTCCTGCAAGTTCATTTTTGTGCTTTGCCAAAATCTCAGCAGTTGCCATTAAAATAGCCATATGGCTATCATGTCCACAGGCGTGCATTACTCCCGTGGTTTGGTCAGCATATTCTACTTTTACTTCAGATTTAAAAGGTACGTCTACTCGCTCTGTAACTGGTAAACCATCCATATCTGCTCTTAAAGCTATCACTGGGCCAGGCTTAGCACCCTTTAGAACTCCTACTACACCAGTAATAGCCACATTTCGTTTAACTTCTATACCCAAAGACTCTAAGTGCTTGGCTACAACTTCCGAAGTTCTGAATTCTTGATTTCCTAACTCCGGATGTTGATGAAAGTCTCTTCGCCATTCTATCACTTTGCTCTCAATGGCGTTTACATCACTTTCAAAATAGTTCGTTTGAGCCGATAGGCCTAAACAAGGTAGGAGTACAAATAAGTAGAGTTTTTTAAGCATAAGCTTGGTTTAAATGCAAACGCAATATAATTAAAGATTAAAGTCAATGTTTAATAAATTGTGCTAAAAAAGGGTTATTCGTATTCTAATACTGATATTAGATAATTACATACGTTTAAGAAGACTAATGACATATTCTTATCGTATTTAATCTAAACTTAAGTCAAAGGCGAAACTTTGATGCAAACTATTCTCTATGAAGAAAATATTTGTTCTTTTTATACTTTGTTTTCCTGTTCTAAATGCTTTTTCACAGGCTTTTGCCCCATCAGCAAATCCTCCTACTATTCAGTGGCAGAAGATTCAAAATGAAAAATCAACCGTAATATTCCCTAAAGGGTTGGAGAAATATGCTTCTCGGTATGCCAGTATAGTTAATTTAATAGATAAAGAGCACAAAGAAACTATAGGGAAGAAATCAACACATATTCCTATTATTATTCACGGAAAGAGCATGGAAGCTAACGGTTTTGTGTCAACAGTACCTTTCAGAACGGAGGTTTATACTGCTCCGGAGCCTAATTTTAATGTTTTAGGGCAAATAGACTGGCTTGATGCCCTTGCCATTCATGAATACAGGCATGTGCTTCAAAATAGTAATGCAGATGTGGGGCTAAGCAAACTAAGCAGAATTTTCACAGGTAGAGGCGGTTGGTCCGCCGTTTTAAGGTTTACAGACCCAGCATGGTTTGCAGAGGGTGACGCCGTAGTAACGGAATCTGTAATGACCGAGGCTGGAAGAGGGCGACTAGCTTCTTTTACGGATGAGCTTAGGGCCAACCTCTATGCAGATAAACATTTTTCTTACAACAAATCAAGAAATGGTTCTTTCAAAACTAGATTGCCAAATCACTATCCCTTCGGCTATTTGATGAACTTATATGCCCGTAAGAATTACGGTGACGATGTTTGGTCCAAAGTTGTATATGATGCTAACTATTTCAAATCTGTTTTCTTCCCATTTTCAGGTGCTATAAAAAGGCATACAGGATTAAGAGCTCCTGCGTTGTATAGAAAATCATATGAGGCCTTTGAGTCCAAAACGGATAAACTTTTAGCCAATACAAACTTATTTTTGTTTGATACTTTATCGACAGTAAACCCCAAAACTGTTACCAGTTATTCTTATCCTTTTATGCTCAATGAGCATACTCTTATAGCTAGGAAATCGACTTATGCAGAAACGCCAAAGCTAATTAAACGTGATGAAAACGGAAAGGAGGTTAAGCTTTGTGATATTGGTTTTAGCAATAATCCATTTCTTTCTTATTCCGAAAAAGGTGCTTTATGGTTAGAAAATCAGACTAAGCCTAGGTGGTCAAATGTAGATATGGCTAGAGTGGTTTACTATAATTTTGAAACAGATTCAAAAAGAATTTTACTGGAAAAAGACAGGTTTTATTATGCTGCTATAAACCCTGAATCTACGGAATTTACAAGTGTACGTTTAGATGAGGGTTTAAATTTCCATGTTAGTACACACAGTATTATAAGTGGTGAAATAAAGAAAAAACTAAGCAATGCCGAAAACTGGGATATAGCTTATCCCATGTATGATCTAGAATCATCCATTCTTTATTATGTGGCAAGAAATCAGGGAAAACTGGCCATTATTAAGCATGATATTGAGAAAGATGAGCGAATATCCTTAACAGGTTGGCTGAATGCTTTAATGGTAGAGCTAGGGCAATCAGATAAGGATATTTATTTCAGAGCAAATTTTACGGGAATTGATAATATTTATAAAGTTAACAAAGACGGAAGCAGGGTTTTGACCAAGGTATCATCTGTGCCTGTAGGTGCAGGATACCCTTTCGTTGATACCGAAAATGATAGGTTAGTGTTTACTAATCAGAATAATTTGGGTTATCATTTAGCCTCTATGCCTCTCAATAGAGCGTCAGAAGAGGTTCTTTCCAAGAATCAGGCGGAAAACATCTTGTTTTATAAAGACTTGAATGACTTACCGGAAAATGAAAATATTTTAGCCAAAATTCCTGATGAAAACTATACTATTACTCCTTACAACGGCTTTTTTAGAGGCTGGAGGCTACATTCCTATGGATTATTACCAGCTTTTAGTTCTGGAACAAATTTAGCTTCGGCAACAGGATTTATTCAAATGGATGATATTTTGGGTGCCAATAGCCTATCTTTTAATTTCACAAGATATCTAACGGAGCAAGAAAATGCGTATTCGGTAGATTATGTGATGGCAAAGTATTTTGCAAAGTTAAACCTTGGCTATGAATACAGAGGAAGGAAGGTAGAGGCCGTTCGTGGCGATAGAATTTTGGAATATAATGAGCAGGAGGCCACCGCGGGACTTAATGTGCCCTTAACCTTTATTAGTGGAAATTATGCCATTCAAACCGATGTAGCTGCTAACTGGAAAGGCATTCAACAGTTTAGGTCAGATAGATTTGTGGAGTTCGATAACTCAAAGTTTGGTCTTTATGAGTTAAGCGGCAGTGCGGGAATTAGTCGTCAGCGAGCATATCAAAATATTCAAAGCAGGCTAGGGGGAGGGCTAAGCGTTTATTATGCAAAATCTTTACAAACAGGAGTAGCAGAAAGGTTTGATGCAAGTGCTAGAGTATTATTACCTGGCATAGGAAAAAATCATAGTTTAGAGGTTCAGCAGGCCGTATATAGAGAATCAAATAGTAATTTATATAGATTCCCAAGTACCTTCTCTCTTGGCAGAGGACATAGGCTTTTGGGCATAGAAAATGCTATGAGAACAACGGTTAATTACAGATTACCACTTTTTTACCCTGATTTTGGCATTAATGGTTTGACGTATATAAAAAGGATTAGAATGAACGCATTTTTTGATAATGCATATGTGGTAGATGTAGCTGGAAGTACTAATTTGAGTACCGCTGGTGCAGAGTTTAGTTTTGACCAAACTGTTTTAAATATCCTTGACTTAACCATGGGTGTTAGAGTAGGCTATCGTTTCAAAAACGAGTTTTTGCCAGACTTGAACCCGACTTATGTCAATTTAATTATTGGGAATTACATTATTGGTAACTAAGCCTTAGTTAGTTTTTTTATTGAAAATAGTGGATCTAGAAGGTAGAGCTTCTCGTAAAGTTAATTAGCAAGTACCTAAATTTGCTTATTTCGGGAATCAAATATTTGATAAATTGATTTATTATAAAGAAACGAATCAAACTATACTTGTGTAAAAATCACTAAATGGGAAAAGAAACGTATCAAGAAACCACTATTAGTCAAGCCATAAATAAGATTTTCAAGTTGCTTTGGCTAGACAAAAAAGACATCTCTGCCATATATATATATTCTGTTTTTGCAGGTTTGGTTGCCCTCTCCTTGCCTTTAGGAATTCAGAGTATAATAACTTTTGTGATGGCCGCTCAAATGTCAACCTCCATTGGTATTTTAATAGCATTAGTTCTTACCGGAACCTTCTTAACAGGCTGGTTACAGGTTAGGCAGCTAGAAATTATTGAGAAAATAGAACAGAAGCTTTTCGTGCGTTATGCGATGGAATATGCTCATAGAATTCCTAAGCTAGACATATCTAAATTAGATTCTTACCATTTACCAGAACTTGTCAATCGCTTTATAGATGTTGGAAGTTTACAAAAAAGCCTTCACAAGCTTTTGGTAGATATTCCAGCTTCAATCATTCAAATAATTTTAGGAACTATTCTGCTGGCGTTTTATCACCCCCTTTTTATTGCTTTCGGCTTAGTACTCTTATTAATTGTAATCTTAATTATAAGATTTACCTCTGCCAGAGGTTTTAAAACGTCCTTAGAAACATCTAACTATAAATACCAAACTTTGGGCTGGTTTGAGGAAATGGCTAGAAGTATTAAAACTTTTAAATATGCAAGAGATACTAACCTTCATTTAGACAAAACGGATGGAATCATTACTTCATACGTCAGAGCTAGAACCGACCATTTTGCCATTTTGAAGGTGCAATACTGGAGTATGATTTCCTTCAAACTTCTTATTACAGCCGCCATGCTTATTCTAGGGGTAACTCTTCTCACAAGGCAGCAGATTAATATCGGTCAATTCATCGCCTCTGACATCGTGATTATTGCCATAATAGCCTCAGTAGAGAAACTGATAGTTAACATGGACCAAGTTTATGAGTCTTTAACTGCTGTGGAGAAGCTCAACAAAGTGGCACAGGCAGACATAGAGCATACAGGAACTATAAAATTCGATGCCGCTAAGGCTTCAGTTTCTATTAGTTTTGAAGATGTTTCGTTTGCCTATCAGGCTTCGAACACACAGCTTAAAAACATCAATTTAGAAGTTGCTAACGGCGAGTGGCTTTTAATAAAAGGTGACAGTGGTGCTGGTAAAACCACGCTATTACGAATGTTGACAGGAGCATTCCAAGACTTTACTGGTAAGATTTTAATTGATGGAATACCTATTAGGAACTATGACATTGATTCTCTTAGAAACCAAACTAGCATACTGCTAGGTCACCAAAATATTTTTGAAGGAACTGTCTTAGAAAACCTAAGCTTAGGTACTCAAGATGTTAGCCTAGAGCATATCAGTGCAATGGCTAAAATAACTGGATTAGACGTATTTATTCAAGGTTTGCCAAATGGTTACGATAGCATTTTAGACCCTGTAGGTAAAAGAATTTCTGCCATAATTAAGCATCAACTTCTGCTAACGAGAGCCTTAATAGGAAAGCATAGCCTTGTGGTAATGGAAGAGCCATTTAGTTATTTAAATCAAGTTCAAAAGGATAATTTAAAGGCTAAGCTAAAAGCTGATGGAAGTACAGTAATTATTACATCAAAAGACGATCACTGTGAAAACCTAGTGAATCAAACTATTATACTGAAAAACGGGGAAATTAGTTATGAATAATCATTTTGAGAGAAATACCTTCTTGAAAAAAGATTTGAGAGGGGAGGTAAAAGCATTTGCTGAGATATACAAGATTGACAAACGAAATTCAGCCTTAAGATGGTTTATTGGTTTGGGAGTCCTGTTTGCAATAGTTTTAATTCTACCGTGGACACAAAACATTCGAGCAACGGGTAAAGTAAGCACACTTAGACAAGAAGACCGTCCTCAAGAATTAAACACTATAATTCCTGGAAAAATAGAGAAATGGTATGTTAAAGAAGGAGACTTCGTCTTAAGGGGAGATACCATTTTAAAGTTGGGAGAAGTTAAAGTAGAGTATTTTGACCCAATTTTAATTGCTAGAACAGAAAAGCAGATTGCCGCTAAAAAAGGAAGCATTAATGCCTATCAAGGGAAAGCCCAAACGGCCGGAAAGCAAATGGAGGCTCTGGAGTCTGCAAGAAACTTCAAACTTCAGTCTATAGATAATAAGTTGGGGCAGCAGCAAATGAAGATTTCGAGCGATAGCGTGTCATTAATAGCCGCAAAAAATGCTTTTACGGCGTATGATAGACAGTTTAAGGCTGCTCAAACCATGTTAGATAGCGGAGCAATCTCAAGAACGGATTTTGAAAAGCGTAGGATAGCCTATCAAGACGGTCTAGCCAAATTAAACAGTTCTGAGAATAAATACTCCCAAAGTATACAAGAGTATCTTAACCTTCAGATAGAAAAAAATAGTGTAGTTCAGGATTATTTAGAGAAACTATCAAAAACTGAAGGCGAGCGTTTTAGCAGTATTTCTTTGGCTGCAAATGGTGAGGCGGAAATAGCGAAACTAGAAAATCAATTGGCTAATTATGACGCTAGGCAAGAACTCTATTATATTTTGGCTCCGCAAAGCGGTCAAATAACAAAAGCCGTGAAAGCTGGAATAGGAGAGGTGCTAAAAGAAGGGGAAAATATAGTCGAGATAGTTCCGGTAAACCCTAATTATGCCGTAGAAATGTTTGTAGAGCCTATGGATTTGCCATTGATTCAGAATGGTCAAAAGGTAAGGTTAGTTTTCGATGGTTTTCCTGTGATAGTTTTTAGTGGTTGGCCGCAGAATAGCTACGGAACTTTTGGTGGAATAATTACCACGGTAGAAACCTCGGCAAGCTTAAACGGTAAATTTAGAGTGCTAGTGGCTGAGGACCCAGATGATAGAAAATGGCCAAAAACGCTAAGAATGGGTGGCGGAGCAAAGGGTATTGCCTTGCTTAAAGATGTGCGAATTTATTATGAACTCTGGCGAAATATAAATGGTTTCCCGCCAGACTATTACGAACCACAGGGCTCATCAGTAAAAACTAAGGCGAAATGAGTAAGAGACTAATATTAGTACTGTTTCTGTCACCGGTCCTTTCATCTTTTGGGCAGGATATGCTTTTCTTTGAGACTTTCTTAAGAGCTTTTGAAGAGAATCATCCTGCATTTAAAGTATCGGAGGCAAACGTAAATCAGTACAGAGCTAGCCTTTTGGCTTCAAAAGGTGTTTTTGACCCTGTTTTATCATATAAATCAGACAATAAAACATTGACTGGTGATGAATACTACAACACACAAAACCCTGAATTAAAGGTGCAAACTCCGTATGCTCTGAGATTAAAGGCTGGTAATGAGTATGCATCGGGGAAATATTTAAACCCGCATGAAACCCCTGGGAACCTAACATATTTAGGCCTTGAATTGCCAATTTTAAAGGGTTTACTGATGGATGGCCAACGTGCGGCGAGAAAACAAGCGGAGCTGATGGTTTCCCAAAGTGCGGAAGAGCAGCGAGTAATGCTGAATAATATGTATTTAGATGCCATAGAAGCATATTGGACTTGGGCATCTTCCTTCCAAAATTATGAGCTTTTAAAAGAGCAAGGCGTAAATGCTCAAAAACGTTTGAAGATGACCAAACTTGGTTTTGAAAATGGGGCTAAATCTCGAGCGGATACGGTGGAAGCCTTTTTACAGGTCCAAAACATCAACTTATTAAGCCAAGAAGCTTTTATATATTTGAGAAAAAGTACCATTGCTCTTTCTGTTTTTCTCTGGGATACCGACGGCAATCCGTACTTATTAGCTGAATCAGAAAAACCACAACCCATGCCCCAAATGTTAGAAGCGGTAGCTTTAAATGAAATGGTTTCCTTGGCTAAGCTAAATCACCCGGAACTAAAAACGTATGCGTTTAAGCTTGATGGCTTAGCGGTGGAGCGTAAGCTTAATAGACAGTCTATGCTGCCAACTTTAGACTTAAAGTATAATGTATTGGGTAAAGAGTATTTTAACTCGGAATATGCTGTAAATCCTTATTTGGCTAACAATTATAAGTTTGGATTAGATTTCAAAATACCACTATTCTTGAGAGAAGGTAGAGGGAAGTTTGCTAAAACTAATTTTAAAATACAAGAAACCACCTTTCTGCAGGCTCAGAAAAGCTGGACAATTGAAAATAAGGTTAGACAGTACGCTGTTGAAACTAATTTATTGGCGGAGCAATTAAGCACTGCAAATCAAATGGCAGATGGGTACAGGTTTTTACTTCGTAACGAAGAATTGAAATTTTCTCAAGGAGAGAGTTCGCTCTTCTTGTTAATTTCTAGAGAAAATAAACTCATTGACGCCCGTCAGAAAATCATTAATGTTAATCTGAAGTACTTAAAGGCGTATTTTAAACAAAGATGGGCCGCTGGTCTGCTAGTAACATCTAATTAAAAATTTATACTCATGGTTCTGATACATTTATTGATAAATAATAAGGCTAATTTAAGTGAAATCTCAGAGTGGCTTTTAAAAGAAAGTCTGGCTGTTTCTGTAGAAATAGACTATGACAGAGAGCATTACATTTTGGAGAACGCGAAGCTATTTAAAGAAACCGTTCACAAACTTTCTTTTATATCTCAAGCTTCCGATTTTAGTAGAATACAGACAGCTTTGGAGGATAAATATGAAGAAGCTTTGAAAGAAATTTATTCCGTTCCGGTGGTTTATCAAAACTGGAATCCTGACAAATAGAATTATAATTAAAGCACAAAAAAAGGAGGTATTTTGCTAACAAAATACCTCCTTAATACTTATAGTGAAATTCGTTTTAAACCACTACGTTTACAATTCTCTTAGGTACCACTATTATTTTTCTTAGTGGTTTTCCGTCCATCCATTTGATGACTTCATCATTGGCTAATACGGCTTTTTCTATATCACCTTTGCTAGTTTCGGCAGGGAAACTAAGTTTAACGCGAACTTTTCCGCCTATTTGTATAGGGTATTCTATCTCGTCTTCTTTTAGGTATTCCTCATTAAATGCTGGGAACTCCTGCGAAGTAATACTTCCTTCTTCTTTACCCATCCTTGCCCAAAGCTCTTCAGCTATGTGCGGAGCGTAAGGAGAAATAATGATAAGCAATTGCTCTAAGATTTCCTTTTTATGACATTTCAAATCTGTCAATTCATTGACGCAAATCATGAAATTACTTACGGAAGTATTGAAAGAGAACCCTTCTATATCAGCACCTACTTTTTTGATAGCCTTATGTAAAGCTTTTAACTCTTCTGGCGTTCCTTTGTCATCCACTAAAAGACTGCTGCCATTTTGGTCAAAGAACAAACGCCATAGTTTTTTCAAGAATCTTGAAGTCCCTTCTATTCCTTTGGTATCCCAAGGTTTTGCTTCTGTTAATGGTCCTAAGAACATCTCATAAAGACGAAGTGTATCAGCACCATAACGGTCTACTAAAACATCGGGGTTTACAACGTTGTATTTCGACTTTGACATCTTTTCTACTTCGCTTCCACATTTGTATTGACCGTTTTCAAGAATGAATTCCGCATTTTCTGGAACATCTAGCCTTGTGGTTTTGAATGCTTCTACGTCTAAAATGTCATTGTCCACTATATTGACATCTACATGAAGTCTTTGTGTCTCATATTGTTTTCTTAAACCATAAGAAACAAAGGTTGGCACTTCGGTATTCTTAACTCTGTACACAAAGCTAGAACGCCCCTGAATCATCCCTTGATTTATCAGTTTCTTGGCAAACTCCTCTTGCTTTACAAATCCTTTATCTTTCAAGAATTTGTTCCAAAAACGGCTATACAATAAGTGACCGGTGGCGTGTTCTGTACCACCCACATATAAATCGACGTCTTGCCAGTAATCCAATGCTTCTTTTGAGGCAAAAGCATCATCATTTTTGGCATCCATGTAACGGTACCAATACCAGCTACTTCCTGCCCAGCCAGGCATGGTGCTTAATTCGTAATCATAACTAACAAACTCCCCTTCTCCCTTTGGGGAAGGGGTTGGGGGTTGGGGTACATATTTCCAACCCTTAGCACGTCCTAATGGCGGCTCACCAGTTTCTGTAGGTTTGTATTCGTCAATCTCAGGAAGCACTATCGGTAAGTCAGACTCGTCTACCAAATAGGGTAGGCCATTCTCTTTAAAATAGACAGGTACAGGCTCTCCCCAGTAACGCTGACGAGCAAAAACCGCATCTCTAAGTCTATAATTGATTTTACCTTTTCCTACTTTATTCTCTTCAATCCAGCTTATCAAAGTATCAACCGCTGGCTGATATTCCATGCCGTTAATCATACCTGAATTGATGTATTTTCCTTCTTTAGAAGCATCTGCGGCTTCTTCTAGGTTTTGCTGAGCATCAGAAATTGCCGGAATAGGCAAGTCAAAGTGCTTGGCAAAGTTCCAGTCTCTTTGGTCGCCACTTGGCACGGCCATCACGGCACCCGTTCCGTAACCTGCCAATACATAATCAGCTATCCAAATAGGCACTTGCTCGCCATTGACAGGATTTACGCAGTAAGAACCCGTGAATGCACCAGAAACCGTTTTTACATCAGACATACGGTCTAATTCAGAACGTTTCTGTGTTTCTAGTTTATAAGCTTCTATCGCGTCTTTTTGCTCTGGCGTGGTTAGTGTGTCTACCCATTCGTGCTCAGGAGCCAAAACCATGAAACTTACGCCATAAATGGTGTCAATTCTGGTAGTGAAAACCTCAACTTTACCTTCAAAAGCTCTTTCTTTCAGCAAATCACTTTCTGCCACTGGAAATTTAACAGAAGCCCCTTGTGAGCGTCCAATCCAGTTTTTTTGTTGCTCCTTTAGCGAATGCGACCAATCTACGTTTTCTAAACCGTCAATTAATCTGTCGCAATAGGCCGTGATACGCATCATCCACTGACGCATTTTTTTCTGAATCACAGGATAACCACCACGTTCAGAGACACCGTCTTTTACCTCGTCATTTGATAAAACCATGCCCAGTTCGGGACAAAAGTTTACCATAGACTCTGATAAATAGGTCAACCTATAATCGAGCGTAGTTTTATACTTTTCTTCTTCAGAAAGGGCGTTCCATTCTTCTGCCGTAAATTCTGCTAATTCATCTTCACATACGGCATTAGCTGCCGCAGAGCCACCTTTAGCGAATAAAGCTTCTAAGGTTTCAATGTCCTCTGCTTGGTCTGTGTCCTTATTATACCAGCTGTTAAAAAGCTGCATGAAAATCCACTGCGTCCATTTGTAATACTCTGGTGAAGAAGTTCTTATTTCTCTGCTCCAGTCGTAACCAAAGCCAATATTCTTCATTTGACCTATATAGGTCTCAATGTTCTTTTCGGTAGTAATAGCAGGATGCTGACCCGTTTGAATGGCGTATTGTTCTGCTGGCAAGCCAAAAGAGTCAAAACCCATAGGGTGCAAAACATTAAAACCTTTCAGTTTTTTGTAGCGACTATATATATCGGAAGCGATGTAGCCGAGCGGGTGCCCCACATGCAAACCAGCCCCAGAAGGATATGGGAACATGTCTAATACATAAAACTTTGGCTTTGAGGTATCAATATCGACTTTGTAAGTCTCATTTTTATCCCAAAACGCTTGCCACTTTTTCTCTATTTCCGACGGATTATAAACTGCCATTTCTGCCTTGTAAACTTAAATTTTGGCAAAAATAGGGAATTGAAGGGAGAGTGTCTAGTAAGGGTTTGTGTATTGAGTTTTTTTGTGTGAGTTAGGTGTCTGGTGCCGGGAGTTTGATGTTTCTATCTTAGATGAATGATAGAAGCTGTCAGGTTAGTTCATTAACCTCTGGCTGATAATGAGTTTTTTACTTCAATAATTATATTGTCAAACCAGTCGCTTGAATGGACTCTGGAGGCATCGGAGGGGTAAAAAGACTCTATAAAACAAAACCCGTAACACTTGAAACAAGTACTACGGGCTTTTGTGACGATGAGGAGAGTCGAACTCCTATGGGCTAAGCCCACTACCCCCTCAAGGTAGCGTGTCTACCAATTCCACCACATCGCCTTGGGGCTGCAAAACTAATTAATCAGATTTGATTTCCTTAATCAATTATCCAAAAATCGCTCTTTTTAGCAAATTGAATTTCTCCATTAATCAGAAGTCTGAGCCATATATCTTTTTCGCCTATTACATTAACCCTGCTGCCTTCCCCCAAGTTTCCGATAACTTTTGAGGCCGAAGATGGTGCCTGCCTAACATAAACGGTTTCGCTTTTGACTATTCCCTGACTATAATAATCGCCGAAGTTTAAAAACAGCAAACTAAAAAGTACCAGAAAGACAAAGCTCACTTTATGCCTTAAAGCCGTGGGTTCTCGTTTTATTTTCTTTAGAAGAAGTAGGTAAAAGCTAAATCCTACTATTAAAAAAAGTACTAAACATATCCATAAATAAAATCGCTCATAGACTAACAGCAAAAAATTAAAGTCACTTCTGCCATAACCAATGAAAGAGTTTTCTTCAGCCATTTTATTTATTTTAGTAAATGTACTTTCGGACGGATTTAAGTTGAAATACTCACTCAAAAAGTAAATTGCTTTAGAAAAATCTCCTTTTTGCTCGCTAATAAAGGCAAGTTTTAGGTAGGCGTTACTTCTATTTATGGAATGCTTATCCAATAGTTCGAGATACAAATCGCTCGCTTCGCTATATTTCTTCTCTGAAAATAAAGAATCTGCTTTTTTCTGAAACAAGTCTTGCGATTGAATATCAAGGGCTTGTATCATGAAAGCAAAAAAAACTATAAATATTTTTGTTAGGTGTCTTTTCATTTCAAAAAGTTTACTCTACTTTTGCACTCGCAATCGGAACGAAGGTTTAAATGTTCCGCAAATGTAAAGAGATTTTTGATTCCGTAGCTCAGTTGGTAGAGCAATACACTTTTAATGTATGGGTCCTGGGTTCGAGCCCCAGCGGGATCACAAAAGCCACCGAAGTCGGTGGCTTTTTTTGTTATACAGCTATTCATATTATGGCAAGAAGAAAAACAAGAAAGGTCATTGACGAAATAGAAGTTCTCGATTTTGCGGCAGAAGGAAAATGCCTCACAAAACAGGACGGAGAAGTCATATTTATCACTACTCCAAATATAGCTCCTGGAGATATAGTCAAACTCCAAGTTAACAGAAAGCGTAAAAGCTTTTCTGAAGCCATTGTTTTAGAGCGAATAAAAGACTCAGCAGATAGGGTAGAGCCATTTTGTAGTCACTTTGGCGTGTGTGGTGGGTGCAAATGGCAACATATTTCTTATCCGGACCAATTAGCTCAAAAAGAAAAACAAGTTAGAGACCAACTGGTAAGACTTGGGAAAATAGATATTAGCAACATGAAGCCTATTTTGGCTTCTAAGAAGACGCAATTCTACAGAAATAAGCTAGAGTTTACTTTTTCTAGTACAAGATGGCTTACAGCTGACGAAATTTCATCTAGTAATGATTTAGGTGACAGAAATGCTTTGGGCTTTCATATTCCAAAACGTTTTGACAAGGTTTTACCTATTGATACCTGTTATCTTCAAGAGGATCCATCAAATGACATAAGACGTTTTTTTGACGAATACGCTAGAAATAGTGACCAGGCATTTTATAACCACGTAAAGCATGAAGGTTTTTTTAGAACCTTAATGATAAGAACGTCTTCTACTGGAGATGTGATGGTGGTGGTACAGTTTGCCAAAGATGAAAAAGATCTTATCGAAGCTTGCTTAAGTGCTTTTGTTGAGAAATTTCCGGACATAACATCTGTTAATTACTTCATCAATCAGAAAAAGAACGATAGTTACCAAGATTTAGAATCCTTCTTTTTTTCCGGTAAACCATTCATAGAAGAAGAAATGGAAGGTTTGAGGTTTAGAATAGGGGTAAAGTCTTTTTATCAAACCAACTCAGAGCAAGCCTACGAACTTTATAAAGCAGCTCGTCAATTAGCCGAAATTAGCAAAGACGATGTGGTTTATGATTTATACACTGGAACAGGTACTATTGCCAATTTTGTAGCTCATCAAGCTAAAAAAGTAGTAGGCGTGGAGTATGTAGAAGATGCCATAAAAGACGCAAAGATTAACTCTGAAGTTAATGGTATAGAGAACACTTCCTTTTACGCTGGAAACATGAAAGATGTTTTAAACGACGCTTTTATAGAAAAAGAAGGATTGCCAAGTGTCATTATCACCGACCCGCCTAGAGCAGGAATGGACAAAGAAGTGGTAGATACCTTGCTAAGAATTGCGGCAGACAGAATTGTATATGTAAGTTGTAATGCTGCTACACAAGCTCGTGACGTAGCTTTATTATTAGAAAAATATACTGTAGAAGAAGTTCAGCCAGTAGATATGTTCCCACATACACACCACGTTGAAAATATCGTTAAGCTTAAATTAAAGAAGTAGGTATATTATAAAATTCGTGGAGAGCTCCCCTAGAGGGAAGTTTTGCCAACATAATCCTATTCTTTTACTTTTAGAATAATCCTATGCTGATTTAATATCATAGCTACTAGGTTATTAAATCAATCCTCAATTCTAATAGGTTTAGAAGGGAACTTCGTCATTCGGGTCTACTTTCTTTAAGTCGTCATCTTTTGAAAGGTCATTTGCCTTGCTTAGCATAGTAGGAGGCGACCAACTGTCAAAGTGGCTAGTATCTCCAGCTCCACCAGGAAGTGTTATTTTACCGTAATCGGTCAAATTTCCGCCTATTCCTGAGCCCACATCGGTAAACTTAGTAAAAGCACCATGAAACTGCAGCATGATAGATTTTAAGGTACCCGCTCGGTTTTTTGCAATTATTAGTTCACCCAAACCTTCTGTCGGATTACCACTTTCATCTTCCGTAATTTTATAATACTCTGGTCTATACAAGAACATAACCATATCGGCATCCTGCTCAATAGAACCAGATTCTCTTAAATCGGATAATTGAGGTTTTTTATCGCCACCACGCGTCTCTACGGCTCTAGATAACTGAGAAAGTGCTATTACCGGGACATCTAGCTCTTTTGATAAGTTTTTCAAAGACCGAGAAATAGTCGCAATCTCCTGCTCTCTATTAGTATTTACACCAGAGCCATCATCGCCACTCATTAATTGTAGGTAATCAATGATAACCATCTGAATATTATGCTGAGCCTTTAAACGACGACATTTTGCTCTTAATTCAAGTACAGAAAGAGCCGGGGTGTCATCAATAAAAATGGGAGCTGCTGATAATTTATCTAAACGAGTATGAAGCTGTTGCCACTCGTGTGGCTCTAATATTCCTTTCCTCAGTTTTTTACTTTCAATCTCCACCTCTGCAGAAATCATACGAAGCATTAACTGAGTAGCACCCATCTCTAAAGAAAAAATAGCTACAGCAGAATTATGGTCCACAGCGGCATTTCTCATGGCAGATACCACAAAAGCCGTCTTTCCCATACCAGGCCTTGCGGCAATAATGGTTAATTCTGTTTTTTGCCATCCACCGGTCAATTCATCCAAATCTTTAAAACCGCTCGGAACCCCCGTTATACCATCCTCATTATTAAGTTTTTTGTGCTCTAATTCGTCCAAAGTCAGACGCATTATTTCACCCGCATTTTGATAGTTCTTTTTTATACTTTGCTCTGAAATTTCAAAGAAATATTGCTCAGTACTATCCAAGACACTGAAAATATCATTGGATTCTTCAAAAGCTTCTTTCATTAACTCTTCTGAGGCTGTAATCATTTCTCGCTTGATGCTTAACTGCGAGATAATTAAGGCGTGATACTCAATATTTGCAGCGGAATTTACCCGACCCATGAGCTCAGCAATATACTTAGTTCCTCCTGCTTCTCTAATAGAGTTTTGGTTTCTTAAATACCTTGTAATCGTCATCAAATCAATCAGTTCTGAAGATTCATACATGCTCATCATAGCGGCATATATTATTTGATGAGATTTAGAATAAAAAGATTTTGGCTTAATTAAATCTTTAATTTTAGCCAATGCTTCTTTATCAATCAAAATTGCTCCCAATACCGCAGCCTCCATTTCTGTGGAGTACGGTAATATCTTTCCATTTTCGCCAGAAAGCGAGGAAATATTAGGTCTTACAAGTGTTTGATTAAGATTCATTAAGGGGTTTAGACTTTCATCATATTTTAAGTAAACAGAGTGCAATGCTACCACTCAAAATTGACATTAAAAAACGTGATACAAAGGTCTAGATTTTTAAGTCCGTTTGAAAGCAATCATAGAAGTATTTGTCAATCAAATGTGAATAGTATTCTATCTTTTTGTGCACTAAATGAATGAAGTTGTGAATAATTTTCTTGATTTTTGAAAGACATAAAAAATAAAGGCGTTTGACGGAAAAAATTATTGCTTTAGAAGGGGTTTCATTATTAGACTTTTTAGGTGTTCAAAACCGAAATATCAAAGAAGTGTCTAAGTTCTTCCCAACTTGTAAGATAATCTCTAGAGGAAACGAAATCCTCTTAAAAGGCCCTAGTGCAGAAGTGACCCGTTTAGAGGCTTTCCTAAATGATTTACAAGCTCATTATCAAAAATTTAGTACCCTGACACCAGCCGTGGTAAAAAATTATCTTGAAAATGAAAAGGAGATAAAAGACAGCCTTTCTTTGCCAGATGACGTAATTGTCCATGGGAATAGAGGTTTAATCGTAAAAGCCAAAACTACCAACCAGAAGAAATTAGTTCAGGCAAGTTATAAGCATGACATTGTTTTTGCAGTGGGTCCTGCTGGAACAGGGAAAACATATACAGCGGTGGCTTTGGCTGTTAAAGCTTTAAAGGAAAAGCAGATAAAAAAGATTATTATCACTAGACCTGCTGTAGAAGCAGGAGAGAATCTAGGTTTTCTTCCTGGCGATTTGAAAGAGAAAATTGACCCCTATTTGATGCCTATTTATGATGCATTGAATGATATGGTTCATTCTGAAAAGATGAAAGAATATTTAGAACGGAATATTATAGAGATAGCACCTTTAGCATATATGCGTGGGAGAACCTTAAATGATGCTTTTATCATTTTAGATGAAGCTCAGAACACCACGACCATGCAGTTAAAGATGTTTTTGACTAGGATGGGACCGAAGTCTAAAATAGTTATAACAGGAGATGTAACGCAGATAGATTTACCACCAAGGCAAAAATCAGGTTTGGCTGATGCCATTCAAAAATTAAATAAAATCAAGGGAATTAAGTTTATAGAGTTAGACGGACGAGATGTGGTGCGTCACCCTTTGGTAGTAGACATCTTAAAAGCTTACGATGAAGCTAATAAATAGCATATTTTTCATTTTAGTGGTTTTCTCTTCCTCTGCACAGCGATGTGGGCTGGGCGTTATTGCAAGCGATGAATTGAAATCAAGGCATTTACAAATGCAAAGGATTATTGAAAACTACGAGCAAGAAGGTGTTAAAAATGCAAGGGTTCAGGAAGGAATTATCAAGATTCCTGTGGTTGTTCATGTAATTCATGATGAGTTTTCTGGAGAAATAGGGAATAATGGAAGTACCAATATTTCAGACCAGCAGATTTTTAGCCAAATAAAAGTTTTAAACGAAGACTTTAGAAAAGCAGTAGGAACACCAGGCTTCAATAACTTAGAAGAAGGTGCAGATTTGGAAATTGAGTTCTTCTTAGCTCAAGAGGATGAATTTGGGAATCCTAGTTCAGGAATTACTCGCACCTATCAAAACAGACCTTCATACAGCATTTTCTCGGATTTAGGTTTTGTATCAAGTCTATCCTATTGGGATGCCAATAAATACCTTAATATATGGGTCTTAAACTTAGGTGGACTTTATCTTGGTTATGGCGAATTTCCTGGAGCTGCCATAGACGGCTTAGAATTAAATGACCCACCTGCTGCTACAGACGGTATTTTTGTAGATTATCAGGTTTTTGGACGTAGAACGGGCACAGCCAGCAATGGTATATATTCTTATGGTCGCACTTTAACGCATGAAATAGGCCATTGGCTTGGTTTGATACATACTTGGGGCGACGAACGCTGTGGTGATGATTTTTGTGAAGATACCCCGCAAGCAGAAAGGGAAAATGATTCTGAAAGATGTAGGGAGATATTTTCCAGATGTACAGGTACGGTTTCTCGTAATATGATTGAAAACTACATGGACTATTCTCCTGACTCCTGTATGAACGTATTTACAGAAGACCAAAAAGCAAGGGTAAGAACAGTTTTAGAATTAAGTCCAAGAAGGAGACGTTTGGTTTTAAATAGCCAATTTTTATTGCCCTCAAATGACGTGGCCGACTTAAGAATAATCAGTAACCCAGGCACTAAAAACGATATAGCATTTCAAATACTATTACCTAAATTCCAAGATTTTAGTCTAAGTTTTTATGATGTTTTAGGTAGGCCAGTAGGCTACAGGGAGTTTAAAGATTACCCTAGTACCGTTGTTCGGGCTGCCGATTTAGATATTCCCACAGGCATGTTAATAGTAAGAATGCAAACAGAAGGAATATCAATAGTTAAAAGAGTTATGGTGTTTTAAGGAATTAATTTTATGAATAAGGATAAGCCGGATTTTGACGATATTTTCATGGAGTTGGCCATTAATTTGGCTAAAAGGTCACATTGCGTCAAAGCCCAAGTAGGAGCAGTATTAACCAGTGAGACAAGAATTATTTCCATAGGCTATAACGGTCCACCGAGCGGAACACATAACTGTGACGTAGATTTTGGAGCTGAAGGATGCCCTAGAGACTCCAAGGGCAGCTGTTCTTTAGCTTTACATGCCGAACAAAATGCCATTCTTTATGCCGCTAAAAACGGCGGCAAAGTAGAAGGAGCGACCATGTATGTGACACTTTCACCATGTATAGCTTGTGCTAGAGTCATTTTTTCTATGAAAATAAAAAAGGTATTCTTCCTTAATTCTTATGCAGAATATAAAGGAATTGAAAAAGATGAAGGCGTTGAGTTTTTAAGGAGTTTTGGTGTTGAAGTAGTAAAATACATTCAAAATGTCGCATGAATTATCTAGCCCATTTGTTTCTTTCTGAAGATAATGAAGATATTCTTTTTGGTAATCTTTTAGAAGATTTCATGCATGGCAGGGTAGATCATCCTCGTAATAGTCATCTTTCAGAAGGCATTAAACTTGGTATAAAACTTCATCGGAGAATTGATACTCTTACAGACCAGCATGCTATTGTAAGAGAGTGTAAACAGGTATTTTACCCCGAATTTGGGAAGTATGCTTCCATTGTGGTCGATGTGCTTTTTGACCATTTTCTCATTAAAAATTGGGCTACTTATACTGATGAAGAATTTGATTTTTTCAGACAAAGGGTGTACCAAAGTTTAGAAAAATACAGAAGTTTGATGCCACCTAAGTTAGATTTGCTTTTCAATTCTATGATACACCATGATTGGTTAAAAGCTTACGAGTTTGATTATGGTTTAGAGAAATCATTTACTGGATTAAATAATAAAATAAAAAATGGGCCAGATATGCTAAAAAGCATTCCGCTCATGCATGAAAACTATGGTTTGTTGAACCAAAAGTTCAATGAATTCTTTGTAATCATGCAGTTATACAGTCAGAATTACATACTAAGTCATAAATAACCTTGGCAAAATCACTATCACAAGAGCTTGCTGATATAACAGCAGATAACTTAAAGCCTTTATATTTTCTACATGGGGCCGAATCATACTATCCTAATGCCATAGCTAAGAAAATAGCAGAATTGGCTATTCCTGAGCACGAAAAAGGCTTTAATGAATTTATCCTTTTTGGAAAAGAACTAACCGTAGGAGCCGTTTTAAACAATGCCCGTAGGTTTCCTATGATGGCAGAAAAACAACTAGTGCTAGTCAAAGATGCCGAACAGATTCAAGATATAGGAACCAAAGAAGCTCAGAACCTTTTGGTGACTTATGCCAATGAACCTCTCCAAAGTACTATACTTGTTTTGGTGTTTGGTAAGGCTATGGACGTGAGAAAGGCTTTTGTCAAGGCTTTTGACAAGAAAGGTGTCATGATTAATGCCAAAAAGCTTTATGACAATCAGGTGCCCGATTTTATTATGGGTATTTGTCAGGAGAAAAAGCATAAAATATCGCCAAAGGCAGCCCAGTTACTCTTTGAACATATTGGGAATAATCTAGAAGCTATAGTGAAGGAGATTGAGAAAATGCTCATTAATCTTCCTGCGGAAGCTGAAATCGATGGAAATGCCATTGAAAAATATGTTGGAATCAGTAAAGATTATAATGTATTTGAACTTCAGAAAGCCTTAACTATCAAAGATGTGCGTAAGAGTTTTCAGATTGTCAATTATTTTTCTGCTAACACAAAAGACCACCCGATTCAGCCAGTTATACTGATTCTTTATAATTTTTTCGCCAAAGTTCTTTTGGTGCATGGTAGCAAAAGTGACCCAGGAGCAAATCTTGCCTCCATTTTAAAGGTTAATCCTTTTTTTGTGAAAGACTATACAAGAGCTGCACAAAACTATCCAGTCTGGAAATTAATGAATATTATCAGTGCTTTAAGAACCGCAGATAAGCACTCGAAAGGAATAGAAACGGGCACTAAAGTCCCAGATGATATGTACAAAGATTTGATTAATAACGTACTATACTAAAAAATAAAAGCTTCCAAATTGGAAGCTTTTATTGTAGCGGGAAGGAGAGTTGAACTCCTGACCTCCGGGTTATGAATCCGACGCTCTAACCAACTGAGCTACCCCGCCTTTTCTTAACAGGCTGCAAATGTATTAAATGATTTTTTCCGATCCAAAAAGAAATTGAAAGAAATCTCATTTCGAAAAAAAAGCATTGAAATTTGTATTCTTAAGGTTAAAAAGCTAACTAGTCAAAAATTAAAACTGAGTGTAAATATGTCAAAACATAAGTTTGTCAGCGAGTTCTCTTTTAAAACCTCTCCCAAAGTTATTTATAACTATATCAGTAGTCCTGGAGGTTTGCAGCAGTGGTTTGCTACACAAGTATCTGTTGATTCTAATCATAACTTTGTGATAGAATGGGATGGAGGCAAACATTTAGCCGTAGTGACAAAAAAACTCAACAAATCTGCTCGTTATGATTTTCAAGGAGAAGACGAGGGCAATTCTTTAGAACTAAAACTCGTTTTAGGAGAGCTAGACGGCTCTACTTATCTAGAAGTGACAGATATATCAGATAATGATGATGATGATGAACTTCAAGACCTTTGGGATGGTTTAATAGCAGACTTGAAAGACATCGTCGGTGGTTAACACTTTTTGTCTAAAATAGGATTTGAATACTCCATAGTTTTAATGAACAGGATAGATAAATTAGTAATAAAGAACTTTATAGGGCCATTTATACTCACCACCTTTGTTGTGGTGTTTATTTTTTTGTTAAGGTTTTTGATGCTCTATTTTGAAGACTTTGTAGGAAAAGACTTAGAATTAAGCACTTTTGCGAAACTTTTCACCTATTTCTCCTTAATTACCGTACCGGTAGCACTTCCACTTTCTACACTTTTGGCATCACTTATGAGCTTCGGTAACCTTGGGGAGCATACTGAGCTTACTGCCATGAAATCCGCAGGTATTCCTGTTTCTAGAATAATTCTACCCGTTTTTATTTTCACCATAGGTATTTCTATTTTTTCTTACTTCTATAATGACCGGCTAACGCCATGGGCTAACCTTAAGGGTTATTCACTTTTATGGGACGTCAGGACCACCAAAGTGGCTCTGAATATTCAGGAAGGTGTATTTTATAGGCAAATACCAGGTTATAGCATTAAGGCAAAAGAAAAACTACCAGATAATGAAACCATGAAAGGTTTGATTATTTACAATCATACTGACAGAAATGGAAACAAAAACGTCACCACGGCAGATTCTGGGAGAATGTACATGATGCATAATGATTCCTATTTAGTTTTAGAGCTCTATAACGGCTATAATTATTCTAATCAAAAGAATAATCAAATATTAAACGATACGCCTTTCATGAGGAATAAGTTTAAGAAAAATAGGATGGTTTTTTCTATGGCATCTTTTGACTTAAAAAGAACCAGCGAAAATCAATTTAAGTACCATGCCTACATGAAAAACGTTAAGGAGCTGGAGGCTCAAATTGATTCCAGTAAAATATTAATTGAAAAGCAAAGTCTAACACAGGTAAAGGCTGTGAAAAATATGAGCAGCTATCAATTTAAGGAAATTCCTGTCAAATATGATATTGACTCTTTAACGGGCGATAGTACCGCAAAATATATAGCTCCTGGTCCTTGGATTGATGAAAAAATACAGCTTTTAGACGAAGGCGATAGAACAAATGAAATTTGGTCTGTCGCAAAATCTTCTGCACGAAGTTATAAAAGCCAGATGAGTACCAATTTTGCGATGCTCACCTCAAAAAGACGAGACATGTTTAGTGCTGATGTGGAAAGGTGGCATAATTATACCTACGCCATGGCTTGTTTGGCCATGTTTTTAATAGGGGCATCGCTTGGTACAATAATTAAGAAAGGGGGCTTTGGAGTTCCTGTTCTTATTGCTATCAGCTTTTTTATATTTTATTATGTCATGATGCAGGTGACAGATAAAAACGCCAAAGAGGGTTTATTACCAGTTTTTGTTGCTGTTTGGACACCCATTGCGGTATTATTGACCATAGGTATCTATTTACTGAGCAAAGCCACGAAAGATGCTCGACTTTTTGATACAGATATTTACAGTCAGTTTTGGGACAAAATCAAACCCTATTTCATCTTTAAGAAAAATAAAATAAATGCAGCCGAATCAGTGTAACAAAAGTATTTTTTGTACTTTTGCAGCTGTTTTATTTATTACCATAAATCTAGGTTAACATCTTATGTATTTAACTTCGGAGAAGAAGCAAGAGATTTTCTCTTCAAAAGGCTTCCAAAAGAAAGACAGCGATACAGGTTCAGCAGAATCACAAATCGCATTATTCACTTACAGAATTGCTCATTTAACTGAGCACTTGAAAAAACACAAGAAAGATTATTCAACGCAATTAGGTCTACTAAAATTAGTAGGTAAGCGTCGTAGCTTGTTAAAATATCTAATGAAAAAAGATATTACTCGTTACAGAGCTATCATTGCTGAATTAGGAATTCGTAAGTAATAGAAAGAATAGGGGGCTTCATTTGTTGGAGTTCCCCATTTTTGTTTTAAAACGTGTTATGTATCCCCGCGGAATAAGAAATAGGATAAAATAATCGCATCAGAAAGCGGAAAATGCGAAATAAAAATTAATAGATGTTTAAAGTACATTCACAAACTATCCAAGTACCGGGTAGTAAAGACATCACGATTGAAACTGGGAAACTAGCTCGTCAAGCAGACGGTTCCGTAGTTTTACGTTGTGGTAACGCCATGTTATTGGCTACGGTAGTAGCAAGAACTGAGGCTAAAGAAGGCGTTGACTTTCTTCCATTATCAGTAGATTATCAAGAGAAATTTGCCGCGGCCGGTAAAATTCCGGGTAGTTTCCAAAGAAGAGAAGGAAGACTTTCAGATAACGAAATTTTAATTTGTAGATTAGTTGATAGGGCTTTACGCCCAATTTTCCCGAAAGATTATCACGCAGACGTTCAAGTAATGATCTCGATGATATCTTCGGATCCAGAAGTTTCTCCTGATGCACTTGCGGCATTAGCAGCTTCTGCAGCACTAGCCGTTTCAGATATTCCATTTAATGGTCCAGTTTCAGAAGTGAGAGTGGCGAAAATTAATGGTGAGTATGTTATCAATCCTGATAAATCACTTATTGCTGGAGCTAGCCTTGACTTGATTATTGCCGGTACCGCCGAAAATATCAACATGGTAGAAGGTGAAGCTGATGAAGTTTCTGAGCTTGAAATGATTGAAGCTATTAAAGTAGGTCACGAAGCTATTAAGTTACATTGTGCATCTCAAAAAGCGTTAGAAGCAGCAGTTGGTTCTACTGCTAAAAGAGAATACTCTCACGAAACTAACGACGAAGCTTTAGAGGCTAAAGTAATAGCAGACCTTTATGATGAGGTTTACGCTGTTGGAGCAGCTGGTTCTGGAAAAGATGGCAGAAAAGAAGGCTATGCAGCTATTCTTGATGCTTACCTAGCTAAATTCGAAGAAAACGAAAATGATGAGACTGACTTAGGTTTGGTTCGCAAATATTTCTCAAGTGTAAAATATAAAGCATCTAGAGACTTAGTTCTTAACGAGCGTAAGCGTCTTGATGGTAGACAATTGACAGAGATTAGACCAATTGAGTGTGAGGTTGATTACCTTCCTGGTGCTCACGGTTCTGCTTTGTTTACAAGAGGAGAGACACAATCTCTTTCTACCACAACGGTAGGAACAAAGTTAGATGAGCAACTTATTGACCAGCCTATGTTTAATGGTTACTCTAAGTTTTATCTACATTATAACTTCCCAGGTTTTTCTACAGGTGAAGTAAAACCAAACAGAGGAGCTTCTAGAAGAGAAATTGGACATGGTAACTTGGCTCAGCGTTCGCTTGCTAAAGTAATGCCATCTGAAGAAGAAAACCCATATACAGTAAGAATAGTATCAGACATCTTAGAATCTAACGGTTCTTCGTCTATGGCTACTGTTTGTGCTGGTTGTTTATCATTAATGGATGCTGGTATTCCTATTAAAGCTCCTGTTTCGGGAATTGCAATGGGTCTTATCACCGATACAGAGTCTGGGAAATGGGCTGTATTATCTGATATCTTAGGTGATGAAGATCATTTAGGCGATATGGACTTTAAAGTTACAGGTACTGAAAAGGGCATAGTAGCTTGTCAAATGGATATTAAAGTAGAAGGTTTATCGTTTGAGATAGTAGAGAAAGCTTTGGAACAAGCCAAAGAAGGTAGATTACATATCTTAGGTAAAATGACTGCTGCACTTCCAACAGTGAGAACAGAAATGAAATCTCATGCTCCAAGAGCACATAAAATGACTATCGATAGAGAGTTCATTGGTGCAATTATTGGACCTGGTGGAAAAGTTATTCAAGAAATGCAGCGTGAAACTGGTGCTACTATTAATATTGAAGAAGTAGGAAACCAAGGTGTTATCTCCATTTTTGCCACAAGTGGCGATAGTATGGATGATGCAGTTAATAGAATTAAAGGTATAGTAGCTGTTCCCGAAGTAGGTACAGTTTATGATGCTAAAGTTAAATCTATTCAGCCATTTGGTGCATTTTTAGAGTTCTTACCTGGCAAAGAAGGTCTATTACACATTTCGGAGATTTCTTGGGAACGCCTTGAATCAATGGACGGTGTTTTTGAGTCAGGCGAAATTGTTCAAATCAAATTAACTGAAGTAGATAGAAAAACTGGCAAATTCAGACTTTCAAGAAAGGTTTTACTTCCTAGACCTGAAAGACCAGCATCTAAATAACAGAATTAAGCGAACAATAAAAGGACAACTTGTGTTGTTCTTTTATACTTCGCTAAGTATTTTAAGCAGGATTGAAACAAATAAAGCAATATGAGACAACTAAAAATCAGTAAACAGATTACCAATCGCGAGAGTCAATCTCTTGATAAGTATTTACAAGAGATTGGTAAAGTGGACTTGCTTACCCCTGATGAAGAGGTAACCTTGGCTCAGAAAATCCGTGAAGGTGATCAGCTGTCTCTCGAAAGGCTTACAAAAGCAAACTTACGTTTCGTTGTCTCAGTGGCAAAACAGTACCAAAATCAAGGCCTTTCATTAGGAGATTTGATTAATGAAGGTAACTTAGGCTTAATAAAAGCAGCCCAAAGATTCGATGAAACAAGAGGTTTCAAATTTATTTCGTACGCTGTATGGTGGATTCGTCAGTCTATCCTTCAGGCTTTGGCAGAACAGTCTCGTATTGTTCGTTTGCCTTTGAACCGAGTAGGTTCATTGAACAAAATTTCTAAGAAGTACTCTGAATTAGAGCAACACTTCGAAAGAGAGCCGTCTCCTGAAGAACTAGCTGATGTTTTAGAGATTACTGCTAAAGAAGTGGTAGATACCATGAAGATTTCTGGTAGACACGTTTCCGTGGATGCTCCATTTGTTCAAGGGGAAGAAAATAGCCTTTTGGATGTTTTGGAGAATGACGGTGAGCAAAAGCCAGATTCTGATTTAATGGCAGATTCTCTAAGAAGAGAGGTTTTAAGAGCCCTTTCTACACTTACGCAGAGAGAAGCAGAAGTAATTATGTATTATTTCGGACTGAATGGAGAGCAAGCGATGACGCTAGAAGAAATTGGAGAAAAATTCAATTTAACTCGTGAGCGTGTTCGTCAAATCAAAGAGAAGGCCATCAGACGTTTAAGACAGACTTCTAGAAGTAAAGCTTTAAAAGCCTATTTGGGTTAAAATATTTATTGGCTAAATTTGAAGGCACTCCTAACCGAGTGCCTTTTTTTATGACCCAACTAGCACCTTTTCAGCAACTCGCTCGCTTATGCCTTCGTAGAGGCGTAGAAAACGTAATTATTTGCCCAGGAAGCAGAAATGCTGCCCTTACCGTGGCATTTACCAAGCAAAAAGGACTTAATTGTTTCAGTATTTCTGACGAACGGTCGGCCGGTTATATTGCTTTGGGAATGGCTTTGCAAACAGGCAAAACTAGTGTAATCATTTGTACCTCGGGTACAGCTGCATTAAATTTTGCCCCGGCAGTGGCCGAAGCTTACTTCCAAGAAATTCCTTTATTAGTTCTAACAGCGGATAGGCCGCCGGAGTGGGTACATCAATATGATGGACAAACTATTTTTCAGGAAAACCTCTATGGGAAACATGTGAAAAATGCTTTCTCATGGTCTCCAAATCAAACTATTGAAGACATTGAAGAAGCGGCTAAAATCAGTAATGATGCCCTAAATAGCTGTCAAAACCAACCTTTTGGTCCAGTTCATATCAATATTCCAATTCGTGAGCCATTTTATCCTGAAACGGTTAATGAGATTCATGAAGAGTGGGTTATTAAAGAGCATAAAGAAACTACTCAAACTGTTGATATTGCATCTTTTAGGTCCGTTTTAGAAAAGTCTAAAAAACGACTTTTGGTAATAGGTCAGCAACACGACGAATATGTAACAGCTGAAGCAAAAGACTTTGCCGAAAAATTTGGTTTTGTTTTAGTGGCAGATAACATAGCAAATACAAATGGAGCCATACAGAATCATGACCAATTTTTAAGAAATGCCCATAAGGAAATTCTTATACCTGATTTATTAATAAGTACAGATATGTCCGTGATATCAAAATCATTAAAATTGATGCTCCGCAATGGCGATATCAAAGAGCATTGGCATATTCAGAAAAATCCAGCTTTCATAGACCCTTTTAGGTCCTTGACACAGAAAGTTGAAGTAGAACCACAGTACTTTTTCAAACAAGTTTCTGAGAGTTCTGCTTCTGAAATTAATGTTAATTATCAGGAAGCGTGGGAAAGTTTAGAAAAGAGGTCATCGGAGGCTATAGATACCTATTTTGCTAAGCCTGTTTTCTCAGAGTTTCATATTCTGAAAGTTATTTTGCAACAAATGCCAGCTCACAGTATTATTCATTCAGGAAACAGTATGAGTATACGCTATTTAAACGCCCTACAGGCATATACAGACCAAAGTCTACGTGTTTACTGCAATAGAGGAACAAGCGGCATAGACGGCTCTTTAAGCACCGCAGTAGGGCAGGCATTGGCCACAAATAAAACTGTTTATTGTATTTTGGGAGATTTGAGCTTTCAGTATGATAAAAATGCCCTATGGAATAGATATTTACCTGATAATCTTAAAGTCATCATCTTAAATAATGCTGGAGGAATTATTTTCAACATGATTGACGGGCCAAAGAAGCAGGATGCCTTCCAAGACTTTTTCCGAACAGAACAACCCAATAAAGCAGACTTAATAGCTCAAGAATACGGTTTAGCCTATTTAAGTATTAAAGAGGAGTCTCAAATAGAATCTAGAATTTCAGAATTCTTTCAAATGAAAGAGAAATGTATTTTAGAGATTTTTACAGATTATGATAATAATGTAACTGCCTTTAAAGCGTTTTTCGAAGACCAAGTTCATTAGTTTTAAAATCAATCTTACCCTTAAAGAAATATAAAATGTTCAAACTCACACAACTATTAACCGTTCTCTTCCTTAGCAGCATAACAAACGCTCAATCTCTTAAAGTTTTCGATGTTAAAGATTTTGGAGCCGTAGGAGATGGAGTAACCAATGACCAAGTGGCTATTCAAAAAGCGATAAACGAATGTGCTGGTACTGGCGGAACCGTAGTTTTTAAAGAAGGTAAGTTTTTGACTGGGCAATTGGTTTTAGGAAGTGATATGAATTTGGCGATAGCCGAAAGTGCTACTATTTTGGGTATGATGTCTGATGAAGAATCTGTTTATCCTCATCATTTGATAGAAACAGTTTATCCAAACAGAATGTTGCAAGATTGCCAACGCAGGTTGATTTATGGAAATCATGTTGAAAATGTCACCATTTTCGGTAAAGGAACCATTGACGGGCAAGGCTTTTATGAGCCTTGGATGAATGTAAAAGAACTAGGTACCGAGAAAGACAGACCATCCATTTTAGCTTTTGTAGGTTCTAAAAACATTCAAGTGGCAGGGATTCGCATGATAAACCCAGCCTGTTGGACCCAAGTTTACATAGAATGTGACAGCGTTGTTATTTCGGGAGTTTATGTCCATACAGGTAATTTAACTCCAAATAGAGATGGCATTGACATTGTAGATTGTCATAATGTTTTGATTGAAAACTGCGATATTAGCTCAGAAGATGATGGAATTTGCTTTAAAAGCGGAAGTGAATTTGGTGTTAAAAACGTGGTAGTAAAAGATTGTAAAATTGATAAGCTAAATGTGAGAGCCGGAAATTGCTTCAAACTCGGTACAGATGGTTTGGGAAGCTTCATGAATTTCCAGGTTTCAGGACTAGAAATGAAAAATGCCTATCAAAACTCAGCCATTACCATTGAATCTATGGATGGGGCGGTAATAGACAATCTGAACTTTGAAGAGTGTACTATTTCTAATTGCGGTCAAGCATTTTTTTTGCTGCTAGCAGATAGAAAAAGGACAGTTCCAGGCCGAAACCCACGAATAGGCAGCATATCAAACATAAATTTTAAAAACATCACAGGAGATAATTTTACACAGCAGTACCCATCTATTATTACTGGCGTGAAAGGCCATAACATTCAAAATGTTAGTTTTGAAAACGTTCACCTAAATCTAAAAGGTGGTATTTCAGAAACTAATCAAACGGTGATGGAATATGACGGCAAATATCCAGAAGGAAGTTATTTTGGTAATACTAACGCTCATGGCTTTTTCATAAGACACACTGATGATGTGAAATTTACAAACTGCAGCTTTACCACGGAAATAAAAGATGCAAGAGAATGGCTTATTACCGAAAATGTAAAGTCCGTTTCTGTGAAATGATAGCGATAAATAAAGCCATCTAATTTTCTAGATGGCTGAATTAAACAATTGGAAGTATTCTTTAAAACTTGATTCCTATGGTCATGGTATTGATAAAAGTTCCCGTAATTCCTTGCGTATAATTAAGGCCTAAAGAGGAGTTTAAACCAAAGTTAAAGCGGTCAATGTTGATTCCTAAACCACTTTGAACCTCGAAGCCAAAAACACTTTCATAGTCGTCTTCCATGTCAATTCTTTCTGGGTCGTAGTAACTGTCATAGGAGTAATAATAGTAGTCATCCTTTACGAAGGAATATCTCAAGGCCGGGCCCACACTCCAAGTTACTGTTCTATCCATTCCAAAAGGATATAATTTAAGTGTAGGGGAGATGCCAAAGCCTTCATAACCATTTGCTTCAAAATAGTATTGAGCCGGTAGCTGCCATGCCATTTTATCACTTATCTCTCTTTCGTAAGAAACACCAATTCCCATAACACCACTTTCTGAATAAGCTCCAATAACAATAGGCTGTAAGCTTAAGATTTGAGTTGGTTTTTCTTTAATCACTTCCTCCTGAGCATATAAAGCCGAAGTAGAAAGAACTGCTAAAAATACAATTATTGATTTCATGCTTTTTTATTTAAAATCTAATTCCAACAGACATATTGTTAATAAACGTTCCTGTAACACCTTGCGTATAATTTAGCCCTACGGATGAGCTAATACCAAAATTAAAACGCTCAATATTAATCCCCAAACCACTTTGAAATTCAAATCCGAAAACGCTTTCAAACTCAGTATTGTCATAGCGAGTAGAACTGTAGAAATTGTCGTGAGGATAATAATAGTAAATATCCTTTATCAACGAATAACGTAAACCGGGTCCCACACTCCAAGTAACCGTTCTATCTATTCCAAAAGGAAATAATTTAAGTGTAGGAGAAATTCCAAAACCTTCATAGCCTACTCCCTCAAAATAGTATTGAGCAGGTAGCTGCCAGGCCATTTTATTACTAATCTCTCTTTCGTAAGATAGACCAATGCCTATTACGCCTTCTCTTGCATAAGGTCCAATGACTATAGGCTGTAAACTTAGTATTTGGTCAGACTTATTTTCAACTACTTTTTCTTGAGCATGTAAAGTTGAAAGAGATAGAATTCCTAATAATTGGAAAATTATTGTTTTCATGTGTATTGATTTTTAAGAAGACGCTCAAAATCTATAAAAAGTTGGTTTAACAAGCTTAAATATTCTGGATAAAAATTATTTTAATGGTGCTTTAAGTTTAGAATTCTAACATTCAATGTAAAAGAACACGAATGGAATCTTCAATCCATGACTCTTCGAAAAAGAATTAAAACCAATCTTTACTTAGTTTATTATTTCTGCCTCGGTAGCGATATAATGAAAACATTAATAGAAAATAGGGATTATTAATAATGAGTCAAAGACATATTATTTTGGAAAACCTTAGACAATTCTAATTATATTCTAATCTCGCAAAGAATCTAAATGGTTCTTTTGTGGGTATGTTTACTGATTAAAGAACTCTTATGAATCAGGTTTTACTTATTGAAGACGAGCAAAATGTGGCCGATTTTATAAAAATTGGCTTAGAAGAAGACGGCTATAAGGTTTTTCATGCGAAGGACGGCTTTATTGCCTTTGAGTTTCTGAAGAAATCATCTGTATCCATTGTTCTTTTAGATATTTTATTGCCAAATATTAATGGATTAGAAATTTGTAAGAAAATAAGACAAGATGGATTTAATGAGCTGCCTATTCTGATGCTCACAGCTCTAGGAAGTGCTGAAAATGTGGTGCTCGGGCTTGATAGCGGTGCAGATGACTATTTGGCAAAGCCTTTTAAGTTGATTGAGCTGAAAGCTAGAATAAGGACACTTTTACGTAGGAAAGAATACTCCAGCAACGCTGAGCCACAGAATACCTATAAGTTTGACGACATAAACTTAAATGATGACACAAAAGAGGTTAGCAGAGCCGGTACTAAAGTTACACTAACATCTACAGAGTATCGTCTGCTTTTAATGTTTATGAAAAACCCGCTTAAGGTGCTTTCTAGAACTGAGCTTTTAGACGAGGTATGGGGAATAAATTTTGATATTGGCACTAATGTGGTGGATGTTTATGTCAATTACTTAAGAAAGAAACTACAGGATAAAAAGGTGATACATACGGTAATAGGGATGGGCTATGTACTTAAAAGTGAATAATGAAAATACGGAATAGAATACTATATCTACTTATAGCTGCCTTTGTAATTTATGCTGGTATTTTTTCGGCTTTTATTTATTATTCTATTTCAAATTATGCCTTTACCGATTTTTATAAAAGACTGGAAATAAGAGCGGCCATAGCGGCCAAAATTAAAATAGATAAACCGAGTGATATCAATAGTATAAAAGAGGTAGGACAGGAGTACCTTGAAAATTTACCTAATCAAAGAGATTACATTTTTCCAGTAAAAGATAATGTATTTGTAGAGGATAGTCTGATGACTAAAATACCGAAGGGTTTGATTGCTGAGGTATTAAATCAGGGCGTCGGTAATGAACACATCAAAGAGGATTTTTATACTGGTATTCTTCATAAAAATATACATAACGAGAAGTTTGTAGTAATAGTAACAGCCCAAAATTACTTTTATAATCATCATATTTCCTACCTCAAAAACTTACTGATAGTTTGTTTCATTGTTGGCATTTTATGGATCGTGTTTTTTGCCTTGCTCATTTCGGAGAGTATAATAAAACCGGTAAAGAAAATAGTGCAGGAAGTGCTGAATATAAGCACCGAAAACCTTCATTTAAGGTTAGAAGAACCCTCTGAAAATGACGCCCTAACAGATATCAGGCATACTTTCAATGATATGTTAGATAGGCTTGAAACGTCGTTTGAAACTCAGAAAAATTTTATTAGCAATGCATCGCACGAATTAAACACTCCATTAACATCTATAATTGGCGAAGCAGACCTTGTGCTTTCTAAAGAGCGGAAGCCGGAGCGATACCAAAAAGCAATTCAGAAAATGCTTTCTGAAGCAGAAAAACTAAGTAGTAAGACTAAAGCTCTATTGTTTTTAGCAAGAACGGGTTTTGATGGAAAAATTCAAAAGTTTTCGGAAATACGGATAGACCAGTTGGTTTTAGATGTAAAAGAAACGCTTCAAGAAATGAATGGAGACTCACGTGTAAGTATAGATTTCAGTATGTTGCCAGAAGAACCAGAACTGCTTACTATTTATGGAAACGAGCAATTATTACATTTAGCCCTATCAAATGTCCTAATGAATGCTTGTAAATATTCCAGCAATGCTCAGGTTTATTTAAGTCTAGGCTTTGCCAAAAATGAAGTAAGTATTAATGTGAAAGATTCAGGAATTGGAATTCCAGAGCAGGAAATATCACATATTTATGACCCCTATTTTAGGGCTTCAAATACTGCAGATTTTGAAGGGTACGGCATTGGTCTTCCTTTAAGTAGAAATATTGTCAAAATACATCATGGCACGCTAAAAGTAAGTTCTGATATAAACAAAGGGACTAATGTGGAACTTAAATTTCCCATAGCTGGAAGTGAGTCTTCTAATGATATTCTAATCTGAGCGAGAAATCCTAATAAGCTTCTAATCTTCTGTTAAGGCTCTTCTAATGTCTCTAGGTGTAAATTGTTTTAAAAATAAAACGATATGAGACAATCAAGAAAAATAGTAATCCCAAATGATTTTAGTGTGAGACCTATGCTTCTTCTTGAGAAGATTATGGAGTCAAACCCGAATGTCAATTTTGACATTTTGATGCTGCATGGCATTTACCCTCCTGAGGGGCTTGGTAATCTGTTGTTTTTTAGCAAAATGGAAGTTTTCAAAAACTTAGAAAATGAAAGTTATGTAAAGGAATATTGTGCCTTCATGAATAAGTTTAAATCGCGTATTACAGCTATGCACTCCGATTTAATTACCTCTACTAGCAGTTTTTCCTTAAATCTGTTTTTAAAGTCTAACAATATAGAAGAGGTATATGTACCTGATGGACTCCATTTTAAATTCAGTGGAAGAGATAGTTTTAACCTGATTCCGCTTTTAAAAAAGAGTAATATTCCTGTAAGAACCTTATTATTTCAAGTTGAAAAAGACACAGAGCTCAGCAGTGAGGTCGCACCATTATTCCGATTTGATCTAAGCCAATTTTTAATTAATTCTATATGAGGTTCATACATCTGTTTTTAACAACGCTGGTACTATCTGTCATAATTAGCCTTATAGTACTTTTAGAATGCAAATCGGCCGAGGGCCAGTTACTTGGTGACTGGGATGAAGTCACATGGGAGTATGAAAATAGTAATACTGATGACCGAATGATTGATTTTGAGATTAGCCAAGGCCAAAGAAGTGAAACTTTTGAGAAGTTGATAATTTATGGAGGCGAATCATGGCGTTTTACCAATGATTATAAAATGAAACTAAGGCTTCAAGATGGTTCCTACGAAGACGTAAAATGGAAAGTTAAAGGGCGTGGAAACGTTTTAGAATTAGAACATGAAAACCTAGGCTCAGAAAAATATCAGATTCAAAAGATTTCTGAGGATAACCTAGTCATACATTTTAGTTCTGACGCACAGCATACTGGCGTAGTAAAAATGACATTGAAAAGAAAGCTAGGGAAGGTTTATGCTAAGAGGTAGGTTAAACGGATGGATTGAAGGTGAGTCTTTACTTGTTGAGTTTTTTTTGTAAACTCTTAATTGGATTAATAAGGGTTTAAGAAATGCTTAACTGAAGGACTAACAAAATTTTATTAAATGGAGTGGGGTTAGAAATTGATATATTATTTTAAACAGTTTATATCAAATTAATCTTTCAAAAAGTTCAAAAGCTGTCTATTTTTGGTGTTACTTTAAAAGCCCTATATGAAACCACACCTCAAAGCCTTTTTTGTTGTTTTATTAATTAATTTTCCTTTTTTATCAATTAGCCAAGATGTCATAATTAATGAGTTTATGGCCTCTAACGAATCAGTAGAGGTAGGAAATAATCAGCTAAATGAAGATTGGATTGAACTTTATAATTCTGAAAGTCAAAATGTAAATATAGGAGGGTATTACCTCTCTGATGACTCAAATGACTTGGAAAAGTTTCAATTTCCGGAGCCAACAATAATTCCAGCATATGGATATTTACTTTTGATTAGTACTGAAGGAAATTCTTCTGGAAGCGAAGTTTATATTGACTTCTCTATTTCTAAGTCTGGTGAAGAGTTGCTACTGGTTGCTCCAGATGGTAGTAGTGTTTTAGATTCTTTTAGTTTTAGAACTCAAAGAAGCAATATCTCAATGGGTAGGGATCCTTTAAATTTAAACCTTTGGAGGTATTTAGAAAAATTCACCCCTGAGGTAAAGGAGCTGCTTGCCAAAACAGGTAGGAAATTAGATGATAAAGCAGTTTATGCGATGATAAAAAAATTAGATGCTGGTGAAATAACACACGAACATTTTTCTGAGATATGCGAACATTTTGAACGCACTCCAAGAACGTAGAAATTCACTATAACTGAGATGATTAATCATTTTAGGAGTATGGCCGATTTTGAAAGAGCTAAAATGTCTTTTGCTAAATTATCAGCAAGCGATCTTATTACCCAGGTGAGTTTTGATGTGAAGTTAAATGGTAAGACTTTTAGAACAATAATAGATGGTGTTTCATTTGATAAATCTATAGGGAAATACGTTTTACATGAAGCAAAATTTGGTAAAGGAATTTTGTCTAAAAATCAAAAAGCGTTACTATGTGCATTATTAAACTTGACAGACACAGCCGTGCAAATTAGTATGATAGCAGGTAGTGGAACTAAAGGTGAGCAAATATTTCAAAGAGAACACAAAGGCCTAGTTGATATTAAAAATTACATTGACTCTGACATGAAAGTTTACAAAGAAACAGGGATAGGATCTAAAACAGATGCCGATTTCGATCCAAGTAAATGTGGCAGCTTATAAATACCAATTATGGAAATTTACGGAAAAAAATTATTTATCAAACTTATTAAAGAGGTGATGCTTCCATATATGGAAACTCAGGGATTCAAAAAAAAAGGTGTGGGTGACTTCGTAAGATCAGGAACAAAAGGAATCGAGTACTTTTCTATTGATGGGAGATCGACTAGGTACAGTAACTGTGAATTTAATATTGGAACCTACTTTCCGAAATACAGACGGTATTATAAAGAACTGTTTGATGACTCAAATGTTGTTGTACAATTTGGCTTCTTAACCATAAGAGCCCATCCCAAAAATAATACATATTTTGAAGAATTAGGAATCCCTCAAAATATTGGAAGCTTATACGGGATAGAGGATTTGGATCAGGCAAGTGAGATTGCCAAAACGGTCTTTAATAAGGTTGCATTGCCATATTATCAAAAAGTGAATGGACTTTTAGATTTCAGGAATGAACAACTAAGAGATTTCAAAGAAGACATTTCTGATGTTAAAGAATTAAAAGGAGAAATCACTTGGCCACACTCAAGTCAGGTTCTAGAAATTTTAGTTATTACAAAGATTTTTGAACCTGAAAAATTAAAGGATTATTGGGATTTATTTTTAGAAATAGATCCTTTAACATTTAATAAAGCTATTCAAGAGATTGCTATAAATGGGCTTAAAAGAATTAAGCCTGACGAAGCTAAGGAATTATTGAAATCAGAAAAATAAAATGGTAACAGAATTTAGATTTCATAAAATAGCAAAAACAGAATTAAAAACTTATTTGACTGAACCCTCTAAAGTGCTGGATATAAGTGCAGATTTTTCTTTGGATGAAACATGGCACGCCATTCATTTCTTGTTGTGCAAAGTTGATAGAGATGGAGAGCTCAAATATGCAGAGGTAGTACTTGAGGGTATAGAATTACCTATGCCTGAAACAATGATGGAAATGTATGAGCCAACTTTTAATTTAGGGTCACCTATCCATGACCTAAATGTCCATTTAAGTAAAGTCAACGAGAAAGAATTAGTAGAGCTTTATTTAGAAAGCGAATTAGAAGAGAATGATATTCACATTCCAATTTATTTTGAAGAAATGGAGGAAGATGAGCAAAAATCAATGCTTTTGAGGGACATAATAGATTTGAAAAAATTCTATTCGGAAATAGAACCTGAGAGAGAGTTTATAATAAAATATTTAGGGTGTTAGTTTATCTTCTCTACTCAAAGTCTCAGTCAAGGACTCTGGGAAATAACAAGCCAACAAGTGTCAAAAATGAATTAACCCACATATGAAACTAAAACTACTAACACTATTTATGTTTACTGGCCTGGTGGCTACAGCACAGCTGGTAGGCACAGAGCAAGTGGTAATCAAGCAGCTCTATACGGGAGACTTTACGGTAAATGGAGATAAGGATACCTATTACCTTGTCATAGTGTGAAATTACTGATAAATGAAATTTTTCTATTATATATAACGTGTAGTCGCATATCAATTATTCCACCAAAAATAGATTTGTAAGTTTTCCTTAAAGCAGTAGTATTTTTTATTAAAATCCTAGTATTACAGTTGGGTTTTGATTCGAAATTATTGTGCTAATCTAACAAATTGACCATGAATATAGGGGTTGACTTAGGGGGGACTAAAATAAAAGTTGGAGTGGCCAACGAAGGTTTAATACTCCAACAAAATACCGCTTTATTGTTCCAAAAGGAATCGCTGTCGTCTACGCTTAAACAAATAAAGGATCTCATTAGACCGCATATTTCTAAGAGTATTGATAAAATTGGAATTGGCGTTCCGTCTGTGGTAGATACAGAAAGAGGGATAGTTTATAACGTGACTAATATTCCCTCGTGGGAAAAAGTAGCTCTTAAAGACATACTTGAAGACGAGTTTCAGCTACCTACTTTTGTTAATAACGATGTGAACTGCTTTACACTAGGCGAACATCTATTTGGACATGCAAAAGGCTATTCCACAGCCGTTGGACTTACATTAGGCACAGGTCTTGGTGCAGGTATTATCATCGACAATAAACTCTATAAAGGTTGCAATACAGGAGCTGGTGAGATTGGTCTATTAAAATACCTTGAAAAAAACTATGAATACTATTTAGGTAACTCATTTTTCGTGCGAAATTTTAATTTCAATGCACATGAGGTTTCTATGGCCGCTGAAAGAGGCGAAAAGTGGGCATTGGATGCGTATAGCGAGTTTGGCCAGCACTTGGGAGCTGCCATACAGGCTGTGATGTACACTTATGACCCAGAGGTGGTAGTTCTTGGTGGCTCCATAAGCAATGCCTTTTCATTTTTTGAAAAAGCTATGTACGAAGGCTTAGAGGATTTTGAATTTCCAGAATCTTTGAAAAAAATTAAAATAGTAAAATCTGATAACGACAACATTTCTCTATTAGGTGCCGCTGCACTGAAATAGCGAAGAATATTTTAGCACTTCATTAATCTTTAGCCAATAACTCAATGAGAAAAAACACTTTTATAGTCATCCTCATTTTCTTTATATTTTTTGTGATTTCTTTCTTGAGTAATATTCTAGGGCCTATTATTCCTGATATTCTCAATAGTTTTGAGCTGGGTATAGGTTTAGCTGGATTTCTGCCTTTTTCGTTTTTTGTTTCTTACGGTATTGCCTCCATTCCTGCGGGTGTTTTGGTGGAGAAGTATAAAGAAAAAAAAGTGCTGCTATTGGCATTTTTATTGGCTTTTATAGGAGCATTGTTTTTTGCTTTAGTACCTGTTTTTCCAGTCGCATTACTTTCCTTATTTATTATTGGGACAGGAATGGCTATGCTTCAAGTGGTCATAAATCCGCTGCTTCGTGTGGCTGGGGGAGGTGTAAACTTTGCCTTTAATTCTGTTATGGCTCAGTTGTTTTTTGGTGGTGCCTCGTTTCTTAGTCCTATGCTGTATTCCTATTTTGTGAAGCACGTACATGTGGGCTCTCCGAGCAATTTTATCATTGAAAGCATGAATAAAATTGTGCCTGAAAATCTAACTTGGATTTCACTTTATTGGGTGTTTGCAGTTATCGCATTGTTGATGATTATCATTATAAAATTTGTAAAATTCCCAGAGGTGGAGTTGGCAGATGATGAGCGAGTTGACACTGGAAGTGCGTTTCGGGAATTGTTAAAAGACAAGAAAGTGATTTTGTTCTTTATTGGTATTTTCTGTTATGTGGGTTCAGAACAAGGAATTGCCAATTGGACGTCAAAATTCTTACAAGAATATCACGGAGTAGACCCAGCTACTCAGGGGGCTAGTGTGATTTCTTATTTCTGGGGTTTACTCACAATTGGTTGTATTTTGGGCTTATTACTTTTGAAAATATTTGATAGCCGAAAAGTGCTGATATTTTTTACCCTCGGTGCTATTATAGCTTTACTTATAGGTTTGTTTGGCCCCGTAAATTGGGCTTTAGTTTGTTTTCCTCTTACAGGATTTTTTTCTTCTGTAATGTGGTCCATTGTAGTTTCATTGGCTCTTAACTCTGTTACTAATAACCATGGTACCTTATCTGGAATTTTATGCACAGGAATAGCTGGTGGGGCTTTTGTGCCTCTGATTATCGGTGGTTTGGGTGAATTCGTTGGGTTGCGTATGGCTATGTTGTTTTTGTTGGTTACTTTAGGTTATATCTTAGGTATTGGCTTTTGGGCTAAACCTTTGGTAAATAATTCAACCATCAAAAACTGGAAGGAGCTCTTTCATGTATAAAATAATCCTATTGATAGATTTTGCCGAGGAATATAGCAAGGCCTTGCTTAAAGGAATTGCTAAGTATTCTAAAGAAAACGGTCCTTGGGTCTTTTGCCGGATGCCGTTGTTTCAGCGAGAAACCATTGGTTTAGATGGAATTTTAGAATGGGCAAAAGGTTGGGGAGCTGATGGCATCATTGGCCAGCTATATAATGACCCCGGCATTGAAAAATTTAAAGAGGCTGGTATTCCTGTAATAGCACAGGACTTTAAAGAGCGATTTAATGAAATACCTAACATAACTGGTGCTAATAAAGAAGCCGGTAGCATGGGGGCGGACTATTTCATTAAGAAGGGTTTCAAAAACTTTGCTTTTTACGGCTTTAAAGATATAGTTTGGTCAAGAGAAAGAGCAGAGGGTTTTGAAGAGCGAGTGGTAAAAGGAGGTCATAAAGTGCACTACTTTGAGCAAGCCATGGCACATTCTTCTGACATTTGGTATTATATGCCCAGCTCCTTAAGTCAGTGGCTCAAATCACTTCCCAAACCCATAGCATTAATGGCTTGTGACGATAATCAAGGGCAGCATATTACAGAAGCTTGCCGTCATTCTGGTATCAGAATTCCAGAGGAAGTGTCTGTCTTAGGGGTTGATAACGATGAGATGATTTGTTCTTTTTCTGATCCTCCATTATCAAGTATAGGCCAAGATACCGAAAAGGGTGGCTATGACGCCGCTAGACTACTACATCAAATGATGGAAAATAGTACCTCGGTTCATTATGATATTATAGTAAGGCCCACGCAGGTTATAACACGGCAATCCACGGATATATATTCTACGAGTGACAAGCATATAGCTACTTCATTAAAATATATTCATCAAAATATAGATAAGAAACTTAAGGTAGACGACGTGGTAAAGCAGGTTCCATTGTCCCGAAGGGCTCTAGAAAAACGTTTTCTTGATATGACGGGTTATCCCATCTACAAGTACATTTTCAACCTGAGAATAGAAAAATTTAGTCAAAAACTCCTTGAAACAGATTTAAGTGTTTTTGAAATAGCTCTTGAACTTGGCTTTTTAGATACCAAGAATATAGCCAGACAGTTTAAACAAATGAAAGGCTGCACTCCTACAGAGTATCGAAATCAATTTTTGGTTTAGTAAGGCCTATTTGACCACTACGTTATCTACATTATAACCTTTGACCTTAACTTTTGGCTCTTTATTGCCAGCATCTTTTTTATAGCATTTTACGCTAATCGTTTTGCTTTCTTTTGGCAAAAGAGAAATGTAATTATCTGACCAAAATACAGGGGTTATAGCTTCTTCGGAATCAGCATCAATTAGCTCAGCCTCTATAAAGAATGCTATTTTGTTACTAGAATTGCTTAAAGTAAGTGTAACCTCATACTCTTCACTTGTACTTGAAACTTCTTGGCTTACATCAATCTTAGCATTCGGAAGGTTATTTAACGCACTAAAATCGGCGTATTGTTTTTGAGGAGTATAAAACCAGAATTTCTGCTCCCAGTCCATTTGGTCTGTTTGGGTAGCCAGCCAGTAGAAATTATCAGCAATGGTTTCTTTTGATTCATTTTTGAGTTTTAAATCCAAAAAGTACGTCTGGTTCTTGCCTTCAAGTTCTGGTATCTCAAGGCCGTTTACGGTACCGTTTTTATCCAATTTAGTGGTGAAACTCTTTTCAAAAACTAATTCAGACTTAGTGTTGAATAGCTTTACCTCTGCCGTAACACTTTGTAAATCAGTTTTGGTGTCATTACTTAAGTGAATAGAGTGGTCATAATAGTTATACATGATGGCCAGTGGACTGGCTGCCTTTTTGGTGCCATAATACGCTCCTGTAGGTTTTAAATAATAATCATACAGCTGCCAATAAAACTCTGGCCATGGGGAGTTAAGCATCCATTGCACCACGCCTGTGGTGGTAGGTCTGTTCATCACATGTGACTCAAACATCGGTCTTATGGCCTCATAGTTTAGTATTTGAGCTTTAAAGGCTAAGTCTTCTAGGTTTTTAGGCTCGCCAAGTTTAGCATTCAAAGCCTTAAGATAAACGCCTAGGGTATTGAAATCTTTGCGACCAGAATGATAATTCCACATGTCGTTATCAGCAGGCCAAAGCTTCTCGGCTGGTATCATCTTTTTTATAGACTCAATGGTAGGAATCTGTGGCCCAGGTCCGACCTCAGAGTTAAAGCCATATGCTCCACCTAGCTCTTTATCTTCATACCAGTAAATGGGAGGGACGTACTCATAAGGGCCATACATCTTCATTCCAGACTTCCCAGAAATACTACTTTCAAAATCACCTGATGAAATTAAAAAAGGTCTTGTTTGGTCATACTTTTCTAGGGTTTCTACATACCTTTTTTCTAAGGATGGAGCAGGCATAGCATCGCTTCCTCCTGCCCAGGTGAATATACTTGGGTGGTTTCTAAGCCATTTTACTTGGTCTCTGAAATAATCAGAAAGTAATGTTTCTTCATCTGGACTAAGCTTAACGCCATATTTGGCTACGTCTTCGTTAATGGGCAAGTTTTCATCACCTTCCGTTTTCTCCAATACTTCTCCAAGGTAATCAGGCCATTCCCATTGACAGCTCCAGCCCATCATAAGAAGTATGCCGTTTTCATCACATAAATCATAAATGTTATGGTTGTTGCCCCAAATGCCCTCAAAGCGTAGAGAGTTAAGGTTCATTTCTTTAACGTACCTAATTTGTGCGGCGTCTTTTTCTGGCATGTATCTTAAGAACAAATCATCTACCCAGCCGGCACTTTTAATTAGTACTTCTCTGCCGTTTACCTTGTAACCGCGTACACCTTTATTATTTAAGTATGTTTCAATTTTTCTGATACCAAACTTAGTATTATGAACATCTTGAGTTTCGCCGTTTTCGGTCAAAGACATTTCTAATGCGTACATATTTGCTTCTCCCAATCCGTTTGGCCACCAAAGTCTCGGTTTATCAATGTTTAGTTCTTGATATTCTACAGGGCTAAATTGTACTTCAGTCTTTTCAAAGGGTTGAAGTGTGATTTCTTTCTGGAAAGTTATGTCTTCAATTTTTCCTTTTAATTCCACATTTTTAGATGCATTGCTATGGTTACTTACCTCTACATTAATAGTTAAGGTGGCTTCCTCTAAATTTGATGTATTTACGTCTGGTGCCACAAAACTGGCATCAATAGACACTTTTCCAGAACGTTTCAGTCGAATTTCCCTAAAGATACCCATGTAGTGGTCAGGTGGAGTAGGAGCCCAGTCTACAAAACCCATATAGAAATCTCTGACCTGCGGTGGAAATATTTCTACTAAAAGAATGTTTTCGCCTGATTTAGCTTGACCAGAAATGTTTAATTCAAATTGTCTGAATGCTCCAATGATGGAGTCTTTATTGGCTATTTGCTCACCGTTTAGCCAGAAATTTGCCTTATAATTAATACCGTCAATCAGGAGTTTTAAATGCTCAGTTTTATTGTCAAAGTCATCTAAGTTAAAGGTGTTTCTATACCACCAAGGCGATTCAAATTGCTCTTTAGGAACCTTCGCCAAGTTATCTCCCATAAAAATATCTGGGTAAGTCCCTGCCTCTACTAATGCTCCTAAAACAGTGTTAGGAACCGTAGTTTTAGTCCATTTTTCGGCATCTATTGCACCTGACGATAGCGAAATGCCATCTTTTTTGATTTCGGTTGAAGGGGCAATCGTCCAACCTTGGCTGAGAATAATTTCGCCAATTTTCGTTTTAGAATTACAGCCGAAAAAGGCAAGGCTAATAAGGGAAAAATAAAGAAAATGAACTGTTTTTTTCATGATGATAGTGTATAACAATATAAATAATACTCCAAACCTAACGGAGTAGGCTACTAGAAATCGCTTTTTAATTTAAGAATAGTCACTAAGCGGTTTCCGACAGTATTATAGCTGGCTAATCAGAAAAATCTAATTGAGATGAAAGGTAAGAAATTGTGGTTCAGTATGCTTTTAGTAGGCATGTCTTTAGGCACGGCTTGGGCTATTCGAGGTCAGTTTGGGCATGAGCAAGGTGCGGCTTGGGCTGGAGCTATTGGTTCTCTAAGTGTATTATTGGTTTCAAAGCGAAAAGACTGGCTTTCAAAAGCCTTCTCGGTGACGCTAGCAGGTGGCGTAGGATGGGGTTTAGGTGGTATGATGAGTTATGGAATGGTGGTAGGATATGGTCGTGCTTCAGACTTTGGCAATGTGTTTTATGGTTTATTGATGCTCTTTGTAATAGGTGGGCTTTATGGTTTTATAGGTGGTGGTTTTTTCGGTTTTGCTCTTTTAAACCCTAAAAAGACTGAAGTGAAATGGCCTACGCTGATTGTGGAGATGGTGGTAGGTGCTTTAGTGTTCTATTTTTTTATGATTGAGCAATTCGGTTGGAACATGACACCTCCAAGGTCTGAACTTTGGGCGGCCTGTTTCGGTATGGGAGCGGCACTTATGGCACACCTGCTAAGAAATAGGCAATATGCCCCTTTGCGTGTCGCTGTTTTTGCCGGATTAGGCGGTGGTTTTGGCTTTGCTTTTGGTAATTTTCTTCATGTTCTAGGGGCTGTTTCAGAAATAGACTTTAATTTCTGGAATGTTATGGAGTATTCATTGGGCTTTTTTGGTGGCCTTGGTTTGTCTTATGGAGCTTTTACGGCTAAGTGGGAATCAAATGAAGAAGAGGAACCTGATAATACTCAGCCTTTATCGTTGTTAGGCATGTCTTTGCTTATTCCCTTAATAGTTTGGCAACAGTCATTTACGCTTGAACGTATCAATTCCATGTTAGAGAAAACAAGCTTTTCAAATGCAAACTTTGGATTTAACCTTACACTATGGCTTTCCTTGGCCTTAATTTTGTTTTTTTCTTGGTATTGCTTTAAGAGAATCAAAGCTTTAAATACGGGTAAGCTTACTTACGCAGACATCAAAATATTCTTTGTAGGGTTGTTCGGTATTTATATGATATTTTCATGGCTAATTACCGGGGCATTTTTTAGTACCTACAGGATAGAGCAATATCTCTATTTAATAAATTTCGTACTAATAGTAGTATTCATAAATAGGGCAGAGGTCCCTTTTATTCCTACAGAAATGAATGTCAAAACATGGCTAACTGGCTTGGTCGGACTTGTGTTACTGCTGGCCATTTTTGCCTTTGCAGCTATTAATTCGCATGATGAATTAGAGAATGCCAAGAAGAGGTTTGAAACTACAGAAGCCTCTAAATGAGTTTAAATAGCTGTTAATTTTGTACCTAGATACTATATTAGAAACCCTATTGGTTCTACTGTATGAAGTTTTTTGACTAATAATTAGTCAAGATTGTCTTTTCCCAAAAACTTTTTGGTTTCGTTTTCTAACAATAGTTGATTGAAGTATTTTTCAAGGATTTCGGCATATTCTTCAGACATCTCTGTTTCGCCAATACCAGCTACCAACTCCTGTAACTCCTCTTTCGAGATATTATTTTTGAGTAGTTTTTCTACTAAATATGCTGGACGAGATGATGCCATTTATTGTCTTTTTATTCTTCAGATACATCTACTGGTTACAATACTTTTGACTTGTCTGATACAAATATGCGGGTGCTCACCGAATATGTACCTCCGGTTGGCCCCTTGTATTTCATTTCAACATAAAATGCTTGAAATCCTTTTTTTGGGTAGGCCTGGGTTAGTTTAATATTTGGTAAATCTTTGAGTTTGATGTTTTTATTCTTCCATAAATTGTTCCTGAAATCCCTATCGCTAGATGTAGTTTCCCACAGTGTGGCCTCAACAAGCTCGTTTTGTTCTGGATTAATTATTAGCTCAGCACCATTGTTTGTATCATTAACTGTCCATGTGCTTACTGGATAACTTTTGTCCATTAGCGTAAGACCAAAAAATGCATTAAGGGCTTTTAAAGCTTGCTCCCCTCCACCTAGTCCATGGCCCGCGTTAGGAACATAGTGTATCATGTTTTTGCCCGGAATTTCACTAAAGTAATGTTTAATAGCGTCGGCCGTCCAATACTCATCATTGGTACCAATAAAAATCATTTTAGGCACGGTCATGTTCTTGCGGTATGAAAAAGGGTCAATCATAGTGGTGAGAGCCTTCCCATCTTTTGTCTCCGTTCCTTGCGGAATTCCAAGTTTAACGTAATCTTCTATTTGGATGCTGTATTCACCATAGGTGGTGTACTGATAGTTTAATGTGGCTGGCATGTTAAGCATATCTATGACCATTGGGCCAATCGCCTTTACGCGTTTATCATCAATAGCCGAAGTAAGCCATGTAGTCCAGCCTCTTTTTGAAGCCCCTGATATGACAAAACTATTGACATCAAAATCGACTTTTTGTTTAGCGAATTCTTGAATGGCGTCCATACCTTTTACGGCAGATTTTACCATTGGAAATAATAAAGGCCAAGAGTAATCCTTGTCTTGCTTAAACTGATGTAAAGTATAGGATATTAAGGCGTCTTCGGTCAAATCACCATAGAGTGGTTGATTAGGAACTTGCCTTATGATAGCCACCACAGCTTGATTTCTTACTGCTATTTCGGCCAAGGGTTCCCATAAGTCATCCGAATTAGTCCAGTTAGGTTGTTCGTCTTTGTTAGAGCCACCTGTGATGAAGAGCATGGCTCCATCATGAGTTTTCTTTTTTGGTATAAATACCGTTAGTTGATGTCTCCAAGTGTACTCTCGCCATTTTTGGGAGGTCAGTAAAAGGTGATAGGCCGTTACATGTTCTAAAACAATTGAGTCTTTAAGCTCCCAATTATAAGTTTTGTCGCCATTGTCAATATAACTAGCTAAGGCCGTTTCGGGGGTAATTTTTTGGGCATGAATAGTATTGCCAATGAACATCATTAGCAGTAAGCCAAGTACGAGTTTTAGAGCAGTCTTTTTCATTTCTAGAGATTATTTCAATTCAGGTTTCGGACTTTCTTTTATCATTTCTAGGGCGTGGTTGATGTATATGTCACCTGTCATTTCGCCGAGGCTAGTTTGGCTGACGTATTGGTACCTTTTAAAACTATTGAAGTCTTCTTTGGTAAGTATATAACCAAAGGCATCGTTTGCCAGGCCAAATAGAAATGGGAATTTGGTAGGCATTTTACGTTTCAAGTAAAATCCAATATTGGGTAAGGCTTCACCGGGTATGGTCAATATTTGAGCTGGACCTATATTGATTAGATTTACTTGGGTTTTCACATAGTTTTCCTTGGTAAATGTGTAATTCAGAGGAGAGTTTTTCAGAATAAACCTCATAATGTCAGACTCTATTGGTATTTCTAAGTTTTGTGCGGCAGAAAATAATGTTGGGTTTTCAATTATTGGAGCGTTTTTAATGATTCTAAGTGATTCGTCTGCTAGTAATTCGCCTATTCTTATGCACTCTTCCCAAGTGTTTGCTTCTTTACCTTCTTCCCGGCGGGTGTCTGCGGTAACCATTCCACCTTGAGCTCCATTTAAGAAAATGGCCATTCCACCACCTTTACTTTCTATTCTGTCATAAAGTGGGCCACATAAATCTGGGCTTAGTATGCCTCTTCCTGAACCTAACACTTCTGGGTGAATAGCATAATTTACTAAAGTTGCTATATTTTCACCTTTGTTCTTTCCAGTAGTGGCAACGGCCTGAATAACGCCACAGCGTGGGTCATATAATGCAGGTGCGTAATAATTATAGGCAATTTTTCCTTTGGCTTCATCCACAGCTATTTTGATAGCTGCTGGTTCTAAGTTTTTGACGGCTTCGTTAACAGCATCTGCAATCTGATTAACGCACCAGTCTAAGTATTTTAAATCAGCATAAGATTTACCTGTTTGGTCTGGAAAACCATAGGCATCTGGTGCACTATGCGTGTGCGTAGCTGCTATGATAATGTTTTCGGGTGAAACGCCTTTTATTAGAGCACGAGATTTATCGCCTAGAACGGAAGTCCAGCCGAGATTATCTACACTTACTATGGCAATGCGTTTATCGCCGTTTTCTAGAACCAGGGCTCTTGCAAAGAGGTCGCCTTTTTTTTCGGTAACGGGTTTGGGTTTTCCTATTCCGCCAGATACCGGCAATAATGGGTTTGGTGTGATTATTCTTTTAGCAGCTCCCGCCTGAAGTGTTTGAGCAAATACTCCAGAGGATAAAAAGATTGAGCCAATCAATAAAATGAAATAGATGACTCTTTTTTGGAGATAATAAAGCATGTACAGGGTGCGGTTATATTTTATAGAACTTTGAGGTGATCTAGAGCGGAAAAAAATTGGTAGCTTCAAATATCCACTACCAATTTTATATTCACTCTAAACTTAAACGCAATACTAAGTTTTTACCAAGGTTTGCCAGTACCTTGATTCAGCCAAGGCTTAGACCAAGCACTATTTTTGCCGTCTGCCTGTGAGAAAGTTGTTACTTCTAATTTATCTAATGCCGCACTGGCGTTAGCACTATTGATGTTTATTTCATCCTGCATGTAGTAGAAACGCAGTGGCAATACTGACCTTTTAGCCGCTGGGCCTGCTTTAAGTTCAGGAAGCCCAGTTCTCCTGAAATCAAACCAAGATTCTGTGGCCGCCGTCCAACTGGCTATCCATTTTTGCTCCATTATCTGCTTCAGAGTTCCATCATAGGCAACCCCCTCATTAGTAAGATATGTGGAAGTAGAATTTCCCACACCCCAAGTGTTCATGGAAGCACTTACACCAGCTTCATAGCGTGTTTTAGCGTCTCCAGTGGCCCATCCTTTCAATGCAGCCTCAGCCAAGATAAAATTAACCTCAGCAGCCGAAATTAATCTAGCTTTTAATAATGAACCAGAGGCTTCCTTATAAATATCGTTCAAGAAAGAAACATGTGGGTTAAACGATGTTTGACCTGGTGTTGGGTTTAGGTTGTATGCCGACGGCAAAGCTGAGAAACTTGGCGGCAAACCAACATATTTAGGGTCAGTATCTAAAACAGTGTTACCAACTTTATCAGGTGATAACATTCTAACACCATCTACTATTTCGTCAGTTCCGGCTGGAAGTGTTTCGTCTACTACTAAAGGCACTTCCACTTTATTAGCCCATACAGCTATTCTTGGATCATCTAGAGATTGTAAGGCTTCTATTAATGTAGATGCCATTTTTATTCTACGATAGTTGCTACCGCTGGCATCATACACTGTATTTGCCGGCCAAGATGTACCGCTACTTGTTCCAGGAAAACTCATAGTGGCGTCGTCAGAATTTGAAACGATTATAGGATACTGAGCCGAATTTCCAACTATTTTTTCTATACCAGCTTTAGCTACATCTGGTTTCTTTTCAGAAATACGCATGTAGTATCTAAGGGCAAGAGAGTTAGCCATTTTTCTCCATTTAGCAGGGTCTCCATTATAGAATACATCTACTTCACTTACTATGCTTGAATATTCGCTTTTTGGTTTTGAAAGTAAGGTATTTGCTGCTTCTAAATCCGCTAAAACTCCAGTATAAATCACCTCCTGACTATCAAAAGCTGGCAATATATTCTCTGTTCCTCCTACTTCACCTTTTAAAGCATTGGTATAAGGAGCATCAGACCAAAGGTCTGTAATAAGGCCAAAATTGAAAGCCTTCATTACTAAAGCTACACCCTGATGAAACTCAAGGTCTAAAGCCACTGCTCTGTCATAAAACAAAGCATTGTTTCTAAGTATGTCATAATTTCCACTCCAACTCTGGCTAGACCAGTCGTAATCATTATGACCTGATGACCAAGCATCTTTTTGCGTATGCTGCACCACACCTGCAATGTCCTGATAGCCATAGTTTAAGTAAAGCCTAGCGGTTTCAGTCAAAATGGTTGGCATTATCAAGTTAGGGTTCACCAATTCAGGCTGAACGCCATTCGGATTTATATTTACCTCTGTGAGATCTTCACAAGAAAAGAACGAGCCCACCAGAATAAATAGAACGATAATATTCTTATTTTTCATGATTTTTAAAGTTTAAGGTTTAAAATGTTAGATTTAGTTTAAATCCAACTGGAATGACCCAAGGAGTTACATTGTATCTTTCAATACCTTGTTTGAATTGTGTACCCGCTTGTGTGCCCGCTTGTGGTTGGAAAGCCATCTCAGGGTCTATGCCTATATTAGCGGCCGTCCAAAGAATGATGTTTCTACTATAGACCGAAAACGAAGCATTTTGTAAACCAAGTTTTTGTGTTAAATCTCCTGTGATATCATAAGCAAATGATATTTCTCTAAGCTTTACAAATGACGCGTCAAACAAAGCTGCTTTTGTGAAACTCCATGGGTAATTGTCACCATAAGGAATATACTTAGTACCAGCTCCTCCAAGGTTTTCGGTATAACCTTCTATTTCACCGTTTTCATTATAAGTAGCTAAGACACCAGGGTTAAATACAGCATAAGCATACGTATTTCCACCATATTCGAATGGGAATCCGCCGTATTCTGCTGTAGGACCACCCACAATATTGAAGTTATTTCCATTGACTCTAATTAGGTCATCTTCATTGGCCACTAAATAATCACGAAGTGCGTCACCTGATAAACCATTTGGATTGATTAGGTTGTCCAAAAATCTCTGAGACTTAAGGTCTGATTCGCCGTATCTGTAGGTTTGAGAAACAAAATCGCCGCCTTTTCTCCAATCAAATGTCATGTTCAAACTTAATTTCTTATAAGTCAAAGACGTTTGCATTCCTAGAATAAAATCAGGATTAAAGTTTCCAATTTTCGTTTTGGTATTGTTAGCATTTATATCTTGCCACGAACCATCTGAATCTAATATAGGATAGCCATAATAAGGCGAAGACTGGTCTTTCACCGTTACCAACTCACGGTCATAAATATCCCCTATAGTTTCACCCACATAAGTCCAAGCTCCACCTTTTGCATCTGTCCATAAAGTATAAAAATCTAAACCTTCAGAAAGGCTCTCGATGGTTGTAGCGTTTTTGTAGAAATTAGTTGTCAAGTCTAGTCTCCATCCATTTCTTTCAAAAGGAGTACCACCTAAAGTCAGCTCAATACCTTTACTAACAAGTAAGCCAGCATTAATGTTTTTGGAAGTATACCCAGTAGACGAAGGAAGCTTAGTTGGTATAATCTGGTTACGGTTATCTACTTTATAGTAAGTTCCAGAGAATCTAAGTTTGTTTCTAAACATGGTAAGGTCAACTCCGACCTCATATGAGGTAGAAATTTCAGGCTTCAAATCAGGTAAAAGAATGGTTCCTGATTTTGACAATCTGGTGATACCACCCCAAGCTTCATTGTTGTCCAATGTATTTATTAAGGCATAAGGGTTGGTGTCATTTCCTACTTGTGCCACACCGCCTCTCAGTTTCAACATATTGATAGAGCTCGAAGGAGTAGGGAAGAGTTCATTAACCAAGAAGCTCAAAGAGGCCGATGGATAGAAGTATGATCTGTTTTCCACTGGTAAAGTACTTGACCAGTCATTTCTGGCAGTTAAGTCTAAGTAAAGCATATCTTTGAAACCAAGATTTGCTATTCCATAAGCACTATAAACCACTTTGTTTAGCAAGCTACTTGAGTAAGACAAGTTAGCAGGTGCAATGTTTTCCAAGGTAAATAAGCCAGGGATTACCAAGCCTGTACCGTTTCTACTAGCATTACTCACATTCGTGAATTTAGAACTTCTAGCATTACCACCTACAGAAAATGAAAGAGAGAAGTTTTCCAAGTTTTTACTATAAGTGGCTAAGGCATCAATATTTCTTTCATATCTGCCTAGGTTTATTAAACCGTAAGCTCCACGTGGTTCTTTATCGTAACTAGCTCCAATTTTGGTTTCTCTATTTTCCTTGTAGGAGTCTAAAGCATACCTAGCCATTAAATTTATTTCTGGCGTTAGTTGGTAATCAAGCTTCATGTTCCCAAATATTCTATTTCTTTCGAAGGCATTATTAACTTCATAAGCTAAAAAGTAAGGGTTATTGAAGTTTCCAATAGACTGTGATTTTTGTTGAAGTCCCTCTTGGCCTGGTACCCAATAATCTTCCAATTCTAAAATGTCAATATGTGGTGAAACCGCGTAAGCCCATTGAAGCGGATTTGAACCTCTTTCGCCTGCAGGACGGTTGTTTGAGTTATTTCTACTCAAATCTAAAACTGTGCTTAGACGAAGCTTTTTATTGATATTTATAGTGGTATTCAAAGCCAAAGAATTCTTGAAGAGATCAGAATTTGGAATAATTCCCCTGTTACTCATGTTTGAATACGATACTCTATAGTTCATAACATCGTTGCTATTCGCTAAGGAGATACCATTAGTCGTTGTTATTCCGGTCTGAACAAAATTCTCAATATTGTTAGGGTGAGAAACCAGAGGTGTAGGGATAGGATTGCCATCGGCATCTAAAGGGCTGTTCCATTGGATAGCATTCTGACCAAGGTCTAGTTCAGGACCTACACCACCAGCAGAACCTTCATCAATATATAATACTCCGCCAGGGTAAGGGTTATTGTCTTCCGTAAAAGGTAAAATACCCGTGGCAAACTGAGAATGCATATTTAAATACCTATAAGGCTTGTCAAAAACCGTATTTGTAGTTAAACTAACGGTCATTTTGTTGTTTTTAGAACCATTTTTTGTGGTAATAATCACCACACCATTTCCAGCCCTTGAACCATATAGTGCCGCAGCACTAGGGCCTTTTAGTACAGAAATACTTTCGATATTGTCAGGGTTTAAATCTGAAATAGCATTACCATAATCTACTCTATTGTCGCCACCAATTTGGCTCACATTATTAAGCGTATTAATTATCGGTACACCATCAATCACAAATAAAGGCTGGTTGTCACTCGAAAGTGATTTGGCACCACGAATTACCATACTTACCGATGAGCCTGTACCACCAGTAGAGTTAATACTAACCCCAGCTACTTTACCAGACATACCGTTTAGCACGTTTTCAGTCGTTACTCGGTTCATATCTTCACCATCAACCTTGGCAACAGAATAACCCAGCGACTTTTCTTCTCTTTTTATACCAAGAGCGGTTACAACTACTTCATTTAAGGTAGAAGCATTCAGAGAGAGTGGAACGTTAATTACACTTCGACTTCCGACGGTAACCTCTATAGGATTGTAACCCACGAAAGAAAAAATCAGAACGGAGTTTGCGTCTTCGACGTCAATCGAATACTTCCCGTTTGCATTTGATGTAGTTCCTTTAAAAGTACCTTTCAATACCACGTTAACACCCGGAATAACAGAGCCATCTTCTTCTGCTGTGATGGTACCGGTAACGGTTTGGGCCTGTGCCCAAACAGCTGAAAAACAAAATCCAACTATTACGGTCGTAATAAATAAACGCCGTAACGTACGATGATAAGTAGAGCGTAGTTCCATATTGTTTTGTTTAGAATTGATTATACTGTTAATACTATCATTGAAAATAAAAAGGCTATTCTATAAAATAAAAAAAACTAGAGTTTACATTTTGTTAATATAGGACACGGACAAATGCTAACCATAAATAGGGTAGAAGATACAGTGCATTTATAATGAGGGAGTAAGTGGTTGTTAACCTTTTTTTGATAAGTCAAAAAAACAGAAGTCTTTCTGTAAATCTCTAGCCTGAAGAAAGCCAAAAGCAGACTATGTAATACAGAATAATAGTAATTGGTTAGAGTCTTTTTATTGAGATAAATCTCAATAATTAACGGCTTTTGTAGATGCTTTAGTAAGCCGATGACATGTCAACACTTAACCTTAAATATTGCTTTGCTTTCACAAGTTGATTCTTAACAGTGTTTTTCGATATCCGCATTATTTCGGCAATTTCCTGATAAGACTTTCCGTCTTCCAAAATTAGTTCTAAAATCCTTTTGCGTTTTTTTGGAAGCGTAGACATGGCAGAAAGTAAAATGTCAATTTTTTCTTCCTCAATATCGGTATCAGTACTGTTACTTTCTTTAGCTTTTATCAAATACTGATTAAGCATTTGTTGGTTTTTATCCATTTTTTTCAAATGGTCAAAAGCCATATTTTTTAAGCAAGTATAGAGGTAGGCGTTGAAGTTTAGTTCTGGATTAATTTGATCTCTACGAGACCATATCTTAATAAATACCTCTTGCAGCATGTTTTCCGCCTCCTCATTGTCTTTTACAATAGAGGTGACAAACCGAAGCCCTGGTTCTCTATAATGATCATATAATTGTGAAAATGCTTTAGTATTGCCTTCTGCAACTTTCTGAATTACTGTATTTATTGTTTCCATGGTTCGCTAAAGATTATAATGAAGATATGTATAGAAATTATAGAAAAAAATCAAAGAATATTACTATTAAATAGTTTGCATTTTACATTTCCTAATCAATTTATAAGACTAAAAAAACTATATGATTGATGTTAGAATTGTAAGCAGTTTCTAAGTTTTGACATCCTCTTTCGATAAATTCTGTAATAAATTTGCGTCATTTTTGACGATTTGCAATCGCATATTGCGTATTAAATTCTTCATTTTACGCAAACACCTAATACTTTAACTTTAAGTTAGTAATCAGAGCCAGTTTATTAACATTAGGGTAATACTGGAGTTGTTTCCTTAATTTTTTAAGGAGGAATGAAACAGATAACAAGCTTTCAGATATGGGGAGATAGACCTGTTCATTTTTTGGTTTGTTCTCTCTTATAGTTTAGGTAGGCCATTATTTTATGCCCTATGAATAGTACCAAATTTAAAAAATGAAGTATTAAATTATAACTAGATATGTTAGACCTTGTGAAATGAAGAATTATAAAAAGTACATTTTATTCCTACTATTTTTGAATTCGTTGAATTCGTTTTCGCAAGAAATTGACAGCCACGAAGGTGCTTTGGTTAGCTCAAGTCTCATTTTTGCTACGCAAGAAAAACATGTACATAGCAGTAGTGTAGTTAATCTGCCGAATGGTGATTTTTTAGCGGTATGGTTTTATGGCAGCGGTGAGCGGAAGTCTGATGATGTATTACTGATGGGAGCAAGGCTTAGAAAAGGTGAGACCAAGTGGAGTGAGCCTTTCCAGATGGCTGACACGCCTAATATTCCAGATTGTAATCCAGTGCTTTTTCTTAATCAGGATAAGAAGTTATTCTTAGTATGGATTGCGGTTCAGGCTAACAAATGGGAGCAAAGCATTTTAAGATATAAAACTAGCACAGACTATCTTAAGTTAGGTTCTCCTAACTGGACATGGCAAGACAATATTTTACTCAAACCTGACGAGGGCTTTGCCAAAGAAGTAGCCGAAAAGTTTAAGGAAAGACCAGATAGAGGGAAGGGTTGGTCTGAATATGCTCCTACCTATGACGAACTTATCATAAAAGCCAGTGAGGATATCTCCAAAAGGAGTATTGGCTGGATGACGAGAATAAAACCGCTAGTAATGGATAATGGAAGAATAGTGTTACCATTATATTCTGACGGCTTTAATATGTCGCTTATGGCTATCTCTGAAGATAAAGGCAGTACATGGCGACCTAGCCTTCCATTAGTTGGGCGTGGGCCCATTCAGCCTGCCTTGGTACAGAAAAAAAATAAAAACTTGGCGGCATTTTTACGCGATAGTGGTGATTACCCGCCTAGAGTACATTACAGCGAGTCAGCTGACCTTGGTCAATCTTGGTCAGTAAGTGTGAAAACTGATATTCCTAATACGGCTAGTGTGGAAATCCTAGGTCTTACTGATGGTCGTTGGGCATTTATTGGTAACGATATGCCAGGTGGAAGAAATCGCCTTATGCTTTATTTGTCTGACGATGAAGGCAAGACATGGAAATGGAAAACACCTCTTGAAAATGTGGAGCCTAATATGGGAGGGTTTTCATATCCGAGTTTGATACAAACCCCTGATGGCCTATTGCACATTACATATTCACACCATTTGCCAAACGATAGAAAGTCTATTAAATACGTGGTTATAAACCCAAATAAGATTTAAATATTTTATTGTCAACCTCTAATATAGTTTGTTAAATTCCTCTAGTTTTGGGCTATGAAAAATAAATCATCCTTTACGGCGGTTTTTATGCGATATTCTAAAAAGAATATGTGGGTAAGGTCTGTGAGGGGATGATATAAAAATATTGTTAAAGTTTTTATTTAATCCAGCCCATCAGCTGGATTTCTTAGTTTTTAGACCATGTTAAAGAAATCGGTAGACTTATACTTAGAAGCTTTTAGAGGACTGTCAAAAGAGGTTTGGTGGCTAGCTTTAGTTACTTTCATAAATAGGGCAGGAACTATGGTTTTACCCTTTCTTTCAAAATATTTGAAGGAAGACCTTCACTTCACATACGGTGAGGTGGGGTGGATTATGGTCTTTTTTGGGCTGGGTTCCTTTATAGGAGCTTGGTTAGGCGGCAAATTGACAGATAAAATAGGCTTTTATAAAGTAATGATTTGGAGCTTTTTATCCGCTGGTGTGGTTTTCGTTTTGATACAATACGTCCAAAGTTTTTGGGGCTTGTGTTTCGTGATTTTCTTAGCCATGACTTTGGCTGATATGTTCAGGCCTGCCATGTTTGTTTCCTTAAACACTTATAGTAAACCTGAAAACAGAACAAGGTCACTTACATTAATAAGGCTTGCCATAAACCTGGGCTTTGTTATTGGGCCGTCTGTTGCAGGCCTAATTATCATTGCACAAGGTTACAGTTTGTTATTCTGGATAGACGGCTTAACCTGTATAGTTTCCATTCTTTTATTTACCTTATTAGTAAAAGAGCGTAAAGCTCCGAACAAGACTAAAGAAGAACTCAAGCTGCTTAAAGCTGGTGCAGCCGTATTTAAGGATAAGGCATATTGGATATTCTTGGCAATTAGTTTTTTGATAGGGGTGGTTTTCTTTCAAATTTTCACCACGCTACCCATTTATCATCATGAGCAGTTTGGGCTAACCGAATTCCAGACAGGCCTGTTATTTTTCCTAAATGGTTTAATCATTATCGTTTTTGAAATGCCGATGGTAAACTGGATTGAGAAAAAGAAAATACCAGAGATTAAACTTATATATTTTAGCTCTATTCTAATGATGTTGGGTTTTGTTGTTCTTGTGTATCAAGCATGGGTAGGCATATTAATCATTAGTATGGTTCTCATAACTTTAGCTGAGATGGTAGGCTTTCCATACACTAATGCTTTTGCTATGAAAAGAGCAAAGTCAGGAAACGAAGGACGTTACATGGCATTGTATTCCATGGCCTTTGCTTTAGCCCATATTGTGAGTCCAAAACTAGGTTTAGATTTTATTGCTCTTTATGGATATAAAGCAAACTTTATTCTAATTTCTATTCTCGGCTTGGTTTCTGTAGGACTATGTATCTGGTTAAGAAAAACCTTGGAAAAAGAAGAAGCCCTTGAGCTCAGTAATTAGCAGTTTTCTGATTCCATTTCACTACGAGCGTCGCCTAATAACGAACCTCGTTTAAATGCTTTACACGCAGCGGAAATATTTCCTGCTGCTTGCTGAGCCATTCCTATGTAATAGTAGATAAATTCTACTTCTGGATTGATAGCTTCCACTTGCTCTAAGATGGTAAGCGAGTTCTTTGAACTTTCGGTTTTTAATTTCAATAAACCTAAATTCCGTAAAGCATACGGATTTTCAGGAAACAGCTTTAAAGCCTGTTCAATATATTCTGAGGCATTCTTAATCTCTCCGTTTTCTAAAAGGTTAAGGGCATGGGTATTGATAAAAGTAATTTCATTTGGCTGTTCTTTAATAGCTTTTTTAGAGTGTATCAAAGCTTCTTTCCATTCTCCTAGCTGAGCATACGTGGCACTTAAATTATTTAAAGCAAAAGCAAAGTTTGGTTTCTCAGAAATAACATTTAAGAACGTTTTTTTTGCTTCTTGAAAATCCTTCTGAAGATAAAAGGCATAACCTAAATTAGTCCTAGTCTCTAAATTGTTTGGAGTAATATTTAAAGACCTTTCAAAATCAGCAACGGCATTACTTGGATTAAAAGTTTGAAGGTAAAACTTACCGCGTAAATCTAGAAATTGAGAAGAATCTGTATAAGCTGGAGCTAATTGGTTTAATAAGTTTTCGCAGGTCTTATTTTCGCCAAGCAGGAGTGAGGCATGAGCTAAGTTTAACTTTGCCTGACCGAAACTGTCGTCCAATTCCACAGCTTCTCTGTAATCATTTCTTGCTTTGTCAATGTTACCCATTTTTTCAAAACATAAACCTCTGTTATTATAAGCATCGGCAAAGTCTGGGACTTTTTCTATAGCCTCCGTAAAAAGCTCCATGGCCCTTTCAGTTTCATTTTTTTTGAAATGAAAATTGCCTCGTTCAAAAAACTCCGCTGCTTCTGTCTTATTTTTGTTGCCACAGGCAAAAACAATTGCCCCTAAAATCATAAAAGAAGCCACTTTTAGGCCTATTTTAATAATATTCATACTTATGAGATTTGTCAAAGATATTCCTAATGCTTACTGTAAAACATCCTTATATATGTTTAACAACAAATATATCATAAAGTTTGAAGCGGGTCTTTTAGAACAGGTTTATAAAGTTTCAGAAATGGATGTTAGTGGAGATGAAGAAGTCTTAGGAATGATGACTGATGCCTTTTATGCAAAAGTTATTCAGCGTTTTAAAGATATGGCAGAGGACTTTGGTAAACTTATAGAAGAATACTAAAAAAGGCCCGTGAAACTTAATTCACGAGCCTTTCAAAGATTGAATTTGCAGGGGATTAATTTCCTACAAATTTCTGATACGCTTTTTCTTGCTCTTTGCTTGGTTTAGCCACCTTCTCTAAAGAGTAAGACTTTCTTTCATCTTGTTGAAGGTCAATCGTGAATTCCATTTCTACCCCATGTCTGTTTACTATTACTACCATTTTCTCTCCCACATTTTTAGATAGAAGAGCGTTGGCAAAGTTGATATCTTTATTACCATCAATACTTACTACCTGGTCATTTACACTTAATCCAGAGTGGTAAGCACTTCCTTCGCTACTCATTCTGTAAATCAGGCCTCTGCGTTCCGTAATACCTAAATATGGCTTTTCTCTATCCTCATTATTGTCAATCACCTTAAGACCTACTCCTTTATAAATTTGCTCATAATCTGGTCTTTCAGTTCCTGAAACATAGTTTTTAAAGAAATAATCTAAGCTACCACCATGAATTTCTTCCACAGCCATTTGAAACTCTGCATCAGTATAGCCACGGTCTAAGGCTTTGTAATATTTGTTATAAAGTAATTTCATAACATCATCTAAAGACTTTTCAGCTTTCGTGTTGGCTATGATTTTAGCATTTAAAAGAGCTGCTAAAACACCACCTTTTCCATAATATGAAATTCTTGTGTTGTTTGAGTTCTCATTTGGTCTGTAATACTTAATCCAAGCATCCCATGAAGCATCCGTAACCGCTTGCACTTTATTTCCTGGCGTACTTTCTGCACTTGATAATGCACCTGCCACAGCTTTTACCACAGCCTCATCTTTTATAAGACCAGCTCTTTTTAGAATAATTTCTTCATAAAAACTAGTAAAACCCTCTGCCACCCACAGCATGTGTGTGTAGTTTTCATTTTCATAATCAAACGGTCCTAAAGCCACCGGTCTAATTCTTTTCACATTCCATAAATGGAAATATTCATGAGCCAACAGGCCAAATAGTCCGATATACGCCCTTTCTGAACTATACGCAAACGGCGAAGTCTGACAAGTAGTAGAATGCAAATGCTCTAAACCACCACCTATTCCTGGCTGATGATGCACTATAAATAGGTAATTGTCTAATGGCGTTTCACCCACTACGGTAGCTGCAGCCTCTACTAGGCTTTTATAATCTTTTAAAAGCTTTTCTTTGTCATAGCTTAAAGGTGAAGAGCTATACATAGCTATTTTATATGGAATACCAAGAGCCTCAAATTCTAAAACTTCATGATTCCCAATTTCAATTGGGCTATCAACTAAAGTATCAAAATCTTTTACTAGGAAAGTATTTTTCGACGTTTCTGGAAGAGCTGTAGAAATAGTAGACCATTTCTCATAAGGATAAACCTTCAGCTCTGCCTGACTTTTCATTAATTCCGGAACAAACATGAAAATGCTAGCTCCATTTAAATAACCATGACTAGCGTCAATAAAGGAAGTTCTAACGGTCAAATCAAAGGCATAAACCTTATAACTTATTTTTACATCTTCTATTTGGTCTATATCAATCTCCCAAGTGTTTTTGTTAACTTTTCTAAAATTTAAAGGTTTGTTTTGACCATCCGTTGCTTGAAAATTTTCAACATTTCCTGCATACTCTCTAACCAAATACGAACCTGGAGTCCAAACCGGCATCTTTATTAAAAGACGTCTTTTGTCAATAATCTTCGGATTGGTTAAAACATTGTTTATCGTCATACCCACCTCAAAAAAGTGAGTCTCAGGCTCAGGCATTCTTAATTCATAAGAAATGGACTTAGTATCTTGTGCATTTGAAATGAAACTAACCGCAGATAATACCATCGCAATCAGCACACTAAAGGCTCTTTTTCTTCCTATCATAAGTATTATATAATTGATTTTTAATTGTTGAAATATTAAGATTACAATTTTAAGCAAAAGCTGACGTTAAAACCGTAATATCAGTAAGAAAACTTAAAACCAAAAAAAGCTGCATATTGAGAGACATCTTTCCTAAATTTGGTTTTTAACACTATCACAGAATTCGCTTTTCAATGAAAAAAATCTTTTTGATTGCTTTTTCTTGTATTCTATACACCCCTCTAGTTTTTTCTCAAAACACTTTAAGTTATACAGAAACTGAAGCCCATTATAATGCCGGGGTTGAGTTATTTGAGAAAAAGGCCTATTCGGCAGCTAGAAAAGAGTTCAAGAATTACGTAGACCTGTCTTCAGGTTCTATTAATCCAAATAAATTCAACATCGCCAATGCCGAGTATTACTCAGCTGTTTCGGCTTTGTACACTAATTCGCTTGATGCCGATATTGAGGTGCACAGGTTTGTGCTTAATCATAGTGAGCATCCAAAGGCAAAAATCATTTTTAGCGACTTAGGCGAAAATTTCTACGAAAAAGGTGATTATGCCAAAGCGGTAGAATATTTGTCAAAGGCTATTGAGTTTAGGCAAGATAACATTGCTATTTATGAGCTTAGATTTAAGCTTGGCGTAGCTTATTATCAAATGAAAGACTACAATAAGGCTTTGACAGAGTTCAACTATGTCAAAAGAACTGTGGCCGAAAATGCCATTAATGCTGCATACTATGCGGCAGTTATAAATTTTCAAAATGAGAACTTTGACGATGCACTAGTTGACCTTCATAGGGTTGAAAATGTAAATCCTTATAAAATTGAGGTTCCCAACTGGATTGGTCAGATTCTTTACAGACAAGAAAAGTATGATGAACTGTTGGCATACGCCGAACCAATAATCGCTAGCCCGAACGGAAGAAAAACCGATGAGATTTGTATGGTGGCTGCAGAAGTTTTGTTTTTCAAAGACGAATTTGAGAAGGCCGCACAGTATTATGACCGTTTTAAGGTTTTAAGAAGAGGAACGGTAGACCCACAATTAACTTTCCGCCATGGTTACAGTCTTTACAAAACAGAACAACATGAGAAAGCCATCCAGGTTTTTAAACTTATTGCTGATAGAGAAGATGAACTTGGTCAGCAGGCTGCGTATTATTTAGGAATTTCAGCATTAAGCACTGGCGATTTAAATTCAGCCATGGCCGCATTTGATTTCGCAAGAAAAACAGATTTTGACTTAGAAATAAAAGAGGAAGCTACTTACAATTATATCAAAGTTCAAATAGAGCAGAATAATAACGAGACTGCCATTACCTCGCTAAGAGATTATGTGACGGCTTATCCAAACGGCAAATACATTGATGAGGCAAATGAACTCATGAGTGAAGTTCTTTTTGAGACGAATGATTATGAAAAGGCTATTGGTTACATTGAAAACCTAAAAAGAACAACTCCAAAAATTGATGAGGCTTACCAGAAACTGTGTTACGCTCAGGCGGTGATTGATTATAATGGAGAGAATTTTGAAAAGGCAATCACTTACTTTGAAAAAGCAATAAGCAAACCTGTGGATAGAACCTTGGTTCAAAATGCTAAGTTTTGGAAGGCAGAATCAGCCTATGCTGCGGATAAACCAAATGTAGAGTCTCTGTATAAAGAAATTACTTCTAGTGGTACTAGAGAGCAAAAAAACAAGAGCCTCTACAGTTTAGGATACATTTACTATAATAATGAACAATACGGGCAGGCCCTAAACTATTTCAAAGACTTTTTATCTTCTTCAAGCTCTGCCGAATCACAACAGAGTAGGGAAGATGCACAGTTAAGAGTAGCCGACTGTTACTTAATCCGTAAAGATTTTAGAAATGCCTTAAATAGCTATAATGAAGCTTTAGAGAAAAACAGAGCAGACAAAGACTACGCTTTATTCCAAAAAGGAATAACCCTAAGTTTTATGGGAAGAAAAAGTGAAGCTCAAAGCACTTTTGACCAGTTTGCTAGAATTCATGAAAACTCAAGACTTTTTGATGATGCTCTTTTTGAAAGAGGAAATCTGGAACTAGAAAAGAACGACTATTTATCTGCCATCACTACACTTTCTGAAATGTTAAGAAAACGACCAAGGTCTGTTTTGGTACCATTTGCTTTGTTAAAGAGAGCATTGGCTTACGGTAATGTGGAAAATTATGATAAAGCCGTTTCTGATTATAAAATCTTAATTAACAGATTTGGTAACCATGAAACTGCTAATGAAGCTTTGATAGGACTTAGGGATATCATGAACCTTACTGGCCGAAGTGAAGACTTTGCAGATATAGCTGATGAATATCAAAAGAATAACCCTGGTAGCTCTTCTGCAGTGGCACTTCAATATGATGCCGCTAAAAACCTTTATTATACTGAAAAGTATTCTGCAGCGATTCCAGCTTTAAAGCGTTTTATTCAAAACAATCCTACAAACGCCAATGTTAAGGAAGCAAGGTACTTAATAGCAGAGTCATACTATTTTTCTGATGATGAAAAAAGTGCCTTACCTTATTTTAAAGATGTGGCAGAAGATGGTCAGTCTCAGTGGGCAGCCAAAGCCGCAGTTAGAGCAGCCAACATTCAGTTTGATGCTGGTGACTATAGAAATGCCGTAAGTGACTTCCAAAATGTATTAAGCTCAAGCGATAGTAAAAGAGACCAAGTGGCGGCATGGGAAGGCTTGTTCCAATCTTACTATTATTTAGGAGACTATGAGAATTCTATTAAGTACTGTCGTGATGCCATTTCAGATGGAGGAGGAGTAGTTATAGGAATTAAAAATAAAGCAGAACTTTATATAGGTAAATGCCATTTAAAACGTCGTGATTTTACATCAGCTAAAGCACAGTTTGAGAAAGTAATAGCCATGGATAAAGATATAAATGGGGCAGAGGCCAAATACTTACTTGGTGAAATATTATATGAGTCAGGTAAATATGAAGATGCCATCAAAGAGATGCAATCTTTGGCTCAAGACTTCGGTGATTACGTGACTTGGTATGAGAAAGCCTTCTTGTTAATAGCCGACTCTTATGTAGGCCAAAAGGATTATTTCATGGCAAAAGCTACACTGAACTCTATTGTAGAAAACTCAGGTAATCCTGAAACAGTAGACATAGCTAAAGCCAAACTTAAAAACGTTCCTAAATAATTAGAATTTAAGCAAAAAGATGAAGTTTAATTCGTATAAAATCGTGCTTTTAATGCTTTTGAGTATACCTGCTTGGTCTCAAAACAAAGGAATAGGTGATGAAGAAATCACTATTACCAAAGAAAGAAGCGTTGAGTTACAAAAAGCAAATAGGGTGTTTGAAAAGATTCCGACGGAGGAAAAGACTCCCACCAAAAGGAAAATGGCTTATACTTTCTTCGAGAAAAAGCCTGTTGGCATAGAAGAAGTAGAGTTTACACCGAACATAGTTTCTCCAGTTGATGACAATAAAAGAGGTAGAACCCAAAGCTCTGGCTATCCAAATTACTTTAAAATTGGAGCAGGAAATTTTGGAAGATTCTATGCTGAGACTTTTATTAACTCTGACCAAAGTCAAAACTTAGTCTTTGGTGTTCATGGTTTACATAACTCAGCAAAAAGAGGACCGATAGACGGTCAAAACTCCGGAAATAGTTTAAGCAAAATTGCGGCTGATGGAAAGTATAACTCAAATGGATTTGAGCTAAAAGGTAATTTGGGCTATGAGTTTAGAAAGTACTATTTCTTTGGATATGATACCACTATCAACTTTAGACCAGATGATTTTAAAGAGCAAATCAAGCAAACCTTAAATATTCTAAATTTTGGTGTGACTCTTCAAAACACAAAGGCCAACCCTATTATTGATTATGCCATAAAAACTAACCTTAGAAATTTAGATGGTAATTATGGGGAATCTGAACTGGAATGGGGAACACAGTTTAATGCAACTTTCCCCGTAATCCAAAACACAGTAACCGCAATGATAGAAGGAGAAGCCTATTTAATAAATAGGACAGGTGAGCTAGGCGGAAGTGAAGTGAAAAAGAAAAACCTGTTTAGAGTAACTCCTTCTTTTAATTTGGACTTCAATCAATTTAATGCCAAGCTTGGTTTTAAAGCAGTCAATGAATATGACCAAGTCACTGAAATTAATAGAACTAAAGGCTTCCCTACCGTAACCTTAACATATAAAACACCAGGTTTGTATTACTTCTTTGCAGGATATGATGGTGATATTATAAGAAACACACTTGGCACTATGTTGGATGAAAACCCTTGGTTACAAAAAAAGGTTAGTATTAATAATACTTCCAAAGATCAAGAATACTTTATAGGAAGTCGCGGTGACCTATTTTCAGGCTTGAATTATAATTTGAAAGCATCCTACGGGAAATTTACTGGATTATATTATTTTAATATCTCATCAAATAATTCAACCAGTGAAGCTCTAAGCAAATATGCTATTTTCTATGATAATAACCAGTCAGACTTTGTTAATATATCAGCGGAATTAAATTACCAACCAAAAGAATTTTGGAGGACTAATTTAACAGCGGATTATTGGTACTATGATATAGAGGATGCGTACGATAACATAAACGGCTTAGACATAGCTAGGCCTTACCATAGACCTTCTTTTGAAGGAAGGTGGGGGAATACCTTCGTAGTTTCTGATAAAATAGTCTCTAATATTGATTTTTATTATATTGGTAACAGATATGCGAAAGACCCCATTATCGTAGAAGATGTTAAACTAGCCGCTATAACAGATTTAAATGCGGAATTTACCTATCTTTTCAGCGAGCAATTTGCGTTTTTTGTAAAACTGAATAATATAATTGGAAAAAATTATCAGCGATTCTATAATTACCCGCAGCAAGGTCTAAACTTTCTTGTAGGAATTAATGTATCCTTATAAATATTAGGCTTTCTATAAATGATAAACTTTGATAAGCACTTAAAAGAATTAATGTATGAAGAAGACTTCTTCATAATTCCTAGCTTAGGTGCTTTTATTGCGTCTTTTACACAAGCCGAAATTACAGATGAGGGTCAATTGATAGCACCTAAAAAGTCTTTTGACTTTAATGGACTTTTACATGTCGATGACACTGATAAGTTTATAAATTATATAAAAGAGAAAGAAAATATATCAAAAGGTGAAGTCATAGACCAGTTGAAAAACTACTTGACACGTTTTAAAAATGGTTTAAATGATAATGGTAAAATGATTTTGGCAGATGTATGTGCCATTAGAGTTTCAGACCAAGGATATCTAGAAGGTAAATTTAATCCTGAGCTTAGCTTTTATACAAAACCAAGCTTTTCAGAACCGGTGGTTCCAATTTCTGTTTCTCAAAAAATTAAAGAAGAGATAAATCAATTTCCTCAAGTACAGGGTGAAGAACTTACCGAGGAAGAAGAAAACGCAGAATACACGGGTGATTTAGAAGAAGAGGAAAGTAACAATAAATGGTTGAAGTACTTGCTCTATTTGATTCCTCTATTATTGATTTTTGGAGCCCTTTATTACGTTATTCTTTATAAACCGTTTGAGACAAAAACTACAATAGTAGCTGAGGAGAATTTGGAAATGGAACAGTCAGTAGCGGCTAAACCAGATTCAGTTTATATTGATGCTAATGGTGAAATTGATGAAAATGTAAATCCTCAAGATGTAGTTGAGGAGATTAAGCAAGGATTAGTAGACCAGGAGGGAAACGCTAGATTGAAAAGATTTGAAGTTTCCGCTGGTTTATTTGATTTAAAGGAAAACGCTGAAAAGCTTGTTAAAAGAATGGGCGATGCGGGTTTCGATGCAGAAATAAAGTTAGTTAATGGCATGAGAAGAGTGTACGTTCCCGTTAATGGAATAGAAGCTGCCGAAGCGATGTCAAACAGAATAGAACAATTTACCGGAGATAAATCCGTTTATTTTGACGAGAATGGAATTAGTAATAGATAATAAAGAACACCAAAAGAAAGCACTGATGATCAGTGGCGGACTTTATATTTTATGTTTAGCAGCCTTACTTTTTTTTAAAATTTTGTATGAGCCAGCTGAAGAACCTATAGCAATGGGTGTAGATCTAAATTATGGTTTAGATCTAACTGGTTACGGCGATATTCAAACCACAAATAAGGCTAATGCCTCAAGAAATAATTACGACGTAAAACCTGCTGATAAATCGGATGCTCAAAAGGCTGTAAGTCAGCCACAGCCCGCTAACCCGCAACCTACCACTAAACCAGCACCTAAAAGTACACCTCAAAAGGCAACGCCAGTTATTACATCAGAGGCTGAGAAGTCTCCTGTGATAATGAAAAAGACGCCTACCAAAACTTCTTCTAAACCTGCTAGTACTGCTCCTTCAAGACCAGCACCAGCAGCTAAGCCAGCCGCTCCAGCAAGAAGTGTAGACACAGGGTCAGTGATGAAAAAGTCTGGTTCGGGTGGTAACTCTAATGGAACCACAGGTACTAGAGACGGTATAGGAGGAAACAGTAATGGAGATGGTGCACCAGGAACAGTAGGTGACCAAGGAGACCCAAGAGGTACACCAGATGGTAAAAGTCTTTATGGGAACCCAGGCTCAGGTGGATCAGGTAGTTCTATTTCTGGATTAAGTGGCTGGAATAAAAAAGCCTTAAATCCTCCAAAAGATTCTTCCTCAGAAACAGGAACAATCATATTTGGTGTAACAGTTGATGACAGAGGTGATGTTATTTCCATTCAAGTAAAACGCTCTACTGTGAGCCCTAGTGTTACTAACTATTACAAGTCATATATCCAACGTAGTTTAAGCCGTTCTCTTTCTCCACAAGGTACGCCGCCGAAAAGGTCAAGCGGAACAATTACTATTAATATTACCAATTAGGTTAAAGGCTTAGTATTTTTGCGAACATTTTTCGCATAGATGAATTACCAAGAAACCGTTCAATATTTGTATGCCCAGTTACCTGCATTCCAAAATGCCGGAACAAAAGCCTTAAAACCAACCTTAGCAAATATTACTTCTTTCTGTTCTTATCTAGGCAATCCCCAAAACAACTTCAAAGCTATTCATGTGGCCGGAACCAATGGCAAAGGGAGTTCATCTCACATGCTAGCATCAATATTTCAGGAAGCTGGTTATAAAACGGGGCTTTATACTTCGCCCCATTTAAAAGATTTTCGAGAGCGGTTCAGAATTAATGGTGATTTAGTTAGCCAAAAGTCTGTAATGGATTTTGTTGAAGAACATCAAGAATACGTTTCAAAGCTTAAGCCTTCGTTTTTTGAAGTAACAGTTGCTATGGCTTTTGATTTTTTTTCAAAGGAAAAGGTAGACATCGCTATTATTGAAACCGGATTAGGTGGTCGCTTTGATTCTACTAATATTATCAATCCCATTTTATCACTTATTACAAACATTGGTTTAGATCATACAGATGTGCTTGGTGACACCTTAGAAAAAATTGCATTTGAAAAAGCTGGAATTATAAAAGAATATGTACCTGTAGTTATTTCGGAAAGACAACAAGAGACAAGTCCAGTTTTCAAGGATGTGGCTTTAACTAGAAGTTCCGAACTTATCTTTGCTCAAGACTTATATCAGGTATACCATGAAAAGAGCCACGAATCAATAACTAAATATCTAGTTGAACGTTTGGGTAATTTTGAAAACGAAGAATATGATTTAGACCTACGTGGTACTTACCAAAAAAATAACTTAATTGGAGTCTTGGCAGCTGTGCATGTTATTAATATGAGCACAGTCTTTAACATTAGCAAACAGTCCATTAACAATGGTCTAAGCAATGTAATTGGCAATACAAGTCTAAAAGGAAGATGGCAAAAGCTTTCTGAAAACCCTTTAACAATTTGTGATACTGGCCATAATGGACATGCTTTCAAGTTCTTAAAGGAATATATAGCAGTTCTTAATCCTACTAATATTCACTTTATTTTGGGATTTGCTGCAGATAAGGATTTAGAAACAACGCTTGGTATACTACCGAAATCTTGTAATTATTACTTATCCATCTTTAATTCACTACGTTCTAAAACCAAAGAAGAATTAGTTAAAAGTGCTACTTATTTTAACATTCATAATGTTAGTTATTTTAGCGATGTTAATCGTGCCATACAGGCAGCAGCGGTAAAAGCAAAATCAGGAGATTTTATATATATAGGAGGTAGCACATATTTAGTTGCCGAAATAGAAAATTTATAAGCAGTGTCTAGAAGAAAACTACATCGATTTCAGCATAATCAAGAAGCCAGAAATGTCATTGAAAAAGGAAAGCCACTTTATGCTACCATTAAAGGGAAGTGGAATGAAGTACATTTTGAAAAAGCTCAGCCTCTAGTATTGGAGCTAGCATGTGGAAAGGGCGAATATACGGTTGGTTTGGCCGAGAATATTCCTGATAAAAACTTTATTGGAATTGACATAAAAGGAGATAGAATAGCCCGAGGAAGTAAAAGAGCCCTAGAAAAGGGATTGACAAATGCCTCTTTCCTGAGAACTGGAATTCAATATTTGGATGAGTTTTTTGAAGATAAAGAGGTTCATGAAATTTGGCTTATACACCCTGATCCTCAGCCTAGTGAAAAGCAAGAGAAAAAGCGTTTAACCAATCAACACTTCCTTAATATTTATAAAAAGTATTTAAGAAAAGATGGTTTATTCCGTTTAAAGACTGACAGTCCTTTTCTTTATGAATATAGCTTGGAGATGCTAAAGAAGGATCCTGATTTTGAAGTATTGACTTATACTAATGACCTATACAATTCTCCATTATTAGAAGAGCATTTCGGTATTCAAACTCATTATGAACAGCTGTGGGTAGAAAAAGGTTTTACTATTAATTATATAACTGCCAGGTTGAAAATTTAATCCGCACCTTAGTATTAATAGAAAAGCCCCATCGTTAAAGTTAACAATGGGGCTTTTAGTATTAAAGAGTTTATCTCTTATTTCTGGATAAGACCAGCGAAATATTGAACAGTTCTCACTAATTGAGAAACGTAAGACATTTCGTTATCATACCAGCTAACAGTTTTAACTAATTGCGTATCGCCAATAGTTTGCACCTTAGTTTGAGTAGCATCAAATAGAGAACCGTAGCTAATTCCGATGATATCAGAACTTACAATTGGGTCTTCAGTGTAACCATAACTATCATCAGCAGCAGCTTTCATGACAGCGTTAACTTCGTCAGCCGTTACTTTCTTGTCTAAAACGGTAAATAGTTCAGTTAAAGAACCTGTGATAGTAGGTACACGCTGTGCAGCACCATCTAAAACACCATTTAATTCAGGAAGTACCTTGCCAATTGCTTTTGCAGCTCCCGTAGTATTAGGAACTATGTTTTCAGCAGCAGCTCTTGCTCTTCTTAAATCTTTTGGATGAGGGCCATCCTGCGTGTTTTGGTCATTTGTATAGGCGTGAATCGTAGTCATTAAACCAGTTTTGATTCCAAAAGCATCATTTAATGCTTTCGCCATAGGAGCAAGGCAGTTAGTAGTACAAGATGCACCAGAAATAATAGTCTCGCTTCCGTCAAGAGTTTCATGGTTAACACCAAAAACAATCATCTTAACATCACCAGTGGCTGGAGCAGAAATAACTACTCTTTTAGCACCTGCTTTAATGTGAGCTGCAGCTTTCTCATCAGAAGCGAAGAAACCAGTACACTCTAAAACAACGTCTACATCATGGTTAGCCCATGGAATTTGAGACGGGTCTCTTTGAGAATATATGTTTATTTCGTCACCATTAACGATGATACTTTTATCTGTAGCAGTAACCTCTTGTCCAAAACGTCCCTGAGCTGTGTCATACTTAAGCAAATGTGCTAAACTTGCAGGATCTGTCAAATCGTTTATTGCAACGATGTCAATCCCTTTCATGTCATAAATCTGGCGATAGACTAATCTTCCGATTCTTCCAAAACCATTAATAGCAACTTTAATGTCATTCATTTCTTATCGTAATTTTATGGTAAATGATATACAAAAATAGCACTTTAAATCTATAAGAATAGCGTTCCCCAAAAGTGTCAAGTAGTTAGTGAAATAATACAATTTATTGGACTTGATTACCTACCTTTTAAGTTTGCTAATATAAATAGCATTCATTATGGAGTTTATAGATTGTTAAAACGGGCTAGGGGAGTAGCTCATGTCCTTGCCTTGCGTACAGCATATCTCTGCCATATTCTGTCTCATTTATCAAATTTCTTATTAGTTTTGTTTTTAAGGAAATCCAAATATTCTTTGGTGAAAAATATGTCGAAAAAGAAAAGTTACTTTCGCTCAGTTTCACGGATTATAAAAGACTAGTAAACAGTTTTTTGAGATTTCATTGTTTAAGTTTTACTTTATTAGGAAATATTATAGAAACTATTAGAATGACAGAAAAAAAAGAATTGATTTTAAGTGCTTGGGATGACAGAGAGTTACTTAAGAAAGAAGAAGTAAAAGAGGCCATCAACTGGGTGGTGGAAGAAGTAGATAAAGGTAGATTAAGGGTGGCTGAGCCCGTAGACGGAGCTTGGGTTACTAATGAATGGGTTAAAAAAGCCATTATTTTGTATTTCCCTCTAAGAAAAATGGTCCCTCAAGAGGTTGGCATTTTCGAGTTCCATGATAAAATGGATTTGAAAACTAATTACGCTGAGCAAGGTGTTCGAGTTGTGCCTCCAGCTGTAGCTCGCTATGGTGCATATTTAGCTCCAGGAACTATACTTATGCCTTCTTATGTAAATATTGGTGCTTATGTAGATGCTGGAACAATGGTCGATACTTGGGCTACTGTAGGTAGTTGTGCTCAGATCGGGAAAAATGTACATTTAAGTGGCGGTGTTGGAATTGGTGGTGTACTAGAGCCGGCTCAAGCATCTCCTGTTATAATAGAAGATGGAGCTTTCATCGGTTCTAGATGTATTGTGGTTGAAGGGGTACATATAGGAAAAAGAGCTGTTTTAGGTGCTGGTGTAACTATTACCAAGAGCTCTAAGATAATTGATGTTACAGGAAGTGAGCCTGTTGTATATAAAGGCTTCGTACCTGATGACTCTGTAGTGATACCTGGAACAATCCCTAAATCATTTCCTGCAGGTGAATATCAAGTACCATGTGCCTTAATAATAGGAAAACGTAAGGCAAGTACAGATCTTAAAACGTCATTAAATGATGCTTTAAGAGAAAACGACATAGCGGTTTAAGTTAAAAGGTCTGTATTTTACTAGCCCTATAGGGGCATTAAATAGAAAAACCTCGCTGTAATAAGCGGGGTTTTTCTATTTCTCTGAATTAAAAAGCTCCAGCTCTTTAATTATTATATTTATAGGAAAGCACTGTAAGTCATTGGAATCCCAAAAGACTTGCGGTTTGTGATACAAAGATATGTAAATTTTATACTTACTTCCAAACATGTATTACAAATAAGTTTAAGTTTTCTTAAAAATAGTCATCAAACTACCCCAGAATTTCTCTCTCTTAAGTCACGCTTATCTTAACTATTTCTGAAAAATATTTAATTATAACCTCTTGAATAGGAGCTTAATATAAGGAATTCACTCGATTCTAGATACGATTTACATTTTTGTAAACAATTGTGAATGGCCTGTTACGCCATAATTTACAACAGTAAACCAGCTGTTTGGATTTGTTAATTATGTAGATTACATTTGTAAACGTATTGGGACTTATGAAGTCAATAATTGTTAATAGACAAGAGAAAAATGGAACAGAAGAGTATCGAATTAAATGAAAAAATAAAGCAAATAGCAGAACACTTAGGTTATACAAGTTCACGCTTTGCTGATCATACTGGCATTAGCAGGCCCGTAATGAGCCACCTTTTTGCTAGTAGAAACAAGGCAAGCTTGGATATTATACAAAGGATACTTATTAAGTTTCCAGACTTGGGAATAGACTGGACTTTTGATGGGAATAATCTTGATAAGGAGTTGCTAAATAAAATAGCAAAGCAAGGTGATCTATCCTCTGTGCTAACTGACAACACTCCTAAAAAAAGTATAGTCAAGATTGTAATTTGCCATACCGGAGAATCCTTTACTGATTATGAGTCTGCTGGTCTAAGTGAAGCTCTGGCGGCCAGAGAACCACAGAAGGATTCGTCTGGTGAGCCTATAGATAAGATTATAGTATTCTATGATGATAAAACTTTACAGGAGTTTAAACCTGCTTAAATTGCTTCAAGTAGTTAGTTGTTAAATATTCTAGTCGTACCTTATATATCTTTATAAAGACGGTCTACAATATTGCTTAAAACTAATTCTATAGTTAATGTGGTACTATGGCTTTCGTGGTGTTGACTTTTCCTATAGTTCATTCATTTATTTGATATTTTCAATATACTGTAAAAGTTATATAATATATATTATGTTAAATAGGTATCTAAAAGAAAGAGCCACACTATTGTGCAGCTCTTTCTTATTAAATATTATAATCCCAAACTATTTACACTGTGTCAGCACATTGTTAAGACTTTTCAAGTTCTCTTCAATTTCCGCAGTACCTGGCTTAATTCTATCGCAAGCATCAAAGTATGGTTTTGCTTGTCTGAATTGTTGGCAAGCCTTAGCTTCAATAGCTGCACCCTCCTTTTGATATGTTTTCATATCCATTGCATCTACTTCTTTTTTAATCTGTACTGCATCATTAAAATAGAATACTGCAAGGTTAAAATTACAATCATAGTTATCAGGATCCATTTCCAAGACCTTTGAATATATATCTAAGGCTTTCTCATTTTCTTCTTGATTGTCATACAGAATTCCAAGGTTCAAAAGGTTATTTGTGTTAGTCGGGTCTGACGCAACTAGGCTCTCCATATCTCCTACTGCCTCATCTAACATATCATTATTGATATAGGTATTTATGAGTTCACCTTGAATATCTTTATCGCCTGTATCTTCTACACCTCTCTTCAACCAGTTGATGGCCTCCTTAAGATTTCCATTTTCTTTTTCAATAACACTCAGTGTATAATATGATGCTGCATCTCTACCTTTTGCTACGTCAATGTATTGCGTAAAGGCCTTAACAGCATCGTCCGAATTTCCAAGTTGGTTAGAAACAATACCCGCATAAAATGTTGATAATGTATCAGCTGGCTGAACTTCCATTCCTATTAGAAATAACTCTACCGCTTTTTCCAAGGCTCCTACATTGTAATGAGCAACTCCTTGATTCATTACAGCACTATACATTAAATCGCCATTCATTAAAGCTTTAATATCTTCAGCATTGTCTCCATCTGTATCCAGCTCTTGTGCTTTATGAATAGCGTTCCAAGCCTTTTTCGCCGAAGTAGAATCTTTACCACATGTAGTGGTGTAGTTAGCATAACCTTCAGCCAATCTAATCCAGGTAGTAGGCTTTAAGCTTCTTTTAGCATGCTCTGAACTTTTAAGTAAAGGCTTAAGAAGGTTCTCTTGAGTTTGACACTGTGCGTCATTTGCCAAATCCAAAACACTCTGTGCTTGAGAAAGCTGAGCAGTTACAAGGAATGACAATGCAAAAACTATTTTTTTCATCTAGGTTTATTTAATTTATCACTTTATTTATTTGTCCTTTTGACATGGAAACCCTTAAATAGTTTACATGTTAATCGGAAATTAACACCATTTTAACAATTTATTCTTCAGTAGGAGGCGTCTCTAACGTGCCCTCTCCTTCTTCAGGATTTAGCCCGCCTTCACCTTCTTCTTCTATTTCATCTTCTTTCACTATTTGAGTTACGGATGCTATAGCATCTTTATCATTTAGCTTAATAAGTCTAACACCCTGAGTAGCCCTTCCCATTACTCTTAGATCAGAAACACTCATTCTTATCGCAATTCCCTTTACGGTAATTATCATAAGGTCATCCTCATCTGTTACCTCTTTGATTGCTACTAGTTTTCCTGTTTTTTCTGTAATGTTTAAGGCTTTAACACCCTTAGCTCCTCTTGATGTTATTCTGTATTCATCTATATTAGAACGCTTTCCATAGCCATTTTCAGACACCACCATTAGCTGAGTATCTTCTCGGCTTACGGTTACCATGCCTATGGCACTATCACCTTCGGCTAATTTGATACCTCTTACTCCACTTGCTCCCCTACCCATTGGTCTGGCTGCTGTCTCATGGAACCTAACGGCCTTACCTGCACTAGCAGCAATAATTATAAAATCGTTTCCATTGGTCAATGAAACATCCAATAACTGGTCATCATCTTTAATATTGATAGCAATAATACCATTGACACGCGGTCTAGAATATTGTTCCAATAAAGTTTTCTTCACGGTACCATTCTTAGTACACATGATGATGTAGTTATTCTTGATATAATCTTCGTCCACAAGAGTTTTGACATTTAAAACCGCCCTTACTCTATCATCCGATTCAATATTAACCAAGTTTTGAATGGCTCTACCTTTGGCGGTCTTGCTACCTTCTGGCACTTCAAATACTCTTAACCAATATAATTTACCTTTCTCGGTAAAGAATAAAAGGTAATTATGATTAGTGGCAGAGAAAAGGTGCTCTGTGTAGTCTGTATCCTTAGTTTTTACAGCTCTAGAGCCTACTCCCCCTCTATTTTGAGTTCTATATTCTTGAAGAGCAGTTCTTTTTACATAACCTTCATTAGAAACAGTTACCAACATTTCATCATCAGGAATCATATCCTCAATGTTGAAATCGCCACCCGCCATTTCAATTCTAGATCTACGCTCATCACCATACTTAGCTTTGATATCTTCTAGGTCTTCAATAACTAATTCTTCTTTCACTTCTTCCGAAGCAAGAATCTCATTAAGCCTATCCATCAATTTCTTGATTTCTTCGTACTCAGCTATGATCTTATCTCTTTCAAGGCCAGTCAAACGCTGTAAACGCATGTCTAGAATAGCCTTTGCTTGAATCTCAGAAAGCTCAAACTTAGTAATCAAACCAGTTTTAGCTTCGTCAGGGTCTTTAGATTTTCTAATTAGAGCAATTACCTCATCTAAATTATCTAAGGCAATAAGTAAACCCTGTAAGATGTGAGCACGCTTTTCAGCTTCTCTTAGTTCATATTCAGTTCTTCTAGTAATTACCTCAATTCTATGTGTCACATAGTGCACAATCATGTCTTTCAAATTCAGCGTATAAGGTCTGCCTTTTACCAAAGCCACGTTATTAATACTGAATGACGACTGTAATTGAGTGTATTTATAGAGGTTATTAAGAACTACGTTAGGAACAGCATCTCTTTTAAGATCATAAACCACACGTAAACCGTCTCTATCAGACTCGTCACGCATGTCAGAAATTCCTTCGATTTTCTTGTCATTAATTAGAGCCGCTGTTTTCTCAATCATATTGGCCTTATTGACCATATATGGAATTTCAGTTACAACAATCTGCTCTTTACCCGTTTTGGTTTGCTCAAAGCTAGCAACCGAACGAATGACAATTCGACCACGTCCTGTTTCAAAGGCTGATTTAACCCCAGAGTAACCATAAATAATTCCACCTGTTGGAAAATCAGGAGCTTTAATGTGCTCCATAAGACCTTCAACCTCAATGTCTTTATTTTGAATGTAAGCCTTGATACCATCTACTACTTCGGTAAGGTTATGAGGTGCCATGTTGGTAGCCATACCAACTGCAATCCCAGAAGTTCCGTTCAATAATAAATTCGGAATTCTGGCTGGAAGTACAGATGGCTCTGTTAAAGAGTCATCAAAGTTACCTTGATAATCAACGGTTTCTTTGTTAATATCAGCAAGCATTTCTTCGGCTATTCGCATCAAACGGGCCTCCGTGTAACGCATGGCAGCAGGTGAGTCACCGTCAACCGAGCCAAAATTACCTTGTCCATCAACCAGTGGGTACCTTAAAGACCACTCTTGAGCCATACGTACCATGGTATCATAAACGGAGGAGTCACCATGTGGGTGATACTTTCCTAAAACCTCCCCAACAATACGGGCAGATTTCTTATGAGCTCTATTATGATAAACGCCAAGTTCAGACATACCGTAAAGTACACGTCGGTGAACTGGTTTAAAACCATCTCTTACATCTGGAAGAGCTCGCGAAATAATAACAGACATTGAATAATCAATGTATGCACTTCGCATTTCGTCTTCAATATTGATGGGAATTATATTTCCTTTCGGACTTGATTCTGGAATTGGATTATCGTTTTCCTCTGCCATAAATTAGTTTGTGAAGAACATTAGGTTAATAGATTCTTGGAAGTGAATTTTTCACTCTTTTCTAATTCCAAAAATAACTTTTTTTGGCTTGTTTTACAATGTTTTTTTATACAAATCTGGGCGTCGTTCTTTGGTTCTTTCCAAAGCTTTTTCCGTTCGCCAGTCTTCTATTAGTTTAAAGTTACCAGAAAGTAGCACTTCCGGTACTTTAACTCCCTTGAAATCAGCAGGTCTAGTGTAAACCGGAGGCGATAATAAGCCATCTTGAAACGAGTCTGTAAGTGCAGATGTTTCGTCATTCATAGCACCAGGAACTAAACGAATTATTGCATCCGAAAGCACTGCAGCCGGAATCTCTCCCCCACTCAGGACATAGTCGCCTATAGAGATTTCTCTGGTAATATATTTTTCTCTTACCCTTTCATCAATTCCCTTATAATGTCCGCAAACTATCATCAAGTTTTCTGACAAGGAAAGTGTATTGGTCATTTGCTGCTGGAGCAATTCACCATCTGGCGTCATGTAGATTACCTCGTCATATTTCCTTTCCGACTTAAGATGTTCAATGGCGTCTACAAGCGGTTCCATCATCATTACCATACCAGCACCACCACCAAAGGCATAGTCATCTATCTGACGACTTTTACCAATGCCAAAATCTCTAAGATCCACAATGTTGACACTTACAGTTCCAGCATCCATAGCTCTCTTAACTATAGAAGTAGAAAAAAAACCTTCTAACAAGGCTGGCAAACAGGTAATTATATCAATTCTCATAGAGTATGAATGTTAATTATCTGTGTATATCTCTATTAGTCCCTCTGGAAGATTGACATTTAGGATATTATTATCTCGTTCTATTTCTTTTACAATGTCGTCAGATATTGGAACCAAGACTTCAGTACCTTGAATTTCAAAGGCAATTAAATCTTGACCGGCACCTTCATAGACCTTAGTTACTGTACCAATAACCTCACCTGTCTTTTCTTCTTTTAATTTAAATCCGGGTAATTCGTGATAGTAAAATGTCTTTTCATCTAAATCCGGTAAATTTTCAATAGGCAAGTAAACCTCACAATTTATAATGCTTTCTGTTTCTTCAATGGTCTCCATATCCTCAAATTTGGCAATGGATTTTTTCCCACGAATTTGTAAGTTTTCAAAAAAGTAAGGAACCAGTTCTCCGTTTTCTTCTAAGAAAACAGACTCCATGTTTTCATAAAGTTCTGGAACGTCCACATCCATCCATAATATTACCTCACCCTTCAAACCATGCGGTTTGGTGATTTTACCGAGGAAATAGCACTCTTCTTTTGTCATAATTATATTGGAAGATTTCTAATGTAAATTTCTATTATTTATTCTTTTCATCCTAACACTAAAAGAGGCATAAATACCCAATGTCTGTAAAAAAAGAAAATCCTCGCTTTTAAGGCGAGGATTCTCAATAATAGAATTCTTTATGAATTACTCTTTATCAGCTTCTGGTGCCTCTGCAGCAGGTGCTTCTTCTGTAGCAGCTTCAGCTGTTTCTTCTACAGCTTCTTCAACCTTAGGAGCAGCAGCAGCTAATTTAGCAGCTTCTTCAGCTTCAGCAGCAGCTATAAGTGCTTGCTCGGCTTCAGCTCTTTTTGCTAAAATACCTTCTTTCTTCTTAGTCTCTGCAGCTAGAGCAGCTTTCTTAACATCAGCCTTACCTGTTGCAAGTTTAGCTATTCTTTCTTCTCTTGACTTAGATTTTGCTTCAACCCATGCAGTATGCTTTGCGTCAGCATCTTCTTGAGATATAGCACCTTTCTCAACGCCTACTTGAAGGTGTTTTTGGTACATCAATCCTTCAACAGAAAGAATCTTTCTTGTGGTATCTGTAGGTAAAGCACCTACCATTAACCAATGTAAAGCTCTTTCGTTGTCTAATACTAATCCTGCTGGAGTAACATTTGGGTTATATTGACCCAATTTCTCAATGAACTTACCATCACGTGGTGCTCTTGCATCCGCTACTACGATATCGTAAATTGCTCTTTTCTTACGTCCGTGTCTAGCTAATCTGATTTTAACAGCCATATTTAAATGTTTGTGAGGGAGCCCGTCCCTCGGTTATTTTTTGGACTGCAAAAGTACAAATTATTATTCTATAATAATAAATTCACTAAAAAATTTTAAGTGAATAATAAAAACATAAAAAAGAAATAAGCCTATAAGCCGAATTCTGTATCTTGATTGCTCAAAACTCTTATCATTTATCTAGGATTTGAATCGCTTCAAACCTCTAACGATTTACCCATCCTGACAGCCCGAAGGCATTCCACCGAGTCAGTAGAAATTCAGAACTTATTTAATCTTTCAGCTCATGAGGTTTACATTGCCACGGACATTACTGCCAGTGCGGTGAGCTCTTACCTCCCCTTTTCACCCTTACCAAACCGAGGCTTGGCGGTATACTTTCTGCTGCACTTGCTGTAAATAAGCGGTTGCCCACTTACCCCCTACCTGTTAGGTAGCATGATGCTCTATGCTGTTCGGACTTTCCTCTCCCTTATTCTAGGCAGCGATAAGACGGCTTATTTCTTGGTTGCAAAGCTAGTTAATTTTACTTCTAAATTGCCAGATGCTGTGACAGTAGTCATCAAACCTTCTGATTTTAAATAGACAGCTCCAGCCGAAATATCTTTCAGTTTTCCTTTTAAACTTAAACCGCTCTTAAATTCAGAATTAAGGAGGTCGTTAATGGAGCTTTTGGCTCCATCAAAAATCGGGTCCACAGGTATTCCGAAACTGTCTTCTATTTGTCTGGCAAAGTTGCCGGACATTAACCATGATGCCGTTTTGACAAGTAAACTTTTCGTTTTAATATCGAAATCAATATTCTTTAAGATGATTTCCCTCTTTCTTTCATCATAGACAGGATCGCCGGTTAAAAAAATAGTCCCTTTCAAGTCTCCTACGGTATTGACCTGAATAATTACCTTATTATCTTTTCCTCCGTAAATTCTTAAGCCCGTAATTTCAATTTCTTTTCCACTAGAAATGGTCATTTTTTTGCCAATGAACATTCCTTTTGCAATTTTCTCTGCCTCATTAAACGTGACCAAATTGTAAAGATGAATGCCAAAACCTTCTGGTAAAGTTTTAGCAAATTTGATTGGCGGTAGCTCTGTAGAAACATTGACAGGTTTATTGGCCTTACCAACACTGGAATTGACAATTGCCTTTATGGCTACGGAAGTATTGATACTATTATTATCAAAGTTAAGAGCCGTCATGAGCACGTCCTGCGGAATTACTTGTAACCAAAGGTTATACTCCGAAGAAAGGTTTACAGGTTCCTTTATATCATTCCAAACTTTTAGCACAGGACTCGCTAAATCAATTTCTTCTGAAATTTTGGTATCAATAAGTCTAGCTATGGTTCCTTGATAATTATCAATAATACCACCAACTATACTTGTAATAGGAACGGTAAAGCCTCCCAAGGTTAATTTTGGCTGAGTTACCCATTCAAAACCTTCCGCATTAGTGACGGATTTCAGTTTCCAGTCGGCCGCTATAAAAGGTTTTGACGTGAATTTGGCTATTATTTCAAACTCCGTACTTGGCGTTTGTGTCATGCCCAATATTTTGACACGCTTTTCAACCCAAATTTTTAAAGGTACTTTAAATTCAAAAACACCATCAGCTCGATGTTTGAACCTTAAATCATCATTCTTCCAGATTTTATATTTGAGGTCATCTTCTGAAAAAGAATCATCATTATAAATTAAACCTTTGAAATTTTGATTCACTTGCATTTCGACTTCCCTTAAATCGATGTTTAAAGGAACAGTAAGATAAGATACCTTGCTGCTAAGGCTATCTAAACCAGCAGAACTATAAGCTTCTGATGGTGCTTCTGCAGTATGTTTTTTACCACAAGCCGTTAATAATACTAGGCTAATAAATAAAAAACTATGGCTTAAAGTGAACCAACGTGGCTCCGTATCCAAATTTCTCTTTTTGTGCCTCTTTAAACCATTCCACTTGTTCATGAGATGCTAAGTGTTTATGTATAAAATTTTTAAGATGACCGTTTCCAACACCATGAATAACCGTTAATTCTACTAGGCTATCTGCTACTGCGGAATCAATTTTCTTTGTAAAATAACTTTTCTGCTTATTAAAAATTACGTCGGGGTTATCAGATTGGATTTCTAATTTCTCCGCATGAAGGTCAAATATCTCTGTCTTATTGAAAGCATAAACATCATAAAAAGGATTTTCTGGCTTTGGAGATTCTACTTGGTCTTCTTTCGGAGCCAAAGAGATAGTTCTTAGAAACCCGGTTCTTTCTGAAAACGGGAAATCCGTCTTGTTTTTGAAAAGATTGGTAGCTTTTAGTTTGAACTCAATAGTTCTTAATGGCTCATTTAGTTTTTCTTTTTCAAAGAAAACTAGATCCATTTTCCATTTTGACCAGTTTTCAAAATCTTCTTTCTTCAAATCTTCATAAATTCTCGTTTCAGATTCTGAAGCACAATTTCCTGTAACAAAGTTTAAAAACTCGCCATTCTTACTCAACGAAAGGACAAATGAAATTTCTTTCGAGGTTTCATTTATAAAATATGGCCTCAGCAAGAAGTCGTTAATTTGTTCGAAGGCTATAGAAACTTGTTTTTTATATACCCTATTTCTTTCAATTATACGCTCCATTACCTCTTCCGACTTTTTGGTCTCAGAAACATTGAAGTACTCTTTTTCAGCTTCCGCCACAATAACTAATTCAGAAGCCATGGTAGGTAACTCAAAACCATCTGTAGTCTCTATATCAATGAAATCGCCTTTTATTTTAACCACAATGCCCTCTTCCGAAGAACGAAGCATTCTTACCCTATCTCCTATCTTAAATGTTGCCATTTTATTTTTTGTTTGTTTTCGGCCTTGCAAATTGATTTCTAAAATCGAAAGCTAAAACTGAAGGTCCGTTTTCTTGAAGGTACTTTATTTTGGCCACAGCCTCTTCTACTGTTGGAAATTCCCCGTCTTTAATCCACCACATGGCCGTGTTTACTTTTCCGTAAGTCTTAAACCACTCTTTGCGTCTTTTAAGAAAATCTGTATGGAATGATTTATAAACGTAATTCATGAGAGAATCTACATCTTCCCAAACCGAAATATTAATAATAACTTGCTCGTCGTTAAATGGATTTAAAGCGGTAGCATTGTTAGATTCATCTTTTAATCGCCAAACAAAACCATTGCTTTCTTCCGCTAATAAGTTGACAGCATCGAGGTTGTCAACAAACTCTTTCATAATAGGATCGTTAATATCGACACCTTTTATACGTCCAACATTAATTTCTGCCAATTGATAACTCATAACTTAATATGTTCCGAAATACTTTCTAAAACCCCACTCTAAACTAGCTAACAGCAATAGTAGAGGCAAAAGCCACTTGAGGTTGATGATTTCTTGAATGTCTTCTGTATTAATGAGTTTTGCTGGGGCTTTCTCACTAATTAAAGCAGCTGATAAATCACCAATTTGGTCAGCATTAAAAAACTTTCCGCCGTTCTTTGACGCCAATGTGCGTAAGAAATCAAAATCTGCAGTGGTATTTATAAACTCCAAATCTTTATCTTTCACCACAAACTGCCCTTTGCTACTATTAGTTTTGCCTAAGATTACTGCGTTTGCTTCAAAATTATACACTCCTGGCTCCAAATCTGACAGCTCAAAGGTGGAATTAGCCTCAGTAACCTGATAATTAAAACTTTTAGAATACCCAGGACCTTTAATGTTTAAATTAACAGCAACGTCGTAGATTTTTTCATACAAATCATCATAAGCTTCTGTTACAAAAACGGCTGATTCGTCAATGTCTACTTCGTTTTGCGAACTATATACTCTAAGCTTGGCTTTATCTTCTTTTACAGAAATAAGCTGTAAGGTCTTAAGAATGTAATCATCCACCGCTTCATGGTTCTCATTCATGAAATATTCTTCCATACGCCACTGCCAGATTCCTTCTGCTGCTAATACGGCTGCTTTTCTATTAACATTGGTATTTACCATCAATAAGGGCCTATCAGTTAAGACGCTACCCACTTTTTGGTAAAGTATAATATCCACCCCAGGAAATGTCCTATACTCCCCAAAAGGAGTAATAACTGGAGGTAGTTTTGAAATGACTTCTCTTTTAGCTTCTTCTGAAATAAACCTTCCAAAAGAATTGTTAAATAAAGCAGTTACCTTATCGGTTTTACCAGATTGCCCAGAAATGCCCACAACTTCTTGCATACCATTGAAGCGGCTTAAGTCACTTTGAGCACCTAAAATAAAGAAGGTAGGTTTCATTTTTGACAGCAACCTAGTGGCTATTTCATTTGACAAACCTTTTGTGTCAGGCATTTGATGCAATATCAAAATATCAAACTCTTTACTTAAGATTTCTGCAGGAGTTGCGGTTTGAGTCAAAGCCACAGTTAATTCAAAAAGTGGATTTTTCTCAATAATGGCTTTAAATGCCTTAATGTCAGGGTGAGGTGAAAGTCCTACTAAAAGTACTTTTTCTTTACCATCCACCACATCAATAATTACATCACGGTAATTGTTCCTTGTATTGCTTTCGCCTTCTAAAGGCAAAAGTTGTAGCGAATAACGTTGTTTACCTATGTCAGAAGCATTTATTTTAAACGAAATGGTCTTAAAGTCATCATCCGAATTAAAAGCAACAATCTTCCTTTCTAGAATCTCTTGGTCTTTTCTTATTAAAAGTGTGGTACTTCTGCCGCTGTAAAGATTAGCCTGAATATCTACCTCAATAGGGAATGAATTTCCGAGATAGGCCAATTTATTAGCCTTTAAACCTTTTATAGCTAAATCTCTCTTTACAGTGCTATCCCCTAAACCTAAAGCATCTACCTGAAAAGGGAACGGTCTTGACAACGGAGATAAACCAGCATTGGCTATTCCATCAGATACTAATACTACCTTTTTAAGGTTTTGCCCGCTAAACTCTTCATTTATGCTTCTAAAGAAACTACCAAAGTCGGTTTTTTTAGCGTTAAAATTTAGCGAATCAAAAGCAATCACTGGTTCAGAAGAGCTCAATAGCCTTACTTCTGTATCATAATTAGAATCTGATAATGCATCATACAAGTTTGATAAATTCTGCTTTAAGGTTTCTAAAGCTTCTGTTCCTAAATCTTTCATGGAGCCAGAATCGTCAATCCCTAATACTAAAATAGGTTTGAGTGTTCTGGTAGCATTTGACCGCAAAAGCGGATTTAATAGCAGAAAGCAAATTAATGAAACTATCAAAGCTCGCCCTGCAGATAATGCCCAATTGACATTTTTACTTAAAGTAGTTTTCTTAGAATATAAGAGCCAAGCATAAGCAATACCTACAGCTAAGCATATTAAAACAAACCAGAAAGGATTCTGAAAAACGAGCTTTGAATTCATTAATTAGCAATTATTACATAACCATTCCGCCATCTACCACTAAGGTTTGACCGGTAATGTATGTTGACATATCTGATGCTAAGAAGACACATGCATTTGCTATATCGCTTCCTTGTCCTGCTCTTTTAAGCGGAATACCTGCAAGCCACGTCTTTAGGCTTTCTGGGTCAAGAGCATCTGTCATTTCTGTTTCAATAAAACCTGGGGCAATGGCATTACACCTTACTCCTCTAGAGCCAAGCTCTTTAGCTACGGACTTAGTTAAGCCTAAAATACCTGCCTTAGAAGCAGAATAATTTACTTGACCAGCATTACCCGTAAGACCAACTACAGAGGTCATATTAATAATAGAACCACTTCTAGCCTTTAGCATAGGTCTAGTAATGGCCTTGGTTAAGTTAAAAATAGATTTCAAATTAACTTTAATAACGTCATCCCAGTGCTCCTCGGTCATTCTCATAAGTAGGTTATCTCTGGTGATACCTGCATTATTAATCAGAACATCTATTTTTCCAAAATCTGCAATTACGCTAGCTATTAAGTCGTCGGCAGCTTTAAAGTCAGAAGCATCAGAACGATAGCCTTTCACTTTTACACCGTCTACAGCCAATTCTTTTTCAAGAGCTTCGCCTTTTTCTACACTAGATAAATAAGTAAACGCCACATCGGCACCTTGTTTTACAAATTCTCTGGCAATGCTATTACCAATTCCTCTTGATGCACCAGTGATTAGGGCTACTTTACCTTTTAATAAGCTCATTTAGATTTTTTTCTGTTTAAACCTTCTACAATTATAACAATCTCTCCTTTAATGGAGCGGTCAGCAAAATTAGCAAGAATTTCGGATAATGTTCCACGTACATTCTCTTCATGAATTTTTGTTAATTCCCGAGAAACGCAAGCTCTTCTTTCAGAGCCAAATAGAGCAATAAATTCATTCAAAGCCTTGATTAGTCTGTGCGGAGATTCATAGAATATCATGGTTCTAGCTTCTACCGCTAAACTGTCTAATTTGGTTTTCCTTCCTTTTTTAGGAGGAAGAAAACCTTCAAACACAAAAGAATCAGATGGTAAACCTGAATTAACAAGTGCTGGAACAAATGCTGTAGCACCCGGCAAGCACTCCACCATAATTTCATTTTCAATACAAGCTCTTACCAATAAAAAACCAGGGTCTGATATGGCTGGTGTACCAGCATCCGAAATTAAAGAAATGCTGCTACCCTCTTTTAAATTCTTAATGACATTATCTAGCTGCTTATGCTCATTAAAGATATGGAAGCTTTGCATAGGCCTTTTGATCTCCAAGTGTTTCAGGAGGATACCAGACTTGCGGGTATCTTCGGCCAAAATCAAATCGGAGCTTTCTAGCACTTTGATGGCTCTTAGGGTTATATCGTCTAAATTACCTATTGGCGTCGGCACTATTTTTAGTGGCATATATCCTGTTTTAGAAAGTGAATTAAACTTTTTTTATACAATTCTATAGTTTTCAATGTTTTAGGCAAAGTTTTTGAATTAAGGTTATTTTCTAACCATAATAGCCAATAACATGATCATTTTAACACTAACCACTTTAGGCCTTATAATTTTACTTCTTACTAAGTTAAAAGGAGAACAAGGACTTACCGCTCCTAAGAGCTATGTAACGAAGTTAAGAACAAGGCCAAGGTCTTCAAATTACTAATTACAAATAGCTCAAGTGTGTGGAAAGCAAGCTTAGAGCTAGACTACTGTGCCTTTTCTAGGACAAGCCACTATTAAAACACTCTTGAACACGACATTTCAGGAGATTTTTCTCCCAAAATCAAAAGTCGCTCCTAAGCGACTTTTAACATTTAATCCACTCTCTCGCTTTCTGTATGCTGGTTATCAACATTTTAACTTATAAAATGTTATCAATTTCCAATGCCAAATTATGGTCTTTATCAGTGACTTTGTTACCTGCACTATGTGTAGAAAGACTGATATTCACTTTATTCCATTCGTTATCCCATGTTGGATGATGACCCATCTTTTCAGCAGCTAAAGCTACCCTCGTCATAAACGCAAAAGCCTCACTAAAGTCTTTAAAAGTAAATGATCTGCTAAGTTTATTATCTTTCTCCTCCCACATAATACTTGTTGTTTATTTTATAGAAACGAAAGTACAAAAAAAAGCCTTTCCAGTTTCCTGAAAAGGCTTTTGAAGCAGAGAGAGAGGGATTCGAACCCCCGGACCTGTAACAGTCAATAGTTTTCAAGACTACCGCATTCGACCGCTCTGCCATCTCTCTGTTTTAACTCTGAATCTTTCGGTTATTCAGAATTGAGGTGCAAAGGTATTTTTTGTATTTGACATTGTCAAGTGTTCTCTAGAAGTTTTTTCTTAAAAATTTCAGCATTTGAATCTATCTAATTGATAAATAATATATTGACTCATAAAATATATTTTAAAGTTTTTACCTTACCTATGACAAATGGTTTTGAACGAACAATACTCGCAGACTTTAAGGTCTGAAGTTTGTTCAAAAGGCACCTCAGAATTTAACAACTCTGCTACCAACGCTTGAAAAGCGGTTTCAGTAGACTCTATAATCTCATTCTTCTCAAACTCTTTTAAACCTTTAAAATTTCCTAAGTCTCTAAAAGAATACATCCCAGGTACAATTTCCGTATTGGCCGGAATAGCAAAACCATTGATTGACGAAACTCGTTCTAGTTCTTTATAAATCAAATATTTATATACAACCAATTGCCTGAATTTTGACCTGTCAGGATGCTGAAAAGTTTCTAGAAGTGTGCTCTTTGTCTTTAGATTTAATTCACCAGCTTTTATCCCACCAGTTTTAAAGTCAATAAGCATAAGACTATTATCCTCTAATTCTATGCTATCTATTTTACCATTTATAAAATAAGATATGAGTTCATCTCCTAAATTAAGATTAAGGTTATGAACAAATTTATCTTCCACTGATAAAACCAAGCGGTCTTTTCCATCAAAAATACACTTCTCGTAATATTGAAGCAGCAGATTCTCTGCCATCTTCCTATATATTAGGTTAATACCTGTCTCTGCCTGGTATCCTTCAAAATGCTTTTTGAAAACTTTATCGAGCACCCAAGGAATTGCTGCTTTTACCTTTGTCTTTAGCTCAGGTGGTATTAGCGTTTTTAATTGTATCACCTCTTCTGAAATAATCTCAATACTTTCATGTATCCAGTTCCCAAAAGCATTAGCAGCAAATGTTTCTTCTATTTCATCTGACTCTTCTAGCCCTAGAATTTTAGAGTAATAAAACATCAAAGAGCAGCTGTAATACTGCGATATAGAGGAAACCGATAGGCCTTTCTTAGCTAGATAAGTTTTAATTAAATCCCTTGTAGTTTCATTTTTAAGAATAATTATTGAAGGTATACCTTCTTCATTTTCAGCCTTTTGAAACTCTACCAACTTTTTTTCAATTTTAATTAATGGATTCTCTTTAGCTAGGTTTTCCATTAACTGTAGTACAAATCTACTTGGGTCTTTACTCCCACCTATACCTGTTGACTTCGCATTGGTAAATATTATATCTACTTTTTTTGCCCGCATAAGCAGACGGTAAAAGTGATAAGCCATAATAGAATCTTGGTCATTAAAAACTGGCATTCCATGAGCTATACAAGCTTCATAAGGAATCAATGAGTTGTTTTTGCTTGACGCTGGAATAATTCCTTCGTTAAATGAAAAAAGTACCACATGGTCAAAATCCAAACAGCGAGTCTCCAATAAACTCATAATTTGTAAAGGAGCTATGGGCTCCCCTGTAAATGGAACTCGCTCTAACTTAGAAAGCTCTTTTAGCAAGAGTTTAATAGATAGGATGCTTAGGTCGGCATGTTTTCCTAATTCATCTTGAAGTCTATTCAAAACCGAATAAAACAACATGAAGAACTCTTTCTCCATACTATCCAAATCTTCAAAAATCTGTTCTCTAAGATTTTCTGTAATACTTTTAAGACCAAGAATTGCCTTTTGGGCATCATTGTTCCAAGAGGTAAAAAGAGCTTTAAGCAGCCCCTCATCTTTTACAAAAGTGCTCATTTCTCTTTCCGAAACGTACACCTGGTTTTTATTTATTATGTCCTGCTTTTTCGCCGAAAACGGATTTTCCGAATCAAAAACTTTGACTTCATATCTTTTAATAAGTGGGTCGGTGAGAATACGTTGAATAAATGCATGACTAAACCTAGTACCAGTATTTGACTGAAAAGCACCAATTCCTTGAAGTTCAAATATGGTATTAATTAAAGCAGAAAGTTTTGATTGACCCATACCCAAACCCATGGTAATGTTATACTCTTCTACCTCATTTCCCATAGAAAAGAGCAAAGGCTGAATAAGGTTTTCGTCAGGAACTACAAAAACCGTGTTTTGGTCTGTCAAAAACTCTGCCCCCACTTTTGCTTGTAAAGAGTTAAATGGAGACTCAAAGATATTAATCTCTTTCGCTGTAGTTTGTAATAACTTTTTGGGTTCATTCCATTCTCCAAAGGGTTTATTCTTTCTATAATTTCTTAAAACATCGCCAGCTTGATGTTTGCTGTTCATAAACCATTCATCAGTATCCCAAAAACAGGTCGCCATCTTATTGTCTACCAAAGTACTTATGATTTTCTCTTCCGATTTACTTAAGGCATTTAAGCCAATAAAATAGAAATGTCGATATCCTAAATCGGCATCCACTATTTGCTCTAAATCTTCTGCTACTAGCCTATAAGCCATACCTCTATACGCCTTTTTGTTAAGTCGTTTTCTAAACTCAAAATAGACTTTCTTGAGATTATCGTATAGTTCAAAATAAGCATGGGTTTGAGCGGTAGTTTCAATAGGCTTTTGACTGTCTGGTTGCCAACGATTCAAAGCCTCGGCCTCGCTCATATAGTCAAAGAGGCCTTCTACATCTTGAACCAAATACTGATCAATAATATCAAAGTCTTTTAAAACAGTAGGTGCCCAAGTGATGAATTCCTCAAATTTCACGGACTTGTCAAATAATTTATAACACTCGAACAAATCAAAAATTAGCGACACTTGGTCGGAAATTTGGAGCCCTGATAGATTACATACAAAATCATCTATCGCAAATACTTTTGGGGATATGAAAGGCGTTTCAGACAAATTGGCCAATTCCTTTTTAAAAAAGAACGTGGCCCTCCTACTCGGTAAAACCACACAAACATCCTTTAGTTCGTTTAGTTTATTGGCTTTAAATACTGATTCTGCGGATTCGGAAAGGAAACTTGTCATTATATGGTTTTGAATATTTGTGAATATAGCCTTTTCTATATTTCTAATGGTTTCTTAAATCAAATATCTGAGTTTTCTCAAAATTCAGAACATTAATGCAGTTTATAAGTCATTATCTTTCATCCTTTATATTTTTGCAGTCAAAATAGAAAAAGGATGGCGTACAGTTCAGAAATAAAGATAGGAATTTTAGGTGGTGGTCAGCTTGGCAGAATGCTCGTACAGTCGGCTATAGATTTTGATATTAAAATAAAAACAGTTGACCCTGATGAAAATGCACCTTGCAAGGCCATTTCTCACAGTTTTGAGCAAGGCGACTTTAAAGATTATGAAACTGTATTAAAATTTGGTCAAGACTGCGACATTATCACTATTGAAATAGAAAACGTAAACTTGGAAGCCTTAGAAGCTTTGGAGAAACAAGGGAAGAAGGTTTTCCCTCAACCAGCTATTCTTAGGAAAATCAAAAACAAGCGTATTCAGAAGCAGTTTTTTATTGACAATAATCTTCCTACAGCTAAGTTTTTACTAACCGACAATCAAGAGGCTATTAGAAATGCAAGTTGGCAGCCGCCATACGTTAATAAATTAGGAGAAGGTGGTTATGATGGGAAGGGCGTCCAAATAATCAGAACTTCGGCGGATATTGATAAATCATTTAAAGGGCCGTCGCTTTTAGAAGAATTGATTGACTTTGAAAAAGAACTGGCCGTGGTAGTAGCACGCTCAGAAAGTGGTGAAGTTAAATGCTTCCCTGTAGTTGAAATGGTCTTTCATCCAGAAGCTAATTTGGTAGAATACCTTTTTTCTCCAGCTAATATCAGTGAGGAAATTTCAAAGAAAGCTTTTGATTTGGCAGAAAAAACAGCCGAGTGTTTTGGTATAGTAGGACTACTGGCCGTAGAAATGTTTTTGACAAAAGATGGAAACATTTTAATTAATGAAGTAGCTCCAAGGCCACATAATAGTGGCCATCACACTATAAAAGCTAATTTGGTTTCGCAATTTGAACAACATTTAAGGGCCATTATGAACCTTCCCTTAGGTGACACATCTCAAATAGCCCCAGCCGCAATGGTGAATATTTTAGGAGCAGAAGGACATACTGGACCTGCTTCTTATGAAGGAATGGAAAGTTTGCTTTCAGAAAGCGGCGTTCATCCTTTTTTATATGGTAAAGCCATTACCAAGCCATTTAGAAAAATGGGACATGTTACGGTAATTGAAAAGGATTTTGATAAATTGATAGAAAAGGTGAATTTTGTAAAAAAGAGCTTGATTGTAAAATCAAATCAAGCCTAAAACCCCAAATATGATAGGCATAATTATGGGTTCCAGTTCTGACCTGAAGGTCATGCAAGGAGCCATAGACGTTTTAGAAGAATTTCAAATAAAATGTGATGTTGATGTGGTTTCGGCTCACCGAACACCGCAAAAAATGATTGACTACGCCGAAAATGCCAGAGCAAATGGCATTAAGGTGATTATTGCTGGTGCAGGTGGAGCAGCCCACTTACCGGGCATGGTGGCATCTTGCACCTCATTGCCAGTAATAGGAGTTCCAGTAAAATCTAGTAACTCTATTGATGGATGGGACTCTATTCTCTCTATTCTCCAAATGCCAAATGGCGTTCCTGTAGCTACCGTGGCACTAAATGCTAGTCAAAATGCTGGTCTTTTGGCTATTCAGATTCTAGGGACCTCAGATGAGAAGATTGCCCAAAAGCTAGATGATTATAAAGAGAACTTAAAAGAAAAAGTGGCCAAAATGAGCCACGACGTACGTGCTAAACAATAAAATTATGGAATTCGAAGACAGAAACAAAAAACCCGAAGAACCAGCTAAAAACCTCCCGATGGCTGTATTAATCACCTTAGTTGGTGTAGTTTGCCTTTTACTTTATGTAGGCTGGCAAATGATATCTGACGATGCTTCAAACGTAAGCGACCTTACGCCAGAAACAAGCATTATAACTGAACCTCAGGAAATAACTGCGGAAGACATGATTTTAGAGGAGGATTTAGTTGAAGACGTGGCAGTGGCCGAGTCTGCTCCTACTGAAGCTACACCAGCTACAAAAAAAGCTGTCTTACCGAGTGACGGAAAAACAGGTTTTTATAAGATTGCCAAGGGGGAAACATTATTCTCAATTGCCAATAAGTTCAACATTTCCCTTAGTACCCTTCAAGCGGCTAATCCTAATGTTACCGCTCAGAACCTAAAAGAAGGTTCTAAATTGACTGTACCAGTATTAGCCATTCACACCGTAGGTCCGGGTGACATACTAAGAGTGGTGGGCGGCAAATATGGAGTTACTGTTAAAGCCATAATGGCCGCCAACGGCAAAACAAAGAATTTTGCTGAACGAGGAGAAAAATTACTTATTCCGTTTAAGGATAAGCAATAATTATTTAGACGAATAAACCACTACCATTAAAGCGATGGTAATAAGAGTAAAGGCTAGAAGGACAATTCCTTGTAGCCTTTTTTTCTTGTCTACAGTTTGCGTTAGCATATAGATTTGGAGTAATACAGACAATGAGCCAGTAACTCCAATAATTATCTTTTGCATCATTAAGAATGCAATTTGTGCTGGTAAAAACACCATCACAAAAGTTAATATAACAATGGCGGCACTAAGTACCTTAGTTCTTTTTTCTAATGTCATTACTTATCTGTTAAAGAATCTACTATTTCAGAATTATCAATATCGATGTCATCTACCTCGCCCGTGCTTTCTTCTAAACCTCCTTCTACCCTTTCATCGATGAAAGACTTTTGGAAAATTAAAATAGCAACTACACCACAGAAAATACAAGCATCTGCAAAATTAAAGATGGGCGTGTTATTATAAGTTCCACCTAAAACGGGAACCCAGTCTGGCCAGTAGCCATCCAATCCATAGGCATAAAACATGTCAATTACTTGACCATGAAACCAAGGTGTACTAGAATCAAAAGGTGCATTGTTTAAGAAAACACCATAAAAAGTACTGTCAATTACATTTCCTATAGCTCCTGCAAGTATGGCAGCTAAGCACCATAATAAACCTTGATGTGCTCCTCTATTGGATAGTTTTGTCAAATACCAAGCTATAACTCCCATAGCTACCAACCTGAATAAAGTAAGGATTAATTTTCCATAATCTCCGCCAAGCTCCATTCCAAAAGCCATGCCTTTATTGGTAATATAATGTAGTTTGAAAAAGCCTGGAATAAGGTCAATTTCTCCAAAGTGATTTGGAATAACCTCGAAATGCATCCATAATTTAATGGCCTGATCTATGATTATTAGAAAAATTGCGAACAGAAAATATTTTAAAGCTGTCTTCATTAAATGCTAATTATCAAAAAAATCACCGTTTTATTTAAAATCTGATGCAAAATAAATGTTTTTCCTGCTAGGAACATAGTTTTTTGAATTGCAATAGGATTTATTTTGGTTTTAATAGCCTATCTTTACGACCTCAAAATTGACAGTGGCGAAAAAACAACCCTGTCGCATCGTTATAGGAATCTAGATAAGCGAAAGCTTTTAACAAAATGAACGTAAAATTAAACACCGAGCCTCTAGAAAGTTGGATTGACACTGGAGGGAAACCATTAATCATTGCTGGACCTTGTAGTGCAGAAACCGAAGAGCAGTATCTTCAGACGGCTAGAGAAATAGCTAAAGAAGGATATGCCCACGTTTTAAGAGCAGGGGTATGGAAACCACGTACTCGTCCTGGTTCTTTTGAAGGTGTTGGTGAGCCGGCTTTGCCTTGGTTACAACAAGCCAAGAAAGAAACTGGAATGAAAACCGCTATTGAGGTAGCTACGCCAGAGCATATTGAATTAGCTCTTAAATATGATGTAGATATTTTATGGTTAGGTGCCAGAACTACAGTAAATCCATTTAATGTACAGGCTTTAGCTGATGCTTTAAAAGGAGTTGATGTTCCAGTATTAATCAAAAACCCAATAAACCCAGATTTAGCTTTATGGGTTGGAGCATTTGAGCGTATAGCTGGTGCTGGTATTACTAAATTAGGTGCTATTCACAGAGGTTTTTCTAATGCTCAGGAAACTAAGTATAGAAACTCTCCAATGTGGCAAATAGCTGTAGAATTTAAGTCTATATTCCCTACTATTCCTATGATAGGTGACCCAAGTCACATCGCAGGTAAGCGTGACTTATTGGCTGAAATTACACAGCGTTCTATGGACCTTAACTATGATGGTTTAATCATAGAGTCTCATAGAAATCCTGACGAAGCATGGTCTGATGCGTCACAGCAACTAACGCCAGCAGCTTTAGGGGAAATGCTTAAAGGTATTGAGTTCAGAAATGCTACTTACGGTGCAGATTTCCAAGACCAATTGGAAGCTCTAAGAGGTAGATTAGATAATATTGACAGAGAACTTTTAGAAGTTTTAGCTTCTAGAATGGCTGTGGTAGAGCAGTTAGGAGATTATAAAAGAGAAAACAACACTGCTGTACTTCAATTAGACAGATGGAATCAGGTTCATGATTCTCGTGCTAAATGGGGTAAGGCGTTGAACTTATATCCTGAAACAGTTGAAGAGCTTTTCAAATTGATTCACATGGAGTCTATTAGAAAACAAACTGAAGTAATGAACTCTGAAACTGCTTAATTAAAAGTTTAGAATACATTTTTAAAACCCGCATCGCATGATGTGGGTTTTTCTTTTGGCTTTAACCAAAACTAGTATAGAATGGCATTATTTTGGATTAATCCCTTTCAAAGCTTTATTTTTACTAAAATTTCCTGATAAAAGAATGTCATACGCTACTACTGAAATAACCAGTGCTGAAATAGTTTCTGATAATCCGGTGCACCAAAGATTGTATTTCCCTTATGAAGAGGCTGCAAAGGTCATTAGCGGGAAGGTTTTGGAGTTAGGCTGTGGCTGGGGACGCGGCGTAGAGAAGCTCATATCAGCATCCGAACATTATACAGGTTTAGACAAAAATGAAGGGCTGATTAAAGCACTTCAAGAAAAATACCCTGAGCATTACTTTAATACGGCTGATTTTCCAGATTTATCAGAATTTGATAATAACACTTTTGACTTTGTAGTCACGTTTCAGGTAATAGAGCATATTCAAAACGACCATAAATTTCTAGAAGAAGCCAACAGAGTTCTTAAACCTGGCGGTAAAATCATACTTACCACAGTAAATAAGACATACTCTTTAAGTAGAAACCCATGGCATGTCCGTGAGTATAAAACTAAAGAATTGAGAGATTTGATGGCCAAATACTTCAAAACTGTTGACACCATGGGTGTGGGCGGAAATGAAAAAGTATGGAAGTATTACGAAGAAAATAAAGTTTCGGTTAATGAAACTATGAAATGGGATGTACTAAACTTACAGCACAGACTGCCAGCATGGATGCTCAGAATTCCTTATGAATTTATGAACAGAAGGAACCGTGAAAAGTTAATGAATGTAACGGGAGGCTTAGCTGCGGAAATTAACTGGGATGACCATTTTCTTTGCGTAGAACCTGACAAGTGCATAGATTTCTATTTTGTGGGTACTAAATAATGCACCTATACCTTCATATTCCTTTTTGTAAACAAGCCTGTCATTATTGTGATTTTCATTTCTCTACCAACACTAGTAGAAGCCAAGAAATAGTAAATGCTATTTGCAAGGAAATAGAATTACAAAAAGACTTTTTAGGTACAAAAAACTTAGAGACTATCTACTTTGGTGGGGGAACCCCTTCCCTACTTTCTATTTCTCAAATTGAGCAAATTTTTAGCAAAATTGCTCAACACTTCACTATTCAGCCTAGGGCTGAAATAACCTTTGAATGTAATCCAGATGATATCACTATTCAAAGATTGACCGAATGGCGAAATTTGGGCATAAACCGGCTTAGTATTGGTGTTCAGAGTTTTGATGAGAATCATCTTAAATTTCTTAACAGAGCACATTCTACTAGCCATTCTATGCAGTGTATTTCAGATGCTCAAAAGGCTGGCTTTGATAATTTAAGTATTGACCTTATTTACGCAATTCCATCAGTATCTAATGAGATATGGAAGCTAGACCTTAAAAAGGCTTTCTCTTTTGATGTAAACCACATATCATCTTACTGTCTAACTATTGAAGAAAAGACCGTTTTTGGACACCGTCTAAAAGAAAAGGTGATGAAACCTATTGATGACGATTTTGCTTCTAATCAATTTGATATTCTTCTGGAAGAAATGTCAAAGAATAGTTTTGAACAATATGAGATTTCTAATTTTGCCAAAAACACTGCTTATGCTGTTCATAACACTTCTTACTGGCAAGGTGACCAATATTTAGGTTTAGGTCCGTCAGCCCACTCTTTTGATGGGAATAAACGATTTTGGAATGTCTCTAACAATACTAAGTATCTAAAAGCTATTGCAGTTAATACTGTTCCAAATGAATTTGAAACCTTAAGCCAAAAAGACAAAGCAAACGAATACTTGATGACGGGTTTGCGTACCAAATGGGGTGTAGATTTAGGGAAATTGAATAAGATACTACCACTATCGTCAAAAGACTTTAGAGAGACTTTAATGCGGTTTAGAAAAGAAGAATTAATTAGGGAGGAAAAAGGTATTTTAAGATTGACAAAAGCCGGAAAGCTTAAAGCCGACTATGTAGCTTCTGAGTTTTTCTTTTAATAGCTCAGAGAGTAACTGAGACTTAAAGAAGTAATAATAATAAATTCTCCTGGGTCAAAAATACTCTCTTGACGTGATGCAGAGATTCCTATTCCCGCCACATTATTATTATTTTTAATTCTAAAGCTCTTGCTTATTCCTAATTTTTGAGATTTCAAGTCAATAGTTGGCTCATTTAAAGGGTCTAAGCCAAATCTATTAATTTCGGGTGAAAAACCTAGCCCTACTGATACCGCTAAAAACTGGTCGCCATTGGCACCATAGTTTCTGTAAGTAAAAGTTCCTGATTTGCTCCATCCTTCATCAGAAGGTATAAAATAGGGTACAAAAGTGATAAATGAGTTACCAAAGTACTTGCCAATCGACCCTGTATAAATATTCGTATACTCGGTATATTTTAAACTTCTTATACCCACAGATACCTCAAAACTCTTAGGTAGTGACTTATAAAGCTGAGCACCATATCGGAAATTTGGAAAAATGGTAGATTTAGAATAACCCACATTTAAATAGGCATAAAGACCTTCTGTAATGCTTGGATAGGCGTCTATCTCTATCTGTGAACCATAAGTATTAAATTTCCTATTAATATTTAAACGACCTACTATTCCACCTATTTTAGTGTCTTTGCTGTAAGAAAGACTAGAATAAAGCATTGGGTCATAGATTTCGCTAAAGTGATTTCCTGAAAAACTAATACTAATGGTGTTAGTAGCCATGTCTTCTTTCAAACCCGAAAGAAACTCTTTAGCTGCTACATTATGAGGCTCGACTTTCAAAAACTCTTTAACTGTCTCACTGGCTTCGCTTAAATTATTATTGTTTTTTTCTGCCCTTGCCTTCAATAAAACTAAATCTACGTCGTTTGGTAAAAGTATTAAAGCCTGCCTAGCCAAATCAAGAGCCGACATAGCCTGCTCAGAATAAAGCTCATTTTTTATATAGCCTATCCAATAATTTCTGTCAGCATTATCTTGTTCTAGCAGAATCTCATATTCTTCTCGGGCTAGTTTATATTTGTCTTCCCACCCATAAACAGATGCTAAGAATAATCTAACATCACCATAAGTAGGATATTTAGCAACTACTTTTTTCAAAGTTTCAATGGCCTCGGTTCTCTTTCCATTAAATGCCATTTCTCTTGCCTTGGCGAATTCATCGTCAGGGTCAAAGCTATCTTCCTGAGCCATCAAAAATTGACTTAGAAGTAGAAAAGAAAGAAGTAAAATAATTTTATTCATTTCTTTCCTCCATTATAGATAGAAACTCATTTTCTAACAAACGTTTATCTTCTTCAGTTAAACCCGCCTTTAATTCTTCTGAATCAAACCTTGACATAGAAATTTTACTTTTAGCAATAAACTTCTCATCATCTGCAAAATTTTTCTCTATTTTTTTTGCAATTCCAGCAGCCATAGTTGGCTTATCATTCCACCAATATAAGTCTAGAATAGCACTATAAGCATCTGAATATAAAGGTGCTCTATTGATTACAAAAAGTAATTGTTTTTGAGCATTTTCAAATTCTCCATTCCAACCATAAATTCTACCTCTTAAAGTTAGGGCGTCAAAATGTAATGGGCTATTTGATTCTATATAAGAAATCAATGTATGTGCATCTTCATAATTTTTATCAAATGCCATTTCTCTTGCTATAAAATAAATTTGCTCTAGGCTAAGGTTTAGCCCCTTAGTATTTTCATCTATTATATGCTGCTGAGCTACGGTAAAGCTTGGTTTAGTAGCCTTATTGAGATTCATTTCGCCTGGAAATACCTTATTCTCGGCTGTAACATAGGCATTTAGTTTTCTATGCTGATTAAACCTCTCTTTTAAAAGTGTTTTTTGTTCCATGTTATTTATAGAACTTAAGCTAAGATTATCTCCAATTTTAAAGAATGAGTCGCCAGCCAAGTAAAGGTCATTTACTATGTAATCTTTAAAACCACCTTTGTATTGCATCAATGGAATTTCGCGGTCATTCATAAATGTGGTAGATGCACTAAGACTTTTACCTAACCACGGAACTTGGTCTGGGACTGTGGCCTGATAGCTATTTTTAAGCATGGTCATAATACTTGGTGTAATATCCATGTGTGAGCTTATACCTTTAAACTCTTGAGCAATTTTCTGCATAGGGCTATAAATAATCAAAGGCACGTGATACCTACACATCACATCTTTTTGAGGTACAGGAATCAATCTATGGTCGCCAGTAATGATGAAAATAGTATTCTCATAATCAGGCTTACTTTTATACGCTTCCATGAATTCTTTCAAAGTAGCGTCTGTATAGAGAAGGCTAGAGAAAACATTGATATGCTCATCTATGGTATTTTTTCTCGACTCACTAAAATTCGAAGCGTTTTTTATTCTTTCTGCTTTCGCTTGATATTCGTCTCTATTAGGAAAATTAAAGGGTTCATGATTAGATATTGTTAAAATTAAGTCAAGTCTTGGCTTTTCTTCCGGCTTTAAGAGAGATAAGGTTTTTCTATAAATTTCGCCATCAGGATACCCCCAACTAAAACCACCTTCGTCTTCTGCAAATTTGTCATAACCTGGTCCAAAATTGGCGTCATCTAAAACAAAATCAATACCCTCATTATTCAAATACTTAAGTTTATTATCGAAGTTAGAATTACCACCTTCGTAATAAGACGTCTTATATCCATTTTGTTTTAAAGCCGCTATTAAGGATAAATGATTTGGTGTGTCTTCTATTTCTAAAAAGCCTTTTTCTCCAAAAGGAGCAGAACCTATTATAGACGGCAAAGCCCCAAAGGAACGCCCAGTGTTACTGAGAAAATTTGACCAATACATCGACTTCTTAGCTAATGAATCTAAGTAGGGAGTGAAACCTGGATACTGAGCACCGTTGCCCGTAAAATCGCTTCCTAAACCCTCTACCACTACCATTACAATGTTTGGTTTCTTTTGTTTTAAGTTAAGGTATTGACCCAAGACGTCTTTTTCAAGATTCACCTTATGAAGTAAAGGATATTCTTCTTTTTCTATATCCCAGTCTTGACTGGCTAGCTCTCTATTATCTAATTTGTAATTAATGCTGTCAGAAATGAAGTAAGTTAAATTAGTATCCATTTTAGCATTAAAGGCTTTTCCAGTGAATAAACAGATTATACTTCCTAAGTATGACCACACTATGACCTTTCTGTTTAGACTCATAAAAACCAAATAATGGTTTAACAAAACGAAAACTATTGGAAAGACTAAAAATGGCATTAAGCCCATCAAATTAAACTCTGTAGAAGTATTAATCACCATTAGAATATCTGAAAAAGAATACCCAAATAAATCACTCCCTAGAGACAAGTGTGTAGTATCAAAATATCGATTCAGACCTAAATTTGCAAGTAATATTATCAGCCCAAAAAAGATAAGGAAAACCTCAGCAAACAGACTGCTCATTTTTTTTATTAACACATAAGGAATAACAAAAATTAAAGCGAAAATACCACCTACAGCTAAATCTATAATAATGGTTTGAATAATATCAATTATGATATTGGAAGCTCCAGAGACACTATAGCCAGAAATTAGTCCGGTAAGCGTGTTATTGAGAATTAATAAAAAGCTCAGAGTGAAACTTACCTGAATAAGGTATTTTAGATTGTATTTGCTTATCATTCTTTCCATTCTATCTCAATTAAGTCGTTTTAATTCCTTTCCTTGTCATTTCGCCCCAAGTGTGTTTTCCTTTTATTTTGTCAACATAACCTAGCAATGCAGAATAGACTAAGAATGGGTGATAGACAAAAGGCTCTATCAAAGCACTACCTATTAATTTCATAATATCTTCTCGGTCTTTGTACTGACTATAACTGTACTCTTCGGCGAAGATGGCCAACATGCTAATCATTACTACAAAAGCATATACCATTAAACTTATGGCAAAAAAGAATTGCCAGTTAATCCATCCCATAAAGCCTGCCAAAATGCAGAAAAGCAGACCTAAAGTTTCAATTATAGGTGCTAGTAGCTCAAAAAAGAACCAATATGGGAAACTAAGTATGCCTACAACTCCATATTTTGGGTTCAAAAACATTATTCTATGAATCCACAGAGTTTCTATTGTACCTCTGGTCCACCGGTTTCTTTGCCTACCCAATATCTGAGTATCTTCCGGAGCCTCTGTCCAGCAAAGTGGATCTGGAATAAATTTCACACTATATGGAATCTTACGCTCTGCCATATACCGCCTCATTCTAACCAGCAACTCCATGTCTTCGCCTACTGTGGTTGTCATATAACCACCGCAGGCTATAACTACTTCTTTGTCAAACATGCCGAAAGCACCAGAAATAATTAGTAAGCCCGTGATTTTCCCCCAGGCCATCCTTCCTAAAAGAAAAGCCCTCAAATACTCTAGCACTTGCATTCTAGCTATCCACGATTCAGGAACTTTTACCTCAGTAATAGAGCCATTTTTTATTTTACATGAATTGATGATTCTAATTACTCCACCTGTAGCAATCACCCGTTTTTCAGAATCTAAAAATGGCTTAACTAGCTTTAGAAGCGAGTCTTGCTCCAAAATGCAGTCTACATCAATACAAGCTACATATTTGCTATTAGAAATATTAACACCCGTGTTTAATGCATCAGATTTACCACCGTTTTCCTTGTCTATAAGAATCAGGTTTTTGAATGCAGGTAAACTAGAACGATATATTTGACGAATCTTTTTTGTGGCAATATGCTGTTTGTACTTATAGTCAATTGGCTGCATATCATAAGCAATTATAGCTTTCTGAAGCGTGTCATCTTTGCTTCCATCATTTACTATAATTACCTCAAAATTAGAATAATGCAGTGAAACCAATGAACGAATGTTTTCAACAATAGTTAAGCCTTCATTATAAGCTGGTGCAATTAGCGAAATAGCTGGAACTTGATTTGACGGAAGAAGCTCACTATAATCAGTGTTTCTATTAACTAAAAGGTATTTCTTTAAAGCTTTAATAGAGATATAACCTAGTATTATATACGAAGACATCAAAACCACCGAATAGGTAAATAATATCCTTTGGGCGAAATAAGAAAGGTATTCTAAAAAAGCTTCCATATTTATTATGATACTTTTTTAAATTTCTCAGTCATATTATAGGCTAAATTAGCCTGCGGCTGTACTTCAAAGTATTTCTTTGCTCTGTTTATCTTTCTAATGGCATTTTTAGCGAATAACCTAGTTTCCCTTTCTTTTGCTACTTTGCATTTATTAAGAAAACCAATATTAAGGTCAGTGTCAAACTGCGTTAAAGTCAACAGTATTTCTTTTTGTACCAAGTCCGACTGATTAAAATAGTTTTCAATTAAAAGCTCATCAGTTTGTTTTGCTTCTAAGGCTACCAAAGTTTTTAAAGCTTCAATTTTTAAGCTGTCATTGCCAGAGGAAAGAATTCCTATTAACTCACCTTCCTCTGAATGTTTCTTTGCATAGGCTACTAACCTGCATCCAAAAATGGCGTGACTCCCCCCTCTTTTTAACCACTTTGATAACTTCGGTACATCTATAAAGTTTCTATCTTTAAGTATATTAATAACCTTAATTTGAAACCAATCAGATAAAAATGTAGAGGCTTTAATTAGCTCTTCTATACCTTCTTTAGGACTTTGATTTATCAAAAACTCTAAGAAGTAATTCTTCATTTCTGACTCCTGCTGTTTTTTATAAATCTTAATTACCATTGGTATAGCTACCTTGGCGTTTAGCTCAGACAATTCGTACAACCCTTCTATAATGTCATAATTATTCTGACTCTTAACTTTTGAAAAACTGAGCTTATAAAGGTTCTTATTTATGTAGTAACCTTCTAAAAAATAGGCTAACTCTCCTTTAAGACTCTTATGAAGAGTAATCAGTTCTTCTAGTAAAATCTGACTTCTAAATTTTGATGAGAAAAGGTAATGTTCCAATTTTTTAGACTCTTTGCAAAGACTATCTTCAAAAACTAATTCTGAAATAAACTCTCGACACCTTTCCACCAAAATACTCTTTTCATGTGCTAACCTTTCTTTTGATTTCCTACTAGACATGACTACCCAAAAGAAAAACAAACTTAAAAGCACGAGAAAAAAACTCATACCATAAAGTACCTCCAAGGAAGAAATACCATGGAAGTCTAAACTTAACAATATGATGTTGAACCTGAGCACTACTTATTTATTAGCAGTCATTTTTCTACTAATTAAGTTTTTATTTATCCTTATAATCAATTCATTAGGACTAAATGGCTTAGTTATAAAGTCATCAGCACCTAATTCAAACGCCTCTAAAACTGTTTTTTCTAAACCCGCAGAGCTTAGTACTATGATAGGTGTGTTACTTTTCAAAACATTCCTTACATGACTCACAATCTCTAAACCATTAATAAACGGCATCATAATATCCGTTACAATGAGGTCTGGCTTATTTACTTTCAGATATTCAATAGCATCATATCCATTCTTTGCCGTTTCCACAGAAAAACCATTTTTCTTAAGTTTATACTCCACTGTTTTAAGTAACAGTTCGTCATCTTCTATTAAAAATATATTCATAAATGGTCTTTATTTAAGCGTAATACTCTTCTAACTCTAACTCTAGGCACTCTCTAGTTTCATTATAAATTCCATCAAGTTTGAAATACATATTTTCAAGTGTACTTAGGTCAGTAATACCGCTTAGTTCAAATTCTTTTAAAAGGTTCTGATCATCTATCCCCATTACATTAAAGGAAGATTTTAATCGATGTGCTACCGCACTGATTTCCTTTAAATCCAATAGTCTTATAGCATTTAGGAGCAGTTTTAAATTATCGGGTATATGAATTAAAGAGGTATTTATAATCTCTTTTTCAAACTCCTTATTTCCTTCAGCCATGGTTCTGAGGTAGTTTAAATCATAGGTAGGTTTAGGTGCACGTATGTTTTCCTTCATTGTATTGCTTTCTGATAGTGTTATTATTTTTTCATATAGCTGCTCTTGACTAAAAGGTTTTGGTAAATAGTCTTGCATTCCTATTGCTAAACATTTTTCCTTCTCTCCTACTAAAGAATGAGCTGTCATGGCTATTATTGGCGTGCTTAACGCTAAAGTATCTCTAATGTATTGAGTTGCTTGGTATCCATCCATTTCAGGCATTTGTAGATCCATCAAAATCACATCAAAGCTTTCCTTTGCTAAAATGTCTACGGCTATTTTTCCGTTTTCCGCCACTTTAGCTATAAAGCCTTGCTTCTCTAAAACCTTCATGGCTAGCTTTATATTCAGAATGTTATCTTCTACCAAGAGTACTTTGAGTCCTGAATGTTTTAATATAGTTTTCTCGGCAATACTAGTTTCCTTTGACACCTCAAAAACCTTTTTAAATGGAATCATAAAACCAAAGCATGAACCTTTACCAACCTCGCTTTCCACATGAAATGTACCAGCCTGCAACTCCACCAAAGATTTTGAAATACTCAGCCCTAAACCTGTGCCACCATACTTTCTTGTAGTATCGGTATTTGCCTGTGTAAACCTTTCAAAAATAACCTGAATTTTATCTTTTGGAATGCCAATACCAGAGTCTGCTACATTGAACTTTAGCTCGGTAGACTCTTCATCATCCTTAACTAAAGACACCTCAAGATTAACAAAACCATTCTCTGTAAACTTAATAGCATTACTAATTAAATTTGTCAATATCTGTCCGAGCCTAGTGGGATCTCCTATAATTAACATTGGCACATTTTCATCAATAATAATTGCCAGACGAAGCTTTTTCGCTTCGGCATTTGGCCTTAACAAACGCTCTACACTAGAAACTACGTCGTACAGGTTAAATTCAACATTTTCAATGTTAACTTGTCCTGATTCTATCTTAGAAAAATCAAGGATATCGTTAATTATATTTAATAAATTGGTAGATGCCGTATTGATAGATTTAAGGTAATCTTCTTGTTCAAAATTCAATTTAGTATCTCCTAGTAACCTTGTAAATCCGGTTATGGCATTCATTGGGGTTCTTATTTCATGGCTCATATTAGCCAAGAATAAATCCTTCATTTTAGCATTAAACTCTGCTAATTTCTTTGACTCATTTAAGTCTCTTTCTAACTCAATTCTGTCTGTAATGTCCATAACACTACCAAGAACATACTTAAAGCCTTTAGCCGACTCTACTACTACATTGTTATACAACCATGTAACTTCTCTACCAGAATGATTAATAACCTGCATTAGTCCCTTAGATTTCCCTTTTTCTTCCAACTCTTTTAAATAGTAAGGAAAGCTACCTTTTGATTTAATTGGAATAATATCTAAAATGCTCTTATTCTTCATTTCTTCCTCTGAAATCCCTACTAAACGAGCTCCCACAGAATTCATTGAAGTAAAATTTCCTTTCAAATCATGCGTATACATGATTACTTCAGAATTATCAAAAAATACTCTGTATCGCTTTTCACTTTCAAGAATCTTCTTTTCCCAAAGTTTTTTCTCTGTGATATCATCAGCTACACTTAGGTAACCTACTATTTCCTCGTTTTTATCCTTGATAGGAGTAACAGATATTTTGACATTGACACGCTCATTGTCTCTAGTGATATAAGTAAACTCCCCATTATCAGGTAAACCAAGTTTTGACTTAAGCCTTAAACTATCTAAGCCAGGTTTAACTTTAAACCCAAAGTCTTTTGAGTTTTCTTCCGCTTGCTTTTCTAACTCTTTAGGGTCATAAAAAATAACGGGTGTATAAATACCTACAATTTCCTTAGCCGTATACCCCAGTAGTATTTCTGAGCCAGAATTAAAATGGGTTATTCTACCATCTAAGTCAGTTGCAATTATGCATGTCTCGGTACTTGCATTTAGAACTGCTGTCATCCTATCATTAATAGCCTCCAGAGCCACACGATTGCCTTTCTCTTTTGAAATATCTTGGAATGTACCACTTACTTTAACACACTCACCATTAACAAATATTGGCTTGCCAATAGCCCTAACCCATTTATCATTTCCTTTAATTGTTGTAATTTCAGCTTCTACATCAAAAGGAAAACCTTTTTCTAAAGCTGTGCTAAAGGCTTTTGAAATTTTATCTAGACTTTCTCCTTCTTTATAAAAAGAAAGCCCCTGACTAATATCTACTTCATAATCTTGAGTTACTTCATGTATTTCTTTAGTAATAGAGGTCCAGTAAAGAGACTCATTGGCTACTTTGTACTCCCAACCTCCAATTCGAGCCACTTTATTAGTACTCTCAAGCATTTCCTTTGCCCTTAAAAGCTCAAAACTAGTTTCTTCTACCTTGGTGACATCTCGACCAATTCCGTAAACAAGTTGATTAGAATGGTCTAACGAAATAACCCATTCAATTTTTCTATAACCGCCATTCTTTTGTTTTAACCGGGCATTAATCCCGAAATTCAGTGTTTTCTTTTCTAAGCCTTCAATCTTCTTGATGATTAAGGCCAAATCTGTAGGGTGAATTATCTCGCTAACTCTAAGTTTAAGCAAATCTTCCTCAGACCAAAGTAATGTTCTTCTGAAAGCAGGATTTATTCGTTTGATTAAACCATCAATTCCAGCCACCACCACCATATCAGATGATATCTTAAAAATATTTTCGTACGACGAAAGGTTTGAAGTCTTATGGCATCCCTCTAACTCCAAAGCCAAGAGCGATAGGTAACTCTTAATTCTACTTAATTCTAACTTAATGTTTGTTGAAAATAGTAATAACTGACCTACTTGATTTCCTTCTTCGTTAAGAATTTCAATTAGTTCAGCATCTTTAATAAAATCATATTTTGAAAGAAATGAGAAAGGCGGAAATTGTTTTTTTATTTCTGAAAAACTTATTCCTTTTTTCGAAGAAGATAGAAATTGCTGTAATTCTAATAAATCAATACTTAAAAAGTCTTTCTTCTTAGATTCTTTACTAAAAATTTGACATTTTTTATAGCCAGTAAGATTTGAGCGTATTAATGCAGCTTCGCACGCTAATTCGTGCGATATCTCTTCAAGTATTTTATCAATACTCTGCTGAAACTTATTTTTTCTTTCTGACATACATTGGTTCTTTTAAATTAAAAGAAGGAGCTCGATATTGGGAATTGCAGGTCATGTAAAAGAAAGCATTTGACCATCCACACTCTTCTATTCAAATTCAAACTCTATGCCATGAACAAGATTAGAATAAGTTTTAAGGCAGTTTTATGCCAAGTTGCACTATTCTATATACGAACAAACCGAAATTGACTTTATTCAGGTAGGTACACAAAAAAAGAGGCTACCTCAAATCGAGATAGCCTCCAAAATACCGTGATTCGGTATACGCCTATTATTTATGCCTCAGTAGCACAAAGTTCGTCATAAACCATTCCTAGATGCTGAGCAATCATTTCAGCCGAACGACCTTCAATATGATGTCTTTCTACAAAGTGTGCTAATTCACCATCTTTGTAAAGAGCAATTGATGGAGAAGATGGAGGCATTGGAATATGATCACGCATACGCTGCGTAGCTTCCGTATCTACACCGGCAAAAACTGTTACTAGCTGGTCTGGCTTATTTTGAGCGTTAGCTAAAGAAGCTAAAACACCAGGACGACAAGTTCCAGCAGCACAACCACATACTGAATTTATTACTATCACGGCTGTACCTTTTTGGTTTTCCATGAAATTATCTACGTCTGCAGCCGAAAGAAGTTCTGTAAAACCTGCATCGGTTAACTGAGCTTTCATAGGTGCCACTAAATGAGGAGGATACATATCTATATTTGTTTAAATTATTCTTTAATTCTTTCTCTAAATTACATAAAACCAAGTTCCAATTTTGCCTCTTCAGACATCATATCTTGGCTATAGGGTGGGTCAAAAGTAAGCTCCACCGTTACATCACTTACACCCTCTACTTCCCTTGCTTTTTGTTCAATTTCCGCTGGAATAGCTTCCGCCGAAGGACAAGAAGGTGAAGTAAGTGTCATTAAAATATAAACATTATTGACAGGAAAAACCTTTATTTCATAAATCAATCCTAGTTCAAAAACATCTACTGGTATCTCTGGGTCATAAACTTCTTTTATAGCCGCTTTTACCTTCTCCACTAATTCTGTTTCTACTGCTGTCATATCTTTAATTCTTGACTTGTATATGCCAAAGCATACATTTTCATTTGTTTAACCATAGAAGCAAGCCCATTTGACCTTGTTTGAGCCAAATGCCCCGCAAGCCCTACTTTTTCAATAAAATAAAGGTCGGCATTTAAGATTTCCTCAGCCTTGTGACCTGATAAAACCTTCAATAACATACTCACCAAACCTTTTACAATGATGGCCTCGCTATCCGCAAGAAAATGAATTTTATCACCATCCATAAATGGATGTAACCAGACTATAGATTGGCAACCCTTTATTATATTGTCGTCTGTCTTAAACTCATCCGCCATTTTCGGGAGACTTTTACCTAAGTCTATGATATACTCATATTTACCCTCCCAATCATCGAAAAGTTCAAAATCCTCTATTATCTCTTCTTGTAATTCGTTTATCGTCATACGTTTAATCTCTTTCTTTTCGCAAGTTACAACAAAAACCTCTTTGCTTTCTCTAATCCTTCTGCTAACCTGTCAATCTCCTCTTTGGTATTATAAACGGCAAAAGACGCTCTTGAAGTTCCTACAATCCCGAATCGCTGCATAAGAGGCTGCGTACAGTGATGGCCAGTTCTAATGGCAATGCCCTGTTGGTCTAATAAAACTCCAATATCTTGAGGATGAATTCCATCCATTACAAATGAAAGAACACTTACTTTTTCTTTGGCCTTACCTACTACTTTTAGACCGGAAATAGCCTCCAGCTTCTCTGTAGCGTATTGCAAAAGCTCATTTTCGTAATCAGCAATGTTCTTTTTACCTAGTTTATTGACAAAATCAATAGCGGCAGTAATTCCAATGACGTCGGCAATATTTGGTGTACCTGCTTCAAATTTATACGGCAGCTCATTATAGGTAGTTTTCTCAAACGTTACCTCTTTTATCATTTCTCCCCCACCTCTCCAAGGCGGCATTTTATTTAGCAGGTCTTTCTTACCGTATAAGGCACCCATTCCTGTAGGGCCATAAAGTTTATGGGCAGAAAAACACAGGAAGTCAATATCTAAGGCTTGCACATCAATATCTATATGAGACATGGCCTGAGCCGCATCTACCAACGTAACCGCTCCCACTTTATGTGCTTCTTCTATAATCTCAGCAATCGGGTTTACCGTTCCCAAAGCATTGGAAGCATATACTACCGACACTATCTTTGTCTTTTCAGACAGTAAATTCTTGTATTCATCAAACAAGATGTCGCCGTCATCGTTGATAGGAATAACCTTCAGAACGCATCCTTTTTCTTCACAAAGCATCTGCCAAGGCACTATATTAGAATGATGCTCCATAGTACTGATGATTATTTCATCACCTTGCTTCAAAAAAGCACGGCCATAAGTTTGAGCAACCAAGTTTATTCCATCAGTGGTACCGTAAGTAAAAATTACTTCTTCCGTACTTTCGGCATTGATAAAATCTTTGATAGACTTTCTGGACAATTCAAAGGCTGAAGTAGCTTTTTCGGCCAAATGATGTATTCCTCTATGAATATTAGCATTATACCCTGCATAATAATTACTTACTGCGTCAATTACCACTTTTGGCTTTTGTGTAGTAGCCGCATTGTCAAAATATACCAATTTTTTACCATTTATATCTTGGTCTAAAATTGGAAATTCTGCCCTTATTTTATCTATATCTAATGTATTCAAGACTTCTATTCTATTATTCAATCTTGCAACAAGCATAGATATCAATTAGTTTGGAAAAAATCTAAATAATTTACACCAGGTACCTAACATATTGGTGTCAAGAAATAGACCCCCTGTTTTAATCAGAATCTTTACACAAACGGTTTCCTTACGAATAGACCAAAATTTTCTAAGAACAAGAAAGTCTCGAGACCTATGGGTAGCATCCAAAATCTAACAATATCCCGAAAATGATAGACAAGGCAAAAGCCATCATTCTAGTGGAAAGTAACTTGAACTAGCTAAAAGCATCTATCATATAAAGTTAAATACTTACTGGCATTTACATAATATAGTTAGTAGTAAAACGTCTGACTTATCTCTAGGTACATATCAATTATTACGAGAAAAAGACCAACAAATTGGATTTTATGACGATATAGAGTTGAACATTAAGAATGATAAAAATTGAGCACTATCTTTAGGCAAAACAGAGAAATATGAATCCAGAAGTACCTGAATACGTTAGTATCCTCTTTATTTTGACTACACTTGTTACCATTTGGCTTTTTAAACGTGCGTTTAAACCAAGTCAAACTATGTTAGTCATTTTATATGCATGGCTGGGCTTACAAGGCTATTTGGCAAGTTCCGGTTTCTATCAAGATACCACCTCCTTACCTCCAAGGTTTGGTTTAGCACTTATTCCCGCACTTATTTTAATGGCCTTCATATTCCTTTCTGCCAAGGGTAAGAACTTTTTAGATGAACTAGATCCAGAGTCACTTTACTGGATTCATACAGTTAGAATTCCGGTAGAAATAGTTTTATGGATGCTCTTTGTTGCTTCGCAAATTCCGGAGGCTATGACCTTTGAAGGGCGTAATTATGATATCATTGCAGGATTAACTGCTCCATTAATCATATTTTACGGTATAAGAAAACCTATAATTGATAGGAACAGACTCCTCCTATGGAATGTTCTGTGCTTGTTTTTATTACTTAATGTAGTAGTCATGGCTATTTTATCTGTTGAAGGGCCTTTTCAAACGATGTCTTTTAATAATCCCAATAGAGGCGTTTTACTTTTCCCATTCATTTGGCTACCATCTTTTATAGTTCCAACAGTTTTATTTTCCCATTTAGTAAGCATTAGACATTTATTAAAAAAATGATTAGAGAGGCTACACAGCAAGACTTAGTTCCTATTTCAGAAATTTGGAATCATTATATAATCAATAGCTCATATAATTACGATAGTGAGCCTAAAGACATGGCTTTCTTTAAGGACTTCTTTCTTGAAAAGCAGAAAAATTCTTATCCCGTTTTTGTGGCAGAAGACGATGGGAAAGTAGTCGGTTATGCCACATATGGGCAATTTAGGGCTCGTTCTGGGTATAAAAACAGCTTAGAGCATGGTGTTTACCTTTATCCTGATTTACAGGGCAAAGGCTTTGGAAAGAAACTGATGAACGCCCTAATAGAAAGGGCAAAAAAAGACGGCCATCATAGTATGACGGCCGGTATTGACACTCGTAATCAAGGAAGTATTAACTTTCACATAAGATTCGGGTTCCGAGAAGTAGGCACTTTCAAAGAAATTGGCTTTAAAAACGGAGAATGGTTAGACTGCGTTTTTTACCAACTGATGCTTTAATTAACCTAATTTTTCGTGAATAATCTCTGTTAGGTACTCTCTGATAGTTTCAATTTTAATTTGAGAGACTACATCATCAGCAAAGGCTAAAAGCTGCATTTTGATGGCTTCCTCTTTAGGAATACCTCTAGATTGCATGTAAAAAATAGCTTCATCATTAAGCATACCTGTGGTAGCTCCGTGAGAACATTTTACATCGTCAGCCCAAATTTCCAGCTGAGGTTTGGTATTCATGGTAGCACTATCAGAAGTTATTACGTTTCTACAGTTTTGATAGGCGTTGGTTTGTTGAGCTTCTTGTCTTACAAAGATTTTACCATTAAAAACCCCCGTAGATTTATCCATTAAAACACCTTTATAAAGTTCGTTTGAAACTGAATTAGGTTTTCTGTGGTCTGCTACGGTATGGTTATCAACATGCTGTTTTTCGTTTGGGATATAAAGACCATACATGAAACTTTCTAAATATTCACCATTCAAATCAAGGTTTAGATTGTTTCTAGTAAAACCACCGTTTAAGGTAATGGTGGCAGCATAGAAATAACTCTTATCTTCTTGGTAAACATTGGTAGTTCCTACGTGATAAGATGAATTATTATCATCTTGAATCTTATAGTAATCTGCTCTTGCCGACTTAGCAACCACTATTTCTGTTACCGTATTGACAAAAGAAGAGTGCTCTCCTAAAGTTCTAAAGATTTCGGCAATTTTAACTTCTGCATTTTCTCCTACCACTACCAAGTTTCTGATATTGCTAGCCACATTTTCTTGTGTAACATCTGTAATCATTCTTAAGATGATTGGATGCTCAATGGTAGCATTAGCTTCTACATTAACTACCACTCCATCATTAGCTACAGCAGTATTTAAGGCAGTAAAAGCTTCTTCACTATCTTTCGAATATTTTGAGAAGTGTTTGTTAAGAATTTCAGGATTATTGGATTGAGCTTCCTGGAAAGTTTGTATTGAAATTTTGCCTTCGGCCAAACTTAAATCAGAAAGTTCTTCCTGAAAGTAACCGTTCACAAAATACAATATGATACCCTCTAAACCAGGTATTTCAAGACTTTTTAAACCTTCAGATTGCAGGCTTTTCTTTGCACTTAAGTTATAGGCTCCTTTTACCAAGTTTTTCACATTGGAATACTTCCATTCCTCATGTTTGGTAGTAGGGAACCCTAATTTATTGAAGCTATCAATGGCCGCAATACGCCTTTGGTTATATGCTTCTGACGCACTCCCATTTAAAGAGGACTGCAAATCATTATATACTTCTGTTAACTGACTTTGTAAGTTATTTTCAGACATTAGGAAACTCTTTGATAAATTATGCTACTGTTTCGTTGGCGTCAATAGATTCAGTAATCCAATCGTACCCTTTTTCTTCTAGTTCTAGAGCTAAATCTTTTGTTCCAGACTTCACTATTCTACCTTTATATAATACGTGAACGTAATCAGGTACAATATAATCAAGCAAACGCTGATAGTGCGTAATAACTACAAATGAACGGTCTTTGTTTTTTAACTGATTTACTCCATCAGCCACAATTCTAAGAGCGTCAATATCCAAACCAGAATCTGTTTCATCTAAAAGACCTAAAACAGGCTCTAACATAGCCATTTGAAAGATTTCGTTTCTTTTCTTTTCCCCTCCTGAAAAACCTTCATTAAGAGAACGTCTAAGTAGCTGGTCATCAATTTTAACCAATTTAGCCTTCTCTTTCATCAATTTTAAGAAGGATGCAGCATTCATTGGCTCTTCACCTCTGTATTTCTTGATTTGGTTAATGGCAGTTTTTAAGAAGTTGATGGTATTAACACCAGGAATCTCTACTGGGTATTGGAACGCCAAGAAAATACCTTCTGCTGCTCTTTCTTCTGGGGCTAAATCAAGAAGATCTTTATTCATGAAGTCGACAGAACCTTCTGTGATTTCATAATCTTCTCTTCCTGCTAAAACAGAGGCTAATGTACTTTTACCTGAGCCATTTGGGCCCATGATAGCATGTACTTCGCCTGGTTTAACCTCAAGATTTATACCTCTTAAAATCTCTTTATCTTCAATACTAGCGTGTAAGTTACTGATTTTCAGCATTCTAAACAATTATTTGGTCTTAAATTGGGCTGCAAAGATAGCTTTTTTCTTTGCAATATCATATTTCACTGTATAAACCTAGATTCAGTAAAATCCGTTCGAGAAAATGTAATTAATCATTAGAAACTTATTGTTAACTTTGAAACCACTGGTTTCAAGAAACGAAATCTTCATCAATTATGACGTCCTATTTTCCAAAAATCAAGAGTTTGATACTCTATTATATTGCTCACTTTGGTTTTATGTAATGCTCTTTTGACTTCGCTAGTTAAAATTATGTATGACATATATTAAATAAATTAAATGGACTTTCATGTAAATAGTGAGGTAGCCACCTTACAGAAACTCATCATTCATAGCCCAGACAGTGGTTTGGGAAAAGTAGTACCATCAAAGGCCCAAGATTGGCTTTTTGAAGACATTGTGCATTTGAAAACAATGCGTAGCGAAGAGTATGATTATTACGTCAAACTTTTGCTCTACTTTTTAGATACCGACAAAGTAAAAGGAAAACTTGCCGAAATAGATGCTGACAGCGATAGAGGATTCTTCAAACCAGGAAATAAAGACTATTTCAAATCTGAAAAAGTAATAGAATTTGAGATTCTTGTGAGAGAAATTATAGCAGATTCTTCGGTTAAAAGTAGGTTGGTGGCGGCCGTCAGTGCTATAGAGGAATGTTCTTATCAAGAAATGGAGCAGTTTTTGGCACTTTCAGATTTAGAGCTAACAAGACTTTTGATTACTGGCATGACCAGTGCTGGAGACATGTACTTCTCCCCTATTCCCAACCTTATTTTCACTAGGGATATTGGAATCATGATTAATGACCATTTCTTGCTTAACAAACCTGCCAAACTAGCTAGACGTAGAGAGTCTTTACTGGCAAAGTATGTTTTCTTTAATCATCCTATTTTCAAAAGCTTAAGGAGCAATTTAATTGAAATAGAAGAAAATGATGAACAATTCTTAATGCCTGAGAATGAACAAGGCGACAAAGAAGAAACCCTGGAAGGTGGTGATGTAATGATGGTGGCTCCAAATCACCTGTTGATAGGAATAAGCGAAAGAACGAGCGTAGAAGCTGCCAGGCAAGTTATGCGTAAGCTTTTTGACAGAAAAGTTTTAACAAAGGTTACTTTGGTGAAAATACCTGCCAAACGTGACTATATGCACATTGACACGGTTTTTACGCAAATAAAAAAGAACGTTTGGGTGCTTTTAGCATCAATTGGTCGTGCAGCCGAAAAACATAAAAAAGATTTAATTTGGGAAGAGCTTGGTCAAAGAAATAAGGCCGAAGAATTAATGATTAAGCAGTTTTATGTGGAAAACGGTAAAGAAAAATCTAAGTCTTTTGAAAACTTAGAAGACCTTTTGATTGATATTTCTAAAGTTGACTTAAAGTGTAAAGAACCTATCAAATTTGTTTACTCTGGAAACAATGAATTCCCTTATGGAGCTCGTGAGCAATGGACCGACTCTTGTAATTTATTAGTGCTTAAAGAAGGTGTGGCAGTAGGCTATGACAGGAATAATAAGACTTCAGAAGCATTTGAAGAGGCAGGTTTTACGGTGATAAATGTCAAAGACCTCCTATTGGACTTTGAGAAGAATACAAAATCTCCAGAAACTTTAGAAAACACCATTATTCTATTGCCGTCTGCAGAACTTTCAAGAGCTAGAGGTGGGTCTCATTGTATGAGTTTGCCAATTCTTAGAGCTTCTGTATAATGGAAAAACAATGTTGTTCTCACCTGCTTATGGTTCGTCCCGTTTGTTTTGGCTTTAATGAACAAACCGCGGAAAGCAATGCTTTTATGCATGAAGCAAAGGTTAATGAAAAACCGCAGCAAGATGCTGCTAAAAACTTTGATGCCTTTGTCGAAAAACTAAAAGAATTTAAAATCAGTGTTACTGTTATAGATGACTCCTTAGAACCACGAACTCCAGATAGTATTTTCCCAAATAACTGGGTCTCTTTTCATGCTGATGGGCATGTAGTTCTCTACCCCATGGAGGCTAAAAATAGACGGGCTGAACGGTGTGTAAAACTTCTCAATTTCATTGATAAAAGCTTCCATGTCGAAAGTGTGATACGCTTAGAACAGCACGAAAACAATGAAAAGTACCTAGAAGGCACTGGCAGTTTAGTGCTAGATAGGTCTAAAAAAGTGGCCTATGCTTGCCTCTCTAGTAGAACCCACGAGTCGGTTATTAAAGATTGGAGCTCCCATTTCCCTGATTACAAAATCATCACTTTTAATGCCTCTGATAGTGACGGTGTTGCTATTTATCACACCAATGTGATGATGAATATAGGAACTGACTTTTCAGTGATTTGTAGTGAAACTATTCGTAATAAAGAAGAACGAGAATTAGTTTTAAATTCTTTAAAAGAATCTGGAAAGCCTCCTTTGGAAATAAGCCTTAATCAGATGAATGAATTTGCAGGAAATATGCTGCAAGTGGAAAATAAAGAAGGTAAGCGTTTTTTGATAATGTCGGCACGAGCTTATAGGAGTTTAGAAACGAAACAAATTGCATTTTTAGAAGAAATAACCTCTATACTTTATGCTGAACTAGGCTTAATTGAAACGCTTGGTGGTGGTTCTGCCAGATGTATGTTGGCAGAAATTCATTTGGCTCCTAAGTTTAGTTCCTGACTGATTATGCATACCTAATTAGATAATGACAAATTATGCATATTAAACTGCATAAAACAAAAATATGCATACTAGAGTGCATAAGTAAATATTATGTATATATTTGTACATAAATGCAGGTATTAACTGGCGACATCATAGATTCTACAAAACTCAGCAATGCTGAAAGGAAGGGAATTGCCAAAACTTTAGAAAGTTTAGCTAGCTCTTCAAAAGGGCAATATGATTTCTTTATAAGAGGTGATTCTTTTCAGGTAATGCTAGAAAAAGGAGGGCTTTCAGAAGCATTGCGAATTAAATACCTATTAAGGCTTAAAACCGGGCTTTCTGCGAGAATATCCATTGGAATTGGTACTGTAAATATTTTAGAAGAACGACTTTCAAACTCAGATGGACCTGCTTTTTGGCTGTCAGGCCAAGGTTTAGATGTCATGAAAGATGAAAAAACTTTGATAAGCATTCATACAGAAGATGAACTAAAGAACGCCGAATGGAAACTCCATGCTGCCACATTAGACTACCTAGAAAGAACTAATACATTAAACCAAATGGAAGTACATTACTGGCTGCTTTTGGACAATACTCAGCAAGAGATTGCAGAAGAAATTGGCATTCGTCAGTCTTCCGTGAATAGAAGAATTAAAAACTCAGGCTGGAATTTAATTGAGAATATTGTAAGCCACTTTGACCATACATTATGAGTTTGACAAACCCTGAAATAAGCCTTCTGATAAAACTACTAATAGCTCACATGGTTTCCGATTATTTCCTGCAATTTAGTTCATGGAGTAAAGATAAAGAAATCAATAAAATACGCTCCAAAAAGCTCTATTTACATATTCTAATTACTTTTTTAGCCGCTCTGGTATTTTCCGGCAATTTCTGGGCTGCTCTATTTATTGGCGTAACGCATTACCTAATAGACCTAGGTAAAATATACCGTAAACAAAACAGATTCATCTTATTTCTAGTTGACCAAGCTTTACATACCTTCATCCTAATCATCACCTGGTTGTTTCTAATAAGTGGATGGGAATGGCTAAGAGATGCTTTTATCTGGCTAGTTGATGAGCCTAAAACTTGGATTTTAGTCTTTGTATATGGAGTTATTACCTTTCCATTAAGCGTAGTTATTAATATTTTCACCCACAAATGGAGGTCACAATTAGAACCAGATCGGCAAGAATCTTTACAAAAAGCAGGCCTTTGGATTGGAATCTTTGAACGCGTGCTTATTTTAACCTTTATTCTTACCAGTCAATTCTCTGCAATGGGCTTTTTGATAGCTACAAAGGCTATTTTGAGGTTTAAAGACACAGAAACCAAACAAATGGAATATGTGTTAATTGGCACATTAATGAGCATCACTCCTACCATTCTTCTAGGTATTTTAGCTAACTATTTAATAAATTCGCTCTAAGCGGGAACTTTAAAAGTGTTTTACCGTTAATATGTTGCAACGCAATGGGGCTGACCGGTTTTGACGGCGTGAAGCTTTTGCGAGTATAAGCATGTATGGAGTTGGTAGAACCTCCATTTAAAAATTCTTCCAAACAACAAGAGGCAATACTCAGTATGCCATGGCTGCTTAATCTAGGATAGATTAACCAAACGCCACATCTCTCTCCTGCTAACCTCTGCCGCGGGAGAACCAGAGGTGTCGACACGCAGAGGCGTTTTCTGGCGGTTTTCTTACCAGTAAATAGTATCGGAGGAAATAAGGATTGAATTAGGTACGTCGGACGGCTTCTCAATCTCGAAAAATAAGACCGAATAAACATGTAGAAGGCTCGACATCGGCCATGTTCGGACCAGGGTTCGAATCCCTGCAGCTCCACTCTCAAAAACCTCAATCATCTCATTACTAGATAGTTGAGGTTTTTTGTTTGCATTTTAGCCGATATCTAGTCGATAATTACAGGATCAACTTCCCTTCACTCCTTCCATTGAGGTAATGAAACTGTAGTTTGATAGTTGGAATAATTATAAAGAGGATTTCTGATTGGGCTATATAATTTATCTTCTGAAGACTCACTATCTTGTGTATAAATCCATATATCATTAGGATCCCAAACTACAATTTCATCTCTTCCGTCTCCTGTAATGTCCATCACAGCATTACACATATCAGGGTGGCCATCATCCGGAAAATCTAATACTTTCCTACCCCAGCCATCGTAAACACCACCCTCATCTACATTTGGATTAACAATAAAAAACTCTTCAGATTTCCCTGTCCAGTTTACTGGCAGCAACATACTCCCGTATTGATTTGGCTCAAAATCATGATAAATATCACCATTGGCATCATAAAAATGAATAATACCTTGATTTCCCCAAAAATTCATGGAAATAGTCTCCAGTCCAGGTAAATCATCTCTAAAATTGGCTATTGCTGGATTTTGACCGTGACCTATATAATGATGCTTCGTTATTTCACCTTTAAGATTGGCAAAATACAGCCCTTCATCGCTCGCAGCACACATTACTATCGGCTCAGAATCTTCTGTATATTTTACCACAGCCACGCCATCTGCATGGTCGTCCAGTTGGTCTTCCAGTGTCCACATAGTACTACCATCATCATCCAGTAAAGAATAACCAATAAGGAGCTCATCCTTATTATCTTCATCAACATCATAAGCAAAAGGATAATGGCCGGTATTTAATTTACTATACCATAGAATATTTAATTTGTTGTCCATGGCCCAAACTCGCTCATACCTGTCCTTAATAATTATATCACTATCATATCCTTTTCCGCTCAAATCACAGAAATAGAGACAGTCGCCCAGAATGTTTCCAAACATATTATGTGTTTCAGGGCTAATAATCTCCTGATCCATTACTTTAGGAGTAGTTCTTTTATATTTAATCTTTCCCGTGGCCCCATCCGCTACTATCATTTCCCGGTTCATGGTGTATATCACTTCAGACTTTCCGTCATTATCCAAATCATGTATCTGAAAAGCAACATCACTTGTAAGGTTGACTTTCCAAGGATCTGGGGTACCGGTTTGCCATAATATCTCCCCATCAAAAGTCATGGCTGTCATACAGCTTAACTCAGAGTTTTTGTCCTGAGGGCCATGGTTAACTACTTGCCCCACTAAAACATCGAGCGTTCCATCATTATTCAAATCTCCAAATCTTAAATTCCTACCAACTCCAAATCCAGTTGTGTTTATTTTCTTCCAGACTTTCATTTCAGGAACAGATTCTTTGACTTTATCTAATTCCATAGCATAACTCTCTCTTGATTTTTTTAGTCGCTCTAATTCATCGCTTGATGTTTTCACCTCTATTTGGTGAAACTTAGTTGGTACATCTGCCAAGAGACCCACTTTTCCTTTATTATAGGTTTCATCTATGGCTTCAATAGTCACGTCTTTTATACAGCATGAAATATTGTTCCCCTCTACGGATACATGAAGTGTCAATAATTCATCTGGCTCCCATTTTAATAAGGCTGAGGCTCGTTCCACCTCATAAGGTTGATGAAAACCTTTAGCATCATCCACCATCTTTAAAATCAAAGAATCACCTTTTACTCCTGCGAAGTAATAATTTCGGTCATTTCTATAACGAAAAGTCAATCCGGACTGGAATTCTTTCGATTGAGGTGTGAATTGTAAATTGACAACATAGTCTTCCCAGTCCTGCTCTCCAGCAACCACCATTGGGTGTGTATGTCTTTTTTCGTCGTTTGTCATTACCTGAATCATTTGACGATCATCTCCTTCCTGACGAACATGCCATGCTCGCTTAAAATCAGAATCCCAAGTGAAAGTAGAAACAGCCCATTGAGACCTAGGAGCGGCCTCATGTAAATAATGGTATTCTGTATGAGCACCTACGTCCACGGAGTAAGGACCACGCCTAATCGAACTAAAATCATCATCCAAAAGTATTTTATTATGCTTAGTCCCTTGTTGACAACTAGTTAAGGCTAAAATCAAGAGCACGAATTGAATTCTATTTATCATTTTCTAATTGTTAATAGGGTTTATGTATTGTCTTTATATTTTATTCACTTTTCCAATCCCACACCACATCCTTGTTAGATTTAATTCCTTCCTCAGGAAAAGGATGCTTTTCATTGAAAGTATAAAGGGCTTCAATGTCTTCGATTATAATGCCCTCTTCATTCAAAGTTCCGTCCTTATTAAAAACAGCCGAAACGTCAAGGCCTAGATGCTTCGCTAAAAAAGGGTAAACCGCAGCTCTTTTGCTAGCCTCATATCCATGATCCTCATCCGGAAAGTGAGCATTCTCAACCATTCCAGACTTTCCAAAGACATTATATATGTATTGCTGAAATGGGAATTCTACTTTAGGGGTAGATACTGTAGCATCAGTACCAACCGAAACTAAAAGCAAAGGATTAGGTGCGAGACATGCCGCAATCTCCGCATTATTATATTCGAATTTGCCATCTTTCTGAATGTCCATACCTAGCTCACAAACACATCCACCAAAATGACGATATGAAACCATCACTACAGGAACAGACACTTTGACTCGTGAATCTACCGCAGCCAAATGAAAAGTTTGAGTTCCACCACCCGATGCTCCTGTACTGGCTATACGTTTGGGGTCTACCCCTATACTAAGCAGAAAATCCACTGACCTAATACTATTCCAAATTTGTAATTTCATGGTTTCAGGAGATTCATGAACCCAACCAAATTCAGCAAGCTGCCCGTAACCCACCATATCATAAGAAAAAACTACCGCCCCCATGCGAGCCATGGAAGCACATCTATTTTGGACATCGGCTCTGTATCGCCCATAATCCTCTCTATTGGGCCAATGACCATGCGGGCTAAGAATACCAGCTGGTTTTTCTGGAACAGTTAAAGGGCTATATATCGAACCAGTAACGTATACCCCAGGTAGACTTTCAAAGGCCACATTTTGAACCTTATAACCATCAAACTTTCTTATTTCACCAAAAATGGGATTAAGCGGACATTTATCAGGAAGTGGCTCTAAATGAGAGGCACCTAATATATGTGACCGAATTTCTTTAGCTCTTTTTCGCCAGTCTTCAGGAGTAACTATTGATTGCTCCAATTCCTTAAGATATTTTTTACCATCAGCTTCCGTCCAATGATAGGTTTGGCCGGCATCAGACTTTTCTCGTGTCGTTTCTTCGTTTGGTTGGTTACTGTTTTTGCAAGACAACACAAAACAAGATATTATGAAAAGGACTAAATAGATAGGAATAGGTTTGAACATTTCAAAGGGTGATTTGCGACTGTAAAACAAGGGAATTTTAACTAATGGTAACTTGATCAATACAATGATGTTGGACAATGCCAGATTGACCGAAGGCCGTGCTTCTCGCAATATGTGTTAAGAAGCACATTGTTAAAATTGAATTGTTTTCATGGCTGGTTGATAGTTGTATGGCTAAAATAAACATTTCTTGTTTAATAACTAATCCTTTTAAGCAAAGCTCTCATAGATTATAAAACTAAATTCAAGAGCTTTAGCATTCAACCCAAAATGAAAAGAAGCCCACTTCTACTCTATCTAAAAAAAGAGAAGACCAACCTTGAAAAACTGCCCTATTTCACAATTTGAGCAGGAAAACAACGAAATATCAAAGTATACATTGAACATTTTAGCCTATATTTATATATATTATTTAACCATATATCTTCTAAATGCCTGAAGCAGTTGCAGTAAGCTCTCTGAGCAGAAACGAAACTCGTATATCCATTGCAATAGTTGCAGTGATGTTTTTCATATTTGGATTTGTTTCTTGGATTAATGCTATTTTAATTCCCTATTTTAAAATAGCATGTGAACTCACTAATTTCCAGGCATATCTAGTGGCCTTTGCCTTTTATATCTCTTATTTCTTAATCTCAGTACCTGCTTCTTTTTTACTACAAAAGGTTGGCTTTAAGAAAGGGATAATGCTTGGTTTTTGGATAATGTCTATTGGTGCGTTCATCTTTATTCCTGCAGCTTATAGTCGCACTTATTATATCTTTTTACTTGGTTTATTTACCCTTGGTGCTGGATTGGCTATTTTACAAACAGCCGCAAATCCATATATAACCATTCTGGGGCCAAAAGAAAGAGCGGCACAGCGAATCAGTATTATGGGTATTTGTAATAAAGCGGCAGGCATTCTTGCCCCTTTAATATTTGCCGCTGTAGTTTTAAGAGCAACTGATAGCGACCTTTTCCAAAACTTGGCTAGCATGAGTGAGGCAGATAAAGCTACCGCCTTAGACGAACTTATTCAACGTGTGGTTATGCCCTATTTAATAGTAGGAATTGTGCTCTTCTTATTGGGTTTAGGTATTCGCTTTTCACCATTACCTGAAATTGACACGGACGGAGACAAAGAGGAGTCTACAGATAAGCAAACTGCTAAAACAAGTATTTTCCAATTCCCCCATTTGATTCTTGGAGCGGTCGCTATTTTCATGCACGTAGGTACACAAGTAATTGCCATAGATACTATTATTGGCTATGCAGGTTCCATGAATATACAGCTAATGGAAGCCAAAGTGTTTCCATCTTATACGCTGGCTGCCACTATCTGCGGTTACCTTTTAGGAATAGTATTAATGCCCAAAATTATATCTCAAGTTAATGCACTTCGATTTTGTACCGTATTAGGCTTAGTATTAACACTTCTAGTAATTTTCACAAAAGGAGAAGTTCAGTTTTTAGGCCTAACCGCCGATATTTCTATCTGGTTTTTGGTCTTAATGGGTTTAGCCAACTCCTTGATTTGGGCAGGAATTTGGCCATTAGCACTAGATGGTTTAGGGAAATTTACCAAATTAGGCTCTTCAATATTAATAATGATGCTTTGCGGAAATGCTATAATGCCTTTGGTCTACGGTCACTTTGCCGATATGTATGATGTAAAGTCGGCCTATTGGGTGCTCTTCCCAGGGTATCTTTACTTAGTGTTTTATGCTATCAAGGGTCATCAATTTAGAAATTGGAATATTTCAAAATGAGTAAACTTACAAGACGTGATTTCTTTGCACCTGTTTTAGCTGCAAGTATTGGCTTATCATTTGTCCAAAAAGACAATGATATTACAAAAAGCATCAAAGGTAAACGTGTAGGAATTATTGGCCTAGACACTTCACATTCGGTAGCCTTCACCAAATCACTACATAGAGGTGATGCTGTTTTTAAAGGTTATAAAGTGGTTGCAGCATATCCACAAGGCAGTTTAGACATAATTTCTAGCACAGAAAGAATCCCTGGCTACATTGAGGACGTCAAGAAAATGGACGTAGAGATTGTAGGTTCAATAAGCGAACTACTCAAAAAAGTGGATGTGGTTTTATTAGAAACCAACGATGGCAGAAGACATTTAAAGCAAGCTTTAGAAGTATTTAAAAGCGGAAAAAGAACATTTATTGATAAGCCAATTGCGGCATCATTAAAAGATGCTCAAGCCATTTTCAAAGCTGCTGAGAAATATGGTGTCCCTACATTTTCGGCATCATCGCTAAGATTTGCCACCGGAATGATGGAAATCAAAAATGGGTCTATTGGTGAAATTTCAGGAGCTGATACTTACAGCCCAATGAAATTTGAAAAGACCCACCCAGACTTATTTTGGTATGGTATACATGGCGTAGAAATGCTTTTTACTGTCATGGGAACTGGCTGTCAAAGTGTTCAAAGAACGATAGGTGAAGACCAAGAAGTAGTGACTGGAATATGGAAAGATGGACGGATAGGTACATTTAGGGGTATTAAAAACGGGAAACAAAATTATGGTGGTACCGCTTTTGGCGAAAAAGGTATTAGCCCTTTAGGACCGTATAACGGCTACGACCCACTTTTAGTTGAAATCATTAATTTCTTCGAAACTGGAATATCTCCTGTAGACAAAACTGAAACACTTGAAATGTGTGCCTTCATGATGGCAGCCGACGAGAGCAAGAAAAAAGGAGGAGCATCGGTGAGTTTGAAAGAAGTTGGTTTATAAACCATAAACCACCCTTCCTTCTACCATGGTCATTTTGATGTTAATTCCCTCATCAAAAATCAGGATATCAGCATCTTTACCAACTTCCAAAGAGCCTTTTTGAGTATCAACTTTCATTATTCTGGCTGGAGTCAGACTGGCCATTTCTATGGTTTCTAACATTGGCACCTCAGCCATGTTTAGCATTGTTCTTACCAATCGGTCAAATGTTGATACACTCCCTGCAAAAGAACTTTTGTCTGGCATTTTAGCCACGCCCTCCTCTACTATTACTTCAACACCGTTTTTGTAACCTCCTAATAAGGACTTACCCTCTGGCATAGCGGCGGCACGCATACTATCTGTTATCAGAGCGGTTCTTTTTGGTCCTTTAATTTTATAAATAAGTTTTAATAGTGGAGCAGGCAAATGTGAGCCATCCGCTATAATCTCTACATCCATGTCATCTATTAGATAGCCAGCTTCTACCACGCCAGCGTAGCGATAGGTATTACGACGTGTAACCCCAAGCATAGCAGAATAAAAGTGCGTTGCCAATGTATAACCATTATGAAAAGCCTCTTCAGCTTCTTCATAAATGGCATCTGTATGTGCTATGGCGGCAAGTATATTATTTTCTGTCAAATACTTTCCAAACTCCATTGCACCAGGTAATTCTGGAGCCGCACTCCACCTTTTGATACAATCAAAATTTGCAATAAGCTCTTTGTACTCTTTTTCATCAGGATTTCGGATAAATCGTGGGTCTTGAGCTCCTTTTTGACTCATAGCGAAATACGGCCCTTCCAAATGGATTCCCAAAAGAGATGCTCCTTTTTTGTTCTGTTCTTTCGCCTTTTCAAATGAATTTAAGGTGGCTTCCAAATCCTCTGGTTCTGCCGTCAAAGTAGTTGGAAACATGCCTGTTGTGCCAAACCTTGCATGTGTTTCCGCAACAGTTAAAAACGCCTCCGGTGTACCGTCCATAAAGTCAGAACCACCCCCACCGTGCACATGTATATCAATAAAACCCGGAGAAATGTATTGGCCTTTGGCATCAATTTCTATAGCATCTGGAAATTCTGGATTACCCTTTTCTATTCCAATAATTTTACCATCAGATACAAGCACAGATGCTTGTTCTAATATTTCCGTTGGAGTAATTACTTTGCCATTGCTTATTTTGATTTTTGACGACATGCTATGCTATTTTTGATTTGGCTATGATACTTTCCGGTAAAAGGCTAGCCGCATTCTTATCTAAAAAATATTCACAACTCAGATGAGTTTGCAAAATACTAGCAGGATGAAGATTGCTTACCTCTCCATTCAAGCAATTTTTAGCAGCTTCGGCTTTTCTAGTATCCGGAACTGAGCAAATCAGATGTTTCGTTTTCATTATTTGCTTAATAGACATGCTAATGGCTTGTTTAGGCACCGCATCAAAACTTTCAAACCAACCTTCGCCAAACTGCTGCTGACGACAAACATCGTCCAAATCCACAACTATATATGGCTCTTCTGTATCGAAATCTGCAGGAGGATCATTAAAGGCTAAATGTCCATTTTCACCAAAACCTACAAATGCCAAATCAATAGGATATTCTTTAATTAATTCACCAAGTCTTTGGCATTCCTTTTCGCCATCCTCTTCTCCATTAATCAATACTACTTTTTTAAAACTCGGTTTAATAACATTGATAAACCTATCTAAAAGGTACTTTCTAAAGCTTGCAGGGTGTGAAAGTGGTAAGCCTATGTATTCATCAAGGTGGAACATGCTTACTTTATCCCAAGCAATGTCATTCTCTGAGAGTACTTGTTTAAGCACATCAAACTGGCTTGCACCAGTTGCTAAGATAATATTGGCTTCGCCACGTTCTGCAATGGTATTTCTAAGGATTTCTGCTGCTCTTTTTCCTGCAGATACTCCCATTTCTTCAGGAGTATTGAAAATTGATAATTTCATGGTTGAATTGGGTTTTAACCCATAAGATTGTTTAACGATTGTTGAGAATTATTAAAAATAAACATTTCATCAGAACTAGTACTAAAGCATCCTCTGAAATGAAAAAGGATTCCTCTTATTGCAGTACAAATTATATGAAAAATGCATCAGCCGTACAGATAAGCCTAGAAAACATACTTTCTAGAAACCTGAATTAAGCGATGTTTAGTCGCAACTAAGTAGGAACAAGAAGCTTTTAAGTGGCCGCCAGATTAAACTTTAGGCTCCCAACCAGGCTCATAAGTCCGCGACCAATGTTTCATGGCATCTTTATCGTTAAGGATATACCCATTTTTAGGGTCAATATCTAAAGTTCGTCCCGTTCGCTGAGCAATATTCCCTAACTGTACCAGTAAAGTACTCTTATAACCTCCATCTATATCAGACGCCAGTGTTTTACCACTTTTTATACCATCAAAAAAGTTTTGAATATGCAATGCATCCAGTTGCTGCGAAGGGCTTTGAAGGTTTCTTGTGTCAATAACAAAATCATTTTTAACTTCTTTGATCAAGTTATTTTTAAGGTCAAATATTTTATAGGAGTTACCACTTTCAATCAACATTGTTCCGTTTTCGGCATGAAACAAAACACCCACGCTATTGCCTTCTATATGACTTCCATTACAAGAACGCCCTTCCCATGAAATCATACTATTATTGGCAAATTCTATAGAAATAGATTGAGTATCTGGTGTTTCCCAATCATCTTGATAGCGGTATCTACCACCAGCCGAAGTTACTTTTGAGGCGTAGTCTACTCCCAATCCCCAGCGAGCAAGGTCAACCATGTGTGTGCCATTGTTAAGTGCCTCTCCTGTGCCCCAATGCCAAAACCAGTGCCAATTATAATGAATCAAATTATCTTGATAAGCCATACGAGGAGCAGGACCTTGCCATAAATCAAAGTCTAGCCAAGAAGGCACAGCAGTTTTCTTACCTATACCAATAGAAGCTCTGTTATTTGTATACCAAGTTTTAGCGTAATATGGGCGTCCTATAACGCCATCATGCAGTTCTTTTATGGCTTGAGCCACATTTGGCCATGAACGTCTCTGATTACCCATTTGCATCACAATTTTATGCTTTGCAGCTGATTCCACCAGCATTTCACCTTCTTTAGGATTATGGCTACATGGTTTTTCTAGGTAAACGTGCTTTCCAGCACTACTGGCTAACAAACCTGCCGGAGCATGCCAATGGTCTGGTGCCGTGACTATCAAAACATCTAAATCTTTATCCTCTAAAGCCTTTCTGAAGTCAGGCGTATTCTTTGGTTTATAACCTTGTATTTCGCTTACAGCATCAATACAAACTTTGGAGGCCCTAGAATCAACATCACAAATGTGTAGCACTTCGCATCCTTCTTGAATAGCAAAATTCTTGGCAACAGCATTTCCACGACTATTTACGCCCATTCCAGCGACAAGAATTTTCTCATTTGCTCCTTTTATGCGTGCATAGCTTTGAGCAGAGAAACCGGGTAAAACACCACCCAAACTTAGAGCAAAAGCACCAGTGGAAGCTTTTTTGATAAATGTCCTTCTTGAATTTTTCATTTGATGGAATACCTAGAGTGAGTTAAATCTTTGCATTAAGATATAGCTAAAATAAGCTAATCTCAAATTGATTTGGGTTTAGAAAATGGAATTGGGGATTTAATAATATTAGTTGCCCATTATTCTTTCTCTTTGCAAGTAATATCCATCTTCACTTGACTCATCCCTATGACTTATTTCTTTGACAATTATCTTTCTTTTGAAAGCTAAAACTAATTTATGTTATTATTTTACATCAATTTTTAATGCAGCAGCTTGTCTGGCTAAATGCAGCAGCTTGTCTGGCTAAAAGAGTGTTTATACTAAACGAAAATATAGCGATGGAAGAAATCTGGAAAAAAATATTAAGACATTCTGGCGAAACATTTTATACTAAAACCGGCAAGCCCTTTACCTACAGCCTTGGAACTGATGACAATATTTATATTGATACTGTAATTTCGAGGCCACTAACTTATAAGCTTTTTCAGAAGGCATTGCCTCAGGGAAATAAACCTCGTCTTGCTGATTATAAAGTATACAATATATGTAACATTTATTCTATTCTAAGCGACAAAAGAATTGGGGCATGGGCATAAAACCAATTACAAAGAATATGACATTACGCCCCCCTATCCCAATAAAGCTAGCTTTGGAAGCAGATAAACATTTCTCGTATTTAATAAATATACCCTTTGGGTTTTTAAGTTCTGCAATAACTTTTCATTTTAGTGCTAAAAGTTTGGCAGTTAACAACGTCAGCTTAAGAATCACTCCGACCCAGCTGGAGTATCAAACTCATGCACAAAAGAGGCGTTATTCACAAGATCTTCGACCGTCATTTTTTCATAAACAAACTCAATTTCCTCCACTAAGCTCTTGGCATTTCTTGTTGGTGAATCATCTACAAGCGTATTTAATTCGGCATGCGGGCCAATAATTTGGTCAGACATAAATGTGACAACTTCAAAAGTGTATCTATAATAAGGTATATCAATCAAGGTGGAAGGGTCTCTTACATAAAAGGTAAAAATGACTTCTTGATGTATCTTCCCATCCATAATAGATTTTTGAATTCTTAAACTTGACCTTCCAAGTTTCTTTTTAAATTTCAAACTTGCTAAAGCAGAGCCACGAGGAGCTGTTTTATAAAATTTAAAATCAACCTCTAACACCTTTGACTCCGAACTATGAATATCTTTAGATACCGTTTCATCATATAAGTCTGGGTCCTCACCGTATATTTCTACAAAAATATGAGCTTCACTGCTAGGTACCTCTTGACTTATGGCCTCCCAAGAGCTTCCTTTTCTTAAAAATAAGCTTTGCTGCTGTTCAGAGTAAACCATCATCCCTTCTATAGGAGAAACCACCTGTTCTAAATCAGCCACTTCGGGGACTTTGATGCCGTATGGCAATACTATGCCTGACTGTGCAAAAGCGGGGCAACTACTAATAAAAAATACAACACAAATAAATTTAATCAGAGCATTTTTCATGGCTAAGCTTTTTTTGTACAGCTAAAATAATCATTTCTATTTACAAAATCGTATCACAAAATACAAATATCTGCTATTCAGCAGATTACAAAACAATCAAAGTACAAAGGCCAAGCCTACTTAGCTATTTAACATATTAGACTTATCGGTGTTTTTCTATTTCAAACATCAAAGTCCACCCCATTTAACAGGATGGACTTAAGGTGTGCCATACGTTTCATTCCTGAATCTTGATTACATAACTGTCTAACTCATTTTCACTTATTGGTTCGCTAAAATTAGTAGGTGAAATAATAATATTATCTAGACCCAACTCATTAATAAATAAACCAAAACCATACATGCTGTCATCTCCTTCAAAAAAGGCCAAACCATTCGGTGCCGAAATACCTCTAAAAGAACGTGACCATTTATAAGTTCCAAAACTTGAAATCTTGGCAAAAAAACTTCTGGCGTTACCATAGTCACTGATGGTTTTGTCGTAAAACTTAATATCTGAGGGAATAGTACTAGCCAGATATACATCTTGACTGCTTTTATCCAGCTTAAGAAACAAAGGTTGATTTGAATTATCGGTTTCAAAAAAATGCTTCCAAAGAAGTGTTTCAGAATCGTCTAATTTAACTACAAAAAGACCTTCATCTACCCCACTGTAAGCTGCTAAATTTGCCCCATTTAGCATAACTGAATCTTCAAAGAAACCAGAAACCAAAACATTATCTATCGAATCTATTTCAAATGCCATTGTAGAACAGCCTGTTTTTAGAACAAACGAATCTACCCATGTATTGGAAACCAAATTTAATGTTGCTATAAAATGAGGATTATGATATACGTCAGTATAGGTGTCGGCCCCTATCTCTAAGGTATTTGTGAAAGACCCACCCAAAACTATTTCGCCATTGCTTTTGAGGCTTAAGCCGTCAAGCTCATCATGCCCAGTACCACCTAGCCTATTTATACGAGAAAGTGCACCAGTACTGCTATTATAAACTGTTAAAAATATATCGCTGCTGCCTTCCGAACTTAAATTAAGACCACTAAAAGAGGCTACGCCGTTATATTCTCCACAAACCACCACATCGCCAGATGTATCCAATATAATCTTTAAACCGACATCCCTTTCTGTTCCACCGCTAGAAATAGCCCAAATGGGATTACCATTACTATCAAACTTGGCGGTAAACATGTCGTTGTTTCCTGCAGAATTTATAATTAGGGATGGTGAAAACTCATGTGTTCCTGTAAAATAACCTGTAACATACATATTATCAGCATCATCTAATACCATATCTAAAATAGTCAACGTTCCGGGTAAGACCTTGGCAAAAGATATTTCCCCCTGCAGGTTTGACTTTACTATAAAACTACCCCCTCCTGTATACGTCACATTTCCTACTCCTTTAAGCGTTCCGTTGAAAATTCCTGCCATGCAGATATTATCATTGCTGTCAAAGTCAATACTGGTTATGTACTCCGTTGAATCTCCCTTAAGACCAAATCCTGTTAAAAGTGGTTGTTGTTCTTGAGATGCACTAAGAAAATACACCCAGTCTGAGCCATTATAAAACCGGAGGGTCTTGTAAGTAAGGTCTATAGCCATATCTCCTACAGATGGTGTTGGTAAAGCAAGTATTTCATCATACGTTAATCTAGGTAAATCCCCAGAAACGGCGGGCGTAATGCCATTGGGCGTTATGGTTACATTTTGACCAAAGCAAGGCACAGTACTTATTATAAAAAGTAGGACAAGGCCACTTAGCAGTAAGTTTTTCATGTTGTTAATTTTTTATTTAAAGTCTTAAACAGTCTTCGGATTAAAGCACAGGTTTGACTTCAAGTACCCTCTTACCCATAGACACCCTTTAGTGCTTTATAAAACCAAAAGGTTAACATCTCTTTCAAAAGTTATGGGCATTCTTTCATAGGAAGAAAAATAAACGCTTAAACTATTAATAACGAATGGAATAGATTATAAAGTCTTTTTCAATAGCTCTGGTAAACAAGGCAATTAGAAGGCTCAGTAGGTGAACTAATTATAAAAAACCTAGTCCAATAAGTGTAGTATCCTCTGATGCACACCTGATATGTAATAAAAATGAAGGTAATTAATTCATAAAATCCATAATTTCACGTATCAAACATTCAACCCAAAAATGAAAAGAAACCTACTTCTAGCTTTACTATGTCTATCAATTTTCTCATTCTCGCCCAAAAGCATTAAATGGGTAGCCATAGGAGATTCCATTACTTACCTGAATGACCATCTGGATGAAACTGGCAACAGAGTAAATGAGGGCTACATGACTCGGGTGACTAAAAAACTACCGTATATTAATTATGTAAACCAAGGTCATAATGGCTGGACGGCCTGCCGAATTGCTGAAAAAATAGACGATTTAGGCATTGAAAAAGCTGACGTTTATTCGGTGTTTCTTAGTACTAATGACTGGTGGGCTGGAAAACCTGTGGGCACCATGAATGATTATGAAAATAATACTGGCTATGGAACAGTATACGGCTCTTATCGAATCATCATTGACAAACTGAAAACACTTAATCCTGACGCACCCATAATTTTGGTAAGCCCTCTTAAACGAGTAGATTTCGTGTATATCGCCAATGCCAAAAACAATGCTTTTGGCTCTTATAAAGAAAAGAATGGGCAATCATTAGAACAATTTGCGGATGCAGTAGTGAGCATTGCAAAGCATGAAAACCTAAAGGTAGTTGACCTTTACAAACATAAAGCCTTCAAATATGAGAATTTGGTTAATTTCAAAAGATTGAAAAATCCAGAAACCGGATTGTATCAAAATTATAGCTATCCGAGCTCTACTGAGATAGGTTTTAATCCTGATTCTGACGAATATCCTTATCCAATAGAAGCCATAAACCTTACTTATGATGGCCTGCACCCTTCGGACAAAGGGAATGCCTTAATAGCTAAGGAGTTCATTAATATTATGAAGAAATATTAAACAAACGGACTCGTTTGAAATCCGTTTGCTTATAAGCTTAGGCTACTTTAACACCTTTCCAAAAGGCTACGTAACCTTTTATACCCTCTGCTAACTCCGAAGTTTCTGGATAATACCAAGCGGCGTCAGTATTTGTTTCGCCGTTTACTTCTAAGTCATAATATGACGCCTCCCCTTTCCAGTGGCAGGTGGTATGCGTGTCGTTCTCTTTAAAAAATTCGTTTTTGATAGCGTTTGGTGGAAAATAGTGGTTTCCCTCTATCACCACTGTTTCATCACTTTCTGCTATAACTTCATTATTCCATGTTGCGGTTTTCATAATCTCTGTTTTTATTTATTCTAGAAACGTAATTATACATTGTCAAGATTCAAACTATCCACAAAATTACTATTTCGTATTATGCGGATTTTCTAGTCTTATTTGTTCTCAATATATGCATCCTTGGCATTATTAAGGAAGATTATGACGTCATTCAGCAGCACACCATTAGATTTTAGCGTTCCGCCCGTCCACTCAGCATGCCAAGAACCAACACTTAACTTCGGAAGATTTTTAGTATTAATGGCTTGTCCATCATTCCACCCGGAGGCATAAAAATAAAACTCAGACTCCACTGAATCTGGAATAGCCAAACCCGCTCCTAAGAAAAGCTTATCGCTCAATTTGGTATAAACACCCATATCAAAATGATGTGGCCAAACCCTAATTTCAGAGGTCAATTCATTTGCTTTCAAAAAAGCGTCTAAAGCCTTTTGGGTCAATGTGAACTTTTGAGCTATCAATGCAGCCTCCGAGGCGTCAAATGAATAACTGTCTTTAGGTTCTATTTCAGGATAATCTAACTTATAATTAACGGCGTAGCTATACATTTTTTCAAAACCAAAACCCGAACTAGTTTCTTTTAGCCAAATCAAAATCTCTTGGTGCGTATGCTTTTTAAGATCCATACCTTCAGCCATTCCAGACCATTTTAAAACAGCACTTTCTAAGCTAAAAGTCAATTTATACCCATGACCCAAGTCTCTTGTTTCTAAACTATTAGTTTTGGCATTCCACCCCAAATTTGATTGACTGTCATCATCTTTGTTTGGTAAAAAACTTTTGCCTGCTGCTGCCAAATATTGAGCAACTAAATGAATATTCTTAATACTTTCTTCCATCATATTAAATACAAGTTTGTTTTAGGTATAACAAGTTATTTTCATCCTAAACCAGCATATTTAATACCTGTCAATTTGTGCATTTCATAATCTAAGGTACTCAAATCTTCCTTTTCAAAATCCGCAATAACGCTATGGCCACACGAGCGAGCTATCACTTTCAAGAGGTCGTTTGTAGCTGTAAAGAAGTTATAAAGTTGTTTGGCCGAGTTTTCTATAATTAACCTACTTCTGAGGTTCTCTTTCTGTGTAGCTATTCCTACCGGACAGTTGTTAGTACCGCAGGCCCTCATACCCAAACAGCCAATGGCTTGAAGAGCAGAATTAGAAACAGCCACAGCATCCGCTCCCATCATTAATGCCTTAGCAAAATCTTCTGCCACTCGTAGTCCACCTGTTATTATGAGCGTAACATCCGTAGCACCTGACTCATCCAAAAACTTTCTGGCTCTGGCCAGTGCAGGTATGGTGGGCACATTTATATTATCTCTAAGAACTTTGGGAGCCGAGCCCGTTCCACCACCACGGCCGTCTAAAATGATATAATCAACACCTACATCTAAAGCAAACTTAATGTCTTCCTCTATCCTACTCGCCGCTATTTTAAAACCTACTGGAATACCGCCAGTTCTAACACGAACTTCATTGGCAAAATCTCTAAAATCTTGTACGGTAAACATATCTGGAAATGCCGCTGGAGAAATAGCCGTTTCGCCTTCTTTAAGCCCTCTAACTTTCGCTATATCTTTAGTCACTTTATTTCCTGGTAAATGACCTCCTGTTCCTGTTTTAGCTCCCTGACCACCTTTAAAATGGAAAGCTTGGGCTTTTTTGACCTTATCCCATGAGAAACCAAATTTGGCCGAGGCTAACTCATAAAAATATCTGGAATTGCTTTGCTGCTCTTCTTCCAGCATTCCACCTTCTCCACTACAGATTCCGGTTCCTGCCATTTCAGCACCTTTTGCTAAGGCAATTTTTGCTTCTTTTGACAATGCTCCAAAACTCATATCAGAAACAAAAATGGGCATATCAAGCCTTAAAGGCTTCTTTGCTTTTTTCCCTACAACTGTTTTAGTACGCACTTCGTCTTCATCTAAAAGCGGTCTTTTAGAAAGCTGAGCAGGAAGAAATTGAATATTCTCCCATTTAGGTAAGAGATTTCTGTCAACTCCCATTGAGGCCGACGGACCATGATGTCCGTGTTTTGAAAGTCCGTTTTTAGCCAAATCTTTTGTATAACCTGTATAAGGCTCTGTATTTTCTGGATGCGTATCCGCAAATTCGCCTAGGTAGGCATCTCTATTAAAAGGCTGAGGAAACTCCGTTAAATATTCATTGATTTCATCTTCATCGGCGTAAACAACACCATCTGAAATTTCTGTTTTAAAACTGTGAAGAACTTCTTCATTGTTATACTCACTTACGCCAGTATCTAGTCTATAATCCCAGCCATGAAGTCCGCACATTAAATTATGACCGTCTACGTAACCATCCGCCATTAAGGCTCCTCTGTGAAGGCAGCGTCCATATAATAATGAAATTTTATTGTCGAATTTGGTTAGCACTAGGTCCAAACCATTGACTTCTTTATGAATGGGTGTCCTATCGGTCAAGTCGCTTAAAAGGCAGAGTTTTACTTTTTTCATGTCTATAAAATTAATGTTACCCATAATACCTATAAATAACGGTACATCAAAAGATGGGCTATTTCGGCTGCACTAGAATTTAAGGAACGAAAACTCGGTCGCTCTGGATTTATACTTCCAAAGGACTTTTTAGATTAAACATTAATCTTGGTTCTAAATCATTTCAAACTTTTGTGAATATTAGAAATTGACATTACGCTAACGAAATGTTTCTTTGGAGCTTATTAAACAAAAAAAAATCCATCTCAAAAAGAGATGGATTCTAATGCCATTTAAGATGCTTGGCTATACCTAATTTTAGTTATAACCCGGATTATGTTGGAAATTCGGATTTGCATCAATTTCGTTTTGAGGTATATCAATATACTCTCTACCAGGCTGGTATGCCCCAGTTCCGCTACTAGAAGATTTCAATTCAGGATGGTCTACTAGTCTTTCCTTAACTAGTCCCCATCTTAACAAATCGTGGTATCTAGTTCTTTCTAGAGAAAGCTCTTTTACACGCTCATCTTCAATATCTTTCATGGTCATTGAAAGGTCAAATGCAGGCATATTGGCCCGTGCTCTTACCAAGTTTACAGCATCTACAGCAGCCTGGGTAGCGGCCCCGCCATTCCAGCCACCTACTTCAGCCTCTGCATACATCAGCAGTACATCAGCATAACGCATTAGTCTTAGGTTGTTTCCTGACTGGTGCCATCCTTCTGCTTGAGAGCCAGTATAACCTTGTTTTACGTCTAGGTGTTTGCTAGCATAAATAGTATTTCTACCATCATTATAAACTTCTTTATAAGATTTGCCCAAGTACGTACTTGACTTTAACTCTCTACCTTGGTAAGTAGTAGTTTCATCAGTATCCCAAAACAGCGTTTCAAAAGCACGAGGATCTATTTGGTCATCCACTGTTTTTTCATCCAAGAAAAGCTCTAAAGTCCACTTATTTATCTGCATTCCGTCTTGTCCAGTAAAACCAGCTGGTGACAAATCTGGATGAAAAGCAGCTCCTTTTCCTGTTCCTGCGGCGTCTCCACCCCAGCCTTGATTTCCGTCAGCTATAAACTGAATTTCAAAAATTGACTCAGAATTATTCTCAGCATCTTCTGTGAAGTTATCTCCATAATCAGCAGTAAGGCTATATAGGCCGCTATCCATCACTTTTTTTAGTTCTGTTTTGGCATTGGTATAATCTTCTAGATAAAGATATGCCTTACCTAAGAAAGATGTGGCTGCCCCCCAAGTAGCTCTTCCCAAATTAGAAGAATCCCAATTTTGAGGTAAAAGACCTTGAGCCGCTTTAAAGTCAGCTACTACCTGATTCCAAGTTTCTTCTGGTGCTGCTTGTGCTATAGCCTCTGGGTCAGCTATTTCTGAGAAAGGAAGTGTTATTAAAGGTACATTTCTCCAGTTATTAACCAGTTGGAAATAATGATACCCTCTCAAAAAGTAAGCCTCTCCCAAAATAGCATCCTTCATGCTTTGGTCCATTTCAATGTTTGGTACATTAAAAATAACCTCGTTTGCTCTAGTAATAGCTTGATAGTGTGTACTCCACACCCAAAAAGTACCATTACTGGTAGAAATACCATTAAATGCCCCAACGGCAGTACGTTCAGATGTTCCGTATGCGTTTACTACATCATCTCTATAATCTGAAACAAAAATCTCAAACCTTGAATAGTTCCAAATATGAGTGAAAGGACTGTAGGCTCCTAATATTCCTTTGGTGGCATCTTCCGAAGTATTCCAAAAAGACTTTGGCGTAATGGCATTCGGATTACTCTGCTCTAGTATGTCTTCATTACAGGAATAGAAAATTCCCGTACTAAGCAGCATAAAGGCTGCCGATGTTATTTTCCAATTTATTTTCATAATGTTATAATAATTCGTTTTAAAAATTAACCTGTAATCCTATTTGATAGTTTTTCGGCATTGGATAAGCTCCTTCGTCTACGCCTTCATTAAATAATCTAGGATTACCTCTGGTATTACTACCTACTTCAGGATAGTAGCCTGTGTACTTTGTAAGTGTCATCAGGTTTTGACTACTCACATAAATCCTTGCACTGGTCATTCCTATTTTAGCTAAAGTTTCATTAGCAATGCTATAACCTATTTGCACATTTTTAAGTCTAAAGAAAGAACCGTCTTCTAAATAGAAATCCGAGAACCTTCTATTATAACCTGGGTCTGTTTGCGTGTTTCTTGGAACATCGGTGTCAGTATTTGACGGCGTCCAACCGTTTAAAGCATCTGCCAAATAATTACCCTCTGTGTCAAAATAACCTCTGTATCTAGTTCCATTAAGTATCTCATTGCCAGCCACTCCATCAAAAAGGAAGGTCATGTCAAAGTTTTTATACTCTCCTGAAAAGTTTAAACCGTACATAACACCAGGGGCTGGATTTCCTATGTAAGTTTGGTCAGCATTGTCAACTTTACCATCGCCATTAATATCTTTGAACTTTAAGTCACCAGCTCTAGGTTGATTAAAATCATTTGCGGCTGTAGCCTCTTCGTCTGTTTGGTAAATACCATCCGTTACAAATCCGAAAAATGCTCCAATAGGGTGACCAACATCTGTTTTAGTGGAGCTTAGTCCGTTAGATGTAAATTGCCCTTGAATAATTGGCGTAGCTCTTCCCAAAGCGATCACTTCGTTTTTCAATGTTGTAAAGTTTGCACTTACAGAGTACTTAAAGTCCGAACCAAAATTGTTATAATAATTAGCTTGGAACTCAAAACCATTATTCTTCACACTCGCCGTATTAAACGGAACTGCATTTCCAAAACCAGTATATAGCGGTAAAGACAAAGCCACTAACACATCTTCAGACATCTTATTGAAGTAGTCCATTGTGAACTGAAGTTTGTTTTGAAGCATGTTAAACTCTAAACCAATATCGGTAGTCTTGGTAGTTTCCCAAGTAATATTTGGGTTCACACCTTTTGTGATAGAATATCCTTGAAACCTTGTTTGACCAGCACCTATGATGTAATCAGAGTTAAGGTTCAATTCAGGGTCTATGGCATAAGCACTTACGTTATTTGAACCTATTTCACCATAACTAGCTCTTAACTTAAGATTGGAAATGGCGGTTACATTTTTCATAAACGACTCATTACTAACATTCCAACCTACAGCTGCAGATGGAAAAGTTCCCCATCTTAAGTCTTCTCTAAACAAAGAAGAACCATCTCTTCTTAAAGTAGCTGTTAAAAGGTATTTGTTGTCAATAGTAACATTGGCACGACCAAAATATGATATAAGACCAGTTTCGTAAGCGTTAGAAGGAGCCTGAGCTCTATCAGATGCCGCAGATGCCACTCTAATATCATTACTTGGAAAGTTTCTAGCTACTATTCCTAATGAACGCCCTTTACCTACTTGCGAAGAATAACCACCTAATACGTCAACCTTAGTTTTTCCTAAAGTTTTGAAATAGTTTAAAGTATGCTCAGTAAGTACGGATAAAAAGTTAGAATTTGTCTCCTTTAGCTCCGCAAAAGGCTTATTTCCTAATGGTGTATCATTGTGTTTATATTCTGGCGTAAAAGTATAATTATTACCATTTGACATGTCTAAACCAACGTTAAATCTATATTTCAAGCCTTCAACTATTTCAAGCGTAGCATCTACATTTCCTAATAAACCGTTTGTGGTAACAGTTCTGTCCTCTATTGTGGCTAAGCCCAAAGAGTTAATTAAGTTTCCTACCCCTGAATAATTACCTAAACTTATAGTTTGTCCTTCAGGAACGTTTGTTCCTGTGAACTCGCCGTTCTCATCATAAATAGGTACCGTAGGAATTAAATCTCTCTCACGCGAAAAATAATTATTAGGATTGTTAACAGAGCGATTTACTCCTAAAGTCTGCTGTAATTTGAATTTCCCCTTCGAGTAACTTGAATTAACTCTAATGTTTGTACGTGAGAAATCTGACTCTTTTACAATACCCACTTGGTCCATGTGATTGATGGAGAAATTCATGGTCGTGTTTTTTGAACCACCACCTATACTTAAACCAATATTTGAAATTGGAGCATTCCTTAAGCTTTCGTTTTGAATATCAGAATCAATATTTGGATTGAACTCCGCATCGTTAGATGGGAACCTTGGATTACCATCATTATCTCTAGCTCTGTTTACTATGTCTGCATATTGACGAGCGTTTGCCCAGTCTATTAAATTTGCAGCCTTTTGAATACCCGTGCTCGCATTAAAATTGATGCTTAAATCACCGCTTTTACCCTTCTTGGTAGTTACTATTATTACGCCATTAGCAGCTCTAGAACCGTAAATAGCTGTAGCAGAAGCATCTTTAAGAACAGATACACTCTCAATATCCTGAGGATTCAAAGAACCCATTCCGCCAGTAAGCATTCCGTCAATAACATACAATGGTCCTGCATCAGATAGTGTTCCAGAACCCCTAATCGTAATTTTCATTGGAGAGTCTGGAGAACCACCTTGTGGCGAAACTCTAACACCTGCCATTCTACCCTGGAGAGTTCCTGCTGCGTTTGAAGTGGCAAATTTGCCTAATTCCTCAGCGTCTACGGAGCTTACAGAACCAGTCATATCGCTCTTTTTCTGACTTCCGTAACCTATTACCACAACCTCGTTTAGGGCATTGGCATCTTCTGCCAGTGCCACATTAATAATAGATTGATTTCCTACTACTACCTCTTGGTCTATATATCCTATATAACTAAAGACCAACTTAGCGTCCGCACCACTAACAGTAATTTTAAAATTTCCATCTAAATCCGTCATAACTCCATTACTAGAGCCACTTTGAAGAACACTAGCACTTGGCAAACCTGATTTATCTGCGGCAGATGTAATCTTACCAGTAATCTGTCTTGACTGTCCGAAAGACTGCCCAATAAACAAACTCAAGATAACTGTGGTCATAGGTACCACTTTCATCCAGAGCTTTCGAAATTCATGTAACTTTCTACTCATAGTAAAGAATATTTTGGTTGTTTTTTAATTCTAAACCCAGTCCGATTAGCTCACAACTGTTTCTCAATGCACAAGAAACTCTTAAAGTATTTCGGAGAAGATTCAACTATACAAAATTCTATTATTTATAAGAATCAGTCTATTCATCAAAAAGCATAAGACAATACTATTTTACCATCACACTTTAATTATAGCAATTGAACTTAAAGCAGATAGTCATGGATAATCTTTGTAACAAAAGCTCATATAATACTTTAAACCTGTTTCATCTGTTTTCTAACAGGACAAAGAAGGGGTGCAATGAATGTCAAAGTTGTACCATTTAAAGTTTACAAAATATCAAATAATCCAATATATTATAATTTTATAAGGATTTTATCTAACAAATCACATATTTTCTTTTTGTATTCAAAGCGAAGAAGTCAGTTTTGGTTTCAAAGGGAAAACATAACATCACATTGGCCTTAAAACACCCAAGCAAAGCCAATAAAGTATTACATTTTACTCATTCTGTTCAATGTATCTGAAAAACATGGTAAATTCATTCCTGTAAGCGAGCCACCCAAACAATTACATAAATTGAAAAATAAGACATAAAAAAAGGATGAATTCTCAATAGAAATTCATCCTCTCACAGATTAGTATACAGCAAAGACACTTACTTAATAATCTCCACTATTTCATTGAAAATTGAATGCGGTAAAACTCCAATTTTCCAATCGGATATCGTCGATTTAATTTGTTCTATTTTACGGGCACCCATTACTACGCGGTTTGCTTCTTTCATAGAAAAAAGGAAACGCTGAGCCAATGTGGATATTTTCATACCCTCTCTATCGGCAATAGCTTTCACCTTTATGGCATTCTGCACATCTTGTTGAGAAATCCATTCGTCATTTGGTGGATTAGTGACATACTGCTCATATCTGTTTCCTAATAATGAAAAATGCAAGGCTGAGGCGGCATAATACGCCACACCTTCTTTATGGTTGTGCGGCAAATCCTTCTTAAAACCATTTAAATTGCAAGCATCTACATTTAGAAAACCAGAAACTACCTTAAAATTATCAGCCGTAATATATGGCCTGAAAGCATCCGTTGGGTTACCACCTACACCCAAAGAACGAGCATAACCTTTGGCAACAAACCCTTTTAGCGTTTCCAAAACTTCTTCAATCCTATCCATCGGCACCAAATGTGGCTCATGGAGGAACAATAAATCAATATAGTCAAGGCCCAAAGTTTCTAAACTCTCTTCCACACTTTGCTGCATTCTAGCGGCACTATAATCTACTACGGTATCATGTGCACTTTCACTTTTTAGTCTGCCCACCTTGGTTGACACAAAGGGCCTCTCTCCTTTCCATTGTTTCAAAGCTTTGCCTACCACAGTTTCCGACTGATTATAAGAAGGAGAAGTATCCAATGATTTTATACCATTTTCAAAAGCATATAATAAGCAATCTACCGACTCGTCATAATTAGTTTCTCCCCAAACACCGCCTAAACCAGAGCAGCCATATACAAGCCTGGAGCCATGAGTAAAATCAAAATTCTCTTCAGTGATATCTTTCAAATAGGTCGGTTTCATTATTCAATAGTTTCTTTCAAACAGTTCAGATGGAGAACTTTTTAGTATTATATAATAGGTATAGTCTACAAGTAGACTAAATAGGATAATGCAAAATTAGGAAGTCAGAAAATGGACAAATACAGCATGTTTGGCATTTATGTGTATTATTTTGGGATATACATATCAGGAACAATACTACTTAATAGGAAGTACTGAACAGGGATATAAAATACTACTATTCAGTATCTTATATAATTTAACAGCTACACCAAATTTGACGCAAGTCTATACTCAGTGGCTGATTTACCAGAAAGTTTCTTAAAAACTGTTGAAAAGTAAGTCCTATTTTCAAAACCCACTTGATAGGCAATTTCATTTACCGTTAGGTCAGAAAATAACAACAAGTGCTGGGCTTTCTCTATGCGTATCCTATTAATATAAACCAATGGTCTGGCTCCAATATATTTAAGAAATAGCCGGCTAAAATAATCTTCATTATGACTCACTATAGCTGCCAGTTTTTTTACAGAAAGGTCTTTGTCATAGTTTTCATGAATAAAAAGAAGCACCTCCGACATTTTATTAATCCCGCTAAGTTCGGTACGCTCTACCCTATTTTCCGTAACTATAAACCTAGACATAAGCTGCAAAATAATGCCATTGGTTTCCATTAAGCGTGACTCTAAAGATTGGGATATTGGCCTACTCAAAGTTAAATCAAGCCCAACTTTAGGATTAGAATTAACCAAAGCCATATCAGGATTGATGGCCAGCAACCTTTCAAATAAGGCTACTTCAAGCGGACTTACTTTCACCTCAAATAACAGGGTATTCCTTTGTTTCAAAGAAGCCTCAGATTTGAGCACTTCTTCTATGTGAACATATTGCTGCACAAAAAAAGCATCGCAGCTATAATTTGATAAGGTGAAACTCGGTATCAAATACATAAAACCAGTTCTTAACGCTCTAACCTTGTTATCAAAAGTTACTTTAGCCTCCCCCTCACTAATATAATAAAGTCGGTAAAATGGACTCACCACGTTTCTATAATTCCACTTTTCATCTAAACTTACCTTTGCCGTATTGAGTAAAACTAACTCATTCATAATTTAAAAAGCTTTTCATTGTAGCGTATATTTTTTATAAAAATAATACAAAAGTCGGATTTGTTAACAACAAAGTCTCTTTTGATAAATTAGCTTTACCTAAACCGCATTACCTTTATTCTCGAATTATACAACCTATTAAAAACTATTATTTCATGATTGAAATATTTATTAGGCATTTAAAAACTAGTGGAAAAGTATTAGCACTATGCTCGCTGGCCGCCTGTGGGCCAGAGCTTCCTCCTGAGCTAGAACAAGCCATAAATGAGCTCCCAAAAGAACTCGACTATAATATACATGTAAAGCCAATTTTGTCTGATAAATGTTTTGCCTGCCACGGCCCAGATAAAGCCAAACAAAAAGCAGGTTTAAGATTAGACGTGGCAGAAACTTCTTATGCAGAATTGCCTGAAAACCCTGGTAAGGTTGCTATTGACCCGGGAAGTTTAAATGGAAGTGAGATTTTCCACCGAATTACATCTACCGACCCTGATGTGATAATGCCTACCCCAGACTCTCACCTTACACTTTCTGATTATGAAAAAGCGGTATTAATAAAATGGATAGACGAGGGTGCTGAATACAAAGAACATTGGGCTTTTGTAAGGCCGGAAATGCCCAAAGTCCCTTCCGTGAACAATGAGGATTGGGTAAAATCTCCTATTGACAACTTTATTTTAAGTCAATTAGAAGAGAAGAAACTAGCCCCTTCTGCCCAAGCAGATAAAGAGACATTAATAAGACGTGTAACATTTGACCTTACTGGCTTACCTCCTACTTTAGAAGAAATTAAGAATTTCAAAAATGACGATAGCCCAGAGGCATTTGAAAAAATAGTAGACAGACTAATGGCATCGCCTCAGTATGGTGAGCGAATGGCTACAGACTGGCTAGACCTTGCAAGATTTGCTGACACCCACGGCTATACTGTAGACCGTGTAAGAGACATGTCTCCGTATAGAGATTGGGTCATTAAGGCTTTCAATGGGAACAAACCCTACGACCAATTTGTGCACTGGCAGCTGGCTGGAGATTTGATGCCAAACCCCACTAAAGAAATGATTACTGCCACGGCATTTAATCGCAACCACCAGCAAAATATGGAGGGGGGAATTATTGAGGAAGAATTCAAGGCAGAATATGTCATGGACAGGACTAACACCCTTGGAGATGCTTTTTTAGGGCTTTCTGTAGGCTGTGCCAAATGTCACGACCATAAATACGACCCCTTTTCTCAAAAAAACTACTTTGAACTTTTTAGTTTTTTCAACAACGTAAAAGAAGCCGGTCAAATATCGTGGGATGATGCACTTCCTACGCCTACACTTTTACTTCCTACCGAAAAACAAGAAGAGATTATTGGTTTTATTAAAGAACAACTTACCTCCGAAGAATCAAAACTTCAGGACGTAATCACTGCTGGCCAAAAGGACTTCAACAAATGGATAGAAGATGAAAAGTATAGAGCATTAAAAAATGAAACCATTCCTTTGCAGGGGCTTACCGCCAAATACACTTTTGACCAACAAAACCTAAATAATGCCATAAATTCTGGTCAAAAGGGTTTTATGAGTATTGAATCGGGAGCTAGAGAGAAACCAAATTATACGAAATCGCCCAATGGAATGGGCTTAAAAATAAATGGGGACGCATGGCTGAATACTGGTGGAGCTGGTGTTTTTGAAAAGTCAGACCCTTTTAGTGTCTCCTTAAATGTGCTTATTCCAAAGGAATTCACCGAGGGCGTTATTTTTCATAAGGGCATAGCAGAACGCCTTTACAATTTCCGTGGCTATCATATTTATATCAGAAAAGATGGCACCTTAGAAGCTAATTTGGCACATACGGCACCTTCTAATGCTATTCTAAAAGCCAGTCAAGAAGTTATACCAAAAGGTCAATGGATAAACCTAACTATGACTTACGATGGCTCTTCAAAAGCCACAGGGCTTCATGTTTACTTAGATGGAAAAGAATTAGCCTTAAAAACGGAAACTGACGAACTCACTAAGGGAATCCTTTTTAACAGAAAAGAAGTTAGTCAGGAGCCACCCCTTCAAATTGGAGCTTGGGCTAGAGGATATGGTCTAAAAAATGGCTCGGTGGACGATATATTAGTTTACAATAGAGCTTTAATTCCTTTTGAAGTTGGTGTTATTTCCCAATCTCATAAATGGGCTAGCATTGCTAATAAAACACATTCAAATCTCACGAAACAGGAAAAAGAAATCCTACGTCAATACTTCTTTGGGACTATTCATAAACCTGCCTTAAAACAATTGGCTAAGATTCAGCATGAAAGAAAAGCTTTGACAGACTCCACAGAAAAAGTGGAAGAAATCATGATAATGAAAGAAATGGCAGAACCACGCCAAAGCTTTATCATGGAAAGGGGAAGTTATGATGCCAGAGGTGAAGACGTATTCCCGAATACTCCTGAAAGTATATTACCCATGCCTGAGGACTTGCCTAAAAATAGATATGGACTGGCTCAATGGCTAACAAACCCTGAACACCCCTTAACGGCTAGAGTGGCTGTGAACAGAATGTGGCAGAATATTTACGGTACAGGACTAGTCAAAACTGCGGAAGATTTTGGTAACCAAGGCGAACTTCCTTCTCATCCTAAATTACTAGATTACCTAGCCATAAGTTTTATGGAATCAGGCTGGGATGTGAAAAAACTAATAAAGGCGATGGTGATGACTGCCACCTATCAGCAAAACTCCACTGCCACGGAAGAACATCGTGAAAAAGACCTAGAAAACCGCTGGCTGGCTAGGGGGCCTGCAAACAGACTCACGGCTGAAATGATGCGAGACAACGCCTTAGCCGCTTCTGGCTTATTAAAGGAAGACATTGGCGGAAAAAGTGTAAAACCTTATCAGCCTGACGGACTTTGGGAAATTAATAATACAACTTACACGGCAGACACCACAGACGCCGTGTACCGCAGGAGCTTGTACGTTCTCATAAAACGCTCTGTCCCTAATCCTACGCTTGCCACCTTTGATGGAAACTCTAGGAGTTATTGTGTTATAAGGCGACAAAAAACGAATACGCCTTTACAAGCTTTGGTTACTTTAAATGACCCGACCTATGTAGAAGCCTCGAAAGTTTTAGGAGAACAAATGTGTAAGATTTCGGACCCTAAAAAGGCTATTTCTACTGCCTATATGAAACTTACGGGTAAGTCGCCGCAGGCGGAAGAACTCGAAATATTATTAGATGTCAGAAATAAGGAAATAGAGAATTTCAAAAAACATCCAGCAAAAACAAAAGGCTGGCTGCAAGCGGGGTATTATCAAGTTGATAAGAATATGGAGCCCTATTTAATAGCCTCCAATGCCGTAGTGGCAAACCTTATAATGAATTCTGACGCCACCTTAATGAAAAGATAAAATGAGCCATCATCATCACAAAGACTTTAGCATAGATTCGCCAGATTTTGGTGAATTGAATAAGAAAATTGATAGGAGAAACTTCCTCAACAAAACCTCGCTAGGCTTAGGTACCTTGGCACTAGGCTCTCTGTTTGGTTTTGATAAGTTGAACTCAAAACCCCAAGCGAGTACCGGCGTAATTTCTGATGAAGAAATGCAGCAGCAAATTTTGGCTAGTATTCCTCACTTTGCACCCAAAGCAAAACGAGTGGTTTATATGTTTATGAGTGGTGGGCCGTCTCAGTTTGAAACATTTGACTATAAGCCAAAACTTGTAGATATGATGGGCCAAGACCTGCCTGAATCTGTAAGAGGTGGGCAGCGGTTAACAGGAATGAGTGCTTCACAAAGTAGCTTACCCATAGCTCCATCTTTCACAGGCTTTAAGAAACATGGCGAATCTCAAACATGGGTTAGTGATTTGCTACCGCATACCGCACAAGTGGTAGACGATTTATGCATTGTAAAATCAGTTTATACAGAGCATATAAACCATGACCCTGCTATTACTTTCTTCCAGACAGGTCATCAGCTTCCGGGTAGGCCTTCTATAGGGTCTTGGATGAGTTATGGCTTGGGTTCCGACAATGAAAACTTACCCTCTTTTATAGTTTTGGTGTCAAAAAATGGAGGAAAAGACCAGCCACTTTATTCTAGATTATGGGGCAACGGCTTTTTACCAACCGAGCATCAAGGCGTACAGTTTAGAGCAGGAAAAGACCCTGTGTTATTCCTGAACAACCCTGAGGGTTACGATGGACAAGACAGAGAAGAAATGCTGGGATACCTGAAAAAGATAAACCAATTTCAAAATGAAGCCATTAATGACCCTGAAATTGATGCTAGAATAGCACAATACGAAATGGCCTTTAGAATGCAGACCTCTGTTCCTGAAGTAATGGATACTGCCGGAGAATCTGAAGAGACTTTTGATATGTATGGCCCAGATAGTAGAGACTCTGGTTCTTATGCGGCGAATTGTCTTTTGGCTAGAAAACTCTTAGAAAAAGATGTGAAATTTATCCAATTATATCACCAGGGTTGGGACCATCACGGCGGCCTACCGGGAGGCATTACACATCAATGTAAAAACACTGACCAAGCCACAGCCGCTTTTATCAAAGATTTAAAACAGCGTGGCTTATTAGAAGACACATTGGTTATTTGGGGTGGTGAGTTTGGCAGAACAGCCTACTCCCAAGGAAAACTCACCAAAACAAACTACGGAAGAGACCATCACCCTAGATGCTTTACCATGTGGATGGCGGGTGCTGGTGTCAAAAAAGGATTTTCTTACGGAGAAACGGACGACTTTAGTTACAATATCACAAAAGACCCTGTGCACGTACATGATTTTCATGCTACGCTAATGAAACTGACCGGCATGGACCACGAAAGACTAACTTTTAAGTCTCAAGGAAGACGTTTCAGACTTACCGACGTACACGGAAAAATAGTAAATGACATACTAAGCTAATATTTAAACCCTATGCAAAAAAGACGAAATTTCATAAAGAACACTACACTTCTAGGAGCCATTGCTGCAATTGGCTCGCCTATCAAAAGCTTTGGTATTTTACATCAAAACTTAGAGGACGAAACCATCATAGGCCACGGTGATTTTAAATATAAGGTAGATAAAGGCTGGGCGAAATTAAGCGTAAGCTATAACCCACTTTTAAACTGTCATGAGATGGTTCAAGACAGCCAAGGCCGCCTTATTATGATAGGTGACCATACCAATAACAACATCTTGATTTTTGATAAATCCGGAAAACTTCTTGACTCTTGGGGTCATGCATTTCCTGGTGGTCACGGACTATCTATAGGTAAAGACCAAGGGGAAGATTTTTTACTAATTACAGACTGCGGCTGGTTCCAAAACAAAACTGGGGGCTATGAAAAACAGGCAGGCCAGATAGTAAAAACAGATTTAGAAGGTAGGCTGCATTTTGCTCTCGGACATCCTAAAACCATTGGAATTTACCGAGATGACGAACCTTTTATGCCGACGGAAACTGCTGTAGCTCCAAACGGTGACATTTATGTAGCCGACGGTTATGGCAGTGATTATATTATTCAATACAGTAGTAATGGAGAATATATCAGGCATTTTGGTGGGCATCATAATGAAAACAAAGAGCACAATTTATCCAATGCTCATGGTGTGGCTATTGATACTAGAAATCCAACAAAACCTACTTTGATTTGCACCTCAAGAAATGAAAACTGCTTTAAAGTCTTCACCTTAGATGGTAAATTTATAGAAAGAATTGACCTACCGGGAATGCATGTTTGCAGACCTGTACTTCATGGGCAAAATATATATGCCGGTGTGTGCTGGAGTAAAGATGAAGAAGGAAAAACAAACTGGGGCGACTCTGGGTTTGTAACTATTCTAGACCAAAACAACAAGGTTATAAGTAATCCTGGTGGTCAAGCTCCGCAATACGCTAATGGCAAACTTCAAGCCACCACAAATCTTAAGAATCCTGTTTTTGCTCATGGACATGACGTTTGCATAGACGAGGACGACAGTATTTATGTATGCCAATGGAACGCCAATCATACGGCTCCAGTGAAATTAACTCGCGTTTAACATGATCTTATTGGATTTAGGTACTTTTTTAGGTAGGCTGCACCCGCTAGTGGTTCATTTGCCTATTGGTTTTTTACTCTTAGCTGGTATTTTTCATTTAGCCACGTATTTCCCGAAGTATGATATGTTTGGCAAAGCGACTGAACTCTCCTTGCTTTTAGGTGGACTTTCAGGCGTTTCGGCTTGTATTTTGGGCTGGATTCTTTCTAACTCTGGAGACTATGCTTATCAATTATTAGAAAATCATAAACTAAGCGGAATAGGTCTTACAGTTTTAAGTTTGCTGCTATTTTTCTTTCTTACAGACAAGGGAAAGTCTATAATAACATTACCTAAAAAGGTCTTATCAGTACTCTTCTTAAGCATAATAGGCTTAATGAGCTATGCGGGACACCAGGGCGGAAACCTTACGCATGGCACAGAATATTTAACACTAGCCACCTTAACCGAAACCAAAAGAGAAATACCAGAGAAAATAGAAGACGTGTTGATTTTTGAAGATTTGGTACAACCGATTCTTGACAAAAAATGTACGCAATGCCACCAGTCTGGAAAGAAAAAGGGGGAATTGGTGCTTAGCTCCTATGAAGACATCATGAAAGGAGGCAAAAATGGTGCGGTGTTAAACGTAGGAAATATAGATGAAAGTGAATTAATAAGAAGAGTTACTTTAGAAAAGGAACACGAAGAATTTATGCCAACCGATGGCAAAACTCCCCTAACTGAAGGCGAGCTTGCGATATTAAAATGGTGGATAAACAATGAAGCCGTAAATAAAGATATATCCTTTTTAAGCTTAGAAAGTCACGGAGAAGTGCTAGATAATGTGGAAGTATATCTTGGCTACAAGAAAGCTGCAACTGGAAGTGATTCGCACGGAGGAGCCATTTCAGAAACTTACAATCCGAATATTCCTACGAATGTTGATTTAAGTTTACTTCCAGAAATTGAGAAAGGCGGTTTTACTTATCGCGTGATGAATCATGAGCCATTAATGCTTGATATAGCTATTGATAGAAACAGAACCTCGCCAAAAATTGACCTTAAAGAGCTTTTGCCTTTGGCCAAAAATATAATATGGCTTAATCTGACGGATGCTGCTATTTCTAGTGCAGATTTTGAAAGTCTTAGTCAAATGGAGAACCTAGAAAAACTAAAGCTGAATGGCACTAAGATAGATGACGAATCCCTTAAAAATATAGCCCCTCTAAAATATCTGAATGCCCTTAACCTTAATGATACTCAGGTTAGTGATAAAGCTTTAGAAGTCTTTAAAGACCATAAAGGCCTCAAGCATATTTATGTATGGCGTACTAAAGTAAACAAAGAGGCAGCAGATAAATTTAATAAAGAAAATAGCGGTATCGAGATTATTTTATAGCTTATGAGCATGAAAAGAAGAACGTTTCTTATGACGGGATTATCCGCTCTTAGCTTGCAAGCCTTGGCAAATAGTGAGAAAAAGAAAATTGCCTTTATAGGCGACAGCATCACCTTTAGCGGTGGCTACATTGACTACCTGAGCGAAAAACCTGAAATCTCATCTAAGTTTGAATTAATAAACTTTGGCAAAAACAGCGAAACAGTTTCTGGCCTTTCAGAAGCTATTCATGACCCGAGAAGACCTTTACTTTTTGATAGATTAAATAGCATTTTGGCAGAAGGTCCTTTTGACATTTGCTTCCTGTATTATGGCATAAATGATGGTATTTATAGCCCATTTGACCCAAAACGTTTTAAGGCGTACAAGAAAGGAATTGCGAAAGCTGTTAAAATCATTGCTAAAACGGGTGCTAAAGTAATCTTACTTACTCCCACCTCTTTCATGGAAACCGGTATGAAACCGAATGGCGGTTTAGCATTAGACAGCTACAGCTATAAAAAGCCTTACTTTAAATATGATTCGGAGGTTATCAGCAAGTATGCAGCGTTTATCTCTAACTACAAAAGCAGCCAAGTTTTCAAAACGATAGATACCTACCATCCGGTTTTAGGTAACTCAAGTATTTCTTTCGGGAAAGACCGTATTCATCCGTTACCAGCAGGGCATAAGGTTATTGCGGAAACTATTTTGAAAGAGATTGATTGGTCAGGGCTTTAACAAGAATTCTGTTATTAGAATACTATAAACCAAGACATTTGGTCTAATGCTCTAAATACCAACCGATAGCCGCTGCAACAAGAAATAGTAAACCATAAAACGGCCAAACAGATTTTGACCAAAATTGATAGAATATATGAAGGTTACCAGCTGGACTTTCCATATCATAAACATTTTTCATCTCTAATCCTCCATCTTTATATTTTGCCTTTAGAGCACTGTATTCTTGCCTGTAAAAAGTTTCTAAAGCTAAATAATACATATCAATATACATCAAAGGCAAAATGGGCAGCACTAAGATAAACCATGGCAAAGCCAAAGTCTTAGAACTAAAAACTAATAGGGCCGAAACTAAACTTAGACACCAAGTCTTAGCATTTCGGCTATTCTCCGACATTCGTTTACTAAGTTCCTGAAGAGTATCAAATTGATGGTGTAGGGCTACTTGTAGTATTAGATCCATATTTAATCATTTTGAATTATTTCTCTTATTTTCTTTACAAATTTCAACCACATCGCATCTCGTTCATTAGAAGTATATTCTCCAATAATTACTTGACTTTTTTCGTCATGACCTTCTGGTCTTTGTGTTATTACTTTGCCTTTGTCAGGAGCATTCCAATCCCCTAATTTCTCACCTTTATTCCCTATAGGCATTGCCTCCCAATCACATGGTCTAATAATTATCGGAATAATGGTTTTTCCGTGGTCAAGGGCATAAGGAAACTCTTCTTCAAAAATGTATTTTACATTTAAAAAGTGCCTACTGATTAAACAAATGAACAAATCGCATTCAACGATTTTTTGTTTAATAACTGTATCGAATTTGCTCCCACTTTCAATATCCCTATCATCAAAAGTCTCAACTAAATCCTGATTTTTCAGCGTTGCTAAATGGCTTTTAAATTCTTCTTTATAAACTTCATCAAATTTTGAGTAGGAAATAAATATTTTCTTCATTTTGAGCTTTTTGCGTTCTTCTGGGCTTAAGAAAATCCTAAAGTCTCCTTTTCTAAATAATTCGTTTTCGTATTGGATCAACGCCGTCCCTTTTCCATCTAAAATAAACTGATTGTCGGCAACTAAGTCTTGATAGTTAACACGCTTTTTATTTTTATTAAAAACCAGCTTTTCAATATTTCTAAGGTTGTCCCCTTCATATTCTACCAATTCATCTAATTGATTATGTATTTTTTCAAAAAACTCATCCTTCACACCAAAAAGTGCATGATTATAAACTTTTATTTTAGGGGATGGCTCTAATTCAAATTTAATATGGAGAAGATTTTTTTTAACCAAACTTTGACCCTCTTTGCTTGACTGTTTTTCGTAAAGAAAAACATATCCTTTTTTCAGAACATATTTCCACCCATCTTCTAGCAATGAATTATCCTTAGAAAACGCAATGACAATTTTGGTGAATATATTACTATGAAAATGAGCCTTAAATATATATTCTACCATTGGAACACTAAAAGTCTCCACCAGCAACTCTTCTGAAACGGATAACTTATTACTTAAAAAGGCAGGTGCCAGAAAATGATTTTCTTTAGTTTCAAAGACAATTTCATTTTCTAGCATAAAATTAACTATAAACTGAATTTCTTTTGAACCTAAACCTGAGCCTTTTAGTCTATCGTCAATATCTTTGCTATTAAAATAGCCATCCTTTTCATTTTTAAGTATCTGGAAAATATAGGAGTTAAACTTCTCAATATTTGTTATTACAAAACCCTTTAAGCTACCTTCTTTATTATAAATTATGTCATTTGTATTCTGTGCAAAATCTAGCGAAACCTCTATCCATTCTTCACTCTTATCTGGATACGAAATACTAACTTTTTCAATAATACCTTTTGGATTCCCTTTCAAGGTTTTCAAAAACGCATATCGCGACTTCGATAGAGACGTTTTTACTTTAGTCTCGTCCTTCAACGCACCCACAAAGCCTTTTTTAAATTTAAGCCGCTCTCTATCAATATTATCTCTCCTCTTTTCAAAGTCAAAAGAATTCGAAACATTTAAAACCAGTACTTTTTCATATTCTTTCTCGAGGTCTTTTAAGTTAAGGTTTTGTTTGATAGGGGTTTCTCCCGTGCTTGATATTGTTGAATAGATATTCTGAATAATATTTGTTTTAACCCCTTTTTCCTTCGGATTCTCATTTTTAAAGGCATACTTTTTTATACTATCTAGCCAATAATTTAAAGTATAGAGCGATTCTCCTTTATTATTAATAGAATATTCATCTTTAATATCACTTCTATATATAACTAAATATTTAGTGTCAGATTGAGTAAAATAAGGCCAATGCGTACTATGGTAATAATCTTGTCCACCAAAATCATAAACTTTCAAAATAAACTCTGGTGCGTTGTTTTTATCTAAATACTCTATCGAAGAAATATTAACACCATGTGTACTTTCACCATCCTTGGATTTCATTTTGTACCTTTTTGTATGACAATTTAGGATATCAAAAAAAGTAGTTTTGCCAGCCTGTGTATTCCCTAATAAAATAATTTTAATCTGCTTAAAACTAATTTCATCTTCCTTAATGTGTTCATCGAAATATTTTTGTAGTAGTTTGAGCTTCTCCTTTGGCTCCTTATTATCTAAATATCCGAACAAACCTTCTTCTATTGGATTCTCATTTATATATATACCAGATTCTCCGAAGTTAGTGTATTTGATTCGTGAAATTCTTAAAGTATTAGGTTTTCCTTTCTCATCAAATATAAATGTCAATAATTCATTTGTTGAAATCTGATTACATCCTAAAAAAGCATATTCCAATTTTGCTAAACTTTCCAAGAAACCTAGCTTAGTTAAACTGCAACTTTCCAATGATAAAGAAATTAGGTTTTGAGGTAAGTAAGCTGTTTGTAAATCATCAAAGCCTTTAATGCTTGAACCATGAAACAGTTTTAGCTCTTTTAATTCTTTTAAGTGTCTAAAATGTTCTATTCTTCTGTTTCCAGAAACATCTAGGCTTATTAAGTTTGGTGTGTATTTTAAGAAAACCAATGAATCTAAGTCTATAGAATTTAAATAGAGCGACCTTAAGTTGCTCAGTTCCTTAAGTTTCTCAAGTTCTTTAGACTGAATAGAATTATGGTTTACACGTGTTTTTTTATGGTAATAAGATTCCTCCCAAATAAGAGGACCAAATGAGTCTATTTTATTAGGAAAATATGCTCCTAAACATAAATGTTCTATGCTTTTAATCTCTAAAATAGATTCGGGAATTTTCTCTAAATTCAAATGCCCTAAATCAAGAAAATATATAAAGTCTTCTTGACTTAATTTATAACTATTCGCTAATTGAATTCGTGAAACATTTGGTCTATTAATATTTATTTCATCCTCTAAACTTCTTATTAATTCTTTTGCTACTAATTTCCTAACATTCAAGTCATTCCCTTCAAAAAATACTTCATCAATTCCTTTTAGGGCTTCCAAGCCTAAAACAAAATGTAAATTAGGGCAAGTATGAAAAGTGAAAACACCTTTATTTCTAAAGGTGTTTTTCGTCATATTTATGTTTTGTAAATTAGGGAAATCCGCATTTTGCAAACTAAAAGCGTCCAAATTTGAATAAGACAAATCAATCCATTTCAGTTTATTAAATTTACCATTTAGGTCCACAGTTTTTAACAATGAGCAATGAGAGGCCTCAAAAGTTTCAAGAACTGGCATATTTTTTAACTCGACATAAGTTAAAAGCTTATTCTCTGATAAGTAAAGAAATTCTAAGTCACCGAAGACATAAATAAGCGTCTTAAAACTTTCAATCTGACTTCTACCAAAATATAGAACCCTTGCCTTGGAAACTATTTCATTATACGTCGTAAGAAATTCCATCCAGTCAAAGCCAGAACTAGTGTCATCGGACAAATGCAGACCAAACAGCTCCTCATCCCAATAGTATCGTAAATCGGGTTCAATAATTTTTGAAGTTTCTCCATCCTTATCAAACTCAACTCTTCCTTTTGAAATTTTGAGTTCTTCTATTTTCTTTATTTCAGTAAATCCCTGATTCTTTAAAAATTTTATCTCCATTTCTTTAAATGTATTCTTATAATTTGAGCGGATAATAAAAAATAGAATATATATACAACTACTGTTCTGCCGTTAGTTGACTAAACCCTATCGAAAAAAGGAATTATTAAAACTCATGCGAAAGCCGCCATTATTCATTCTTGAATTAGATGATAAAGAGAAACGGCTTAATAAAAAACAATTCAGTGCATTCTTGAAAAAACTACCACCTCGCAGAACTTTTTTTACGTCATTTTTTTGAAGAAAACTGCCACCTTTAGGCATATCATTCAGGTTAGTGATATTTTCTTCCTCACACCATTCCCAAACATTTCCACTCATATCAAATAAACCAAAAGCATTAGGGTTCTTTAGCCCTACTGGCATAGTTCGCTTACTACTATTTTCATCATACCAAGCTACATCGTTGAGATTTTGAGAACCAGAGAAAATGAAACTTTGATTAGCTTTAGCAGCATACTCCCATTGAACTTCAGAGGGGAGGCCAAATCTACCCTTTATCTTTTTATTCGCCCTAAATTTCAAATTATCTGATTGTTTAAGTTCATTTAAAGCATTGCAAAACAATTGAACTTCATCCCAACTTGCATTCTCCAAGGGCCTATGCTTTCCAAGAAAATAGCTTGGAAGCTCCTTTAATTCTCCAATCTCAGCCTCTTTTACCACAGCTTCCCAAAACTCTTGAGTAGTTGGGTAAGCACATAGCCAAAGGTCATTTTCAAAGGTAATGGGTGTTCCTTCTTTTTTACTTCCATATTCAGTGCCATCATTCATTTGAAAGTAAAAGACTTCGCCTTTGGCCTTAATAAATTTAAAGGGCATAGGAAGGCTAAGTGCGGTATTGCCTATGTGTGTGATTGTAAAGTCTTTCATGTGTATTTATTTCAAGGACCTAAACTAATCAATTTTGGGAGGGATAAATAGAAGAGGGTATTGAAAATGTTCTCTTTTATAATATTGCAATACTTTAAAGAAATATATAAGCAGGGCTTCCTATAATAAATTTGAGAAATTCATACTGAAATCCCTCAACTGGAAAAGCCTATAATAAAAGAGTCTGTTTCAATTACTGAAACAGACTCTAAATTCACACACTCTAGGAGAATTAATTATTCAATCATTCTATTCAACCCCCTATTTTCTTTCTAGTTTATTTTCAAACCGTAGGCAAAATCACATGGCCTGTATGACGGTAAAGTAACCTTTAAACCCGCTTTGGTTTGTTTAAACTTGATGGTTTCATCAGAACCCATCATTGTAATTGTTTTAATTTGTTCAGTATAATTAGGATTTCCTTTTGCCAAAGTTTTAATCAAAATCTCATTGCTTTCTGGCCACTCCATTAAGAAGGCATAAAGCTGGTCACCTTTTGTGGTGTATCTAATATCTTCAGAACCTAAATCTTTATTATTTCCTTCAGAAAGGTGTCCTTCTACTATTTTAGTAGGTCCCTCACCATAAATCTTGAATGGTCGGCTACCGTAAATAGCTTCACCGTTTACTTTTAACCAGTCTCCCATTTCAAACAAGACTTTTTGTTGGTCGTAAGGAATGGTTCCGTCAGCTTTAGGTCCTACATTTAAAAGCATGCTTCCGTTTTTACTTACAATATCTACTAAATCGTCAATTAACGTATTCGTTTCCTTTGACTCCCAATTGCTCACATAACCCCATGAGTTCTTCCCTATTGAAGTATCTGTTTGCCAGAAGAAATCTCTAATTTTTGCAGATTTACTTCTTTCCATATCGTGCACATAGGCACCCTCCGCCAACGATTTATACTTATGATTTTTCCCTTGTAATACTACGCCCTTATCCCAGTCTAATCCTTTATTATAATAGTAACTAGTCAACTGAATATGCTCAGAAGCATATTCAGGTCTGTCCCAGCCAAAGTCAAACCAAAGAATATCTGGCTGGTAGTTGTCAATAAGTTCAGTGGTTCTTTTCATCCACATATCTTTAAACTCGGCTGTAGGAGCTTCATTGCTACTTTTCATAATTGGGCCATAAAGCTGCTGATACTTTGGTGCTGTATTACCTAACTCAGGCTTTTTGGTAAAAAAGTCTTGATTAAAAGCTAAGTGTGAGGAAACGCCGAACTTCATTCCACGCTTAGCAGTCTCTTTTTGAAGCTCACCAATAATGTCTCTCTTAGGTCCCATATCCACAGAATTCCAAAGGGTATAAGAAGAATTATACATGGCAAAAGCATCATGGTGCTCAGCTACTGGTACAATATACTTGGCTCCTGATTTTTCGAAAATGTTTAACCATTCAGCCGCATCAAATAGCTCGGCCTTAAACATGGGAATAAAATCTTTGTAACCAAATTCACTAGGGTGCCCAAACGTCTTAGTATGATATAAATAATCCTTAGATGGCCCTTGTTTTCCTTTATTACCATGATATGAGGTACTAGAATTCTCATCTATATACATATTTCTTGCATACCACTCTGAACCATAACCTGGAACAGAATACACACCCCAGTGAATGAAAATACCAAATTTGGCATCTTGAAACCATTCTGGAATCTCATATTTCGCAGCTATTTGGTCCCAGTCTTCTGTGTACCTTTCTTGAGAATACGCCGACAGAAAACCTGCGGCCAATAAAAAAGTTAATACTATTTTTTTCATACTTTTCTTTAAATGATTAAGACACAAAAAGAGAGAAAATCTCTCTTTTTGTAATCTTTCACTAAAATTTACTAAACCATTCTTCTAACCCTTTCAGCTCTATAAGATAGTACCACCAAAACTAAAGTGTCACTACATATTCTTTGCTGAATATTAAACTATAACAAAATTATACTATTAATACACAGTACAAAACATCAATTTAAGCATAACATAATACGATTTTAGCATGCCATTAAAGAGCTAATACTTTACGATCAACCTTTACTTATTAACAGGCAAACTAAAGTATGCGGGCGAGGTATTATTCACACCAAAGAGCAAATTATTCCCATTATTTAGAAGAATCATTGACCTCACATCTCCCATTAAATACAAGCCAGAAAGGTAAGAAGGAACAGCTCTCCAGCTTTTACCATCTTTATTCAATAATACAGTGCCATAAGAAGCATCAGACCTACCCGTACTCACTTCAGTGTGGTATTCATTTCCTGCCAAAATTAAATCAGGAAAACCATCTGAATTAATATCAGCTGTTTCTATGACATTTACTGGTGCAAACTGTGCCTCTTTTGGCAATTCATGCCTAGCAAATTTTCCTAAACCTAAATTTTCAAACCAAGCTGTACCTAAATAATCGCAGCGTAATTCTAACATTTTATCTCTACCAAAACGGTCTATAATATCAGACATAGTTGCATTAGAATATGCCGAATACTTAGCATAGAATTGCCTTATTTTGGGTGTTTGCTCAGCAAACTGGTCTCTACTTAAATCTGGAAAAAGCTTAAAATTACCTTTCAAGTTTTTGATAAAATATGCAGGCATCAATTCCTGAACCCCATTATTATCTAAATCTTTAGCGAACAAATAGGCTGGCCTTTCTGAGCTAATATCGTACTTATTATTTAAGCCAAAATTCCCAGCAACTAGGTCCAAATCACCGTCTTGGTCAATATCTGCTAGTTTAAGACTTCTCCACCAACCATGATTACCAGTCAAACCTGTTTTTTCTGTAAAGTGCTTGAAACCATTCTCGGTATTCTGAAAGAATTCTAGCTCCATATAATCTCCACATACTATCAAATCTTGAAGACCATCTTGGTCAAAATCTATGCAAACAGCATCCGTAACCATACCCATAGAACGCACTGCGGCAGGCGTAATATCCTTGAACTTTCCATTTACATTTTCAAACAAAAAACTCTCTGAGCTTTTCGGAAAGTTAGTATTATCTAAACGACCACCGATGAATAAATCCATGTCGCCGTCCTTATCAAAATCCTCGGCTTTTATAGTGGAAGAAAACACTTTAAAACCTTTAGGAAAATGGTTTTCGGAAGCAGAGAATTCCCCTTTTCCATTATTTAAATAGACTGAAACACCTTGTTGACCTGAATTTGGAAATTCTGTACTACCTCCTACCGTGATTAAATCAAGGTCATTGTCTTTGTCAATATCTATGAAAACTCCACCTAAATCTTCATGCTCTAAACTACCTGTTAGAACATGCTCTGTAAAATCACCTTTCTGATTTTGGATATAAACACAAGACTCCTGCCCTCTTGCCCCTCCTATATAAAGGTCGTCAAGGCCATCAGCGTTTAAATCTGCTTTTGCCATGGCAGGTCCTAGTTGAGAATACTTTTGAGGCTGCATTCTCCTTCTAGAGTAATCTGAAAATATTTGTTCTTTGTGTGGCTTAAAGGCATTAAATGCAAGTTCCTTAAAAAGAGGTTCTTCTTTTCTCTTTAAATAATCTAATACGCCATCATTCGCCTCTGTTTCCTTTATTCTAAGTTCTTGATTCGCTTTGACATTTTTAAGAATACTAAGTTTCCCAGAACTCCACGAAACCTTCACAGAATCAACTGATTGAAACTCACCCAAACCTATATTAATTCTTTTATCTACAGTAGATGCATAACCTCTGGTAGGCGTTTGTTCGAAAACCTGTGACTCACCTCCAGTGTATACCAGCACTTTTGCCCCTATTCCTCCTAAGTTTCCCCTTATTCCTTCTAGCTTAATCTTTAGAAAGTTATGGGTTGAATCCTCAACACTTGCTCTTAAGTCATTTCTATAAACAAAGGCCGATTGGTTCATGTTATTCACCACCAAATCTAAATCACCGTCGTTATCAAAATCTACATAAGCAGCACCCTGAGAAACAGACTTTTCACCGTCTCCTAAGAGTTCAGAACCATCCAAGAAACCCAAGTTCTTGTCATTTATAAACAAGAAATTCTCTTTACTAACAGCTCCAAATTCGTCCAAAGCCTTTGTCCAACTCACCACCTGCTCTTGACTAACACTATTTTCATACGAACCTCCAAAAAAGCTCTGTTTTGATAGCTCTTCACTGGTAAAAGAGATGAAATCGTTATTTGTCAAATCCTTTCCTAAACCATTTGAGATATGAATATCCTTCCAGCGGTCATTGTCAAAATCGGCAAAAAGTATACTCCAACTCCAGTCTGTTTCAGAAATTTGAGCTAGTTGACCAAGCTCTGAAAAAACAGGAACATCGCCAGATGGTATTCCCTGATTTACTTGAAGTACATTTCGGCTGTATTGATGATTATAGCCTGCCCTTCTTTGCATATCATACTTATCTGGGCTAAAGCCCAAAGTCATCATCTTTTTCCTTTCATTGGTGTTTGGCATCATATCCAAAACCCCAATATCTAGCAACAAATCATTGTTAATATCAGCAATATCAACCCCCATGCTGCTAAAACTTTGATGTCTAGTAGCAGCGGCTATTTGATTAGTAAAACCTCCTTTACCATCATTTATCCAGAGATAATCATTGCTTAAATAGTCATTTGCCACATAAATATCAGGAAGGTTATCTTGATTAAGATCTGAAATGAGCAAGCCTAGCCCATAGCCATCTTCCTTTATTCCCGCAGCTAAAGATACATCTACAAATTTTGGATGCTCAGCACCACCTTCATTCCTAAAAAGTTTATCTGCTGATGAAGCTAGCCCAGACGTATCAATTCTTACTATTCTGTTTGGTTGCTGCTCAAAAAGCTTATGATTAAGCAAATACATATCCAAATCGCCGTCTTTATCATAGTCAAAAAACGCTGCATTAGTAGAAAAACCAGTGTCAGCCAAACCGTACGCTTCCGCACATTCTACAAATTTTAAATCTGATGTACCTTGGTTAATAAAAAGAAGATTTTTTCTTTGACTAGGATTCCTGAAGTGAGAAACACAAAGATAGATGTCGTCCCAGCCATCTTGATTTACGTCTTCCACGGTAACACCAGTGACCCACTCCGTATTAGTTATGCCAGCAGAGAGCGTTACGTCTTCAAACTCAAAATCGCCTTTGTTTAAATAGAGTTTGCTATTGACCTGACTACCTCCAAAAATCACATCTTGCAGCCCATCTTTATTAAAATCCCCAATTCCAACACCCGAGCCTATATACACATACTCGTTATGATAGAAATTTAATGAATCGTCTTCTAGTATCTCATTATTGAAATCAATGCCTGAATGACTTGCATCAATTTGCGTAAATTTTAACTCACCCTTTTTACTTTTATCACTACAGCCCAAGCTTGTCAAAAGACAAGTTAGAATAATAAAAAATAAATAAAGCTTAAACCGCATAAAGTCAACGCTTAAAGTTCAATAATGGCTTTTATAACCTCTTGACTAGGCTCTAAAAAAGTCTCAAATTTATCTGGCATATCTTCAAAGCTAGTACGGTGAGATAACCATGGATTTGTATCAATGACGCCCCGTTCTATCAGTGAAATTATTTCTTTAAAGTCCTCTGGAAGACAATTTCTACTTGCCAAAAGCGTAAGCTCTCTTTTATGAAAATTAGGGTCAAAAAACGTAACATCGCCCTGGAAAAGACCAACAAAAACCAGTCTGCCGCCATGAGCTAATACATTAAATGTGTTTAACATGGAGTTTTTATTACCCGTAGCGTCAATAACTACACTGGGCAAATCCCCATCCAAAGCATTTTTCAAATCAGCTTCTTCTAATTTACCTCTTACTTGGATACTTTTATCTGAAAGACCTATTTTCTTAATAAAATCTAAACGACTTTTTGAAATATCAGCCATGCAAACTGTAGCACCATTCAATTTTGAAAACTGAGCCACACCAAGGCCTATTGGCCCTGCTCCTATTATAAGTACCTTTTCTCCAGATTTTACATTCGCTCTGTTTACTGCATGCAGGCCTATTCCTAGTGTTTCTACCAAAGCTAATTGGTCAAAACTTAGGCTCGCAGATTTATGAATTTTGTTTAAAGGAATAGAGATATACTCTGCCATTCCACCATCTGAATGAACCCCTATTACTTGGATGTTTTCACAGCAATTTATATGTCCTGCCTGACAAGATTGACAAGTTTCACAGTTCAAATATGGCTCTATAGCCACCTTATCACCTACTTTTAAACTATGTTCTATGCCATTTTCAGATATAGAAACTATTTCGCCACCTAATTCATGGCCCAAAACTCTAGGGTATGTAAAGAAAGGCTGGTCTCCTTTGAATGCATGGTAGTCTGTTCCACAGATTCCTATTCTTTTAATTTTTACTATCGCCTTGCCTTTTTCAGCTTTGATATCTTCCTGTTCTATAAAGTCAAACTGCCCTGGTTCCTTAAGAATAATTGCTCTCAATGTGGTATTTTTTTAATTCTTAAACTGCTCATTAATTTTGAAAAACTTCCTTTAATTAAGAAAATTTATAACATCTCCTAGAATTACAATTAAATATTACTTTATTTGTCTCGCTATTAGATATAAACAAAATAACCACAGAAAAAGACAACAAATCGTAAAAATTCTAGCAATAGGTAATACTATATAAGCAAGTAGTTAAAAACTAAAATATGAAAGCTCAATTACTTAAGATTTCGAACAAAATAGAGCAGTCTTTTAGCATAAGACATGATGAAGTTCCGGTTTATCATAACCGCTGGCATTACCATCCAGAAATTGAAATAATACTTATTAGAAAAGGTAAAGGCACTTTTATAATTGGAGATGCCGTAGCACCTTTTGAAGAAAACGACATTTTCATGCTTGGCTCTAATTTGCCACATCTTTTTAGGTATGACACCACCGAAGAACAGAACTATTCAGATGCGTATGTGATTCACTTTTTACCTACCTTTTTTAGCTCTGAATTTCTTTCTTTTCCTGAGATGAAATCAATAAAAGAAATTATATCAAAAGCGACTAGAGGCATTCAAATAAAGAACAACGACCCTATTCAAAATAACTTCCTTTTTGAGTCACTTCATGAATCAGAAGGTTTCCAAAGAATTATCAAGTTATTCAATGTAATGTCTCACATTACATTGAATAACGACAATACCTTGCTAAGTTCACTGGGCTTCTCCCAAACCTATGATTCTATTGATAGTGAGCGACTTGACAATATATACCAATACGTTTTAAGCAACTTTGACAGAGAAATCAGTTTAGAAGAAATCTCCAATGTGGCAAACCTAAGCGTCAATTCATTTTGCAGGTATTTTAAGACAAAGACCAACAAAACCTTCACGAATTTCTTATTAGAAATCAGAATTGGTCACGCGTGCAAACTATTACTAGAAACAGATTTGAACATCTCTCAAATATGCTTTGAATGCGGTTTTAATAACCTCTCTAATTTTAATAGATATTTCAAAAAGTTCATTAAAAAGACGCCAACGGAATATCTAAAGAATGCGAATAAAAAGTCTGCCGCACAAAACGTTTAAACCTTAGCGTTTTTTATTCACTTAAAGGTTTGACATAGGCATAAAAAACTGGCCTTTTATCTCCAGAATTTACTTCAAAAGAGGCCTTCATTATTTGCTTCCCTTTTTTTAAATCCAAAGTAAATACGGCTCTTTCTCCCATTTTAGGAGCAGCTAAAACATGTACATTTTCATCAATAATTAGCTCGGCACCATTAATGAGCCATCGCTCCCCTTTTTTATATTGATTTTTTCCAGGAATCTCATCACCTATCGGAGCGGCATCACCTAAACCTAAGCCTGACTCTTTTGGCCATCTGCGTAGCTCTACTTCGTATTTTCCAGCATTTTTAACCTCAATTGGCCAATAGCCCATGGCTCCACTACCACTTCTAACCTGAGCTTGATTCCATGTAGGATGACCTATTGGTGTATGTAAATCATGACTGTTTAATTGAACCAATTCTGGGATATCATTGCCAACTGGAATATAAGTCATGTGTCCTGCTGCTTCCTCTGTGCCTTTCCACCATAATTCATAAGCCACTTTCAAGCTATCCATCAGTGCTGGATACTGTTCGGCTAAATTGTCTCTTTGTCCTGGGTCACTTTTGATATTGTAAAGCTCGGTTCCGCCTATCATTCGCCACTTATCCTTCATGACAGAAGGCTGCTTCCACTTTATCAAATCGTCTTCTCGCTGTGTATCTACTACCAAAACTCTATCTGGTTTCTCGTCTTTATAAATTACATTTCTGAGAGAAATTCCATCAAAACCATTATCAGGAGAAGGTAAACCGCATAAATCTGCCAATGTTGGGAAGAAATCTACATAAGAAGTTAAGGTCTTAATATCCCTTCTTTGGCTAAGTTCGCCTTTAGGCCAGTGCATAATAAAAGGCACACGATGCCCACCTTCATATTCCGAACCTTTGGTTCCTCTCATTCCTGCATTAAAGCCTTTTTTCACATCACCATTCTTATCAAATGCTACTCCCGCTGCAGTTCCATTATCTGACATATAAATGAAAATGGTATTTTCCGCTAAGCCTTTCTCCTTTAAAAAAGCTCTTAACTTACCCACGTTTTCATCAATATTGGTAATCATCCCATAAAATTCAGGATTAGTGATTTCTTCTTGACCTTTGTATAAATCACTATATTCTTCAGGAACATTATATGGTCCATGAGGTGCATTGAGAGCTAAATAACAGAAAAAAGGCTCTTCTTTATTCTTCTCAATAAACTTCTGAGCTTCAGCAAACCAAACATCTGTACAGTAGCCATCAAACTTTTCGGGTACCCCATTCCTAAAATAAGTATCTGAGAAATAATCGTTATTCCAATAGTCTGGTTGCTGACCTACGCCACCACCTTTATGAATTACAGACTCATCAAAACCTCTATCTTGTGGCCTAAAAGGGTAATTATCTCCCAAATGCCACTTACCAAACATGGATGTTTTGTAAGAGTTTTCTTTGAAAAATTCAGCCATAGTGGCTTCATTTTCATTCAAAATCTCCCTACCCATAATGGTATGCCAAACCCCCACATTATTACTAAACTTACCAGTCATCAAACCACCACGGCTTGGTGCACAAGTGGTACCCACGTGGTAATCTGTAAATGACACACTTTCGTTATATAGAGAATCTATATTTGGCGTTTTTATCCATGGGTTTCCATTGCAGCCCAAATCTCCGTAACCTTGATCATCGGTAAGTATAAAAACCACATTAGGCTTTTCAAAAACCTCTTTCTGCTGGCACGATATTATTGATAACGTACAAAGTAAAAACACTAAATTTCTCATCACTGCAAATTAACCAACTACCCCTTTAAACACTTTCTTTTTTGATAAAACTTAATCATTCCAGTGAGCCTCAATAACACTTTCAATATTTGGATAAGCTTTATCTTCTTCTTTATACTTTAGTCTTTGAGCCAGAATCTCGGCCTTCAGTTTCTGAATTTCAGCTTGATATTTTGGATCTTTATATCTGTTAACCACCTCTTTAGGGTCAAGAGTCAAATCATAAAACTCCCATGCAGCAGGAGTTGGTTCGAAGTGGTACGATTCACTTGGGTCTTTTACCCAAGTAAAACTATTCTTACCATACAGTTCAGTATTGTAATGAGCTCCATAATAGAATATTAGCTTAGACTTAGCTGTTCTAACACCAAAATGAGCAGGTACGTCATGGTGTGTCAAATGCATCCAGTATCTATAATAAGTTGCATCTCTAAAGTCTTTGGTAGGATTGGTCAATACCTCCTTAAAACTTTCCCCCTGCATATAAGAAGGTACCTCACCTCCTGCTAGCTCAAGCAAAGTTGGAGCATAATCCGTATTATTAATGATAGCTTTAGTTCTACTATTTGGCTTAATTAGCTTAGGATATTTGATGATAAAAGGCATTCTCATAGACTCTTCATACATCCATCTTTTATCCATATAATCATGCTCTCCCAGCATCATTCCTTGGTCACTCGTATATACTATAATGGTATTATCCCAAAGGTCGTTTTCCTTCAAATATTTGAACAACCTACCCAAATTATCATCAACGCCTTTAACGCATCTCAAATAACGTTTTGTGTACTCCTGATAGGCCTGATGCGTTCGCTCATCTTGGTTAGCAATACTGTCTAAACCGTACTGATGTGAATAATTACGATAAGGGTGTCTTGAAGAAACCGATGTACCAATTCTATCTCTTAAGGTATTATTTCTTCCTAAAGTAGCTTCAGAACCAAAAAATGGCTGAGCATACATACTGGCTGGCTCAGGAATTTCCACATCTGATAAATACGGCTGATACCTTTCTGGGTATTCAAAGTCATCATGTGGTGCCTTGTGATGATGCATCAAGAAAAATGGCTTGTTTTTATCTCTTTTTTCCAAATACTCCAAAGTAACATCAGTAATAATGTCAGAAACATATCCTTTATGCGACTCCATATTATTAGGCCAAGCCCCTTCGGTACTCACTCTAAAGCTTGGATCAAAATAATTCCCTTGGCCAGGCAAAACATTATAATAGTCGAACGCAGCCGGTTCCTGTTTCAAATGCCATTTACCTATCATAGCAGTTTGATAGCCCAGCTTTTTCATTTCAATAGGCAAATACTGCCTCTCTGGTGGCAAGTTCCCATCCAAATCGAGTACTCCGTTGGTTTGACTGTATTGGCCAGTCATTACGTTTGCCCTACTTGGCGTACAAATGGAATTGGTACAAAAAGCGTTTTCAAACACCATACCCTCTTTAGCAAACTCGTCAATAACAGGCGTAGGATTAACAGAAGCTAATGCCCCACCATAAATCCCAATAGCTTGACTGGTGTGGTCGTCGCTCATGATATAAATGATATTAGGTTTCTTTTGACCTAATCCAATTTGGGAGTAGCAACAGAATGCTATTGCTAAACTTAAACCTCCAAAAACTGATTTGAATTTACTCATACTTTTGTTTCAATAGAATTTATAAATCATGATTTGAATCAAACACCAAAGTTTAAAGAAAATGACTTTGACGTAACAATATTATACCATCATTTTATAGGGCTCTTGTTTAAAATAAAACAATAACTCCTAGAAGTATAATTATTTTGCAAATTATAGACATTCATAAATTATAATCCTCTCTTTATTGGCAATAGCTAATATTAAATTAACTAAGACGGTGTAATTGATGATTGTTCGCGGCGTAATCGTAGAGAAGCAGCAGTGCTACGCCTCTGAACCGCGAATTTAAACGATGTGGTATTTTTCCTCTTATTGTAAAAACAAGTACCTTGTCCTATATGATTCTAAAGAATAGAATTCTCTTTTTATGCTATGCCAAATCGCTCTTAGTTATATAAAATTTAATATTTAATAAAATACTCTATCGACCAGAAAAACTAAAAATCATGAACCAAAACGCTCAATAAACTATAAATAGCCCAATTATGTCGTTTTAAAGCGAATTGACACATTCAGGAGTCTGTATTTGTAAAAAAAAATTATAAATTGATTCGAATTTTCAACCAACCTTATAAATACTTAAACCTGAATGTTAAACTCTTTCATTCGAAACCTTAGCCTTTGCCTTTTTGCGGCTACTGTTTTTATTGGCTGTAAGCCAGACAAAAACTATCTTAAACTCTCCCAAAATAGTCACATCACGCTCATTGGAAATAACCTGTGCTCTAGTATGATGAACTATGGTTATTTTGAGACAGAAATGCATCTCAGAAACCCTGAAAAAAATCTTTACATAAGAAATATGTGCGATGGTGGCGACACGCCAGGTTTCAGACCACACTCTGGAAGAGTTTCTCCCTGGGCATTCCCAGGAGCTGAAAAATTTCAAACTGATCTAGCTCAAAAATCTAACAGTCAAGGGCATTTTGAAACACCTGATGAGTGGATTGGAAAACATAAAACTGATATAATCATTGCCGCTTTCGGCTTTTCAGAATCTTATGCCGGTGCTGCTGGCTTAGATAATTTCAAAGGCGAGCTTTCAGCCTTTATAGAGCATACTTTGGCTCAAAAATATAATGACACCTTAGCTCCTCAACTAGCTTTGGTTTCTCCTATTGCTTTTCAAGACCTTTCTGATAAGCTTGATTTGCCAAATGGCAAAACCGAAAACGAGAATTTAGCTTTATACGCGTCAGCCATAGAAGGAGTAGCTGCTAAATATGAAGTTCTTTTTCTTGATGCTTTTGGGCCAAGCAAAGATTGGTTTGACTCCGGTTTACAATACACTACGAACGGACAACAACTTAATGACGCCGGATATCAAAAATTCTCTGAATTACTAGTTGATGGCGTGTTTGGAAAATCATCGGTAAAAAACGAAGATTTACGAGCTGAAGTAAAAGAAGCTGTTTTAGAAAAAAACTGGTTTTGGCACAATGATTATAAAATACCCAATGGTGTTCATGTTTTTGGCCGAAGGTATAACCCTTTTGGAAACGACAACTATCCTGAAGAATTAATTAAAGTACGTCAAATGACGGTTATAAGAGATACACTTATCTGGAATACTGTCAATGAGAAACCTTATGATTTAGCTGCTGCAGATGCTAAAACGCAAGACTTACATCCTATTGAAACAAATTTCAAATTAAAGGATAAGACGCGTTACCTAGACCAAGACGAAATAATGGACGCCTTCACCATGGCTCCAGGTTATAAAATCGACCTTTTTGCTTCTGAAGCTGAATTCCCTGAATTAGCTAATCCATCTCAAATAGCATTTGATAATAAAGGAAGACTTTGGGTAGCTGTTATGCCTACTTATCCTCATTATAAACCAGGGGATGCAAAGCCAAATGACAAATTGATCATTTTAGAAGATACGGATGGTGATTTTAAAGCTGATAAATTGACCGTTTTTGCGGATAAACTTCATATACCTGCTGGCTTTGAATTTGCACCGGAAGGTGTATACATCTCTCAAGGAACTAACCTTAAACTATATACTGATACTGATGGCGACGATATAGCGGATAAGTCTGAAATAGTATTAAGCGGTTTTGACGACCATGACACACATCACGTAATTAGTGCTTTCTGTGCAGACCCATCTGGTGCATTGTATATGGGCGAGGGTGTATTTTTACACACAAATGTGGAAACACCGTACGGAACAGTTAGAGCTACAAATGGCGGCTTTTACAGGTATTCTCCACAAAAGCATAAACTAGAGAGAACAGCTCAGCTGTCAATTCCTAATCCTTGGGGAATAGCGTTTGACGAATGGGGTCAAAACTTTTTTGCACATACTTCTGGACCTGATATGAACTGGATGATGCCGGGTAGCATAAAATCTAAATATGGGCTATCAAACCCCGGCTCTAGAAATTTAATAGAGGATGCTCACCGCGTTAGGCCTACCTCTGGTTTGGAGTTTATTCATAGTAGACATTTCCCAGACAATGTGCAGGGAGACTTCCTTATTAATAATACGATTGGCTTCTTAGGAACCAAAATGCATACCATGGTAGACGATGGCACTGGCTACACATCAAAACATAGAATGGACTTGGTACGCAGTACAGATACTAACTTCAGACCTGTGGATATGGAGTTTGCTCCTGATGGCTCTTTATACCTTGCAGACTGGCATAATGTATTAGTAGGTCATATGCAGCATAATGCAAGAGACCCATTGCGTGACCATGTTCATGGAAAAATTTACAGAATAACTTATCCATCTAGACCATTGGTAACACCAGCCAAAGTAGCTGGAGCAAGTATCACAGAGCTTTTAGATAATCTTAAACTTCCAGAATACAGAACAAGATACAGAACAAGAAGAGAGCTTAGAGAAAGAAATAGTGAAGAGGTTCTTACGGCATTAGCTTCATGGGTAAGTAATTTAGATAAAGCTGATGAGCGATATGAGCATAATTTGTTAGAAGCTCTATGGACATCTTGGGGATTAAATAAAATAGATGAAAGCTTGCTTAAGCAATGCCTATCTGCCAACGACCATAAAGTAAGAGCAGCGGCTGTTAAAGTACTTAGGTATGTAGGCCAAGAAATACCAGACCAGCTTGAACTGTTAAAAGTAGCAGCAGCCGACCCACATGGCAGAGTTCGTTTAGAGGCTTTTGTAGCAGGAACTTGGCTTGATGACACTTCTGCTAAAGAGGTTTTAGCAATAGCTAAACAGCACCCATTAGATGACTGGATGAAAAGGACTTTTGATGCCGCAGAAGCTCATATGATACCTTTTGACCCAAAAGCTAAGCCTGATGACGTGGCTCCTTTGGTAGAAAACGTTATAAAAAGAGAAGTGATTCTTAATGGAAAGGAGATTTTTGAAAGAGATGGATTCTGTGCCACTTGTCATCAAACAGACGGGAAAGGTTTAGAGTCTTCTGGTTTTCCTCCTTTAACTAAAAATGAATGGGTTTCTGGAAGTCCGGAGCGATTAGTTAAATTAGTGATGAAAGGAATTTATGGCCCTATTACTGTAAGCGGTAAAAAATATCCTGGTCAGGTTCCAATGACACCTTTTGGTGGAATGCTCACTGATGACGAACTAGCCTCCGTACTTACTTATGTAAGAAAGTCTTTTGGAAACAATGCAGAAGCCATTTACCCAGAACATGTAGCCGCTATTCGTAAAAAGATAGAAACAAAAGAAGGCTTTTACACGCCAGAAGAATTATTAAAAGAACACCCTATAACCGAATAAAACATGTTTTCAAGAATTTTAAGTTTTGCTGCACTCCTATTGATAGGTTTCAGCTCATGTACTAGCACCGAAACAAAAACAGAAAAACCACCCCACATTGTTTTTGTGATTGGTGATGAAGAGTATCGCTCTGAAGAATCTATGCCCATGTTGGCAAAGATTCTAAAAAGAGAGTTGAATGCTGATATAACTTTATGCTATTCTGTTGATAGCACAGGCACCATAGACCCTAACAGACTAGACCACATTGAAGGTTTAGAGGCATTAGAAACTGCCGATTTAATGGTGATGTTTACGAGATTCAGGGCTTTGCCGAAAGAAGAGGCAAAATACATTACTGACTACGCAGAATCAGGTAAACCAATGGTGGGTTTTAGAACTGCTACCCATGCATTTATGTATAAGACAGACTCTACCATGCAGCATCTTAATAATGAATGGACCACCAAAGTTTTTGGCCAGCAATGGATAACCCATCATGGTCACTTTGCTGATGGGCATGGTGAATTAACGTCTGTAAGTTTGTTACCAAATGTTGAATCACCTATTCTTAAGGGTGTTAAACCTTTTGATGCATTTTCATGGTTATATCATGTAGATGGAGGCGACTGGAAATTATATGGTGACAGCAAACCTTTATTAGAAGGTCTTTCCTTAAAATCAAATCACGAGGCCAAAGGACAATTGGACAAATTTCCACTAACTAATCCAGTGGCATGGACTAAAACCTACGCAGGACAGAGTAGTACGCCTGCCAGAGTATTTTTCACCACTTTGGGGCATCCTTATGATTTTAAAAATGAATCTATGAGAAAACTCGCTCTAAATGGCATTTACTGGGCTTTAGAAAAAGAAGCAAGTATTCCAGAGGATGGGGTTAATGCCGAGTTTGTAGATGCGTATGAACCAAATAATTCTGGTATGGGTGATAAATTCAAACATGGGTTAAAGCCTGTAATAATTAAATAGTAAATCGAAAATACCCTTGAAAAAAACAATCCTATTAAGTTTCGGTCTTTTAACAGCAAGCACACTTGTTTTTCAAGCTTGTAAAACAGGGCCTAAAAGTAATAAATCTGATAAATTAACAACCACGGCAGCCACAATAGCACAAGGAAGAAGTGTCTTTGAAAACAGCTGTGCAGCCTGTCATAATTTTGAAAGTAATGGTATTGGCCCAAGTCTGGCTGGAGTTACAAGAGAACTGAGCAAAGATGAAGTGATGGCCTTTATTTCAAACCCTAAAAAAGTCATTGACTCCGGAAACGAAAGAGCAGTTAAACTTCAAAAAAGGTATAAATCAGTAATGCCTTCCTACTTTATTCTAGGCAAGGAAAAAATTGCAAGTTTGGTAGCTTACCTGGATACCTACAGAGATTTGGTCAAACCTTTTGAATCTGATGAAGAGGGTATTATTGAAGACCCCATTCCTAAGAAGATTGAGAAAGCTGATTTTGTGGTCAATCTTGAGTATGCCTTTCAAATACCCGCTTCCAGCGAAGAATTACCTCTTACCAGAATCACCAAAATGGAACCACACCCTAATACTGGTGATGTTTATGTTTGTGATATCAATGGTAAACTCTATCGTGTGAAGAATAACAAGCCTGAATTATATATGGATGTTCAGGCCCTCATGCCTAACTTCAAACAGAAGTCGGGCTGGGCTACAGGTTTTGGAAGCTATGCTTTTCATCCCGATTTTGAAAACAATGGTTTGCTTTATACTTCGCACACCGAGCCAACAGATACTAAAAAAGCTGATTTCCCACTTCCTGAAGAAGTTTCATCCCAGCTTCAGTGGATAGTTCAGGAATGGAAAACAAACAATCCGAAAGGAATGCCTTTCAATGGTACCAACCGTGAACTATTTAGAATGGACATGGCTACCCGAGCTCATGGCATGCAAAATATTTCTTTTAATCCCACTGCCAAAAAAGGAGATAAAGATTATGGCAACCTATACATAGGTATAGGAGATGGTGGTTCGGTAGAAAGAAAATTCCCATATGTGGCCAATGGTAAACATACACCTTGGGGAAGTATTCTAAGAATTGACCCATCGGGAAATAACAGTGCCAATGGAAAGTATGGCATTCCATCTGATAATCCTTTTGTCAATATCACCGGCGAGAAAGTAGTAAAAGAAGTTTACGCCAATGGTTTTAGAAATCCACATAGATTTACGTGGACCAAAGAAGGCAAAATGCTAAGTGCTAATATAGGACAACATAACATGGAAGACGTTTATGTGGTTAATCCTGGAGCCAATCACGGATGGCCAAGAAGAGAGGGTTCTTTTGGAATAAACAGTCAAGAAAGTATGCATAAGCTTTACAAATTAAGTGAAGAAGAAATGCAAGATGGGGTCACCTACCCTACTTTAGAATATGACCACGACGAAGGAAATGCGGTATGCGGCGGCTTTGTGTACTATGGTACAGACATTCCCTCTTTAACTGGAAAGTATATATTTGGCGATATTTTAAAAGGCCGATTGTTCTTTGCGGACGAAAGCAAAATGGAGGCAGGCAAAGCCATCGATTTCCATGAAATGAGAATAGCACTGGACGGTAAAGAAACCACTTTGTTAGAAATGACTAACAATGGACATGCTAAACTAAGACTAGGCATAGATGCCAATGGAGACATCTATTTATTCTCAATGAACGATGCTAAAGTTTATAGGCTAGCAAGCCAACAATAATAATTTTAAAAAGTAGATGAGTCACGAATCTTTAGTTCAGGTTGAAAAACCTCGGTTCGTGGCTCATATTCTCCCTCAGAATTTAACTCTTCAATAAACAGTCGAGCTGCCATTTTTCCCATTTCAAATGCAGGTTGTGATACACTTGAAATAGAAGGAGAAAGCAAACTCATAATAGGCTCATCATTAAAGCCAACCAAAGCAATATCTTCTGGCATTCTTAAGCCTTTATCTTTAATAGCCATATAAGCTCCAAGAGCTAATCTGTCGCTAATGGCAAAAATAGCATCAGGAAGATTTTTCAATCTTAGCAACTCCATGGTTTTCAAATAGGCATTGTCTTTATCAAATTTACCATGCACTATTAAAGATTCATCCGAACTCATTCCAGCTTCCTTTAAAGCTTTCAAATACCCAGCCTCTCGTGAGTTACTTATTTCAAGATTTTTCTCAGCACCTAAATAAGCTATTCTTTTACAACCCTTACTTATCAAATGCTTTACGGCTTTATAAGCACCGAGTTCATTATCCAAAACTACTTTAGAAGCTTCTATGTCTGGAGTATCTCTATCAAAAAACACAACAGGCATATTCCTTTTAAGAATCTTCTTTATATGATCTATATTTTGAGTTTCACTACTTAATGAAACTATTAAACCTTCCACTTGGCTATTCATTATTCGCTGCGTGTTAGCCAGTTCTCTTCCATAAGATTCATTTGATTGACTTATTACCACCGTATAGCCGGCTTCCATGGCCGCCTCATCAATACCCTTCACAGCAGAAGAAAAGAAATAATCCATATTTGGCACCACCACACCTATTAGGTGAGAATTTTGTTTAACTAAACTTGTAGCTACCATGTTTGGTTGGTAATCCACCTCTTCTGCATACTTAATTATACGCTCTCGTGTTTCAGGATTTACCTCAGGCATATCTCTTAAAGCTCTTGAAACAGTAGATATGGAAACACCAAGCTCTTTGGCTATAAGCTTGATAGTGGGTGCTTTGCTTTTCATTAGTCTAGTCTAAAAGGAAGATGAAAAATTGTATTATTAATGGAATCAAGAAACAGTATTACCGAATCATAGAATAATGCCAGTTTTAGTCATTTGTCTATTCTTTTCAATATTAGAAACATAATTGCAATTTTTCAATAATACTCCCTAAAAAAATATTTTAAAATACAAACGTTACCGGAAACGTTTTCATAGCTTTTATTGCATTTTATCGTGTTTTTATTTGAGTTTTTTTATCACAATTGTCATTTCGTCCACTAACTTTATGATGTAATCGAGGGAAACAACAAACCTAAAAACTTACAAAAACTAGTAATATTCTAATATCAAAACCTAAATATTAACTCTATGAAATTAACATTTTTACAAAAGAGGAAGAAAGGATTAAAGCAGGCGGCTCTGCTTTTTCTGGCTCTGGGGATTTCTACGGTATCGCTTGCATTTGAACGAAGTATAAATGGAGTAGTTACTGCGTCTGAAGACAACACTCCAATGGTTGGTGTAAGTGTGACCATAAAAGGAACTACTAACGGGACAATAACAGACATTGATGGTAAGTACAGCCTTAACTCTCCGGACAATGGTACATTGGTTTTTAGTTTCATTGGTTACACTACTAAAGAAGTAGCCATAGGAAATCAAACATTAATTAATGTTAGCCTTGACTCAGATTCAGAAGCTTTAGACGAAATAGTGGTCGTTGGTTATGGAGCTCGAAGAAAAAGTGACATTACTGGAGCTGTGTCATCTGTTAAGTCTGAAGAGCTAACTGCATTTCCTGTATTGGATGCGGCACAAGCACTTCAAGGGCGTGCAGCTGGAGTAGTAGTGCAGTCTAACAATGGTGGAGAGCCTGGAGCACCTATTAATATAAAAATTAGAGGTAATACATCTATTAGTGCAAATAGCTCTCCGCTTATAGTGGTTGACGGTTTTGTGGGTGGAACAATGCCACAACCTAATGATATTCAATCGCTAGAAGTGTTAAAAGATGCATCTGCAACAGCTATTTATGGTTCAAGAGGCTCAAATGGTGTTGTATTGGTTACAACTAAGAAAGGTAGAAACGGTAAACTAACTGTTGAACTTAACTCTACTTATTCTATTCAAGATGTAGCAAACAGACTTGATTTGTTAAATGCAAACGAATTTGCTAGCTATCAAAACCAGATAAGAGCTAATAATGATATTTCTACGCCTTATCCTCAAGGAGAGGCAGACACAGATTGGCAAGACTTAATCTATAAATCAGGTAGCACACAAAATCATCAGGTTTCTTTTTCTGGAGGTTCAGACAAAATGAACTTTTATGCTTCTGGTAACTATTTCAATCAAGATGGTATTGTAGTTAATTCAGGTTTTGAAAGAGCCACATTCTTAACGAATATTGACGCACAGGCTACCAAAAAGTTAAAACTAGGAGTCAATCTTTTTGGCAGCAGAGGTAATAAAGATGGCGTTACTACACAATCTGACGGTTCTGTAACAGTGGGTGGAGATGACGTAATATCTTTGGCAATGAGGTTTGCACCAGACAAATCTGTTCAAGATGCAAATGGTAATTTTACTACAAATGATGCTATTGGAGATGAAGTAGACAATCCGTTTGCTGTAGCTACAGCAAGGGTAGACGAAACTACTATTAATAACTTTAGGTCAAATGTTTATGCCAATTATGACATTTTAGACAACCTTACTTTCAAAACCACTTTAGGTTTAAGTAGTCAAAACTTGACCAGAGGAGTTTATCAACCTTCAACACTGAAAATCACTGCTTCAGGTGTAGGCGGAAGAGCTAGAATTACAGATGCTCAAAGAACTACTATTTTGAGTGAAAACTACTTGACTTATACTAACGAAATAGGAAGAGGAGATTTAACTTTATTAGCAGGTTATTCCTATCAAAAGAATACAACAGAAGCATTTTCTTCCGCTGGTACAGGTTTTCTTTCAGATGCCTTTTCTTACTACGCTTTAGGTACTGCTACAGGTATATTACAGCCTTCTTCATCACTGTCAGTAGTAGAAATTCAATCACAATTTGGTAGAGTAAATTACGATTTTGATGACAGATACTTAATAACGGCTACGGTAAGAAGAGATGGAGCGTCAAATTTTGCAGCAAACAGAAAATACGCAATTTTCCCTTCAGCGGCCATTGGTTGGAGAATTTCTAATGAAGGCTTTTTTAACCCAGACAGCAAAATTTCTAACTTGAAACTTAGAGCTAGTTATGGTGTAACAGGTAACCCTTCCATTAGCCCTTACCAGTCTTTAGCTAGGGTTGCAAGTCTTTATGCTTCTAGAAATGGACAAACTGTATTTGCAATTACGCCAGACCAACCTGCGAATCCAGACTTAAAATGGGAATCTTCTTATCAAACAAACGTAGGTTTGGATATGGGACTACTTAATAATAGAATCAATCTATCCTTAGATTATTATAACATTGACACAAAAGACTTAATTCTAGGTAACAATGGTATTCCTGAATATTTTGGATTTTCAAATGATGAAATCTTAACTAACCTTGGAGAGATTAACAACAGAGGATTTGAAATTTCATTAAATTCAAGAAACATAGTTGAGGGGGATTTTAGATGGAGTACAGATTTTAACTTATCTAAAAACAAAAACAAAGTTGTAAGCTTAATTAACGATGCTGATTTATTTGGTAATGCAGCTCCTAGTTACTTTAGTCATGACCGTAGCTATGTCTTAAGAGTAGGCGAAGAAGTTGGTTTATTCTGGGGATATCAGTACGCAGGTGTTTATCAAGGCGGTGACTTACCAGCAGGAACACAAACTTTAACAGGAGGTGTAGCTGGTGACCCATTATTTGCTGATACCGATGGTAATGGTGAAATCACAGAAGCAGACAGAACAATTATAGGTAATCCTAATGCAAACTTCACATACGGATTTACAAATAACTTCTCTTTTAAAAACTTTGATTTAAACGTCTTTTTTCAAGGTTCTCAAGGTGGGGATATTTTTAATATGACTAATGTTCAATTGAACAATGGCGATGCAAATACCACTAGAGACTATTTTAACAATGCGTGGTCAAGTTCAAATACAGACACAGACCAACCACGTGTAGGAAACAATTCTAACAGAGAAATTTCTTCACGATTTGTAGAAGATGGTAGCTACCTGAGATTGAAAAATGTGGCCCTAGGATATAATTTACCTACTAGAATTACTGATAAGCTAAAAGTTGGTGGTGTTAGATTATCATTTAGTGCTCAAAACCTGTTAACGTTTACAAAGTACTCTGGTTTAGACCCTGAGGTTAATTACTTCGGAGCTGATGGTGATAATAACACCTCTAGTAATACAATTCAAGGATTTGATTTTGGGAACTATCCAACAGTAAAATCTTTCAGCTTTAACCTTAATGTGAAAATTTAATTAGAAATATGAAAAACTTAAAATATATACTCCTTGTGATAGGAGTTTCGATGGTAGGATGTTCGGACTTAAAAGAAGATCCTGTAGGTTTATTAGCTCCAGATGGTTTCTTTAAAACCACGAACGATATCCAAACTGCAGTGGATGGTGCATATACCCATGCTATCAATGAAAAGTTTTGGGGAAGAAAGCTATCAATAGCCCTAATGCTGCGTTCTGACATGGTAGATCTTGCATCTAACGAGACAAGAAGAGTTGAAAATAATGACTTCACTACTTTGGCTAGTAATGGAATGATAAGTGAGTTTTGGCCAAAAACATACCAAGGAATTGCCGCAGCAAACCAAGCTATAGCAGGTGCGGAATCAGTAAATGCAGCTGAAGATGTTAAAAACGCCGTGACTGCTCAAGCTCATTTCATAAGAGCGTTCTATTATTTCCATTTAGTAAGACTTTTTGGAGATGTACCATACGTTGATTCACCTATAAGCGATGCGGCCGCAGCAGCAAGCATCAGCAAAACACCTGCTTCAGAAGTGTATGCCAAAATAATTGAAGACCTAGAATATGCAAAAAAATGGTTACCAAATACACAATCTTCTAGGGCTATCCCTGCTAAATCAGCAGCTAGTTCATATTTAGCATTGGTACATTTAACTATGGGTAATTATCAAAATGCTTTTAACGAAGCAAAAGAGGTAATTGACAATGCTGGAACGTATGATTTAGCTTTAGAGTCGAATTTTCAAGACTTATTTAATGCGACTAAAATTGATGCCTCTAAAGAACCAATATTTGCATTAGACTATAATAATTTTGAAGCTCCCAATAACGCTTATGACCAAATAGCTCCAATGACTGGTATCAGAGGAGATGATAGAAATTCAGGAGGTGGTTGGTCTGTAACAGTTCCTTCTCTTAAAGTATATGAAACATGGCCTGCAGCTGATTATAGAAGAGCTGTCAGTTTAGATGACCAAGTATCAATTGGTGGAACAGTTGTAACTTACGAAAACTTTGATATCAGTGGACATCAATTTGCCAAGAATCAGCCTTACAATGCAAAATATACACGTTTTCCAGGTGCATTTGCTCGTGGAAATGCAAGAGCAACCAGCCATAATTACTCTATGATGCGTTATGCTGAGGTATTATTAATTGCGGCAGAAGCTGCAGTCGAAATTGGGGACAATGCTTCAGCTTCTTCCTATTTAAATCAAGTAAGAGCTAGAGCCAGAATGGGTGGCTCAGTAGGAACAGGAGCAGGTACTTCAGTTACCATAGCTCCAAGTGCTGTTCCTGCCGACATTACAGGAACCGTTACTGTTTCTGATGTTTTAGAAGAACGTAGATTTGAACTTGCTTTTGAATGTAAAAGATGGTACGACATAGCTAGAAGAAAGATAGGTGCAGAGGTTTTTAGTGCTTCTGGTTTAGAAGGGGCAAAACCAAACTTTAGTGCAGATGATTACTTATTACCATTACCTGCAGATGAGATAGAAAGGAACCCTAATTTAACTCAAAACCCAGGATATTAAGTTTTATAAGGTTGAATAGAAGGTAATTAATTTTACCATAATCCATAGCCAAGGTGGGACTTTCAAAATATAATGAGAGTCCCACTGAGGAATGGATAAAAAACTTCAATCATTTGGAAGCAAACCATAATCAAGATATCGGAATCAATGAAAAGTAAAATAACTTTAATCGCTATTTCCATAGCTCTTTTGTCTTCTGCAGTAAGTTTAGCTCAGGAAATTCAAGTAGAAAACCTAACTACCACTTTACCCGCAAATACTAAAGAGTATAGTAAAACGATACTTGAAAATGAAATTGATGGAATTACCATTACTCAATTCTCCATTACGGGAGATGTGACAAAAAAAGAACTTCAAGATGAAAACTACAGAGACATTTATCTTTTTGTAAAAGGAAACGGAAAGCTTATAGCCAATAAAAAAAACTTCGACATTGTACCAGAAACCGTACTTGTTCAAAACGCAATTAAAACTATAGCCTTAAAAGCTGAAAAAAACGATACACTTCACTTTTTGAAAATATCGAGCATTTTAACTAAACAAGACAAACTAGACTTACTGGAATTCCCAAAAGAAAACACACAAGAAATCTATTTTAAAAAATTCACCGACTGCCAAGCCTATACAGAGCCAATAAAAAGCCCTAACACCGTAAGTAGAACAATTTTCCCTAACAAGTACATTCCAAGAATAGCCATGGGGACCGTACAAGCTACAGGCCCGGACAAAGTGGCTCCACATGAACATGGAATGCTAGAGCAATTGTTTTTAGGGCTTGCTGGAAACAACATTGTAGTTTATGCCGATGAAGCTCAAACTAACCTTCCAGCTTATTCACTATTACACATCCCACTGGGATCTAGCCATTCAGTTAAAGTGGATGAAGGTAAAGAGATGTACTACATCTGGATGGACTTCTTTTTAGATAAAAAAGGTGAGGAATGGTTAAAAACACATAATGCAATTACAAAACCCTAACATGAAAAAAGCACATTTAATTAAAGTTATAGACTCTGTTTACTCAGAAACTTACCTACTGAGTAAACAATTAATGGAACTAAGTCCAATTTTCAAAAAAGTCGTTCGAGTTTTCTCATTAGTTCTTGTTGGTCTATTGACAAGTTTTGTTGCCACTGCTCAATTAGTTAATAACCCGTCAGAGTTACAGCAAGCTATAGAAGCTGCCAAACCAGGTAATGTCATAACCATGGCAAATGGTACTTGGGAAAACACTGAAATACTTTTTGAAGCTTCAGGTACCTCAGACGAACACATTACTCTTAAGGCTGAAGAAAAAGGGAAAGTAATACTAACGGGAAAATCAAATCTCCGTATTGCTGGTAAGTATTTATTGGTAGAAGGCTTAGTTTTTCAAAACGGGTTCTCCCCTACTTCTGAAGTAATTTCTTTCAAAAAGGATTCTAAAACATTGGCAAATAACTGTCGTCTTACTCAAGTGGTAATTGACAATTTCAATGGGCCTGAAAGGTATGATGTACAAGCCTGGACTGTACTTTATGGAAAAAACAATAGAGTAGATCATTGCAGTTTTATAAACAAAAGAACGCAAGGCGTAACGCTTATAGTAAGATTAAATGCACCCGAAAGTGTTGAAAACAACCATCAGATTGACCATAACTATTTTGGGCCACGTCAAAACCTAGGTTCTAATGGTGGCGAAACCTTGAGAATAGGCACAAGCCACTTTTCAATGATGAATTCTAAGTCAATAGTAGAATACAACTACTTTGACAGATGTGATGGTGAGATTGAAATTATTTCAAATAAATCTGGTCAAAACACATACCGATACAATACCTTTTTTGAAAGTAAAGGTACACTAACCATACGTCATGGTAATGAAACACACGTAGAAGGAAATGTATTAATAGGCAATGGCATAGCTAATACAGGCGGAATTAGAGTTATCAATGAGAAACAAACTGTAATAAATAATTACCTAGAAGGCCTTACAGGTAACAGATTTAGAGGTGCCTTGACCATAATGAACGGAGTGCCAAATTCTCCGCTAAACAGATATGTGCCTGTAAAAGAATCTAAAGTTTTAAACAACACTGTTATCAACTGCGACCATATAGAACTATGTGCAGGAAGTGATTCTGAAAGAAGTGCTATTCCTAGTTCCACTTCATTTTCTAATAATATCATCTCTTCTAAATCTTCTGATATTTTTGGGATTTTTGATGATATCTCAGGCATAGATTTCAGTAATAATCTTATATCTCCAGAAGTTAAGAAACCTACCGAAAAAGGCTTTGAAACGAAAAAAGTAGCATTCGAAAGAGCCAAAAATGGTTTATTGGTACCTAAAAATGAGACTAGCAATACAGGAGCCAATATCACCCACAACTTCGCAAATAAAACGAATACTGGTGCTAACTGGTATAAATCAAAAACGGTAGACGTAGCTTTTAGTTCCGGAAAAGTAATACCTGTAAGTATTGGTCTTAATTCACTTCAAGAAGCCATTGAAAATTCAGCTCCTGGTGACATACTTTTATTAGAGTCTTCTAAAGTTTACCACACATCTAAGAATATCCTTATTCATCACCCTTTAACTATCAGAAGTAACGGAGATGAAAAAGCTAATTTGCTTTTTGAAACAAAGTATCTATTCAAAATAGAAAATGGTGGTAGTCTAAAACTTGAAGGTCTTTCTATTGATGGCGAAGAAGCTCCTGACGGCCCATTAAACGCAGTAATAGCTACTAGCAAATATTCGATGAATAAAAACTATAAACTGATAGTTGACAACTGTGACTTCCAAAACCTTGATGTAAACAACTTCTTTAACGTGCTTTATGTAGCACCCTCCACTTTTGCAGATAGCATTGCGTTTACAAACTCTACTTTCAGTACAATCTCAGGTGATGTACTTGCCTTAAACAAAGAAACTGACGACATAGGTATTTATAATGCCGAGGCGGTAATTATAGAAAACTGCAGCTTTAAAGATGTAAAAGGCTCTGCTATAAACATGTACCGTGGTGGAAGAGATGAAAGTACCACTGCCGGCATTCTTACAGTGGACAAGTCACTTTTTGAAAATGTAGGGCTAAAAAAAGGTGCAATAAACCTTTTAGGTGTTCAAGTAGCGGATATAAAAAACTGTGTTTTCAAGAACACTGGAGCTTTTAATATTAATCTAACCGTAGGTGAGCCTCATAATATGATTCACAACTGTGTGATTGAAAAAACGCAGGAAATTAACATCACTGGAGAAGGTTACTCTAGTTCAAATCTAAAGTTCAACTAGAGTTACGATGATCAAAAAACTTTTATATAGCATATCTATTATTTTCCTAATGGCTAATTGCAAAGCCATTGGTCAAAATAATCATGAGCACATCATGATAAATAAAGCACAGCTTTCTTTTATAAAAGAGAACCTGGGTAAAGCTCCATTATTTGATAAAACTTTAGCGGAAGTTAAAGCAAATTTAGATGCAGAAATAGCCGCTGGTTTCGATGTACCTGTTCCTAAAGATTTAGCCGGTGGTTATACCCACGAAACCCACAAGAAAAATTACGTATTAATGGAGCAAGCTGGTGCGGTATATAGAATTACAGGCGATGAAAAATATGCCTCCTTTGTTAGAGACATGTTATTAAAATATGTAGAACTCTTCCCTACTTTAGGGTTGCACCCAGCCAAAAAATCTTACTCAAGAGGAAAGCTCTTTTGGCAATGCTTAAATGACGCTAACTGGTTAGTAAGTGTTAGCCAAGCTTATGATAATATTTATGAATGGTTGAATAATGGAGATCGTTTACTAATTGAAGCACAGCTTTTGAAACCTTATGCAGAGTTCCTTTCCACTGGAAACCCGCAGTTTTTTAATCGAATTCACAACCATAGCACATGGGCTTGTGCCGCGGTAGGCCTCACAGGTCTTGCTATAGGTGATGAACAATTAGTCAAAAATGCTCTTTACGGTTTAGAAAATGATGGCATAAAGGCCAATGCTTACGACAATGATGGTGCACTCATAAAGTCTGAGACAAAAGGTTTCTTAGCCCAAATTGATGGTTTATTTTCTCCTGATGGATTATACTCTGAAGGTCCTTACTATCATCGCTATGCCATTTATCCTTTTTTACTGTTTGCCGTTGGGATTGAAAATGCAAAACCAGAGTTAGAAATATTTAAATATCGAGACGGTTCATTACTGAAGTCTGTCAATACTTTATTGGGAGAAAGTAATGAAAAAGGTGATTTCTTCCCATTAAACGATGCTCAGAAAGGAATGTCTATTTATAATACCTCACTAATTTCAGCTGTAGACATTGCCTATTATTATGGCAATAAAAACCCAGGTTTACTTTCCATAGCTAAAACCCAAGATGCTATCAAATTAGATGCTTCAGGTATGGCGGTAGCTTTAAACCTGTCAAAAGCTAAACCCATGATTCGTAAGTCTATGGTAGTTAAGGATGGTAAAAACGGAGATATGGGAGCCTTAGGAATACTGAGATCGGGCAATGGAAAAGAACTCGTTTTCAAATTCGGCTCACAAGGTATGGGCCACGGTCATTTTGACAAACTCTCCTACTCTTTCTACAACAATGGAAATGAGGTGGTTCAAGACTACGGCATGGCTCGTTTTGTTAACATAGAGCAGAAAAATGGCGGTGGCTACCTAAAAGAAAACACTACGTTTGCCAAGCAAAGCATAGCTCATAATACCCTTGTAATTAATGAAACTTCACATTTTGAAGGAAATACAGATATAGGCGAATTACATGCACCCTATCTTAATTTCAATGACATTTCTGATACAAACATTCAAGTAATTTCAGCCTCCGACAGCAATGCGTATGATGGCATTAAAATGAGCAGAACGCTATTTATGCTTGACGGTTCGTTTTTTGACAACCCTATTACCATTGATTTACTCAAAGTAAACAGTGAGAAACCAAACCAATACGACCTACCTCTCTATTATAAAGGTCAGTGGATTGCTACTAATTTTGAATACCAAATTCCTGAGAACTTAAGTAAAATAGGTTCAGCAAATGGATATCAGCATATTTGGAAGGAAGCTGAAGCCACTTTAGATGGTTCGAATATCCAATTTACTTGGTTAAATCATGGCACTTTTTATACATATACTGCTGCCAGTCTTAAGGATGATGAGTTTATAGCCGGAAGATTAGGTGCTACCGACCCAAATTTCAATTTAAGAAGAGACCCGCTGTTAATTCATCGGAGAAAAAATAGCACAACTACTTCTTTTGCCAGTGTTACTGAAACACACGGTTCATACTCTCCAGTAAATGAAAAATCAATAAATCCTTATGGAAGCATTAGATCTATCACTATTGAACTAGACACTGAAGATTACACAGTACTTAGAATTAAGACTGATAACAAGGAAGGCCTCTTAGCCATAGCCAATAAAGATTTTCATAATAAACATTTAATCAACTTCAAGGGCTCCAACCTTAAATGGGAAGGGCCATTTAATTTCAATTTAATAGAAAAGTAAGAATGACCGATTTAAAAAGTAAAGTAGCGATTAGAACGCCATTAAAAAGAGCTAAAGAAGTAGAATACCTAGTCCCAAAGCTTCTTCTTTTATAAAATATTGACATCAACACAGGCCTAGCCTTTTCAAAATAAATAAACATAAAATACGATGATAAAAAAATTGCAAGAAGCATTTGTTAAAGACAATTCTATGGAGTGGGACGTTTTAAACGACTCTGTTAAAAGAAAAATAATGTCATACGACGAAAGTCTTATGCTAGTTAAAGTACATTTCAAAAAAGGTGGAATTGGCCCTATTCATGACCACTTCCATAGCCAGACCACATATGTAGAAAGCGGAGCTTTTGAAGTAAACATTGACGGAAAAAAGTTTCTTTTAAAAACAGGTGATGTATTTTACATCAAACCACATGCCCCACATGGTGCAGTTTGTATTGAAGAAGGCGTATTACTAGACTTTTTCTCACCAGTAAGGGAAGATTTTTTATAAATCGTCTCTTACTAACCTAAATTTTAAGCAGATTGAGATGCTCTTATTCCTAAATATAAAAACATGAAAATTAACGGATTACGCTGGTGGGTCATAGGCCTAATAGCATTTGCAACAATAATTAATTATATCGACAGACAAACACTAAGTGTGCTTTGGCCAGATATTGCAGATGAGTTGTATCCTGATAAATCAAGCGATGAAAGAAAAGAGATCTATGCCTATATTTCAATAATATTTGTATTCTCTTACGCTTTTGGCCAGGCGATATTCGGTAAAATATTTGACTGGATAGGAACCCGTTTAGGCTTTGCATTATCCATTGGTGTTTGGTCTTTAGCTACAGCTCTTCATGCTTTAGCCACATCCTTTGGTTTGTTTGCACTATTTAGATCTATTTTAGGAGTGGCAGAAGCAGGGAATTGGCCAGGAGCTGCAAAAGCAAATTCTGAGTGGTTCCCGACCAACGAGAGAGCCTTTGCACAGGGTTTGTTTAACTCAGGTGCTGCTATTGGTGGTATAATTTCTTTGCCATTAATTGCTGTATTAACTATATATTTTAGCTGGCAATATATTTTTATCCTAGTAGGTCTGATTGGATTACTTTGGTTAATCCCATGGTTTGTTTTAGTAAAAGCACCACCAAAAAACCACTCTTGGTTAACTGAAAGTGAACGTCAGTATATTTTAAGCGGACAAGTCAATGAAGACAAAGATGTAGAAACAGACATCGATGAGTATAATCCAAATACTAAAGAATTATTAGCTCATAAAGAAAGTTGGGGTGTAATTCTAGCATCGGCAGCACTTGACCCTATTTGGTGGTTATTTGTATTCTGGATTCCTATTTACTTAAACGAGGTATACGGAATGGACGTAAAATCAATAGGACTTTACGGATGGGTACCATACGCAGGTGCAATGCTCGGTGCATGGTTTGGAGGATTATTAGCACAAAACAGACTAAAAAAAGGCTGGACAGTGAACAAGACTAGGAAAATGGTCATAACCCTAGGTTGTATTATCATGTTACCAGCATTATTAGCCATGGCTAAGCCCGGTGGGCCTACTACGGCTGTAATGATAATGGCTGTAATATTATTTGGATTCCAAACGGCTATTGGTAACATTCAAACAATACCTAGCGACATTTTTAGCGGGAAAACAGTGGGTACTCTATCTGGCTTCTCAGGTATGGCGGCAAAACTTGGTGCGGCAGCTTTAACCTATTTAGTACCGTGGTTAACCAGTGGTGGAAATTACACACCAGCCTTTATTATAGGAGCGGCCCTAGCATTAATTACCATGTTAAGTGTTTGGGTATTGATACCAAACATTAAACGACTGAAAAGAATACTTTAATCAAAGAAAAATAAATTTTAAAAGACAAGATGAGTAAATCAGAAAAACAAATAGCAATAATAACCGGAGCAACCGGTGGAATAGGATTTGAGGTAGCAAAGAGACTAGGAAAAGATGGCTATACCGTTGTTTTAAATGGTATATCAAATGAGAGCGGTGCTGAGCGAGTAAAAGAACTTACAGAACAAGGAATCACGGCTGAATACTACGGTTTCGATGTTACTAATGAAGAAGAAGTAACTTCAAACATTAATAAAATAGGTGAGAAATACGGTAGAATTGACGTCTTAGTAAATAACGCAGGTGGTTTAGGTGGAAGATCTAGGTTTGAAGAAATGACCACTGAATTTTACAGAAATGTAATGGCCTTAAACCTTGATTCAGTATTTTTTACGTCTAGAGCTGCTATACCTTTCCTTAAAAAAGGAGAAAACGCTACCATCATAAACTATACTTCTAATGCAGGTTGGAACGCTGGTGGGCCAGGTGCAGGAATATATGGTACTTCTAAGGCTGGTGTTCACGCTATAACCAGAGCACTAGCAAAAGATCTAGCTGAATATAGCATTCGAGTTAATGCGGTATCTCCAGGTACAATCGACACTCCTTTTCATGCCCAAATCAAATCGACCAAGCCTGAGGTTTTTGCTTCATGGAAAAACAATATCATGCTAGGTAGATTAGGTCAGCCTGAAGAAGTGGCATCTGTGGTTTCATTTTTAGCAAGCAAAGATGCTTCTTTTATGACTGCTGAAACTGTCCAAATTGGTGGCGGACAAGCTCTAGGAATTTAAGAATCCTTTTAATCTTAAATGAGACTCTAGTTAATTAGAGTCTCATTTAAACTATTTAATCATTGGTAAAATAAATTAGCCTTCCTAAAAATTCCAAACGCCCATTTTATACAGAAGGTTCTGTTAATTTCGGATGGCTTCTTTTATAAATAAAACCCCTTATGACCAATGTTTTAAATTACCATCTTTATTGATATCGAACTATAATAGTTTTTAGGAAGAGTCAAAAAAACGGCATAGTATTGCTTATTCTAAAGCAATAAATTGAGAAATGGATACTAAAAAAGTAGTTACGTTTGGAGAGGTGATGATGAGGTTATCTTCTCCTAACTATCAAAAAATAGAACAAGTTAATAGTTTAGAAGTGTCATTCGGTGGTTCCGAAATGAACGTGGCAGCTTCACTAAGAAACTTTGGATTGGAGGCAAAACATGTTTCCGTTTTTCCAAAAAACAGATTGGGTAAAAAGGCAACAGCCTATATGAGGCTTTTAGGCCTTGACACTTCAGGTGTAACCCTCTCTGGTGAGAGAATGGGTCTCTACTTCTTTGAAAAAGGAGCTTCCATGCGAGCGAGTCAAATCATTTATGACAGAAAAGACTCCGCTTTTCAAAACTTAGATCCATCATGGTTTAATTGGGAAGAAATCTTAAAGGATGCCAGCTGGTTCCATTGGAGTGGTATTACGGCAGCATTAAGTCAAAGTGCAGCAACAGCATGTTTAGAAGCTGTAAAAGTCGCTCACAAAATGGGAATTACCATTTCGTCTGATATTTATTACAGACAAGACCAATGGAAATATGGTAAAACCCCACAAGACATTTTACCAGAAATAGCCTCCTACTCTACCATTCTGCTGGCAAATGAAGCAAATATGAAAGACATACTGGGCGTACAATATGCTGAAGGAGACAATGCTTTTATAGAGTCATCTGAAAATACCATGGAATTGATGCCAAATATCAAGAAGGTGGTTGACACAAAGCGTAAGCAATACAGCAGTCATCATAACGTCATTAGCTCAAAACTCTTTAATGGCAAGAAACTGATTAAGTCGCAAAAGCAGGATATAACCTTTATTGTAGATAGAATTGGGGCAGGAGATGCCTTTTTAGGAGGGTTTATTTACGGTCAAATTATACTTCAAAACGACCAAGATTCTATCAATTTTGGAACAGCCGCTTCTGCTTTAAAACATACCATTGAAGGAGATTTTAACTTGGCGAACATAGAAGAAATAGAGAATTTAGTTTCCGGAGATATTTCAGGAAGAATAAAAAGATAGTTGCAACACTTCAAATAACTAACAAATGAATCTAAAGCATCAAACACTAGGTGAATTTATCATTGAGAATCAAAAGAATTCTAACTATTCTTCCGGTGAATTGTCAAAACTTCTTAACGGAATTGGACTGGCGACCAAGCTAGTAAACCACGAGGTAAATAAAGCTGGCTTGGTAGATATTTTAGGTGGCGTAGGTGATTTTAACATTCAAGGCGAAGCCCAACAAAAATTGGATTTAATGGCCAATCAAACCTTTATTGATACCTTGACTAAGCGTGAAATTGTATGTGGTATAGCCTCTGAAGAGGAAGAAAGTTTTATCAATATCAATAGCCTCGACTTAAAGAATAAGAACAAATATGTCCTATTAATAGACCCACTTGATGGCTCTAGTAATATTGATGTCAATGTGTCCGTAGGTACTATATTCTCTATTTATAAGCGAATTACACCTGTTGGAACGCCAGTCGAATTGAAAGATTTCCTTCAAGAAGGTAATAAACAAATTGCCGCAGGTTATATCATTTTTGGTAGCTCTACCATGCTGGTACTCACCACTGGCCAAGGTGTAAATGGTTTTACTCTGAATCCCGCTATCGGTACATTTTATCTGTCTCATCCAAACATGCAGCAGCCAAAAGATGGCGAGATATATTCTATCAATGAAGGAAATAGTGCCTTTTTCTCAAAAGGACTAAACGAATACTTGGATTTCTGTAAGCAACCTCTAAATAACAAACCTGCCTACAAAGCAAGATATGTAGGTTCCTTAGTAGCCGATTTTCACAGAAACCTGATAAAGGGTGGCATTTATATGTACCCACAAACTAAAATCGACACAAAAGGAAAGCTTCGTTTATTATACGAATGTAATCCAATAGCATTTCTGGCTAAACAAGCCGGCGGTGAAGAGACAGATGGTTTTCAGTCTGTATTAGACATAAAACCAAAAAAACTTCATGAAAGAGTACCTTTTTTCACAGGTAGTAGTAATATGGTAAACAAGCTCAAAACTTTCTTGAAGGAAGAGAATTAGAGTGTATTAAATCAGAAAGTGCATCCGAAACAATTCAGATGCACTTTTTTCATAATCTATTAATAGAGCTAAATCTATTTCAATCTAACTTTCACAGCATTAGAGTGACCTTGAAGAGATTCTGCCTCTGCCATAATCTGAACCGCAGGGCCTAACTTTTCCAAACCAGCTTTCGTTATTTTTTGAAAAGTAATTTTCTTTACAAAACTATCTAAAGAAACACCCGAATATGCTTTTGCAAAGCCATTAGTAGGCAATGTATGATTTGTACCGGAAGCATAGTCACCGCATGATTCTGGCGTATAGTTACCTAAGAATATAGAGCCTGCATTAACTATCTGCTCCCCTACTTCTTCTGCATTTTCAACAGCTAAAATTAAATGCTCAGCCGCATATTCATTTAAAATATCAATAGCCTCTTTCTGAGAAGACACAAAAATGCATTTTGAATTTTCTAATGACGCTGCCGCCAATTCTTTTCTTGGAAGTTCTTCCAACTGGTTATAAACCTCTTTTTGCACCAAACCTATCATTTCTGATGAAGTCGAAACCAAAATAACTTGGCTATCAATTCCATGTTCTGCTTGAGAAAGCAAATCGGCCGCTACAAATGCAGGTTCAGCAGAATCATCTGCAAAAACCGCAACTTCTGAAGGGCCAGCTGGCATGTCAATAGCCACACCCTCTTTACTAACTAATTGCTTAGCAGCAGTAACATACTGATTTCCTGGTCCAAAAATCTTAGAAACTTGAGGAACAGACTCCGTACCATAAGCCAATGCAGCCACGGCCTGAGCTCCACCTATTCTAAAAACTTTAGTAACACCAACCAGTTTAGCAGCAAAAAGTATAGCAGGGTGATTACTTGGAGAGCAAAGAACAATTTCTTTACAGCCAGCTATTTTAGCAGGAATCCCTAACATCAAAACCGTGGAAAACAAAGGAGCAGTTCCCCCAGGAATATAGATTCCTACTTTTTCTATTCCCACAGATTTACGCCAACATGCTACGCCAGACATCGTTTCTATAACCTCAGGTTCTGATTTTTGAGCTTCATGAAACTTATAAACATTAGCATAAGCTAGTTTGATAGCATCTTTGAGTTCGTCACTTAATTCTGCCTCAGCAGAATCTAAATCACTAGAACTAACTTCAAATTCATTTAGAAGTATATTATCAAACACCAAAGCAAACTTTCTTAAAGCCTCATCGCCATTATTTCGAACTTCTTCTAAAATGGGTTGTACCCTACCCTCAATTTCAGAAATGTTAGCAGTTGGCCTAGCTAAAATAGCCTGCCAATCCTTCCTTTCTGGTCTATCAAATAACTTCATAACCAAGTATAATTTGTGCTTTCATTAGTATTAAAAATACCCGAAAATCTAGAATATCATTTTCTCAATAGGTATCACTAAGATTCCCTCAGCACCCATTTTACGCATAGCTTCAATATTCTCCCAAAAGTCGTTCTCCTTTAAAACAGAGTGAATAGAACTCCAACCTTCTTTAGCCAATGGCGTAATAGTAGGGCTTTTCATCCCTGGCATGATATCTATGATAGCTTCTATTTTGTCATTTGGAGCATTTAATAACACATATTTGTGTGTATCTGCAGTTTGAACCGCATTCATTCTGAAAACTATTCTGTCCAATAATTCAAGCTTCTCTTTAGAAAGCGAGTTATTGGAAATTAGTATTGCTTCAGAATTAAAAATAGGCTCTACCTCTTTTAATCCATTACTTAATAATGTTCCACCAGTACTTACTATATCACAAACACCTTCTGCCAAACCAATTCCTGGAGCAATCTCCACAGAGCCACTAATGAAGTGAACTTGAGCATCAACGCCGTTCTCTTTCAAAAACTTTCCTAAAATATTTGGGTAAGATGTAGCTATACTTTTTCCTTCAAAATAAGAAACTCCAGGATAGTCCACATCTCTAGCTACTGCCAAAGAAAGTCTACATTTAGAAAATCCTAGGCTTTTAACTCTATTCACGTGGCATTCATGCTCCACAAGAACATTATCTCCTACTATTCCTACATCTGCTACGCCATCAGCCACATATCCAGGAATATCATCATCCCTCAAAAAAAGGAACTCTGCTGGAAAGTTTTTTGACTCAGACATTAACTTCGATTTTCCTACTTCAAACTTAATTCCACAAGCTTTAAAAAGTTTAACAGAATCGTCGCTCAGCCTTCCTGATTTTTGAATGGCAATTTTAAGTTTTTTCATTTAAGATTTTCTCTTGCTGTTTTGTGCCACAAAGGTAACTCAGCCATCGACCTATGCCAAAAGTTTTTTCTAATTAGAATTATAATAACTTTCAAATATTTTTGAAAATTCAATTTCTATCGATATACTTGTGATACTAAATGCTTTCCATAAATAATAATTCAAAATGAAAAAATTAAACTACTACTCTCATTCGTCAAAGCGAGGCTTCTTATATTCAAAAACAGCGACCATTTTAAGTGGACTAATAATTTTGGGCCTATTTATCTTTTCTTTCATTAGTCTTTAGTCGGTTTCTTTATATTCAATACTTTTGTAGCACAAAATGTAGTACATGAGAATAGGAATAATTGGTTTGGGAGATATGGGCTTGCTTTATGCTAGAATTTTCTCTGAAGCCTCTTATCAAGTTTCTGGATGTGACTTGCCACAAAACTTCTCTATTTTAAAGGAGAAACTAAGGGATACCAACATTGAATTGTTGCAAGATGGCTTGTCGGTTGCTAAGCAATCTGATTTCATATTGTTTTGCGTAGAAACTGAAAACATTGATGCCGTAGTTAAACAAATAGCTCCCGGAATCAGCGAAACCGCCTTAGTAGCAGGTCAGACTTCTATCAAGGCACCGGAGATAGCTGCCTTTGAAAAATACTTAAAGCCTCAAACAAATATTGCCACGATTCATCCACTGCACGGGCCTGCAGTCAATCCTAAAGGACAAACATTAATAGCTATAAATCATAGGTGTGACCCAAACACATTTAAAGAACTTTTAAACCTGCTAGCTTATACCAACTCAAAAATAGAAATCCTTAGTTCGGCGGAAGAACATGATAAAATGATGGCCGATGTTCAGGTGGTTACGCACATTGGATTTGAAAGTATTGGAACCTCATTTATGCACAGAGGTGTTTATCCATGGTTAAATCCGCTTCTTTCAGGAGGTTTAGATACCTTAAAAATGCTAATGACCCTTCGTATTTACAGTTATAAGCACCATGTTTATGCAGGTATGGCACTCATGAACCCTTACGGAAAAAATCATGTAAGAGCTTATGCCGAATCGCAAAGTCAGCTTTTTGGTCTAATGATTTCTGAAGAAGAAGATGCATTTAGAGCTTTAATTAAAGATGCAAAAGAAAAAGTGTTTGCCGATTTTGATGGAAATCTGATGCTAAACGATTCATTGATGAAGGAATACTCGCTCCATCAATCTGATGAATATAAACCTAATTCGCACTTAAGCCTCACTTCCATGGTTTTGACCTGGGCTAAATTAGGGACTAATCCCTATAAAAACACTGTAATTCAAACCCCGCCGTTTAAGCTAAGAGTAGGTATGGCAGAATATCTTTTCATGAATGATGACTTGTTAGAAGAATCTATTCTAACGGCTCTTTATGATAAAACAATAAGAAAAGACGATTTGGCTTTTCACACCTCTGTCCAGGAATGGGCACATATCATAGAAATTGGTGACAAAGTGGGTTATGAAAGTCATTTTGAGAGAACTAAATCTTTCTTATCAGATAAACTAGAGGAAGGTCGTTTAAGAAGTGGTATGTTAATTGAAAGGTTAAATAATGAGTAAAGTTGACTTAGCAAAATATGATAACTCTTGGTATGACCATGGTTCTTTGATAAGAAGACTTCTTTGGCTTATCATCGGACGGCTATTCATCAATACTTATTTTCCTATTCCTGCAAAGTTCAAGGTTAATGTTTTAAGACTTTTTGGAGCCAAGCTTGGTAGTAACATAATGATTAAACCTAAGGTTAATATCAAATACCCTTGGTTATTAGAAATTGGTGACAATACCTGGATAGGAGAACAAGTCTGGATTGATAATTTGGATTATGTTAAGATTGGAGCCAACGTTTGCCTATCTCAGGGCGTTATGTTATTAACTGGAAATCATGACTATAAAAGTAGCACTTTTGACCTCATGGTTGGTAACATAACATTAGGAGATGGCGTGTGGATTGGTGCAAAAAGTTTAGTTGCCCCAGGTGCCATATGTCAAGAGAACGCCGTTTTAGGGGCAGCCTCCTTATTGAGCAAAAATGTTCCAGCTAATGAGATTTGGTCTGGAAATCCAGCAATTTTCATTAGAAAAAGAATAATAAAATAGAGTATTGACCATATAATAAACTTTTCAAGTAATGGCTGGCACTATTTGCTAGACAAATTGATGAAATTTACTATTTTTGAATGCTTATATTAAATACAAAGATTTTGTTTGAGTGAGATTAATATTTGAAGAAATAGTTGGTGATCCTAACGTGCAAATTTTCCTAAGTATAATTTTGTCGTTAATGGTTACTTGGCGTTCCATTCCTGTTATAAGGAATATTTGTATGTTGAGAGGTTTGATGGAAAATCCAGTAAAACGGAGTTCCCATAGTTCGCCTACCCCAACTTTCGGAGGAATTGCCATTTTTGCTGGAACATTGATTGGCTACATGATTTGGAACTTTGAAGACGAAGGCTATCTCATGCATAAAATATTTGCAGGTCTTCTAATCTTATTTTTCCTTGGGCTTAAAGATGATTTATACGCTTTAGCTCCCTTAAAAAAAATAGGCTCTCAAGTTTTAGCTTCTGTTTTAGTAGTAGTTGGTAGTGATCTTAGAGTCACAAGTTTCTTTGGAATCTTTGGTGTTCACGAACTCCCATATGTAATTAGTGTATTATTTACCATTTTCATTTTTGTAGCATTAATCAATTCTTTCAATTTAATTGATGGTATTGATGGACTTTCTGGTGGCATAGCCATGATAGCTAGTGCTGGTTTTAGTTGGTGGTTTGTTATAAACGAACATTGGTCTTTGGCTTGCCTAGGTTTTTCTTTAGCCGCATCATTGTTAGGATTTCTACGGTATAATTACTCCAAAACGTCCAAGATATTTATGGGTGACACGGGTTCGCTTATCATTGGGTATTTAGTTACTATTTTAGCTATTAGCTTTATTAGTTTAAATGAAAGTTCTAATTTTTCTCCTGGACATCATTTCGTAAGTGCTCCAGTTTTAGCACTTTCTCTTCTTAGTGTTCCTATTTTTGATACTTTACGAGTATTTGGTGTTAGAATTTTAAAAGGGCGTTCTCCTTTTGAAGCAGACAGGCTCCATTTGCATCATTTGTTAGTTGACAATGGATTAAGTCACTTAGCATCTTCATTAACACTTTATGGAATGACCATAGGCTTATCCATTTTCACTTATAGCTTGAGGAGTTTTTTCAGTAATACGGCACTTTCTTTCTACGTAATATCCGTATTTGCTATTTATTTAGCGTTTAGTCAATGGCTAGAAGTTAGAAGATTTAGGAATCATAGAACTAAATTAAATCAAAATGTAAACGGTTCTTCAAGAACAAAAAAATCAACTCTAGATTTGGAAGGTTCCATTTCTAAGAATTGATTTCTTTCTAATTTCCAATTATTTCACAAGTGGAATTACTCCCACTCGATAGTTGCTGGTGGTTTTGAGCTAATATCATAAACCACTCTGTTTACACCTTTTACATTGTTTATTATCTTGTTTGAGACATCTGCTAAGAACTCATATGGTAAATGTGCCCAATCCGCAGTCATGCCATCTACACTGGTAACTGCTCTTAAAGCCACTACACTCTCATAGGTTCTTTCATCTCCCATTACTCCTACACTTTGTACAGGAAGAAGCATGGATCCAGCTTGCCAAACGTCGTCATACAAACCAGAATCTTTCAAGCCTTGAATAAAGAAATAATCAACTTCTTGAAGAATTCTTACCTTTTCAGCTGTGATATCTCCTAAAATTCTGATTCCTAAGCCAGGGCCAGGGAACGGATGCCTGCTAAGAATACTCTTTGGCATATCCATAGCTGCTCCTACCTCTCTAACACCATCTTTAAATAATAGCTTAAGTGGCTCTACTATTTTAAGTTTCATATAATCAGGTAAACCACCCACATTATGGTGAGATTTAATAGTAGCGGAAGGTCCTTTAACAGAAACAGACTCAATAATATCAGGATAAATGGTTCCTTGAGCTAACCATTTTACATCTTGAATTTGATGAGATTCATCATCAAAAACATCAATAAACGTTTTCCCAATAGCCTTTCTTTTTAATTCTGGGTCTGATAAACCCTTAAGAGCTTCATAAAACTTATCTTTAGCATTAACACCTTTGACATTTAAGCCTAATCCTTTGTAAGATTCTAAAACTTCTTCAAACTCGTTTTTTCTCAACAAGCCATTATCAACAAAAATGCAATAAAGGTTCTTACCTATTGCCTTATGAATTAACATGGCAGCCACAGAAGAATCAACACCTCCAGAGAGGCCTAAAACTACTTTATCATCTCCTAATTGTTCCTTTAACTCGGCTACGGATGTTTCAACAAAGGAGTCAGATGTCCAAGTCTGATTACAACCACAAATTCCTACCAAAAAATTCTTTAAAATGGCTTTACCATCTGTAGTATGGGTCACTTCTGGATGAAACTGAATTCCGTAAACCTCCTTGTCGCTAAATTGAAAAGCTGCCATTTCTACAGAATCTGTAGAGGCTATGACTCTTGCATTTGCAGGTAAATTAGTAATAGTATCGCCATGAGACATCCATGTTTGACTTCCTATGGGAATATTTGCAAACAGACTGTTATTCTCTTCTATTTTGCCTAAAATTGCCCTTCCATATTCTCTAGTGGTAGAGGCTTCTACATTTCCACCTAAGGTGTGAGCCAGAAGTTGAGCCCCATAACAAACCCCTAAAACCGGACCTTTTGAAATCAAATGTTCCAAATCTACCATAGGAGCCTCTTCTTCTCTAACAGAACACGGACTCCCAGATAATATAATTCCTTTAACGGTATCGTCAATTTCAGGAACGTGATTAAAAGGGTGAATTTCACAATAAACATTATGCTCTCTAACCCTACGGGCTATCAATTGCGTAAGCTGAGAACCGAAGTCAATAATTATTATTTTTTCCTCCATTATTTAAAATCTGGGTATAAAAGGTATTTTTTTCTTAGTGTTTTAAATGAAGTTAGGCCTTCTTGCCATTTTGCCTCAACTTCCTCGGCTGACTTGCCAGCTTTTAAGTCTTCCAATATATAACTATTTCCAGCAAGTAAATTGAAGAACTTCTCATTGGTAAAAAAGCTCTCTTTCTTTTCAAATTTATTATAAAAATCAAACAGCAAATTAAGGTCAAAACCATTTCCGAAAGCATCAACCTCGGTCAAATCTAAACCATAACAATCTACGCCTTTATTAACTGGGTTCTGAGCCCCAGGTTTTGATGTTGGCACAAAATGATAAGAACCAAGGTTTTTATCTGGCCCACCTATTACCTGAAACTGATTACCCGTTCCCCTTCCCACACTTATTTTCGTTGGTTCAAAAAAGCAAATAGAAGGATAAAGGTAAATTGATTGTGTATTTGGTAAATTAGGAGAAGGCTTTATTGGCAAATCATATTTTGACTTATGGTCATAGTTTTTACACTTAATTACTGTCAAATCACATTGCAAATCATTTGCCCAAGATTCTCTATTTATCATTCCGGCTAATTCGCCCATGGTTAATCCATAAACCACTGGAATAGGATTCATGCCCACAAAAGACTTAAACTCTTTTTCTAAAACTGGTCCAGCCACATAATGCCCGTTAGGGTTTGGTCTGTCTAAAACTATCAGCGGTTTATTATTCTCAGCAGCGGACTCCACAATATAATGCAGCGTGCTTATGTAGGTATAAAACCTCACTCCCACATCTTGAATATCAAAAACAAAAATATCGATATCTTTGATTTGAGCAGATGTTGGTTTTTTATTCTTACCGTAAAGAGAAACTATAGAAATACCTGTTTTAGCATCTTTAGAATTATCAATGTGAGCACCTGCATCGGCTTCTCCCCTAAATCCATGCTCGGGAGCAAAGATGGCCGTAACATTAACATCACTTTTCAATAAGGTGTCTAAAAGATGCGTTTCACCAATAGTAGATGTATGATTTATAACCAAGCCAACCCTCTTACCTTTTAGCAAAGGCAAATATTCTTGCATGGCTTCAGCACCTACCTCTATTTTTTCGGGGGTATTTGAAGAGTTTGCCTTAGATTTACAGCTTAAAGGCAAAAGGCCGATAAGAATAACAAAAAGCAGGGATGATAATTTCTCCATATAATTAATGAATATTGAATACTTCTTGGCTCAGAAAATAAGAAAAACCAAAGGTAAGACCTTTTCTGCTTCTGTCATCAATATTGGTATTACAAGTATTGCAATTGGTGTTGCAGCCATAATGCTTTCTTTCTCTGTTCTTTTTGGTTTTAAAGACACCATTAAAGAAAAACTGTTTAGCATGTCTGCTCACTTGCAGATAAGTAAAATTACACTTAATCAGTCTTTTGAAGAAGCTCCTTTTGTAATAAATAAAGAAACGTCCGAATTAATTGATAATAATGAAAGCATAGCTTCGATAAATGCAATTGCCTTAAAATCTGCACTTTTACGTTCTGATGAAGAAATTTCGGGTGTCTTACTTAAAGGTGTAGATGGAAATTACAATTGGCAGCTTTTTGAAGAAAACATCAAAGAAGGAAGAATTTTACAAAAAGACACCTCAGAGAGCTACGGAAAAGAGATAATTCTAAGTAACACATTGAAAAAACTCTTGAATGTCAAACTCGGCGATGACATTCTAATAAACTTTATTCAAAATCCACCTAGGGCCAGAAAAGTGGAGATTGTTGGATTTTATGATACAGGAATTGAAGACATTGACAATTCCTACGCCATTGTAGATATTGACCTTATTAGAAGAATTAACGATTGGGAACCTAATGAGATAGGTCATTTGGAAGTCTTTCTTAAGGACTTTGAACAGCTGGAACCAACCGTAGACGGACTTTACGACATCATTCCGCAGGACCAACAAATCCACAGAATAACCCAACTCTTACCACAATTCTTTGACTGGTTTAACCTTTTAGATAGAAACATTATCATTGTCTTGTTCCTTATTATAGTGGTTGCTAGTTTTAATATGGTCTCTGTACTTCTAATAATGATAATGGAAAGAACACCCATGATTGGCTTACTAAAGTCTTTGGGAGCAAGGAATGGTATGATTCAAAAAATCTTTGTTTCTAACGCCCTTATTATCATCATGAAAGGTTTGGCATGGGGAAATTTCATTGCCTTGAGCTTTTGTCTTGTTCAAGACCTGTTTAAAATCATTCCACTCGACCCAGAGAATTATTACATGTCTTATGTCCCAATTTCTTGGTCATGGCTCACATTCCTTTTAGTTAATATTGCCACAGTAATTTTGGTAAGTTTGATAGTGATATTGCCTACCTTATCAATTCTAAAAATAAGTCCAGTTAAGGCATTGAAATATAAAAACTAAAAAAAAAACGAGCTCTGTATAAGAAAGCTCGCTTTTCAATAAAATATTAAGAGTTCATCAGTGCCTATGCACTGTAACTGATGAAAGACCACTAGATACTTTTATGTAGATTTTCTTTTGAGCTTTATCAAAATTAGGTGTACGCCATCTTGAATCCGCTTCTTTTTCAAAACCGCTAAAGTCTTTAGAATTTAAGGCCCCGTCCATTTTTATTTCGCAACCAACACTCTCAGGAACAGAAATATCGACTTTGGCTACGCCACTTTCTACACGAATTTCTGAACGCTCTAGGTTATCACCTAATTTAACATCTACTGCAGCCGCTCCAGTTTTAATCTCTAATGATTTCACTTTAAAAGAGCTAAAATCAAATTCTAGGTCACCAGCTCCTATCCCCATTTCTATGTTCCAAATAGGTTTAGTGTTTAACTCTAGAAAGATTTCATTATGGTCATTGTCTCCAAAATTGAAACTCTTATTCTTTCTTGACTTCATCTCAAAGTCAATCTGATGATGATTACTTTTTAACTCATCTGACAGTCTATAGCTCCCTGTGTTAAGCAATGTAGTGGCCTTAAATAAATCACTGGTAGTCTCTTTTAAGTGAAACTCTGCAGCTCCACCACCAAAATTAAGGCTAGCTTCTTCCGTATTATTTGAAATAGGAACATTAAAATTTTGCTCTATTCTGTCACCATTCTCACGCTCTTCCGAACCATAACTGTATTCTCTGTCATCGTTATTTCTATCCCAGTCTTCATCATCTTGCCAATCAAAATGAAAATCATCTTTAAAGTCTGATTTCAGATTATCAACACCATCAGAGGCTGCACTATAAATCCCCAAAGGAATGGCAAAAGCTACAAGCAGAGCGGTAGTTGGATTATAAAAACTCTTACGCTCATGCAGTAAAACTGCCACACCTGCTAATATTAACAATACAGGCCAAAACTTTGCGATAGTTCTGAATGAATAATTAAAGTCAACTAGGTCATAATTGAAAGCTAAAAAGATAGCTCCAACGGCTACCAAAATAGCCCCTAAAAACACATTACTTTTCCTCTTCATATTTTAAAAAGTTTCGCCGGTGTTTTCATTATCGATGGTTCCACCAGTGTTCTGATTCTGATTGAAATTATCATCCTCTTTATCTCTGACAATAATCCAAACCCCAAGGCCGATAAGAAATAGTGGCCACATTTTACCTATATAGCTGAATAGGTTAATATCGAAGAAGGTGCGAAATGCAAAAATGGCTCCCAAGCTAATAAGAATAACGCCACCTACTAAGTTTCCGTTTTTTGATGAGTGATTGCTCATAGTAAAATTTGATGTTTTAAATGTTGATTGGTAGTTATCATTGGTGTAGCTAAATGCTCTATTTTCCTCTGGTAAAACTACCCATAAAATTAAATAAGTAATTACTGATGGTAAAGGAGTGAAAAACATGACCACGAAAATAACCTTAAATATGGTTGGGTCTATATCAAAATACTCTCCTAAACCTTCTGTGACGCCTCCTAATACAGAGTTGTCGTTTTTAATTCTTCGAAGTCTTTTTTCATTCTTTTCCATTTATAATTTGTATTAATTCGTTTCAAAGGTAATCCCACAAAGGGTACTATGTAATACAAACTACACGAATGGTAAAGAAACTGGATAAACTGTGAAATTAGGGTTTGAGATTTTCAATCATCTTCCTCTAAGGCTTCTAAAACATCCATAAGGTCTTCATATTTGCTTTCGCCAGGGCGTTCTTCATGACTACCCTTTAGTGCAAGACCTTTTATATCATTGTTTTGTACTTTCTCTTCTAAATTATCAAGTTCAATATTCCCACCGACAAATAATGACTGATGGTTTATTTCGCCTACTAAACTGGCATCTGAAATTAGAATATGCTCAAAATCGTTTAGATCTTGATTTCTATTTGAACCCTTTACTTCAAAAAACAACTCCCCTACCTTAGCTCTTGCGGCATTAATCAAACTCGAATCACTAATTATTAAATAATCTAAAGCTAAATCTTGCCATTGCTCTAAAGTCAAATTATCTGGCCAATTTGAGATTCTTCCTCCAATCTTTGGACCACTTACCCAATTTTTGATTTCAACCATTTTCTCAACTGAAATAAAATCAGGGTGTTCAGGGTTTAACTCAAAACATAAATAATCAACAAACATTCCAGCACAATAACGTGCATCTGAAAGGTTAGAAATGCCATTAACTAAAACTTCTTTCTTTAACATACCATCGGTTTATTTGAGGCAAAAATAGACTTCTATTTAAGAAAAGACATAATTATCGGCTAAAAGAAGAAGTCAAACCTAACAGATTCAGAAAATTAGATGAGCAAATATTCAAATCTTAGCCATTATATAGAACTAATTCCTACCCAATTAGCTTTCTTTTGTTTGTACCTTTGTCACAAATTATTTTTAAATATAAACGATGGGCATTCAACCCATTTAGTTAGATGAGCAAACACGGAAGAATTTTAGTAGCCATGAGTGGCGGTATTGACAGCTCTTTAGCTGCAGTTATGTTACATGAAGAAGGCTACGAGGTTATAGGTATGACCATGAAAACATGGGACTACGCGGCCTCAGGAGGAAGTAAGAAAGAAACGGGCTGCTGCAGCCTAGATTCTATAAATGACGCCAGAAACATTGCGGTTAATTTAGGCTTCCCACATTATATACTAGATATCAGAGAAGAGTTTGGCGACTACGTGATTGACCATTTTACGGGTGAATACTTAGAAGGAAGAACTCCAAACCCATGTGTACTATGCAATACCCATGTTAAATGGGATGCTTTACTCAGAAGGGCAAATAACCTTGGCTGTGAACATTTGGCCACTGGCCATTATGCCAACATCAGACAAGAAAACGGCCGTCATGTTATTTCAAAAGGAAAAGACGTCTTAAAAGACCAAAGTTATGTGCTTTGGGGAATCTCTCAAGAAAGCCTTTCTAGAACACAATTGCCTTTAGGGCAATTAACCAAAAAGGAAATTAGAGAGATGGCCGTAGAAAGAGGCTTTTACGATTTAGTTAATAAATCAGAGTCTTACGAAATATGCTTTGTACCTGATAACGATTACCGTGGCTTCCTAAAAAGAAGAGTAGACGGACTAGAAGAAAGCGTTAAAGGAGGAGATTTTGTGTTGCAAAGTGGTGAAAAAGTAGGTAAGCATGAAGGATATCCATTTTATACTGTAGGTCAAAGAAAAGGGCTGGGAATAGCTTTAGGATACCCTGTTTATGTAACAGAAATCAGAAAAGAGACTAATGAGGTGATTTTGGGCGTAGAAAAACACCTCTTTAAAAATGCTATGCATGTAGGTAAACTAAACATGCAGAAATACCCTGATTTATTAGGTCAAGAAAAAGAAACATTCACTAAGATTAGATATAAAACACCTTCGGCTCCAGCAATAGCTTCCCAAATAGGACCTGATAAAATGGAAGTTATTTTTAAAGAGCCAATAAGTGCCATAGCCCCAGGTCAAGCCGCTGTCTTCTATGAAGGAGATGATGTGATTGGCGGTGGCTGGATTTTAAAAAGTTTTAACGCATAAAGCTCTTTTTTACTGCCACTTGCGTATTTTTATTTCACAATGTAGAATATGAAGAAGATTTTATGCCTTTTACTGCTTTTGCAAAGCAGTGTACTTTTTGCTCAAAACAAATACTTGGTTGTTTTTAACGACAAAGCAAATAGCCCTTATAGTATTGATCAGCCTCAAGAGTATTTATCTCAAAAAGCTATAGACAGAAGACTAAAACAAGGCATAAATATTACGCAACAGGATTTACCCGTGAACCCAGCTTACATTCAAGCTCTTATTGCTGCGGATATACCCGTAAAGTTCACTAGTAAATGGCTTAATGCTGCCTTGGTAGACATTCCTGAGAGCAAATTACAAGAAGTATTAGCCCTATCATTTGTGAAAGGTCTAGAAGGCAATTACCCAACTGGTCTAGAAAACCCCTCATTCAGACAAAAAAGTGAAAACTCGGGTAGCAAAAACCTTGGAACTACCATGACGGACCCAGGAAGTTCTCTTAATCAATTAGCTATGTTAGGTGCGGATGCCATGCATGCACAAGGTTTTACAGGAAAGGGTGTCTTAATTGGCTTATTGGATTCTGGATATTTAAATGCTGATGAATTAGACGTTTTTGAAGCACTTTTTGCTGAAAATAGAGTAATAGAAACATATAATTTTGTCAATACCAATGAGTCAGTTTATGATGCTCATTCGCACGGAACATCGGTATTGAGCTGTATAGCTTCTAGTTTAGATGGGCAATTATTAGGAACTGCTCCTGACGCATCCTTCTTACTTTATGTTACAGAGAATGTGAATTCTGAAACTAAAATGGAAGAAGCTAACTGGCTTTTTGCAGCAGAAAGAGCTGATTCTGCAGGTGTTGACATTGTTGGCTCTTCATTAGGTTATGCTGACTTTCAAGGAACGGAGCAAGATTATTCTTATCAAGATTTAGATGGCAATACTGCACTGATAACTAGAGCTGCCGATTGGTTAACCGCCAAAGGTGTAGTAGTAGTAGTATCTGCAGGAAACGAAGGAAACAAAGCTTGGAAATATATAACTGCTCCGGCTGATGGCGATTCGGTAATAGCTGTGGGAGCTGTAAATTCTGATCAAGAATATGTTAGTTTTAGTTCCGTAGGACCAAGTTCCGATGCTCAAATAAAACCAGATGTGGCAGCAAAAGGTGGCTCCACCACAGTGGCTACACCAAGTAATTTTGTGGGTATGTCAAACGGAACCTCTTTTGCCGCACCACTAATAACAGGTTTGGTAGCAGGTATTAGAGAAGCCTTTCCAGATTTAACAGCAATGCAAATAAGAGAAATTCTATTAGCTTCAGGAACACAGGCAAGTCAACCAGATAATTTCTTGGGTTACGGAATTCCGAATTTTGAAAGAGCTCACTACCTGGCTTCTATAAAACAGCTTTTGAATGGTAATGAGAAAGATATCCTAGTATTCCCAAATCCATCAGAATCAACAAGTAAAGTGAAGGTTTTGGTGGCTAAAGAAGACTATGGAACTGAGTTCAATGTAACATTGACCAATACACTCGGTGTAGAAGTTTATCAAGATTCATTCAGAAGCAAGCTTTTCGAATTAGCCATTACACCAAATGACCTTCCAGCAGGCTTATACATTCTTAAGGTATATAATGAGAATTTCTCCTCTACAGAGCGAATCATGATGGACTAAGTTCAAGCTTATTTATCATTCTTAAGATGCTTTCTTCTGAGCTAAGAGTTGGAACATCTACCATAGCAATCCATTTCATCCCAAGTGTTTCATGGTTTTGAACTAATGGAGCTTCCTCATCAACCTGAAACAAATACCTAATGTCATAATGTTTATGTTCCGGAACTCCTTTTCGTTCAGGAATCACGTGAATATCTACATCAAAAATATTCGAATTCTCTGTTAAAGCTACTAAACCTGTTTCTTCCAATAGTTCTTTTTCAGCCACCTTATATGTATGCTCATTTCCATCACAATGCCCGCCTGGCTGTAGCCATTTATTAAGTTTTGCATGATGAATTAGCAAAACTTTACTTCTTGATTTATTAATCACCCAGCAAGAAGCTGTAACGTGGCCAATCAATAAAGACCTTTCAAAACAGTTTTCATGTTCTTTCACAAAAAGAAGCAACTTTTCTCTCATAGCTTCCTCCTTTTCATTAAAAGCTGCATAATGGGTTAAATTGACTATCAGGTCGTTACGATTCATCTAATAATGTTAGTTTTGATAAAATTTTACAACATCGCAATTTTCAAAAAAAACAATCAATGAAAAAGTCATTTTTGTCTTTCTTACTTTTGGCTTCTCTTTCTTTTGCCACGCAAGCCCAAGTTACACCACAACCAAGTCCTGGAGCTAGTTTCTCTCAAACTTTAGGAATAACTAAAATAAGCGTAGACTATTCTAGACCTGGCGTTAAAGCTAGAACTATTTTTGGTGGTCTTCTTAAATATGGCGAGGTCTGGAGAACTGGTGCCAATGCTGCAACCAAAATCAAAGTATCTAATGATATCAAAGTCAATGGTCAAACATTGAAAGCTGGTGAATATGCTATCTTATCTTTTCCTGGTCAGCAAGAATGGAAAGTAGTTTTCAATACCGTAACTACCACCAACCAAAACACCTACGACAAATCAAAAGATGCCCTTACTGTTACTGTAAAACCTTATAAGGTTGATTTTACAGAGACTTTCACCATTGACATTTCTGATGTACATGAAGACATGGCAAAACTTAATATTTACTGGGAACACACTGGTGTGAGTTTACAATTAAGCGTTAATAATGAAGAAGCCATCATCTCTGAAGTGACTGCTAGAAATGATGAAGCCGCTGGGGCATTTCAGCAAGCTGCTGAATACATGGTAAACAAAAACATGGATTTAGGAACAGCTTTGGAATACATTGACAAATCTATTATGCTTTCTGAAACTTTCCGTAACACCTGGATAAAGTCTGTTATTCAAAAACAAATGGGAAGAAACACCGATGCACTCAAAATGGCATTAAAAGCTCAAAACTTAGGTGCTAATGACCCAGTTTATCAGTTTTATAAAGAAGCTGTTGAAGAATCAATCACAGAACTAAGAGCGAGTGTTCCTGCGAAAAACTAATTAAAGAATCGCTATTCCGTTAGGTTTTGAACCTACGGAAATAGTCTTAAGGCTCTCTTTGCTAACTGCATCAATGAAAACCGCCGTGTTTTCTTTTTGGTTGACTAAGAGGGCCTTTTTGCCTCCGTCATAAAACTTAAGCATATGCGGGTCAGCCTCTAGAAATTGCATCACACCCGTCTGCTTCCAAGTTCCTTCTTCTTTCTGGAATATTTCTAGATTGTTATCTGTAGAGTTACAGACCCAAAGTTCTTTGGTTAATTCGTTATAGGTCAAAAAGCCGGGGGAAAAATCAAAGTCTAAAAAATCTGTCACTGTGTAAGTCAAGGTATTGACAAAATTAACAGAGTTTCTATCCGAATTTGAAACCAAAACAATATCGTCATAGCCCGGCCAAACGTTTCCCGCAGATAAATCTACTTTTACAATCTTGGTTACTGCTTTTTCCTCTAAATTTATAAACTGAACAAAGGTGCTTTCCCCACTTCTAACCACGGCGTTTTGGCCATCGTTAGTAAATAGAATTTCAGAGGGGTCTGCATCTACTTGTACTTCAAATAAGGCATTCCCGTTATCACTATTATAAACATAGGCTTTACCAGAGTGGCTGAAGCCAGTTGTCCATATTTGAGAGTCGTCTGGTGAAAACAATGCATTATGATTAGCAAAAGGAACAGCTATGTCATGAAGCTTTTCTCCGGAATGTGCGTCTAAAACCACTATGCCTCCTGGTATTTCTTTCCCATGCAAACCAAGATGACCTTGTGAAAAGTCATAGGCTGGGTTTGCTATTGCAAGTCTTTGCTTGTCGGCAGAAAGATAAATATGATGCGGAAACCTATCTGCTTCTTCAGTGATAGAATAAGTGGTTAATACCTGCTGATTCACCAAGTCAATAACCTCCACAGTCCTAGAATCCCCAGAAACTACAAAAGCAACATCAGAAAGTAGATTTACTGGTTCTACCTCCTTCTCTTTTGATTTGCATGCAAATAAGAGAAAGGACAATAGAAAAAAAACTAATAGTTTATTCATAAAAAAAAGCGTTGCACAATAGCAACGCTTTTAAGTATGTCTGTAGTTTATAAAAACTAAATTAATGTATCAATGTTAATAAAAAGGCTGAAACAGATTTCAAAACAGAGATAAAAGATTCTACAATCAAACCTCCTACTTTTTCTGAAAAGCTTTCTGATGAATCTAAATGAACAACTTTTTCAAACTCTTCGTTTAAAGTAAGTGTAGAAATTTCAAGCGAAGAATTCTCTACTTTCACCACCGCTTTTTCAGCCGAAACAGCTTCTGTTCTCACATAACTGTTATTTTCTACAGCTCCGAAACCAGAACCTAAAACGAAAACCGACGATAAAAACAGAGCAACTATTACTTTTTTCATTTCTCTAAGCCTTAATTATATACGAAGGTAAACATTATTTTGGTAATTCTCCAACCATATCCTCAGGTCTTACCCATTCATCAAACTCCTCTGCAGTAAGGTATCCTAAATCAATAGCCGTTTCTTTTAAAGAAGCACCTTTTTCGTGAGCCGTTTGAGCTATTTCAGCTGCTTTATAGTAACCTATTTTAGTGTTTAGAGCTGTAACCAACATCAATGAGTTATTTAACTGACGCTTAATATTCTCATGGATTGGAGCTAAACCTACAGCACAGTTATCATTAAATGAAACACATGCATCACCAATAAGTCTCGCAGAATTTAGGAAGTTGAATATCATCATTGGTTTGAAAACATTCAGTTCAAAATGACCGTTTGCTCCACCAACATTAATCGCCACATCATTTCCTAAAACCTGAGCTGCCACCATGGTAATAGCTTCACTCTGGGTAGGATTCACCTTCCCAGGCATAATAGAAGAGCCTGGCTCATTTGCTGGAATTGATAATTCTCCGATTCCAGAACGAGGTCCTGAAGACAACATTCTGATATCGTTACCAATTTTCATTAAACTAACCGCTACTGTTTTAAGAGCACCATGTGCTTCTACTATGGCATCATGAGCAGCTAAAGCTTCAAATTTATTTTCTGCTGTTACAAAAGGTAAACCTGTTAAAACGGCAATATGCTTTGCCACATTTTCAGAATAACCCGCTGGCGTATTAATTCCTGTACCTACAGCTGTTCCCCCTAATGCCAATTCAGAAAGGTGGTCAAATGTATTTCTAATAGCTTTTAAGCCATGGTTTAACTGAGAAACATAACCTGAAAGCTCCTGTCCTACGGTCAAAGGGGTAGCATCCATGAAATGTGTTCTTCCTATTTTCACCACATTCATAAATTCTTTAGATTTTGCCTCTAGGGTGTCTCTAAGTTTTTCAATCCCAGGAATAGTGCACTCTATTAATATTTTATAGGCTGCAATGTGCATAGCCGTAGGGAAAGTATCGTTTGACGATTGCGACTTATTAACATCGTCATTAGGATGAAGTGCCTTACTTTTGTCTGTCAGGCTACCTCCATTTAACACGTGAGCTCTGTAAGCAATCACTTCATTACAGTTCATATTACTTTGCGTTCCGGAACCTGTTTGCCAAACCACTAAAGGAAATTGGTCATCCAAAGAACCGTCTAATATTTCTTGGCAAACTTTACCAATCAAATCTGCCTTTGATTTATCTAAAACACCTGCATCAAGGTTAGTCAAAGCGGCTGCATGTTTTAAGTATGCAAAACCCTTGATAATCTCTTTTGGCATTTTATTGATATCTCTTGCGATATCAAAGTTTTGTATTGAACGCTGCGTTTGGGCTCCCCAATAAACATTGGCAGGAACCTGTACCTCTCCGATAGTATCTTTTTCTATTCTGTATTCCATGAGTGTTAGTAATTGAGCAACAAAAATACAAGAGGCTTAAGAGCCTTTCAAGCTATTTAGTTAAAGATTTGTTTTATATCCTGATAGCGTAACTCGCGAATATCTCCCGCCTTCAAATTATTCAGTGAGAGACCTCCTATTTGAGTTCTTATTAAGCGTAAAGTTGGAAAACCCACAGCAGCAGTCATTTTTCTCACTTGTCTATTTTTACCTTCGGCAATAGATAAAGTAAGCCAGCTGGTAGGAATACTCATTCTTACTCTAATAGGCGGGTCTCTTTCTTCCGGTATTTCACCTTCAAACGCTTTTGCCTTCGCAGGAGCTGTAAAATGAACTTTTCCTTTATGTTTTATCTCCACACCCCGCTCTAATTCCCAAAGTGCTTTGCCTTCTATGGCCCCGTCTACCTGACATAAATAGGTTTTAAACTGTTTAGCATTCGGATTCAAAATTCTTTGATTCAAAGTTTTATCATTTGTCAAAATCAATAAGCCTTCACTATCATGGTCAAGTCTTCCTACTGGATAAACATCATTAGGGAAATCAAAATCAAGGTCTTTCAATGATTTATGCCCACCTTCTGAGGTGAACTGAGATAGCATCCCGTAGGGCTTATTTATGATATAATAGACCAAGTAAGTATCAAATATTTAATGTGACTGCAAGTTTTGAAATAAATTTAGGTTTCCAAGATGCCTAAAAGTTTATTTTTGCGTAAATATTCAGAATGAGGTACTTTTTCGAAATTTCATATTTGGGCACTCACTATCATGGTTGGCAAATACAGCCAAGAGAGATTAGCATACAAGAGTGCATAGAAAAAGGACTTTCCAAAATTCTTCAAACCGAAATTAGGGTAAACGGTAGCAGCAGAACCGACACTGGCGTACATGCAAGACAGCAATATGCTCATGTAGAAATTCCAGACCTTAAAATGTCGGTTAGAGACCTAGTTTGGAAGTTGAACAGTTTTCTCCCAAAAGACATTTCTATTATTAGAGTAGTCCCCGTTTCTAATGAAAAACACAGCCGTTTTGATGCAATTGATAGAAAATACATTTACCGAATTAACCTAGAAAAAGACCCTTTCTGTACTGAAAACTCTCTTTACTTTAGAAAGAACTTGGATATTGACAAAATGAACGAGGTGTCCAAATTGCTATTGCAACACTCAAATTTTCAATGTTTTAGTAAAGTGAGAACAGAAGTCAATAACTTCATTTGCAACATTCAAACAGCAGAATGGATTTTAATAGGATATCACTTAGAATTCCATATCAAAGCAAACCGTTTTTTAAGAGGTATGGTTAGAGCCATTGTAGGTACTTTGCTTGATGTGGGGCTAGGTAAAATCTCTAAAGACGAGTTTCAATCTATTTTAAATTCACAAGATAGAAGGCAAGCGGGAAGTGCAGCAAAGGCACACGCCCTTACTTTAGAAGAAGTCAACTACCCTGTAAACTACTTTAATAATGAAAATTAGAAAAGCTGAATCGACTGAAATGGAAACGGTGCGTACCTTATTTAAAGACTACGCCAAAGAACTAAATGTTGACCTTTGCTTCCAGAGTTTTGATGAAGAACTAAAAAAACTCCCTGGAGTTTATGCTGAGCCAGAAGGATGTATCCTGGTTGTTGAAGATAATGACAGTTCGTTACAGGGAGTGGTAGGCCTAAAAAAACTAGAGGAAGGCGTTTGTGAGATGAAACGTCTATATATTACTCCCGAATTCAGAAAAGGTGGAAATGGCCGAAAGCTGGCCAATGCACTTTTAGAGGAAGCCAAAGTGAAAGAATATAAAATAATGAAACTGGACACCATTGAGAGGTTAGCTCCTGCTGTTAAACTCTACAAAGAACTTGGTTTTGAAAAAACCAAAGCTTACAACTATAATCCAGATGCCACCGTTCTATATTTTCAAAAGAAACTTTAATGGCAGAAATAGGTAAGGATATTTTAAAAGCTAAGGCTCTTTTAGAAGCAGGTGAATTAGTGGGTTTGCCCACTGAGACCGTGTATGGTTTGGCGGCGAACGCCTTAAATCCAAGGGCAGTAGCCAAGATATTTGAAGCTAAGAATAGACCCTCTTTTGACCCTTTAATAGTTCATACAGATACTATTGAAAAGGTGAAAACTTTTGTCAAATACATTCCGCTTGATTTAGAAATTTTATTGAATCAATTTTCTCCTGGACCTATAACTGTTTTGCTTCCTAAAGAAGCCATCATTTCAGACTTAGTAACATCAGGTTTAGAACGTGTAGCAGTAAGAATCCCGAATCATCCTTTGAGTTTAGCATTATTAAAATCACTTGATTTTCCACTTGCTGCTCCTTCGGCAAATCCTTTTGGCTACATAAGCCCTACCAGTGCTCAACATGTAGAAAATCAGCTTGGCCAAAGAATACCGTATATTTTAGATGGTGGAGAATGTCAGGTAGGTTTAGAGTCTACCATTATTGGTTTTGAAAATGACAAATTAACCGTTTACAGAAAGGGAGGTTTGTCTATAGAAAGTATCCAAGAAGTGGTAGGTAAGGTTAATATGAAAGAGCATTCAAGTTCCAATCCAGCTGCTCCTGGAATGCTAAAATCACATTACGCCCCAAAAAAGAAAGTGATATTCAAATCGGAGTACAAAGGAGACTTTAATCTCAATAAGGTTGGATATTTAGGATTTTGCGAAACTATACAGAACATACCTAAAAAAAACCAATTTTTACTTTCTCCTGAGAAAGATTTAAATGAGGCTGCTCAAAACCTCTTTAAAGGCTTACGTTTTCTAGATGAGCTAGACATTGAAACCGTCTTAATAGAACTCGTTCCAGAAGAAGGACTAGGAACGGCTATTAATGATAGACTTAAAAGAGCGGCAGCCAAATAGCTTAGTTCTTTATCAAAACCATTTCTACCCTTCTATTCTTAGCTCTATTTTCTTCCGTATCATTCTCTGCTACTGCTTTCTCTTGGCCAAAGCCATTACTACGAATTCTGTCAGGGTCAGCACCTTTAAAGAAAAGGTAGTTAGCAACTGCCTTAGCTCTAAACTGTGACAGCCCAAGATTAAGTCGAGGGTCACCTACGTTATCTGTATAACCTATTATTTCTATAACGAAGTTTTCATTTTCTTTCAAGGTTCTTGCCAACTCATTTAACTCGTCAACCTCTGCATCTCTAATTTTAGAACTTCCTTGGTCAAAGAATACCTTTTCTAATAAATACCTTTTCCCTAAAGAAGCTGCCTTATTAAACTCAGCTTGCATTTCACTGGCACTTCTTGGCATAGTAGCGGCCACTTTCTCCTTAGGTGCTGCTACAGGCTTTTTAACCGGCTGCGGAACAGGCTTCTCCACCACAGGTTCTTTCACTGCAGGTTTTTCTACTATTGCCACAGGTTCTTCCTCTATTTTCTCTTCAATTTTAACTGGCTCTGGTTCTGGTTCTGGTTCTTCCACCACCACAATAGGCTCTGGCTCTACTTTTTCAGGCTCTGGAACTTTTTTCAACGTAATAGTTTTAACAAAATTACTTGCCGATAATTCCGCTACTTTAAAATCATCAGCATAAGTTTCAAAACCATCAGCCAGCACTTGAATAGTATAATTATCCTCACCAGCTAATTCTGCTTCATAAAGCCCTGTTTTTGCTACAAACTTCTCCGTAGCCCTTTCACCATCTTTAGCATTTATCCTAAGTTGAATTTTCCTTAAGGCTGTATTATCTTCAATTCCAACAACTTTAAAGCTTACCAAATAGGCATCTTTACTTAAAGGAACTACTATACTGTTACCTTTAATCATTTGAGAATTCACCGGCCCGGTAAATGAGGTATATCCTTTTAAACGTACCTCCATGGTGTAGTTTCTATTAGCCCCATAAGACACCTCTACCCTATCAGAACCATCAAATAACACAGGGTCTATCTCTTTCTTATCTAAAAAATACTTTATACTGGCCTTTAATTTTTCTTTAGTCAAATCATCAATCACCTCTATATTATAGGTCGCATTCCCTATTGGGCTTAGGTAAAGCTCCTGAGCATTGCTAGAAATTATTTTTGGAATAGCGTCTGATTGATAACCTTCCGCAGTAACTGAATAATTTACATTTATCTTTTCTTCCATTCGTGTCAAAAAGACGCCATCCTTTTTAGTGTCATATACAAATAGCTCCTCTCCAAAACCATTTATGATTTTCAAATTGGCATTAGTCACAGGTTTATTGGTAAATTGCTCCATCAATTTGAAAGAATGAGTCACTTCTGGTGTCCAATAGAGTTCTAGGGTAAATCGCTTGTTATCTTCTTTTAAAGATTTGGTCACTGGCTGGTAACCTTTCCCACCTGATTCTATAAAGTAGCTTTTCTCTGGGTCAGTTATAAAGTGATATGCTCCATTCTCATTTTGCTTAACTCCTGGCACTTCTTCTCCACCAGGTCCAAATACCCTGAAATCTGCGTTGGCTACAGGTTCTTTAGAATAATGGTCAATCACGTTTATGAAGAACTGCTTATCAGCCTCTACCAAACTAAATACAGGCTCTACACTGCTACCATATAAACTGGCCACACCTACCGTGCCAGAACTAGGGACATAACCATCACTTTGAATTTCTACCTTATAATCCCCCGTTTCTTCTGGCCTTATTTTCTCTCCTTCTTTATAAGCGTATGTGTTTGATTTTCCACTAGGCGAAATCAATTTTATTGATGCTGGGATTGGTCGTTTTGTCCGGCTGTCAGTAATTTTAAACTCAATAAAAGCATTTGGTCGCATGACAGCCTTCAGATCTTCTCTTTGAGAGCCTTCGAGTGTTTTGCTATATTCCCTGTAATCTTTAGACGTTCCTGTTATCTTGTAATTGATGCCATTTTTGAAAGTAAATAATACCACACCATTAGGAGCGGGTTCATTGTAAACTAATTTCCCTGAAGATGTTTCGGCAATAGTTACTGCTGCATTAACAGGTTTACCAGACTGCTCATCGGTGAACCTAATGGCTACTTCGTTACCTGGCTTTTCGAGGTAAACCACCATTTCTACTAGGTTGCTTGGATTTCCTATTTGAACCTCAAAATTTGTTTTGCTTTCAGAATAACCGGGGGATTTAGTAATTATCTGATAAGAACCAGACTGCTGCACCACCAATTCATACTTGAGTGAACTCCTAGTGGTATTTCCTCTACCTACCATTCTACCCTCAAAGAAAATTTCATATAAGGCTGGTTCATCTCTATCTGTCTCTTTTGATTTAGCTACTATTTTTAAAGTAGCCGTAGGTCTTTTTTCAATGCCAATTTTAATTTCTTCCCCATCATTTATATCTGCTGCAAAAACCTTCTTCTCCTCTACATAATATAAATCATTGATAGCTTTTAGCTGTACCTCATCATCGCCTACAATATCAATAAACTGAATCCCATCTTCTGTTTTAATGACATAGGAATTATTAGTCTTTCCAGAAATAGCTCGCCATTCCACGTTGATTTTCTCACCACTAAAGGAATCAGCTGCTTCAAGGTAAATTCTTTTTTGAGCGTTAGCTCCAACAGCGAAAAGCAATAGCAGGCCTATGCTGGATAAAGTCTTAGAAAGTATTTTATTATTCAAAATCATTTTTAGAATAGCACAATGGTATTTTAAAACATATAGGGCAAACCTAAAATGCCATATGTTTTACATCTATCAGGAATACAGCAATTTTCATAAAAATTTGTCATTTTACCACTAATTGAAAAGGTTTTCTTTGATCTAAAACGATATAAAAACTAAATATTATAAGTTTGAAAAAGCTTTAGACATCTCAAACCAGAAATCTCGCGTATCACTATTATATGTTTTTTACACCAAATTTTCTGCCATCGGTTGCCTATTTCCAAAAAATCATGGAAACAGATAGCATAAACATTAATATGGAGGATGTGTATGTAAAGCAAACATACAGAAACAGGGCTCAAATTTTAGGTGCTAATAAGGTAGAAAACCTAATAGTACCAGTAAACGCTAGCTCCAAAGTTACCCCTAGCAAAGATGTTCGTATTGAAAATATATCACAGTGGCAAAGAACTCAGCTAAGAACTATAGAAGCTGCCTACAAAAGTTCCGCTTTTTATCAGTTTTACGACTACTTGATGATACCACTTTTTGAAAAAGACTATAATTTCTTAATTGATTTGCAAATCGACAGTTTGACATTTTGTCTGAAAGCACTTCAACTTAAAAAGACAATATGTCAGGCAACGCCAAATACCAATAGTGACGTAATAGACATAAAATCAAAGGTTTTACCCGAAAAGCACCATTTCGAACCATATTTACAAAACTTTGGCAATGAGTTTGTACCTAACCTATCGATAATAGATTTATTGTTTTGCAAAGGCCCTGAAGCTTACCGTTACTTAAGAAATCAAAGTTGGAGTGAACACTAAACATTCTATTTTCGTTATATTTGAAACTATCACAAACGTGTGAACTAAATAATAATAGATGGAACCCAAATTTTCGCAGAGAGTAAAAGAGGTAATTTCCTTAGCCAGAGAAGAGGCTTTACGTTTGGGTCATGATTACATTGGCACCGAGCATTTAATTTTAGGCATGATTCGCGAAGGCGATGGCATGGGCTTAGAATTAATAAGAAAGACCGGCATTAAAATTACTGACTTAAAGCAGAGTATTGAATCTGCTACACGTGGCACAGCCACTAATAATATTAAAAACCTTGCTAATATCCCTTTAACTAGGCAATCTGAAAAGGTCTTAAAAATCACGCATTTAGAAGCTAAGATTTTCCGTTCTGAGGTAATAGGAACTGAACATTTGCTTCTAGCTATTTTAAGAGACTCTGATAATTTGGGTTGTCAAATAGTTAATCGTTTCAAGGTTAATTACGAACTTATCAAAGAAATGCTAGAATATCAGTTAACTGGAGAAAACCCTAGCATGGAAAATGCCGACACTGACGATGAAGAGGGAAGGTTATTCTCTAGTCCTGGTGGAAAAGGTACAGGCTCAAGAGATTCGAAAACTGAAAAATCAAAAACTCCTATTTTAGATAATTTCGGAAGAGATTTGACAAAAATGGCCGAAGCTGGCAAACTTGACCAGATTATAGGAAGGCAAAAAGAAATTGAAAGAGTTGCTCAAATATTATCAAGGAGAAAGAAAAATAATCCAATTCTAATTGGTGAGCCAGGTGTTGGTAAAACTGCTATTGCCGAAGGTTTAGCTTTAAGAATTGTAGAAAAGAAAGTGTCAAGAGTGCTTTATGGCAAACGCGTGGTAACACTTGATTTGGCATCATTAGTAGCTGGAACTAAGTATAGAGGGCAGTTTGAAGAGCGAATGAAAGCTGTAATGGCCGAAATCGAAAAGTCTCCAGATGTCATTCTTTTCATTGATGAAATTCACACCATTGTAGGAGCTGGTGGAGCTAGTGGCTCACTAGACGCTTCCAATATGTTTAAACCTGCTCTTGCAAGAGGCGAGGTACAATGTATTGGTGCTACTACCTTAGATGAATACCGTCAGTACATTGAGAAAGATGGGGCTTTGGCTAGAAGATTCCAAATGGTGATGGTGGACCCTACTTCGGTAGAAGAAACTGTTGAAATTTTGAACAATATTAAAGACAAGTACGAAGAGCATCATCACGTAAACTATTCGGATGAGGCTATTGCCGCAGCTGTAAAGTACTCTGACAGATACATTTCTGATAGATTCTTACCAGATAAAGCTATTGACGTAATTGACGAAGTTGGAGCTAGAGTGCATATCAATAATATTCATGTTCCTCAAGAAATAATAGACTTAGAAGAGTCTGTAGAGAATATTAAAGTTGAGAAAAACGCGGTGGTAAAAAGCCAGCGTTATGAAGAAGCAGCTCAGCTACGTGATAAAGAGAAGAAACTTATAGACCAACTAGACCGAGTAAAACTAGCTTGGGAAGAAGAAAGTAAAGAAAAGAGACACCTAGTAACGGAAGATAATGTAGGTGAAGTAATAGCCCAAATGACCGGAATTCCTATTAACAAAGTTAATATGAATGAAGGTGAGCGTATGCTCAAAATGGGGGACTCGCTTAAAAATAGAATTATAGGTCAAGATAAAGCTGTAGCCAAATTGGTAAAAGCTATTCAAAGAACCAGAGTTGGTTTAAAAGACCCTAAAAAACCTATTGGCTCCTTTATTTTCTTAGGACCTACAGGTGTAGGAAAAACAGAATTGGCGAAAGCACTTACGGAATACCTATTTGATAAAGACGAAGCTCTTATCAGAATTGATATGAGTGAGTACATGGAGAAATTCAGCATCTCAAGACTTGTAGGAGCCCCTCCAGGCTATGTAGGTTATGAAGAAGGTGGTCAACTTACTGAAAAAGTACGTAGAAAGCCCTATTCAGTAATTCTTCTGGATGAAATTGAAAAAGCTCACCCTGATGTTTTCAATATCTTATTACAAGTATTGGACGACGGTGTTCTTACCGATAGTCTTGGTAGAAAAGTTGATTTCAGAAACGCCATTATTATCATGACATCAAACATTGGTGTACGTGACTTAAAAGACTTTGGTGCTGGAATTGGTTTTGCAACGCAAGCTAGAAAAGACAATCAAGATGAAGCGGTTAAGAGTACTATTCAAAATGCTCTTAGAAAAACATTCTCTCCTGAGTTCTTAAACAGGCTAGACGATGTTATTATATTCAACTCACTTGAAAAAGAGTCTATTCATCAGATTATTGATATTCTTCTGAAAAAACTGTTCGTTAGAATTAACGGATTAGGTTATGAAATTGAGGTAAGTACAGCAGCCAAAGATTTTGTAGCGGAAAAAGGATATGACAAACAATATGGTGCAAGACCGCTTAACAGGGCTATCCAAAAGTATGTGGAAGACCCAATGGCTGAAGAAATACTTAAAGGTGACCTTAAAGAAGGTGATGTCATTTTAGTTGACTACGTCAAAGACGCGGAAGAACTTAAATTTTCTAAAAAGAAAAAGAAAGCTACAGCAGAATCTGAATCAAAATAATGATTTGATATTCGAATGAATAAAAAAATAGGATTACTCATAATAAGTCTGTTACTCTTCACGGGTAACAGACTTTTTTGTCAAACACTGTCTGAGAGCAGTGAAATTTCACTCCTTACTATTGCCCCTGGGCATGAGTTATTTTCCTTTGCTGGCCATACGGCTATTAGAGTAAAGGATACCAAAACAGGTATTGACATCAATTTTAATTATGGTGTTTTTGATTTCAGAACGGAAGGATTTTACCTCAAATTCTTAAAAGGAACACTCCCTTATCAAATTGGAGCCTATAATTTCCAACAAGAAACTCCCTACTGGTTTCAAGAAAACAGAACAGTAACTCAGCAAGTTTTGAACTTAAGCCTAAGTCAAAAACAGCGAATGTTTGATTTCTTGATGAATAACTATCAGCCTGAAAATAGAGAATATCGCTATAAATTCTTTTATGACAACTGCTCTACACGTGTTAGGGATGTTTTAGAATTTGCCTGCGGCGATAGCCTTACCTTTAGTCAAACATTAAATGCTGATAAAAGCTACCGAGATTGGCTGGATATCTATAATAGAAAAAGTAATAATGACTGGACTGAGTTTGGAATGAACCTAGCTCTCGGTTTACCTGCTGATGAAGTAACAGGAGCCAATGGAGCTATGTATATTCCTGATAATTTAATGGCAGCTTTTGACTCGGCTAAAGTGGTTAAAAATGGTAAAATAGAAAGCTTAGTTAAAAGGAAAACAGACTTAAACAATGACAGCATTGACCATAAGTCACTTCTAATCAAACCCTTCATTCTTTTCTGTATTCTGTTTTTAATTATAGCATATTTTACATTCTTAGAATATCAAAAGAAAAAGTGGTTTCTAATTATCGACAAAATACTATTTAGCATAACAGGCATTATAGGTCTATTTCTTCTTGTTCTGTGGTTTTTGACAGACCATGGAGTAATGAATCAAAATCTGAATTTACTTTGGGCTTTCCCATTAATGTTTCCAGCCGTCTTATTTTTAAATAGAACAGAAGGAACCCAAAAAAGCCTGAGCACGCTTTTCTTTATTCAAATGATTTTCGCTTTGATTTGTATTATTGGTTTTTCTTTCTTGCCACAATCTTTCCATCCTGCCTTTATTCCTATTCAGGGAACCGTGCTGCTGAGGTCGTATCTTATTTGGAAAAGAAAGAACCAATCAAACTAATTTATCGTTTTAAGGTTATGGAAAATCTGCAATACCCAATCGGAAAATTCAAGGTCAAAAAAGACTACACAAAGGAAGAAGCTGCTGCGTTTCTTAAGACTTTGAAAGAATTTCCTTCTGAACTTCAGAAGGTGGTTGATGGAATTACGGATGAACAATTAGCCACGCCTTACAGGCCTGATGGCTGGACTGCCCTGCAGGTTATTCACCACATTGCAGACAGCCACATGAATATGTTAACACGCCTAAAATGGACTTTGACAGAAGATTCTCCAAGAATAAAAGCGTACTACGAAGATAGGTGGGCTATTTTGAATGATTACTCCCTCCCATTTCAGCTGTCTATTGATATGCTAAAAGTAATACACGCTAAAGTAGTGGCTCTTTTAGAAAACTTAGACGAAGAAACGCTGAACAGAAGCTACGTACATCCCGAAACGGAATACAGTTTCACATTAGAAAGTGTGATGGCTCTTTATGCTTGGCATGGAGCACACCATATTGCCCACATTAAAATTTGTAAAGGAGAATGGTCATAATAGAAAACTTAGTCATTATAGCCCTAGCTGGTCTAGCATTAGGCTACCTAATTAAAATGATTTACAAGCAATTCTCTTCAGAAGGGACTGGTTGTAGTGGTTGTGCTTCTGGAGGATGCTCATCTATGAACAGTACGCCACTAGACTTCCCAGAAATAGTTAATCGGCAGAAGTAGCAGCGTCAATTAGCTCATCCGAATTTTCTTTCCCGAGCCACTTGTCTATGAGATAATGAGCTAGGTAAATTAGTGGTGTAAGAGCAATAGCTATAAGAAATTTGAAGATATAATTGTTAGTAGAAACCTGACCAACTTGCCCTAAAGACCAGTTCCCAAAGACATAAAATGCTATAAAAATCACAACAAAGGAATCTATCAGCTGAGAAACCACCGTAGAGCCTGTAGCCCTAAGCCAAACAAAACGATTTTTGGTAAACTTTCTAAGTTTATGAAAAACAAAAGCATCCAATATTTGTCCCACTAAAAAGGCAGATAAGCTACCTAAGATTATCCCCAAGCCCTGACGAAATATCATCGCAAAACCCTCATTTATATTTATGGCCTGTCCATTTGAATCAGTTGAATTTACATCCAACCAAAATGCTGCTGGTTTGACATAAACCGCCAAATAAATCACTAGAAAGCTAAAGGTTATCAATGCCGCAGTTAAATAGGAGATAAACTTCACTCCTTTTTTACCGAAATATTCATTGATAACATCAGACACTATAAAAACTATGGGCCAATTAAGTGTACCTGCGGTCAAAGCAAAACTCATGTCAAAACCAAAAATAGAATAACCTGCACCATCGAAGCCTAAGGTCTGGTCAAGGCTAAATATTTTGGCACCAATTATCTCAGCCGTTATGGCATTGGTCAAAAAGATACCGCAGAGGATTATATATAGTTTTTGTTTTTTACTTGTCATTAAATCCCTTGTCTTTTCATTGCAACTTCAAGCTCCTCATAGCTATTTATAACTTTTTTAATAATTCCTTTCTTATTAATAATAAAATGCGTCGGAAAGGAATGAATATTTAAAGTTTCATCTATAAAAGAACGCTCAACTGGCACTACTGAATAGTCAAATTTCTTTTTCTTCAAAAATTTTCTTAAATCATCGGAGGAGTCATAAGCAAGACTTATGAACTCCATATCTTCTCTTTCTTTATAATGGCTAACCATTTTATTTAATTCAGGAAACTCCTTAACACATGCAGTGCATCCAATAAACCAGCATTTAACTAAAACATCCTTATTCTTAATGCTCTCATTAGTAAACTCATTTCCATCCAAATCAATAAAATGAAATTCTGGAAACCTTATACCTTCCATTCTATAATAATGAATTGTAGTGTTTGCACTATTAATTATTGTCTTCTTGATACTTGCGTCAGCCGCTTTTGATAATTTATATAAACCATAAAGTTCTATCGAATCGACTGACGCTAGCTTAACAGGTATATAATTACCAGTTACAAGTGAATCTAGAAATTCTCCTTTCGAAATTGAATCAGAATTATTATTCAATGCTATAAATTCGTCGGATAGCATAATATGATTGTTGTGGTATGACCACCATTTTCGAAAATTTTGTTCAAGATTCTTTACATCTACACCTATAATTTTATAGTCCTCAAATTGAGCACTTTTTTGCTCTAATGACTCTGAACAAGACATTGACACAAAGACAAATAATATATAAACCAAGGTTTTAAAAATGTTCACTTGTATCATAGAGCAATCTATTGAAAATTAATTAAAACTGAATACTCTTGGTGAAAACCCTAAACCACCCTCCCATCTTTAAGCGTAATCACCCTATCCGCCATTTCCGCTAGTTCTTTATTATGAGTTACTATCACAAAAGCACAATTAAACTTTTCTCTTATATCAAGAAGCAAATTATGCAAGTCAAGAGCATTTTGCGTATCGAGATTTCCGGTTGGTTCGTCGGCGAAAATGATTTTAGGCGAATTTATCAATGCCCTGGCCACAGCCACTCGCTGCTGTTCTCCTCCAGAAAGCTCTGATGGTAAATGCTCTTCTCTATCTTTCAGTCCTAATGTAGTTAGTAACTCTATCGCTCTTTCTTTTACTTCCTTTTCACTTCGTTTCCCTATCCAGCCCGGTAAACAAACATTTTCAAGAGCCGTTAACTCCGCCATGAGGTTATGAAACTGAAAAACAAAACCTAATTGTTCATTTCTTAGCTTTACTATTTGCTTTTCAGACAGCGAACTAACCTCCATATTATCCAAGAAAATCTTCCCTAAATCCGATACATCTAAAGTGCCCAAAATTTGAAGCAAGGTGGTTTTACCAGCCCCTGAGGGGCCTACAATAGCCACTATCTCTCCTGACTTGATTTCAAGGTCAATTCCCTTCAGAACTTCTAGTTCGCCGTATTTTTTAAATACACCTTCTGCTTTGAGCATTAATTTCTTTTGTTTTGTTAAACAATATTATCAGTTTTTAGCTTTTGATCTTATGAATGAAACGAATATTTACCTAATTTGCCCAAAAATTAGAAAAGTTCAATTCTCATAATCTCAAATATGAACATTCACGAATACCAAGGTAAGGAAATCTTAGCGAAATACGGGGTAAGAATTCAGCGAGGAATCGTTGCAGAATCACCTGAAAGTGCAGTTACTGCTTATAAGGAAATTGCAAAAATGACAGACTCGAAGTTTGCTGTTATTAAGTCTCAAATTCATGCTGGTGGAAGAGGAAAAGGCCAGATAGTGGGAATGGAGCAACATGGTGTACAGCTAGTTAAATCAGCTGAAGACACTAAAACTGCAGCTTCTAACCTTTTAAGAAATGTATTGGTTACACACCAAACAGGCCCGGAAGGTAAAGTGGTTAACAAGGTATTAATAGCCGAAGATGTTTATTATCCAGGAGATAGTGAGCCTAAAGAATTTTATGTTTCTATACTTTTAGATAGAACTAAAGGCTGTAACGTAATCATGTGTTCTACTGAAGGTGGAATGGACATTGAGGAAGTTGCTGAAAACACACCTGAATTAATTTTCAAAGAGTGGATAGACCCAAGAGTTGGACTTCAAGGTTTTCAAGCTAGAAAAGTAGCTAACAAACTTGGTCTTACGGGTGGAGCTAACAAAGAAATGGTGAAGTTTATCTTCTCTCTTTATAAGGCATACGAAGCTTCAGACTCTGCAATGTTTGAAATTAACCCAGTTTTAAAAACATCAGATGATAAAATTTTAGCTGTTGATGCTAAAGTTGATTTAGATGATAACGCTTTATACCGTCATCCAGAATTATTAGCCCTTAGAGATAAGGCTGAGGAAGACCCAATGGAAGTAGAAGCTTCTGAAAGTGATCTTAACTATGTAAAACTTGACGGAAACGTAGGTTGTATGGTTAATGGAGCTGGATTGGCTATGGCTACTATGGATATCATTAAGTTATACGGTGGAGAGCCTGCTAACTTCTTAGATGTTGGAGGTTCAGCAAATGCTGTTACTGTAGAAGCTGGTTTCAGAATCATTTTAAAAGACCCTAACGTAAAAGCAATTTTCGTTAATATCTTTGGTGGAATTGTAAGATGTGATAGAGTAGCAACAGGTATTGTAGAAGCTTATAAGTCAATTGGCGAAATACCAGTTCCTATTGTAGTAAGATTGCAAGGAACTAATGCCGAAGAAGGTGCTGCAATTATCAATGAATCAGGCTTAAAAGTATTTTCTGCGGTTAAATTGAAAGAAGCGGCCGAATTGATACAAAAAGTTTTAAAATAAGGAGAATTACTTCTAATATTGGCTCCGTGAATTAACCCTTCACGGAGCTTTTTTTATGATACAGATTTGGAATGAAATAAAAGGACTGACCAAAAGGTTTCTTGACTTAGAGTCAGACAGGGCTTCCTATAATGAAATTATTGAGCGAATAGAGGCTGGTGTAGAATTTCGAGGTACTAACCTCTGGATTTTAATATTCGCTATCTTGGTTGCTTCCGTTGGTTTAAATATGAACTCCACTGCTGTTGTCATTGGAGCCATGCTTATCTCTCCTTTAATGGGACCAATCATTGGTTTGGGATTAGGAGTAGGTATTTATGATTTCCAATTAATAAAGAAGTCATTCCGAAGTTTGGCGGCAGCCGTCATAATTTCTGTTTTGGCCTCTGCTCTTTATTTTGCATTATCTCCATTAAGTGACGCTCAGTCAGAATTACTTTCAAGAACCACCCCAACCGTCTGGGATGTGCTTATTAGTTTCTTTGGTGGTCTTGCCGGAATCGTGGCTTTTACTAGGAAAGATAAAAGTAATGCTATACCTGGCGTAGCCATTGCCACGGCATTAATGCCACCACTTTGTACTGCTGGCTATGCCATTGCCACGCTTAACCTGAGCTACTTCATGGGAGCATTTTACCTGTTTTTTATAAACAGTGTATTCATCAGTATTTCAAGTATGATAATTATTCGGTTCTTGAAAATACCGAGTAAAAAATGGGTGGATGAAAAACAACAAAAGAAAATGCGTTCGTATGTTTTCCTTGTAGCTGTTGTGACCATTGTACCAAGTGTTTTCATGGCTGTAGATATCGTAAAACGAAGCATATTCGCTAGAAATGCTAACCTTTTCATTGAAAACGAATTCGATTACCCAGACACAAACGTTATTGAGCATGATGTAACCCCAAAAGACAGTAAGATTGAGGTCTTTCTTTTTGGCTCGCCTATAGACGCCTTTGAAATAAAGCGATTAGAATCTGAGCTTGGAGACTATAATTTGGCAGATGCTCAGTTGATTATTAGACAGAATCAGCAAAACTTTGATTTACCGGATGCTGAGAGTATGCGTACTGGTATTATTGAAGACCTTTACAGAAAAAATGAGGATTTGGTCAAAAACAAAGACGAAAAAATTGGTTTACTTGAAAAAGAACTCTCAGCTTACAAGAGTAATCAACTAATTCAGGCCGATGTTTGTAAAGAATTAGAAGTACAGTATCCGCAAATAGATGCGAGTGCTTTTAATACCATGCTAATCCATCATAAAGATGCAGCCGTAGATACAGTCACCATGGTTTATATTAATGCCGTCAAACCTATTAGAACCAGCGACTTAAAGAAAATGAAAGATTGGCTTAAAGTTAGATTAAAGACTGAGAAAATTAACATCGTTCAAAATTGAATAATATAAAAGACATTCTAGATTTCAGGTTTTTTGAATACAAAGATTATCACTTTGATGTGGCTCACCTAATTATTGTAGCCATTATCATTCTCCTTACAAGGCTAATTATTTTTGGTTTCAGAACTATTCTTACCAGAATGGTCAAAAGCGAAACGCTTGATGCCAGAAACAGTCAAAGTTTTCAATTGCTCTTTAAATATTTCGTCTGGATTATAGCCATCGTACTTATTCTAGAAACCCTTGGAGTTAAAGTCACTATTCTTTTAGCGGGTTCGGCAGCTTTACTTGTTGGTTTAGGTTTAGGGCTCCAGCAAATATTCTCTGATATTGTCTCAGGTATTTTTCTTCTTGTGGAAGGGAGTGTCAAAATTGGAGATATAATGGAAGTGGATGGCGGTTTAATAGGAAAAGTTACCAAAATCAATTTAAGAACCAGCGAAATTCAAACCAGAGAAGGGATAATCATCATTGTGCCAAACCATAAGTTTATTGTAGAAAATGTAGTTAACTGGAGTCATAATGCCACATTGACCAGGTTCTCAGTAACTGTAGGTGTAGCTTACGGAAGTGAACCAGAACTAGTAAAAAGTATTCTCTTAGAATGTGTTGAGGAAAATAAAGATGTTACCCACAACAAAATGAACAAGTCAGTGGTTAGGCTTACCAATTTTGGTGACAGTTCCCTAGACTTTGAAGTACTTTTCTGGAGCAGAAATGGTTTCTTAATTGAAAACACAAAGTCTGATTTGAGATTTAGTATAGTCCAAAAATTCAAAGAGAATGGCATTGAAATACCATTCCCTCAGAGAGACCTTCATGTTAAAAGCGGAAAATTTTAAATTTCTATTTTCCTCCGTACGCATGATAATATTTCATAGCCTTTGGCAATGAGGCTTCTAAATCAGCTATTCTTTGAGCATCTGCAGGATGCGTTGAAAGTAATTGGGGTGGCTTCTGAGAGCCTTCTCCTGCCTTAGCCATTCTTTTCCAAAAATCTACCGCTTCTGCAGGATTATAACCTGCCATTGCCATAAATATTAAACCTAACTGGTCTGATTCTGATTCTTGCTTTCTACTATTTGGTAAAACGCCTCCCAACTGGGTGCCTATACCTAAAACTTGGCCAGCCGTATTCATTATTTGCTCATTCTGAGTAATAACACCTGCTGCTATAGCACCAGCCTGAGTAAGACCTTGAGCCACCATAGCTCTACTCATACGCTCTCTACCGTGCTCTGCTATAGCATGTGCTATTTCATGCCCCATTACCACAGCTATACCATCTTCCGATTGGCATATTGGCAAAATACCGGTATAAAAACAAACCTTACCACCTGGCATACACCAAGCATTTACTTGTTCGTTTTCAACAGTGATAAACTCCCATTTGTATCCATCAATTACAGCACTATAGTTGTTTTGAATTAGATAATCTTCCACTGCAGTTTTTATTCTTGCTCCTACCCTAGCTACTTTTGCAGCATCTGCCTTTCTTAATGGCACCACATTAGAGGTATCTTTGAATCCATCATATTGAGCAAAACTTAGCTCCATCATTTGACCTGCTGAAACCATTCCCACAAACTGTTTTCTATTAGTAAGGGGTACTCTTTGGCAAGACATTGCAATAAAGCCCACTGCAAAAACTGCTAAAAGTAAGTTTTTTGTTTTTTTCATAATTGGTCTTAGTTCTTTCCTTTAAAATAAGGGGTTTGTTATTTGTGTATTTGGTAAATTTGTAAAAAAGATACGAAAGAAAACGAAAAAGGATGAAAATTATCTGTGTTGGAAGAAATTATGTTGATCACATTGAAGAATTAAAAAATGACTTCCCTACGGCTCCCGTCATATTTTCAAAACCTGACTCTGCTATTTTACGCAAAAATGATGCTTTTTATTATCCAACCTTCTCTAATTCTATTCATCACGAGGTTGAGGTGGTTTTGAAGGTGTGTAAATTAGGGAAAAATATTCAAGAAAAGTTTGCTCATAAATACTATGAAGAAATAGCCTTAGGCATAGATTTCACTGCTCGTGATGTACAATCTGAATTAAAAAGTAAAGGCTTACCATGGGATTTAGCAAAGGGTTTTAATGGCTCTGCTCCCATTTCAAAATTTGTCTCAAAAGAAAATTATGATATGAACAATCTTAACTTCAATCTTGAAGTTAATGGAGACAATAGACAAATAGGAAATACATCCAAAATGATTTATTCTTTCGACTACATCATAAGTTTCATATCCCAATATTTTACCTTAAAAATTGGTGATTTAATTTTCACTGGTACTCCAGCAGGCGTAGCAGAGGTGAAAGTTGGAGATAATTTAAAGGGCTATATGGAAGATAAACTCATGTTTGATTTCGACGTAAAATGATTTTTAATGGCTTCTCTATAATTTATTACTTTTTCTTACTCTTTAGTTTTCCTTCTACAAAAACTGAAGTTACAGTGGAAAAAGTAGACCCTTACACCAAAGGCTACTTTATGTTTCCTTTAAGCCCCGGTGTGCAAACCTCTCTTTCCGGCTCTTTTGGAGATTTGAGGGTGAATCACTTTCATGCTGGCTTAGACATTAGAACTGGTGGCGTAGAAGGTAAAAACATCTATGCCGCTGCGGAAGGTTATGTTTCAAGAATCCGTGTCATGAATGGTGGCTACGGAAATGCACTTTATATAACACACCCAAATGGACTCACTACCGTTTACGGCCATTTAAAGGAGTACGCGGGTAGCATCAAAAAGAGAATAATAGCCGAACAGTACGCCCAAGAAACTTTTGTTTTAGACATCTATTTTGAACCTACCGACTTACCCGTTAAAAAAGGTGAATTAGTAGCTTTTTCTGGAAACACAGGAGGAAGTGGCGGCCCTCACCTCCATTTTGAAATTAGAGACCAAGAAGAAAACACTTTAGACCCCGCACTTTTTGGATTTAAAGAAATTAAAGATAACGTTCCGCCAAAAGTTGAATTCATTAGTTTGAAATGTCTTTCAGCAGATGCCAGAATAAATGGTGAGTTTGGCACTTTTGATTACCCAGTAACTAGTACGGGTTCTGGTCAATATACCGTTAATAGAAAAATTGATGTTTGGGGAGATATTGGCGTAGAACTTTACGCCTACGACAAAGCTGAAACAAGTCCTTTTAGATTAGGACTAAAGTACATTGAAGTAAAAAACGACAATGTATCCGAATATAAATTTGAGCTCGGAAAACTAGCATTTCATAATAAGATAGACATGAATTTGCATACTAACTATGAAAGAATGGTGGAGCAAAACAAAAAGCTGCACAAAGGCTATTATGAAGAAGGAAATGAGATGGATTTCTACACCTATAATGCCAAAAATGGACTTATAGACTTAAGAGATAGCAAAAAGCATAGGATTGAGATAAAGCTTAAAGACACTTTTGAAAATACTAGTTTTGTCCAATTCTCACTTAACAGCAATGTCAATCAAGATAAGAGTATTAATTCTGAGCTTAGAGGAGGGGAAACCAGAAAGGTGGATATAAGAGGGCCTTTTATGAAGATTATTAGAAAGAAAACGGACAATAGCTTTTACCTGGTTGATGGGAATTTTTCAAAGGAAATTGAGCCAAGTTATGAAAATGCTACCGAACAGGTTTTTGTTATTAACTTGAAAGAAAACTATTTCTCTAGCTTTATGGATGGGCAGGAAGTAGTTCCTTCGCCAGTACGTGAAGAAGTTTCAAAACGATTTAATACGGTGTTTAGTAGTTCGTTTGAAATTGATTTTAAGAAGGTACTCTACCACCCTATTTATTTAAATTTAGAAGATGCCAATTCTGAATTGAGATTAGATAAGGATGTGCACCCTTTGAGAGGCAGGTTTGATGTAAAATGGAAAAGGCCCGACAAAGAAGAAGCTAAAAACAAGGTTTATCTTATAGGAGGTAGAAGAAGTAGATATGTGGGAGGAAACTGGAATAATGGCACCATTACTTTTCATCCTAAAGAGCTTGGAACTTATGGTATATTAAAGGACCAAACCGCCCCAAGTATCATACCGAGAACTTTGAATGCATCTAAGCTATCTTTTACTATTCGTGATGGTTTATCAGGTATCAAATCCTTTGAATGCCACGTGGATGGGAAATGGGTACTTTTAGAATACGAATACAAGAATGGCTTACTTTGGTCTGAAAAGCTAAATAATGAACCATTTAAAGGTGAAGTAGTTTTAAAAGTAACAGACAATTGTGACAACGAGAAAATATATAAAACGACAATATAATGACATTAAAAATTGGCGATTCAGCTCCTGACTTTAAAACTATTGACCAAAACAGCAAAACAGTAAAGCTTTCTGATTACAAAGGTCAAAAAGTGGTCATTTATTTCTACCCAAAAGACAATACACCCACCTGCACTGTCCAATCTTGTAACATTAGAGACAACTATCAATCTTTCTTAGATAAAGGGATAAAAGTATTTGGAATTAGCACCAGTGGTCATAAAGCTCATCAGAACTTTATAAAGAAATTTGACCTTCCCTTTGATCTTTTATTAGACACTGAGCACGCAATCACTGAATTATATGGTGTTTGGCAAGAAAAAAAGACTTTTGGAAAAACCTATATGGGAACAGTAAGAACCACATTTATCATTGGTGAAGATGGCAATATTGAGAACATTATTTCGGATGTGAAGTCTAAAGACCACTCAAGTCAAATACTTGGCTAATAAGTGTCAAATAGACATTTATTACATTTATCTTTCTTTTGTGGCATAATTCTCTATTTTTGTGCAGTTTTTCAATTCAAACAATACTTTTTAAATGCAAATCAAAGAACTTCAGGACGTAGCCTCACAGGTTAGAAGAGACATTGTACGTATGGTACATGGCTGTGCTTCTGGTCACCCAGGCGGTTCACTAGGCTGTACAGATTTGTTGGTAGCATTATACTTCCAACAAATGAAAATCAATAATAGAAAAGGTAAAGGTGGCTTTCTATCCTTTAAAATGGACGGTGTGGGCGAAGATTTATTCTTCCTTTCTAACGGTCACATTTCACCACTTTTTTACTCTGTACTTTCTAGAAGAGGTTATTTTGATGCTGCAGAAATGGCAACATTCAGAAAATTAGACACTAGACTTCAAGGTCATCCTACTACACACGAAGGGCTTCCTGGTATCAGAGTAGCCTCTGGTTCTTTAGGACAAGGAATGTCTGTAGCTATTGGTACTGCTCTTGCCAAGAAATTAAATGGCGACGACAGAAATGTTTTCGTATTAATGGGCGACGGTGAGCAGCAAGAAGGTCAGGTATGGGAAGCAGCACAGTTTGCACCACACCATAACGTAGATAACCTTATTGCTATCATTGACCTTAACGGTCAGCAGATAGACGGTTCTACAGAAGAAGTAATGGCTAACCGTGATTTGAAAGCTAAATACAAAGCTTTTGGATGGAGAGTAATGGAAATTGCTGACGGAAATGATATGGAACAAGTAGTTAAAGGATTACGTAAAGCCAAAAGAATTTCTGGTAAGGGACAGCCAATCATGATTTTGATGAACACCGAAATGGGTGCAGGCGTAGACTTTATGATGGGTAGTCACAAATGGCACGGAATAGCTCCTAACGACGAGCAGCTAGCCGCAGCCCTAGCTCAATTACCTGAAACTATTGGAGATTATTAAAAACCAGAACATATCATGAAGAAATACACATTCACAGAAAAACAAGATACACGTTCGGGTTTTGGAGATGGCATGACCGAGCTTGGAAGAACTAACCCTAAAGTAGTCACTTTATGTGCAGACTTAGTTGGTTCTTTGAAAACAGCCACATTCATAAAAGAAAATCCAGAGCGTTTTTTCCAAACAGGTATTGCCGAGGCAAATATGATGGGAATAGCTGCTGGTTTAACAATAGGTGGGTTTATCCCTTACCCTACTACTTTTGCCAACTTTGGTTCTGGTAGAGTTTATGACCAAATCAGACAGTCAATAGCGTATTCTGATAAAAACGTTAAAATTGCAGTTTCTCACGCAGGTCTTACTTTAGGAGAAGATGGTGCTACGCATCAAATTCTTGAAGACATCGCTATGATGAGAGCCATGCCTAATATGACGGTGATTAATCCTTGTGATTATAACCAAACGAAAGCTGCCACAATCGCTTTGGCTGACCACGTAGGTCCAGCTTATTTACGCTTTGGCCGTCCGAAAGTGCCGATTTTTACTGACCCAAATCAAAAATTTGAGATTGGTAAAGCATGGATGGTAAATGAAGGAACAGACGTAAGTATTTTTGCTACGGGGCATTTAGTTTGGGAAGCTATACAAGCAGGTGAAGCATTGGCAGAAAAAGGTATTAGTGCTGAAATTATCAATATTCATACTATTAAGCCTTTAGATACAGAAGCTATTCTTAAATCTGTAAGAAAAACTAAATGTGTGGTGACTTGCGAAGAGCACCAAGCAAATGGCGGTCTTGGAGATGCAGTAGCTCAAGTATTATCACAAAACTTTGTAGCTCCTCAAGAGTACATTGCAGTTAATGATTCTTTCGGTGAGTCTGGCAAGCCGGAGCAATTGATGGCCAAGTATGGTTTATCCGCTGAAAACATCATTGAGAAAGCTCAAAAAGTTATCGGAAGAAAAAACTAAAAATTTATTCCTAATTTTAAGGGTTTCCTGATTCATTAATCGGGAAACCCTTTTTTTATGACAACAGAAGAAACAATAAAAGAACTTCTCCTTGATGAGAGTTCGCATCCAGAAGCTTTTCAGCTTATTCTAAAAGAATATAAGGAACGTCTTTATTTTCTTATTAGGAAAATTGTGATTGACCATGATGATACGGATGATGTCTTACAAGAGGCTTTTATCAAAATCTGGAAAAATCTTAAGAAGTTTCGAGGTGATGCTAGTCTATATACTTGGCTTTACAGAATTGGCACGAATGAAGCTCTAACCTTCCTAAGAAGAAGAAAAGATGCTAGGAATATGTCCATGGATGAAAACCCAGAGTTGATGAATTTGTTTGAGTCAGGCAGTTCTACTTTTCATATTACTGGTGACGACATTGAAATAGCTCTTCAAAAAGCTGTACTCCAATTACCTGAAAAACAAAGGATTGTGTTCAATTTGAAGTATTTTGAACACATGACTTATGAAGAAATTTCAGAAGTAACAGAAACAAGTGTAGGTGGATTAAAAGCGAACTATCACTCAGCTAAAAAGAAAATTGAAGATATTTTAGGCAAGCGTTAAACCTTTGTGTCTAATTGACATCTAATAAACGTGAAAGAGAAAAACCAAAATAGTGTAAACAATACTGAAGCCTCCAAAGATTACTTTAAATCTTTGGAAGAAAGCATTTTGTCAAAGGCTCTAGGTGGAGCATTTCACTTGCCTTTGGACGTGAAGCATCCGTTTGTTGCCCCAGAAGGCTATTTCGAAGCTTTTGATAGCAATATTTTGGCAGCGACGTCAAACAACCGTTTTCATTTAGAAGCTGACATTGCTCATCCATATACTGCACCTGAAGGATACCTTGAAAGCCTAGAAGAAAGAGTGCTTAGTGCTACGAGTAGCAATTTCATATTGGAAGAAAACATAAATCATCCATTCTTAGTCCCTCAAGGCTACTTTGAAAAACTTGATGAACAGGTTTATGAGAAGACAATAAATGAAAAAATTGAGCCAGAAAACCCATTCAAAGTCATTTGGAAAAATTATGGGAATATTATTAGAGTGGCCGCTACACTAATAATTGTTGGCTTTTTAGGCTTTAATATTTATAATAATCAGCAGGCTAGTACTACTGCTGAAGAACTAACATTGGCTGAACTTAATACAGAAGCCATTTACTCCTATTTAGAAGAAGAAAACATTGGTTTAGAGGATTTTAACACTTTAGAAAACGCTTTTGATGATGCTTCTTTTGGAGAGTCAAGCACCAGCGAGACTGACGAATTATCGGAAGAGGAGCTTTTACAATTAATTGACTTTCAATTTACAGACGAGATATAAACTATGAAAACCAAACTTATACTTAGCTCATTTTTCCTTCTTATCTCTGTTATGAGTTTTGCCCAAAGGTCTCAAGAAACCATGGACAAAATCAAAGCAATGAAAGTGGGTTTGATAACTGAGAAACTTGAGTTGACATCAGAACAAGCCAAAACTTTTTGGCCTACGTATTACAAGTTCGATAACGAAAAACGAACTTTAAGTAGGACTTTAAGAAACAAAATGAGGTCAAATGCTGGACAAGAACTAACAGAAGCTGAAGAACTGGCAAGGCAAGATGAGATATTTGCATTGAAAGCAAAAGAGGTTGAATTAGCTAAAAAGTATCGTCCTGAGTTTCTTAAGTCTATTTCAGCTAAACAATATTCCGACTTGGTTCTAGCAGAAAGAGAGTTTAATCAAATGCTACTGAGAGAACTCCATCAAAGAAGAAGAGAACGTAAAAATTAAATGTAGATTTCTGAATGTGCCAATTTATGGCATCAACTCTATAACATGAACGACCAGTATTATCTCTCTAAGGAAGAACCTATAAAAAGTTGCTTGCTAACTTTGCGAGATATTATTTTAGCTCAAGATAAACTAGTAAGCGAAACTACCAAATACGGCATGCCATGCTTCTGTTACAAAAAAAAGATGTTTTGCTATCTGTGGACAGATAAAAAGACTGACCATCCGTATATTCTCTTTGTAGAAGGAAAACTTTTAGAGCACCCCAATTTAGAAATAGGAAAACGAGCCAGAATGAAAACATTCTCGGTTAATCCTTCGGACGATTTACCTATAGAAGTCATAGAAATGCTGCTAAACCAGGCTTTGGACTTATACAGAAATGGGACTATCACTATAAAGTAATTATCAAGTTATTCATTTCTCTTTTATCTCCTGTTCTTCCCCATTATCTTTAAAACTCAAAAGAGATGAAGACTTGAAAAAATATAATTACTATTTATTGGTAGCAGGCACTTTAAACGCTTTAACAGCCATTTTACATTTAATAGGTGGACAATTAGATTTGGTAAATCCGATGCTGGAAAGTGGATTAAGTAAAAGTGTTAAAACTCAATTGTTGAGCGTTTGGCATATGGTAACCATTGTACTTTTTGCAACAACCCTATTATATTTCTTATATGCGAAAAATAAGATACGACGCTTCAACCCAAAGTTAATCTCATTCATAAGCTACCTTTATATTCTTTTTTCGTTTTCTTTTATTATTTCTAGTTTCTTTCAAAACGTATTCACAGAACAATGGATTTTACTTTTGCCCATTGGAATATTAGGTTTAGTTGGTAGCAAAAAAAATGGATTTTAGATATAATTGAAAAAAGAAAAACACTTTAACCTATTAAATACTCCTCATAATATAAGTGAGTTGCCAGAACGCTTTACCTACCCGTTCGATTATGACGTACACCCTGTTTGTCAATTAGCAGTTGAGGAACTTCAAAACTATTTAGCTACACAAAAGGATTGGATTCACAACTTTGGTTTAGACCCTGAAATGAAAGGGCCAATCATTGGAAAAATGTTTGGTGTGATGGTCGTCAAAAATATCAATGGCGAATTAGGCTATTTAGCGGCTTTCTCTGGTAAGCTAGCAGGAGGAAATATCCACACGCGATTTGTTCCACCTGTGTTTGACGCCTTAGAGGAAGGTAGTTTTTTAAACATAGGCATGGCGGAATTGACCCAGATGGGTGAAAAAATCAAGTCACTAAAGGGTATAGCCAGAGAAGAGGAAATTGACAAGCTTAAAGAAATAAGGAAAAGTCATTCTCAAAGCCTTCAAAATACGCTTTTCGACCATTATAACTTTCTAAATACTCATGGCGTACAGAAAAACATAAGAGAAATATTCAGCCATAATTTAAACAGCAATCCGCCAGCTGGTGCAGGAGAATGTGCTACGCCAAAATTACTCCAATATGCTTTTCAAAATCAAATGAAACCCATAGCCATGGCAGAGTTTTGGTGGGGACAATCACCTAAATCAGACCAATGGAAGCATGGCGAATTTTACCCGGCTTGCGACGAAAAGTGCAGACCTATTTTAGGTCACATGCTAGATGGAATTTTGATAGAAGATGAGCCTAGGTAAAATACTTCAAAATCCACCAATCCATCTACCCTCAAATTTCAAGCAAAAAAATCAAAGATTATTTAGGGTTTACCACTCTCCAATAAGTATGAAATCCTCAAACCAATTTCTTTAAATTCACTGAAATTATCTCAAATAAGAATTTAGCATCCATAAGGTTTTCTCTGTTTGAGAAATATAATCACTCATCAAGCTTACGGTACCTTCATCTTCAGCATCCGCTGCTAAAGAAAGAATTACACGCTCTTTTTGTATCAAAGTAGAGAAGTTTTTAACCACAATTTCAATACCTTGCTTACCTACAGTAACACTTTTTTCTTCTTTAATTTCTGCTGTTTCCAGGTAATCAGAAAATGTATGTAAAGGCTCCGCTTCTAAAGTTAATATACGTTCGGCTATTTCATCCACTTTAAGAATGGCATCGTTATACAACTCTTCGAATTTCAAGTGTAATTCAAAAAACTCTCTACCTTTTATGTTCCAGTGTAGTCCTCTTAAGTTTTGATAAAACAACTGATAATTAGCTAATAAATCATTTAGCTTATTGCTCAATTTTTCTGCCTTGTCCTTGTCTATTCCTACTAAGTTCTTCATACTTTTCTTTTTGTTTTTATAAAGGTAATTCCGATTTGATTAATTTAATGTGACTTTGGTTACTTCGCTCGCAGGCATTAATGGTTTTGACCTAAAACGACATTTGTAATTTCGTTTCCAAAGAATAGCTAATAGAGATTACACCTAAAAAGAGTGTAGCCTTTCCATATTGAGGGTGTCTCCCTATTGCCCTTTTTATACAAACCTAGTTGCTCCTTATAGTAGCAGATGATTACTAGTGATAATAATTGCAGGTCTTTTCTTGCTCTGTTATTAGTTACAGCTAATTCATGAATCAAGTATGGAGAAAACTCCACCAAAATCTTTAATATGACGAGCGGTTATAATTTCCAATACAAATTTATCTTATCGGCAAATAATCATCTAATATAGAAATTAACTAGCTTACTAATTTTCATATATATCTAAACTAAGTTGAGGCAATAGTCCTTTTTAAGACACTTAGTGCGACCGAATAGACCATTTAAACTGTTGCTTTCTAGAACTATTTTAATATTTTTGAGCAAATCGAAATTATTGCTATTTGGGAAAATATGATATACAAAGTTAGGTACACAGCTTTTCTACTTTTCATTTCTTTTATCAGTTTTGGACAGGTATTACCAACAGAGAAATCCGAGAACCATGTCCAAATAGAAGGGACTAACATATTCATGATTCCTCCAACCGAATTTGAATCCTCCAGTAATTTCAAAGGCTTTGCAAAACCTTTGGACCAAACCTCTATGATTATGGCAATTGAAATCCCTGGACCTTACGCCGAAATCACAAAGGGCTTCGACTCTGAAGGACTAAAAGCAAGAGGAATGGAGTTGAAAAGCAAGAAAAGCATCAAAGTTAATAAGTTCGATGGCTTACTAATTAAGCTAGACCAAGCTGCCAATGGAATGATATTTTCGAAGCTACTTTTAATCTATGGAAATGAAACACAAACCACCTTTATAAATGGTGTTTACCTTCAAGACAATACGGTTTTAGGAGAGAAAATTAAAGAAAGTATACTGACCACTGTTATAGATACAAACTTGGAAATCAACCCAAGAGAAGCCTTAAACTACACCATAGATGAGGGTGTAAGCACATTAAAGCTTCACTCTGTAATGGGAAATGCGATACTTTTCAATAGAGACCTAAAAACTCCAACTGAAAGCCCTGACAAGGCGACACTAATTGTTGACAAGTCTTTTGCTAAAATGGCAATCCAAGATAAAAAATCGTTTTGCATCTCAAGGCTAAAAGAATACCCTGAAAACTATAATATTATTGAGAACAGAGGAATAAACGATATTAAAATTGACGAACTCAAGGGTTTCGAACTTTTTGCCCAAACTAGCGATAACGCCACTGACGAAATGTATCAGGTTATTCTGTTTGACTCAGACAACACGTACTACATTTTTGTGGCTAATTATTTAGCCAGTAGCAAAGAAACCTTTAAAGAGATTCAAAGCATTATCAAAACCTTTAAAAGAAAGAAATAAGATTCCTCACACTCTGGCGAGTGTTTTACCTTTTAGCTAGTTCATTTGCCTTGCTAATTAAGCCTTCTAGAATTTTAGATTCTTCCGCATTGGGCATTACTAAAGGAGCTCTTACATCACCCGCACTCTGGTCTATCAGTATAGCCCCTTCTTTAATAAGGCTAACCGCATAACCAGACTTCTTACTTCTAAGATTCACAAATGGAATAAAGAACTCTTTGATAATTTGCGTCACAATTTCTTTTTCTCCTGCACGCAGAGCTTTATAAAAGCAAATAGCCATATCTGGTACAAAATTAAAAACCGCCGAAGAATAAGTATTGACACCAATAGCTAAATAAGCTTCTGAGATAATCTCCGCAGTGGGCACACCACCAATATAAACCAGCCTATCTCCTACTGTTTTAATGATTTCATTCAGCTCCTGCATATTTCCGGTGCCGTCTTTTAGGCCAACAAAATTCTCACACTTATCCGCCAGCTCTTTTATTTCTGGTGCTGATAAAATACCATTCCCTCTGTTATAGTAAATTACTGGTAATGATGTACTATTCATAATCGTTTCCGCATACTTTACCAAACCATCTTTAGGGCATCCTGTTAAATATGGTGGCATTAATAAAAGGGCGTGAATGCCTGCTTCTTCTGCCATTTTAGCAAATTCTATAGACTCAGGAATGCTTCTACCTACACTCGAAATTACAGGTAAACGTTCCCCTACTATCTTTGCAGCACTATGAATTATTTGACCATATTCTTCTTTTGACAAAGAGAAAAACTCGCCCGTTCCGCCTGCTACAAAAACAGATGAAATCTCTTTTGAACTAAACCATTCTAACCTGTTTTCATAAGACTTCTGGTCAAAATTCCCTGCCGAGTCCATGTCTGTAATAGGAAAAGATAAAAGGCCATTGCCTAAGGCATCAATAATTTTCTGTAAGTTCATTACTTTTTTATGTTAACGGACCTGGATTGAAAAGTACCAAGTCATTATGTAATTCTAGTTTATCAGCTGCCACCTGCATTTTACCGCTGGCCACATCCAAAATCATTTTAAAAAGCTCCCAGCCCATTTCTTCAATAGATTTAGTTCCTGAAGCTATTTGTCCTGTATCCAAATCTATTAGGTCAAACCACCTTTTACTTAAAACAGAATTGGTACTAACCTTAATTACAGGAACTTCTGCAAGTCCATAGGGCGTTCCTCTACCAGTCATAAATACGTGCATATTCATGCCTGAAGCTAGCTGTAGTGTTCCACAAACAAAATCACCTGCTGGCGTAGCTGCAAAGTTCAATCCTTTCTTCCTTATTTTTTCACCGGGTCCTAAAACGTCAACAATGGGCGAGGTACCGGACTTCGCAATAGAACCCAATGCTTTCTCCACTATGGTACTCAGACCGCCTCGTTTATTCCCTGGCGATGTGTTGGCACTTCTGTCTGCTTCGCCCAATTTTAAATAATCATCATACCACAGCATTTCTCTTTTTAAGGCTTCAGCTACCATTTCATCCACAGCTCTTGGTATTAGTAAATGTATGGCGTCTCGCACTTCTGTTACCTCGGAAAACATCACACTACCACCAGCACTTACAATGAGGTCCGCTGCAAAACCTGCGGCTGGATTAGCCGTAATTCCAGAAAATGCATCACTACCACCACACTGCATGCCCACCACTAAATCAGAAGCTGGGCAGGTTACTCTTTTCCTTTTATTTAAGACTTTTAAATGCTTTTCAGCCAAATTCATAACATCATCCACTATCGCCATGAAGCCTTCGTTGGACTCACTTTGCATGTAGAAGACAGATGTATCGTCACTAGCATTATTAACAATACTTTCAGGTCTTAATTTTTCACAGCCCAGCCCAATAACCAAAGCGTGACCACCAAAATTTGGATTTAATGCTATATTTTTCAATGTCCTTATAGGCACAATAGCCCCTGGAGCGTTAATGGCCACCCCACATCCATAGGAATGATTTAGTCCTACCACCCCGTCTACATTTGGGTATTTTGGAAGGAACTCTTTCTTTATTTTTTTTACTACAAATTCTGTTAAACCCGCTACACACTGAACGCTGTTTGATATAGCAAGTAAATTTTTAGTACCTACACTTCCGTCAGCATTTTTATATCCATCAAAAGTGTATCCTTCTAAAGGTGTCGTTTTTTGAACCGTAGGTTTTTTATATAAAATACTATCTAAATCTGGCGGAACAGGAAGCGATATTTTATGCTCATTCACCCAGTTTCCTGCTTTTATATCTTCTATGGCGATTGCTATTTTTTGACCGTATCTGGTAATACTCTCTCCCTTTAATATATCTTCTATGGCTACTTTATGCCCCATTGGGATATATTCTTGTACTATCAGCCCGTTTTCTAATGCAGTTCCTTTCTGCAAGCCCTTGGCATGTGGCACCACAGCCACATTATCCAAATCAGATAATTTAATTACGAGTATTTCAGCCTTCATTTATGCAAAAGGAAATAGGGTTGACAAAATCATAATAGACACTAAACCTGCTAAAGCCATGACCATAAGTAAAGCAGAAAAATGCCTCAGTGTCTCTTTTACTTCCATCCCACTCATTTCAGTGATTATCCAAAAAGCACTATCGTTCATCCAAGCAAATATCTTAGAACCACAGCCTATAGCTAAAGCTAAATATACAGGATGAAAGGTTAATTCTGCATTTACCACGCCACTCATTACACCCATAGCGGTAATCATGGCCACCGTAGCAGAACCCTGTGCAGACCTAACCAGAGCTGTAATAACAAAAGCCATTGGCAATAATGCCACTTGATAATTTGATGCCATTGCTCCTATTTGAGAGCCTATTCCGGTTTGTTGTAACATTTGACCGAAGGCTCCTCCTGCCGATGTTATCAGAATAATCATTCCGGCACTAGTTAAAGCCTCAGTTATATATTTCTTAAATAAGCTTTGGTCAATAAGATGTTTCCATAAAATCCATAAGGACAAAATAGCGGCAATAAATAAGGCAATATTAGCATCGCCAATGGTCTCAAAAACGCCTTTAGCAAGGCTATCCTTTGCTAACCAAACGGATGAAAAGGTATTGCCTGTAATTAAAAACAAAGGAAGAATAATAGGCAGCAGCGACCATGATAAGGATGGAAGTTCTGATGTTGACTTTAATGAAAACTTCTCTAACTCCTTCACACTAATATCTGCCGTGTCTCTCATTGGTAAATCCCATCGTTTATTGGCCCAGAGGGCATATAAATAACCCGCCAGAACAGTTATAGAACCAATTACCAGACCTCCTATTATCATAGCTCCTAGGTCAATTCCCATTTCTTCTGCTACAAATAGCGGTCCTGGAGTAGGTGGAATAAGCGAATGTGCCATAACTCCACCAGCAATAATGGTCATTAAGTAAAGACTGAATTTGCGTGGTTCGCGAATGGTCAATGTTTTGACGAGTGGTATCATCAAGTAAAACACAGTATCAAAAAACACAGGAATAGCCAATGTAAAACTACCTGAAAGTAAAGCTAGGGAGGTGTTCTTTTTTCCAAATAGGTTTAACAAACCTCTTATAATGCGATCGGCAGCACCGCTTCGCATGAGCGAAGTACCTATAATAGACGCTAAAGCAATTAGAATTCCAATTTTAGCACTGGTGTTTCCGAAAGCTATAGCGAGCCGCTTACCCACGGTCAAGTGTGTAAGCGAAGTGATTTCTGCCGAAGACATTCCTTTTTGCTCTCCGAACGCCATTATCATTTCAGGCGTGGTAAGTAAAGCTGTTAGAAGAGCCGCAATTAATAGAGAAATAGCAGCATGAAGTTTTAAACGAATGATACAAAAAAGTACCACCGCAGTGGCTATCAAAATAATAAAGATAGAGCTCATGCTATAATTTTTTACTTATCCAATTCTAACGAAGCCAAAATAAAAGGACCCAATGCATGAATATCATTTACTAACATGGGCTCACTAATATAGTAATCATAAGTACCATTTCTATAAGGGTCTCCACCTAAACCTGCACTTTGACACACCTGCTTAATATTAACCGTACCGTCTTCTTCTACCTCTATTAAGTTATGAATAATTCCATCATAAGCCTTTTCTGCTGCCGTTAAAAAAGATTCATCTATATAACCTTGATGAGCCGCTCTCGCAAAAGCATAAGTAATCATAGCTGAACCGGAGCTTTCTAAATAATTCCCAGCTTTTTCAGGTTCAGTCGGCACTTGATACCAGAGTCCGGTTTCTTTATCTTGAAAATTTAAAAGGCTAGCTGAAAAATCATCTAGATAAGAAATTAGACTATCTCTTTTCGGGTAATCTTCTGGCAGAATATCAATAACATCTACCAAGGCCATCGCATACCACCCAAGCGACCTTAACCAAAATTCAGGAGAGCGTCCTGTCTCTTTATCAGCCCAATCCATTTGTCTGCTTTCATCCCAACCATGATAAAAAAGCCCCGTTTTTTCGTCTTTAAGGTTCTTTTGTATTTCATCAAATTGGTGAATCACATCATCTAGTTTGTCGCCATGCTCATACATTACATTATACTTGGCATAAAAAGGTGCTCCCATGTAAAGCCCATCTAGCCACATCTGATAAGGGTATATTTTTTTATGCCAAAAACCACCTGCATTAGTACGAGGATGTGTTTCTAGTTGGCTTCTTAGAGTATCTAAGGCATCACGATAACGCTTGTCTTCTGATTTATCGTTCATGTAGAACAAGTACTTCCCGGCATTAATATTATCAATATTATAACTGCCTAAATCGTATTCCAAGATTATTCCATTCTCGTTAATAAGCTTATCAGCAAAATCACGCATGTAATCAAAGTATATTTCCTTATTAGTTTCTTTGTGAAGACGCTCTAAAGAGCTCATAACTAAACCTGTCTTATAATTCCATTTTGTTTTTTGCTTGCTTACTAAAGTTCTTGGGTCTGGATTTCTATTTAAAATAGATAGAGCCATTCTTTCTGACCATTTAAGCTCATTTGAAATTTCATTTTTTTCTTGACTCTCTTCTGATTCAGTTTGGCATGCAGTAAATAGAACAGTGGCTAAAAGAAAAAAGAGAATTGGGTTACGTCTAAACATGATGTACAAGTAAAAATTAATAAAAGATTGCGTGGATTTGTATTGAGAACGACTTAATAAAATGATTAAAACAAAACGAAGGCACCCATTACTCTGGATGACTAACAAGTACCTTCGCCATAAACCTTAAACTGTATATGTAAGAAATTAGGTAAAAAGGTAGAGCATGCTGCATCTACGCTGATACAATTTTAACCCTGAAGATTGTATTTTAATAATAAAAAAGTAGATTAATTAACGCAATCGTTGTCGGGAACGATGCCGAAAGGCACAAGGCCTTTTTTTACTAAACTGAAACCATCTCCTAATACATCATGAAGGAGATTACACAGAAGCTCTCCATTTTCCCTTGCCTTTACAAAAACAACACTCTTAACATTCACCTTTTATTTTCAGGTATAAGCCGACTTAATTCTCAGACCTTTCCTGACTTATGAGGTGTTATCTCTTGGTTATATCTTAAATATTGTCATTCTGCTATAAAGCCAAGGATTATAATTACCCACCACCTTATAGTATCAAATTAGCTTGCAAGTACTTATTTCATAAACTTCTTGAGTAGATTAGCGACCATAGTAGCTGATTTGACCAGCCAACAAGAAAAAACAAAAAATTGACATTAGAAAAAACTAAATACGACTACCTATATTCCTTTAAATACGACATCCATCATACGGAATTAAGTAAGTTAGAATCTAGACAGTTATTTGAGAAAGAGGCAAATGATAAGGTACTTTTTTCTGATAACAAAATAAACCCGAGCATCAGTCCATTTATAAAAGCAAGATTGGACATAATTCTTTCTGCCCCTAGTTATGAATTACTCTTAGAAAAGGTTAAAACCAAGGATATCCATATTGAAGGATTTAATGTCGATTATTTAATTTTGGAAGGTGATTCTACACATTTTACCGATAGACGTATTAAGCAAAACGACATAGGCCACTGTATAGAAGGTGAACCAGATTTTGAAAACCCATCCATAACCTATGCCATATGCTGTCAAAAAAATACTTGGTATTTCGGCATTTTAGTAAAGCATCAAATAGGCTGGCATGAGCACAAGAAAAAACCATGCTCTTTTAGCAATTCCATCAACATGGATATTGCTAAAACGCTCGTTAGCATAGCTTCCAAGGGTCTAAAAACCAATACCCTTTTAGACGGCTGCTGCGGTGTGGGCACCGCCATGTTAGAAGCCTGTTTCGCTGGATTCCAGATAGAAGGCTGTGATATAAACTATAAGGCCGTTAAACACAGCAGAGAAAACTTAGCATACTATAATTATACTGCCAAAGTACACTGCTCCGACATTAAGGACCTTGACCAACAGTACCACGCAGTAATCATTGACCTGCCATATAATTTATACTCCTACGCTGATGATAGCATCATCACAAACATCATAGAATCAGCAGCTAAACTAAGCGAACGCGTAATCATTGTTTCTATTCTAGATATAGAATCCAAAATCAAGAAGTTAGGACTAAAAGTCACTGATTTCTGCACAGTAGACAAAAAAGGAAAATCAAAATTCACTCGGAATATTTGGGTTTGTGAGCGGATAGCTTGAAACACTCTTTTGAACTCATTTAAGGACTGTTCTCGTTTTCTGGCGGCAAGCAGGACCTTCGCCCAAACTGACAAAACTAATGTCTTCACATTTCCAGAAACTACTTCAAAATCCCTAAATACCTTGCCATCCAATATGGTAATAGGTATTCATCACCTGCTAAAATAGACGTTCCTGGGCTTCCGCCATCTAGTCTAAAAGGATTTGCATTATGCCTGTGCGTTCTTCTTTCGCCTGGCGTTAGGAGTACTTCTGTGGTTTGCCCTCTGAAGTTTGGAGGCAATAGTTTAAGGTCTTTTCTGTGTGAGTTTTTTACGACGTATTCCATTTGGTCTAAACCAAACTCACGCAAATGCCAAAAAACATCTTCTGTGTTTATTTTACCAGAAGTACCATAAGTCAATAAATTCCATGCAGCATTTCTTTCTGGTAATTCTACTTCCCAGTGCTCGTCAATAATCCAAGCATACTTCTTTTTCAAGTCATCATTGAGAGCATAATGATACATTGGCCAGTAAGTCAAAAATGCCATTTCATCATCCGAGTGATTCCAAGAATCGCCCATGGTATACTCCATATAAGGAATAGAGTCGGCACGCATTTCTTTCAAACTTGCCATCATATTTTCCAGATAGCCATACTCGTCTATCATCTTATACATCTCTGTTTTGAAAATCTCCTTACCTGTAAGCTTATAAGCCAGCTGTAATCCAGTAATTAAGTGCGTACTATTTAGCTTTCTGTCATACACATGTTTTGGATACATTTCCACATATTCAGGGTCCCATCTCCCCCATGTAGTTGGCTTGCCGTCATGGTCTATAAATTTATGGTCGTTGGTAATAATATGTGTCATAATGGCATCTATAAAGTTTGCTACACGCTGCTTTTCTTCTTTAGATTCCGACACAAACTGGTCCATCACAGCGGCCACAAAAAGGTAAGCAATGTACTCATCAGAGCTAGTGGTGCCTTTCCATTCCCAACCTTCCTCTTGAGACATTCGCCATCTTTCTAAATCAGATACTTTAAAACCTTCACGCTCAAAAGTTCTGGCAGGGAAACCTTCAATTGGATTAATGTCAATAATTCTTTCAAAAGGTGCAAAAGACTCCCAAGCGTACCTTTTCGCTTCTTTCTCCTTTGTGGTGGCATACCTAAAAGCCTGACTGCCTAAATAAAAAGAAGTCCATAGTCCGTCATTATCATGGTCTATAATATGCTCTGAACTAAAATCATAAGGTGTGGTAAGGCGTGGAGCACACACAAAACCATAGCGTAAAAAGTGTTTTCTAATTCTGTCTTGAAAAAATGTAGCCTTATCGGCCAAAGTCATGGAAGCCGCATTGATTTGATTCAAACCATCTGAGGTCAAAAGAAAGACATTGCCTTTGCTGTCTATGTCCATATCAATTACCTTATCGCTATTCAGCCATCTTTTTGACGCAAAATACCTGTAACGGTCTGTTTCTTTTGTAAAAGCTCCTTGTGCTGTCGCAAACCATAAACCTTTGTCTGGGCTTATCGCCAAATTACTGATACTAACCACTGGCAAGGCACTTTCTAGTTTTTGTATTGAATTGCCCGCAGGGTCAATACTCAAATAGCCCTTATCGGTTCCTACATAAATGTTTGCTCCAGCAAAAGCCAAACTAGCAATGCCTGCACCCGTATAAATCTTCTGCCAAGATTTAGCACCTAGTTTGTATATAGCTGTTTTGGAATGAGCGTAAAAACCACCATTGAAAGCATAAAGCTTTGTTAGCTGTTCTGGCGTAGTAAAATCACTCTTTTTGACATTGCCGTCATATAATGTTGCATGCTTATCTGCCAGTAACAAAACTTCACCCTTTGCATTAACGGCCATTAATTTATAGGCCTTTGTTTTATCAAACTTTACTCCTATTCGCCCTGCAAAAGCGTTTGACAAAAAGCCATCTTGATATAAATAATACAGCTCACCAGATGTTTCTCTAGTAGTAATATCAAGGGCAGTTTTGAAAGCAATTGATGCGTAGCTATTGTCTTTTGCTACCTGATTATCAGGAAATTCCTTAAAAACACCTTTATCGGTCAAAATATAAACAGCGTCATTATAATCCACCACCAATTTCTTTGGCGTTGCCGCCAAAAACTCTTCTGAAACGTTATACTTTACAGAAAGGTACTGTTTAAATGGTTGGTCTTCTTGCTGTGCTAAAACAGCGAAACAGCAAGACAAAAAAAGTGCGAGCAATAAGGAAATTCTCATAGCAATTTAATTTTAAATTTCTGTTGTTTTCTAGTGATGTAAACCCTCTGCTTTAAGGGCGGAAATCATTTTTTCTGGTTGGTCTGTTTGCAAAACATTAGCTCCATTTTTTAGGAAGTCCATTAAACGTTTGCTACTTCCGCTGGTCAATGATTTATCAACGTCGCCAAATGCATTAATCCAAACCTTGATGTTTTTAGCTTTCAAATCATCCACTAAAGCTTTTGTATAAAAACTAGGGTCTATATGTACTATAACTGGGTCAAAAATTCGAATGGCCTTTGCAACTTCTTTGTCAGAATGTGTTCTAGGCATCAAGTATAAACTGGGGTCTATCCTTTTAATTTTCTTTAAAACGCCATAATCGCTATCAAAAAAGAATACTTGCGACTGCATGGCCGATTTTTGAACCTCCGCAATAACCGGTTTGATGTTCTTCAATTTCAAATCCAAGTCAATCAGAATATGGCCTTTGGTCAATTGAAAAACCTCCGCTAACGTTGGGATTTGGTGTTCACTTAGTGTGCCATCCACATTCTTTAAGCGAAGCATTCTTAACTCTTCAAACGTATAGTTTTCTAGCTTCCCTGTACCGTTGGTAGTGCGGTCTATGGTGCCATCATGCATAAGCATAGGAATACCATCTTTTGAGGTTTTTATGTCAATTTCTATAATATCTATTCCCTCTCTTATGGCGTTTTCTACAGCAAGAAGGGAGTTTTCTGGAGCAAAATTATGAGCCGCTCTATGAGCTGCTACTAAGACTTTAGAGGCATCTTGAGCAAAAAAAACTTCTTGAAGATAGTCCTGGGCCATGGCCACAGGACTAACTAAAAAGAAGAACAATACTGATTTTGCTAAATATTTAATTTTCATAGTAAAGTACAAAGTCGAGAAGGCTATTAATAAGTTTTCATGACTATAAACCCTCTTTTTTTATGGTTGAATAATAATTGTTTATTCTTTTATGTGTCTTCTTTCTGGGGTGTCTGGAACCTGATTTATAAGTACGTTTGGCTTATCTCCATTCTTCTTTAAAATGAATGAATCATATAAATCTCCGGTACCGGTAAATGCCTTATAGTGCACTAAGTCTTCTGCCACTGTAATTACCTGAAACAGCTGTGTGTTTTCGGCTTTACGCTGCATCCAACTTTCTTCGTAAGTCATGTCGTACATTTTAGGTCCACTTACAGACACCACGTACATAGTTCCCGCTTCTTTTGACTTCACTGAAGAGCCTGTGCTTACGTTATCGGCAGTTCCTCTGCCATAAGCATGGTCATGACCTTGCAATACTAAATCCACCTTATGCTTGTCAAAAATAGGTTTGAAAGCATCTCTCAGCTTAACGTTGTCGCGGTTTGGCTTTGTAGAATATATTGGATAGTGAAACGTAATTACGGTCCACTTTTTAGGATTATAGGTCAAAACCGAATCTAACCAGTCGGCCTGAGCTTTTCTATAATACACAGACTCATCAATTTGCTCTGCATCTAATGAAATCACCTTCATTTCAGGATAGTTAATTTCATAACAAGTTTCCTCTAAACCTGGCACACCATTTTTTGGCAAATTAAATTGTGGCTGCCATTGCGGTGAAAGCTTAACATCTCTATACTCATGGTTTCCCGGAGTCATAATACTAGGAACTTGTGAATGGATAAAACCTCCTGCATGAAACCACTCTCCCCATTCCACGTCTCTATCATGCCTGTTGATTAAATCACCTGCATGAAGCAAAAAATCCATCTGCGGCATAGTATGGTAGGCTTCTCTTATGATTCTAGACCACATAGACTTCACATCATTTTGGGCATCGCCAAAGTAAACAAAAGAAATCGGCGAATCTGTGCCCGGCATACTCACCTGAAACCATTCGCTCCAAGCATCACCAGCCCCTACTCTATAAACGTACTTCTGGCCAGGCTCTAAGTTTTTTATGATACCGGAATGATAATTAGCTTTAACTATGGGCTCTCCTTCCCTTGCCACTGTTAAGCTTTCCGTAATTGCTTTAATAGTACTCGGATTCTTTCTGAATTCAGGACCATGCGTAGCTTTACCATATTGTATAAAACCCTCCGTAACATTTAAAGAAGTTCTCCAGTTTACTGCCACAGAAGTAGTTGGGTCTTCCGTCAGATTTAAAATTATTCTATCAGGAACATTACTCGGAAAAAGTAATTTATGGTCTTGAAATTGACTCATCAAAGAGTCTAGATTATCGTAACCATGACTGTGCTTATTTCCTCCATGAGAATGCTCTATGTTTTGAGCAATAACTGGGCTTATGATTGAGCAAAGAAAAAGCACATAAAACACTATTTTAAAGCACTTTAACTTATCATTAAGTTTCATATTTATCTTTGATTTATTTACAATAGATTACTATTTTTGTTAAAGTTCTCACCTCGAATATTTCCCGATATTCACCTATAAGACTTCCAGTCCATCAAAATGGACTATTCGGTTTTAAAAGTATTTTCAAAAAACATCTTATTCACCATGGCTATATGCCAATTTTCAATCATTTATCAATGAAGACTAAAACACTTATTTTTTCAATCTTAGCTTCTTGCCTGCTTTTTCAATCATGCAGAAAAGAGCCAAAACATGTTGTCAATTCTACAAACGCTTTAGAAAGCTATGTTGCTAAACCCGACACTGCTTTTCAATGGTCGGTTACAGACAGTTTTGAACTAGAAGGTATCAAAGGCTACCAACTCATCATGACATCGCAAGTATGGCAAGGCATTACTTGGAAACATCAACTAACCGTTTTTGTACCTACAGAAGTAGATTACACCAGTTCTCTTTTGTTCATTTCGGGAGGTAAAAATAAAGAAAGTGAACCGACCTTAAGAAGCAATACAGATGATTTAGCCACTGGACTGGCAAACATTGCTTTAAAAAACAAGGCCGTGGTTTCTCTGTTAAGACAAACACCTAATCAACCGCTCTTTGGCGACCTCACAGAAGACGCCTTGATTTCTTATACCCTTCATAATTTCAAAAAAGACGGAAACTACGAGTGGCCACTTCTTTTCCCTATGGTCAAAAGTGCTGTAAGAGGTATGGATGCCGTACAGGAATTTGGAGAGCAAAACTTAAACAAGAAGATAGAAAAATTCACTATCTCAGGCCTTTCAAAAAGAGGATGGACTACATGGCTTACTGGCTCTCAAGATAACAGAGTGGAAGCTATAGGCCCAATGGTGATTGATGTATTAAACATGCCAACAAGTTTACAATATCAAATTTCTACTTGGAACGATTACAGCATCGAAATTCAAGACTATGTAGCTCTTGAAATACCTCAATCTATGGCTTCTGATACTGGCAAATATTTGGTAGACATGATTGACCCATATTCTTACAGAAAGAAGCTAGACATGCCTAAGATGATTTTCATTGGAACCAATGACCCCTACTGGCCAATAGACGCTATGAAAAACTATTATGACAGCATTCCAGGTGAAAACTATATTCATATAGTGCCAAATGCTGGTCATGACCTAGCTGGTGGCGAGCAAGCTTTAGAAGCCTTAGGTGCCTTTTTCGGTAATACTATTCAAAAGAATGCATATCCTACATGTACATGGAGTACCAAAACTACAGAAGAAGGGTTGGCAATAAACGTTAAAACCTCCGCAGATAGGTTAATAGATGTAATTGTGTGGTCGGCAAATTCAGATGACCGTGATTTCAGAGATGACGAATGGACTTCAAAAAGCCTTGGTATCAAAAACGTGGAGAGTGTAGATGTATTGGAGAGCTATGCAAAAGGTAATTTTAAAGCCCAGTACATTGATTTAAAATACCAAGACGCTACTGGTGGAACTTTTACTGAAAGTACTAGAACCTTTGTTACGGATGCCAAAGGATTACTTTAAACTAAAAAAACAAACCCTACTGTAACACAAAAAAACGCCATCTTATTTTCTGAGATGGCGTTTTCTATTTTAAAAATCGCTTAACAAGTCCAAAACTTAATTACTCCCGTATGTAACCTAGACTATAAATTTAAACTACCGATTGAAAGTTAAAGCTTCCAATACTGCCTTACTTGTTTTTTCATTATCTGCGAAAGCAGAGGCCGAAAGAAAACCACTTTTCGGTAAGGAAAAAATATCTGCTTCTATAGGCTTATATCATCAGCTTATTAATAAAACCAAAAGGCTAGCTAAAGAAAGTGGTCTTGATGTGTTTTGGTTTGATGAAAAAAACCAAGTAGGAAATTCATTTGGTGAAAAATACGCCAACTCCTTTCAGCACATTTTTGATAAAGGTTATAACAATGTAATTTCTATTGGAAATGACTCTCCCGATTTAAGTTCGGAAATTTTAGCCGATGCCATTCAAAAGCTTAATCATCAAGATTTGGTTTTAGGACCTGCTCAGGATGGAGGAGCGTATTTAATTGGACTCAGTAGTAAGGTTTTTGATTTCAACCAGTTTAAGGCTCTCTCTTGGACACATAAAAACCTTTTTGAAGACCTACAAAATTATGCTATTAAGGCTTCTGTGGCTTTTACCACTTTAGGAACTTTACTAGACCTTGATCAGAAAGCAGACCTTTACACACTAACTCGTAATTCTGTATTGACAGAATTAGTACGATATATTTTAAAATGCCTTCGAAGCGTCTTCTATCCACCACAACTTAAATTAGAACTTTCTTACACTACACCTACCATTCAGGGTTTTCAATTAAGAGGCCCTCCTACCTATTGCTAATAATATTGAAATTCTAAAAGGCTCGTGGCCTTAATTTATCATTTAGTAATTTATTAATCAGTATATGAAAATATTTCTATTAGCTGTTTTGCAGCTATGTTTGACCGTAAGCTATGGTCAAATGTCATCCTACACGTCAAAATTGACCAATAGGCAAAACGAACCAATACCCTTTGCTACCGTGAGCGTGGACAATTCCTCCCAAGTAGCCTCTTCAAACGAAAATGGCATTTTCTCCATTTCTTCTGAAGACCAAAACTTTACCTTAAAAATAAGCTCCATAGGTTATCAAGAACTAGTGCTTGTAGTGACTGAAGGAAACCTTCCAGCAAATATAACTTTAGAAGCAAGCTCTGAGCAGCTTGATGAAATTGTAGTAACAGCTTTAGGAATTGAGCGTGAGCGACAATCTTTGGCTTCATCTATCACCACTGTAAGTGCAAAGGAATTAACCGACGTACCTTTGGCCAACCTTGTAAATAGCCTGGCTGGTCAAGTAGCAGGTGTTCAAATAACAAACGGTTCTTCTGGGGTAGGTTCTTCTTCTAGAATAGTGATTAGAGGAGAAAATTCATTGAGCGGCACTAACCAACCGCTCTTTGTAGTAGATGGTGTCCCTATCAGCAATGAGCAAATAACAAGTAATTTATCAAACAACGGAAGGCTCCAAGAAGTGGATTATGGTAACAGTGGTGCAGACATAAGTGCTGACGACATTGCCTCTATTTCTGTCTTAAAAGGAGCTGGCTCCGCCGCACTTTATGGAGCACGGGCTGCCAATGGCGTTATACTTATCACCACCAAAAGAGGAAACGACAATAAAGGATTGGGCGTTAGCCTAAGCAGCTCGTTAACCGTGGAAAACCTCTTAACCGTGCCAGATTATCAAAATGTGTATGGCGGTGGTTCTAATGGACAATACGCCTTCCAAAACGGAATAGGTGCCGGAGTAAATGATGGCGGAATCAGTAGTTATGGGCCACTTTTAGACCAAGGTCTTTTAGTAAAACAATTTGATAGCCCCTCTGTAGATGTAAACGGAAATCCTGTAAGAGCAGGAGACGTTATTTCCAGAACCTTCCCAGATGGTTCTTATACGGATGTTACCGCCACGCCATGGGTTTCTAGGCCTAATAATGTTAAAGACTTCTTTGAAACGGGTGTTACTTCTCAAAACAACATTGCCATAAGCTCTTCAGGACAAAATGGAAGTAGCCGTATCTCTTACAGCAACCTCCGAAACAAAGGAATCCTGCCAAATACCGATTTTAAAAGAGATGGTCTTTCTATTAGCCTTGACCAAGCCTTAGGTAAAAAATTGAGTATTAATTCTTATGTAAACTACATCAATACACGAAGTAAAAACCGACCAAATTTAGGATACGGTTACGAAAACGCGATGTACGGTTTCAACTGGACGGGGCGACAAACAGACATTGCTGCTTTAAGAAACTATTGGCAGGCTGGTCAAGAAGGCATTCAGCATTATGATTTCAACTATTTATGGTTGACAAATCCGTATTTGACGCAGTATGAAAATACTAACGCCTTTAACAAAAACAGGGTGCTAGGAAATGTATCGGCCAATTACGCCATTACAGACAAACTAAACCTGAGCGTAAGAAATGGGCTTGATACTTATACAGACAAGCGAGTGACCAAAAGAGCCGTAAGTACAAATAGTAATCCTTTTGGAACTTACAGAGAGGATTTTGTGACGTTTAAGGAGTTAAACACAGATATCCTGCTGTCATACAAAGACAGAATAAACGAGAATTTCAAGTACACACTTTCTGGAGGTGCTAACAGATTTGACCAAGATATTAGCTATCAATATTCTGAGGCTTCACAGTTGGCCATTCCTGGTATATATACATTGACCAACTCTAGAACGCCACTTAAAGGAGAAAGCTTAAATTTTGAAAAGAGAATTAACAGTTTGTACGCCACAGGTAACTTGGCTTATAAAAACTCGCTCTATTTAGATTTGACCTATAGGAACGACTGGTCAAGTACTTTGCCAGCTGATAATAACTCTTTTGGCTACTATTCTGCAGGTTTAAGCTATGTTATTTCTAACATGTTTACCATGCCCGAGTATATCTCTTTACTTAATTTAAGATTCAGCTCAGCAAGTGTAGGAAATGACACAGACCCTTATCAAAACGCTCAAACCTACCTTTTTAACCAGAATTATGGGTCGGATTTTAGGGTAACAAACGAAAACGTTTTGAAAAATGCCAACCTGAAACCAGAGCGTTTAAATGCATCTGAAGTAGGGGTAGAACTATGGTTGTTTAAAAACAAAATCCAACTAGATGTGGCGGCTTATCAAAACGTAAGTGTCAATCAAATCATTTCTAGGCCAATTTCTAATTCTTCAGGCTTTGCCAACTTCAACGTCAATGGCGGCGAAGTTAGAACTAGAGGTTTTGAAGGAATGCTTAGTGCCGAAATCTTAAAAAGAGGAGCTTTCACATGGAATTCGTCGGTAAACTACTCTACCTATAGAAGTAAAGTAACCAGACTCCCAGACGGTGTTGACCAGTTTGTAACTGGTGTCGCCAATGTTTTTGGTGGCTCAGGTGGGTCAAACACGGTGTTCTATATAGCTAAAGAAGGCGGTAGAGTTGGTGATATGTATGGAACTGGATTTGTAGAGATTGATGGAAAAACACTTTTTGGAGCAAACGGCCTTCCTGTACAAGATGGAAATCTTAGAGTATTAGGTAACTATAACCCAGACTTTGCCATGGGCTTTAATAATAGTTTCAAATACAAATGTTTGGAGCTAAGAGTATTGGTAGACTGGCGTCAAGGCGGTACAATAGTATCTCGAACCAAGGCTCTAGGAAGTACCTCTGGCGTACTAGCGGAGACTTTAGTAGGAAGAGAAACTGGCGTAGTGGGTGATGGTGTAATGAACATTGGCACGGCAGATGCTCCAAATTATGTCACCAATACTACCAACGTACCTGCAAGTCAGTTCTATAATAATTTCTTTGACCGAGGAAACGAGGCTAGTGCCCTTTATGATGCTTCCTATGTTAAAGTAAGGCAAGTAGGTTTATACATGAACTTACCAGAAAGAGCCGTTAAGGCCATTGGTTTACAAAACCTGAAAATTGGTTTAGTGGGCAGCAATCTATTCCTATTTACGGAGAACCCGCACTTTGACCCAGAGCTTAATGCACTGCAAGAAACTAGCATTATAGCTGGCGTGGAAGATTTCTCTTACCCATCTACCCGAAGCTTTGGTTTAAGTTTAAAAACTCAATTTTAAGACATTAAGAATATGAAAAATATACTGATAACAATATTTGCTCTGGCTATCACTTCGGTGAGTTGCACAGACGGTTTTGAGGAATTAAATCAAAATCCAAATTCGCCTCAAAACGTAGGTTCACAGTTTTTACTGACAAATGTGCTTTCTATTTCATCAGATGCTAATGCCTACGAACAAGGCTTTAGGCTGTCAAACTACCTGACGCACTTTGCGGCTAGTGTGGAATTTGAAAGAATAGACCGTTATGAAATGGGCTCTAACAGTGGTTACTGGAATAGCACTTATAAATTACTTTCTGACATTAGGTCAATGCAAGAACTGGCTGGCGACAATCAGGCTTACATGGCCGTGGGAAACATTATGAAAAGTTACCTATTCTCTCAGCTGACAGATATGTGGGGTGATGTACCCTATACAGATGCCGTGGCTGCGTTGGATGGAAATTATACGCCAGTTTATGATAGTCAAGAAGATATATATATGAACCCTCAAACGGGTATTTTGGCCGTATTAAAAGCTTCAGCAGCTACTTTAGAGTCCACTGGAGATAAGATTCAGGGCGACATCATGTTTAATGGTGATTTACAGAAATGGGTACGTTTTGCTAATTCGCTTCGTTTCCGTTATTTATTGAGAGCAAGCAATAGGCTTTCTGATTATTCAGAAATGCAGGCTTTGGCCAACTCTGGTAAATTGATGCAATCAAATGCCGATAATGCTGTGGTAGCTTATTTGAGCTCCGCTCCAAATCAATTCCCGATGGCCTCTGCAAGTTTAGGTCTTTATCAAGAACACAGAATGACCCAAACGGTGGACTCTGTTTTGACGCTATGGAACGACCCACGTGTGGCGGCTCTTTACAAACCATCACAGGTAAGTGTGAATAGCGGCAACCCTGCTTACAAAGGACTTCAAAATGGTCAAAGCCGTGAGACTATTGGTACTAAAGGTATAGACCTTAATGATGTTTCTCTGTTCGGTGCCATATTTAGAGACGTGCCAAATGGTGTAGATGCTCAGTATATGCAGTATGCCGAATTACAATTTGCTTTAGCAGAAGCAGCACATAAAGGATATATCTCGGGCGATGCAGAAACCTATTATCAAAACGGTATAACAGCCAGTTTTGATTATTACGCGGTAGAGCTCCCAGCAGATTATTTAACCGCAGATGTCATTGCTTTAGATGGTTCAGAAGACCTCACAAAAATCTTAACGCAAAAATGGTTAAGCTTAATAAATGTGGGTCATGAAGCATGGTTTAATATTAGAAGAACAGGCATACCAGCTTTAACAGCAGGCCCAGATAACCTAAACGACGGCAAATATCCAGTAAGGTACCTTTACCCAGAATCAGAACAAGCAACGAACGCCGCAAACTACCGAGCAGCAGCAGACGGCATGGGCGGCGATAACATAAACAGCAAAGGCTGGTGGGAAAAGCCGTAAAAAATCATTCATGTCGACATTGAAAGGAAAATACAGTAAATCCTTATAAAGCCCTGTACTGTTTGAGCACAAGCAAAATTTAACAGAATACGCTTTTCTCAATTTCAAATTTTACTAAATTTTGAATGTGCGAGTTTACAGGGTGAAGCTTTTTTCGGTTCGCTTTTTTTGCTAAAAAAATGAACTCCCCGCTGGAAAGCGAACCAGAGAACAGCTGAATTGAATATTAAAATTGATATTCAAAACTTTTATTAACCTCAAAAAAATAATACCCCATATTTGCATAAGAACAAGAACCCCCTAAATGAACAATCATAAACTAAACATATTAATAGGACTCTTTTTTATAGCAATAATTAGCAACTGTAATCAAGAACCAAAAGAAGATAAAGAATACCTTAAAACGGCTCCTTGGGAACAAATCTCCAAAGAAGCAGAGGGCACTACGGTAAACTTTATGATGTGGCAGGGAAGCACTGCCATCAATAATTACATTAACAATTTTGTAATTCCTGAAGTAAAAGAAAGATATAACATCGACCTGAAAATTAGTAGTGGTCAAGGTCCTGAAATAGTGCAACTGGTGATGAGCGAGCGAGACGCTTCTATTGACCAAGGGCAGGTAGACATGGTTTGGATAAATGGTGAAACTTTTTTCCAACTAAGACAAGTAAAAGGGCTTTGGGGACCTTTTGTAGAGCAATTACCAAACGCCAAATTGGTAAATTTTAATGACCCATACATTGGAATGGATTTTCAGCAACCCGTAGGCTACATGGAAGCACCATGGACGGTGAGTCAGTTTGCCATGCTTTATGATAGCACCCGACTAAACACTGCTCCGCCTGCTAGTTTAGAGGAACTAACCGCTTATGTAAAAGCCAATCCAGGTACTTTTACCATTTCTAACGACTTCACTGGCATGACCTTATTGAAGAGTTTTATGGCAGAATTAGGCGGTGGAAGTAAGAGTTTAGATGGAGCCTTTGACGAAGAAAAATACAATGAACTTTCAAGCAAGCTTTGGGAATATATCAATACCAACAAAAAGTACTTTTGGAAAAATGGGGAGACTTTCCCGAATGAGCAGTCAAAAATGAACCAACTTTATGCCATTGGCGAATTAAACATTCTTTATGGTTTTGGCGAAGGTGGCATAGAAAACAAAGTCAATAATGGTCTTTACCCAAAATCTACCGTAGGTTACCCATGGAAAAACGGCACAGTCAAAAACTCCAATTATTTAGGGATTTTACATAATGCTCCGCAAAAAGCAGGTGCCATGCAGGTTATCAATTTCTTACTTTCGCCAGAGGCCCAGTTAAAGAAAGCCAGCAAAGATGGTATGGATTCCAATACTATTTTGGAAATTGACCGATTAACACCTGAAATGCAAGCCAAATTTAAAGAAGCAATGCAAAGAGATTACGGGCCAACAATGGAGGAACTTAAAGATTATGCCATGGCTGAGCCAGCAGCACAGTATATGATTAGACTTTTTGAGGATTTCAGGACAGAGGTGATTGAAAAGTAATCGTTTAAATATCGGCATTCTCTTCTTTGGCGTATTCGTGATACTGCCATTCCTATCTGCTTTTCTATATGCATTATTATACAGTTTTGGCATCATAGGCGTGGTGAATGACGGCTTTACGCTAAAGTTCTGGAAGTCGGTGCTGAGCTCTGGTGATTTCTTCCGTTCCTTTTTTTACAGTGCTAGCATAGCTGCTGTCTCTACTTTCCTTTCTGTTTCGGGTGCTCTCTGGATTACCCTTAAATTCCGAAAGGAACTAGAAAAAGGCATGTTCTCCTTTTTGATTTATTTGCCACTGGCAGTACCGGGCATCGTGACAGGATTCTTCACTTTTCAGTTACTTTCTAAAGGTGGTTTTTTCTCCAGAATAGCCTTTAATTTAGGAATCATTTCTGAGGCAAACCAGTTTCCTGAAATGGTGAATGATACTTATGCCATAGGTATGGTGTTGTCGTTTATTACCCTTGCCCTACCCTTCTTTCTTTTGCTGTTTCTGAACATTTACAAAAACGAACGCGTAGAAGAACTGGCTATTTTAGCTCAGTCTTTAGGAGCAAACAAAGCCCAAATCACAAAGAAGGTTTTCTTACCATTATTGCTGAGAAAGAGCTGGATTTTGATAGTGCTAAACTTCATAGCCACCCTCGGAGCCTACGAAGTGCCTATAATTCTTGGCCGCCAGTCGCCTGAAATGTTATCAATTTTGATACTCCGTGAAATTAGACAATACGACCTCACCAAGATGTCGGAAGGTTATGTGATAGCTGTCATTTATACTTTGATGGTTACTGCTTGCGTGATTTTCTTATTCCTTTCCAGAAAAAAAGCCTTGCATGAAACGTAGCCTAAAATCCATATTGCTGGCCATAGCGGGAGTGCTTATCATCTTCCCATTTTTGTATTTGGTGATGCTTTCTTTTGCCTCCGAATGGCAATACCCAAACATACTACCAGGCTATTTCGGTTTAAATAACTGGAAGACCATTCTTGGCTCAGAAATAGGCTTATTGACAAGCTTTTTTGAGTCCGTGCTCATTTCGCTTTCAGTAGCTTTTGTGTCTACTTTATCTGGTTTCTGGGGCAGCAGAGCTGTTTATAATCATCCAAATAATAAGCTACTTACCCTCCTAACCTACTTCCCATATATTCTAGCTCCTGTAGTTTTCGCAGCTTGCTTTAGTTATTTCTTTATCAAAATGGGCTTATTCGGAAATGCCTTTGGTGTGGTGGCGGCACAGTTTCTAATTACCTATCCGTTTGCATTGATATTCTTTAGCAGCTTTTGGAACAAAAAAATCAGAAGCTATGAAGAATTGGTAACCACCTTAGGCGGAAATTCCTTTCAAACTTACGTCATGGTTTTACTGCCATTGGCAAAAGGCTTACTCTTGATATGCTTTTTTCAAACCTTCCTTATTTCTTGGTTTGAATATGGACTAACTTCGGTGATAGGTTTGGGCAAAGTACAAACCCTCACCATCAAAGTATTCATGTACATCAAAGAAGCCAATTACTATTATGGAGCATTGAGCTGCTGTTTGCTAATATTTCCGCCAGTTTTACTGCTCTATTTCAATAAAAAATACGTTTTCAAAAGCTTAGTATAATGTTTTTAAAAGTCAAAGACTTACATAAGAGTTTTAATAAAGAAGCCGTTTTTAGCTCGCTTAATTTTGAGCTAGACGCTCATAAAACCCTGAGCATATTAGGTAAATCTGGCTGCGGAAAAACCACTATGCTTAAAACAATCAGTGGGCTTTTAGCTCCCGACCAAGGTGAAATAAGAATCAACGATGAAATTATAAATGAGGTAATACCAGAGCAAAGAAACATCGTATATCTCTACCAAGAGGATTTACTTTTCCCGCATCTGACAGCCTTTGAAAATATAGCGTTTGGACTAAGGCTTAGAAAAAAACCGGAGGCAGAAATACAAGAAAAGGTAATGAAGATGCTGGCCAGTTTAGAGCTGGATGGACAAGAAAATAAGATGCCAAATCAGCTATCTGGCGGACAAAGACAAAGAGTTTCTTTTGGCAGAGCCATCATCACAAATCCTTCTTTATTGCTTCTAGACGAGCCATTCGGTAGCCTAGATACAGTAACGAGAGAAAGGATGCAGGGCCTATTTAAAAGCCTAACGGCAGAATTTGGCATTACGTCCATTTTTGTAACACACGACCTAAAAGAGGCTGTTTTAATGGGAGACAGCATAGGTTTTATGCAAAAAGGAAACCTAAAAATGTACGCCAACAAACAAGATTTCATAAACGACCCAAGCACCGGCGTCCAAAACGAAATCAATTTTTGGGGCAGTTTAAAATAGATTGGTAAAAAATAAAGCGGAACAAAGTTTTGGCCACAAAGCGTAAGCTTTAGATACCTAAAATACCATATAAAGCTATGTACTGTCTAAGCACAAGCAAAATTCAAGGAGAAGTGCTAATACATTGGGTAAAACCATAAGAATTTTGAATGTGTGAGTTTACATAGCGATGCTTTTTTGGTTCGTTTTTTACGCTAAAAAATGAACTCCCCACCGGAAGGTGAACGGAAGAATAAACTTAGACTAGTTAGAAGATATGGACTCAATCGAAAACAAGGGCTTCAAAAATTGAAATTAAAAAACACTAAAAAATGAAAAAAGTCTGGATAGACACCGACCTATCTGTCGGAATGAAAAGACATACGAGAGAAGGCTACTGTGACGTAGACGACGGCTACGCCGTTCTCCAACTCATGAAATCTAATAAGGTAGAGATTTTAGGCATTTCAGCCGTTTTCGGAAACACGCTTATAGAAAACGCACTAGAACTCAGCCAATTCATGAGCAAGGAATTTGCCGATGATAAAATCCCTGTGTTCGAAGGGGCAGGCAAAGCACTAGACTTCACCAACTTGGCCACAAACGAGGCGGTAGAAGCCATGGCAGCCGCTCTTAAAAAAGACAAAATGACCATTATGGCGATTGGACCAGCTACTAATGTGGGTATTTTGTTACTAAAACACCATGAGCTGAAAGACCAAATAGAAGAAGTGGTTTTGGTGGCAGGAAGAAGAAAACCAACCGACTATTTTGCGATAGGTAATAAAGGAAACCATGCCAGAGATTTAAATTTCGATTTGGATAATGATGCCTTTAGAATCTTGTTGGAGTCAGGTGTTAAAACAGTTTTATGTCCGTTTGAAATTTCTAATAAAGTATGGGTAAAGCAAGGCGACTTAGAAAAACTAGCCGAAGGAGACGCTGCCAACAAATGGCTAACAAAAGCCTCAGAAGCATGGCTAGCACAGTGGATAGACCAAGGAGCTGCGGGTTTTAACCCTTTTGATGTTTTGGCGAGTCACTATATCATAAGCCCAGAAGACATTATCTCCGAAGAATTAAACGCAAGGCTAGAACTCCACCCAGACGACACCGTAAAAGACACCGAAAGAAAAGCCTTCAAACAGTACCTACTCTGCGATGAAAACCCTAAAGGCTTCCCCGTAACCTACTGTTATGATGTGGTGGAAGATTACCATGAGAAGTTGATTGAGAGTTTAGTTTAGGGTGGTTTTTGTTATTTATTTATGCAGGGCTTCTTTTGGGGCTCTGTTTTTCGGTGGAAGAAATAATTTTCTTATTCCCAAGTCTACGAGGCTAGAAAAAAACTTATTATCTTCCCAAAATGAAAAAATATCTCTTCACTACTTTAATCCTATTTTCTTTATATAATGAATTGCAAGCACAAGATACAGAACTCCATGTAAAAAATGTAGATGTACATTTTCAACCCTTATCATTAATAGCATGGTCTCCTAGAACAACCCTAGGCGTAGAGGTAAGAAGTAACAAAAGACTCGCTTACGCCCTGGATATAGGATATGGAGCTCATGACTTAAATTTTGATAGGTTCTATTGGGATGAAGGCTATCGCTTTTTAGAAATTAGACCTCAAATCAAATATTACTTTAAAAGCAATTCTAACCGATATGGCTATTATTGTGCTTTAGAACTTTTTTACATTCATATCTCTGACCAGATTCAAAACGAATATTATCACAAAGCCTCCAATAGTCAAGTACTTAGTTTTGACAGTGCAGACTTTGACAAGACGAAACATGGGCTTCACATTATAGGAGGAGTTAGTTTGATAGCCTATAAAAAAATAAGTTTTGATTTATTCGTTGGTTTTGGTGCGGCAATAAGGAAAATTACCTATCAAAACGTCATTAACCCAGAAGAAATAGAATATCCAAGATACGAATGGTACATACCTACTAATCTATTTGAACAGCAAAGACTTGATTTCCACATGACATTAGGAACTAAAATTGGGTTTAACTTTAATAAATATTAGGTTCTATAAATTTTCTCTCCTCGGCTCGCAGCTTAAGCTGGCGTTCTCAAGCCTCTGGCTTGAATTAGTTATTCCTATTTAACATGTAAAACCTGCTCTCCTATTCTCCCAAGCTTAGGAGAAGCGTTCACAAGCCTCTTGCTTGTATAAGTTATTCCTTCTTTAACATCAAAAACTTGCTATTCTGCAGCTCTGCAAGGAACAATCAATTCTTAATCCGGAATGCACAGTTTATTAAAAAGAGAATCAGAGTCCGACCAGACTAAACGCTGACTAAGGAAATAGAGCCTTCTTGTACAAAACACTTTGTATAGAAACTACAGTAATTTAATCTGATTTATCTGTGCTTACTTTTTCCACAAATAGAAATCAGGTAGATTAGGGAAAATATTTAGGAAATATCAGACATAGTGTCCTGATATCTCGCTGTTAGGCTTTATTTGAGAAAAAATATGACTATACCGAAATTCTTATTTCATTATTACGAACTTGATAACGGACCATTTCGAAATATAACTGAGTATGGATTTGAAAAGGCGGAAATTATTCAAAATCAGATATCAGAAGGATTTAACAGTAAAAGACCCCACAATTATCTCGATTTAAGGTTTTCTCTGGAAAATAGGATTAAAGAACAATTTATCTTGAAAGGCGGAAAACCTAATAGAAATGACCCTTTCTATTTTACTCTGGGACAATGTGATTGGGCTAAATCTTGGTATATAAATCCTGGAGTTATAAAAATTCCTTTAGCTGACTTTAAACCCGAACATCTAAGTTTCACTTACCCTGATAGTATGGTGTCGTTTCAGTTTTACGATGAACCAAAACTTCGAACATATCGAAAGAATTGTAACGGACAAGTTTTTTTATTGAGTGAAATAAACAATCTGATTGATAACTTTGGACTGCCGACCGAGGAAAAATCACAAACTCAGGAAAGTTCAAAGTATGATAAATATATAGAAGCCCAAGTTTGGGATAGTGAAATAATAAATGAATATAAAAACAAAGCCTAATCGAGTAGACGGCCGTAGGCCATAAAGCCTACGGTACGCCTCTCACACCACAATTCCATTGCGGCCTTCGTACGGGTCTCGTATACGGCGACCTAGGCGGCCCCGTTGTCAACTTGACCTTCGTTCTTGATAGTATTCCATCATTGCTATGTAACCCCTTTGTTTTAATCGTGCTACGGTGAGTGTAGAGTTCAGGATAGGGCTTTGAGCTCTCGGGCACGCCTAGTGCATCCTCCCATTCTTGTCCTGCCGCACGGGCGGCCTCGTACATCGGTACACCTGAATGTAGCCCACTCCAAGCCCGATGAGGTTCTTTCCCTTTCGTTCTGGCTTTTTCTGTATGTATGCTCTCCAGCATTCCTGCCTGTCGGCAGATAAGAATCCAAACATGTAGGAGACCTACACTTCATTTTCTAATTAATTCCTCTCTGAATTATTACTATCCCGCCTTATCAGCTATTTTTGGGGGATGTTTGCCATTCGAGGCACACACAAGGTTTATAGTGCATAACCTGTGGGATATGCACCATACACTAGAAGTTGGTGAAAGAAAGTACGAGATTAACGGAATTCGGCCTGATAGAGCAATACAGAACACACAATTATTGTGAATAAATGCATTCCAGAAAAGTCGATTGTGCGAAAAAGGAATATATTTGGTTGAATCGGAAGTTTTATTAAATCTGTCAAAATAAGGAATAAATGAATAATTTAAGTGTACAAATTCAGGGGGTTTCATCGAAAGTATTTGAGGATATTTGTTCAGTTTTACCACCGCAGCTTCAATCTCAAGTTGAAGAGGGGAAAAACCAAAGAAATGCAATAGATTCTGTAGCCATTGTAAGCTTTCTGGTTGGTAGTGTGGGCGGTGGAATAGCATATGATTTATTCAGATTTTCAGTAACACGAGTATATAAATTCCTATCTCAGAATCTGGAAACTCAAAGGGCAATTTTGGAAGTGGTAGATAATAAGTCTGATACAATGATTGAAGCTTCTCGAGAAAAAATTTCTATTATTAAGGAGGATGGTCAAGAAATAAATTACACCTCAATTGAAGAGGCAGTTAAGGATCTTTTTGGAAAATAAAAACTCAAGAATTTACAAATGGATAATAGCCTAAAACGATTAAATCGAGAGCTTAAGCGTAATCTCTACGCGTATTTCAAAATGGACGTAAACTTTGTCGAGTCTTATTTTCAGAGATTAAATCTTGAACCAAATAAGCTCAATGAGGAATTGACAGAATCCGATAAGAAGATTATGAACAAATTAGAAATGCCTCATAGTGTAGATGATAATTTTAGGATTCATTTGAAAAGGTTAAACTTAATTCGACCTTGTTATCAACACCCAAAAGCGTTTCTTGATGTATGCGATAGATTAATATATTTATTTATCATGCTTTTTAATATTGAAGACTCGATTTCCTCCCAAATAGGTGCTATAACATTAGAAAAAATATTCATCCATAAAAAATACATCGCAACCAAGAATGATCTCCGGACGCATGCTTCGGTTCGCCTAATTTCGAATCATGAATATATTTTTGATTTCAATATATTTTTTGTCAATCTGATGAAATCACTTTCGTATTTCATTTCATGGCTTTTTTTGGGTGTTAAAAATAAGAATACTGAATCATTTAATTACTTTGATAATATGGATGAAATAGTAGAAAAAATTGGCAATCCAAAAACGAGGCAGTGGCTAGTAGATATATATGTTCATGCAATTGCCCGCGAAAAATGGGCACTTGTGGAAACTTGCGAAAAGGACATCATCAATTCCTCCATATTTAAAACAATTTATGAGTCAATGCAAAATTTCCTGTTTTTACATGAAATTGGGCACATAGTTTTAGGTCATCTTGAACAAAAGCCTAACAAAGAACAAGAATTTAGATTTGAAGAGGATGAGCGAACACATCTACTGCAATTGTTAACTGAGCACAATGTACCAAGTCCCGAAATATACTTAGATGAGTTTGAGTCAAATTATGCTAGTAGGATTATGGATGAGATCCAAGCGGATAATTTTGCCTTTAAATACACAACTTTACTGTTGGAGTTGCAATCAAATGATTACCAAGCAGGCTTAATAGGAATTTATTTGATGTTCAATATATTAGATTGGTTTGAAGACTTTGGTGTCCGAAAGAATGGTGCTTTTGGAAAAAAGATATCTTGGGTAGATGATATCGTAAATTCCACAGGTAAAACGCATCCATTTGCTTTTACCAGGCTTAGTTCAATTATGGGCAAAATATTAGAGAATAGTCAAGAAAAAAACCAAAACAAGTTGTTTGAGCTCTTCACCGCTGGTATTTTTTCATTGAATAATGCGGTCAAAATTGCAAGGTTAGAAGCTACCGTTTTATTGGAAAAGTTGGAAAAATCTAATGGAGACTTTTCTATATTATTTATACATGATAAGTTTAGGAAAGTGACAGACCACAACTCTATAGATTCCATTCGAGAACTTGAAGACTTAATGAGCAACTTATAAGTTCCAGAGGTTTTCAATTTAATAGTAGAGAAATACTATAATCTTTTGAACTGAAAAGGTGAAATTCCGGCCAAAATTGAAATAGCTTAGAATAGCACCAATGCAAATAGATAAGCCAAATCTCACCCCTTACCTCTCTCGGAACTTGGGAACTTGGTTTATTAAAGATCTTCCAATCCATCTGTTCCTACTCACCATTTCTCTCAATGCTAATTCAATATAAAAGGCCGGTCGCTTATTTTGGACCAGATATGCTCCATTTAGCATTTATTATATTCCAGATACCCCTTTTTCCCTAATTTTACGCCTGAACCAATATTTTTTCATGCTTTACCCAAAAAACTTAGAACAAAAACTCGGTTTTGACACCATAAAAGAATTGACTTCCGAACGCTGCGTGAGCGATTTGGGTAGAAGTTTTATTGATAAAATACGGTTTTCGGATAATTATTCGATGGTAAAAAAACTTATTGGTCAAACCGCCGAGTTTAAATTAATACTCCCCCTTGCAGAGTCTCGCTTGCGGACTCTGCGGAATTCACGAAAATATTTAAAAGCTTCTCAAAACACTTTATTAGCCAGCTGACAGCACTCAAGTGATAAGACGTACGTTGAGTGTTTACTATAAAAATCTAAATAATGAAGCTAAAGCTTTTTGGTTTTATACTCTTAATAGGGATAATAGCTTTTGAAATTACGTTTTCAATACCCGTTAAATACGATGTAGAATCTTTTAATCTTAGAAAGGGTACACAGTATTGGAACTTGGAAGAGGAGCTAAAAATAGGATACACCAAAATTGAAGCCAATAATTCGAAAAAGAAAGAGCCAATAATTTACTTACATGGTGGCCCTGGTGGTAAAGTCAGCAATGAAATCATTGAAGTATTGACTCCCTTGAGCAATGAAGGTCATGATTTATATTTTTATGACCAAATAGGAAGTGGTCATTCTACAAGATTAAAAAACATTAAACAATATTCTGTCGAAAGACACAGAGAAGATTTAAGAAATATTGTTGATTTAATTGGTGCTGATAAAGTCATTTTGCTAGGGCACTCGTGGGGAGCTTGTTTAGCCGTCAACTATTTGCAAGAATATCCTGAGACAGTAAAAAAAGTTGTTCTTACAGGTCCAGGACCCATTTTACCGATAAATAGAAGGATGATCAATGAAATTCCACCCGATAGTTTAAATTTGGTAGAACCTGAATTTTCCAACAAAGTAGGAAATGAAAAGATTTACAATTGGCGAAGTAAAATCATTCTAAAATGGGCTTATTTATTTAGTTCAAAGTTGGTAACCGACAAAGAAGTTGATGATTTTTTTACCAGCCTTAATCAAGAATTAAATAAATCAACTGATTGCAGTTCGCAGAATCAAAAGAAGTATGAAGGAGGAGGCGGCTATTATAGTCATATTATGACGGTAAAAAGTCTTAATCAAGTTGAAGAAAAAAGGTATAAATTAAGAGGCTTAAATACACCATTATTAATAGTAAGAGGGCAATGTGATAATCAAAAATGGGGTTACACAAAAGAGTATTTAGATTTATTCCATAACTCTGATTTGAGGATAATTGAAGGAGTCGGTCATACCATCATAAATAAGAAAGGAGAACAATATTACGCTCTAATTCAGAGATTTTTAGCGGAAAACTAAAGCTTAAGTCTATATGTCCACTCTTCTAACACTTCCCTACTAGCCGAGTCTCGCTTGCAGACTCGGCAGCATTCTAAGAAACATCGATAGCCAACATGAGCTTAATAACATAAAAAGAGAATCAGAGTCCGCTCTGGCGAGACTCTGATTAAGGAAAAACTCATCAGGCGATTAACTCAACAGTCCTTGTGTGACCACGTTGTGGTCAAACTTCACATCTCTCTATTTTTCAAACATACTTTGACCTCTCTGAGGTCCGTGTTCAATGCGATTCTGTGCGATTATTGACCACAGCGTGGTCGTATTATGTTAACGGAAACCGCGTCAGCCCCCTCCTTTGTTTATAGACAGTTGCCCATTAGTAAAAACTAAATTCCGTTAGTCAAGGCACATACAATCTGATTAAAAAAGACAAGATAGTGTTAAATGTGAGTTTTGTGACCTGTATAAAGTTCGTGCATTTGCCACCGTTCCTTGCTTCGAAATGCCTACCTTTCATATACTTAGCATTGTTAGTAATTTTGAAAAACCTTATGAGCATTGAAGATATAATTAGAAACATTGAATTGCACTTTACCACACTGACAGAAGAGTGTAAGAATGACCTAAAAAATAATTCGAAAATTATAAGCCTTGACAAGGAAACAACAATTGTAAAAGAAGGACAATTTTCTGATAAAACTTATTTTATTGCGAAGGGGGCGGCTAGAGCCTACTATTTAAAAGATGGTAATGAAATCACTGACTGGTTCGCTTTTGATAATAGTTTTATAAGTTCAATTAATAGTTTCTTTCTAAACACCCCAAGTATCCATTATATTGAAGTATTAGAGCCAAGTATTTTTTTAGAGATTTCAAGAGAAAACGTAATGCTTCTTTCAGACAGGTACCGCGAATTTGATAGATTGGGAAAAACAATTATAACACAAACAATGCTTCAACTACAACAACGCATTGTTTCTATTCAATTTGAAACAGCTCAAAAAAAATATGAAAACCTTTTAAATGTTAGACCAGATATCACAAATCGAGTAGCATTGACACATATTGCTTCATATTTAGGAATTACTTTAGAGACATTAAGCAGAATTCGTAAGCCAAAAAAAACGAATTTGATATAGATCAAATGCATTGAAGGAAAAAGACTTGAACTTCACATTTAATAAATATTTTATAAATGAAACGAGTTCATTACCTATCAGGCCTGACAATCACCTTTTTTATTGGACTTCACTTATTCAATCACATTTCTAGCATTTTCGGTGCTGAAACACACATTGAAATAATGAATTATTTACGACATTTCTATCGTAATATTTTTATAGAGACCATTTTATTGAGTGCTGTTTTAGTCCAGATTTTTTCAGGACTTAAGCTTTTCAAGTCAAAGAGAAAAACTGCAAATTCATACTTTGAGAAACTTCATATCTGGACAGGGCTTTACTTAGCAATTTTCTTCATTATACATTTGGGAGCCGTTTTAGGAGGGCGATTTATTTTAAAGCTTGACACCAATTTTTACTTTGGAGTAGCAGGATTAAACACTTTTCCTTTCAGCTTGTTTTTTATACCCTATTATGCACTTGCAATTATTTCCTTTTTTGGCCATGTTGCGGGTATCCATAACAAAAAAATGAAACATACTATTTTTAGTTTAACGCCATACGGACAATCCAAAGCCATTTTAATTTTCGGCGTTTGCCTGACCCTAGTAATATTATACGGACTTACTAATCATTTTGCTGGAGTAAAAATACCGACTGAATACAATACTCTAATTGGAAAGTAAATGAAAATAATCAACATTCATAAAAGAGTCATACAACAGCCTAAACCTGAATTTGCAAAGTTATTTAATACGTTGGCTACAGAGAACGATATGATAGTAGCTACTGATAAATGGTCACCTATAAAGTTAGATAAAGGTTTACAGGTTGGTTCAAAAGGTGGACACGGACCAATAAAATATTTTGTAACTGAATTTAAACCTGAAAAATCTATAACCTTTCAGTTTGACATGCCGGGATTTAATGGTTTTCACAGGTTTGAACTAACCGAGCTAGCAACTAATAAAACGGAAATTTCACATATTATTGATATGATTACGACAGGTTCAGCGACTTTAAAGTGGACTTTGGCTATTCGTTGGTTACACGATACATATATAGAAGATGCTTTTGACAAAGTTGAAAATCACTTAACAAAAGACAAAAAAAGTAGTAATTGGAACTTATGGGTTAGAATTTTAAGAAGGTTAATAAAACCGAAGCGAAAATAAAAAACGAGATAGTATTAAATTGGAGCTTAGCGACTCGTAAAAGAGTTCGTGTTTATCCGAAAGTTTTCTAGCTCAGCTAAGTTTGAAGCTTAGTTGGAGCATTCTCAAGCCTCTGGCTTGAATAATGTTTAGCCCCTTCCCCTCTACTCTACTCTAAAGAGACTCTAAAAAAAATCCATAGCCATGTGAGCATAACATAAAAAATGAACAGAGCTCCTATCTGGCGATACTCTGTTTATGAAATTTCCCAAATCAGCTAGAGGCAGACAAACACTACAAAAAAACTGAATTTATCCTACTTTGGAGTAAGCATACCATGACAAAGATTCGGTAACATTTTTTAATCCATCTTTTACTTACGCCGTTTCAATGTAACCAACATCACGCATTCTTAAGTTTAAAACCCTCACATTTGCATCCATGAACTGGATAAAGAAAAATTACGGAAATGTACTTTGGGGACTTTTTATAGTCCTCCTTTTTATTCCACAAACGGGTACACCTATAAAAGTATTCATAAACAGAATTTTAGCCTTTAGTCCGAGTGTAGAGATGCTAGAAGACAGAAAAACACTGGAAGACTACAAGTGGAAATTGATGGACATGGAAGGTCGTGTTGTCAACTTTACCGAATTTAAAGGCAAGAAAATTTTGGTCAATTTTTGGGCAACTTGGTGCCCACCATGCATAGCAGAAATGCCCAGTATGCAAGCTTTATATAATGACTATAAGGACAAAGCCGTTTTTGTTTTTGTAAGCAACGAGGATAAAGCTGCCATTGATAAGTTTATAGCTAAACGCAAATTTGACTTACCCATTTATCAGGCTTTAAACCCTCCGCCTGCTTTGTTGGAAGGTAATAGTTTACCCACTACTTATCTTATTGATGAATCGGGTGCAGTTTTGATAGAAAAAACGGGTTCAGCAGACTGGAATAGTGACAATGTGCGGGATTTGTTGGATTGATTGTTTTTGGTTTTAACCTTCCAGTGATGACCATTTTAATAAGATTTACAACCCATTATTAAACAAAATCCACTTATTTAAACAGCATTTTGATACTTTTGAAAAGCTGTAGCTAAACGCAATCTTAAAACCATGAAAACAATACCAAGAAAACACCTTTTCCTTCTCCTATTAATTTCAGTATTGGCTGTTTCGTCGGTGTATTCGCAAGAACGCATTGTTTACAAACAGATTGACTCCACTAGCTTGTTTATGGATGTGTATCGTCCTGCTAATTTTGATGCTTCTAAAAAGTACCCAGCCATGGTTTTCTTTTTTGGCGGCGGTTGGAATGGCGGTTCTGTGAAGCAGTTTGAACCGCATGCTAAGTATTTTGCTAAAAGAGGAATGATTTGTTTTTTGGTAGATTATCGTGTAGCCAGCAGACAACATACCACACCTTTCGAATCTTTGAAAGACGCAAAATCTGCTATTCGATTTATTAAAGAGCAAAGGGGCAACTTACAGGTGGACACTTCTATGATAGTGGCAGCAGGAGGTTCCGCCGGTGGGCATTTAGCGGCGGCTACGGCTTTGATAAATGATTATAATGAGGACACCGATAATTTAAAAACAAGTGCAGTTCCTAATGCCTTAGTTCTATTTAATCCGGTCATTGATAATGGTCCAGGGGGTTATGGTTTTGAAAGAATTAGGAACCAATATAAGAATTTCTCTCCCCTTCATAACATCCAAAAAGGCACACCTCCTACCATCATTTTCCTTGGTAGTAAAGACCATTTAATTCCTGTGGAAACTATGCAGTATTATAAAACTGTCATGACTAAAGTAAATAGCAGGTGTGACTTACATTTATATGACGAGCAAGGTCATGGCTTCTTCAATTATGCAAAGTTTGAATTCTATAAGAAAACTATTCATGAAACAGATGCCTTCTTAAAATCACTGGGCTTTTTAAGGCAGAAGCCATTGGTGGAAATTGAGTAGCTAGAAACCGCTTTCTGTTTGGTCTCAATTTGCTAACTCCTTTGCTAGTCCTTATGTAAAGAATTTTCATAGAAAACAATATTCCAGCTTTACCTTTTCAATATAAAGAACTTATTATCAACAACTAACACCTCTTCACTTAGTAAGAAAACATCACAATCTATTTAAAAAAAATTTCATTTTAATCTAACACGCAATCATCTTATCACAAAAAGAACAAGCTAGTTTCAATGCTTAAAACGATACAAATAAGGAGCTTTATTAGCCGCACCTGTATACTTTTTTTCTAAACGCTCTAGTACATTTAGGTCTAGCATCTTTTTTTGAAAGTTGTTTCTTGCAAAAGGTTTATCGTAAACTGCTTCGTACAGTTCTTTAAGTTCACGCATAGTAAAGGTTTCTGGCAGTAGGTTAAAACCAATAAGCTTTCTATCAAAATTTAAACGTAGTGTTTCTAAAGCATGCTCCACCATAAGACCATGGTCCATGATTAAATTTGGAAGTTTCTTATAGTCTACCCACTCCACCTTTTCATCAAAAACGCCTTTACTGAGTTTTACTTTGTCAATTTCCACTAAGGCATAATAACCAATAGACACAAAACGCTGACTCAGCCAATTGTAATCTTCCTTTGTGAAAAAATCACTTTTAGGTTTATCTAAGAGACTTTCAAAAAGCACATTGTTACTTCTTCCCTCCTGCCCAAATACTCGGTATTGCTCCAAAAATATATCTTTAAGTCCAGTTCGTTCTTCTAAAACTCTGGCTGCCGCCAAGTCCGTCCCTTCCTCCTTATAAATAAAGCCACCAGGCAAAGACCAGAAATCCCCATCAAAATGGACCTTTGCTACCAAAACTTTCAATTCTTTATTCTTATAACCAAAAACTACCGAATCTATAGAGAGTTGGTTTATATACTCTTCTGCTTTAAACAATTTCATTCCTTCCATATTATCCCCAAAAATACCGCTATCTACTTTATGAACCGTTTAATTAGAATTTCATTATTCAAATATAAACTTACACAAATTTAATGTCTAAAAAATAGACAATAAACTTTTTCTTAATACCTTTAAGCTTGAAATAAAATTAACCATTACTACTATGAGATTTTCAAAGCTCAAATTCTTCCTAATTCTACCCTTGACTATACTTTTAATGGTACAGTCGGCCGTAGCTCAGAAAAAACTAAACCTCTTAGTTTTTAGCAAAACAGCAGCATTTAGGCACGCATCTATTGAAGCTGGCCAAACCGCTTTAAAAAAGATGGCAGAAGAAAAAGGCTTCACTGTAAGCTTTACAGAAGACGCCACTCTTTTTACCGAGTCAAACTTAAAGAATTACAATGCCGTAGTTTTTTTAAACACCACAGGCGACATCCTTAACGACAAACAGCAAGCTACTTTTGAACGCTATATTCAAGCCGGCGGTGGTTATATAGGTATTCATGCTGCCACCGATACAGAATATGAATGGCCTTGGTACAACAGATTGGCTGGAGCCTGGTTTCAAGACCATCCAATGACACCAAGTAATGTTCAAAAAGGACGTTACTATGTGACAGAGAAAAATTCCTTGACCGCAGGAATGCCTGAATCTTTTGAAAGAAGTGACGAATTTTATGCTTTCAAAAATATCTCTGATAAGATTAACGTAGTACTAAAAATTGACGAAAGTTCTTATATAGGAGGAACAAATGGTGATAATCACCCTATGAGTTGGTATCAGGAATTTGACGGCGGTCGCTCTTTTTACACGTCCATGGGGCATACAGATGAAACTTATTCTGAGCCTCTTTTCTTAAATCATTTATACGCAGGTATCAAATACGCCACTGGCCGAAATTCTCCTAAAGGCATTGACTTTTCAAAATCAAGGCCCGAAGAAAACAGATTTACGAAAGTGATTTTGAAAGACAAATTAGATGAGCCAATGGAGCTTACACTTTTAGACAAAGACCGTGTTCTTTTTATTCAGCGTAAAGGAGAAGTTAGGCTTTATAACAATGAAACCAAGGAACTAAAAACTATAGCCAAAATTCCTGTGAGCAAAATGTACGTAAGTGCTGAAGGGAAAGAAGCAGTAGCTGAAGACGGGCTTTTGGGATTAAACAAAGACCCAAACTTTGCTAAAAACCAATGGATTTACATGTACTACTCCTCTACCAAAGGGTCGTTCAATGTACTTTCTAGATTTACCATGAAAGGCGACGAGCTTTTGATGGACTCTGAAAAAGAGATGCTAAAAATCCCTACGCAAAGAGAAGAGTGCTGTCATACAGGAGGCTCCATAGCATGGGATAAAGCTGGAAACTTATTCTTATCAACAGGTGATAACACAAACCCGCATGGCTCAAATGGTTATAGCCCAAGTGATGAAAGACCAGGAAGAAGTGCATGGGATGCTCAAAAATCTTCTGCAAATACAAATGACCTTAGAGGTAAAATCATAAGAATTACCCCGCAGCCAGACGGTTCTTATACTATTCCAGAAGGAAACTTATTTGCCAAAGGAACAGCCAAAACAAGACCTGAAATCTATACCATGGGACACCGTAACCCATTCCGTATTTCGGTAGATAAGCATACTGGGTTTGTTTATTGGGGCGAAGTTGGTCCTGATGCCAACGACCCCCAAGAAGGCAGAGGCCCTGCAGGACACGACGAAGTAGGCCAAGCACGTAAGGCAGGTAATTTTGGCTGGCCACATTTTGTAGGAAATAATAAAGCTTATAACAAGTACGATTTTGCCAACGAAAAGTCCTTAGAAAAATGGGATGTAGCTGCTCCGACGAATACCTCTCCAAATAATACAGGCTTAGAGGTACTTCCTCCAGCAAAAGACGCTTTTGTATGGTATCCTTATGGAGAGTCCCCAGAGTTTCCTTTAGTAGGTACTGGCGGAAGAAACGCCATGGCTGGTCCAGTTTTCTATTCGGAAGATTTTAAAGGAGCTGAAAGAGCTTTCCCTAAATATTACGATGGTAAGTTCTTTGAATATGAGTGGATGCGTGGCTGGATAATGGCCGTGACTATGGATAAAGAAGGAAACTTAAAATCAATGGAGCGTTTTATGCCAAGTTACAAATTCAGTAACCCAATGGATATGGTATTTGCCGACAACGGTGATTTATATATGTTGGAGTACGGGTCTGGTTGGTTTACTGGCAATGACGATGCTCGCTTGATTAGAATAGAATACAATGGTGGTAATCGTCAACCACAAATTCAGATGGCTGCCAACCAACTAGGCGGAGCAGCTCCTTTTAATCTTGTGCTTTCTTCTGATGGTACTGTTGATGCAGATGCCGACCCATTAACGTATAACTGGACAATTACTGGTGATAATTTTGCGACAGCTGTAAACAGTCAAAATGCAAAATTAACCCTAAAGGAAGTTGGTATTTATCAAGTAAAATTGACCGTAAAAGACGGAAAAGGCGGGGCAAACAGCCAAAGCATGGAAGTGACTGTAGGTAATGAACCTCCAGTAGTGAGCTTAGAAATGCCGAATAGCAACAAAAGCTTTTTTGTGGCAAATAGAACGTTTGACTACGATATTAAAGTGACCGACAAAGAAGACGGTTCATTGGCAAACGGAATAGAACCAGACCAAGTAGCTGTGAGCATTGATTATTTGGCCGAAGGCTTTGATAAAGTTGACATAGCCCGTGGACACCGTTCTGCGGATGCATCTGCTGCTTTTGCCAAAGGCAGAAAACTGATAGAAGGAAGTGATTGTATGGCGTGCCATAGCAAAAACAAAAAATCTATAGGCCCAAATTATACCGAGGTTGCTAATAAATACAAAGGCGATAATACTGCTTTAGAAACATTGACCAAGAAAGTAATTTCTGGCGGAAGTGGTGTTTGGGGAGAAACAGCCATGGCGGGGCACCCTTCATTGTCTACAGAAGATGCTTCTGAGATGGTTAAGTATATTTTAAATATTGCAAATGAAAAGGCTGCGGCCAAAACGCTTCCTGTAAAAGGAATATTTGCGGCCAAAGTACCTACTGCAGACAAAGGACAAGGCGTGTATATAGTACGTGCTTCTTACGAAGACCAAGGTGCCATGGGCATGCCTTCTCTTCGTTCTGAGCAGTCTTTTGTATTAAGAAATTCTAAATTAGGACCTCACGACTTTGATGCGTATGAAGACGTTAACAAAATGGCTTTTGGTGGAAATAAACTAGCTATTCCTTCAAAAAATGGTTCATATATGGTCTTAAAGCAGGTTGACCTTTCAGGAATTAAAGCAATAGAATTTGCAGCTACTGCACCAAAACCGCAGCTAAATGCCGCTGGTGGACGTGTTCAAATAAGATTAGGCAGTGACAAAGGTAAGCTAATAGGGCAAACTGAGTTTTTAGAACCAAGTGAAGCCATGAGTTTTGAACCAAAATTCATTACAGCTAACCTTAATTTACCTGAGGAAACCAAAGGCAAACTACAAGACCTTTATGCCGTTTTTGTGAATCCTGAACCGGGTTCGCAATCAATGATGGTGGTGATGGGTATTGAACTTAGAATGTTAGCTGAGGGCGAAATAATAGAAGCTCCAAAATCAAATCATACTGATTTCTTTGTAGGAAAATGGAGCACCATGTTTGTAGGTACTCCTCAGGGAGATGTCAAATTGCTTTTAGACATTGCCAGAAAAGATGGAAACTTGATAGGGAGTATTACACCTGATATGCCAGATGCAGAAACTGTGGCATTAGATAAAATAGAAGAAACAGAAGAGGCCATCACCATCTATTTTAATATGATGAACTATGATCTTAACGTGACTTTAAGCAAAGAAGGTGACAATAACCTGACAGGTAAACTGATGAACATGATAGATGTGACATCGGAACGTGTGATTGAAAAAGTTGATTTCTTTGCAGGAAACTGGAAGACTACCTTCATAGGTACTCCTCAGGGAGACGCTGAATTAGTGCTAAACTTAGAAAGAAAAGATGGCGAATTGACAGGAACTATCACATCTGCAGAAGCCAGTTCGGAAGCTGTAGTTCTTGACAAAGTGGAAGAAACTGAAGATAGCGTAACCATCTATTTCAATATGATGAATTATGACCTTAATGTAGAGCTAAAAAAAGAAGATGAGCAAAACCTTAAAGGTAGCCTAATGGGCATGTTTGATGTTACGGCTGAGAAGATGAAGTAACCTAAACTAATCATTTGTTTAAAAAGGCGAATCTCTAAATGAGGTTCGTCTTTTTTTCGTAGTTGAAGGCTCATTTGTTAAGATTTAAACATTCATTCAGCTCTAGCAAACTTTCTAAAAAGCTTTGAGGTTTTATATAGATATCATCGACAATTATGAAAAAAATACCGATTTCTGTTCTTGAGTTAGCCACGGTAATAGACGGCGGAAACCACAAGATTGCTATAGATAACCTTGTAAAAGTAGCCCAACATACAGAATCCTTGGGTTACAAGAGAATATGGATGGCAGAGCATCATAACATGGAGTATATTGCCAGTTCAGCCACTTCTGTTTTGATAGGTCATGTGGCCGGAAAAACCAGTAAAATACGTGTAGGCTCTGGTGGAATAATGCTTCCAAACCACAGTCCTCTAGTTATAGCAGAACAGTTTGGCACTTTAGAAACCATGTATCCTGATAGAATAGATTTAGGTTTGGGGCGTGCTCCTGGTTCTGACCAAGAAACCGCTTGGGCTTTAAGAAGAAATAACATGAATTCTTCTCAAAATTTCCCAGAGGACATTGGACATTTACAGCGATATTTCAGCAAAGAAAACAGTACCGCAAAGGTTCGTGCTTTTCCTGGTGAAGGACTTGATGTTCCGCTTTATATTCTTGGTTCTAGTACAGACAGTGCTTATCTAGCAGCAAAACTTGGCCTTCCTTATGCTTTTGCCGCTCACTTTGCTCCTGCCCAGTTTAGACAGGCCATAGCCATTTACAGGAGTAATTTCAAACCATCTTCAGCATTGGAAAAGCCTTATGTCATGGCTTGTGTTAACGTTTTAGCCGCAGACACCGAGGAAGAGGCTACCATTCTTTTAAACAGCCTAATAAGTTTAATAATAGGCATTATTACGAACACCAGAAGACCGCTCCGACCACTAAAGGAAGTTCCGGAAGGGTATCAGATTCCAGAAATCAAAAACGCCGTGGACAATATGCTGGCCTGCACTTTTGTGGGAAACAAAGAAAGTATCAAAACCAAGGTAAGCGGATTTATAGAAGACACTGCCATTGACGAACTCATAGTCACTTCGCACATCTATGATTTGGAGGCTAAACTGAAATCATTTAGTATTTTGAAGGAGGCTTTGGAATGAGAAAGTTAAGCGTCTATTTCAATTCTTAAATAAATTGAATCAAATATGACAAACCAACTCGAAGAATACATAAAATCTTACTTTGGTGTGGTAAAAGCAGACCAACTTAAAGAAATAAGTGCATTGTTCAAACCCCTTTTCATAAAGAAAGGGGATTACTTTTTGAGAGCGGGACGTCAGTCAGATAAATTGGGCTTTGTGCAGTCTGGGCTCTTGAGAGTTTTTGTAGAAACGGAGGATAAAGAAATTACACAATGGATTTCCTCTAAAGGTCAATTTGCGGCCGACCTTTCTAGTTTAGTTTTTGAAACCCCTTCTAGGTGGAATATTCAAGCCTTGGTAGATACTGAGTGCTATGCTATCAGTAGAGATGATTATAATAGAATTGGTACACTTATCCCAGAATGGCATCACTTAGAAAAGCTATTTATTGTTCGTTGTTTTACGCTTATGGAAGATAGAATTTTTGGACACCTCTCTATGACTGCAGAAGAAAGATATAACACTTTTTTTGAGCAAAATAGAGAATTATTCCATCAGGTTCCACTCCAACACATTGCTTCTTTACTGGGTATGACGCCAGAAACCTTCAGCAGGATAAGAAGAAAACAACTCGATTGATTTCTTGATTTATGTCAATTACAGGGAGCTAATTGGTTTAGATATTTGTGTGTCAAAAGACAAATAGCTATTCGCAATTACTTATAAAAAAAAATAAAAAATGGCATTCGAAATCAAAACTGAAATTACGATAAACGCATCTCCCGAAAAAGTTTGGGGCATTCTTAGCAATTTTGAGGCATATCCTAGTTGGAATCCTTTTATTAAATCAATTAGTGGTCAGGTAGCCGTAGGTCAAAAAATCACAGTTAAAATAGCTCCCCAAAATTCCAGCGAAATGACGTTCAAACCCAAGGTTTTGACTTTTGCTAAGAATAAGGAATTGACCTGGCTAGGACACCTTCTATTTTCTGGGATATTTGATGGAACACATAAATTTGAACTTCTAGACCACGGAAACGGAACTACTACCTTTAATCAAAGTGAAATTTTCAAGGGAATATTGGTACCCCTCTTCAAATCACAATTGAACAAAAACACTAAACATGGCTTCATAGCAATGAATGAAAAGTTAAAGCAATTGGCCGAAAAGGCTTAGTTAGAATAGCCAAAAAACATCGGATTTGCTTCGAATAGTATCTTCCTACTTACTTGGCTAGTTTTTAATAATCAGAGAAAACTCAGTCAGCCTAATTATTCAGTATTTACCAATAATTAACTAAACTTTAAAAGCTCCAAAATACAGGTAATGAAAAATGATTTAAAAGAAGTACAACTTCTTCCTGCTGCTATAATCTGCCAAATGCAATCTTTCTAGCCTCATACGTGTTGTATTAAAACCTCTTAAATAAGAGCATATATTATTGACACTCTATTGATTATTAATGTCTAAACTTTCTCCTGACAATAAGTTCCTAGATTTCTCTGATTACGGTCGGTCTATGGCTAAGCTTATTGTTTCCACTGTAATCAATACCAAAGTAACGCCCATTCAGCTTACACTGGCCTTTGGTGTATCAGGTTTATTGGCTGTCTACTGTATTTTTAAAGGCTATTTCGTTTTGGCAGGAGTTTTTCTAATCTTAAAGTCAATTCTTGATGCGGCAGATGGCGAGTTGGCCAGACAAAAGAATACACCCTCTTATACAGGCAGATACTTAGATAGCATTTTTGACATTATCCTGAATTTAATGCTTTTACTAGTTATTGGTTATTTAAGCTATTCACCGCTATGGCTAACGATATTAGCTTTTTTTTGCGTTCAGCTACAGGGCACATTGTATAATTACTATTACGTCATTCTTCGAAACATCAGTGTGGATGGCGACCAAACCAGCAAAGTTTTTGAGCAAAAAGCTCCAAAGGCGTTTGAGGGCGAAAAACAAAGTACTGTCAATACAATGTTTCTAATATTTCAGGTGCTGTACAGCTTTTTTGACCGTACTATTCAAGCTCTGGATAACAACGCTCATCGCTCAAAAAACTATCCCAATTGGTTTATGAGCCTAGTATCCATCTATGGACTTGGCTCTCAGCTTTTGATTATTGCTCTATTTCTTGCCTTTGGAAAAATGACATTGATTATTCCTTTTTTCATTGGCTATACCGTATTACTTCCTTTTATGATTTTAGTGAGGAAAGGTTTGAGGTAAATTCTAAATCTTATCTGCAAAGGGCTGCTGATAGAACCTTTTACCAGTAGCCTTATAAAGGGCATTTGCCACCGCTGCAAATACTGGCGGGAAAGTAGGCTCACCCATACCGCTTGGGTCAAGTTTATTATCTACAAAATATACTTCTATATTTTGCGGAGTCTCCTGCATTCTTATCATGCGATATTGATGAAAATTACTTTTATCAGGCACTCCATCTTTAAAACTAATTTTACCAAAGAAAGCATTTCCTAAAGCATCTATAATGGCTCCTTCAGCCATGTTTTTAGCTGCATCAGGGTTAATAACTATACCACAATCTACGGCACAAAAAACATTTTTGACCTTTGGTTGTTCATCTATGATTTCTAAATCTATAACCACGGCGGCGTAGGAATTATGGCAGAAATAAGCCGATACGCCCAGGTTTTTCGTCTTTTTTGATAATTCCCAATTAGACTTTTCTTTGACCAACTCTAAAACACCGGCAAGCCTGTCTGAGTCATAATCATTTCTATCTCCCACGGGGTTTTCTTTAGCTTTTTTAAGCAATGCCAGTCTAAAGTCTATAGGGTCTTTGCCTGCCGCCTCAGCTACTTCATCTAAAAAAGATTGTTCGGCTGCGGCATGAAAATTTGACCGTGGTGCACGGAAAGACCCTGTGGTAATATTGGAAGCTATTTCCCAATCTTCTGCCAAATAATTGTCAATAGCTCCTGCCGGAAACCTGTTTTCGTATAAAGGAGATTCAGGATTTCCTCCTGTATTTACATGAAAACCAATTAAGTTATTTTCTTTATCTAAAGCAGCCCTATACTTTGCAAAATAGGTAGAACGGTAAATACCAGCGGTCATGTCATCCTCTCTGCTATATATCAATTTGATGGGTACTTTTACTTTCTGAGAAATCAAAGCGGCTTCTATGGCCCAATGAGCGTAAGAACGCCTGCCATATCCCCCACCCAAGCGTGTCATTTTAAAGTCAATTTTCTCTAAAGGCATGCCCAATCTTGCAGAAAGAGCCAGCTCCGTAAGTTCTGGTTTCTGTAAAGGTCCTATCATTTCTGCTTTTTCTTCAGTCACGTGAGCAAAGAAATTCATAGGTTCCATGCAATTATGCACTAAAAAGGGAGCTGAATAAGAGGCTTCTATAATTTTTGTTGCGTTTTTAAACGCCAATTCTGTATCTCCATCCTTTCTTTTTTCTCTGGCAGGATTAGATGCCATTTCCTCCATTTTTGCCAAGCTAACATCTGTACTTTCTAAACCAGAAGGTACGGTTACTGTAGACTTACGTCCAAAAGCGTCTCGCTTAAATAAATATGCCTCAAATGGCTCCCAGGTCACTTTTAACGCCTTTTTCGCATTCATAACCGACCAGGTATCTTCACCTACTATGGCTACTACTCCGTTAAAAGTTAGGGTATCAAAGAAGGTTCTCTCATAGTCATCATTAAAGATTTTGATATCAAAAACATCAACAATCCCTTTCATTTGTTTGACCACAGAAGCGTCAAAAGATTTGAGTTTCATCCCAAAAGCAGGAGGGTGAACTATCATGGCTATTTTCATACCCTCTTTAAAGGTGTCAATACCGAAAAGTGGCTTTCCCGTCACAATGTTTACACCTTCCACGTTTTTGACCGAGGTGCCTATAATATGGAAATCCTCAAGTTTTTTAAGACTAACATTTTCAGGCACTTCTAAGTTGGCAGCGAGCGTAGCCATTTCTCCATAAGTAGCCGTTTTATTTGATTTCTTATGGCTTAAAATACCCTTTGAGGTAGAGATTTCATTTACTGGAACAGCCCAAGTTTGAGCGGCGGCCATTTTAAGCATTTCTCTAGCTGTGGCTCCTGCTGTTCTTAGTATTTTCCATCCTTGACGAATAGCCTGCGAGCCCCCAATAAACTGACGTGTATAATGTTTGGTGTCCAAATCAGCTTGCTGTACCACCACATTTTCCCAGTTGGCATCCAATTCGTCTGCCACTATCATTGGCATAGAAGTCTTGATATTCTGCCCGCCTTCAGGATTTGGCGACATTATTTCAATTACATTATCAGGTGTAATTTTGATAAAAGCATTAAACTCTACAAACTCCTTTTGACCATCTATAACACCTTCTTTTGTTTTGGCTGAAAGCCAAGAGATATTCAAAAGTATGCCACCACCTGCTAAAACCGAAGTTTTAAGAAAAGAGCGACGATTAAGATTAGTTTTAATGCTTTTCATATCAACAATTTAAAACACAATACTCAAAATGAAAATATATTATATGTCAATAAACTTAGCTCAATGCTACTCGCCAGGCGTCATTAACTTAGAAAAAGATAACGAACCCATCTTCCACTTACCTCCTACTTTTACATACACCTCAGTCACCATAAATGGGTTACTCACTTCTTGCGTACCTACTACAGCCAAAAGTGTAATTCTATTTAACAAAATGACTGTGTTTTCAATAACAATAGGCGGAAACACTTCGTGAATATCGGCTTTTTCATAATGTATAAAACCCGATTTAATAATGTCTAACTCTCTTTCTTTGCCCCATGAACCTCCCATGTGTACAAACATAGCTTGGCTATCAAAAAGCTCCGTTAGTTTATCAACATCCTTGTCAGCCATCCATTGCCACTTATCTTTAGATAGCTTCTTTATTTCATCTTCGGTGTTCTGCGAAAAGGCCGTTTGAAGACCAATTATCGAAAGGCATATAATTAATAATGTTCTTTTCATTGTTGATTTAGGTTTTGTAAATGGAATAATTACCTGTTTATTCTTTCTTTTTATTTATTTCTGAATCTGATGTGTATCTCTCACGCTACTAAACGTTAACCCTAACATTTCCCATTCTCCGTGTTTTTTCTGATAAACCTCTGTTACCGTAAATTCGTTAGAAACGTCATTTCCTCTTACATGAGCCACCAGGGTAATTCTGTTCCATACTATTGCCGTTTTCTTTGAAACTTCAACTGCCGAATCGTGCACTATGGCCTCTTTATACCAGATGCTACCAGATTCAATAATCTCTAATTCTCTATCAGTTTTCCAAGAACCACTCATGTGTACAAATTTTGCTTTTGCATCAAACAACTCTCCTAGTTTGACCACATCCTTATTGGCCATCCACTCCCATTTATCTTTTGATAATTGAAGAACTTCTTGCTCAATTTTTGAAGGTGATTGAGCATAAGAAATTACTGAAATGCAAGAGATTAATAGAAACATTAAAGAAACGATTCTTACTTTTTTCATACTTTTTTTATTTAATAATTAAACTGCCTAAACCTTTTTTAAATTATTGAGAAGCCAATTGATACTTACTCTTAAACAAAGGTCGCTTCCTTTTAAACACTTTATCGTATATAAACTACTGTATCCTCTACCATTTTTACTGATTAAAGAAACTAGTATTTATTAAAGCTTAAATTTGATAAGGATTTAAAATAAGCAGATATGCAAAAAGTTGTCGACATTGACATTGATAAGGTTAGCAAATGGAATTCGTTTAATAACAATAAAACATTACATCCTCTAGCCACAGTAATAGATTTCTCAAAGGCTAACCTCAGAGACTGGGGAGATGCAGAATCCGTAAGATTTAATTATGGCTTATATGCTGTTTTCCTGAAAGATGTTAAATGTGGAGATTTAACATATGGGCGTCATCATTATGATTATCAAGAGGGTACGCTCGTCTTTTTTGCTCCTGGGCAGGTAGTAGAAATTGAAAACACAAAAGTTCCTTATCAACCATTAGGTTATGGTCTATTTTTTCATCCAGATTTTTTAAACGGAACGTCCCTAGGGAAAAACATTGGCGATTATAAATTTTTCAATTATCGAAGCAATGAGGCCTTACACGTTTCTGAGGATGAAAGACAAATGATTTTGGACAGTTTAGCCAAAATAGAATACGAGCTAAAACAAACTGTAGATAAGCATAGTAAAAAGCTCATAGCCGCAAATATTGAATTATTTTTAAACTACTGTGAGCGATTTTATGACCGACAATTTATAACTCGCGAAAACGTAAACAATGGAATAATGGCGAACTTTGAGGAAATGTTAAACGCATATTTCAAGTCAGGAAAACCCAAAAACATAGGCCTGCCATCTGTAGCATTTTTTGCAAATGAATTAAACATGTCTGCCAATTACTTTGGTGATTTAATAAAGAAAGAAACAGGGAAATCCGCCAAAGAGTATATTTTAAATAAGACCATACAAGTGGCTAAGAGTAAAGTGTTTGAGACTAACAAAACGGTAAGCGAAATAGCTCACGAACTAGGTTTCAAATACCCACAACATTTTACCAGAGTGTTTAAGCAGCGTGTCGGGAAAACACCTAATGAGTTTAGGAGCTTAAACTAGGAGAACCTCATTGTTCCTAGCAGGGGCATGAGCAGAGCCCTAATTAATTATCTTTTTTTAAATTGTAATAAGATTTGACTTAATAGGTTTTATAAAATAAACAGACAACCATGGCGAAATTTAGTTTAAATATTAATGGAAAAACAAAGAAAGTAGACCTTGACCCGGCTACTCCTATGCTTTGGGTACTGAGAGACCATCTCAATATGCCTGGCACCAAGTTCGGTTGCGGTATAGCACAATGCGGGGCTTGTACTGTTCATTTTGACGGAACGGCTGTTAGGTCTTGTCAATTGCCAGTTTCGGCGGTTGGTAAAGCAGAAATCACGACTATAGAAGGCTTATCTGAAGATGCATCTCACCCTGTGCAAGAAGCTTGGATAGAACATGACGTGGCTCAATGTGGCTACTGTCAATCTGGTCAAATAATGTCTGCGGCTGCTTTATTAAGAAGCAATCCGAACCCAAGTGATGACGATATTGATAATAGCATGAGTGGTAATATTTGCCGCTGTGGCACGTATTTGAGAATTAAAGAAGCCATTAAAACTGCATCAAAAGCCAAATAAAGATGAAAAATAACAAACAAAACAGACGCTCATTTTTAAAGTCATCTGCCCTAGCTGGAGGTGGATTGATGTTAAGTTTCAATTGGTTTTCTGAAGCTAAAGCCACAGAAGCATTGGCAGAATTAAACCTTCCTAAAGAATGGTCTGAACTTACTGGCTATATTAAAATAGGAGCTGATAATAGCATAAAAATATTCTGTCCAAACCCTGAATTTGGGCAAAACGTAATGACTTCTTTGCCCATGATGGTAGCGGAAGAACTAGACGTGGCTTGGGAAGATGTAGAGGTAGAAATGGGACCTCATGACAATGTCAAATTAGGCCCCCAGTTTACAGGAGGAAGTAATTCTATAAGAATGTACTGGCAACCGTTAAGAGCTGCAGGAGCATCAGCCAGACAAATGCTTTTGGAAGCCGCAGCCCAAACTTGGAATGTACCTACAGACCAAATCAAGGTCAAAGAGGGGGTTTTATCGCATTCAAATGGAAAATCGGCTAAATACGGAGAATTTGCAAGCAAAGCAGCTACACTACCTGTACCGAAAGATGCTAAAACCAAAAAGGTTAAAGACTTCAATATAGTCAGCAAATCAAAGAAAAATGTAGAAGGAACAAAAGTGGTGACAGGTAAGCCACTTTTCGGAATGGATTATAGGGTTGAAGGAATGTTGACAGCTATGATTCAGCATCCTCCTGCTTTTGGTATGAAATTAAAATCTTTTGACGCAAGTCAAACCCTAAAAATGCCAGGCATTAAAGATGTTTTTAGTTTCAAATTATATGATGATGATTTTGTACAGGGAGGTTTTGACACCCGTACTTTCAATGAGCTAATTGCCATAGTAGGTAACTCTACTTGGGAAGTGATGAATGCCCGAAAAGCCTTAAAAGTACAATGGGAGGCGGCTGGTGAAATAAAAGAAACCATAAATGGCAGAGGTGGACAAAGAGAAGTTACTATACCAGCAAGACTTGAGTCTACAAGCAAACAGCACGATCTGATGGCCGAATATGCCAATAAACCAGCTAGAGAACTAAGAAAAGATGGCGACCCCGAAACGGCCTTTAAAAAGGCCGCTCAGGTTTTAGAACGCACCTATAGTGCACCGTTTTTGGCACATAACTGCATGGAGCCCATGAACTTCTTTGCTCATGTAGAAGCCGACAAAGCTTTAGTGGCCGGTCCTATTCAAGCACCTGCGTGGATGGAACCTACTTTATCTAAGCTTTTGAAACTACCCCCTGAGAAAATTGAGATTCAGATGACCAGAATGGGTGGTGGTTTTGGCCGAAGGGCTTACGCCCAATATGCTTATGAAGCAGCACTAATTTCTCAAAAAGTTAAGTCTCCTGTCAAATTGATTTACTCTAGAGAAGATGATATGACCTACGGCATTTACCGCCCTATGTACACGGCTACTTATCGTGCGGCTTTAGATGCCAATAAGAATTTAATAGGCTTTCATGTAAAAGGTGGCGGAATTCCAGAAAGTCCTATTCATGCAAATAGATTCCCGGCTGGTGCAGTAGATAACTATTTGGCTGAGTCATGGGAAATACCTTCTAATGTCACCATTGGAGCCTTTAGAGCCCCACGTTCTAATTTCAATGCAGCAGCAGAGCAATCCTTTTTAGACGAATTAGCTGAACTTATGGGCAAAGACCCCATAGCAATGCGATTAGAAATGCTAAAACGTGCCAAAGAAAATCCTGTAGGTGAGAATAACGATTATGATGCAGAAAGGTATGCTGGGGTACTAGAACTAGTTAAAGAAAAATCTAACTGGACTACCGCCAAAGACGGAAAATATAGCCGTGGAGTGGCTGCCTATTTCTGTCATAACTCATACGCCGCTCATGTGGTAGACATGGTTTCAAAAGACGGCCAACCTTATGTAGAACAAGTATTTTCTGCTGTAGACTGCGGCGTGGTTATTAATCCTGACGCAGCCACAAATATGGTACAGGGTGCCGTGGTTGATGGAATTGGTCAATCATTTTATGGTGCATTAACGCATAATAATGGCGTGCCAGAGCAAAGTAATTTTGACACCTATCGTATGATTCGTCATAATGAAGCTCCAAAGAAAATTGAAGTACACTTTGTTCAAAACGAGATTGACCCTACGGGTTTAGGTGAACCGCCTTTCCCTCCGGTATTTGGTGCAGTAGCTAATGCTCTTTATAAAAACACAGGAAAAAGACATTATAATCAGCCTTTCCTAAGTGAAATGGAGAATATCTAAAAGCTTATACTTTAATGTCAAAGAGGCTGTCTCGAATTTTTGAGACAGCCTCTTTTTTGTACTAATTCCAACAAGAACTAAAAATACGGCCCCTCTTCCGCATGAATTTGCAGGGTAGGTTTATATTTCTGTAAAGCTATGATTACGTCTTTGGTGGTTTCCGTGCTGTAGGTGTAAACCTCTTTTAAAGCAGGAAACTTCACTAAGTCTAAGAGTGCTTTGTCGTCCACTTTAGTGAAAGACACGTTTAAAACTTTGAGGTTTTCTAACTGACTTAAATGAATAAATCCGCTACCCTTTAGCTTTGTTTTTTGGAGGTAAAGCTCTTTCAAATTGCTCATTTGAGCTATGATGTACAAATCTGCGTCATCTATCTGAGACGACACTAAAGAAACCTTGGTAAATACATCTAAATAAGGCTTTAACTGAGCCAACTTTTCACCATCAAAAGGTGCTGGCGGAAAAGTATTAGAAAGTGTATACATTTCACCTTCTGCCTCCTCATCTCTTTTAATCACCACTTCCATATCGGTGGCCAAATATTCCAATTCTGCTGCTAGTTTTTCTGCATTCAGTTTCGATTTATGCACATTAAAACGGTACCTTTTTAGTGCTGGCTCTAACTGATTTACCAGCAATTGCATCTCTACTTTGGTACTATCCGCTGTAGTACTATCTGCCAAACCTTGCTTCATTTTAGCTCCATTGGCTATCCAATATTTCAAAATGGCAATTTCCTTTTCGTCTAATGGTGTTTTACCTGCGGGGGGCATACGGTCCGGCACAGTGTCTGGCATTATCACTCTAAGGTAAAGCTCACTTTCATCTGGCAGGTAATGCTTTAGACCTACTTTCCCACTCTTGCCTTCTTTAAACAAATCTTCAAAAGAACTGACAGAAAAGTTTCCCTTAGCCCGTAAAGTAGAGTGACAGCCTACGCATTTTGCCTCTAAAATAGGTTGTACTATATCTTCGTAGAGGTATTGATTGGAGTCTACTTTTGATTCCATTTCTACCTCTGAACCTATCAAAGGCAAATACTCCGTTAAAAAGTTTTGTCCGTGTGTCAGGTTTCCACCCTGATGGCCCGTATATAGAGCCGCACCGTTCGCTAAAACTATTATAAATACATAAAGCAAGCTATACCTTCTTAGTTTCCATTTTAAACAGAATAAGGCGAAACTCATAAATACCAAAAAACCAGTAACCAGAGCACCATTAAAATGCTGGTCTAACAAATAACCAGAATACTCACCTGATGCAAACAAAAAATAACCCGAAATTATTGAGGCAAATGTAGAGGCCAATAAAAGAAGGTAGACAAAAAACAAAACCCTTTCAGGAACATAGCTGATACCAAAAAGTTTTAAGATTTCTGCCACTCCGATAAGGAAAATTAAGGTAACCGGAAAATGCAAAATAATAGGATGAAGCCTACCCAAAGATAACCAAACAGGCCCTACGTCTGTAGGTACATAAACCTTAAAAATCGAAAATGAAATCCCAAAAAGAACTATGGCTACAATTACCCACCATTTGGTAAAAAAGCCCTCTAAATTTCTATAAATTTTTCTTCTCATTAAGCTACTAAAGGGCTTAAAGTATTAGTACTATCACCAAACTGCTTCATATCATAATTTTGACTTTGAAGCATAGTCAAATATAAGTTTGCCAACGGTGTTTCCTCTTTAAAATTTAGGTTTTGACCTTGTTTTAGCTTTCCACCGCCATGACCTCCAATAATGATAGGTAAGTCACGTGGAGAGTGCCTGTTCCCGTCTCTTAAATCAGAGGCAAATACAGCCATAGAGTTATCTAGAAGCGTACTGTCGCCTTCTTTAATATCTTTTAGTCTTTGTAAAAAATAGGCGTATTGCTCTACATGCCAAACCGATATTCTAAGGTATTGTTCCATTAGCTCCTCTTTATTCATATGATGTGAAAAAGAGTGATGATTTCCTTTCACACCTTCCAGAAAAGAGAAGCTCCTATTACTAACAGAATTACCAAACATAAAGGTAGAAACGCGACTAGCATCGCTCCAAAAGGCCAAAACCATGATATCAAGCATCAATCGTGTTTTCTCGGTAATGTCTACTCCAGCATACATTTCTTGATATTCTTCAATGTTTTGATTAACTCTCGTTAATTCCTTTTTAATATCCGCGGTAATTTTTGAACCAAATTTCTCGCGTTGGTCTTCACTCAAAATTCGTTTTTCTACACTTCTTATAGACTCTAAATACTCTGATAATTTATCTTGGTCTGAGCGGCCTAAATTTCTTTTGAGAGAATTAGCATCTTCCAAGACCGTGTCTAGAATGCTCTTTTTCCATGGGTCGTCTTTCGTATTCGCTCCAGGCACAAAAGACTTAAACAACCTATCAAAAGCTAGTTTTGGGTCAATTTCTTTGGTCATTGGCTGCTGTGCATTTTTCCATGAAATACTAGAGCCATAAAGCCTTGTGAAACCAACATTAATATCTACTCCCGTTGTAATTCTATCTAAGCCATATTCTAAAGAAGGAAATAGCGTCTCCGAACCATGTTTTTTAGCCATAATCTGGTCAATGGAAACGCCTCCACTGAAAATGTTATCGCCAATGGTTTGACGAATTTGACCGCAAGTTAGAAGACTAGCAGACTTAGCATAATGCCCATCAGCACCCTTAAAAATAGAATGCTTATTCATTAAGTTTTTCAGAATAGAAACATCCCCTTTAAGCTTTGCCAAAGGCATCAATTGACGTGTCAATTCAAAGTTCCTTCCATACGCAGTAGGATTCCAATGGTCTGGATGCACGCCATTAGGCATATAGAAAAAAGCAGTACGCACGGGTGATTTTCCCGCTATTGCAGCATTAAAAGGCTTTCCCATTGCCTCTAAAACAGGTAAAGCTATGGTGGCTCCTATTCCCTGGAGCATCCTTCTTCTAGATATTTGCCAACTTTTTGCCATTGTTAATACTTTTTATATTTGACTTCTTTTAAACAGTGGATTTCATAAGCTTTACTCTTCTAGACAAAAGATATTAGACTAAAGACCTGAACATCTGGCATCCAACATCATATACTTTTCTTCTCAAAATCATTCTGTTTCATCAAGAATGGATAACTATTTACCAGCTCTATCAAAAATGGCTCAGGGTTAAAATTATTCTTTAATAGTGTGTTTTCTAATTTCACTAAAGCGGGTTCGTCCGTAAATAGGATAGTTCTACCCAAAGCGTACGACAAAATTCGTTTAGAAAAATTACGAGCAATCTTCTTCTCTTCTTTTAGTAATATTTTCTTCAATTCTGCTGGCCCGTCAAACTCCTGCCCGTCTGCAGTTACTCCTGAGGCGTCAATCTTCACCTTTTCATAAGACGTTCTCCATTGCCCGGTGGGGTCATAGTTTTCTAAACCTAAACCTAATGGGTCCATTTTTTCGTGACATGATTGACACTCTGGATCTGCCCTATGCATTTCTAAAATTTTTCTTAAACCAAGAGCTTCATGAATGTTTTTATCTTCCGTCAAGGCCGACACTTCCGGCGGTGGTGGTGGTGGTGATATGCCCAATATCTGTTCCATAACCCATTTTCCTCTTAGCACAGGACTTGTTCTGGTAGATATAGATGTGGTGGCCAGCACACCGGCCATTCCTAAAACACCACCTCTTCTATTATCGGCAAACTCAACTTTTAAGAAATCATCATTTTCAACGCCTTCAATTCCATAAAAACTTGCTAAGGATTTATTCAGCATGGAATAATCACTATTCACCAAATCAAGCAAATTCTTACTTTTGGTAAGCACATGGTGGAAAAATGAGGCCGCTTCTTGGTATAAATCCTTCCTTAAATCTTGATCAAATTCTGGAAACATTTCTTCATCTACCATGGGCTCTGTGTCCAGAAGTTTGGTAATACCGAGCCACTGTACCGTAAAGTTCTCCGCAAAACGTTTTGACTTTGGGTCTGCTAGCATTCGTTTGACTTGCCCTGCTAAAACCGTAGAATCTTGCAACTTACCAGCGTAAGCTAAATCAAACAACTCTTGGTCAGGGCTGCTACACCATAAGAAATAAGATAAACGGGAGGCCACTTCAAAATGACTTAAAGGATAAGCTCCTTCTTTTTGTGGCTCTTCCTCCACTTTATAAAGAAAATTCGGAGAAACCATTACAGCCTTTAAAACCTGAGCCATGCTTTCATTAAATCGTAAAGGATTTTGAACATCTTTTTTAGAATCATAGACCGAGGTAAATAGGTTCATCAGCTTGATTTTCTCCTCTGGCTTCAAAAACCTTCTATATGCTTTAGTAGCAATATTATCAATCACCTTTTCTGCAGCTAAATCAGCATCATTCAAATAGTCATATTTATCAGAAAAAAGTGTTCTTAGCCAGTTTTTAAAACCTTCCCAGCCACCTGCTTTAAAAGCAAAAGGCACCACAGTACTCCATTTATCATTATCTGCTAATACTTCGTCTACTATCTGGCTACCAGCATCATAGTATCTTTCAAGCTTTAGCGGAGTAAAAAACAAAGCACGGCCTTGATTATCAAAACCTCCCCCGCCCGAACCATCAGAAGGAAAATAGCCTGCGGCATCAAAGTTGACGTCAAATAAATCTAAAACCGTATATTGGTATTCTGCATGTGAAAGCCTACGAATTACTATTTTACCAGGAGTTTTATCTTTTAAAGAAGACTGCAAAATGGCATCAATTCCTGTTACCAATTTATGATAAACCTCTTCAGATAGTGGTTTCTCGGTTTTGGGCGGCATAGACCTATCCTTGATAACTCCCAAAACCTCCAGCCAAAAAGAACCACGTTGAATTACACGTGCTTGTTCTTTATAATTATCAATATTGATTCCACCTTTTGCAGTGTTTGTATTGTGGCACTTTATGCACTCACCTTGCAATAGCGGTCTGATGTCCTTTTCATAAGTAATGACAGGAGGCTCTTCTGCATATGCCAGGTTCACAAAGCACAGTACTGTGAATATGAAAATTTTAGTTTGCAATAAATTGAATTGATAGGTTGAATAGGATTAAAGTAACATATTCTTTCAATTCTAAAAAAGAAAGCCCTCAATAGAATCGATATGAGGCGAAGTTTTGATGACCTAAAACCCAGAAATATTAATATTCGCCATACTTAGGCACTTATTTTCGTCAAATAAAATATTGAAATCATCTAAAAAAAAACTGAGTTTTCGAAAGGAAAATCGCCGATAGTTTAAATTCCAATAGGCTTCACTTCAATTAGTACAAATAAGAAAAATGTTAACAACTAATAACATTTTGTTTCAAAAGCGTTAACATCAAAACTCTTTTTATCTCTTGATTTTTATGGTTTAAATAAACCAAAAACTTAAGACATGAAATCAAAACTACTCCTACTTATTCTTATTAGCTCGCTCAGCAGTACTGCTCAAGTCATTATTCAGTCCCATGTCAAAATGCCTCTTGATAGTTTAGAAAAAGGTCTTTTTCACAATTCGCTAAACGAATTCTTGTTTGCGGCAGACAAAGGTGATAAAGAGAATAAAACCATCCTTAAAGATGAAAAGCTGGCTACCCTCCTACTTTTGGATGAAATAAAAGGTATAACAGATGCCAACACATTTAAACCTTACCTATTAAGTATGCTTGAACTAGACAGTCAATCATACCTTATTCAATTGGTATATTCACAAATCAGGAATGATGAAAGCTATCAAAAAGCTCAGTTGACTTTAATTGCTCATAAAGAAGCAGACTCCTTTAAATTCTCTACTCCTTTAAGAAGAAACACCACTTACTGGAAGTCTAAAATAATGCAGAATACGACCTTCTATTACCTAGGCAATTTGAATCTAGAAAATGTCACAAGCTTTGTAGAGAAAACTACCGAAATTGATACCAAACTTAAACTTCCTGAAAAGAGCACTTCAATTTACCTTACGGAAAACTTAAGCGATGTTTTTAATCTTATTGGTATAAATTACCTAGCTCCCTATAATGGGAGACGCTTTGCCTCTACTATGGCTTCTTTAAATAATAGTGCTATTGCTATTCATGGGAACGGAAACCCAGGCTTTGAAACGTTTGACACACATGACCTATGGCATGAACGCTTAGGTTTGGCTGTGAACCGAAGAAAAACGAATAGACCCGTAGACGAAGGCTGTGCCTACTTATATGGTGGCAGCTGGGGCTACACTTGGGAAGAAATTTTAACCAAATTTATAACGACTTATGCCGACAGGAAAGACATTGACTGGAAGTATTATAAAGAGCACCAAGAGAATTTTGGAGAAAACCAAGAGAAGCACTTAATGGTTGATTACGTGGCGAATGCTTTAATTATAGAGAAACTGGAAAAGGAAATAGGGTTTTCAGCTGTACTAGAATTCCTGAACAGTGGTCCCTATGAAAAAGGGAATGCCAATTACTATAAAACCTTGGAAAAACTAACAGGAGTGAGTGAAGAGGACTATTCTGATATGGTCTGGGATTTAATTAATTCTTCAAAAGAATAATGGATTTGATAAGGCATTCTAAGTCATAAATTCTATTTTTAAATAAATTTAATAATTCAAGGTCATTTCAAGCTTTAAAGCCATGTTTTGAGCTTTTGACTTTGCGTATTTAAAAATTCAACCCAATCTATATAATATATGAGTAATATCAACAGAAGAAACTTCATAAAAAAGACCTCTCTTACAGCAGCCGGAATAACTGCCGCCGCTCTAGTAGCACAAAATGCAGAAGCCCATTCTGCTAGAACAGCAGCAGCTACTTATATGGGAGATTTTGCGGCCCCTAAATTACCTACCATAAAAGCAGCATTTATAGGTGTAGGTGCTAGAGGTCCAGGACATATGAAATTCTTTGCAGATTTGGAAGGTACAGAGGTCGTAGCCATTTCTGATTTATATGAAGATAATGCCACTAAGTGGGCGGCAAAGGCCAAAGAAATAGGAAAAGGACAAAGACATAAGAATGTAAAAGTCTACTATGGTGCGGAAGACAAATGGAAGCAAATGCTGAAAGATGTTAAACCTGATGTGGTATTTATAGCCACCAACTGGTCAAACCATGCACCTATGGCTATAGAAGCGATGAAACAAGGTGCCCACGCTTTTATAGAAGTTCCTATAGCTCTTACTACACAAGAAATGTGGGAGATAGTGGACACATCAGAAGCTACTCAAAAGCACTGTATGATGATGGAAAACGTTAACTACGACCGCGACGAGCTAATGTACTTAAACATGTGCCGCCAAGGTGTGGTAGGAGAGCTACTTCATGCAGAAGCAGCTTACATACATGAATTAAGATTCCAGATGAAAGAAGAAGAACGCGGCACCGGCTCATGGCGTACACCGCATTATGCCAACCGTAACGGTAACCTATATCCTACACATGGTTTAGGACCCGTGGCTCAGTATATGAATATAGGCCGTACAGATGACACCTTTAAAAGTTTAGTTTCTTTTTCTACGCCATCATTAGGTAGAAAACTATACGCCGAAAAAAACTATGGCTCTGACCATAAATGGAATAAATTAAACTACAAAGGAGGAGATTTAAATACCTCTATCATAAAAACCAATATGGGTAGAACCGTAATGGTGCAGTGGGACGAAACTAGCCCACGCCCTTATTCTAGATTAAATCTAGTACAGGGCACCAAAGGTACACTAGCTGGTTTTCCTACACGTGTGGCCTTAGAAGGAGGTTTTGAAGGAGCTACAGAAAGCCATCACCAATGGATTGAAGGTGAAAAGCTTCAATTACTCTATGATAAATATGACCATCCTTTATACAAAAGGCTAAATCAGAAAACCAAAGACAGTGGACATGGAGGCATGGACGGTATGATGATGTATCGTATAGTAGAATGTCTTCAAAACGGACAGCCTTTAGACCAAAACGTTTATGAAGGTTGCCTATGGAGTGCAGTTTCACCACTTAGCGAACGCTCTGTGGCTACAGATGGAGCACCCCAGCCTTTCCCAGACTTTACTAGAGGTAACTGGAAAAGCACCAAACCATTAAGTATTATTAGTTAAATCAATTAAACATTCTATCGACCAATTATAAACTAACATAAATGAAAAAAAGAGAATTTCTGAAGAGTGCCGCAGCCTTAGCGTCACTCACCGTTATGCCATCTGCCATTTGGGCAATGGAAAAAAAGAAAGTTTTGAGAACTGCTCATATAGGTTTGGGTGGTATGGGAAGAGCCGATTTAGAGGCTTTAGCATCTCACCCAGCTGTAGAAGTAGTGGCACTTTGTGATGTAGACTCTAAGGCTACAGACATGGTAAAAGCTACCTACCCTAACGCCAAAATATATAAAGACTATAGAGATTTATTAAACGAAATGGGCAAAGAGATAGATGCTGTAGTGGTATCTACACCCGACCATAGCCATGCACCAGCTTCTATGATGGCCATGGAAATGGGCAAGCAAATTTACTGTCAAAAGCCACTTACTCATCATGTATCTGAGGCTAGAGCCATGAGTAAATTAGCAGCCAAAAAGAAACTAGTTACTCAAATGGGTATTCAGGTACATTCTTTTTATGACTATAAATTAGCTACGCTTTTAATTCAATCTGGAATAATTGGTAAAGTATCTACTGTGAGAGCTTGGTCTCCTAAAAACTGGGGGAATGATGGTCCCGCACCTACAGGAAGCGATCCAGTTCCAGAAAGCTTAGACTGGAACCTTTGGTTAGGAACATCGCCGGAAAGACCTTACAAAGAAGGAGAATACCACCCAGGAAACTGGCGTAAAATAATGGACTATGGCTGTGGAACTTTAGGAGACATGGGTGTTCATATTTTTGACACGCCTTATAATGCTTTGGCCTTAGATGTACCTAGAACCATCATAAACGATTGCCGTAAGCCTACTGGTTTTGGTTTCCCAGAAGAAAACAAAGTTACTTATGAATTCCCTGGAACGCCATTTACTGCCGAATCTCTTAAATGGGTGTGGTATGATGGTGTAAATGCACCAGAAAGCCACCCAGATCTTAAATTACCAAACGGCGAAAAATTACCAGATCAAGGTGCCATGTTTATTGGCGAGAAAGGCAGGCTATTGCTCCCTCACTTTATGCAATTACCTAAATTAATAGTTGACGGTAAATATGAAGAGCTAGACCTTACAGAGCTAAAAGCTTCAGGAGCGATTGGTGATGTTTTCAGAAACTACGATGTAGAAGGAAAGAGACATTACCACCAGTTTGTGGATGCTTGCTTAGGAAAAGATGAGTGCTCTGCACCATTCTCTTATGCGTCAAGGTTGACAGAAACTATTTTACTTGGTGTAATAGCAGGAAGATTCCCAAATCAAACTTTACATTGGGACAGTGCTACTGCACAATTTAAAGAAGAAGAAGCCAATGCATTCTTAGACGCTCCTTATAGAAAATTTTAATAAAAATTTCTGTAGAAGGTTTGAGTTCAGACTTAAACCTTCTTCTTTGGAACTGTCAAAATAAAAATCCCAGCCAACAATTGTTGACTGGGATTTTCTATGTTAAACTTATTCTTTTCTCTTAGAAATGGAATATCAAAGCACCTCCCAATGTTGATTGAGAATCTTTAGTATATGCACCATCTTCGTCAGTTAACCACATTGAACCAGAATCAGTTTTGTATTTATCAAAACGGAACTCAGGCTTAAACATTAAGTGGTCAGTAATATCAATGCTAGCAGTAAGTGTCAATGAAGTAACAGCTGCACCTTCTCCAGAACCAGTGTTATTAAAATCAGCTAAATAGATTCCTCCTTCAGAGTTATCAAAGTACTCAGCACGAACACCCAAACCTAATTTCTCTGATACACTACCATTTACATAAAGAGCTGCACCAGACCATTTCTGAGTAGAAGTTTCGGTTTTAAAAGCACCGTAAGGAACAGCATTAATACCAATAAGTAAGTCATCAGTAACTTGGTATGAAGTAGTAATATCAAACCAAGAGTAGTTCGCTTTATCGTCTTTTGAACCTTCGTTAGTTCCAAAATAGTTCAAGTATAAATCCCATCCGTCAGTAGGAGCTAAATATACCTGCCCCATAAACCCTTTAGGTTTGTTATTATCATCTTTGCTATCCAATCCATTATTAAGACCTACCATGAAAGCAAAGTTATCAGCTGGAGCTATATCCATTTTGATACCAGTATGGTAGAAAGGACCATTACCGAAAAGGTTAGAAAGAGAGTAGTTAAAGTTAGCAGGAGCGTCAATCACCTCATAACCAACATTTGTTCCAAACTGACCAGCTGTGAAACTTAATACGTCATTAGCTGCCCAAGTCATGTATGCCTGCTTAATAGCAAGTGCAGTACTTGTACTTCCCAGTGGGCTAGTAGCATTACCATAATTTCCTAAGTCAGCATGGTTACCAACTACGATATCCATAACACCAGTTACAGAACCTGCTTGGTAAGTAAGCATCATTTGTGCAAGACCTACTTGAAATGAGTTAGCGTTTTGGTCAAAAATTCTTTCAAACCCAGAAGCTCCTTCGTTGGTAGTAGTCTTATTAAAGTTCGCGAAATAATATGTGTCAACATATCCTGAAAGTGTTAATGGGCCACCTTCCTGAGCCGAAACTGAAAATGCAGTTAAAATAGATACTATTGCTAAATAAACTTTTTTCATTATTTTATTCTTTTATTGTTATTGTTTCCGTTGTACTTGTTCCGCTACAAATATTCGCCATTAATTATTTCTTACAAAATATTATTTTAATATTTTGTCATATTTCAGAATATTCCATAATTAATATTGGAATTGTTCAATTACAAACAGACATTCAACAAATTTCAACAAACACCAAAAATGCCAATTCCTCCAAGCAATATATAGTTTCGTCGCCCCACATCATTAATACGTCTCAACTTTAACAATTAGACACAAAAAAAGGGCACCCAAATGGATGCCCCTTTACCTAATTATATATAACCGAATATTATTTCGTCACAAAGTCACCATAAGCATTCATTCCATGCTCGTGACCGTCTAAGCCATCTATTTCTTCTTCTTTAGATACTCTTAAGCCTAATGTAGCTTTCAATGCATAAAGAATAATACCAGATGTTAAGATACAGAACACTGCGTAACATGCTACTCCAATCAATTGAACCTTAAACTGGTCAAAACCTTTCATGGCTCCGAAAATACCAACTGCAAGCGTTCCCCAAATTCCACAAATTAAGTGAACAGCAACCGCTCCTACAGGGTCATCTAATTTAAGCTTATCAACCAATGATACAGCCAATACTACAAGGATACCAGCAATTATACCAATTAAAATAGCATCCATTGGGCTCATTTGGTCAGCACCAGCAGTAATACCTACTAGACCTGCAAGGATACCATTCAACATCATTGTTAAATCATATTGCTTGTTTTTAAGTAAGTCGAAGATAAACGCTCCAACACCACCAGCAGCCGCAGCTAAACACGTCGTAACTAATGTAAGTGAAGTTCCAGCTGGGTCTGCAGAAAGTACAGAACCACCATTAAAACCAAACCAACCTAACCATAAGATAAGCACACCAGCCGCAGCTAATGGTAAACTGTGACCTGGAATAGGCTTAGAAGAACCATCTTCTCCAAATTTACCAATTCTAGAACCTAATAGGTAAATGGCTACAAGAGCAGCCCAACCACCTACAGAGTGTACTAAGGTAGAACCAGCGAAATCATAAAAACCCATTTCGCTTAAGAATCCACCACCCCACTGCCAAGAACCAGCAATTGGATAAACTAATCCTACATAAATGATTGTAAATATCATGAAGCTACCAAGCTTAATACGCTCAGCAACAGCTCCAGAAACGATAGTAGCAGCAGTAGCGGCAAACATTCCTTGGAAAAGGAAGTCAGTCCAGTACGTATATCCACCATCAGCGTAATCTGGCGTCAAACCGTTCTCCGGAAGTTGGATTCCAAATCCAGCAAAACCAAAGTAGCCGTTAAATTCGCCAGGATACATTAAGTTAAATCCACATAATGCGTAAAGTAAAAGACCTACACAGATAATGAAGACGTTTTTAAATAAGATGTTGACAGTATTTTTAGATCGAGTAAGACCAATTTCTAAAAATGAGAACCCTAGGTGCATGAAGAACACTAAGGCTGTACAGACCATCATCCATACATTATTGGCGGTAAATAATCCATCCATAAAAGTGATTCAGTTTAAGTTAATTGTTAATATTTTTTAGATACTCCTTTTGATTTCGATTTTCAGTAATAAAAGATGTTTTGGAAGCAAGTACAAGTATTTTGAACTTCATCTTTAATACTCTAAAACCGAATTATGAATGCAATAATATGGCATTAATCATTATTGACCAAATTTTATTCTATATTTTTCAATTTGACAATTACATTATTTTAATTATTAATAATTGTACTATTCCTTGAGCACCACGCTTGAATGACTCTTAAAGACCTATCTAGCAACAACTTGTGAATCCTGAAATAGGCTAAATAGACCTATATTTTTTTTCTAAAAACTATAATATTCTAAGAAATTGAACTTTTAAGATTAAATATTTGGCAAAAAAAAAGAGCGACAATTGTCGCTCTCCTATTTCTTAAGAAATAGCATATTAGTTAATGGCCGGATTACCCTTTTCTCCAGTACGAATTCTTACTGTTTCTAGCATTTCAGAAATAAAGATTTTGCCATCACCCACGTTTCCAGTATATGCAGCTTTCGTAATGGCCTCGATAGTTCTATCTAAAAACTCATCAGAAACGACGATAGACAAATATCTTCTTTGAATATCCGTAGTGCTGTAACTAATGGTTCTGTAAATATGTCCTTCCTTTTCGTTTCCAACACCAGTCACATCCCAGTAAGAGAAAAAGTTAACTTCTACAGCATGTAAAGCATCACGAACTTCAGAAAACTTTGACTTACGAATTATGGCTTCGATTTTTTTCATCCTATCTTTTTAGTTTAATGTAAAATTATATTTTGGTTTTAAATGTAAAGAAAAAATTTTCAAAGGGAATTAAAACATTTTTGCAAATTTAAATTTGTCTTGAAAAAGATACGAAAAATACAATAATAAATTACTATAATTCAATTATTCCTAAAATAGCGAAGATCTCTAAAAAAAACTATCTGTCAGTTTTGTCAACACAAACTATCGCCAAATTATATTTTGCTAAATCTAAGTTTTCAAAACAAAGAAAAACTTATCCCAAATATTTCTATTCTTTCCCGAATTATATTCTCTTTATTTATAAGCCAAAGGTGACTAGGAAAGTCGATATTTCCAAAGATTCGAAACTGCCCAAAGTTTATATAGTTATTTTTTTTCTTTGCATAATACAACAAAGCACTTCCTATAAGAAAGTGCTTTGTTTAAATGCCAATTTAAATATCAAAAATTGACCAGAAATTAAAAGATTATTTTTTTTAATCTAAGCCTAAAATTTTACGATTTAAGGCCTCATCAGTGCCTGTAGCAGCGAAATCATCAAATGCACGCGTCACTACTTCTATAATATGTTCCTGAATAAATGGTGCTCCCTCCGTAGCTCCTTGGTCAGAGTCTTTAATACAGCACTCCCACTCTAAAACGGCCCAGCCATCATAACCATATTGCGAAAGCTTACTAAAGATAGCTTTAAAGTCTACTTGACCATCACCTAAAGAACGGAAACGCCCAGCTCTATCGGCCCATCCAGCATAAGCACTGTAAACACCTTGCTTTCCTGTAGGGTTAAACTCCGCATCTTTCACATGGAAAGCTTTAATTCTTTCATGATAAAAATCGATGAATTGAACATAATCCAAAGCTTGTAGTACAAAATGACTTGGGTCATAATTAATATTCGCTCTTGGATGCCCGTCTAAAGCTTCTAAAAACATTTCAAAGGTGGTTCCATCATGAACATCTTCGCCAGGGTGAAGTTCATAACAGTAATCTACACCACACTCGTCATATGTATCTAATATTGGCTTCCATCTAGTCGCTAACTCTTTAAAAGCCGACTCTATTAAACCTGCAGGACGCTGAGGCCATGGATATAAGAAAGGCCAAGCCAGAGCTCCAGAAAAACCTACGTGAGAAGTTAAACCTAAATTCTTAGAGGCTTGAGCTCCTAACTTACATTGCTGAATAGCCCAAGCTCTTCTTGCTGGCTCATTACCATGAACTTCTGCAGGAGCAAAAGCATCATACATAGCATCATAAGTAGGATGAGAAGCTACCAACTGACTCTGCAAATGAGTGCTCAGTTCCGTAATTTCAAGTCCTTTATCTTTCATTTTGCCTTTTAGCTCGTCACAGTAAGTTTTTGACTCAGCCGCTTTGGCTAAATCAATAACCCTAGGGTCCCAAGTTGGCAACTGAATACCTTTGTACCCTTTACCTCCCATATAATCGGCAAGACCGTCTAAAGAATTAAAGGGAGCGTCGTCTCCCAAAAACTGAGCTAAAAAAACTGCAGGTCCTTTTATCGTTTTCATTATCTATCTCTTTTTTAATGTTATAATTCGTTATAAGCTGCTTTAAACAGTCGTCCAGCTTCTTGACCTGTGACTTTCTAAAATCCTTTCACATACCAACAACTCTCTGTAGCCATCAGCAAATGTTGGGAACGTTGGATTTTCAGGCTGTTTACCTTCCTCAATAGCCGCGTAAACTTCCTTGAAAAGCTGCTTAGAAGTATCAGGGAAACCTTCATTGTGGCCACCAGGGAATGAAACCACGCTCTGCACACCATCTGCTACCAAAGAAGGGTCTTTCATCAGTACTTCATTTGCCTTTTCTCTGTGTCCCATCCATAACTCATTTGGTCTTTCAGAATTGAACGCAAAAGTTTTCTTTGAACCAGAAATTTCTACTTTCAATTGATTCTTACGACCTGCAGAAACCTGAGATACAGTAATGCTACCAGCATTTCCATTATCAAAGCGAAGTAAAACGTTAGCATGGTCTTCTGTATTAATTGCCACATCTTCATAATCGTCTGGCCCCAGTTCTACACCAGAATATGTAGCAATAGCTTTTTTCGGTTTCTTTCTAATGTCATGAACAGTATTGAAATCAGCCAGAAGTTCTACTGTTTTCAATCCAGTTACATACTCAATAATATCCATCAAATGAGAACCAATATCAGCAATGGCCCTAGAATCACCCGACTTGTCTGGCTCTAATCTCCAGTTATAATCAGTATCTAAGAACAACCAATCTTGAAGGTAAGAACCTATAATAGAGAAAACTTCGCCTAATTCACCTTTCTCTCTCATCACTTTCATTTGACGTACCATTGGGTAGTACCTCAAATTAAAATGAACAGCATTAACTAAACCTGATTTCTCGGCTATCTCAACCAGTTCTTTTGCTTCATGCAAATCTTTTGACAATGGTTTTTCACAAACCACATGCTTACCCGCTTCTAAAGCCGCCTTTGATTGTGAATAATGAAGGAAATTAGGTGTGCATATATGTATACATTGTATCTCCTCCATTTTAAGTAGGTTTTCAAACGTGCAACCTACCGGAATTCCTAATTCTGCAGCTTTTTGGTCTGCTAATTCTTGGCTAACCTCGCACAAGGCTACTACTTCTACATTAGGAAGTCTTCGTAAAGCCTCAATATGAGCTGGCCCTATAAATCCTGTTCCTACTACTCCTACTTTTATTTTTGACATGTTTTAATTCAGGCCTAAAGGCCAATTTGTGATTTATAAAATCTTGGTCATTCGGTAATTGATTAAATCAACACCATTATCTTTTGTATTTAAATTTTTCCTAAGCTTAAAAAAGCCATTTCTTTCAAAAAACTCAAAGGCCGTTATACTAACATCAGTTTCAATGAGCTTAAAGCCAAGTGATTTAGCCTTAAGCTTTACTTCGTTCAAAAGCCTTTTAGCAATGCCCTTTCTTTGATGTGCAGCATGAACAAACATAAAATCTAAGTATCCTTTAATTTTTAAGTTCGTTTTTTCTAATGATGTAAAACCCAAAAGTTCTTCACCACGGCAGGCTAATAAAAAATATTGTTTCTTTATTGCATCCTCCCATCGCTCTTCATGATTAACGGCATCACACCAAACCTCGATTTGGCGTTCATCATAATCATCAGAACAACACTCTTGCACTGTATTGACAAACAAATCCTTAATTTTAGGCAAATCTAAAAGACTAGCCTGCCTTATTTCAATATCCATCGTTATCTTAAACTTTTATAAGATTTTACTAGATTTCGAATTTTGTCCACTTAGTAGTGTCATCATTTGCTGATTTTACTACTGTTTGTATAAAGCCCATCCCTCTTAAACCATCGTCTATTCCTGGGAAATCGTAAATTTCAGGGTTGTAAGAGCCATCTGCTTTGCCACCACCTAAACCACCAGTAGCAGATTTATCAGCAGCTACGCCCCAACTATTTCTTAAAGCCATGGCGAAGTTTCTATAAATACTCGCAAAAGTCTCTATATAACCTTCAGGATGCCCTGCTGGCTGACGTGTATGAGCTTGGGCATGCTCAGAAAGGTTACCAACTCCTGTTCTAATAATTCTAGAACCTGTATCCTGGTTAGTTAGCTCTAAAGTGTTTGGCTCCATTTGACTCCACTTCAAACCTCCTTTACTTCCATAAATACGAATGTTAAGGTCATTCTCTTCTCCATGACAGATTTGAGAATTGTGCAACACCCCTTTGGCTCCATTATTAAACCTTAATAAGATATTAGCATCATCATCTAACCTTCTTCCTTCTACAAAAATGGTTAGATCGGCACATAACTCCGTAATTTCAAGGCCCGTAATATATTCTGCTAAGTTTTCTGCATGTGTTCCTATATCTCCCACACCACCAGCAGCACCACATCTTTCAGGGTCTGTACGCCAGTCGGCTTGTTTATTTCCAGTACCTTCTACTAAATTATACAGCCAGCCTTGCGGATACTCCACTATTACCTTTCTTATATCACCTATCACACCAGTTTTCACTAAATGCTTTGCTTCCTTCACCATCGGGTAAGCAGTATAATTATGCGTAAGTGCGAAAAGAAGACCCGTTTCTTCCAAAATTACTTTTAAATCTTTAGCCTCATGAGTGGTTAAAGTTACTGGCTTATCCATTAATACAGGGAAACCGTTTTCTAAAGCAAACTTTGCCGCAGGAAAATGAACATGATTAGGCACCACTATAGATACAAAATCCATTCGCTCCCCAACTGGAAGTTCTTTTTCCTTTAAAATCATCTCTTCATAAGAGCCGTAAACGCGACTTGGGTCTAAATAAAGAGATTCTCCTGTTGCTTTTGATTTTTCAGGATTTGAGCTAAAAGCTCCACATACTAATTCTACCTCACCATCTAAAGCAGCTCCTCTTCTATGTACTGCACCAATAAATGCCTCTAAAGAGCCACCTATCATTCCCATCTTTATTTTTCTACTCATTATTCCTTACTAAGGGTTCTTAATTAATAAAAGTGATGTGCAATTTAAGGAAAATCGCAAAGAGAGGTCAAATTAAACAGTCCAATTTTTAAGTCTAAAATACAATTTCATTTAAACGCCACATTTTTATGCTATTACAATCTTAATTTCTCAAAATCACGCTTCCCAAGTTTTTAAAGGCATTTTTATTCTGAAATTGATTTATACAATTATATCCTTTTATCTTTTGATGAATGGTCAAAAAAACTATTTTTACAAAAAAAATTTTCAACCCCAATCTATTTATATTCTCAACCCTAATCTAATTATTATAATGGTAAACGATAAGAAACTCTTTTTGGCAAGCTGTTTTGCCTTAATTACTACTGCATTTTCTTTTAGTATTAGTGCTGGTACCCTAAAACAATTAGGAACCGACCTAGGTTATACAGCAGAAAATTTAGGATACATTAATTCTCTTTGGTTTTTCGGTTTTCCAATCGCCATGATTATCGGTGGTTTGATTTATCATTCCATAGGGCCTAAAAAAATCATGCAAATTGCTTTTGTTAGTCACTTTGTAGGAGCTGCCCTAACGCTTTACGCCATTTATGTAGTAACTGATGCTAGTTATGCGATGCTTTTAGTGTCAAACCTTTTAATGGGAATAGGATGTGGCTGTACAGAGGCTGCTTGTAATCCTATGATTGCGGATACTTATGATGGAGACAAACGAAACAGTATGTTAAACCGTTTTCACATGTGGTTTCCTGGTGGAATTTTCTTAGGAGCATTAATTTCTGAATTAATGAACACAATGGGATTATCTTGGCAAAGCCAATTTTGGTTAATTCCAATTCCTGCACTTATATATTTCTTCCTATTTAGAGGTCAAGCATTTCCTGAGCCTAAAGGTGAGCAAGCTTCGCTTTCTGCCAACTTCAAGGCGATGTTGACTCCATTATTCCTTTTCATCTTTGCGTGTATGGCTTTAACAGCTATTTCAGAATTTGGACCACAAAAATGGACAGGTCTAATCATGGAAAGCTCTGGAGCTAAGCCAATGTTGATTCTTGCTCTTACGGCAGGTCTTATGGCTGTCTTAAGATTCTTTGGTGGACCAGTAACAAAGTTACTTGGTCAAACAGGCGTTTTACTTGGTGGAGCGGTGTTAGCTACCTTAGGAATTTACCTATTTAGTACGCAAATTGGCTCAATGACTTATGTTGCTGCAATCTTCTTCGCATTAGGTGTTGCTTTCTTCTGGCCAACAATGATTGGCTTTGTAGCAGAAAAGATTCCTAAAAGTGGAGCATTAGGTATGTCTATCATTGGTGGTGTAGGTATGTTCTCTACAGCTATCTTCCAACCAATTATTGGTGGATGGATTGACAGTGACATTGCAGAACAAAGTGCACTTGGCCTTACAGGAACAGAGCTTGACTTAGCAGCTGGACAGGCTACATTAACAACAATGATGACCTTCCCTATCATATTAATAGTTGCGTTTGTAATATTATTTTTCTGGCAAAAGGGTAGCAATAAAGTGGCTGCCTAATTAATTATATTTATATTCTTTAAAAGCACCCTTTCTTTTTAAGAGAGGGTGCTTTTGTTTCTAAAACACCGTAATAACAATGAACGCCGCTATAGACCTCGGAAATACTTTTGGTAAACTAGCCTTTTTTGAAGGGCTTAAACTCACTAGTTATGAGCGAGGATTAAATGTTAAAGGCATTCTAAAAAGCTTAAAAAAAGTTAATCCTGAAAAAATCATTATTTGCTCTGTAACTAAAAGTATGGAAGATTTAAATGAGCTATTTTCAGATTTCAGTACCAAACTTATACTTTCGCCAGAGACAGCTCTGCCAATCAAAAATGGCTACGACACGCCAAAAACACTTGGATATGATAGAATTGCGGCAGCAGTCGGGGCTTTTTATCAATTCCCAAACGAAAACTGCCTTATTATAGAAATGGGAACCGCCATAAAATATGATTATCTAAATAAGAGTGGGACGTTTGAAGGTGGTATCATTTCACCAGGCCTAAGAATGCGGTTTAAGGCACTACATACTTTCACCAAAAAGCTGCCGTTGATAAAAGAAGATGGTATTCCTGCTTTAATAGGCACCTCTACAGAAAGCTGCATAAGAAGCGGTGTAGTAAATGGAATGGCGGCAGAAATCAATGGTCTTATTTCTAAATATCAAGAAAAAGAGACCTTAAAAATTATTATAGGAGGAGGAGATGCCGTTTTTTTTGAAAGTCAGATTAATTATCCGACATTTGCGGCTTCAAATTTGGTCCTTGAGGGGTTAAACAGAATTTTAATATATAATGCTGAGAACAAAAACTTTATTAAGTAGTCTCATTCTAATTTTATCTTTTCAATACGCTTTCTCACAAGGCCAAGGAAATACCCCATACTCCGTTTTTGGCTATGGCGAACTAGCAGACCCAAGTTCGGCGTCTCAAGATATGATGGGTGGCACAGGAGCGTCGTTTGCAAACGCTTTCTATGTTAACCTCATTAACCCAGCTCTTCTAGTTAAAAACAGATATGCTGCTAATCTTAAATATGTGGCATTTGACGTAGGACTAAGAGGAAACTCTAGAACTATTTCTTCTTCTAATGCCACGCAGTATGATTTAGGAATGAATTTAACTCACCTATCTCTTACTACACCTATTACCGCTAACTGGGCAATGGCCGTAGCATTAAGACCCTATAGCATGGTAGACCACAAGGCCTCTTACCAAGAAACTATAGTGGGTTCATCAAATGAGGTAGTAAACTATGAGAATACAAATACCGGCGGAATTTCGAGAGTTTCTTATGTAAACTCATTTAGAGTTTTAAAAGACTTCTACATTGGTGTAGAAGGAGCGTATAACTTCGGAACCTTCACTAAGGATAGCAGTAGCTATTTATTCGGTTTAGCATCAAACCAATTGAGAAACACGTCACGCTATACCCTAAAAGGAGCTTCTCTAAAACTAGGGCTAGCTTATCAAAAGGAACTTTCAGAAAAATGGCGTTTTAACGTAGGTGCTAGTAGAGAATTCTCTACTAATTTAAAAGGTGATTTGCTTCAGACTTTCGGAAACTACTCTGACCAAGGGAATGGCCCTGTTTTAGTTAGTTTACCAGACACTGTAGGCTTTAATGATATTTCTACTTCTACTCCTTCACAGTTTAGAGCAGGTGTTAGTTTAGAGAGCCCTTTCCATTGGGTTTTTGCGGCTGATTATCATTCTACCCAATGGGCAAACCATAAAGCTCTTGACCAGGCAGCTGCAGCAGTATTAACTAATAGCCATGAGTATAAATTTGGAATTGAGTGGTTACCAAACTCTGCTTCTACCAAATACTTTAACCAAGTATTTTACCGTATAGGCTTTGCTACTGGTGATTCTCCATATTATATAAACAATACTCAAATAAAGGATACTAGATTCTCTATGGGAATGTCGCTTCCGATGGGCTTCAGAAACCCTAGTTATGTAAACCTTGGTATAGCCTTAGGCACTAGAGGAACTACAGCAAACAACCTTATACAGGAGCAATACGTACGTTTCTCTGCTAGTATGAGTTTACTTAGCCCCTGGTTTATCAAGCCAAAAATTGACTAATGCGTTTTTTATTAGGCTTATTGCTTTTAGGATTCTTGGCATCTTGTAAAGAAGACGGGGAGCCTGAAACGCCATTTGTTTATTTGGGCCCAATTATGACGGTAAACGACCTTGCGGTGGCTTATTCAGATTCTGGGAAGGTAGTGGTTAAAATGTCGACAGCGGTGCAGGAAAAGATGCAGAATGAAGACGAAAATTACCCTAAGGCCATCTACGTAAATTTTCTCAATGATGATGCTGTAGAGTATAGTTCATTAAGAGGTGACAGTGGTCGTTATGTCAAAAGTAAAGACCACTACGTAATCATGGGAAATGTGTTCTTTTATAACAGAGAAGAACAGCAGAGCCTTTCTACCAATGAACTGATTTGGAGCCCCAAGACAAAAAAAATATACACCGATAAAAAAGTGCAAGTAAATACGCCCACCGACCAGCTTATTGGTAACGGAATGGAATCTGACCAAGACTTTAGTAATTATAAGTTTATAGGGGGCATCACGGGGTATTTCAAAGTAGATTCCCTAATCACCCAGCCAGATACTAGTCAGTCTAGGGTTCTAAATTAGGCAAGAGCATCTTTTTAAAGAGTGAATACTCAATTATTTGCAGTTATTAAGTGCTTTTAATACTTCAGAGGTTTCAACTTTCACATCACTCTCCAAAAATTCCTTATTAAGGTATGTGGCCAGTTGGGCAATGTCTAAATTAAATAATTTAGGATTAGCGGGCATGGCTTGGTCATAAACTTGGCCATTAACAGAAACCTCTCCAGAAGCACCATTCTTTATAATACAAATAACGTGTTCAGTATTTTTTAAATGCTCATTATCCTTTAACGGCGGATATAAGTTACGAAGCCCCTCCCCTTTTTCACCGTGGCAGTTTGCACAGTTTTGTTTGTAAAGGCTCTCGCCATTGACCAAGTATATCTCATATTCCATTTCTTCGGAATCTGTACAGGCCATGGCTGCAAATAATAAACAGCAGTATATAGTAATATTTTTCAATCTTCTTCTTTTAAAAGTAATTCAATGTCTTTTATCAATTGATTCACTTGCTTCTCTTCAGTACCATCGTAAATACCCCTTATATGCCTTTCTCTATCAACCAAAATAAAAGCTCCGGAGTGTACAAAGCCTCCAGTTTCCATTGCAGTAAGCGTATCTTCCGCGGCAGGTACCATGTATGATTTTTCGGCTATTTCATAAATCTCATCTTGGTTTCCAGTAACAAATTGCCATTGCCTACCGGTAACACCAAGAGCAGCTGCATAATCTGCTAAAACAGTCACAGAATCATGGTAAGGGTCTATGGTATGTGACAGTATAGCCAAAGATTCATTCTCCATAAAATGCTCATAAACTCTGAGCATTTGGCTTTTCATAACAGGACAAATGGTAGGGCATGAAGTGAAAAAGAAATCTGTAACATATATTTTGCCATCTAAGTCGGCATTAGTTACGGTTTCTCCGTATTGATTAGTGAAACTAAAGCTAGGTACTTCATGGGGTACTTCTTTGCCGTTTTCGTCTAACGTAGTTCTACCCAAAACAGGTAATGAAGCTTCTTTAATTTGGCATGAAATTATACTAAACAACACAAAACCGAATAACCATATTTTTTTACTCATGTTCTTTCAAAAATTTATTCGCTTTGTCTATCGCTTGATTAGTAGCACTGCCAATTTCTTTAATTTCAGCGTTTAAGCTTTCGTATAATTTAAGCTTCTCCGATTTGTCTTCTATGTCATTCATAGCTACTCCAAATTCATCCATCCATGTATACATGGCGTCATTTGCGTCTATAAGCTCTTTTCCTAAGCCAATTGCAATGGTTTTCAAAGAATCCCCTTCTGGCAATTCATTGACTGATTTTAGTACTTCGCCCTTTAACTTAGGCAACTGCATACTTTTAGGCATTACCACATCATGACCTTCCATTAATTCCGCGTACACCGCTTCTATTTTTGTATCTTCTTCACTTGGTCCACATGCCAATAAAACGCAAGAAAATGACAGATAAAATAGTACTTTTTTCATTTGTATATAATTTATGATTGTAATAATTCCAGAGCACTCTGGATTGAGCTATCCGAAGGGTTATCTCCTCCAATCATCTTAGCTATTTCTAGAATACGCTCGTTTTCTTCTAATTTCTTGATACTACTAACGGTTCTGGCAGCAGTGTCGTTTTTGTAAACAAAAAAGTGTGAAGTTCCTTTTCCTGCTATTTGATGTAAATGTGTAATCACTATCAGTTGCATATTCTGACTCATTTGACGCATCAATTGACCCATTTTTATGGCTACTTCACCAGATATACCTGTATCTATCTCATCAAAAATAATGGTAGGCATTGCCGTCTTTTCTGCCAATATATACTTCAGCGACAGCATCAACCTAGAAAACTCACCACCGGAAGCTACCTTTCTAAGTCCTTGCAAGTCAAAACCTTTATTTCCTGAAAACAAAAATTGGACTTTATTGATGCCATTCTTGTCTAAAACTTGTTCCTCATTTTCTATTTTGAAATCAGCATTAGGTATTCCTAGTTCCTTTAATAAAGCCACTACCCTCTTTTGCAATGAAGGAATTACGGATAGCCTCTTTTTAGATAAAGATTGGCCCGTTTTAAGCACTTTGGCTTCAGCCTTTTCTAAGTTTTGCGTCAGCACCTTTAATTTTCCATCAAAATTGAGAACATCTTCCACTTTTAAGCTTAATGACTCTCTTATCTCAATAAGCTCTGAAATACTTTTAACACCATGTTTTTGCTGTAACCTGAAAATTAAGTCTAACCTACCTTTCAGTTTTTCTATCTCCTCTGGATTATGCTCTACATCTTCCTCATACTTTTCTACTTCATCGGCTATATCTGCCAACTCCACCTGCACACTTTGAAGACGCTTTTTTAGTTCTTCATAAACTTGTGAATACTTTACTATTGGATTTAACTGTACCACAGCATCTTGTAAAGCAGAAATAAGCGATTGTTCTGGATGGTTTAAAAGCATGCTAACTTGATTAAGTTTAAGCTTAACCTCCTCTGCATTTTCTAAAACATCTAATTGCTCTTGAGCAGTATCTTGCTCTTCTTCCTTTAAATTAGCGTCAGCTAGCTCTTCTAAAAGAAAACTATTGTAATCAAACTCCTTTTTGAGCTCAATAGCCTCTTGTGACAAATAATCCAAGGCTTTTTTAGCTGATCTATAGTCTTTGTAATCTGCCTTATAAGTTTTAATCAGAGCCTCATTTTCGGCAAAAGCATCTAATAAATCTAATTGATAATCCGACTCTCCTAAAAGAATAGAATCATGCTGAGAATGCACATCTAAAAGACGTTCACTAAGTTTCTTTAAAACATCTAGTGTTACTGGAGTGTCATTGACAAAGGCTCTAGATTTGCCCGAAGGAGCTATCTCTCTCCTAATAAGGCAAGGGTTTTCATAGTCCAAATCGGCTCTTTCAAAGAGTTCTTCTAATTGATAAGAACCAATATTGAAGGTACCTTCTATAAAGCACTTTTTTTCTTGATTATAAAGAGCTTTTCCGTCTGCTCGGTTTCCCATCAACAAGCCTAGGGCACCTAACATGATGGACTTACCTGCACCTGTCTCTCCTGTGACAATGTTCAGCTGGGCATCTGGAGATATTTCCAGATGCTCAATGAGTGCGTAATTTTTTATTAAAAGATGAGCTAGCATGGGCAGTTTTATTGGCTGCAAAGCTAGTCATTGAAGGTCTTCTTAGCAAAGAGCCATTCACCTATTTTAGAAGAATTTACACAGTTTTAAATCTTTGCGGCTATAACTTCTATTTCGATAAACTTATGAGGATTAACAAGCGTGGCTACACCAACCGTAGCTCTAACTGGTTTTGAGGGGTTATCATCTGTTCCGAAATACTGCTTGTACGCATTATTCCATCCCTTAAAATCGTATTCGCCAGTTTTAGAATCTGCCGAAACAAAGACTTTCATGGCAAAAACATCAGAGAGCTTCAAGCCTTCTTCTTCTAATGTTACTTTGATTTTTTCTAAAATACTTAAGGACTGCACCTCTGTGTTTCCGTACTTTTCATAATTACCGTCTTCTAAAGAATCTGATAGTGCAGAGGCTGTCAAACCGCTGGTATAAAAAAGAGAGGAGCCTTTAGGCAACTCAGCAGTCTTAGAGATTATAGACCACTCAGGTCCCTTTAAAATAGCTAACTGCCCCGAAACTTGATTTGTCATAAAAGAGACAAACATCAACAAAATCATGCTTTTTTTCACTTTAACAATATTAAATTTCATTATTCTTAAGTTTTCTAATCGATAATACTTTCTATCTCAAACTTAGTAAAATATCCTTTTGAAAAGCTACTATTTGACGGTAATTTCATGCATTCAGAAATAAAAAAAGCAAATAAAAGGCATGAAGAGAAGAGCATTTTTTCTTAAAGCAGGGTTGGCAGGTTTAGTGGTAGGAAACCAAGGGTTGACATCTTGTGTGACAGGACCAAAATTTTATGGTGACAAGAACTTCTATATTAATAAAGGGTATCAAACCATTCCGAAACTGAAATTATCAAAAGACAGGATAATTAAAGAAACGGTAGGTCTAAGACCATTTAGAGAATCTGGTCCAAGGGTGGAAAAAGAAATGCTTAATAATAAGACCATAGTACATAACTATGGCCATGGTGGAAGCGGTTGGTCGCTTTCGTGGGGAACTGGAAATCAAGCCCGTAATTTGGTCAAAACCACGAATGAGAAAAAAGTAGCCCTTTTAGGCTGCGGAACGGTAGGAATAGCCACCGCAACGCTCCTTCAAGAAAGTGGTTATGAAGTAACCATTTACGCCAAAGACGTACCACCAAACGTCACCTCTAACTTAGCCACAGGAACCTGGTCTCCGTCTTCCAGAGTATGCTCAGCAGAGAAAGCAACACCAGAAATTAAAGCAAATTGGGAAGATGCTTGTAAATTCTCGTTTAAGAGAATGCAAATGAGCCTAGGCCTAAACGATATTATAGACTGGGGAGACGAATATGTGGTAAGAAAACAAAAGCCTAGTGGCTCAAATACTGGCGGTGGACATGAAATGTTTCATGTAGATGGTTTAAACCCTGAGTGGAAAACATTGGCTCAAAAAGATCATCCTTTTAAAGCGGACTATGTAAGAAGAAGGAGTAATATGATTTTCAATATTCCTAGTTACTTGAATTTTCACCTAAATAACTTTCTTATTAGAGGTGGAAAACTAGAGATAAAAGACATAAAATCATTGGATGACATAGACGCTTTATCAGAAAAGGTAGTGGTAAACTGTATGGGCCTTGGTGCCAAAGCAATTTTTAACGACGATGAGCTTTACCCTATCTCGGGCCAACTATCTTGCTTAGTACCTCAAACTGAGGTAAACTATAAATTAGCAACTAATGGAGCCTACTTTATCACCAGAAAAGATGGCATATATTTGGGAGGAAGTGGCATAGTAAAAAGCTGGGATACCACGCCAAACCGTGAACTAACAGAAAAATGGGTAGATGTACTCTCTGACTTAATGCAGGAAATGAAGGGATGATTTTTTAAAGCGGCACATCATAGTTCATGTGTCGCTTTAAATTTTATTCTAAAAAACGAGATACTCTTCGTCTGTTTAAAACAAATCCCCTTGAAATAACATAAAAAACGGCCACCGAAATTAATCGATGACCGCTTTTAAACCTTAAACCGAATAGCTACTAAAGACCTGTGGCTACCGTAACAGCTCCACGTTCTTTTATGAGTTCGTTTCTTACTTCAGATTTTCTGTACAATTCTACAGGACTTAAAGCTCCGTTGTTTCTTAATCTTGCTTCTGCCACCAAAGCCCTTAAATCTGTTCTGTATGCATTTTGGAGAATCTCTTGTGCTTTTGTCACGTCGTTTTCTTCTTGTGCCTTTTCCAATGCTTTTCTATCTACTGATAAAGCCTGAGCATAGGCCAGCATGATGGCTTCTACAGATTGTAATAAGTCCTCTAAGGGGTCTTTTACGTTATGCGATGCGTCTATCATCCAACCCAAATCTTTGGCGTGATTCATACCTCTAGCGTCCATACCTTCCACTAATTCGTTAAAAATCAAGAATAATTGATAAGGCTTGACGCAGCCCGCTGTTAAATCATCGTCTCCGTATTTAGAGTCGTTAAAATGGAAACCGCCTAGTTTGCCTTCCATCAATAGTAAACCTACTATCTGCTCGATATTGGCATTTGGTAAATGATGCCCTAAATCCACCAAAGTTGAGGCTTTATCCCCTAGTTTTTTGACATAAGAAAACGACTGTCCCCAGTCTGCCACTGTGGTAGAATAGAAGTTTGGCTCGTAAGATTTGTACTCTAAAAACAGCTTCCAATCTGACGGAAGTGCTGCGTAAATTTCTTGTAAGCTTTCTAAGGTATTTTGATAAGCTTTTCTAAAATTCAGTTGACCAGGGAAACAAGAGCCGTCTGAAAGCCAAACCGTTAAAGATTTAGAACCTAGTCCTACCCCATGCTTTATTACTTCAATGTTATGGTCTACCGCTTGTTTTCTGATAGCTTTATTGACATTCTGAAGGGAACCAAATTTGTAGCTATGCTTTTGGTCTGCTTGGTCTTGAAAGGTATTTGAGTTTACCGCATCAAAAGCCAAACCATGCTCTCCTGCCAATGTTTTGATAGATTGATAATTCTCTGGAATATCCCACGGTATATGCAGAGATATGGCTCCTGAAGACTGATTTAGTTTGTGTAATAAACCTACATCTTCAATTTTCTCTTCCAATGAGCGTGGCTCCCCTCCTCCCGGAAATCTTCCAAACCTCGTTCCTCCTGTACCCAATGCCCATGAGGGAATAGCGATTTGAAACGCCATTAGTTTTTCTATGATTGCTTCGGTGTTTGCTACTTCTGAGGTAGTAAACTGAAGCTTATTTTCATGTTTGCTGAGTAAATCAGCATTATGATTCCCTATTAGTTCTTTGTTTAATTGCATCTTTTTTCTAAATAAATTTCCATTACCCTTCAATCAAATTCTACGCTGCCTTTGCCAGGCGGGCGATACTTTTTTACTGAAAAAAGTACCCAAAAAGCAAGCATCCTTCGTAACTCCCAAAATCAAAAATTAAAGAAGTATAAAATGTATGAACTCTAATTTTTGCTTTGCTCAAACAGCGAAGGCTGATATAAGGTTTATTATTAATTACCTATAAAAACCCATGGCTACGCCGCCATCTACATTAATGGAGTTACCAGTGCTTTTATTTAGCATTCCTCCTACCACTATGTAACAGGCGTTTGCTATGTCTTCTGGTAAAATAATCTCGTTTAATAATGTTCTTTTCGCATAGAAAGCTGGTAGCTCGTCTACAGTGATTCCGTAGGCTTTTGCTCTGCCTTCGCCCCAGCCACCTTTCCAGATATTTGAGTCTGAAATTACTGCATCAGGGTTTACCGTATTCACCCGAATTCCGTCAGGTCCTAATTCCGCTGCTAATAATCTGGTCAAATGAGCTTGAGCCGCTTTGGCAGAACCATATCCTGCATTATTTGGTCCGGCCACTACCGCATTTTTTGAAACAATATTCACGATATCGCCGCCAATGTCTTGTTTTCTTAAAACTTCTACAGCTGCTTTTGAAACAATAAACTGACCCTTTACCAGAATATCATAAAGCCTGTCCCATTCCTCCAAAGTATGTTCTGCTATAGGTTTTGATATGCTTATTCCTGCATTATTCACTACAATATCAACTCCTCCAAAAGCCAAAGCCGTAGCATTCATTGCCAAGTCGCTGCTTTCTTCGCTGGTTACATCTAAAAGTGTACTTGCCACAGCATCTTTACCAAATTCATTGATAAACTGCTCCACAGTTTCCTTAATTCTGTCTTCATTAATATCAGAGATAACTACGCAAGCACCTTCTGAAGCAAATTTTCGGGCGATAGCCTTTCCTATTCCTCCACCAGAACCGGTAACCAAAGCCACTTTTCCTGTCAATGCTTTTGGCTTAGGTCTTCTTTGAAGCTTGGCTTCTTCTAATAACCAATACTCAATATCAAAAGCTTCTTGACGAGGCAAAGACGTGTACTCAGAAACAGCTTCAGCACCCTTCATCACGTTTACCGCATTGATATAATATTCAGACGCCAGTCTTGCTGTATTTTTGTCTTTTGAAAACGTAAACATTCCCACACCAGGATATAAAATTACCACAGGATTGGCATCTCGCATAGCTGGAGAATTATCATGCTTACAGGTCTCGTAGTAGTCTGCATACATTTTTCTATACGCCTCAAAAGCTGGTAATAATTTGGCCTTTAGAGCCGCCAAGTCTGATAAATCTTCATCAGGAGCTAACTCTAGTACTAAAGGAGATATTTTGGTTCTCAAAAAGTGGTCTGGGCATGAAGTTCCCATTGGAGCAAGTCGCTCTAAATCATTTGAATTTATAAACTCCAATACATTAGGCACATCTGTAAAGTGACCTAACATTGGGTTTTTCTCAGAACAAAAACCACGTAAAACGGGAGCTATAGTCGCTGCTTGATTTTTACGAGAAACCTCATCTAAACTCTCTACTTTTTGGCCTCCAAAAACTGGTCTTTCTTTTCCGTAGTTTGATGCCAAATATTCGGCACATTTTTCAACTACTTCTAGTGTATTTACATAACTTTCATAAGAAGTATCTCCCCAGGTAAACAAACCATGAGAGCCTAACATAATGCCTTTTAGTTTTATCCCTTTGGCCAATGCCTCTTCTAAACACTCTCTAAGCTGAAGCCCCAAATCAAAACCCGGCCTTTGCCAGCCTACCCATCCTATTTCACCGTCAAAAAGTTCTTCCGTAATTTTTTTTCCATCCTTAGCTGCCGCAATAGCAATGGCCGCATCTGGATGCAAATGGTCAATATGTTTGAAAGGAAGAAAGCCATGCAAAGGAGTATCGATAGACGGTGCTTTAGATGCTAAATCGAAGATACAATGATTAAACAATGCCACCATTTCGTCTTCTTGCTCAATGCCTTTATAAACATGCTCCAAGTTCATTAAACGCTCCATGTATAAAGCAGCACAACCAGACTTTTTCAAAGTACCAATGTCGCCACCAGAGCCTTTAATCCACATTACGTCTACATCTTCTCCAGTTAATGGGTCTTTATCAACTACTTTAACAGAGGTGTTTCCTCCACCATAGTTGGTCAAGCGTAAATCTGCACCCAGTAGGTTAGAACGATAAATGAACAAATCTACCTCATTATCAATTTTTGAGGCTTCTTCTTCATCCCATAAATAAGAGACGTGTTTAAATTTTGACATTAAATTTTCGGTTTAAATAGTGTATTATTATTTCTTAATGTTGTGTAATTTCAAAGGCATAGTCTCCTGACTCCAAAGGAATTACTATATACTTACCTTCTTTGGTATGATTACTAATAGCTTGCCCACTTTCCGTTATTAACTCTGCTGTGGTGGCTGGTATATATAGTTTTGCTGTAGTGTTTGGTGGCACAGTGGCTTTGTAATACCATTTGCCATCGGCAGTTTCCCATGCACTTTTGATTCTTCCATAAACAGAATCATAATGTCCACTCGCATGAGTCATTTTTCCTGTAGGATCTGGCGTAGGTTTCAGCACAAAGTTCTTAAAGCCTGGCACTTCTGGGTCACGCTGAATGCCTAAAGAGTAATTATACATCCAAGCTGCCACCGAACCAAAAGAATAATGATTAAAAGAATTCATGCTATTATTCCCACCAAAACCATCTTCTACCGTGTAAGAATTCAATCTTTCCCAAATAGACGTGGCTCCATTTACCACAGAATATAACCATGAAGGATATGACTCCTGCTGAAGTAATGCGTAGGCCTCTTGGTCTTTCTCGTTTTCTGCTAAAGCTTCCATGATGGATGCTGTGCCTATGAAACCTGTCATTAGTGAATATTCAGGCAACTCTCGCCCTTGGTCATCAGTATTTTTCCTTTGAACGGCTTCCGTCAAATATTGAACAGCAAATGGCTTATTGGCTTCATTAAAAGTGCCCAAAGCCAAAGGAATAGCATAAGAAGCTTGGGTGTCAATCAAATCTCCCTTAGCTAGTTTACCTACTTTCTCTGCTTCGTTTGGTGGACCTATAAACATGGTTTTGACACCTGACCTAATTGTTCTATACGTTTCGGCATCAACATAAACCTCGTTAAACTTAGCTTTAATTTGTGCACTTCTTTTTTGATACTTATCTGCCTCTTTGTTTTGACCCAAAGCCTTCGCCATTTTAGCCACAATATCTAAATCATAGGCATAATATGACATCCAAAAGAGTGTGTTATCGTTCTTGTTTCCTTCCGGACTTAGCCAATCTCCCAATGGACCTTCATTTAAAATGCCTTGACTGTTTACTTTTGTTTCTAAGAAAGCTAGGTACTTTTTCATGGCAGGATAATGCTCTTTAAGGAGCTCTCTGTCGCCATATTGACGATAAGTTTCCCATGCTACCACTATACCCGCACTTCCCCAGAGCGTTCCGCCAAAACCACCACCCATAGGAGCTACATCCGGAAATCGGCCAGTTTCAAACTGTACATCACGCATATTTAGTAAGTGCCTTCTTAGAAACAAATCAGCATCGGTCAGGTAAGTGGCAGTTTTTGCAAATACCGAGATGTCACCACTCCAACCCATTCGCTCATTTCTGGCCGGCGTGTCAGTAGGAATTGACAAGAAATTACTTCTTAAAGACCATGTTATATTTTCCCAAAGCTTATTTACCTTTTCATTTGATGTAGTGTAAGAAGAAGCTAGTTCACTTACTGAGCTAATCACCATACCCTTTATATCTGCCACCGGAATGGCTGCATCTATACCCGTAATTTCAAGATAACGGTAACCATGAAAAGTAAACCTTGGCTGAATGGTTTCGTTGCCTCCTTTAAGAATGTACTTATCTTGTGTAAGAGCAGCTCTGATGTTCTCCATCATCACCATGCCCTCGTTTCCTTCATACTCCTTCAGGTCTGGATACTTTACCTCCGAATATCGAATAGCAACTACCTGCCCTTCTGTGCCGCCCTTCATGTTTATTTGAGGAAAACCCACCATATTTTGACCCATGTCATATACAAAGACTTTTGGTCTTACTTCCTCTACACTTACGGCAGGCATCACTTTTACTATGCTGGCATTATCGCCTAATTGCCCTATCAGTTGCTGATTATCATAATTTAGGCTGTATTTGTTTCCAAAAAAGTCAGCAAAATCTTCTTGGTATGCCGTGCCATCTAAAGGTACTTCTACGGCAGCTTTCCAGTTTGAACTATCATATTCACCGGTAGACCAACCTTCCACAGCGGCTTCTTTGGTAGCATCATAAACCTCTCCTTGGAAAAATGAACCATAGACTACAGGTCCTTCATTAAAAAACTGCCAAGATTCTGGACTAGAAACTACCGTTTGCTGCGTGCCATCTTTATAAGTCACCACAAGTTTTGACAATAAAGATTGGCGGTCGCCAAAGTAATTCCAGTTTTCACCAGAATAAGTAATATTTCCTGACCACCAACCTTCACTAAGCCATGCTCCTAAGACGTTTGTTTGACCAGAATTTAATTTCTGAGTCAAGTCATAGGTCTGATACATTTGGGTTTTGTTGTACTGCGTAAGTCCTGGGTTAAAATAGTCATTGCTAACTTTTTGACCGTTAAGGTACATTTCATAAATACCTCTCGCTGTCACATAAAGTCTTGCCTTTGCTATTTCCTTCTTTTCTAATTCAAAGCCTGTTCTGAGCATTGGAGCTCCATTTTTACTTGGGTCTGCCAAAATCACCTCACCACCACTAACCACATAGCTGTTGTTTTCAATGGCAATTTTATCATTTTTGAAAATGCTTTCTTTCTTTGACAAGTCTTCTTTAAAGAGCGTATTTGACGGCAGTCTAAAATTCTTCACCTCTACCTCTGAAAAAGTAGCTTTTTGACCTTCCGCCACTTTAAAGCCAATATCTGCCAACATCGGGAAACTGATATAATTATTCCCGCTACCTAGCGGATTCAGATTAATACCAGCAAAATCATAGATGGATGTAGCTGGAGCGTCTTTTTCTCCTAATATATTTTCCTTATTATTTCCGTCAAGGTAAATCACAAACAAGCCAAAGTTACACTCCGCAGAAATGGTGTGTTTTGCGTATTTATTAGATTGATTGATAAGTTTTCGAGGAATTTCTAAAATTTTATGCGGTATATTGGTAGAATCGGCTTTGGTATAACCAGCTCTATAAATATTTAATTTCGCCGTTCCTCTTGATGACTTTTCTAAGTCAGAAATATCTAACTCAAAAGCAACATAGGAATCGTTTTTGGCATTTGCCATGCCCATCAGGTTCAAATTAGCATTGATCAATCTGCTATCATTTCCTCCAAATAGAAACGCTGCTTTGTTAGATTTACTTTCGGCATCAAGTTGAATATCATACTGAAACTTGAATACCGACAAATAGTGGGGATAAAAGACTAAATCTTCATCGCCACCACCTATCCATTTGGCACCATCCCAAGCCGAAATATCAGGATTCATAAGCCCCGTTTCAAACCATGAAAATGTCTTAATTTCTTCTCCTTTATTATTCCAGACATTTAACTGCCAATCATACTTAGTAGTATGCTCCAAAGGACTCCCTTCATAAGCGATGCCATAAGAAATATCGGAATCTACCTTTTCAGTATCCCAAACGGTGTTTCCTTTTTCATCTGTAACTATTATTTGATAGGCTTCTTGGTACAGACCTCTTTCATTATTGACCACTTCCATTTGCCAGCTAAAACGCGGCTTCTCAATATCCATTCCTAAAGGCGTGGTTTGATATTCTGTTTTTAAATTGCTGATTGTTGTATTTTGATTACAGCTAATTATAAGGACACAAAAAAACAACAGGCTTAAAACTATATTCTTCATATTCGCTCGGGTTGAACAATAAATTTTATCAAAATGATAAATAATCTAGAAACTCCAATAAGATAAAACTAGGTATAATACAAAGTAATAGTACTTTTGAGATATAAACATTATCTATTCTGATAAATGTCTTATACTTTTTGATATGAAAACATTTAGGAAATATTACGATAATAATAAGGAGGATGTTAACAGTGACCTTGGAGTTAATATCCTAAATATTGGGCATCACTTGCATCCTAAAGACATTCCATACCCTGACCCTAAGCATCCTGATTCCTATTACTTTGAGTGGGAAAAAGGTCGGAGCTTAGAAGAGTATCAAATGCTATACATTCCTAATGGAAGTGGCTACTTTGAGGCCAACGGATTGAAGCCGCAAGAAATTTCGGCAGGGACTGTTATCTTACTTTACCCTGGTGTTTGGCACCGCTACAAACCCAATAAGAATACCGGCTGGGAAGAATATTGGATAGGTTTTTCCGGGAACTATGTCAATTATTTACTTCAACAAGAGTGCTTTAGTCCTCAAAACCCAATTATCAAAATAGGGTTTAACGCAGAGTTTACTAACACTATTTCTAAACTTAAAACTGCAACTGAAAGCAAGGATGACTCCTATAGAAAATTCTCCTCTTTTCTTTTAATTCAACTTCTCGGAATTGTCTATGCATCGGCTTTGATGACCAAAGAGAAGAAGTCTAGAAAGGAAACACTTATTGAAGAAATATTGGAAGAAGTTCATGAAAAATGGAATCAAAACATTGATTTACAGGAATTAGCAACCAAAAGAAATATAAGCTATGTTTGGTTTAGAAAAAATTTCAAGGAATTGACGGGAACCTCTCCAAATCAATATCATTTAATGCTCAAAATAAGAAAGGCAGAACAACAGATTCAAGAATCGAACCTTACGCTTTCTGAAATAGCCTATAACTCTGGTTTTGAATCAGAATCGTATTTTTCAAGAATATTTAAGCAGAAAATGGGTTATAACCCGTCTGAGCTACGGAAGCTTAAGATTTAATCAATTCTTGCCATTTTTTATAAGTTGCTTTTATCTGCTCTTTTTCTAAATCTGGCTCTACCCTATGCTTATTCTTTTGACAAAAACCTTTAAGCTGTTCAATATCTTTATAAACACCACTTTTTAATCCTGAGAGGTACGCTGCACCCAAAGCTGAGATGTCAGCTATTTTTTGAATTTCTAGCGGTATCTCTAGCAAGTCCGTGATGAAATTTAGCACAAACTGATTTTTAGTTAAGCCGCCATTTACTGCCAAGAACTTCAATTTGGCTTGCATGTCTTCCTCCATGGCAGCCACCACGTCTTTAATTTGATAAGGAATACTTTCTAAAGCCGCCCTTACAATATGGTTCTTAGAGGTTCCAAAAGTCATTCCGTGAATGGATGCCTTTCTGTCCATTTGCCAGTGGGGTGCTCCTAGTCCGCTAAATGCAGGAATGAAGTAAACGCCGCCATTATCCTTTACTGATTTTGCCATAGCTTCCGTTTCTGCAGCCTTGGCAAATAGATTTAATTCACTTTTCAGCCACTCAATGGTTGAGCCACAAGCCACAATAGCTCCTTCTAAGGCATATTGAATTTGGTTTTCTGTACTCCAACAGATGGTGGTAAGCATCCCAAAATCTGACTTTATCGGTTTGTCGCCAATATTCATCATGATGGAGCTGCCTGTTCCTAAAGTGGCTTTTGCTGTTCCTTTTTCAAAACATCCTTCGCCGAATGCTGCGGAGTGCGAGTCTCCTATTAGGGCAGTTATTGGAATTTTATAGGACGCAGATGACGCGGATTTACTAACGCAGATTTTTAAAGAACTGCGAAAATCTGCGTTTCCGAAGGAATCAGCGTCATCTGCGTTCCATTCGAAGTACCAATCACCAAAATTTGAAGAAGAGGAACATACTTCTGGTAAATTAAGATTTTGTAGTCCCCACAATTCAAGAATTTCAGCATCCCACTTTAGTTCGTTGATATTATAGAGTAAAGTTCTAGAAGCGTTTGTGTAGTCTGTTTTAAAGGATGCTCCATCTGTCATTTTATAAAGCAACCAGCAATCTACCGTACCAAAATACACCTCGCCTGCTTCTACCCTAGCCTTTAGGTTTTCATCATCTTTTAGTAACCAAAGCAATTTTGTAGCAGAGAAATACGGGTCTATGATTAAACCCGTTTTCTCTTTTATGAGGTCGTTTTGACCTTTTTCGATTAAATCCTGACAAATTTGAACCGAACGTTTATCTGACCAAACTACCGCCGGGCTTAAAGCTTTTCCTGCCTTATCCCAAAGGACAAATGTTTCTCTTTGATTACTTATACCCGCTGAACAGATATCTGTAACCTCTAATCCTTGATTTTTAAAATTAGAAAGACAATCTGCCACTGAATCTAGCACATTTTCAAAAATACCTTCTGGGTTTTGCTCCACAAAACCTTCACCAAAATAGCTGGTTTCTAATTCAGTGAAACCTTTTGCCACAAGCTCCGAGTTTTCATCAAATATGATGCTTTTGGTGCTGCTGGTTCCTTGGTCTATGGCTAGGACGTATTTCATTTTCTTTAATATTTATTAACTCGCTTTCTCTATCACACGTTTTAAGTACGCTGATTACGCTGATGCCGTGCAACGCTGATTTCATTTCCAAGGAAATCTGCGTTTTTTAATCCGCGTCATCCGCGTCCCATTAAAAAAGAAATTAGTCCTTCTTCTTATTAGCATTATCAATAATCACAGCAAGAAGTATCACTAAACCTTTCACCACTTGTTGCCAAAATGGAGACACGTTTAATAAGACCAAACCATTATTTAGCACACCAATAATAATTGCTCCTATGACAGTCCCTGTTACAGAACCAACGCCACCCGAAAGTGACGTACCGCCAATTACTACCGCCGCTATGGAATCTAACTCGTAACTCATTCCTGCATTTGGCTGGGCAGAGTTTAACCTTGACGTTACCAAAACACCACCAATGGCCGCCATGGTACCTGCTAATCCGTAAACTTTAAGTTTTACAGAGTTAACATTAATCCCTGAAAGGAAAGCCGCTTTTTCGTTTCCTCCTATGGCATAAATATGTCTTCCGAAACTTGTCTTTTTTGTGATAAAAATCATCAGCACCACTACTATAACAGAAATCCAAACGGGAACTGGAATACCTAAAAGCCAACCTGAACCAATAAACTCAAAACTACTTCCCAAATTAGAAATAGGGATACCTTTTGAGTAAAGCATGGTAGCTCCTCTGGCTATGGTTAGCATGGCAAGGGTAGCTACAAATGGAGGCACAGAAAATTTGGTTATAAACCATCCATTAAGCAGTCCAAAGACCGTCCCCACTACCAAGGCGGCCAAAACAGCTCCTAAAACTGTGAAACCCATGTGTACCCCAAAAGGCTCTAGTGCAACGCCATACTTTAACAAGCCAGCACATATTACCGAAGAAAAAGCTAAGATGGAACCGACCGATAAATCTATACCTGCCATGAGTATAACCAGCGTCATACCTACAGATATACAGACATTTACGGATATTTGACGAAGTACATTCCATAGGTTTGTACCTGTTAAAAACTTATCTGAAAGGATGCTTATCACTAAACAAAGGATGAATAGTCCGATAAGCGATTGTGATTTTTTTAATAGTTCTTTGTTCATATAGCAGCTTTGAGAAGTAGGTCTTCGGTGGCTTCACTTGCAGAAAACTCTGCGTTTATTTTGCCATCCGCCATTACTAATATTCTATCTGACAGGGTCAATATTTCTGGTATTTCTGAAGAGACTAAAACAACACTTAAGCCTGTTTTTGCCATCTCTTTTATTAAATCGTAAATCTCTTTTTTAGCATTGATATCAATACCTCTGGTAGGTTCATCCAAAAAGAGAATCTTAGGATTTGTTACCATCCATTTAGCTAAAACCACTTTTTGCTGGTTTCCGCCACTGAGGTTTTGGCATTTCTCTTTTTCTGAAGGTGTTTTAATTTTAAGGCTTTTAATAAATCGCTTAGCTATGCCACTTTCCGACACGGCGTTTAATAAATCAAAGCCAGCTAATTGAGTCAAACTAATGTTTTCGGAGATATCCATCCCTAAAACTAGGCCTTCCTTTTTTCTGTCTTCTGTTACAAAAGCTATCCCCTTGTTAATGGCATCTTTAGGCGATTTGACTAAGGTCTCTTCCCCTTCTACACTTAAAGTATAAGTGCTTTTGGTAGCATTTAGACCAAAAATAGTTTCTAACAACTCCGTTCTTCCAGCTCCCATTAAACCAAAAAAACCAAGTATTTCTCCTTTGCGAAGCTCAAAAGAAATATCAGAAAGTAGGTATTGACCTTTTAGAGTAGGGTGTTTTAAAAACAGATTTTCAAGCTTAAGAATCACTTCCTCTGAAGTGAAAACACCTTCTTTAGCCATAATATTGACATCACGCCCCACCATGTCACGCACCAGCCGCTCTTCTGTAGAAGACGCCATTTCGCCAGCACTTATGGTACAGCCATCTCTCAGCACTGTGAAATAATCGGCTATTCTGAAGAGCTCGTCCATCTTATGAGAAATATAAACGATGGTTTTATTCTCTTTTTTAAGATTGCCAATTATTCTGTGTAGGTTATCAATTTCCTTATCGCTGAGAGCTGAAGTAGGCTCATCCATGAAAATATACTCGGCATTAGTGAGTAAAGCTTTGGCTATTTCTACCAATTGCTGTTCGCCAATTTTCAGTTTATTGACAAGCGTATTTGGAGAAATGTCTAAATCAAGCCTCTTTAAAACAACCTTAGTTTCTTCATTCATTTTACTTGAATTCAGAATACCAAAGTCGTTGCTAATTTCTCTTCCTAAAAAAAGATTTTCCGTAATGCTTAAATGCGGAATCAGATTTAACTCTTGATGAATAATGGCAATGCCTGCGTCTTGAGCTTCTCTTACGCTTCCAAACCAGACAGAGTGGCCCTTCAGCTGAATATCACCTTCAAACTGCGTATAAACGCCAGAAAGTATTTTCAATAAGGTTGATTTACCAGCTCCATTTTCTCCTAAAATGGCATTGACTTTACCTTCATGAAAGTCTAAGCATACATTATCAAGGGCTTTGACACCAGGAAATTGTTTCGATATGTTTATAGCTTTTAACATCTATTTTTCTATCAAAACTGGTAATATTTCTAATTGTGTATTTAGTGGCTGACCTTTAGTCAGCTTCAGTGCTCCTTCTACTTTAATAACATCACCTACTTTAATTTTTTGAACCGCCTTTGGCAATTTCTCTTCTCTAACAATTGTATTTAAAGCTTCAGAAAGTTTATTAAAATCTGCATTAGTTTTATAATCTGTCAAAGCCACCAAACCTGAGGCATCTCTAATGGCATTTCCAAAAATAAATTTGGTTTGCACCGCGATAGATTCGCCTTCATCTGTCTGAATCAAAATTTCTCCATCATTGATGCGAAGCACTTTTCCAGCTACATTGACCATAAAATAGGCCGATTCACCAATTCCAAGACGGTTGCCGAAATTAGCGAAAGCCGAATCAGACTGCGTGCTTAAAGCTGCTTTCAAGGTACTTAAATCTGTAGCGGTGTTTTCAGCAATGATGCCCTCGTAAAGCTGCGTAGCTTTTGCATTAAAATCTATGGTGTCGGCATCTTCACTTTTCATTTGGTCTAAATCGGTAAAGTAAACCGAGTTATAAGCCAGAAAAAGTAGCAGGACTAAACCTATGCCGTATTTGATATTCTTATTCATACCTTAAAATTGAGCAGCGTTTGATGCATTAATTAGGTTAACTTCTACAGGTACTCTTTGCGGAAAAACTGTTCTTCCTTTTATAAACTCATCCGCAAATTTGGCGGCAGTTTCTGCCATCACTAAAGGATGCTGTAAGCCCGTAGCCACTATTTTCCCTTCTTTAATTTTCTCAATCACTTCACCTGCTCCATCAAAACCAAAAACCTTTACTTTTTCCGCTTTTCCTGCTGAAAGTAGAGCCTGATAAGCACCTAAGGCCATGGCATCATTCCCACAGAAAACCGCATCAATATCCGGATTAGCCTGCATCACGGTTTCTAAAACCTCCATGGCTTTGTTTCTATCAAAGTCAGCTGTTTGCTGAGCCACCATTTTCAAACCAGGAAACTTATCAACCACCGAATGAAAACCGCCGGAACGAGCCCAAGTATTGTTATCACCCACCAAGCCCAAAATTTCTACATAAGTGCCTTTCTCATTTAAAGCTTTTACAAACTCAATTCCTACATCTACACAGCCAGAATAATTATCAGAAAGTATTTGACATGTAGCGGCATCATCTGCATTTACCTCCCTATCCATACAGAAAACAGGAATGCCAGCTGTTTTAGCTTTTAAGATGTTGACAATAGAGCCGTCAGCATCAGTTGGATTAAAAAGGATGGCGTCAAAACCTGATGAAATCAAGTTTTCAAAATTATCCGACTCCGTAGAAGGATTATTCTGCGAATCAAAAATCTTAGCTTCATAGCCTAAGTCCGAAGCATTTTTAGCTGCAGCTTCAGCTAAAACCACAAACCAAGGATTATTTAAGGTGGAAATAACCACAGCAATTTTAGGCTTTTCTGCTTCTTTATCTCCCCGACAAGCCGCTAGCATCATGGCACATAGTAATGCCATTAAGAGTGTTTTTATTTTCATATTTCAATAGGTTTTCTCTCACAAAAGAGAAATTAAAGCCCAAGGGTTATTTGGGCAATACAGTCACTATAATTCTCTTATATCTAGACAAAGCAGGTTCGCCCTTATCTGTCAATTTCAATATAAAATGCAACGTTTCTTCTTTATCTACATCTGGAGCTAGCACACTAAATTTGTGAATATTTTCCGCTCCTCCCGTTTTCACTAATTTCTTATAAGAACCTGCCTCAGGATAATGAAACCAAAGAAAACTCAAGTTGTCACCATCAGGATCCGTGCTGTCATAGGCATCTAAGTTAATCATTTGCCCAGAATTCACTGTAAACCTTTCAGGGTGAATTAAAACTGGCACTGGTGGGTGATTAGCTTTTTCATAAGACATAAAAGTCCAATCTAATCTGGCGGCAAAATCATTTTGAAAATCGTCTCTCCAACGCCATAAAGTAGCTTTATAGTCATCAAAAGCTATGGTATCTGGCTTTACAGCACGCCCATATTCTTTAGCTACATAGGGAGTAAAGGCATCATTAGCGTTAGTCCAGATGGGTCTAGTTTCTGGTGCAATACTTACGATAGAACCTCCCTCTTTTGTTTTTGAAAAATCAGGCTTATAAAGCTCATAACGGCCACCCCATGCTCCCCATTCTGGATGCTCCGCATAGTTCAGCCCGTTTGGAATTAAAGAAAGAAATGCTGGCGTATCCCCTTCTACCCCCCAAGCTACATCAGGGTATTCAGCCCCTAAAGGACCGTGGTTTTGTTGTATATTCTCCGAAATCCAGTCGTTGCTAATTTCTGAATTGTCAATCCCTTTTACAAAAGTGTTAATACCTGTCCAAGTAGCATCTCCATAATTATCTCCTGGACTTACGATGTAAAATACATCTGGAAAGTTATTTCTAATCCAAATACCGCTATCGTCTTGGTCTGAAATAGTATAAACTCTAATTTTCGAAATGAGCCTTTTGGCTTCCTTGGCACTTTTTGTTTCCTTGATTTTATATAAGGACTGGGCTAAAGTATTTACACCTCCCCATGTTGATATCCATAGCGGGCGGTCGTCATTTTCTTCTAAAACTTTTATAATTAAGTCTGAACCTTCAGAGTCCATGCCTTCTCCCACTCCTTCCATACCATATTTTGGTAAACCATTTTTCACCAAACTTCTCATAAAATCTGTACTTGGATAGCCTTCTTCATGCTTTAAAAGATTTGGCTGAACTTTGGCGTAAGCATCAATAAGCTTGTGAATAGACTCAGGATGTATATTTTTAGTTTGCCAGCAAGATGTAGTGGCCACAATACCTTTAATATCAATTTGATTGGCATATAAAAAAAGACGAATCAATGATTGAGTATCATCTGGGTCAGCTTCTATATCGGTCAAAATAATTACTCTATTCTTCTCTAAAGATTGCCCAAAAAGGCTACTTAAAAACAAAGAAAGGAAGGCTAGCAAAAGGTATTTTCTCATAATTTCAATAGGGTTAAATCACTTTTTTATTAAATCTAGGGCTGTTTCTGTCAATCCTTTTGCCGAGATACCATAATGGTCAAAAATCTCTACCTGAGAACCTGAAACCGTATGGTCATCTGGTAATCCTACAATCCTAAATGGATTAGAAAAACCATTTTGCATCAATAAAGAAGCTACAGATTCTCCCAAACCACCATAGATAGAATGTTCTTCTGCTGTGATGATAGGTTGACCGGCTTCGGCTATCTCAAAAATCAATGCTGCATCCAAAGGTTTGATGGTATGCATACTCACCACTTTACAGTTTATTCCATGTGTTTCACTTAAAATTTGAGCGGCAGCTTTACAAGGCAAAACTGTTTCTCCATTTGCTATAAAGGTCAAATCTGCTCCTTCTCTAAGTACTCTACCTTTGCCAATTTCAAACTCATTAGCATTACCAAGCACATCATCTTTGAGATTTTCTGGCATGTTTTTCTTCCCAAATCTCAAATAAATAGGCGAATCCATTTCCACTGCCTTTCTTACTAAAGCTTCGGCTTCTAAATTATCTGCTGGAGCCACTATAGTAATGTTATTTATAGCCCTAAGCACCGCAAAATCATGCAAACTATGATGCGTAGTACCTAATGCTCCGTAACTAATTCCTGCACTTATACCAACAAGTTTTACAGGATTACCTGAATAGCATACGTCGTTTTTAATTTGCTCCAAACTCCTTGCGGTCAAAAAACAAGATGGCGAAACGGCAAAGGCTTTTTTACCCATGCTTGCTAATCCAGCAGCTACACCTACTAAGTTTTGCTCTGCTATTCCTACCTCAACCACTTGGTCTGGATACTTTTGAGCAAAAGGCACCAACTTACCAGAACCACGGGAGTCGCTAGTAACTATTAAAATATCCTTATCGTGCTCCGCCAATGCTTCTAATGTTTCAGAAAACACCACTTGATTGGCTTTTTTGTTTGCTATAACAGTTTCCATACTTTAAATTAATTCAAGTTCACGCTGTGCTAAATCGTATTGCTCTTCAGACGGCACTCCATGATGCCATTTGATGGTATTTTCCATGTAACTTACTCCTTTACCTTTAATGGTATGAGCTATCACAAAAGAGGGCTTTCCTTCCTCAAAAGGTAGATTATTCAATGTTTCAGACAACTCATCCAAATCATGACCATCTACATGTTTCACAGCCCAGCCAAATGCTTCCAGTTTTTTATCAAGAGGCTCTAAACCTACCACATCGGCATTTGGTCCCGTTATTTGAAGTTTATTATAGTCCAAAATGGCACAGAGATTATCTAGCTTATTATGAGCAGCAAACATAAATGCCTCCCAGTTTGAACCCTCGGCCATTTCGCCATCTCCTAATACTGTGAAGACTTTTACTTTTGACTTATCTTTTTTAGCCGCCAAAGCCATTCCTGAGCAAATAGACAAACCATGACCTAAGCCACCGGTGTTTTGCTCCATGCCATTAATGCTGTTGGTAGGGTGCCCTATGTAAGGAGAGTTGTATTGACAAAGTGTCAATAAATCTTCTTCTGGATAAAAACCTTTATCGGCCAAAACCACATATAATGCTTCTACAGAATGTCCTTTACTTTGAACAAATCTATCTCTGTCAGGAGATTTGATATTCTCAGGACTAACATTCATTACATTATTATAGAGAACATTAAGAATATCGACAATGCTTAAGCTACCACCTGTGTGACCTGCCTTTGCATTGTATATATATTTAAGCACCTTTTGACGGTACTCTTTAGACTTTTGCTTTAATTCTTGTGTTGTCATTTTTTCTTTCTTTCGATTCTTTTAGGACGCAGATTTCGCGGATTTACTAACGCAGATTTACACAGTTTTTTTATTTGAATTCGCAAACACCTTCCTTCTAATTTCAGGCTTTTTACCAAAATTCAGCAAAAGACCAACTTCAATATCGGTAGCTCTTAAATAATTGAGAATTTGATTTTCAAATTCATCAACAATACACTCAGCTGCCTTCAATTCTAGAATCACAGAATTATTTATAATCAAATCTGGATAATAGTGTCCCACTTCAAATCCTTTATAAGCAACCTTGACTTGTCTTTGTGCTTCTACTTCGAGACCAAGAGACTTCAATTCGATGTACAAGGAGTTTTGATAAACCTTTTCTAAAAACCCATAACCCAACTCGTTATAAACAGTATAGAATCCCTTTATAATTAATTCTGTAACTTCCTTATGTTTACCCTCTTCTACCATGTACAATCAGCGTTTGAAAATCTGCGTAATCTGCGTCCAACAGAAAATCAATGCTTATAAACATCCCAGCCCATATAATTCTCAAGTGCTTCTTCTAGTATTGCACCAGTTTTAGAAGCGTTCATTACTACGTGATGTTCAAAACCATTTTTACAGATATACTTCATTAAATCTTGCAAATTAGGTATTTGAGCTACTGCTCTATTCCCAAAAGTTTTCAAAGGATCATCCGTTAATTCTCCCTCTCCTATATATGCTTTGATAATGCCATTTGGGTCGTCGGTACTTATTCTACCATAGGTAAGTGGCATAGCTGGTGTACGACCATCAAGTGCTCCATAGGTATTTTCTACCCCTACCGTAGTACCCAAAATAGGTGCTGTACTCATCTGAATATCCGGAATAAAAGACTTGGCCCAGTTTCCACAGTGAAACAAAACACACTTATTTTCATCGTCGGCATAGTTATTATTCCAGTCTACCAATGCACTTGGTGAGCCAGAAGCCAACTGCATGGCATACATGCTTAGGGTTCCGGTAACATCTACCTCACAGGCACTTGGAAGCATATTTTCAGACATGATACTCATGCTGGTACATACATTACAACCATAGTTTTGCTGTAGTGAAGTCCAGCATTGAATAGCTGTGGCATCCAGAGCGTACTCTTCCATTACCTCTTTTAAAACTACATCAAGCTTCGCAATTTGAATCATTGCCTCGTTTGGCGTTTTTCCTATTGGAGCGTAAGCGTTGATGCTTTCAATGTGCTGTTTGACCTTAGCATCATCACCTGTCATTTTATTAGCTCTGCCCAAAATTTCGGACAAATCAAATGTGGTAACAGTAATACCATTTCGTTGAAGAATCTTCTCGGAATAACGTACAGTATTAAAAGCTCCTGGTCGAGCTCCAATAGCCCCTATACGCACACTTTTCAAACCTTGCGTAACTCGACAAACCGCCACAAAATCTCTAAGGTCTTGCTGGAAGATATCTGAAGACGGCAAACTCACATGTTGCGAAGTCAGAGAATATTTGATGCCATATTGGTAGAGGTTATTACAAACGGAGATTTTACCACACCAAGAATCACGTCTATTGACCACATTCATCTTGCTTAGGTCATCTGGATAAGCCTGAATTAAAACAGGTACATTAAGACCAGCAAGTTTTAAGGTATCAGCTACACCTTTTTCATCTCCAAAATTTGGCAACAAAACTAATACGCCAGAAATTTCCTCTCTGTGAGCTTTGAACAATTCTGCACACTTCATGGCCTCTTGATAGGTCTCTACGCCACCTAATTTAGTTTCAGCTGTATCGAGCAAAACAGGTTTTAGATTAAGCTTATCAAAAACCTCAATAATTTCTACTCTTGCTTTCTCTACGAGACTGTCTGGAAAAAAATCTCTGTTGCCAATTATAACACCTAAGGTCATTCTCTTTTATTATTTTTTATATAAATTTCTTATTCTGCTAAAATCATTTCTATCTCATTGTCTTTAAAAACCGACAGATATTTATTGGCAATTCCTGAATCAGTAATGATATAATCTATCAAACTTAAAGCCCCAAGACTAGCAAGAGCACTCTTACCTACTTTTGTACTATCTGCAACCAAATAAGTCGTTTCTGCTGCGTCTATCATCGCTTTCTTCACCACCAAATCACTAATACTAGGATAGGTTAAACCAGCCTTTAAAGAGATTCCGGCTGTGGCCAAAAACAATTTCTGCACATTTAAACCTTTAAAGAAATCTGCCGCTTTTTGCCCTGTTAATGAAAGCGTAGGTGGCTTAAACTCCCCTCCGGTCATTATTACTTCAATATCCGTTTCCGTACCTAACAGCAATGCTATATTTAAGGCATTGGTTATTACCGTTAAATTCTTTAGACCAGAGCTTTTTATTTTCTTAGCTATTTCGGTGGTGGTACTACCAGAGTCTAAAATAATTATATCACCACTCTCTATAAATTCTAAACACTTTTTACCTATTCTCTCTTTCTTGTCTAGGTTTTCTTGATGAACCAGCGAAAAACTTTTTACTTGGTCTTCTACATTTTTGATGTAAGCTCCACCATGCTCTTTCACTATTAAATCTTCTGTCTCTAACTTCTCTAAGTCTTGCCTAATGGTCACTTCCGTAACTTTGAATAGACGTGCTAGATCTACCACTTTTGCAGAACCGTCTTCTTTTAACAGTTCTAGGATTTTTTCTCTACGCTGGTTTGGTAACATAATTAAATTTTCGAAAGTAACACTTAGAGCCTTTCAGCATCTATTCACTTTCTATTTGTACAAATTTACAATAAAAAAAGAAAATTAAAGAAAGTAAACGAAAATAAATGAAATACTAGCTCAGATATACGCCTAAACCCTCTATTGTCGAAATGTACTATTTTATCGAACAAAATCAATCTTAGCTAGCCAAACTTTATAGAATAAACCTAAATTTTATTTTTAAAAAAGTAAATACGAAGCTTTTCACAAAGCAAAAAAAGGAGGAAACACGGCATAGCCACATCTCCCCCCTTTTCCATTTACCAAAATACACTAAAACTTAATACGCTTATTGATAGCCCTCGTTTTGAGTAAACTCATCACGATTTGTTACTGCGTCCAATTGATTCTGAGGAACAGGCCTTGTCATATGAAAAGCCTGGATACCTATAGAATTTGGGTTATACTTCTTAACACGCTCCACCAGTTTACCCGTTCTTTTTAGGTCAAACCAGCGTAACTGCTCACCAGCAAACTCTCTACCTCGCTCGTCCAAAATAAAATCTAAAGTCATATCTGTAGCAGCCACCTTCATGGCGTCTTCCATGCCTGGTCTAGCAGCTCTAGCTCTAACCACATTCACAAAATCTGCCGCAGCTTGTAAGTTTCCAAGTTTCATTTCGGCCTCTGCAGCTATCAAATATAATTCTGCAAAACGTATTACGTAAGCATCTCTAGCACTTTGAGCTTCGTTAAAACTAGCTCTTGAGTCATCCATGTGCTTAATAAGTGTTGGATAGCGAAGCTTATCCTTCACAGTACCATCTTCATTATAAATATCATTTCTGTTATAAACTTGATAGTTGGCTCCAGCCGGTTTAGTAAATGTAGTTCTGGTAGCTACCACTGCTGTATCACCAAGGTTCATACCTGCAGGTCTAGTTCCAGAGTTAGCAGTCCACAGCTCCATGAAGGTACCTTCATAACGCGAATCTCCTTCACCATAAAGGTCTAAAAGAAAACGAGTAGGCATGTATCTATTAAACGGTCTTCCATACTCAATAGCTCTAGTTAAGCCAGGAAGGTTATCATATTTCATTAAGAAATGTAAATGACCATTATTACTACCCCTTCCATGACCTGTTACGTTTGTAGAAGAGTTGTATAAATCATTCAGAGTTAAATTAGTAGAATAATTTACGGCATATACTATCTCTTTGTTCTGATTATTACTCATATCCCAAAGCGACTTATAGTCAGACTCTAACTCAAAACCAAAACCTCCGTTTATCACTTCTTTTGCCATTGCACTGGCCTCTGCATTCATGCCTCGAGTAAGATAAATTCTAGCTAAAAACGACATAGCCGCTGGCTTAGTAACTCTTCCATAATCAGATGTGGTACTTGCCAAATTTTGTGTAGCAAAATTTAAATCTTCGAAAATTTGAGCATAAAAGGTATCTACTGGTGTTTTATTTGCAGTAGTTGCAATGCCTTTAGTCTCTTCTAAAGTAAAGTGTACCCCACCCCAAGTTTCTACAATATGCCAGTAATAAAAGGCTCTTAAGAAACGAAGTTCGGCTTCTCTCTGAGCTTTTACCGCAGGTGCAAACTCAACATTCTCTATCTGATTTATACCTGCATTACATAAGTTTACACCAGCATATAAAGCTGTCCATTCATTATCTAAAGGCCTGTTAGTAGCCTGAAGATTAACATACTGGGTAAGGTCGGTATAAACATCTCCTGCAGCACTGGTCCATAGGTCTGTACCCGTTTCTGAGATATTATATGCTTCTTCTTTACCATACCACCATCTTTGATAGCCATAAGCGGCGTTAACTAGCGACTCAAAACCCTCTGGGGTAGAGTACACAGCTTCAGCCGTTAGCCCTGAAGGGTTATATTCAGTAAGTAAATCTGAACAAGAGCTAGCTACAACTGAAAGAAATAGAATTAATATTTTTTTCATCTTAATAAGTTTTTAGAATTAAAATCCGACGTTAAGTCCGAATACTACATTTTTCAACATTGGGCTACTTTCTCCGCCGCCTCTTTCTGGATCATACTCATCAAGCTTAGAGCTCTTAGTCCAAGTAACCGGATTAGTAGCCGTTCCATACACTCTCAAGCTATTAAAGAATGACTTTTCCTGTATAGGGAAAGTATAGCCTAATGAAAGGTTTCTGATTCTTAAATAAGAACCGTCTACATAACCCAAAGTACTCCAGTATAAGGTAGAAGCACCTGATACGTTAGCATTAGGACGTGGATATTCATTAGTAGGGTTTTCTGGTGTCCAGTAGTCAATAACCGTAGTACTGTTACTTAAGTTAGACTGACGGTCATACCTACTTAGGAAAGATGGGCTAATAGTTTGTCCCCAACGAGCGAACAAGTAAACACTTAAGTCAAAACCTTTATAACTAAATTTATTGTTCAAACCACCATACCAGTTAGGCCTGTTTTGACCAGCCAATACTAATCTATCATTTAGTGCATCAATTTCACCATCGCCATTTTGGTCTTTAACTTTAATATCACCTGGCTCTTGTCCAAATTTAGCAGCTTCGTCTGCTTCTGAAGTTTGCCAAATGCCTATTTTTTCATAATCATAAAATACGCGAATAGGCTCACCTACAAACCATCCATTACCAATATCATCAACCCCTTCAGTCACAAGTGACTCAATACGCTCTTTGTTATGCGTAAAAGTTAATGTGCTATTCCAAGTGAAATCTTTTGACCTTACATTCATCGAATTTATAGCAATCTCAACTCCATTGTTTCTTGTTTTACCAATGTTTTGATAAACAGTTTTAACACCTGTGGTAGGTGGCAATCCTCTTGGCAATAGCAAATCGGACGTACGCGTATCATAAATATCAATAGAAGCAGTCAATCTATTTTTAAGGAAACCCATATCAAAACCTAAGTTCTTAGTTTTTGACAACTCCCATCCTGCTTCTGAATTACCCAATAGGGGTGAGAATGTAAAACCCTGTGCACTAGTTTCACCGAAAGCCATAGGCACTCTTGTAAGTGTACTTTGTGTACCATAAGGAGAAATACCAGAGTTACCTGCTACACCATAACTTAGCCTAACTTTTAAGTCAGAAAACAAATCTTGGTTAGCCATAAAGTCTTCATCACCAACCTGCCAAGCTACGGCTACAGATGGGAAGAACGCCCATTTATTACCTGCAGATAACCTAGAAGCACCATCAGCACGATTTGTAAGTGTTAATAAATACTTGCTTTTGTAGTTGTAGTTTAAACGCCCAGCAAAAGAAAGAACATTCCATTTTTCAAATTCGCTACTGATAGCAATATTATTAGGAGCATTACCCAGTGCATAATATAGCTGAGCTGGTAATAATTGAGACTGACCAGAAGCTGAAACGTTATCTGATAGGTTTTCAACATAACTACTCAGGGCCGTTAAAGTAAAACCATGATCATTTATCTCCTTACTGAAAGTCAATATGTTATCCCAATTAATAAACCTGCTATTTGATGAATTGATAGCTGCATAACTGTTTCCACCATTTCTACTTATACTGTTAGAAGCTTCAAACAAACCCACTCTAGAGAATCCTATATTTGCTCCAAAATTTGATCTAAAAGTTAAGTCTTTTAATGGCTTTACCTCTAAGTATGCGTTGGCCAGGATGTTAGTTTTCTTACCCGTATTAGAGAATATATCTGGCTGCTCATCTGCCAATGGACTTATAGAAGAGCCACTTAGTGGGAAAATGATAAACTCGCCATTGTCATCATAAATGGTACCCAATGGAATAATTTTATTAGCCATGTTTAATGGGTCTCTGCGGTAGCTTTCGTCTCTAGTTGTAACCTGACTTTGAACACCTACTTTAACCCAATTATTTATGGTCTGATCTACATTTGCTCTTAAGGAGTACCTCTTTGACTCGTCAAACTTTAGAATACCTTTCTCATTGAAATAATCTAAAGAGAAAAACACCTTAGTTTTATCGTTACCTGCATTTACACCTAAGTTGTAGTTTTGCTGCGTACCGTTACTCAATAGCTCTTTTCGATAGTCTATCCAGTCATTATTCTGGATAGCTTCTAGCTCTTGACCATTAAAAATAGCTGCATCATCGGCTGGAGAATTCCAGTTGCCTACAGTTCTATTTGCTTCTCTTTTAAGAGCCACATATCCAGGACCATCTAAAACAGTGGGATATCTAGATACCTTTGACGTTCCGTAATAAGTGTTAAAAGAAACTCTAGCTTTTCCTGATGAACCTTTTTTTGTGGTCACAATGACAATACCATTTGCTCCTTGCCATCCGTAAATAGCTGTAGATGAAGCATCTTTCAAAAACTCCATAGACTCTATATCATTAGGATTAATATTGTCAATACTTCCTGTTTGAATACCGTCTACAATAAATAAAGGGCCATTTCCTGCTCCAATAGATCTATTTCCACGAATGGTAATGTTAATTCCGGAAGATGCAGATCCATTACTACGTGTAATGTCTACCCCAGCCACTTTACCTTGAATAGACTCTAAAGGATTTTGAGCTGGCACTTGCCTGATATCTTCACTCTTAATAGAAGTTACCGCACCTGTCAAATCACGCCTGCGAACAGTTCCATAACCAATAACTACCACCTCAGAAAGCTCCGCCGAATCTTCATTCAACATTACATTAATAGTAGTTTTCCCACCAACAGAAACCGTTTGGCTTTCATAGCCAATAAAGCTAAATACTAAATTACTAGAACCACTTGGTACCGAAATTGAAAAATTTCCGTCAGAATTTGTGGTAGTACCATTAGAAGTACCTTCTACCACAACCGATGCCCCAGGAAGAGCCTCACCATTCTCGATGCTTACTTTTCCTGTCACTCTTGATTGAGCCATAACATTTAATGATGTAAAAATCATAAATGAAACTACTATGCCCCATCTAATCCTCATCAGCCTATTAAAGGCATGATTTAGTACAGCTTTTGCCATAAAGTTTAAAATAATTAAGGATGAACAATTGATAATTAAAGTATTTTAAACGCAATTCGATTGTTTTCGTTATGCTTCGTTTATAGTCGAATTGCATTTTATAATGCAAATTTATATCAAAATACTGTAATTCCTGTTACTAAATTTGATATTTATCTTCGTTTGTTTTCTTTTAGTTTCTTTTGAGATAGAAAACATCTACAAATCGTCACTTTTCGCATACTTTCATTACTATTCTGGCGATTTCGAAAACATAAGAAAGTAATAGAAACTTCTCTTAAAAAACCGTTTGGCTTTAGAATTAGCCCTAAAAGGCTCAACAGCAGCACCTAGATTGAACTCAAACCAATAAATATGAATTTGTAATTGTTAATTAAGTAAACATAGGGCAAAACAAAAGCCCCCATACAAATGAGGGCTTATTAAGTATAATTGGTAACACCAATTGACTTGGATGTGAAGCTGTTTTATTTCACTTCAATAACTATTCGCTGATACCTTGTAAGCTGTGGCACGCCATTATCATTTACTTCACAAACTAAATGTATAGTTTGCCCCTTTTTAACATCAGAAGGAACGCTGGTAAAAGCTACTTGCTTTGAACTATTTAAAATTTGCACCTCACCTTCATATGAATCGGCTTCTTGATATTGCCACCAAGTGTAAGAAAGCTGGTCGCCATCTGGATCCATAGTTCCTTTAGCACTTAGTTTAATTTTGGCACCCGCTTGAGCTTTTAGATAATTAGCATTTCCAAGTTTGACTACTGGAGGATGATTAGATTCTTCAAAAGATTTTACACACCAATCTGCACGAGCGGCAAAGTCATTTTGAAAAGCATCAGACCATCGCCAGATAGGTTTAAAATACTCGCTACGCTGTTCGGTTGTAGATTTCGAACCTTCCCTTAAACTACTTCTTCCCCAGCCGTTGCTTCCGTACCATCTTCCTGCTGGATATTCGTATGACTTATCAGGCACAGGGTCTAACCACGTATTCTCCCTCACTTTGACATAACGACCTCCCCAGCCACCCCAGTCAGGATTATCTAAATTTCCTAAACCAGTAACTATGGTATGCATAAAAGCCGGAGAGTCTCCTTCGGAGCGAAAATCACCATCTACAAAACCATCTTTATCACCTGTATGAGATTTATATGATGCCGTAAGCGGACCATGATTAGTCAAAATGTTTTCTTTCATCCATGTTCCATCATAATATTGGTGCATTTTTTCTGGTTGTGCTATTTTCCAACGATAAGCTATGGCTTCAAACTGATCAGAAATGATAGTCATGATATTATACTTACCCCAGTGTGGGCGAATGTATTCTTGATAGGTTTTGTCTTGCTCCCAAATAAAGAAGAAACGCATTTTATTGGCCACATACTGCATTTTCTCAGGATGCTCTTCCTCTATAGTTTTTAAAGCACGGGCAATGGTATTGGTTCCTCCCCAAGCCTGTAGCCAAACTGGTCTATCATCAGACTCATCTAATAATACTTTAACTATGTGCTGCGAACCATCTGTTATAAGCTCCATCTCCCCTTCTGTTTCTACATTGCCCAGGAAAGTGTGCTCTGCCAAATACTGTGGAGTAGGATAGTTTTTATCATGCTTTATTAAATTAGGGTAAACGGCGGCATAGGCTTCTAAACTTGGCTCTATCCAGTCATCACCAGCCCAATTATGACCATGCCAGTGATACTGCGAACTAGATGTCACAATGCCTTCAATGTCCCATTCGTTAGCATAAAGAAGGAAACGAACGAGCGAGCATTCGTCGTCAATTTCGCCATCTGAAGTTATAATTACCCTTGTCTTTTGGTCTCCTTTTTTTTGAGAAAAACTAAGGGTTGTCCCAAATAGCAGAGCCAAAATTGTAAACAGCTTAACTGCTTTATAAGATTGTCTTTTCATTTTTATGATTTGTATTTACGTATATATTGCGATCGTTTTTTCGTTTCTCCTATAGTTCACTTTTGTGCAAAAATGGCTTTCTTTTTACCCTGTAATTGATTAAAACTATGGGTATTTTCACTCGAAATTTAGTAAAACTATGGTTGGAGATTTTTGGGCAAACTTTTGAGCAACTTCACCTGTATTGTCTCCATTTATAGCCATTCCACTAAAAGAGCCTAATAAAAGACCTTTGTTATTATTTTGATTAAAATCTACAGTTTCCATAACTAACCACCTCCCTTGAGACGCTCGATTAAAACTGCGGAATTCAAATTTAAAATCTTCTTTTCCACCCTGATTTTCCATAAAAATGAAGCCTTCTGTAGGCGAGTTGATTAAATCTGGAAAGTAAGAAATGAGCGAAATATCTAAATCACCATCCTTGTCAAAATCTTGAACGATAGCCTTATAAGCTCCGTTCTGATGCTGAAAAAAAGCTTCGTTAAAATTATCTTTTCCATCGTTCAAGTAAATCCTTAAGCCATGATAGGGCTTGAGGAATCTTGAAAAATCAGCGTTATCACCATTAACATAAACGACATCTTCATAACCGTCTTTATTCCAATCAAGTACAGAAAACGAAGTTGAACCATATAGTGGTGGAAATTTCAATATTGTTTTAAGCGTAAAATTACCTTCTCCTAAATTGTAATAAACATCAATACGTTCCTTTCCCTGAGACATAAGTACCATTATGTCTTTTAAACCATCTTTATTTAGGTCTGTAATTTCTACAGCGGTCGCACCTGGGTCTGCTGATAATATTTGCTGCTTATACTGTCCGTTCTTTTGTTTTATGTGCAAACTTAATTTACCAGTATGATTTCCGAATTCGCAAACAATAACATCTTCCAATCCATCATTATTCACATCAACTAAGGTTGACTGAACAGGTCTTTGAAGTCCTTTTAATACAGATTTGAAACCTTTATACTCCTTTTCTCCGGGTCTTTTGAATATTTTAATCAAACTTCCACTTGCAATATCAGTAGGTGTAAAACTTCCCATTAATGTGGCTATAATGGTGTCGCCTTTATTGCTGATATGCGATATAGGTGACGGGAGTGCCAATGTACTTATTGAATTTAAATCTTTATCTAAAATATTAATGGCACTAAACTCTTCTTTTGTGTCCGCCACATAAACTTGATTTAGTTCTTTGTTATATTTTATAGCAGTAACCATTGGTGGAGCCACATGAAAGTCTGGAATAGTAACTTTAAGGTCTTTGATTTCAACTTCCTTTTTAGGAATGTCTAATTTATCGGGTGCATTTTCTTGAAAGTACTTTTTTATGGCTTCCCATTCTTCATTACTCAAAACTTGCTTTGCTGGAAAAACATCTTGCAGGTTCGTTATCTGACCTTGTTCAATAAGGCTAGCTCTTGTTTGATTTTCATAAATACCTAACCTGTGTCCCATCTGAGGTAAAACACCATATTTCCAAGTATTTTTATCTAGTAAACTGGGTTCTGTATAAGCATGACAGCTTCCGCAATACGCTTTTGACAATGCTTCACCAGACATACTTAATTCATTCTTTTTGCTAGTATTGCAAGACGTTAAAAGAGCTGAAGCTATTAAAAAGTATTTGACTAGGTGTAATTGCATTTTTTATAATAATCTGACTAAACTATAATTCTCATGTTCTTTAATAAGCACTGTGCTAAACATCATTCTGAATAGTCTTATGAAGTAAACTACGTTTTAATATTACTACATATTTTCAAGAAAAAGAGGATGTTTGAATTATCAAACATCCTCTAAGTTTCTAAGTTAACCGAAAAGTAAACTATTGCGGATAACCCGGATTTTGCGTTAAGTTCGGATTTCTATCTAATGCTGTTTGAGGTAAAGGAAAGATACTATTCCAATCATTCAATTCATAGTTATTCAAAACTGGTTGTCTTAATCTTATGTCGGCAATCAATGCCTCAGAAGGTGTAACAACATTTCCATTGTCGTCATACATTGTTGGAATAGTATAGGTAGAATAGGCCGCTTTATTCTTTATTAAGTTACCCTGTCTTACCAATTCCTCATAATCTTGACCTTCATAGCATAGTTCCTTCCTAAACTCTAAATAAATAGCATCTCTAAGTTGATCTTTAGAAAGACCTGATAGATCATCTAAACCAGCTCTTTGTCTTACCCTATTTACGTATTGAAAAGCACCTCCCGGTCCTTCGCTTTCATTAATAGCCTCGGCAGCTGTCAATAAAACATCGGCAAGACGTAACACTTTTATATTATAAGCCATCCCATCACCTACTTTGTTTAGAGGGTCTCTATACTTATTTACATGAGGTGCTGGGTATCGGAACTCTTGCCATTGTATTAGTGTATCTGCACTAGGATCTGGATATTCAGTTAGCCATGTCGCTTCTTTTCTTTTATCATTTTCTTCAAACTGATTATACCACCAAAGAGACCCAATAATAGTACCCCACTGACCAGGACCATATCCTGAAGAGTTAGGCTCATAATTATTACCTAGTGCATGCCCTTGAGGAGCAATACCATTATACTGTACCTCAAAAATACTCTCAACATTATTATCAACATTCCCATTTCCAGTCCACCAGTTGTCTTTTGGGTCTGGCACTAAGTCTAAACCTGAAGGAGAGTTAATCACTGCTAATGCATTTGTTTTAGCATTATTCCAATCTTTAAGATAAAGCTGAACTTTAGCTAGTAATCCTTGAGCTGCTTCTTTAGATGCACGCCCAATATCATTACTACCGTAAGAATTAATATTTGGTAAAACAGTTATTGCCTCACTTAAATCTTTTACAATTTGAGCATATACTTCGTCGGCACTATTTCTTGAAACTTGTAGTTCGCTAATTTCGGAGGTATTTGTTTCATTTAAAAGAAGTGGCACGCCGCCCCATCTTCTGACCATATTAAAATAGGTTAAGGCTCTTAAAAACTTAGCTTCACCTAGTACTCTTGCTTTAAGCGTTTCATCCATTTCAATATTTGGTACATTATCCAAAACAGCATTCGCTCTATTTACTGCTTGCCAAACTGCTCCCCAAATAGCTATATTATATCTATTACTAGTTACCATACCAACATCATTAAGATGTATAATAACTCCACGATCACTGGTAGTTCCCAGCCTAGAGTAGGTACCGTCTGAAGCTAGACTGCTGGAGGTCATCCAATATCTAGAGTAATAATCATTTACTCTAAGAGCAGCATATGCCCCATTTACGGCTGATAATGCATCTTGACTAGTTTGATAAAAATTAACTGGAGAGATGGAGTCTTTAGGCACCTCAGCAAGGAAATCTTCACAGCCGAATGTAAAAACGGCTATTGAAAACAACATTATATATTTTAAATTTTTCATATCTCGTATTATTATTTTTCGAATTAGAAGTCTAATTTCAAACCAATTAAAGTAGTCTTAGCTAAAGGATAAGTGCTAATATCCCAACCAAATGAACCTCTTACATTAGATCTACCATTTGTGTCGGGATTGTAACCTGAATAGTTAGTTAGCGTAAACATATTTTGTCCAGTTACATAAATAGACCCTCCTAATTTGCCCAAAAAGTTTGCTGGAAAGTTATAAGTCAAGGTTATTTCCTTCATTCTCAAATAGCTAGCATCTTCTATAAAAAAGTCCGAATCACCCATATTTCCAGTTCCTCCCACTGTAGGAGATGTTTGTATTGGTGTAGGCCAAACAGCATCCGTATTTTGTGGAGACCAATAATCTGCTACTTCAGCCATAACATTTTGCCCTCTTGTTACTGTTGAATTAAACCTTCTCATTGAATTATAAACTTCACCACCTTTCTGACCTTGAGCAAATAACCTTAATTGAAAGTTTTTATAATCAAAACTGGTATTCATACCATATATAAAATCAGGATGAGGGTTACCAATTACAGTTCTATCAGAACTGTTAAGCACTCCGTCTCCATTGACATCTACATACCTAATCATTCCTGGCAAAACACCAGGTTGTATCTCTTGACCAGCATCAGCCTCTGCTTGACTTCTATAAAGACCATCGGTTTTGTAACCATAAAACACTCCAACAGACTGTCCTACAGTAACATAAGACCTTGGAGTAGACCCAGCAAAAGTAGGCTGAGCAATTTCATACGATTGGTCTCCAGTACCCACCTCAGACGGCTTGCCTAATGAGGTAATTGTGTTTTTATTATGTGAAACATTGAAACCGAGTTTCCATCTGAAATCATCAGCTCTTATTAATGTACCGTCCATGGCTAGTTCCCAACCAACATTTTCCATTTCACCTAAGTTTTGAACGGAAGGGTCAAGAATACCAGAAGTCTCTGGTAAATTCACTTCAAGCAATAAGTCTTTGGTTTTCTTTACATAATAATCAAGCGTTGCGTTAAACCTACCCTGTAAAATAGAAGCATCTAATCCAACATTTGTTTGGCTTGTTATTTCCCATGTTAAACCTGGCACAGCCACACGCAATGGAGAAAAACCATTTACTATAGTTCCATTCCCAAAGTTATAAGGATCTGATTGTAACAAGGCTAAAGACCTGTATGTTGGCAATTCTTGGTTACCCACTTGTCCCCAGCCTGCTCTTAATTTTAAATTTGAAAATAAGCTAGACCCCTGCATAAAGCTTTCGTTTGAAATTCTCCATGCACCACCTAAAGAAGGGAAAAACGCATATTTATTACCCTCTGCAAATTTAGAAGAACCGTCTCTACGTCCTGTAACCGTTAGTAAGAACCTATCATCATAGTTATAGTTAACTCTTCCTAAGGTTGAGAGAATACTAAAATCAGCATAAAGTGAATTTACAGATGGAGTAACAGAGCCAGCTCCTAAATCATAGGCTCCCGTAATGTCTGTTGCAAATCCACGACCACCTATTGACCTATACTCTTCAGTTTCCTTTTGAATGGTATAACCAGCTAAAACCTGTAGTCCGTGCTTACCGAAGCTTTTATTATAGTTCAGTGTATTTTCATTTAGCAAAGAAGTTCTGTCTACAGAACTTACATCTGCAGAGTTCAGCGGGTTTATATTATCAAACAAAGAAGTTCTATAAACGTGTCTGTTTCTATTTTCTAAATCTGCACCCACACTCACTTTTAATTTCAAATTCTCCATGATGGCGTACTCGCCAAACAATGAGCCTAAAACTCTAGTATTTACACTTTGGTCAGAAAATTCATTAATAAAAGCAACAGGATTCCTAGAACCTTGAGCATCTGGTACTGCTGCTGGCAAAAATCTATTACTAGAATAGGTTCCATCAGGCTGATAGATAGACAAGATAGGAGACATTTGTAAGGCGGTGGCCGTTATACTGTTTGTAGCCTCACCTTCTGTTTCCGCCGCATTATTTATAGATCTTGATATATTAATTGATGTTCCAATTTTTAATTTATCCGATGCACTTATATCTGTATTAGCTCTAAGAGAATATCTTGAGAAATCAGAACCTTTGATAATACCATTTTGATTAAAATAGCTTCCAGAAACACTATACTTAGTTTTATCTGAACCGCCACTTACACTTAATTGGTGGTTTTGAATTATAGCTTTTCTGAAAATTAAATTTTGCCAATCTATATCATTCTCAGGAGCATTTGAAAATACAACGGGGTCGGGTATTGGACTGTTTGCGGCAGCATCATTATATATTTTTTGATAATCTTCAGAACCCATCATTTCTATTTTATCGGAAAGTGACTGCGTACCAGTATAACCATTATAGGAAATAGCTGCTTTCCCAGACTTACCTCTCTTTGTAGTAATTAATATTACCCCGTTTGCTCCTCTAACCCCATAAATTGCGGCAGCTGAAGCATCTTTTAAAACTTCAATTGATTCAATATCTGAAGGATTTAGTGAGGCTAAAGGATTTTGGTTCACTGTATAATCAGTCCCTGTACTGTTGTCATAACCACGCCCAGCATTTGTACTGAACTGTGACTGACCCGTTATAGGAAATCCATCAATTACGTATAAAGGCTCGTTTCCGTTCAAAATAGAAGTAGTACCTCTAATTTTAACACTTACCCCTCCGCCCGGAGCACCTGAGTTACTAGTTATATTAACACCTGCCACTCTACCCTGAAGCCCTTGCTCCATAGAGGTAATAGGTGATGCGGTAAGTTCTTCCGCTGATACAGAAGAAACCGAACCCGTTAAGTCGCTCTTTCTTTGAGTACCATAACCTACAACGATAACCTCCTCTAACTGAGAATCATCTTCGGTTAGGGTTACATTAAAAACAGATTTACCATTTATTGGAATTGTTTGATTTACGTAACCAATAAAACTGAAAATCAAGTTCGAAGCATTTCTTGGCAAGTTCAAACTAAAATTCCCATTTTCATCCGAAGTAGTACCACTTGAAGTACCCTCTACTACCACAGAAGCCCCTGGTAGCCCATCGCCATTCGCCATCATAATTTTCCCAGATACACTCGACTGTGCGAGGGAATTGTTCGAGTAAAAAAATGAAGTCAGAAAAATAAAGATAAACCATCTCAGTTTAGATAATTTACCTATTCGCTGAGAATAGTTTTGTAAATATTTAGTCATAAAAATAGTTTTAAAAAGGTTAAAAAAATGAACGGTTAGTATCGTTTTCTCTTCTTAAATAAATGTGATTTTTTCAATAGAAAAGTGTACAATAAAGACTAAATCTATATTCTTAAACCTTAAAATACAATTGTAAACCACGAATATTTGTTTCTTTTTTTTTCTTTTACCCCACAAATGCTTTCGGAAACGTTCCCGAAAGCATTTCTATATTTATTATAATTATCTATTTATTTTATAAACCGCTCTTTTTGTCAAAATATCATTAAATGAAAGAGAAAACATATCAGCCTTTAACGAGACCAAAATAATCTATCACGAACACCTGAATGTGAGGTAAGAGGTTTTAGCTTTAACGCTTTAAAAAAAGGCGTAAGTCCTTAGCTAATCCTAAATTTAGAATTAGCACAATTAATTAATATTATAGTGTATTGACCTTGACTTTCAACTTAGGCAAGTAGCCCTTATCTGGTAGAATTTAAAAGTAATTTAGCGAAGCATAATTGATATAAATTTGGTCACTTAACTATCCACAATATTGAGTTATATGAAGATATATTTTTATTTCAACCTTTCAGTAGAATGTGTAAGAACGCCATACACATCACCTAAAAACATTTAGCATTATTGACTCTCAGGCCTTGAAATCAATTAAAGTTAGGATTTCTTGATGAATCAAACGATAAAAAAGTAACACTAGAAACACCATACTAAAGAGGCTACCTCTAAAGAACAGCCTCTTTGTTTTTTCATTCAATTACATCAATAATAACCCGTTCATAGCGTGTAAGACGAGGCGAACCATTATCAGTAACAGCAAGAATAATATGCATAGTACCTGTACCAGGAGGCATCACACGGCTATTTTTAACATGAAGCCATGCTTTCTGTTTATCAAAACCAATGATATCATGCTTTACGCCTGAACGCGAATTTGACATACCACGGGTTCCTGGCTCCTCATAACAAAACCACTCATAAGAAAGTAAATCGCCATCGGGGTCTGTAGTACCCACCGCACTCAAATCTACTCGTTCGCCTTTTTTGGCTTTGATGTAAGTAGGCGTTTCCAATTTCACGACTGGCGGATGATTCGCTTTATCATATGATTTAATAGTCCAATCCATACGAGCGGCAAAATCATTCTGATAGGCTTCTCTCCATCGCCAGATTGTTGCTTGATTGGTTTCATGCCATTGCCCATCATTTCCTAAGACTTCATCATCTGCGTTGGTCCAGATTGGATGTGTTTCTGGTTGATAAAACCACTTTTCTGTTTTGGGCAAATAGTATTCATAACGACCACCCCATCCGCCCCAATTTGGATTTCCAGGGCTATTTAGTCCATTATTTACCAAAAATAAAAACGCAGGTGTGTCACCTTCCATCATGAATTCCCAATGTGGGTACATCTTCCCAAGTGGTCCTTTTTCACGAATATTACGCTCTAACCATTCATTGGTAACCAACTCAAAATCTGCTCCACCAAAACGACCGTGAAACTTATCGCCACCTATACCTATCCAAGTGCCGTGGTGAAAGCCACCGCCGGCATTTGCACCCGGTGTAACAATATAAAAAAGCTCTGGAAATTCGGTACGAATCCATGGTCCGCTATCGTCTTGGTCTGATATGGCATATACCCTTATTTTGGCAACGAACTTTGCTAATTCACTTTTTGACCGAGTAGCTTTCACCTTATATAATGCCTGTGCTAGCACACTTGGCCCGCCCCACACATTTACCCATAAGGGTCTTGCATCTATTTTATCAACGGCTTTTATTAAAAGCTCTGACCCTTCCGAATCCTTACCTTCGCCTACTCCCGCCATTCCTCCTATTGGAATGCTTTTTGAGATAGTTTTCTTCAAATATTCTGCTTTGGGGAAACCTGGCTCATGTAGTTCAAGGTTTTCTCTGACTTCGCCGTATGCATCTACTATTTGATAAATTCTGTCTGGGTTTACCGCATCTTTAACTTCGGTAGCCACCAATCCTTCTATATCTATCTGGTTAGAATAAGTCAATAACCTCACCATTGACATTTGGTCATCTGGGTCGCCGCCAATATCTGTAAGAACAAATAGCCTTGGCTTTTCTTGGGCATACAAGCTCATATTTGATACGAATATGGCTAAAGCAAATATGGAGACCCATGCTCTTTTCTTTTTTGATAAAAAACTATTTTTCATTTATTATTTCAATTTAGTAAAACTCAATTTTCTCTGCTATGCAAATACTTTTCTAACATGGTATAACCATCTGCAGAAACCATGTTTCTATCTGAAGGGTCATTCTTATCTAGTTTATTTTTCAATTCCCACTCATCTGGCATTCCATCATGATCAGTATCTGTAGGTGGGTTTATAGATCTTAATAGAGGCCAGCCTCCAACATCTAACTGTGTATCTATTATTCCAGAATGGACGGACATATCCTTCAATTGCTTGTTCTTTTTATAAGATGCTCCTTCGAAGCTGGCAAAGCCACCTTTAACTTCATTGACAATTCTACTATCTATAATGTCTCTTTTAGGAAGAGTGGCTCCCGCCTGCTGCAATACTAAAACATAGGCAGCTTCAGCCGACTGCTCACGAATGGGCATGGCTTTCCAAGGCTCCTCTAGTTTCACATATTGAAGGTTTTCTACTCCGCCAGATGGCTGCACTCCCCCATCCCAATTATTGGCAGAGACTTTTTCATTTCCTTCAATAAAATTGTCTGCTACATACCACTTTCCAAAATCCTCCTTAGAATTCCTAAAAGACGGATTTACTAAGCGTGATGATGTTTCTTCTGGACTAGTTGCTGGCCCTGGTTTATAATAATTGGCTACAATATTGAATCTTGAAAAATTGAATTTATCATTGCCCGCTTGTTGGTTTTCTCCGCCATAACAGCTGTTATAGCCCCAGTTATACACCACATTATTTCTATAATCTGTATAGCCAGACCCTGACGCCATTCTTGGATTTCTACTACCATGATGAGCTAATAAATTGTGATGATAGCTACTAAAATTAGAACCCCAAATTCCTCCAAAACCATGAGAACCTTTAATATGATTAGAGTTATACATACTCTCAGAAATAATACACCACTGTACGGTAATACTGTCGCAATGGTAAATTGACATGGTTTCGTCTACACTCCAGCTGGCCGACACATGGTCGAGTATTAAATTTTTCACATATCTGCTTGAGATAGCATCCGCATCATCGCCAGATTCATTTCCTAGTCTTACTCTTAAGTACCTCAGAATAACATGGTCTGCCGCTATAATCAATGGATTCTTTTTAAGACAAATACCATCGCCAGGAGCGGTTTGACCAGCTATGGTTAAGTATGGATTTTTTATTACCAAGGCAGATTCAAGTTCAATGGTTCCAGAGATTCTAAAAACCACCGTTCTTGCTCCTTCTGCTTCTACGGCTTGCCTTAAACTCCCTTCCCCACTGTCATTCAAATTAGTTACTTCGTAAACATCTCCTCCTCTACCACCTTTTGAGAATTTCCCATATCCTTCAGCAGAAGGAAAAGCGAGTTGTTGAGCACTTGCAAGGCTAAACATTAGAGCCAATGCAAATAGGGTTAAAACATACTTTTTCATTGTTTAATGTTGTTTAAATATTTCTCAAGCATGGTATACCCATCTGAGCCTATTTTGTTACTATCTCTTGCGTCGTTTTTATTCAATTTATTTTGCTCTTCCCACTCATCTGGCATGCCGTCATGGTCTGTATCCAGCGGTGCAGGTACACTTTTCAATTCTGGCCAGCCGCCTACATCATTTTGAGAATCTATAATTCCAGAGTTCTTTGATTTATCAGCTACTTCATAAAATTTCTCATAAGAAGCACCCTCAAAAGTTGCAATGCCTGTTCGGGTTTCCTTTATAATACGGGTATCAACAGCATCTCTTTTTGGCAGATTAGCTCCCGCTTTTTCGAGCACAGAATTAAAAGCGTCTTTAGCAGTTTGTTGATTTATGGCCATGGCGTCCCATGGTTTATCTAGTTTTAAGCCTGGAATCGCTGCGAAATTTTCAGGATTGCTTTCTTGCACACCTTCAATAGCGGTTAATGCAGGTGCTACTCCTTTCCAATTGTCGTTGGTTACTTCCTTACTCCCTACCATTTCATTTTCAGCGATATACCATTTCCCATAATCGCTATTTCCGTTGCGTGACCAAGGAGCTGCTATTTGAGAAGTTAATCTGCCGGGTTGAGTAGCTGGCCCAGGTTTGTAATAATTGGCAACTACATTTATGTTAGCGAAATTGAATTTATTATTCCCTTTTTGCATTGATTCAGCACCATACGTGGACTCAAAACCCCAATTATAAATCACGTTGTTTCGGTAATCTACATTACCACAACCTGAAGCAAAACGAACGTTTCGATTTGAGTTATTTGCTATAAGGTTATGGTGATAGGTGCTATAATTAGAACCCCAAATTCCTCCAAATCCATGATTCCCTTTGGTGGGATGATTAGAATCAAACATGCTTTCAGAAATTATACACCACTGTACAGTTGTGTATTCACCATGATATATAGACATCACTTCATCAATACTCCAACTGGCCGAAACGTGGTCTAATATCAGGTTCTTCACATACCTACTCGAAACCGCATCTGCATCTTTTAATGCTTCGTCTCCAAACCTTACTCTGATATAGCGAACAATCACTTCATCCGCATTAATCATAAGCGGGTATTTTCTAAGGCAAATACCATCTCCAGGTGCGGTTTGTCCTGCTATTGTGATATATGGATTTTCAATACGCAGGTCACTTTCAAGTATAATTGTTCCTGAAACATGGAACACAACAGTTCTAGGTCCTTTGGCTTCTACTGCCGCCCTTAAACTTCCTGGGCCGCTATCGTTTAGGTTTGTAACTTCAAATACAACACCTCCACGCCCACCTTTGGTAAATTTTCCGTAGCCTTCGGCCGTAGGAAAGGCAAGCTGCTGCGACCAACCAACCGTAAAAAGAGCCACTGAAGCTAAAACCGTTAAAATTATTTTTTTCATTATCATATTGTTAATCAAACACTTCAATTAAAAACTAAAATCTGCAGGGTCTGGGCCAAAACGTTTGCCCTTATCTAGGGCATCCAATGCCAACATATCATGAGCAGATATTTCAAAGTCAAAAATCTCTGAATTTTCTTTTATACGGCTAGGCGTTACAGACTTAGGAATAGTGACAATTCCCTGCTGCAAATTCCATCTCAGCGTTATTTGAGCAGGAGTTTTTTTATACTTTGTGGCTAGCACTTTAAGCAAAGAAACCGACACTATGTTGCCCTGCATTAAGGGGCTCCATGCCTCCATTCTAATATCATTGCTCTTACAAAAGCTCAATAATTCTGGCTGAAGCAAATATGGATGACACTCCATTTGATTGACCGCAGGCACTACCTTACAATCCGCCAAAATATCCTCTAGGCTATTGACTAAAAAATTACTAACACCTATGGCTTTTGCACGTCCACTAGCCAAAATCTTCTCCATCACTTTCCAGGTTTCTTTGTAAAAACCCTTTACTGGCCAGTGCACCAAATACAAATCGACATAGTCAAGTCCTAGACGCTCTAGGCTTTCTTCAAAAGCAGCTAATGTCCTTTTTTGACGTTGGTCTTCGTTCCAAACTTTGGTGGTCACAAAAATCTCTTCTCTAGGAATACCACTTTCTCTTATCGCTTTCCCTACGCCTATTTCATTTCCATAAACAGAAGCCGTATCTATGCTTCTGTAACCTACTTCTAAGGCATATTTAACTGCATTTTCTACCTCTGGGCCATCTTCTGCTTGATATACACCAAGACCTAACCAAGGCATTCTCAGTCCATTATTTAATACGGCAAAGTCCTTAATACTACCAATCATACTATTTTTCATGTGTAATTGTCTTTGAGTTTTTATTATTTCTTTTGGGTTTTCTATTCCGTTTCAAAATTGTTTAAATACTTCTCCAAATTTGTGTAGCCATCAGTTCCTATGCTATTGCCATCCATAGCATTATTAGGGTTTAAGCCATTTTTGGTTTCCCATAAATCTGGCATTCCGTCTTTATCTGTATCCTGCGGTGCAGGTGTACTTTTTAGTACTGGCCAGCCGCCTACATCCTCTTGACTTGCTACTATTTTTCCAGTTCTTGTTCTCACATCATTGACTATCCTTAGGTCTACGGCATCTCGTTTTGGCATATTAGCACCACCTATTTCGAGTACTTTTTGATAAGCTACTTTGGCATCCTCCGTTTGCGTATGCACCACTTTAAAAGCCTTTTCTTGTTTATAGTCTTGAATGTTTTGGGCAGACCAACTTTCTTTGAATTTCACTAAACCCCATTGATTTTCAGGCATTATGTCATTGTAGTAATTTCCATCAAAAAAGGATTTATTATAAGGAGAACCAGTGGAATAAGCGATGCCGTTATCTTTTGAATTTGCTCCTGGAATAAGATAATTGCCAACATAATTTAATTTTGTAACACTAACAGCATCAGCATTATAACCTGCATGTGAGCCTCCCCAGTTATAAAGAACATTGTTTCTAAAATCTAGAAGCAAACCTTCTGGGTCTTTATCATAAGGGTTGGAATTATAATTACCAGGGCGTGGATTTCGACCATGATTATGGGCGTATAAATTATTTAAAAAGCTATACTTAGCACCGCCTGTACCGCGAATCAAAGAACCATAACCATGATTATCAACATTTAAGCCCTCTGTAATAAAACACCACTGAACCGTCACATTAGTTAGGGTTGGCTTACTTGTAGACGAAGAAAGCACCTCATCTAAACTCCAACTGGCCGAACAATGGTCTACTATTATATTTTCACCTACAGAAATATCAATGCCATCTTTTCCCTGATTAGTGCCACCTTCTCCAAATTTACCATCGCCCAAACGCACACGTAAATACCTCAGAATTACATCATGCGTCAAAACCTTTACAGATTCTCCTTTTAAGCAAATGCCATCTCCGGGTGCTGTTTGACCAGCAATGGTTATAAATGGGTTTTTAATATCGAGTCTCTTTTTAAGTTCTATTGTACCCGAAATAGCAAAAACTACTGTTCGTGGGCCTTCTTCCTCTACCGCCCAGCGTAAACTCCCCTCCCCACTGTCTTGAAGATTGGTTACGTAAATTACCTTACCTCCGCGGCCACCTTTGGCATAAGCTCCAAAACCTTCAGCCGTAGGAAAAGCTAACTGCTGCCCCATAGAGGTGGATATGGTTAGTAAAAAAAACAAAGAATTTAATATGTATTTTTTCATAGTATATAGGGTTAAAAACAACCGATTATTATAAACGCTGATTAACAATGTTGTTAAAGTTTGAACCAAAAGTATATCGCACACCTAGCTTACCAGACATCTCAAAATTGGTAGCCAGTTTATTCTGCTGTAGCAGCACAGCCTCTCTTGTAATATCGCCAGCCGGCAGGTAAAGCTGGTCATGGCTTAAGTCAGTCTCTACTTCCATAAAAAAGAATAAACCCTTTAAAACCCTAACTGAGGTTTCTGACTCAAGCGATAATCTGTTCTTTGAAAAATCGTGAAAGAAATGTGAACCTTCAATGGTGTTTTCAATGGCTCCCCAAGGCTGCCTGAGCAGTAAAGAGAGCTTCAGGGCTTCCGTAGTACGCCACTCTTCCATTTGGGCAAAAAGTGTTTCTTGATTGTAGCTATAATAATTTGGTCTCACAATATAAGAAACCGTAAAAACCTTGCTATCAGACCTATCCCAAGGGAAAATATTATATTCAATAGCAGGGCCTAGATTAAAAGCTTTATTCAAATTCAGATAAGTAGAAGAGTAAAGCTTACCAAAAACGCCTACAGACCACCTAGAATTCAAGGAATATATTAACCTAGCATTAAACTCTGACTCTCTTTTTACACTGGTAAATACCTCGTCATCGTCATTGTAAATCTCCTTATCTAAATCATATGCCAACTCTGACTTGAACTTATACACATCTGTAATCCTATCTGCTCTTAAAGATGTATTTAGGGAGTACTCTTTTTTGCTTTTCTCTCCGCTAAAGTTTGTTCCAAAATCGAGTCTAAAAACCCAAAAATCCCACGGGTCATCAAAAACCATTTTAGGAATATTGGCTGCATCATGCTCAATTCTCACTCCTGAAAAGTCGGGTGTTCTGGATAAATATGGAAGTAAACCCGCATCTACTATTTTGAGTAGTCTTCCCCATTTCAGTAAATCAGTTTCGTCTTGGGGAGAAACAGTTTTCAGCTTATACTGAATGTCGCTGTACTGGTTTTGACCAATAAAATTAAAACCATATTCCGTTCCATTGGCAGCGGTTCTTTGTTCCGTTACAAAAACATGGATATCTGCCAATTTGGTATCTCTTACAAAATCTGAGTACACTAAATTTCGTCTAAAGAAAGAAGCATTGCAGTCGTCACAGTCTAGGTATATTTTAATTTTAGAATTTAATGAATCGGTAAAAAGCCCATCATTAATTTTCTCTAGATTTACATTTTGCGAATAACCAATGCTAGAAATCAAGCTTAGAAGCAACATCAAGTATGTGTTAGGTTTCAAACTCATCTCAATTAACTTCTAAGATTTTACCTGATTTGTCAAAAGTCACTTTCATATTTTCATTCGATTTCTTCAACCTTAGAACCCATGTTTGACTTTTTGGCGTGCGAATCATATCGGCATCTTTTATATCATAACCCTCATACGCTGAAGACACCGTTTTTAAAATAGCGGCTGGTATTTCAGCATCTCTAAGGTCTTGCTTATGTCCTAAAAAATTAGACTTTATATCAAACCAAAAAACATTATCCTTTCCATTAATATCACCACCGATGATGTAGTTTATATTCTCTTTATCTTCCACATATTTGGCTCGCTTTATATCAAGTGTACTGTATTCACTCTTTATCATTTTCATGATGGGTGCAGGAATTTCGCTATCTTTCAGCTCTCTTCTGTATTTCTGTAGTTCAGCCTTTTCATTAATCCAGAAGTAACTATTACTACCGTCAATCCTGACCTTTGTCACATACGTGATGCTTCCGTTTTTCTCATATAAATCGGCATCTTGTAAATCAAAAAATGGGGCCTTTTCTCTTATTATTCCTAATACTTCTTTTGGTATTTCGCTTAAGTATAAATCTTGTGAATGCTCAGAAACACTCCCTTTATAATCCATCTTGAGCTTGTGAGATTTGCTATTTACCTTATAATTTATCTCGTATTTGACTTTGTCTTTTTTCCATCTAATGTCTTCTGCATTAGGGTATTTTAATTGGAAAGCATTTAGCACTACAGCTGGCACTTTGCTTTGACTAATGCTTTGTCCAAAAGTGGCTTTTGCTAAGAGTGTCAAAACCAATATTCCGATGATTCGATTCATATTAAATCTTAAATTTGGTACAAAGGAATAATATGATTTGGGAAACAATTGGGAAGAAATCTGGAAAGAATCTGGAATTGCAAAATGAAGGCTATTTTGCTCAAAATAAACCAGCAAAATGTCAAACTTTCTTCGCTAATATAAAAACATGTTTACCGGTGTAGGAATAAGAAACCTCAAGTCCAGAAACCTCCGCAATGGCTTTCACTATAGAAAGTCCTAACCCTGTAGATTTATTATTATTAGTGCTTTTACTAAAACGCTTAAATATCTTTTCTTCAGCTATCTGAGGCAGAACACTGGTATTTTCAACCATTAGCGAAGAAGCTGTTAGTCGAATTACTATTTCTCCTTCTTTATGGTTATGAATGATAGCGTTTTTAATGAGATTTAAAACCAATGTTTCCGCCAAATCCCTATTCATAGTAAAGACAAGGTCTGCCTCTTTTTGGTAGGAAATTTTGATTTCTTGAAAGCTAGAATAGTCTGAAAAGTCTTCCAAAATTCTTTTAATTATGGAATCAAAACTTACTTTTCCGATAGATATAAACTGTTTATTTTCAATTTTAGAAAGCAGCAGTAAGGATTTATTTAAACCTGAAAGCCTTTGAAAAGAATCTATTATTTGACCTATTTTTTGTGTCTGCTCTTCACTCAGTCTTTGGTCTTCTGCCAGTAGTTCTAGTTTGTTTATACCAATGGCCAGGGGCGTTTGAAATTCATGAGAAGCATTTTCTATAAACTCCTTTTGACTCTTAAAAATCTCTACATTTTTATTGAGCAAGTTTTGAACAGATTTATTAAGTAATTCAAACTCCTGAATATTGGTTTTCTGAAATTCTCTTTCTTTCCTTTTGTCAAGCCTAAAATCATTCAGATAATTCAAGATTTCATAAAAAGGCTTCCATGTATTTTTTAGCACAAACCTATTGACCAAAAATATACTAATGGCCAAAAACAAGAACAGGAGTAACAAGGAGGTGATGATTTTCTTGATTAAGTTCTCTTTGTCTATTTCATGAGAAATCACTTTCATTTCATAAAATTGCCCATTTGGCGAAACAAAAGCTGTAGTTAACATTCTAGCTTGATAAGAGGTTTTCTTAAGACTAGAATACATTAAGGTGTCTTTGTAGCTATCTATAATCTGCAAAGCATAATCCTCATTTACATTTCGTATACTGTAACTTTTGTCTTGAAAACTATCTTTATTTGGTATTTCGGCATCATCTTTTAGTTTATCAATAATGGCTATTTTATGATTCGAAAGCCCTTCATCAATGGTAGTTTTGACCTGATTAAGCAGTTGAGAATAAAACAGAAAAGCCCATAAACCTACGGTGGTAAAAATAATAAGAGAAAGAATCCACAGGGTATGGTTTATCAGTTTCATTTCACTGTTAGTTTGTACCCCATTCCGTATACTGCGTTTATATCAAAATTGGCTTCATGGTCACGCAGTTTTTTGCGTAGGTTTTTTATTTGAGAGTAGATAAAATCAAAGTCGTTGGCCTGGTCAATATAATCGCCCCATATATTTTCTGCTATGGCAGATTTACTCACTATTCGTGATTTATTCATTCCAAAAAATACAAGAATGTCAAACTCCTTTCGGTTAAGCTCCATTGACTTATCATCCACCAAAACTAACCGTTCTTCTATGTTGATTTTCACATTTTCCATAATAAGCAAACTCTTACCATCTTTCTTTTTCCGTCTTATCACAGACTTAATTCGGGCATTTAACTCGGTGATATGAAAAGGTTTAGTTAAGTAATCGTCTGCTCCAAGGTCTAAGCCTCGCACTTTGTCTTCAATAGAATCTTTAGCCGAAATGATAATAACGCTATCTGCTTTTTCAAGACTTTTTAACTCCCGTAGCAAATCAAGCCCACTACCACCGGGAAGTGTAATATCAAGCAAGATACAATCATAATCGTATGCTGATATTTTATCCATTCCAGTAAGGAAATTGTCGGCAACTTCTACCACATAATTCTCATCATGTAAGAATTGCGTGAGTAGTTTTTGCATCTCTGGCTCATCTTCTACTACAAGAATTTTCATCTATTTATCGTTTGCTTTTAGCACTAAGATGGCATCTTCCCAATAATTTGGTGGCAGCATATCTTTCGTTTCTCCTACCTCAAAACCTGGAATCACTTTTACCTCACCATTTCTAGGGTAAAACCAATAAGCAGTAGTTTTTTTACCCAAAATGTTATTAACCTCCGTAGCAGAATTATTAGAAAAATAAACCAAAGCCATATCACCAGATTTGGTGGTAACTGCCGTTTTCAAACTTTCTCCTTCTCCCAGTCTCTTAACAACAGCCCCATTTGGTATCCACTCATTCCATTTATGGTCACGTAAAAAGTTCTTACCTACCTGTGCTAACTGAACAGCTCCTGGAAAGTCTAATGCTTGCTGCCAAGTGTAACCACAGTTATAGTCGCCCTCGTTTCCTCTCATAGACCATATAGGCCCTGCACCGTAGGTATGACCAGCTCCACCACCAAAAAACGTATGGTAAAACTGCCTTCTAACCCTAACAGGCGTCACCCAGCCGCAGTCATGATTATAAGAACCGTACTCATAAGAACCCTCCAAAAATAAGCTTGGCTTAGCTGGGTCATTTCTTTGGTAATCATTTACCATCATTGGATACACTTCATTTACTACTTTCCATACTTCAACGCCATTGGCAGTAAGCCATTCGTCTTGCTGAAACCAATTGGAAGAATTAAAAGTAGCGTCGCCATCTGGATGATACGTCATGAAAACATCTTTCCAAGAAGGGTTGGCTTTGTTCCAAGCAAGGTTTTGACCTGTTACGCCATTTGCTATACCTTCTGCCATGGCTCTAAAAATATCACGTGTGTCAAACTCTTGAAAAATATGATGTGTGTCGTAAGACCTAACTTGAGCTTTGGCATCACCACCCAATACCCAAAGAATATGTGGTTCTGTTTTATAACGTTTTCCCAAAAAGGCACCATAGCTTCTTGCTTCGCTTTCATTAAACTCTTGGTGTGAACCACCGAACTGTTCTGTGACATAAGCCCTACCCCAGCAAGGCAATAATGCCAAATACATGTTTCGCTTCTTAATTGCATTTATAATATAATCCACGTGGTCCCAATAGTCATTTGGTGTTTCAGGGCTTCCACCATTAACTATTAGAGGACTTGACGTATCTGGAGCATCATTCCCTCCATTAAAAGGTTGGTGCCCATAGGCATTTGCAGCATTATGCGGACCACTTTCTATTCCACCACCATGGGGGTACCAAAACACCACAGATTGTATAACGGTGAATCCCTGTTTTTGACGCTTATCTAAGTATAGGTCTACTTCTTCTCTTGTTAACTGCTGAAACAGCCCCCAACCTGTATCCGCAACCCACAGAAACGGGCTTCCGTCTTTGTGCTGTGCATAATGCCCGTTGGTAGCCACTTCTAACTTACCATGCTTTTCCCAAGGACTTGAAGATTGACCAAAAGTGAGATTAACTAAAAAGAGAAAAATTAAGAGGGTTGAAATATATTTTTTCATTTTACTGTAATTATTGTTCTTTGATATCTTGTTAAACTTGGCTTTCCACTATCATTTACTTCACAAATCACATGTATGGTATCACCAGACTTGGCGTCTGCTGGAACCAGTAGTGAGGTACTTCTCTTTAATGATTTTTTGATGATCACATTACCTTGGTAGCTCCCTGCATCATTATAATGCCACCATTTATAAGTCAATTTATCTCTATCTGGGTCTGAGCTGCCTTTTGCATTTAATTTGACCACCTCGCCAGCCTTAGCATGAATGTTTAGTTCATTTTTGAGTACCACCACAGGAGGATGGTTCGCATCTTCATAAGATTTCACACCCCAATCTGCTCTAGCAGCAAAATCATTTTGAATAGGGCCAATCCATTGCCACATGGGTTTCATGTAGTTTGTCAACAGTGTATCGTTCGGAATTTCTAGTTTCATACGGTTTCTTCCCCATGCGTTCTTAGTCCACCATCTTCCTTTTGGATAACTATAGCCAGGTTCGTCTACCTTATCTGTAAAGTAGTTCTCTCTAATTTCAACATATCTGCCGCCCCAGCCACCAAAGTCCGGAGACTCTAAACTTCTTAAGCCAGTAGGAATGGTATGAAGAAAAGCCGGTGAATCTCCTTCTGACCTAAAGTCCCCATTTTCATGTGCTTTATATAGTTCACAAAGAGCTCCATGTTCTTTTAAAATATTCTCATTCATCCATGAACCCACTAAATACTCCTGCTGCTCTTTAGGTAAAAACTGCTTCCAGTTATAGAAATAAGCAATAAACTGGTCGGAATTAATGGTTAAGATGTTATACTTCCCCCAGTGTGGTTTTATATAATTTTGATAGGTTTCATCCTGCTCCCAAATTAGGTAAAGGCGAATTTTATTGGCCACATACGCCATCTTTTCAGGATGTTCTTCTTCAATAGTTTTTAAAGCACGAGCAATGGTATTGGTTCCGCCCCAAGCTTGTAGCCAAATAGGTCTATTATCAGATTCATCCAAAAGTACTTTTGTAATGAGCTCGGCACCGGGCGTCCTTTTTTCCATTTCACCTTCTGACTCTACGTTACCAAGCAATGTTCTTTCTTTTAAATACTCAGGTGTAGGATAGCGGCTATCATGCTTTAGTAAATTGGGATACACTTCCGCATAAGCTTCTAAATATGGTAAGGCCCAGTCATCACCTGCCCATTTATGTCCTTGCCAATGATACTGCGAACTTGAGGTTACTATAGCCTCTACATCCCACTCGTTGGTATAAAGTAAAAAACGGACAAAAGAACATTCGTCATCTATTTCACCATCAGATGTTACTATAACCCTAGTTCTCTCTTGCAGCGTACTACTTTGCGAGAAAGTAGGACTTATCATAAAAAGAAAATAAAAAACAAAAACACTACATTTAGAGAAATTCAGCATACTCATATTTAATCTGAAATAATATAAAAAACATCTTAAGGTATTAATCAATAACCTCAAAGCTCTTTAGGAGCTAATCTAATTCCGAAGTACTCATGATGACTCAAATAGATTTAAGGCATCAAACAGTTTCAAGCAATTATACTTATGAGTTATATAATTAAATCTTTTCAAGACAAAAATAGACGCATATCTTCAATAATGCACAAATTTACTTTCGTTTTATTTCTTTTTATTTCGTTTATTTTCTTTTTGCTTTATATTTGTATCACTAAAGAGACTCATTCTCTTAAACAATACTTTAACCCTAAAAATGAAAGAAACAGCTTCAAAAGCACTGAAACACCTTGTTCAATACGCGGTTTTATGCTGTATTGCCATAGCTTTTATCCAATGTAAGAGCATAAGTGAGAAACCAAGAGTTATTATAAGCTCAGATATAGGAGGAACAGACCCTGACGATTTCCAGTCTATGATTCATGCCTTTATGTATGCTGACCTTTTCCAATTAGAAGGACTTATTTCTTCCCCTTTCGGAAACGGTTCTAAGGCTGACATAGAAATGATAATAGATTTGTATGAAAAAGACTTAAGTCAATTAAAAGAACATGCTCCGAACTTACCGGAACCGGCTGCTTTAAGAGCTATTTGTAAGCAAGGCTCAAAACTTGAAGCCCCCTTTAAAGGCTATACCAAAGCAAGCGAAGGTTCTGATTGGATTATTGAAAGAGCTAAAAGAGAATCTGACCAACCTTTATGGGTCTTGGTTTGGGGTGGAATTGAAGATGTAGCCCAAGCTCTTCACGATGCACCAGAAATCACTGAAAAAATAAGAGTATACTGGATTGGCGGACCAAATAAAAAGTGGAGCTCTAATGCTTATGCCTATATAGCCGCTAATCACCCAAACCTATATATGATAGAAGCAAATGCTACCTACAGAGGCTGGTTTATGGAAGATGAAAACGCTCCTGATAATATGAGCGGAGCTGCTTACTATAATAATTTTGTCAAAGGACATGGTGCTATGGCAGATAACTTTATCAACCATTACAAAGGCCATATCAAAATGGGTGACACACCCTCATTAGCTTATCTGATGAATGGCGATGCAAATGACCCTACCACGGATAGCTGGGGTGGAAAATTCCAAAAAATAGACCGCAGTGCAAGATACATTTTTGAAGGAAACTCAAGTGTGAAAGACACCGTAAGTGCATATTCTATTTTAGAATGGCGTTTTAAAGGCCCTGAAATAGACATTCCACAAGATTCTTCTTGTTTCATCATGGAGATTCAAAAACAACAATGGCCGGGCTACTATTTAGGGAATGGCATATATACCGTTCGCTATTCACCAAAAAGACCTGAAACGAGCTCCTATGAAACGCATAGTAGCATAAAAGAACTAGACGGCTTAAAAGGCCAGTACGTTAGCACCAATCCTTGGCCAGGAAAACCGAACAAAGATGACTACGCATTAGGAAATCAATGGTACGGAGATGTATCAAGCCCCGAACTCTTCCTAAAAGACCAACAAGGTGCCAGAACCATATCAAAGTTTAGAAAAGAATTCTTAATGGACTGGGCTAAAAGATGGGCCTGGATAAACTAAGCTGTAGCATTTAACAAACAATCATTCAACCCAATTAATTGAAATTTTTAACATGAAAAAAGTCCCTTTATTACTCCTGCTGAGTATTATTTCCGTTTCCTGTAGCGAAACCCAAAAAAAACAAACGGTTCAGCAAACTCAGCAAACCTCTACTTTAAATGCGGAGAATCTTACGGCCAATAAAAGTTTGGTAAATACCTCTGAAAGCCCATATGTAAAACTTCAAGCTTTGGGCATTGACGAAGTCAAACTAAACAGTGGTTTTTGGGCTGAAAGACTTGAAACCTGTACAGAAACTATGATTCCTGAAATGTGGAGTATCTATAGTGATGCAGAAAGAAGTGGTGCCTTAAGAAATTTTGAAGTAGCAGCAGGTGTGGAAGAAGGAAAACATAAAGGTGCTCCTTTTCATGACGGCGATTTTTATAAAATGGTAGAAGCTGCAAGTATGGCTTACGCAGTTACCAAAGACGAGAAATTCACTCGTATGATTGACCAAGTCATTCCTCTTTTCACAGCTTCACAAAGAGAAGACGGTTATATCCATACTCCGGTAATGATTGACCTGAAAAATCATCCTGAAAAAGCTCAAGAGTTTCGTGAGCGATTAGATTTTGAAACCTATAACATGGGGCATTTAATGACAGCCGCCTGTGCTCATTATAAAGCTACAGGAAAAACTGATTTACTAGATTTGGCAAAAAATGCAGCAGATTATCTCTATAACTTTTGTCAGAAGTTCCCTGAAAAACTAGCAGGAAATGCTATTTGCCCGTCGCATTACATGGGTGTGGTGGAAATGTACCGTACCACTAAAGACCCTCGCTACTTAGAGTTGTCAAAACAGCTGATTGATATAAGAAGTATGTTAGAAAATGGAACTGACCATAACCAGGATAGACTTCCGTTTAGAGAGCAAACAAAGGCCGAAGGCCATGCGGTAAGGGCTACCTATCTTTATGCTGGTGTAGCAGATGTTTATGCAGAAACAGGAGATAAAACATTGAAAGATGCTCTGGATAAAATCTGGGACAACATGACGGAAACCAAACTATATATCACGGGTGGAGCTGGTGCTCTTTATGATGGAGTTTCGCCCAATGGCACATCGTACAAACCCAGTGAAATTCAGCAGGTACATCAAGCCTTTGGAAGAGAATATGAACTGCCAAATGCTGGTGCTCATAATGAAACCTGTGCGAATATTGGTAGTGCCTTATGGAACTGGAGAATGTTTCAAACCACGGCTGAGGCCAAATATGCTGATTTGATGGAAACCACGCTTTACAATAGTGTTTTGTCTGGAGTAAACTTAAATGGAAAAGGTTATTTCTATACCAATCCACTTAGCAACACGAAGGGATTACCATTCAATTTAAGATGGCCAAATGTACGTCAAGATTATATCTCAAAATCTAACTGCTGCCCACCTAATACCATTAGAACCATTGCAGAAATAGGAAGCTACCTGTATAGCAAAAATACAGACGGACTATGGTTTAATATGTATAGCAGCAGTGATATAAACACTAAACTAGGTGAAGAAGAAATTCAATTAACTCAAACTACAAACTATCCATGGGATGGCGATGTAAACATTAATATCACAGAAGCTCCTTCTGATGAAAAACAACTAAATTTCAGAGTACCAGACTGGTGTAACAATGCTTCCGTTTATGTAAACGGTCAAAAAGTACAAAGTAATGCCACTTCAAGCTCTTACTTAAGTGTAAGTCAGAAATGGAAAAAAGGTGACCAGATAAAATTTGTGATGGATATGCCTGTGCAGTTAATCGAGGCCAACCCAATGGTAGAAGAAACCAGAAACCAAGTGGTGGTAAAGCGTGGTCCTTTGGTTTATTGTTTAGAGGCAAACGACCTAAAGAAAGGCCAAAACCTTGCTGATATCATTATTCCTTCAAACATCGCTTTAAGTCCTGAGAAAATGAAAATATCCAACAGCGAAGTGGTCAGCCTTGTTGGTACTGCCAATACAACGCAAAACAATTGGGAAAACAACTTGTACAAGCCCCTAAATGCTAAGAGCAATACCACAGAAATTCGTTTGATACCTTATTATGCTTGGGCAAATAGAGAGGAAGCTGATATGGCGGTTTGGTTGCCATTGGGAAGATAATTTCAGACTTTTGAAAATTCTAAACTATTTGTTTAACCAATACACCTTAACCTTACAAGAATTATAATGATAAAAAAACAATTTTTAGTATTACTATCAGCTTTCACCTTTATACTAGGTAGCTGTACAGAGCAAAACAATAAATCATCCTCTGGCTTTTATGAAAATATAGAGTTTGAAATGGCTCTGGTGAATGAACCTGTTATTCCTTCAAATTCCGTAAACATTACAGATTTTGGTGCTGTTAGCGGCGGCCTGGTGGATAATACCAAAGCTTTTGAGGATGCCATTGCTGCTGTTACCGAAAAAGGCGGCGGTAAAGTAATTATCCCTGCGGGCATCTGGTTAACAGGACCTATCATTTTAAAAAGCAAACTTGAATTGCATGCAGAAGCTGGAGCACTAATCAGGTTTTCTACTAACAAAGACCTCTACCCTATTATAGAAACCAGTTTTGAGGGCTTAACCACGTGGCGTTGCCTTTCTCCTATTTATGGTAAAAACATAGAAGATGTGGCATTCACTGGCAAAGGCGTTTGGGATGGCTCTGGGGAAGCTTGGCGTTCTGTAAAGAAAGGGAAATTGACGGCGTCTGCTTGGAAAAAACTAGTAGCAAGTGGTGGTGTTTTAAACGACAAAAAAGACCTTTGGTCTCCATCTGAACAATTTATGAAAGGTGCCAATAATGCAGACCAAAATGTACGTCATGATTTACATACCAAAGAAGACTTCTTAGCTATTCGTGACTTTTTAAGACCTGTAATGCTGAGCATCCAAAACAGTAAAAGAGTCATGCTTGATGGCCCCGTTTTTCAGAATTCACCAGCATGGAACCTGCACCCATTAATGGTGGAAGACCTAATAGTACGAAATGTTACTGTACGTAACCCTTGGTATTCTCAAAATGGAGATGGTATTGATGTGGAATCTTGTAAAAACGTCATTGTAGAAAACTCTAGTTTTGATGTGGGCGATGACGCCATTTGTATTAAGTCTGGTAAAGACAAAGACGGAAGAGACAGAGGTGTACCATGTGAAAATTTAATAATAAGAAACAATATTGTTTATCATGGTCATGGCGGCGTAACAGTAGGTTCGGAGATGTCTAGCGGTGTGAAAAATATGCATGTTTCTAACTGTACTTTTATGGGTACAGATGTGGGGCTTCGTTTTAAAAGTACACGTGGCCGTGGTGGTGTAGTAGAAAATATCTTTATCAGAGACATCAGAATGACTGATATCCCTACTAATGCCATTTCTTTCAATCTTTACTACGGCGGAAAATCTATTTCTGAAACATTAGCAGAAGGTGGTGCTCAGGCAACATCTGAAAGCATTCCTGTTACAGTAGAAACGCCACAGTTTAAGAACATTGTCATCAAAGATGTGATAGTAAACGGTGCCAAGCAAGCTGTTTTTCTTCAGGGACTTCCAGAAATGAACCTAGAGAATGTAGAAATCACAAATCTTATGGCTGAAGCTGACAATGGTTTTTCAATTATTGATGCGAATGGAGTTTAGGTTACAAATGCCAAATTGAACATCAAAAATGACATTGTCTTTGACGTTTTAAATACAAAAGACCTAACACTAACAGACATTGATTTTGGTTCAAAATCTGCTGATGCAGTTAGAATAAATGGCTCTGCTAGTGAAGCTATAATCTTAAATTCGTCTGCTACTGTTAACTTCAACAATCATACTGCAGTAGGTGAAAGCGTATCAAAAGATGCTGTTAAGATAAACTAAGGGACATTATTCCTAGATAAATCATAAAAGGTGATTAGAGCAAATTCATGTTCTAATCACCTTTTTACATTATAAATATGTTTTAAATTTTATTATTTTACCCTAAAACACTTTCAACGCTTAAATTAAAAACTAACGCTTTTGAAATAAAATACTCAGCAAATCAAACACCTTCCTAGAAAAACAAAAAAAGGAGCCTCACAGCTCCTTTTTAATATAGAAAATTCAGTTATTTTTAAACCAAAACATCTCCGGTCATTTCAGCTGGGATGGCTACATTCATCATTTTAAGGATGGTTGGTGCTACGTCTCCTAACTTTCCGTCCTTAGGTTGACCTTTGTATTCTGGGTCTACCACTATAAATGGAACCAAGTTTAATGAGTGAGCTGTATTTACAGACTTGTCATCATTTAACATGTAATCTGCATTTCCGTGGTCTGCTATTACTATAAAAGAATATCCGTTTGGCAATCCGGCCTCCACTACATCTTTCAAACAAGCATCTACCGTTTCTACAGCTTTAACTACCGCATCAAAATCGCCCGTATGCCCTACCATATCAGGATTAGCAAAGTTCAGGCAAACGAAATCAACCTCTCCTTTTTTCAATTCTGGAATAATACCATCTCTAATGTCAGCAGCAGCCATTTCTGGTTTTAAATCATAGGTGGCTACGTCTTTTGGCGACTGAGCCATTATTCTGCTTTCTCCTACAAATTCTTTCTCACGTCCACCTGAAAAGAAGAATGTCACGTGCGGATACTTCTCGGTTTCTGCTACCCTAACTTGCTTCTTTCCAGCAGCTTCTAAGACTTCACCCATGGTATTCACTAAGTTATCTTTCTCATAAATAACCTCTACATTTTTATATGTAGCATCATAGTTAGTCATGGTTAAATACTTAAGTTTTAAAGGATGCATATCTTGCTCCGGGAAGGCCTCTTGCGTAAGAGCCATCGTAATTTCACGGCCGCGGTCAGTTCTGAAGTTAAAGCACATTACCACATCACCTTCTTCTATTAGGCCTATTGGCTTACTATGCTGTTCCACCACTATTGGCTTCATAAACTCGTCTGTAACACCAGCATCGTACTCATCTTGGATAGTAGAAAGTAAGCCTCCGTTAGAAACTTTATACTCCCCTATACCCTTTACCATGGCATCATAGGTCAGTTTTACTCTGTCCCATCTCTTATCTCTATCCATGGCATAATATCTTCCAGTTAAAGAAGCTATTTGACCACCATGCGTGGCTAAGTGTAATTGTAAATCAGATACAAACTCTTTCCCTGATTTTGGGTCACAGTCACGACCATCTAAAAAGCCATGTACAAAAACATCTTTGCAACCTGCCTCAGCAGCTATTTTAGTAAGTCCTTTTAAATGCTCTATATGAGAATGCACACCACCATCAGAAACTAAGCCAATGAAATGGACTTTCTTATTATTTTCTTTCGCGTAGTTTAAAGCGTTCTTTAGTACAGGCTCATTTGCTAATCTACCTTCTTCTATCTCTACGTTAATTTTTTCCAATTGCTGAAAAACTACTCTTCCAGCACCTAAATTCATATGACCCACTTCAGAATTTCCCATTTGACCGTTAGGCAAACCTACCGCTCTTCCAGAAGCCTCTAATGTGCTGTGAGGATAAGTGCTCATTAAATGGTCAAAATAAGGAACATTTGCCTTTTCAATGGCAGAACGCCACTCTTCACCCTTTTTAGGTATTCCCCATCCGTCTAAAATGATTAATGCTACTTTCTTATTCACGTTTTTATATTTTTAGTGTTTCTATTTCTATTTGCTGCCTTTTAGGCGGCTTTTATTTATTTTAATTGACCGCTCTGTAAAACATGGTGCTACAGTTCTCTGGCCTAAGTACTTTTTTAGCCATTTCCTGAAAACTTTCAGGTGTAATAGCTGCCAACTTCTCCGCATCTTTATTACACAACTCTGGGTCGCCGTAATTTGCTGCAAAAGCCAAATTCATAGCTCTAGTGAGTAATTCTACTTCAGAAAATTGGAGGGATGCTTCTGCTTGGTTTTTCACCTTTTCTAGCTCTGTTTCTTCCATGATTTCCTCAGTCAATTTAAGAACAATCTTTTCAACAGCTTCATTCCCTTTTTCTATACTTATTCCTTCATTTAAATTCCCACTTATCATTAATAGACCTGGGTCTAACGAAGAAGAAATGTAAGCATTGATGTTATTAAAAAGTCCTTGCTCTTTTACTAATTCTTTGTAAAGTCTTGATGATTTACCCCTACCTAATACATCACTAATCAAATCTGCCTTATGGAAATCTTCATGATACCTACCTGGCATATGATATGCTTTATAAAGTGCATTTAAAGGCACTTTGGCTTCGGTTTCTAAAAACCTTGCTTCGGTTTGAGCAGGCTCCACCGGTAATTTTCTTGCTTTTTTTGGTCCTGCCGGAATATCAGCAAACCACTTTTCGCTTAACCTTTTTACTTCTTCTAAAGAAATATTACCTGCCACTACCAGCGTAGCATTATTTGGTCTGTAATGCGTAAAGAAAAAATCTTTCACATCTTCTAAAGTGGCCTCTTCTATGTGTTTGATTTCTTTGCCTATAGTTGCCCACTTGTATGGGTGATTTTTATAAGCCAAAGGCCTCATTTTTAACCAAACGTCACCATAAGGTTGGCTCAAATAACGCTGTTTAAATTCTTCAATAACCACCTTACGCTGCACTTCCAGTACTTTAGGGTCAAACGAAAGACTCAGCATTCGGTCTGACTCTAACCAGAAAGCGGTTTCAATATTAGATACAGGAAGCGTGATATAATAATTGGTAACATCTGGTGATGTAAAGGCGTTATTTTCTCCTCCTACTTTCTGCAAAGGTTCATCATAACTTGGAATGTTTTTAGAACCACCAAACATCAAATGCTCAAACAAATGGGCAAAACCAGTACGGCTTTCGTCCTCGTCTCTAGAGCCTACGTCATATACAATATTAAATGCTGCTATGGGGGTAGTTTTATCTTCATGTAGATATACTTGAAGCCCATTTTTCAAGGCGAAATGTTGGTACGAAATCATTAATTAGGTTTTGCTTAATGCGTGGCAAAAATAAGGCTATTTGAAGATTTGAGAGATTATTTACACTAAAATCACACTATTTTTTTACCTTCAAATTATCAAAAGAAAACCAATTGAAGACAAAATCTTATGTGGGCGGCTGGAAGTCCATTTTTTATTCTTTCCATGTCATTAAAGAAGCCGGACTAGGAAGTGTGGCTAAAACCATCACTTCTAAAAACACTTGCAAAACCTGTGCATACGGCATGGGAGGTCAAAAAGGCGGCATGGTAAACGAAGCAAATGACAAGATAGAGATTTGCAAAAAGAGTCTTCAAGCCCAATTAACCGACATTCAAGCACCTATTCCTGCTCATTTTTGGGAAAATAATAGTATAGAACAGCTCCGAAAACTCAGACCAAGAGAGTTAGAAATGCTGGGCAGATTAAAGGACCCACTTCTAAAATTAAAAGGAGAAAGCCACTACAAAACCATTAATTGGGAAGAGGCTCTTTCTAAAATAGCGGATAAGTTTAAAGGAACCGATCCAAATAAAACCTTCTTTTATAGTTCTGGAAGAAGTAGCAATGAAGCAGCATTTCTGCTACATCTTTTTGCCAGAATTTATGGAACTAATAATGTAAACAATTGCTCTTATTACTGCCATCAAGCCAGTGGTGTGGGCATGAAAAGCACTTTAGGTACAGGTACTGCCACCATTCAGGTGCATGATATCAAAAAAGCTGACTTGGTTTTTGTGATTGGAGCAAACCCTGCATCTAATCACCCTCGTTTTTTAACAGAGTTACTACATGTAAGAAGGCGTGGCGGAAATGTGGTGGTTTTAAACCCAGCCAAAGAGCCTGGCTTGGTAAATTTCTCAATCCCGTCTGATGTCAGGTCTATTTTAAGTAGAGGCTCTGATATAGCATCACATTATTTGCAACCAAGAATTGGTGGAGATATTGCTGTTATATATGGAATTGCCAAGGTACTTATAGAACAAAACAAGCTTAATGACAGTTTCATAAAAAATCACTCGGAAGGTTTTGAAAAATACAAAACAGAAGTAAACAGCTTAAGCTGGGAAACCATTGAAAGTAATTCTGGATTAAGCACTGAAAAAATCAAAGAAATAGCCAAGGTTTATATCAAAGCCGAGAACGTTATCTTCTCTTGGGCTATGGGTATAACACATCATAAGCACGGCTCTGAAAATGTTGAGGCCATTGTGAACTTAGCTATGCTACGTGGTATGGTGGGCAGAAAAGAAGCAGGCTTATTACCACTAAGAGGGCATTCTAATGTACAAGGAATAGGCTCTATGGGTGTTACACCAGCATTGAAAGAAAAGGTATTTGAGAATATTGAAAAACATTTAAACGTAAAACTACCTACCACTGCAGGCTGGGATACCATGAAATGCATGGACGAAGCCAATGATGGAAATGTAGATGTGGCATTCCTTTTAGGAGGAAACCTTTATGCCTCAAATCCTAACCTAAATTTTGCAGAGCAAGCCTTAAACAAAATCCCATTTAAAGTTTTTGTAAACACCACTTTAAACGAAGGGCACATAAAAGCTGTGGACGAGGAATGCCTAATACTTCCTGTGTTAGTTCGTGATGAGGAAAAACAAAAGACCACGCAGGAGTCGATGTTTAATTATGTGCGTATGAGCGATGGCGGTATTGACCGAATCTCTAACCTCCGCTCAGAAGTTGACATTATTGCGGAAATAGCAAGCCGTGTTTTAGGCAATAGCAAAGTGGATTTCAAGGCCTTTAAAAGTCATGAAGCTGTAAGAAAAACCATAGCTTCGGTAATTCCAGGGTTTGAAAAACTCAACCATATAGACAAGACCAAAGAAGAGTTTCAAATTTCTGGTAGAACATTCCATACACCAGAGTTTAACACTCCTTCGGGCAAAGCCCAATTCATTTTTAATCCCCTACCCGATTTAGACAGAACAAAAGGTGCCTTATCCTTAATGTCGGTTAGAAGCGAGGGCCAGTTTAATTCTATAGTATATGAAGAACATGACGCATGGCGTGGCACTAAACACCGCGATGTGCTACTTATGAATGAAGAAGATATAGCTGAGAAAGGTCTAAAAAATGGGCAAAGAGTGAATGCAAAAAGCAAAACTGGGCAAATTGACAATTTTGAAATCGTGGAGTTTGACATTGCCAAAGGCTGTGTTTTGGGCTTTTATCCTGAAACTAACTTTTTGGTTTCATCAGAAACAGATGGTAGAAGCTTGACGCCTTCTTTTAAGAATACGGAGATTTGGTTAGAGACGATTTAGTTGCTTACTTTCCAATACCGAAGCGAGCCTAATAGTGTATTTCTATAGCCACACTCTTCAGTTTTTTGAAAACCTGCATCTTTCAAATAACTCACTATTTCTCCATTAACATTGGCAGAAGTGGTATGGAAATTATCGAAAACTTGAAGTATAAAAAACAAGACTCTTTGGATTGGATTAGAGGCCTGGCCCCAATCTGCTAGTATAAAAACACCATCTGGCTTCAGTACTCTTTTTATCTCTTTAAAAGCATTGATTTTCTGCTCCGTAGTCAAATGATGAAAAACCCATGAAGAAATAACTTTGTCAAAATACTGGTCTTTGAAAGGAATCACTTCGCCATCAAACTCCTTTAAGGTTAAATCTGGAATACTTTTCTTTTTGGCTATCTCCAATATAGCTGGATCTACATCTAAACCGACTACTTCTGTCACCACGTATTTTGCCAATAATATTTGACATAGCGTAGCCGTACCACAGCCAAAATCTAACACTTTATCATCTGCATTAATTTCAGCTAAATCTATAGTTTTAGATTTGACCTCTTTCTCAGGAACCGTGAGCTTTATAAACCAATCATATATAGGGGTTAGGATATGATATTTAAGGGCTGGAATGTACGCCATTACCAGTTCCCTGTTTGTGTGGCGGCTTCTAATTTATTCTCTAAATCATCAGGTAGTTTTTCAAAAAAGTCAAGCTTAGTCAGTTCTTCTAATTTGTTAATACTGACTTTCATGTTTTGTTTATCAAAGCTATAGAGAGGTTCATTTGGCATGAGATAAGCGGTCATATTTTGCGGTTTAGTTCCATCCTTTGAAAGAGTAAACAAAATTTTGAAGAAGTGGGTAGGTACACTAACATCATTTTGTTTTCCTATATAAAGAAACCTATGCTCAAAAACAGGACCCGTTATTACGTATATGGTACCATTTTTTCTAGCCAAGCTTCTTGTTTTAATTTCCAATTCGTTCCAAGCATATCTGTTTAAGACAGAATCAAAAGGAGCGATATTTGACATGGAAAAAGTCTCCACCATTTCACTTTGACAGCACTTAAAATCGCCGGCTGGTACCAAATGCCCTCTGTCATAACCAGAGCCAGAATAGTCATAATAAGCAGCTGTTTGCGAAGCTAAAACTTCTTGATCGTCAAACCTTATTCCGTAGCGGCTGGCTTTCCCTCTGGTAAAACCTCCTTCTAATTTGTGTAGTGTAAATCTTGCCTGCATGATATCTTCATCATAGTAGACCAAGAAATTAGGTTTCTCTATCCATTCGCCATAGGTACTGGGCTTTGGTAACATGAAATCCGAATAGCTAGAATTGACATTTTCACTCAAGGTTACTGGCATTTCCTTTGCCAAACCAAACTTAGATAATGCCTTACGCAATAGCCCAGGATGATTAAGAAGATAAATTGCGAGTAGAATGAATACAAAGACCCAAAAAGAGCCCATATACCTACGCCAAAAAGAATTTCTGTAAGCCATACTTGAGTTTTGGTACTTACGGCAAATATCAGGAAAGATTGATTAGATAGCCCGTCAAATAGCTCTTTTTAATTCAAAAGTAGTAAAAGTTAAAACGCCATTTCTTCGGTAAAAAATATCAATTGATTTGCCTTCTTTCTTTGAAAAAAGACGGTAAATCTCAGCTACCGTTAATTTATCTACGTGGTCGTCGTTCACAAATACTATCTCATCATTGGCTTTTAAACCTGCCAAATCACCAGGAGAGCCCTCAATCACGTCAATAACAAAAAGCCTTTTTAAATTATCTTTTTGGGCTCTAATGTCGAGCCCACTCATATCATGCTCAAAAGGTTGATTAATTCTTCTTCTAATAGGCTTTAGAGCCATGTAACCTTCATTATAATTTAAGGTTAACTTAAAACGTCTTAAGAATTCTCCTCCAATACTGCCCTGTCGGTTATCATCTGAAGGTGGAAATTTCATACTAAAGGCTAGAGAATCTGGAAAGGATGCTAAAACATCATATAAGTCATTTTTGCCAATAGACACTTTCGGTACTCTACCAATATCACCGAAAATTTCACCATTGAGTCCTCTCCCTAAATTGGCTCTAATAACCTTTTCAGGCAGTGCAATATTCCCTTCTTCAGAATTTAGCAGTAAAGCGTGTCCGGCACCTGTGTCAATCACAAGTCTAACGTTTCTTTCAGGTTTTCCTCTTTCTGTTATTCTTATGGCGTCTGTATAAGGTTTTGACTGCGTTACCACAATAGGGTATTTTTGACCGTATTTCTTTTTGTACTTAAAACTCTCTGTTTGCCTTACGGTAAGAACTAAATTGTTATAGTCGATAGTTACTATGAAATTTTCAAACAAAGAGTGACCAAAAATCCCATGAATAGGCACACCCATAAATTCAGATAAATTCAAGATATCTTCACTCAAAACCACCACATTTTGACGATAGCCCGTTATTTTACCAAGCTTGAAGTCATGGTCTATGGAAACCATGGCTAAAAGTGATTTACCTTCCCCTGCTCCACTTATAGCCACTTCTCTCACATATTCTAAACCTAGTTTTTCTGCTACAGCTGGTTCTGTAATAAAAATAGAGCTTACACCGGTGTCCAAAATAAAGTTTAGCGTATCAGATTCATCTAATACTACTGGAACTACAATAAGATTTGAGTAAACCTTGAAAGACAAGGAGTAAGACTTCTTACCGCCATTTATGTGAAAACCGTAGTTTTCGACTACCGAATCCTTGTTTTTTTTCCAAAACTGTGCTGTGGTGTTTAAAGAAAACACCAGCAAGATGCCGGTTAGCATCATAACTGTAATGGAAGATAGCTTTTTCATTATTTATTAAAAGTCTGACAAGATAGTCCTTATGCTGCATATTAGTAGGAGCAATCTCATCCAAAAATAGTGAAAGCTAGGTAAATCAAGCGAAATTGCGGAATTTTGTAGCGGAATGGGAGATAAGAAAATTGACATAAGAGGTTTAAGCAAAATCAAACTTACAGATTGGTTTTTGGCCGAAGGCGAAAAAAAATTTAGGGCCAATCAGGTTTGGGAATGGCTGTGGCAAAAATCTGCTATAAGTTTTGAGGAAATGTCAAACCTTTCTATTGGTCTTAGAGATAAACTGAAAGAACATTTTGTCATAAATCCAGTTATCACAGACAGCTCACAGTTTAGCTCCGACCGAACCATTAAATCTGGTTTTAAGCTTTTTGATGGTCATTTGGTAGAGGGAGTTTTAATTCCAACACCTAAAAGAATGACCGCCTGTGTGTCTTCTCAGGTGGGCTGCTCGTTAAGCTGCAAGTTTTGTGCTACTGGTTACATGAATAGAGAGCGAAACCTAACAGCCGCTGAAATTTATGACCAAGTAGTTTTAATCAAAAAACAAGCAGAAGATAACTACCAAGCTCCACTTACTAATGTGGTTTATATGGGAATGGGTGAGCCACTTTTAAACTATGCTGGCACATTAGGCTCTATTGAAAGATTAACAGCTCCAGATGGCTTAAATTGGTCGCCTAAAAGAATTACGGTTTCTACCGCTGGTATAGCAAAAATGATAAAGAAACTAGGTGATGATGAAGTTAAATTTAACCTAGCACTTTCTCTTCACGCCGCTAACGATGAAAAGCGTAACCAGATAATGCCTATTAATGAGAGCAACTCATTGGCTAATTTAAGAGATGCTCTTAACTATTTTTATCAAAAAACGGGTAATCAGATAACATTAGAATACATCATTTTCCATGGTTTTAATGACAAATTGGAAGATGCCCAAGAATTACTTGATTTTGTAAAAAGAGTACCTTCAAAAGTAAATATCATAGAGTATAACCCTATAGCGGAGGCCAATTATCAAAATGCCGACCCAGAAGCTATTGACAAATTCGCCAATTTCTTAGAAAAACGTGGCGTCACGGTTAATGTAAGAAGAAGCCGTGGCAAAGATATTGATGCAGCCTGTGGCCAATTAGCCATTAAAGAGAAGTGATTTCATTAAAAGTCTCTTAACTCCATTTTTTCTACTCCTTCTTGGTTTTCTTTTATTGCAGATATGATACGTTTAGCTGTACAAACCCTTAAAAGCATTTCTTTAGGCTGAATGCATTTAGTTCTCTTGCTCATGACATCTATAAAGTGATTGTCGAAATAATCTCCTTTAAATACTACGGTATAGTTAAGCTTTTTTTCTTTAAATAAACGTCTCATAGACTCTGTACAGCCTTTTGGACTTTGAAAAATAATCTCGCACTCTAAACCTGCGAAAAGGTCTTCAATTACTTCTTTAGTTTGCTCTTTATCTCCAAGACTCACTTCATCAGAAACTCTTATAAGGATATTTAACTTTGAGAAATTGAAATATAAAAAAGAACGAACCTTCATTAGATAATGAATCCGTTCAATATTATTATACTCTAAGGCTATTAATAATTTATTTTCAATGCTCACTTCATGGTTTTTTGGCACTACCACTAAGCCACCTTTCAAGTATTGATATAGTGTTTTCAGAAAACTGCCTTGACCGTCTGTATGCCCTTGACCATCTAAACCTACAACATTTAAAAAATAGTTTGATTCATTTAGATGCGTTATCAACTCCAGCTTATGACCTTTTTCAAAAATCCTGACATTCACTTCTCTACTGCCACATATACTGTGATTTAAATCTGTTTGAAGAGCATCAAGTTTTTGTTTAGCTTCTTTGTAAGTCAAATCCTCTAATAAATGGATGATATAAATATCTATCTTAAAGCTCCATGCATTGAAAAGAATCATTTCCAATGCAGCATTTGCTGTCTCAGAAAAATCTGTACAGAAAGAGACTCTTATATTTGATTTCATAGACTAGAGTGACTGGATTTTAGGAGTAAAAGCAACCTGCAAAAAAGACTCCAAAGGCCTTCTTCTAAGAGTTTTTCTACTTTCACCTGACAATTTAATTATTAAACGGATACATTAATTTAGTTAAAAGTTTCAGCCCTCCCTAATTTTAAGTACATATTACTCCTGCCTTAAAGTTAGCCGTACCACAGAATTCAAATCCTCCTTTATTTTTTCCTTGTAGGTATTTATCCTCGCTATGCGTTGACTAAACTCACTTTCTGCAGGTTTAACCTTCAAATGGTTATAAAAATAATTATCAAAAAAATCGTCTTTAAATAATATGCAATAATCTAAATTCTCGGCTTTTAGTAAATTCAAAAGAGAGTTACTAATATTCACTCGATTCTGAATTAACAATTCATATTTAGCAGCAGGTAATAAGCTTGATAAAATGTCTCTGATAGCTTTAACTTCTTTTTCATTTAAGTTTTTTTCAATCTTTATTAAAACTGTCAGTTTAGAAAAATGAAAATTCATGTAATCGCTGACCATAACCAAAGTACTCAAAGCTTCAATATTTTCATATGCCAAAGCCACCAAACCTTTATTTTCTATTTTTATTTCATGGATAAGCGGTACAATGGTCATATTACCTAAATAAAAATCATAAAGGCTTTGAAGAAAACTACCAATTCCTGACTTTCTCTTTGGCCCGTCTAAACCCACCAATAGCCCAAAATACTCGCGTGAGTTTAGCTGCTCTATCAAAGAGTCTCTTTGGTTTTCTCTGAAAATATATGTTTTGAAGATAAACCTTGTACCATGAATGGTCATTAGTTCATTTTTTAGCAATTCTAACTTGGCTAAAGATTCTTCAAAATCATCTTCTACAAGGTGAAGGATATCAATGGCTATATCAAAACTCCAAAAATTGAACAGCATTCCTTCAAGAGCCTTTTTCGCATTCTCAGAAAAATCTGTACAATGAGCTATTTTAACCATTCTTTTATTAGTAAGCAGTAATTAAAAATTTATTGAACAACACCGTTTGGAGGAATCATCAACAATAATAAAATTACTTAGAGTAAAAACACCTACCTAAAATTACCTGAAGTACTTACCAAGCGGATACAGCTACTTAAATACTAGTACACAAAGGATTACCTAAACAGGATTTTGAACAAATAAGTATTAATTCAAACTACTTAAGAAAGAGAAAAATCTTACTCCTGCCTCAAATTAATTCGCTCTACAGAACTGGTACCATTCTTAATTTGATAAAAACCACCTATATCAGCACTCAGGAAAGAGTAAATCTGATAAAAAAATGGATGGTTTAACAAAACTATCGCCTGACTAAACGCCTCTAAAACAACCTTAAACCATAAATATTTTTTGATGAGACGTAGTCTATCGAACAGAAATTTAGCTTTGCTGTAAAACTGTCCAAGTAACACATCATTTAACATCTTAATTATTAAAATTTAAACATAAAAAAGCCCCGAACTGCTTTTGCAAGTGCGGGGCTAGTTTTAATTGAAGATTATACTTCTATTTATTCGAAAACGAAACTTCATCTAACTTCATTAAATATTCCGTGGACGAAGCATTAGCATTTCTAAAGACTAAATAAACATCATGAAAGCCTGCCGCATCAGCTGGCACCTTAAGTATAGCCTGAGAACTATTCTGCCTTCTCCAGTCCTTCATGCTCACACCTGCTGGCGGTCTTCTTGGGCCACTTGGTGAGTTAGTAGGAATTTTGTCTGATGTGCTAATTACAGGGCCATCAGGCGAATCTAAATGTAGTTCTACCGTTCCTCCAAGTGTTCCTGACCTCTCTGAATTTTGAATATAAACCGTGATATTTCCAATACCCGAAAGGTCAATATTTTTGTAACCAATATGTGATTTATCGCCAACGGTGAAGAAAGCATTCCAAGAAGCAGTAAGTATATCAACACTCTTTAAGAAGTCAGCCGTATGAGGTTGCATATCTGGACTTCTTAAGACCATCACCTTTTCTGTCAATAATGGTTTGACCCCATTACCTCCCTTATCTTTATACGCAGCTCTTAAAACAAAACTACCTTCCTCAAACTCATAGTCTGGTTTCATTGGTTTTACCACACCGCTTAAGCCTAATGATGGTGTTCCTCCTGTAGAAGACATAGAAAGTATAAAGTCTACCATTCTGCTAGCATCAGCCTTACTTAAATCAGGATGGGCACTCATTCCGTGCTCTCCCCATACACCACTTCCGCCATTTATAACTTTATCTACCAATAGCTCTCTGTTCTTTTTGTTATTTGGATAACGCTCGCCCACCGCTTTATAACTTGGCCCTATAGATTTAGCATCAAACTGGTGACATGAAATACAGTCACTTCCTTCGATCAAATTCTTACCTACCGCAAAAGAAGCCATAGCATCAGCCGTAGCATGATTTGCTGCCATTTCTATTGGGTCATAGCCTGCTGGCACATAATCAAAAGTTACCGCCACCTCATCAGAAGATATTCCATTTAGTGTGCTTCCGTCTTCAGCATCAGTGACCTCCACCTCAAAAGGCAACTCTTTTTCACCAAAAAAGAAGGTCTTATTCTCTTTTTCTAAACTAAGTTTAATTTCTGGTGCTTCATTACCAGCCGTTATAGAGAAAGAAGTACTGTTAGAAGCTTTTTCAGAATCAGTCACCGTCAACTCTACATCATAGTTACCACTTTCTTCAAAGGTATAACTGGCTGTTTCTCCACTTACTTTTGCCTCTTCAGTCCCATTCTTAGATATTTTCCAATCATAGCTTAATTTATCGCCATCATAATCGGTAGTTCCCTCAGCCGAGAAATTGACCGTTAACGGTATTTTACCCGAATTCACATCAGAGCTGGCTGCCACCACAGGCTTTCTGTTTCCTGCATTATACTCCAATTTCACTAACCTGGAATTATCGTTCCCTTTGAACCAAGCCGTCCCATATTCTAAAACGTATAAATCACCATTTGGACCAAAATCCATGTCCATAGCCCCACTAAAGTTCTTTTCTGGCAGCACTTTTTCCATCGAAACATAGTCACCGTTTTCGTCCATGGTAACTGCTATAATCCAACCTCTCATAAACTCTGTAATTAGCCATTTACCTTCATAATAGGCGGGCCATGGTCTAGGAGCATTGGTAAAATCAGCCTGTCTAAAAACGGGACCACCCGTGGCACTTCGCCCAGCTGTACCCATTAAAGGAAACTCTGGCGATGGCCCATAAGGGTAATACAAAAATGCTGGAACGGCCTCTGGCAATTCCTTGATACCCGTATTATTGACAGACTCATTGACCAAGTTATTTGGGTCAAAAGGCTCCCCATAAGTGCCGTCTTCAGAATTATAGCGATTATAAGGCCTGTTATTCCCTATTAAATAAGGCCATCCAAAATAACCTGACTTCTTGGCTTGGTTAAATTCATCATAACCCATAGGTCCCCAAATAGAATCTTTGCTGGCATCAGGACCTACCTCACCCCAATATAAGTAACCCGTTTTGCTATCAAGCGTTGGTCTCCATGGATTTCTATGTCCCATGGTATATATTTCAGGACGTGTTTTCTCCATTCCTTCCGGGAAAAGGTTTCCTTCTGGAATAGTATAGCTTCCGTCTGTCTCAGGATGAATTCTTAAAATTTTCCCTCTTAGGTCATTTGAGTTCCCCGGTGCTCTTTGGTCATCTTCGTTTTCATGGCCAGGAGCTTCGTTTAGGTTTGATGCCCCGCTTCTTGGGTTAACGGTGTTATTTCCTACGGTCAAAAACAAATTACCGGCAGCATCCCAAGTCATACCTCCACCAGTATGGCAGCATTCTTCACGTTGCGTGGGTACCTCTAAAATCACCTTTTTAGATTCATCTACCAGGTAGTCATCTTTAAACTCCCATCTTGCTAAAACATGTTTTGGTGTTTCTGGGTCTGCATAGTACATGTAAATCCAGTTATTGTCTTTAAAGTTAGGGTCTACCACCACACCCATTAAACCTTCTTCGGCCTCTCGCACATGCCCTTCTTTGTTGGTATATTTAGTGTTGACCTCTACCCAGCCAGCAGATGCTGTTTCTTTGGTATCTTCGTTTACTAACTTAAGTCCACCTTTTCTTTCTACAATAAGGATTTTATTGTTTGGCAAGAAAGTCATTTCCATTGGCTCATCTAAGCCTCTGGCTAATTCTACTTCTGTAAATCTGTTATCTTCTGGTTTTTCATTAGGGTCATAAGAGCTTGAACTAGAGCAAGCATTCAGCAGAAGCATTAGAACTATTGCTGACGAAAAATATTTCATATAGGTATATTTTGGTAAAGTTTAGATTTTCAAATTTAGTTTTATGGAGTTTGTAAGCACTCCGTATTAGATGTATTCAGTCTATTAGACGACCTTTTTTAGCTATCGTCCCACGGATAGTCTAAAAAAAGCCAAGAAATTTAATATTTTCCTCCAAAAAGTATACCTATAAAGTTTTAGCAGCTTCACCAATTAACCTGCCCATTCTTTCTGAAACAGAGATACTGGCCGATGTTTCAATAGCTCTAGCAGTTACCTTTTTTAAGGTTTTGGCTATAATGTCAATCACTTTTTCATCTGTATGCTTAGCAGCAAAGTCTTCTAAATAGTGTTCCACAAAAACCAAAAAGATAACGTCTTCAAGCAATTGCGTTTCCTCATTTTGTCTCAATTGCTTTTTCTGAAGTAAGAATTTGACTTTGTCAATCAACCCTTCTTCATAACCCAAACTTGTCAATATTCCTCCAGCAGTTTTAGCGTGATGAATGGCTAACTGGCTTCTCCATTTAAGATAGCCTGTTCTGTCCATCGGGAAACTATTTCTAGCCATTTCCCACCGGCCAATATGCTGACTTCTGGCTGCTAATTTTACCTGAGGCGGAGCCTCAGAATCATATCTATTTAGCCAAATGCTCATTCTTAAGCCGTAAAGCGTTTCTTTACTCAGTTTCTCTGAGCCAATGGTTTCTTGATTTGGGTCTTGGTTATTATAAGCGTCAAATGCCGCAAAGGCTGGTGATAAGTCTATCATTCTAATATTTTTATTTGCTTGAAAGCATGTGTTTTATTTCTTCATAATCCTCTTCATATTCCCAATAAACAATTCTATCATAAGCATAAGAGGTTAATATAAATTTCTCGCTTATCGATAGTACTCTATCTATTTTAATAAGTTTTTTGGCCCAAGATTCTACCTGCACAGATTCTAGAATCTCCTGGTTATTTTCATCAAATCCATGAAGAATTTGATGATTCTTGACGGTCACTTCTATAAATTCTTTTTTTGACATTTGGAATAAAATATTATTTGAATACTTTAGAGAACAATTATAAACCATGCAATGTCCATATCAAACTTCCGAACAGTTTCTTTCTGTATATTTTGTTTGAGCCTTACGGCTTTTTGTCATGGACAAGACTCCACCAAGACACTGAAAAGTGAGCGTTACTTTTATAAAGGAAAGCTTTTTAAGGCCGATTATTATAATGAAAATGGTCAGCGGACTTTGTCTTGGGAAAACGATGTTGGCGTGTATAGACATGCCTCCAATCATTTAACTTTTAATAGTTACGATGACCCAAATATTGACAGACTTTCAACTCGCTATTATGTAAAAGTCAAAGATGAAAAAACTGTTAAATTTCTAAAAGAATCTGGTAAACCAGATGGAATAATTCTTGCTACTAAAACAGATTCAATTATCGATAGAGAATACACCGAAAAGTACTTATTCCAAGTGGCTAAGAACCATAAAAAATACTTTATCAATGAACTCTCTAAACCGTATTTTGTTTCGAAATTCGATAAGTTTGATATAAGGCCTTGTAAAGAAATCATAGATTCCACCCAAACTAGGCGAATTTATAGAACCGATTACGAGGGAGATACTAAACACTTTGAAGACTATACATACGATACCCTTGGAAACTTTATTCGAGGTTCTAGTGAAATATTCTATACAGGCAACAAAGCTGTAACTGAATATATCGCCAAAGAAAATTCAATGTTGACGATTTTTAAAACCTTCCAATTACTACCAACAGAGAACAAATTGGTAAGCCAGCAAGAAAACATTACTTTTTACGACGACAAAAAGCAGCATATCAAACGAGAATTCTATCGCATTAATATCAAAACGAAAAAAAAACTAGATGAAAGAATTGAATATAAATATTTTGGAGACAAGCTAGAAAAGCAAACGATAACCAGAGGCAGAAAAAAATACGTGGTGGAGATTAGTAGGGCTTATTGGTAGTAAAATACGATTTAAAACTCTTCATTTTAGTCAATTGGTATTTCCTAAAAGTCTATTAATAAATTCATTATTTCACTTTCAACTTCTTTCATTAAAGGCTCTCCAATTACACCTGCTTTCCTCAGAATAATACTCTTTTCTGCAGTAAATAATTTATTTACCCTGATAAAGGAGTCCTGGGGTAAAGAGCCTCCAATAAAATCTTCATTCTTTAAGGATATGGTAAAAGGTTCATTTTTATTCTTACTAGTAATTTGGCAAAGAATAATGTCCGTACCTCCCCAATCGGCTAAAACTAAGGCAGGTCTTAATTTAGAATTACTTAAGTCAGAAAAGGGAAACCTTACTACTACAACATTGCCTGCTATAAATTTTTCCATGCTTGGTCTTCTTCTGTTGAAAGCCAATCTTTAGCCAATGATTGTTCAGAGGCCAAACTAATTCCTAACTCATCCCGATTAGAACCAATCCTCTCTAATAGTTCTATTTTATCCTTAGAAGGTAACTTTTCAATTACTTCAATAATTTCTTCCAAAGTGTAAGTCGCTAATTTGCCTAATACCTTTCCCATACTTTAAATTTAAGTCAACTTTAGAACGAAATTAACCCAATTTTGATTCAATTGAAATATAAGCAGGAAGAAATCTACTCCATAACATCACTCCAAAGCCATTTTAAAGACATGGGTAAAATAGCCCCTCCATGGTCTGATGTATGCCCACCTGTGCCCCATTCGGTCTTTACTTCATAGTCTTTATACTTTAAGGCTGACTCCATTTGTAGGTTTGCTAAATACCAATTCCCGTAAATATTGTTTAAATCTGAGCTGCCATCTTGCATAAATATTTTGATATCTTTTCTAGCATTTCGTCTTATTATACCTGGGTACCTGTCTCCTCCTCTTATATTGGTAAAGCTTCCATAATGGCTCAGCACTTTGTGAAAAACGTCTGGTCTTTGCCAAGCCGCTGTCCAGGCACAAATAGCTCCTGAACTTAATCCACAGATTGCATGCTTTTTTCTATCATCTGAAATATTGAGGGTTTTCTTTAGTTCAGGAATCAACTCGTTCACTAGCATTGAAACATATCGGTCGTCCATTTCATCGTATTCATTTGCTCTATTAGAACTTCTAAACCTATTCTCTGGCAAATTTTCTGAATTATGACCAGGCGTAATAAATAAACCAATAGTCACAGGCATTTCTTTTTTATTAATCAGATTGTCAAAAACGGTAGGAACACGCCAACCGCCCTCCTCATCCACATAAGAATGACCGTCCTGAAAAACCATTAGAGCCGCTGGTTTGCTAGCCTTATACTGAGCGGGCACATAAACATAATACTCACGATAATTATCATAAGAAGGGCTATGCCAGGTGTACTTTGTCACTTTTCCTTCAGGTACACCATTTTGTTTCTGAGAGTCAGCCCCTAATTGATATTGAGCTGAAAGACCAAAAGGAATAAGGACAATGAGAATTAAGATATATTTCATAGAGGGTGATTATTACTGAATTCAAGTTATAAAAAAATCGCCCTGAAAAATTCCAGAGCGATAAAAAAAAGGGTTATTTAAGGATTAAACTTTATCAGGATGCGGATGTCTATAACCTTTCCTGTAAGGCCTTTGAAGAAGTGCTGTGGCTTCTTTATCGTCTACTACTATTCTTTTTTTAGGGTCATAGACCAATGGCCTGCCACCCAACTCCATAGAAATATTTGCCAAAATACAAGCCGCAGTAGAAATATGCCCTTGCTCTATATCAGCTACTGGTCTACCTCCGCTTTCTATAGCATCTAAGAAGTTTCGCATGTGTGCTCTATTGGCGTTAGCCGCATGAATCTCAATTTTCTCTTCTTTCAAATCTTCAGGGTAGGTTTTACCATCTATCTTAGGCTCACCATGAATAGGTTCGCCATCGCCCACCGGGGTAAAATCGTACATTTTAGTGCTGCACTTTAAAGTACCTTTGTCGCCATAGAAAATATAAGACCATGGATATTCTAGGTCTGCAGCTTGTCCCCACGTTCTATGTTGCCAAACCACATTAAGCTCGTCATATTCAAAAACCGCCGACTGGGTATCTGAGATATTTGATTTAGCGTCTTTCTGGACAAAAATACCACCTTGAGAACTAATCTTTTTGGGCCAGCCTAAACCCAAAGTCCATCGGGCGGCGTCTAACATGTGTACACACATATCGCCCATTATGCCATTTCCATACTCATTAAAAGCCCTCCACCATCTAATGTGCGGCGAACCATCGTAAGGTCTGAATGGAGCAGGGCCTGTCCACTTTTCATAATCTAAATGAGCAGGAACTTCCTGTAACGGTGGATTAGAACCATTACGCATATGAAAATAACAGCATACCTCCACATGGGAGATTTTACCCAAAAGTCCTTTGTCTACTATTTGCTCTTTGGCTTCAACTAAAAAAGGTGTACTTCTTCGTTGTGTACCTACCTGCACTACCCTATTATACTTTCTAGCAGCCGCCAAAATAGCTTCGCCTTCAATCACATCAACCGAAATTGGCTTTTGCAGATAAACATGTGCACCAGCCTTAATAGTATCAATAGCTTGTAAAGCATGCCAGTGGTCAGGAGAGCCAATAAGCACTACATCCAGTTTTTGCTCTTTAAGCATTTTTCTATAATCACTGTAAAGCTTTGGCCTTTTGCCTGATTTTTGTCTTTGGCTTACTCGTGTAGCGGCTTTATCTAATTGCTCTGAATCCACATCACATAAGGAAACCACTTCCACATCTGCTACCTGAATTAAATGGAGCAAATCCGAAGTACCGTACCATCCTGTTCCTATTAGGGCTACATTATATTTTGGTGCAGATTTTTTAGAGCTCATAGCTTTAGCACCAGTAGCCGAAATAGCCAAAGAGGCTGCAGCAGTGCCTTTTAAAAATTTTCTTCTATTCAGGTTGAAGTCTTTCATTGGTATAATTAATTAGGGTATTTGAATATCAAGTTATAAATTTTTCCAGTTCAAATAGCATTAAAAGACGTTAAGGTATGATTCAAAAGAGGAAACACCCGTTTTTGCCTAGCAAACACTTTTAAACAAAAAAACGCCAAACCCTAAAGGATTTGACGTCTATCAATAAAAATAAATTCATTCTAAACTCTGGCCGGATGAGGGTGCACATAAGGGGCTCTATATTCTCTCATCAGCAGCTGCGTAGCCTCTGCATCACCTACTACTTGCCTAGTTTTAGGGTCATAAACCAATGGTCTTCCTAACTCACAAGACAGGTTAGCCAAAATACAAGAAGCGGTAGAAATATGTCCTTGCTCAATATCCGCCACTGGCTTGGTATTGTTTTCTATTGCAGCCAAAAAGTCTAACATATGGGCTCTCATGGCTGGTGCCGCATTAAGTTCAATGCTGTCTTCTGTCAAATCTTCTGGATAATTAACCCTGTCAATAGCTACATCCACATGAATAGGCTCCCCCTCTCCTATTGGTGTAAAATCATACATATGCGTACTGGCTTCCAGCGTGCCTTTATCACCATATATTTTATAAGACCATGGGTACTTTGGGTCGGCAGGTTTACCCCAGGTTCTGTGCTGCCAAACAATATTTAATTCGTCATATTCAAAAACAGCCGACTGCGTATCAGAGATATTTGATTTGGCTTCTTTGTCAATATAAATGCCACCTTGAGAACTTATCCTTTTGGGCCACCCTAAATCCATAGTCCACCTAACAGCATCTAACATATGCACACACATATCTCCTACCACACCATTACCGTATTCCATAAATGCTCTCCACCATCTTCTATGAGGTAAGCCATCATACGGTCTTAGTGGAGCAGGTCCTGTCCACATTTCATAGTCAAGGTTTGAGGGTATAGGCTGTAAATCAGGATTACTCCCGTTTCTCATACCATAGTAACAGCATATTTCTGCATGTGATATTTTACCCAGAAGACCTTTTTCTACTATATCTTCTTTGGCTTGCTTTAAAAATGGTGTGCTACGTCTTTGTGTACCCACTTGTACCACTTTATTATATTTTCTGGCCGCAGCCACCATGGCTTCGCCCTCTATGACATCTACACTGATGGGTTTTTGAACAAAAACATGAGCACCTGCTTTAATGGCGTCAATGCATTGCAAAGCATGCCAATGGTCGGGCGAACCTATAAGAACTATATCAAACTTGTTTTCTTTCAACATTTGATGGTAGTCTCCATAACCCTTTGGCTTTTTTCCTGTTTTTAGTCTTTTACTAACTAAGTCAATAGCCTCTGCCAGCATTTTTGTATCCACATCACAAAGTGCTACTACATCTACATTAGCCACTTGAATTAGCCTGAACAAGTCTGATTTTCCGTACCAGCCAGAACCTATCAAACCTACTTTGTATTGTTTTTTAGTGTCGAGCGTATTTGCAAATCCTTTGCCTGAAAGTGTGCTCAAAGCCAGCGTAGCTGCAGAGCCTTTGATGAAGTCTCTTCTATCAAGATTGTTTATGTCCATATCTATTTCTTAGGGTTTATCTATTTCAATATTACATTAAAACTCGCATTCTTTTTATTCAAAGAAGAGGAAAACACCCTTTTAGCATAGAAAAAGCCCCAATGCTGAAACATTGAGGCTAAAGTTCTTTTTGAGAATAGTTTTTAAAAGAAGTGTCTGAAAGATTCCATTCCTTGGATTAAACAGTTTCTTCGCTGTCCTTGCCGGACGGGCCTTACTTTTTGTTTGGGCAAAAACTAAGGAAAAACCAGCTATCAAAATAAACTTACACCATCAAAAGAAGTATCTGAAAGATTCCATTTCTTTGGAATAACTTCCTGAAAGGTTTTCACCATTTGACAACTTAAGGTCAACTTCCAACTCTATTCGCGGGTACTTCCCTTTGTAGGCCACCTTTCCTGAAACGACCTCTACATCTGTAAGTTTGCCGTCAAGAGCCATAATTTCTATCACCACATTAGAGTCTCCAGGGGTAAATTCAGACGAAACATCATAAGTCCCGTTTTCAAACCCTTTAGACACCATGTAGTTTTTCAGCACCATCACAATCTGCTCCTTTGAATTAATGGTAGCGTCGTTTAGATTAACATCGGACAAATAAATATCTGTCCTAAACAAATCATCATCAATGCTAATAAGCTCCTCTAAGCCACCAAAATTCAATTCTATTTTGGTATTGGAGTAAGACAGCTCATTCTCTTTGAGAATAACGTCTTTATTCGATTTGAAGTAAGCAAAGGAAGATAATCCAATGACTAAAGAAAGACCAAGAACTTGGCCATTAAATAATTTTCTATTCATATTTCACTCGTTTGTTTCCTGACGGATACATCTGAGCAAAAACCTAGCCATCTGTTATTTAGAATATCGCTGCCCTATGATACTCGTTTAATCAAAGCCATATAGAAACCATCAAAACCCGTTTGGGCCGGTGATATTCTAGTTTCTTTTTCTAACTCAAAATCTGAAGTATTGGCTAAGAAACGAGCTACTTGGTCTTCGTTTTCTGATTTCAGCATGCTACAGGTAGCATAAACTAGCTTCCCTCCTACTTTTGTCATTTCAGCATAGTTTCTCAAAATGCTCTCTTGCACTTCTTTGATTTCCTCCAGAAAATCCTCTTTCAGCTTCCATTTGGCATCTGGGTTTCTTTTTAAAACACCTAAACCAGAGCAAGGCACATCTAGTAAAACGCGGTCTGCAGACTTTGCTCTTTTCTTTATATTATCAGTTTTGATAACTTCTGTTCTTATAATATTTATCTTATTTCTGAAAGCCCTTTTTTCTAGCTCTTGAAGCTTAGGTGCTTTAATATCCATTGATATCAAATCGCCTTTATTTTGCATCAAAGTAGCCATATGAAGGCTCTTTCCACCTGCTCCTGCACAGGCATCTATCACTTTCATACCAGGCAACACTTCCAGATAATCAGAAATAAGCTGACTACCCGCATCTTGAATCTCAAAATGCCCTTTATTGTAAGGCTTTAAGGCTTTTAAGTTTCTTCTTTTTAAAAGTCTAAGAGCAGTTGATATTCCTTCTACTTCTTCTAGCTCTACACCCTCTTTTTTAAGGCTTGCTAGAAGCTCCTTTTTGTTAGTTACTAAAGTGTTTACTCTCAAATAAACATTGGTAGGCTCATTTAAGGCTGCCAACTCTTTTTCCCATTCTTCTACTTCAGCTTCTCCTAATTCATCAATCCAGTCTGGTATTGACTCTCTAATTTTTCTTATTTCTATGGCTTCTTTTTTCTTAGCAAGAATGGTTTCTGGCTTTAATGCAGAAAACTCTTCCCAGTCTGGTAAATCAAGCCCACTTAGTACAAACCAAGTACCTAGCATTTCCCAGAAAAGACTTTCTTCTTTAATGACTCTTTGGTCTATTTCTGAACAAAATTTCAGTAAACGCCACCATCTAATAACCTCGTAGGTGTTTTCAGCCACGAAACGTCTGTCTCTTGCCCCCCATTTCTTATTCTCTTTTAAAGACAGTTCCACCACTTTATCTGCCTTTTGGTTTTGATTAAAAATGGTCATCAAATTTTGAACGACTCCTTCTACTAGAGGACGGTGAATTCTTTGCATATAATAATTACTAAGCTTAAAAAACACAAAGGTACGTATGCTAGCAGACAATACTGGTTAACTAACCCCGCTTTAGCAAAAAATAGTTTATTTTTGTCCAAACCCCTTAAATAAGATATGATTTCGAAAAAGGCAAAATATGCCCTAAAAGCCCTTAAACACCTAGGAACAAAATTTGAGGTTAAGAAACCAACACTTATCTCTGAAATTGCCGAGGCTGAAAACATTCCAAAAAAGTTTTTGGAAGCTATTCTCTTAGAACTTAGAAATAATGGACTCTTACAAAGTCAAAAAGGAAAAGGCGGTGGCTACCTATTAAGAATTCCTCCTTCTGAAATAACATTTGCCAAAGTCTTGAGAATTATTGACGGCCCTATAGCTCCATTACTATGTGTTTCGCTTAATTTTTATGGGCAATGCGAAGACTGTACCACCGAAGAAGAATGTAAACTACGTCCTATTTTGGGAAAAGTAAGAGACGCTAACTTGGCGGTATATGAAAAAACTACCCTTGCCGACTTAATTGGTTAAGACAAAGAAATAGTATGATGCTCCACAAACACTTTATAATAGATGTTCTATTCAAATTGGCAAAGCATGTTCCTTAAAACGCCTAAAAGAGCTAATTTTTGGTAAATGATATGCAATAAATAAAATAAAACCATTTATATTCATAAAGAACCGCTTGACTAATAAGCAGATTGAAGGTTTTGAAACCTTGTATAAAAATGGTAATCTTGAACACGTTAAACCAAAAAAAAACTAATGAATCAATCTTTACGACCAACTTTTCTCACTGTCTTATGTATACTGACGTTTATTGGTAGTGGTTCTTCCATTTTCAGTTCGTTTTCGAATTATCAAAATGCAGAAGTAGCTGTTGGTGTAGGTAATGAAGCCTTAGAGCAAGTGATGGACAATATTGAAGATGAATTAGACTCTGAAGAAGAGGCCAATATTTTTCAAAAAATTATGGGCTCTGTAACAGACGGACTTACAGTTGAAAATGTAAAAAATATAGCTCTAGCCAATGGAATTTCAGCTATTCTTACGCTTATAGGAGCTATTCTTATGTGGGGTTTAGATAAGAAAGGTTTCTGGCTTTACATATTTGGAACCATAGTAGCTATAGTAGCACCAATCATGATTTATGAAGGAATGATGGGAGCCATGGCTGGCGGTGGAGCCGCATTTATCGGAATACTGTTCTGTGTACTTTATGGTGTGAATGTTAAACATTTAAGATAAAAAAATAGCTCATGAAAAACGTAGATATTATTAGCAAATCGAGAGACCTCTTGGATGGCAAATGGTTGCCAGCAATAGGGCTAGTTATTATTTTTTCACTTTTAACCAGCTTGCCTAATAGGCTAGATGATAACCTTTCTTTTCTTAGTATAGTAATTGGCGGTCCACTTAATTTAGGTCTAGCCATGTTTTTTCAAAAGGTAGTTCGTGGTCAAAATTCGGGGATTGAAAACCTTTTTGATGGATTCAGAAACTACCTACAATCTACCGTTGCCTTCATATTAACCCTGGTGGTGGTTGCTATCGGCTTCCTTCTTCTCATAATCCCTGGTATAATAATGGCTATGGGACTTTCGCAAACTTTCTTCATCATGGCAGACGATGATAACATTTCTGGTATAGATGCCATGAAAAAAAGCTGGGAGATGATGGATGGTTTCAAAATGAAATATTTCTTATTATCCTTAATTCATATAGGAATGGCCCTTCTTGGAATTTTAGCTTTAGTGGTGGGTATTTTTTATGCATTACCCATTATTTATAATTCCATGGCTCTATTTTACGACAAGCTCAAGATGAAAGAATTGTAAGCTCTTCAAAAAATGCTCTCTTTTAAGAGGGCATTTTTTATATACATAGTATTCTTATTTTTGCCAAATGAGCTTAGCACACGTTAGCATTTTAATAGCGGCAAGAAACGAGGAGATGAATCTTCCTGGTCTGCTACGCTCTATTTCTGAGCTTAGTTATGATAAAGATAAGCTAGAGGTCATTTTTGGAAATGATGCTTCCACGGATAATACAGCTGAGATACTTGAAGAATTTGCAAGTCAAAATTCTTTTACAAAGGTTATTCACTTAGAACCTAAAAAAGAGAGTGAACAGCTAAAAGGTAAAGCAAGAGTGCTAGAAAAACTAGCTAAGCACGCCACAGGTCAATACTACTTCTTTACAGATGCGGACATATCCTTACCTCCTGATTGGATACAGGGAATTTTAAAACACTTCACATCACAGGTTGGCGTAGTAGTAGGTTTGACTACCTTAAACCAAAACAGCATTTGGTCGGCTTTTCAGGGCATGGAGTGGCTCTCAGCATTGCACATCATGCATGTGCTCTCTAAAAAAAAGATAGCCTCTACTGGCATGGGGAATAACATGGCAGTAAGCAAAGAAGCCTATTGGGCTGTAGGTGGCTATGATAAAATTGGCTTTTCTATTGTTGAGGATTTTGCTTTGTATAAAGCCATTTTAGATGCTGACTTTGCTTTTAAACAGGCTTTCACAAAAGATGTACTTGCTTACACCAAACCGCCAGAACGCTTCTTTGAGCAAAGAAAAAGATGGCTAAAGGGAGGCTTTGAAAGCGGCAGTTCTTTGATACTCACTGCCATGATTCAGATTATATTGTTTCCCTTAGTACTCCTTCTACTTTTTCTTAAAATTCAGTTTGCTCTCTATCTTATCCTTTACCTTTTGCTATTCCATTTTTTTCAAATCTGGTACATTGAGAAGAAGTTAAATTTGAAAGGATATTTGAAATACGTTCCGCTATTTGCATTATATATGCCCATTTCATGGTTTTTACAGTTTGTGGTATTTCTTAGGCCTTCAAAAACCATTTGGAAAGGAAGAGATTACTAAATTGCACTTTTTAGAGAATATATGATTTTAGATTACCTTCCAGAGATTAATAATTTTGGTGAAAAATTAGTTCGCCTTTACGACTTTGATAGCAAGCAAGCTTTAGAATTTGCTAAGGTTTTGAAGAAAGTAATTATTGATGACCTCCAAGTGCTTGACTTGGCTACGCTTCCTTTTATTGATAGAAAAAACTGTAATCTTTTATTAAGACTTTCTTATGAGGACGAGGGTATCAGAACTAACAATGAACAAACGTTCTATTGTGACTTGACACTTGATAGCTACGTGAAAATGCTTGCTTTAATACATCCATTCTGTACCAAAGAAACACGTTCGCATCAATATCTTTATGATATTGACACGCCCATAGATTTCCTATTTTCACCAATGGGAACTTGGGAAATGGAAATTTAAAAGACTGCAATAAGATTAGCCAACTTTTAGCCAACCAGTCACACTCATTCTATTCTTGTGATTGATTAAAACCTCATGGTCAATCTCGTCACTCTTGAAGAAAACACATCTGCCATTTAGCGGTGAAATGGATTGCGGGCTACCTGTGTGATAAACACAAAGTTCTCCCCCATCCCCTTCTTGCCAGTCGTCGTTTAAATACATAATCATGGAATATGCCCTTGAATTATTTCCATTAAACTGGTCAAAGTGACGCTTGTAAAAGCTGCCTTTTTCATATAAAGCATAATGAAATTCATAAGAGGTTATTCCTGCATAACAGGTTTCATTTAAATACTTTACAAAAGCATCCATGAAATCAAAGAAGCTGTTTTCATGCTCGTTATTATGATTTCTGTCTAACCAGTAAATCATATCACTTCTGATTTCTTTATTTAATTGTAGATTTTGGAGGCTGCCAATGCCTGCGGCCTTCATATGCCTTTCAGCATAGAGCGATAACAAATTATTCTTAAGATTGTCTGATAAGACTGTACTCAAGAAATTTTCAAAAAGCCCAACTTTATTAACCATAAAGCTGTCGATAAGCCCCTCAAAGGATGTTTCCAAATAAAATGATATTGAACCCTACTCGGCATAAAACCGAAAGTGGGGCAAGTTATATCTTTTTATTTCAATTATATTTAGGGCCAGAAGCAATTATTTTCTTTGCTTAAAAAATCAATATTCAACCAATTCAAAAATGAAAACTAATTTTAAGGCATTATGCCTACTTACGTCAATCTTTTTGCTGTTTTCTTGTCAAGGAGAACAAACTAATTCTTTAAAAGCTGACGTCATTATTTATGGTGGAACATCTGCCGCTCTTTCATCTGCCGTACAAGTAGTTAAAATGGGTAAAACTGCTATTATAGTATCTCCCGACAAACATTTAGGAGGAATGACCTCTTCCGGCCTAGGTTTTACAGACACCGGAAACAAAGAAATCATTGGTGGCTTAGCCAGAGATTTTTATCAACGTGTTTATAATTATTACCAAAAACCAGAAACTTGGAAACATCAAAATAAAGAAGATTATGGAAATGTGGGACAAGGAACACCCGCGATAGATGGTGCCAATAAAACCATGTGGATTTTTGAACCCAGTATAGCAGAAAAAGTTTTTGAAGATTATGTTAAAGATTATGACTTAAAAGTGTACCGAGACCAATGGCTAGATGCCGTAAACATGGAAGATGGTAAAATAAAATCTATTACCACCTTAGATGGTCAAACCTATGAAGGTAAAATGTTTATTGATGTAACTTATGAGGGAGACCTTATGGCAGCGGCAGGAGTAAGTTATACAGTAGGTAGAGAGGCAAACAGTCAATATAACGAAACATGGAATGGTATTCAGGTAGGCGTCCTTCATCATGGGCACCATTTTGGCGATAGAAAAATAAGTCCTTACAAAATAGCGAACGACCCTACAAGTGGCTTGTTACCAAGAATTTCTGCTGAAAACCCAGGTATACGAGGCGAAGCCGACAATAAACTTCAAGCATACTGTTTTAGAATGTGCTTAACACAAGATGAGAACAACCGTGTTCCATTTACAAAGCCAGCTGGCTACGATTCCACCCAATATGAGCTTCTGCTCCGTGTTTTTGATTCTGGATGGAGAGAGACCTTTGATAAGTATGACCCTATTCCAAATCATAAAACTGATGTTAATAATCATGGGCCCTTCAGTACTGATAATATTGGTATGAATTACGACTACCCTGAAGCCTCATATGAAAGAAGAGAAGAGATTATCAAAGAACATGAAACTTATCAGAAAGGGTTACTTTATTTCATAGCTAACGACCCAAGAGTACCAGAAGATGTTCAAACAGAAATGGCTAAATGGGGCTACGCCAAAGATGAATTTGCAGATAATGGAAACTGGCCATATCAAATCTATGTACGTGAAGCAAGAAGAATGGTAGGCGACTATGTAATGACTGAAAACGAAATTCAAGGAAAGAAAGCGGTTGACAGGTCTATAGGAATGGGCTCTTACACCATGGATTCGCACAACATTCAAAGATATGTAACCGAAGATGGTTATGTTCAAAACGAAGGGGATATAGGAGTTCATCCAGAAAAGCCATACCGTATTGACTTAGGCAGTATACTTCCTAAAAATGGCGAATGCTCTAACCTACTGGTACCTGTAGCTGTATCAAGCTCTCATATAGCTTTCGGCTCTATAAGAATGGAACCAGTTTTCATGATTTTAGGACAAAGTGCAGCTACTTTAGCAGGTTTAGCATTAGACAAAGGTGTTGATCTAAAAGAAATTTCCTACGGAAGCCTTAAAGCTGAATTAGAGAAAGAGGGTCAGATTTTAGAGTATTCTGGAGAACATTAAAACCGAAACATAAAAATCTAGCCTAGTATTAGCCCAAGGCGTTTTACATCTTGGGCTAATAAAAATATTTATAGTATTATTGTTAGGTCGGAATACTTCAGCCATCTATTTTAACCTCTTAAATTCATCTTTTGTCAAAATTCTCGGCATACCAAATCTTAAAAAGGAGAAAAACGTTTATCGCTTACTTTTTTGCCGCTACCTGTGGCGTGGTGGTGCAATATGTGGTGGGTACCATTATTTGTATTCGTTATTTAGGTCTACCCTTTAATTCTGGCGTTTCTTGGGGGTATTTAGCAGCCATACCCGTTGGCTTTTTCCTTTCAAAAAACATGGCCTTTGGTGCCAAAGAATCTGGCAATACTAAAATTGAAATTTTAAAATACTTAGTCACACTAGTTTTCTCTTATATCATTACCGTAAAAGGTGCTGAATTTACCTTATGGAGTTTAACAGAGGTGTTTGGAGAACTAACAGCTCATATTCCCTTTACCGAAACTGAATTTAGCCCTATTGGTACTTTTAGCCATTTTGCGGGCATGGGTTTTAGTTTTATATTTAATTACCTAGCTCATAAGAAGTTCACCTTCGCGTAAGGCTTTTTAATTGTATCATTTTTTTCCTAACTTGTTTTTAGAATCAAAGTATTCTCAAATCTGACCGAAAATGGTACTGTAGAAAGCACGCTACATCGCTCTAATTAAAAAAGTCAAAGCGTTCTCGTTTTGACCATTACCAATTTTAACATACTTAACAAGAATGAGGAATATAGTTTACTATGTGGCCATGTCTTTGGACGGCTACATCTCAGGTTTAAATGATGACATTAGCCAATTTAAAGCCGAGGGGAATGGTGTCAGCCAATACCTTGAAGACCTAAATAATTATGACACTGTCATAATGGGGAGAAAAACCTATGAATTTGGCTATAAATACGGTTTAAAACCAGGTCAAAAAGCATATCAACACATGAAGCATGTGATTTTTTCAGAAACCTTACAGTTTGAAAACACTGCTAGAGGAGTAGAAATATCTCAAAGAGACATTATCAAAGTAAAAGAACTTAAAAAGGAAGAAGGGACAGCTATTTACTTATGTGGAGGAGGCACTTTTGCCAATTGGCTACTAGAGCATAAATTGATTGACCAAATTAAAATAAAACTAAACCCTTTTTTAATAGGTGAAGGCACCAGACTTTTTGGAGAATCTAAGAAACAAGTCTCTCTAGAATTGATAGAATCCAAGCTGTATGAGCATGGCCTTCAAATAATGACTTATAACATCAGCTATTAGGGCATAAAAAAAGCTCCTGCAAATGCAGGAGCTTTTCTGTGATTACACACGATATATATTAATATCTACTGTTGAAACCACCACCACGGTTTCCACCGCCACGGCTGTCTCTGCTTTCTCTTGGTTCAGCTTTCTTCACTACGATAGTACGACCGTCCATTTCGGTGTCGTTCAACGCGTTGATAGCGTTTTGAGCTTCGTCGTCGTTAGGCATTTCCACAAAACCGAATCCTTTCGAACGGCCAGTGAACTTGTCCATGATAATCTTAGCTGAATCTACAGCACCGAATTCAGCAAAAGAGCTTTCTAAGTCAGCCTCTTGAGTATCGTAGTTTAATTTTGCTACAAAAATGTTCATAAAAAAATATTAAAAAAATTAAAAAATTGGTCTCGCTTAATCAGTGTTGATTAACGAGCCGAATACAAATGTAGAACTAATTATCTCATTATTAGTTCAGAATCATAAAGGTAATTTAAAGAAATCGTTACCAAATTATATAAGCTAAAGACTATAAAAACGCAAAAAGCCTCATTCAAGAGAATAGAAGGCACTTTTCTTCTAAAAAGAAGCTTGAAATTATTTTTATTTTTTTTTGCTTTTTTTTCAATTTTCATTGAAACTTTTGAAATTCTATGAGTTTTTTTTGCCTTTCGCACATACTATCATCATTTAATTAGTACTATTCGTTCAAAACTTGATTTAACTAAATCTTTGTATTGTACAATTTTTCCGAGATTTTAGCCATTAAATTGTTTGAAAAAATATTCACGCTTGAATTATACGGGGGGGAGGCGGCTAAATTCAAGTTAAACTTGTGAGATACGCCCTAAACTGCGTTGTAATTTTGACTTTGCTTCCCTAGGCTCATGATTAGGAGCTAAACATTTGTATTCCCAATAAGTTTTTGGAACTTGAATTCCAATGCAAGTGAACCAAAAAAGCCTAAACAAACCTGTCTTTTTCCCTCCATTAATAGTGCTTCTGCTTACGGTGGCTTATGGCATTTATGCACCAGAAGAGTTTCTAAATATGGTCAAAAGTGCCAACTCGTGGATTTTAACACATTTTGGCTGGCTCTTTACATGGAGTAGTTTCCTCTTTTTGCTTTTAATTTTAGCCATATACTTCTCTCCTATTGGAAAAACTAGGTTTGGAGGTAAAGAAGCAAAGCCTACACTGAGTAAACACACCTGGTTTGCAATAGCCATTTGTACCACCACCGCATCTGCTTTAATATTTTGGGCATGTGCTGAGCCACTTTACCATTTAAACAGTCAAACTGATGGTTTAAATTTGACCGTAGGTTCAAAAGAGGCCGTTGCTTTTTCTATGTCAACTTTATTCATGCATTGGAGCTTTACACCTTATGGAATTTACACTGTGGCAGGCCTAGCATTTGCACATGCCTACTATAACCTCAAACAGCCCTTCAGTATTGGAAGTATGATGTACCCCTTATTGAAAGAAAATGCTCATGGTAAAATTGGCGACATAGCTGATATCATTTGCCTGTACGCTCTCATATTAGGCATGTCGGCTTCTTTAGGTGGGGGCTTGCTAGCTATCTTAGGTGGTTTAGAAACTAATTTTGGTATTAGCAGCTCTTCCAATCTTATGCTCATGGTATGCGTGGTGATAGTGTGTACTTTCATTATTTCGTCGGCTACTGGATTGACAAAAGGCATTAGGTTTTTCTCCAATATCAACATTAGCATTTTTATAGGACTGGCCTTTTTTGTTTTTATTCTTGGACCTTCTAAGGAAATTATAACTACCGCCTTAAATGGTGCAAAAGATTATGTAGTCAATTTTTTACCAAGGAGTCTTAATATTAATTCAGGAATTCAAAAAGAATGGTATGATAGCTGGACCAACTATTATTTGGCTAACTGGTATGCTTGGGCACCTATTACTTCACTTTTCCTAGGTAGATTGGCTATAGGCTATACTGTAAGAGATTTCATCAATTTCAATCTTCTCTTCCCGTCCTTATTCGCCATTATCTGGATGAGTATTTTTGGAGGTACTACTCTTCATTTTGATATTTTAGGGAACGGAGAGCTATTCCAGTATATGACAGCGTTTGGAGAAGGAAATGCCATGTATGCCATGTTTTCTAAACTTTCTTATGGCAATGTGATGAGCCTATTTGCTCTCGCCATGCTATTTATTGCGTTTATTACCGCCGCAGATTCTAATGTATCGGCCATGAGTGCCCTTAGTTCAAAAGACATTCACCCTACTAGCCCTGAGGCCGCCATCTGGATAAAAGTAATTTGGGGAGTGCTTATTGGTACCGTTTCGTATATTATGCTAACATATGCCGGAATAGATGGCATCAGAATTTTATCTGTGTTGGGAGGTTTCCCTTCTATGTTTCTGATTATTATAGCAGCTTTAGGCCTTTTAAAAATGCTGATTTATAGTAAACCATAAGCTTGCCATATTGTCCAGAAAATTGTTTTCAGCACCTGCATCTTTCTTGCTTGAAATTCGTATTTTCATTTTAAATAATCTTTGTGAATACTTTATAACTAAGAGCGAATTATGCAAACCAAAGTTTTGGGAATTATAGGTATGGGGCCCAGAGGGCTTTATGCTTTAGAAAGTTTCATAAAAGCACTTCATACTTTAGTTAACGTTCAAATTTTGCTTTTTGAAGAAACTGGTAATTTCGGAAATGGACAGGTTTATGACCTTAATCAAGCTAAGTCTAACTGGATGAACGTATCTGAAAGAGTCTTAACGCTGGAAATGCGGAAGGCCATAAAATTAGATACTATAAAGATTCCGTCTTTCCCTTCATTTCACGATTGGTTAAACGAAGACTACCAAAAAACCTCAAGTGAAAAACCTGACTATTATCCGCCTAGGACTAAAATAGGTCAATATTTAAGTGAACGCTTTAAGTCAATCTCAATGCCTCTTTTAGAACAAAGAAAAATAAGCTTATTGACAGAACAAGCAGAAGATATAGAAGTCAAAGACAATGGGCAAATTTGTATTCGTACCAATAAAAACTGTTATAATAATGTAAACGAGGTTCTTCTCACCATTGGGCATCAGCCCACAAAACTCGACAAACAGATGCAAGAGTGGGAGCATTTCACATCATTTAACCCTACGCTCAAACTTTTTAAAACACCCTACCCTATCTATGATTACTTAAATCACTCTCAACTTAATTCTAAAAGCAAAATTGGTATTCGTGGTTTTGGTTTAGCTATGATAGATGTAGCTAGAGGTATTGCCCTGAAGTTTGGCAACTTCATTATAGACGATGAAAAAACTAGAGCATGCCATTTCAAAAGCTCTGATGTTATCACTGGTATGCTAATTCCTTTTTCATTAGATGGCCTACCACCCGCCCCAAAACCCCTAAACGGAATAATAGATACATGGTTTAAACCTTCGGAGGAAGATTTATCTGAGTTTGAAATTAAAATTGGCAACAAGGATAGCCAAAGGAGTGCAGAAAATACATTGTTTTTGATTGAGGCTTTTGCGTCCATTGCCGCGACGATATATCATAAACTCCCTGATGCTTATTTAACAGAAAACTTAAGTTTAAATCAAACCGAGCATCTAATAAAACAATGGCTCCTTGACCAAAAAACAGAACATCCTGCATTACTTTCCCAAAAGCAGCCTGCGGTTAAAATGATGCGAGATTTTGTAGATATGGCAACAGGTAAAACAGCGATAAGTTTAGACTATTGTATAGGGCAGGTTTGGCGATTTTGTCAACCATCTGTCTATGCACAGTTATCGTTTAATGAATGCTCTATTAAGGTCTTTGCGGATATTATTACGCTAGATGAAAGTACTAAAAGATACTCCTATGGTCCTCCTGTAGAAAGTATACAGCAAATGATAGCTCTAGCTAAAGCTGGAGTAATGAACTTAGAATTGGCAAATAACCCTGCGTTTGAACTGACTTCAGAAGGATGGCATATTGAATTAAAAGAAAATTCGCAAATAGCCAACATGATGATAGATTCTGTTTTAGACGCTCCAAAAATTGAAGCTGTTAATGCTCCAATTGTAGAAAAACTTCTTTCTAAGGATTTTATAGAGGCTATACATGACGATTTAGGAATAGACACCTTTGAAAATGCTTATGTAAAATCAGCAAACACCAACACTAATGTTCCTATAGCATTGCTTGGTCGTTTGGCAAAAGGAACCATCATTGGGGTAGACGCCATTGCGGAGTGTTTTGGCGAAAGACCTAAAAAATGGGCAAAAGAGGCCGCCAATAGATTTAAGTAAATAATTGACAAGTAAGTCTATCATACTCTTTAATAATAAGATTGTTATCCACCTCTGTATTTGAACAATATTTTTCAATTTTAAGGGAGTTCGCTTTTCAAAAAGTACCCCTATCAATTAGCCGATTCAATCTCATAAAATTCAAATTGAATCATTTTTTGATACTCTATTGAGAAAAGGAAATTTGAATGTCTAAATTGCTGCCAAATTCATCTTTTGAAACAATGGACAAAAATCAAAACTTAAACAAAGAAGCTCTTTTATATCATTCAAAAGGCAGACCGGGTAAAATTGAAGTTATACCTACAAAGGAATACGCCAACCAAAGAGACCTCTCGCTGGCATATTCACCAGGTGTGGCAGTACCGTGTTTGGCTATTGCTGAGAATAAAGACGACGTTTATAAATATACTGCCAAAGGCAATTTAGTAGCGGTAATTAGTAATGGAACTGCCGTTTTAGGCTTAGGAGATATTGGACCAGAGGCTAGTAAACCGGTAATGGAAGGTAAAGGCCTTTTATTTAAAATATATGCAGATATCGATGTTTTCGATATTGAATTAAACACTACCGATGTTGATGAATTTATAAGAACTGTCAAAATCATGGAGCCTACTTTTGGTGGGGTCAATTTGGAAGACATTTCTGCTCCAGCTTGCTTTGAAATAGAAGAAAGACTTAAAAAGGAATTAAATATTCCTGTGATGCATGATGACCAGCATGGAACGGCTATTATCTCTGCTGCTGCTTTGGTAAATGCTTTAGAAATAGTGGGTAAAGACATTGAAAAAGTCAAAATTATAGTGAATGGAGCTGGTGCTTCCGCTATTTCATGTAGCAAACTTTACGTCTCTTTAGGAGCAAAAAAAGAGAACGTTTTTATGTTTGATAGCAAAGGGCTTATTCACCCAGATAGAGATAACCTTTCTGGTAAAAAAGCAGACTTTGTCAATGATAATATGGCTCCTGAAACTACTTTGAGTCAGGCCATAGATGGTGCGGATGTATTCATTGGTTTATCAAGAGGTGGAACATTGAAAAAGGAAATGGTCAAAACAATGGCTAAGGATTGTATAGTTTTTGCCATGGCAAACCCTGACCCAGAAATAACTTATGAAGATGCCACTAGTGTAAGAAAAGATATAATCATGGCCACGGGTAGGTCTGACTATCCAAACCAAGTTAATAACGTACTAGGTTTCCCTTACATTTTCAGAGGAGCTTTGGACGTAAAATCAAGCGAGATAAATGAGGCCATGAAACTAGCTGCAGTTCATGCACTAGCCGATTTGGCAAAAAAACAAGTACCAGAAATGGTAAACCTTGCTTACGGAACGGATAACCTGACTTTTGGAAAAGATTACATTATCCCAAAACCTGTAGACCCACGTTTACTTACTTCGGTAGCTCCTGCGGTAGCAAAAGCTGCCATGGATTCTGGAGTGGCTAAAGCCAATATTACAGACTGGGATGCCTACGAACTAGAACTTTCAAAGAGATTAGGACAAGATAATAGCCTTCTTAAAATCATTCATAATAAGGCTAAACAGAACCCAAAGAGGGTGGTTTTTGCGGATGCAGAAAACCTGAACGTGCTAAAGGCAGCTCAGGAGGTAATGAATGAAAAACTTGCTATTCCGATACTCCTCGGGAACGTGGAGACTGTCAAACAGATTATTGAAACTAATAGCCTTGATTTAAATGGTGTTGAGATTTTAGACCCATCACAAGCCAACCCGAAAATCTTGGATGATTATGGAAATCAGTTTTATGAACTAAGAAAAAGAAAAGGTTTCACCCATGACGAGGCTCACGGAATTATGAAACGTCGTAGCTATTTTGGTGCTATGATGCTGAAAAATGGTGCTGCTGATGCCATGATTGGCGGTCAAACAAGAAACTACCCTGAAACCATCAGACCAGCCCTTCAGATTATTGGAAAACGTGCAGGTCTTAGGAAAGTTTCTGGTATGTATATCTTAATGAGCCGTTTTGGTCCATTATTCTTAGCCGACACCACTATTAATTTTGACCCATCTGTAGAAGAATTGGTAGAAATAGCTGAATTAGCGGCAGAGGAAGTAAGAAAGTTTAACATCACTCCTAGAATAGCCTTCTTAACCTACTCTAACTTTGGTTCTGTAGCAGAAGGTCCTGCTCCTATGCGTATGAGAGCTGCTGTAGCAGAACTTAAGAAAAAATACCCTGACTGGATAGTAGATGGTGAAATGCAAGCTCACTTGGCATTTGACCATGAGTTATTAAAAACTAATCATCCGTTTAGTGATTTGGCCGATGGAAGTGCAAACACCTTCATTTTCCCTAATTTATCTTCTGCTAACATTGCCTATAACATGGTAAAGGAAATTGCGGATATTGAGAAAATAGGACCAATAGTAATGGGACTGAAAAAACCTGTAAAAATATTACAAATGGGTGCCAGTGTGAGAGAAATAGTTAACATGGTTTCACTGGCTGTGGTGGATGCACAACGAAGTGAATAATGCCAAAAGTTTCTATCATTACTATTACTTATAATGCCGAAAAGGTACTAGAACGTACTATAATGAGTGTTCTGGCTCAAACCTCTCAGGATTTTGAGTACATCATAATAGATGGAGACTCTAAAGACGGCACAAAGGCTATTTGTAATAAATACGAAAAGCACATCGACCTATTTTCTTCTGAAAAAGATGAAGGCATTTATGATGCTATGAACAAAGGTCTCCGTTTAGCCAACGGAGACTTTGTTTGGTTTATGAATGCTGGTGATGAAATAGCCAGTAGTGATACGCTGGAAAACATCTTTTCTAAACTTACTTCGAATACTGATTTAATATATGGCGATGCACTATTTGTCAATGATGAAGGCATAGTCAGAGGCCTGCGGTCAAAACTCACTCCTCACAAACTAAAGACTGATATTAGCTGGCAAGATTTACGATTTGGCATGTTGGTTTGCCACCAGTCACTATTAGTTCATAACAGCATAGCCCCTACCTTTATTTTAAATAATTTAAGTGCAGATGTAGATTGGGAAATAAAGAGTTTTAAAGCTTCTAAGGAGCAGCTCTTTTTAAACGAGCCTTTGGCAAATTATTTAGAAGGCGGTGTCTCAAACCAGCAACTTGAAAAGTCTCTTAAAGATAGGTTCATCGTCTTAAAAAAGCATTTCGGATTAATTCCTACACTTTTCTATCATCTCATAATTCTAGGAAGAGGACTAAAAAAAATCTGGACTAATAAAGGGAAGTATTGGTAATAGCTTAGCGACTAACTGTCTAAACTCTAATATGTATCCCAATAACATTCCGCTCTACTGGAGCTAATTACATCTACTAGTATTCTGTCATGATAAACGGACTATCTCTGGAATAGTCTTGAATGCTCCGTAAGAGCAATATGTTAGTAAGCGAGGTATGAAACCCCTCGTAAAAAGAAGTTCATTATTGTCTGTTTGGCGTTATTTTGGCCATTATGCCAAAATCATAACAAACACCTAAGTACAAGTCAAAATCGAAAATTGTCTAGCCTAGGATAGCTTCATAAGATCTGAAACACCTTGCGTTTGATACGAAGTAAAACCTTCCCCATATTTTACGCCTATTTTATGGCCCATTTCTCTGCTTCTAGCTTCTACAAAATCTAAGAAATCAGGAGAAGAAATATAACTCTGTGGATCGGCACTGTTTGGGTCATAAAACTGACTACCAAAAGCCCTTATGGCTTTGTCTTTTACATCCCAAAAGTCAGTAATATCAATTACAAAATCAGGCTCAATGTACCTATCTTGAATATAGTGATAAAGGTGCTTTGGTCGCCACTCTTTTTGGGCGGAGCCATCTTCATTATAAGTCGGCACCATTCTTAGTCCTGCATAAAAACACGCGTCTACAGCCAAAGCAGATGACCTACCATGGTCTGGATGCCTGTCAGAAATACCGTTTGCTAAAACTATTTCTGGCTGATATTTTCGAATAACCTGCATTAGCTTCATTTGATGCTCTTCGTCATTCTTAAAGAAACCATCTCTAAAGCGAAGATTCTTTCTTGCGGCCAAACCCATCACTTTGGCTGATGCCGCTGCTTCGTCATCTCTAATTTCAGCAGAGCCTCTTGTACCTAATTCCCCACGTGTAAAATCAACGATACCTACCTTATAGCCCATAGAAATATGCTTTGCAATGGTTCCGCTACAACCCAGTTCGGCGTCGTCAGGATGAACAGCCATTACTAAAATATCTAACTTTACAGCCATAATTATTTTACTCTTAATCTTATACCTACGTAGAGTTTTTTGTAGGAGCTAATCTTGTTCAGACTGCAAATCTCAGCAACGGTTACATTAAAGTTACGTGCAATTTTGGTCAGGTTATCACCCGGCTTTACTCGGTACCATACTTTCTGAACTACCTCCGCAGGAATTTCTTCTTCAAAATCATCCTCAAAGTCGTCTGCACCAACATCACCTTCTACTTCCATTGTTGGGTCTAGCTCTTCTTCATGTTGCGATGCATCCACATCACCTAAAGCTACTCTTGGCGAACCTCCTCTCAGGTAATTATACATTTTTGCAGTCATCAAAAACTCCTGCATTCTTATCTGTGTATTTTCTCTTTGAAAGTCAAATATATTACCAGCGTCAAAAGGTGTTCCTTCATAACGTGTCTCAAAGTGCAGATGAGAACCAGAACTTCTTCCAGTATTTCCCCCTCTACCTATTTCGTCTCCTGCCTTAACTACTGTATTCACAGGGAAATTAAGTTTTGACATGTGACCATAAACAGTCTCTAAACCATTGTAATGGCGAATTACCACAGCTCTACCTAAGGCACCTCTGTAAGATGAAATTCTTATTACACCATCAAAAGCAGCATAAACAGGGTCTCCCGTTTCAAGGTCAATATCTGTACCTCTGTGCCACCTTCCCCATCTAAATTTGAAATGAGATGTTACAGGACATTCATCTAATGGCGGAGCCCAATATCTCCCTTTAGTCAAATCATAAAGTTTGATAGGAATAACATCATTGAAGTCTCTTGGGTTTATACCATAAGGATTGACATAAGTATTATCCCAGATAGAGAAGTAACTGGCTATTTTCACCATTTCGTCGGTTCCCGGAAACCTCGCACCGTCTTCAATTTCCACAATCATGAGTTCACCCTCATCTAAAGTATTTGGGTCTTCATGAATGTTTTCGTTTAGCTTTTTTAAAGGTTCAATCTCTACCATTCCACCACTCATAGATTCTGAGCCAGGAAAATTGGAAGGGGCATTGTATTGAACTTCTTTTTTCTCAAATGAATTTGAGAATCTTAGTTTTGGTTCTTCTTCAAATTGAAAATCTACCTCATCTTGAAAAGTGTTATTCAAGTCTTGAGTTTGAGATTCATTAGATGGAGTTTCCGTAGTCTCCATTTTCTTCTGAAAAATTTTCGGTGCTTTAATTACTTTCCCACGCTCTCTCTGAGCAAAGGAAACTTGCACAGCACACAGAAGAACCAAAACTAAAAAACTTCTTAACATAGTATTTTATTCGTGAGCAGCTAAATATCTTTCAGCATCTAAAGCGGCCATACAGCCAGTACCTGCAGCTGTTACTGCTTGGCGGTAAATCTTATCCATGGCATCTCCAGAAGCAAAAACTCCTTCAATATTCGTTTTCGATGTACCTTTTTCAGCATTAATATAGCCAGTTTCATCCAGATTTAACCAACCTTTGAAGATATCTGTGTTTGGCTTATGACCAATGGCCACAAAAAATCCAGTTGCAGTAATAACAGATTCTTCCTTCGTAATATTATTTATTACTTTAACTCCTTCCACTTCTTTTTCTCCAAGCACCTCTACAGTTGACGTATTAAACAATACTTCAATGTTAGCTGTATTTTCCACTCTCTTCTGCATAATGGTAGAAGCTCTAAATTCGTCACGTCTTACTAACATGGTAACTTTTTTACAAAGCTTAGAAAGATAATGAGCTTCCTCACATGCTGTATCTCCTGCTCCTACTACCACTACTTCATGACCTCTATAAAAGAAACCATCACAAACAGCACAAGCAGAAACACCACTTCCGTTTAATCTATCTTCAGACTCTAAACCTAACCACTTGGCAGATGCTCCGGTGGCTATAATGACAGCTTTGGCTATAATAACTTTATTTTCGTCTATAACTACTTTATGAGCTAATGGTGTAGTAAAATCTACGGAAGTAGCCATACCATAACGATTATCTAAACCAAATCTTTCTGCCTGCTTTCTAAACTCCTCCATCATTGCAGGACCTTGAACACCATCAGGATAACCCGGATAGTTTTCTACATCATTTGTAATGGTTAATTGCCCACCAGGCTGCCCACCTTGGTACATTACAGGCTTAAGTCCAGCTCTTCCAGCATAAATAGCAGCGGTATATCCCGCAGGGCCTGAGCCCAATATTAAAACTTCTACGTTTTCTTCAGTCATTCTCTTATTTATTAGTAATTGACGGTTTTACTAGTTCTCAACAGTCCATTTGGCCGCAAAGTTCGCCAAATAAATAAGGAATAACAAGCCAATTTCAGATACAAAAGTAGGTCTAAAAGACTTGTTATAATTTACTAAGAATGTTAATAATTATTAATAGAATTTGGAAATCTACAGATGCTGAGGTTTGAAAGGAAAGTTTGATTAATTGTACACTATTATAAGCTATTGAATATTCCCTAGGCTTAAATAAAACAATGCTATTCTGACAACAACTGGATTATATAAGTCATTTCGTTTACGGTTTAATGCGGTCATTGATTGAAACGAGATAGGCTCATTGAAATTTTAGGTCGGCAGCTTAAAGACTACGTTTGGTCATAAAAAAATCGAGAAAAATATGATTATAATCAAAGAAGCTTCTTTAGCCTGCAAGGTTTCATTCAATCATAGTTTAAATGACTATCTTCCATATTCACATTAAAGAATTAGTCTTTGCAGAATAACGTAACATACTCGTCACTGTTTCTATTCATTCTTTTGGCGGCTTGCCAATCTGACCAAGAAACTATGAAGCCCGTAACTCAAGATATTACTGAGTCAGTTTACGCATCTGGCGTTTTAAAAAGTAAAAATCAGTACCAAGCTTATGCTACCGTAAGCGGCATTGTCAATGATGTTTTTGTAGATGAGGGTGCCGAAGTAGAAATCGGTTCGCCTTTACTATCTATTTTGGATGAAACTCAAAAACTGAGAACAGAAAACCTACGCCTCACAAATGAATTCAATGCTCTAAATATTAATCGTGGAAAATTAGAGAAGGCCAGGTCTTACCTCAATTTGACCAAAAGCGAAATGAAGAGCGATTCTATTAATTTGGAAAGGCAAAAGAATTTGTGGAAACAAAACATAGGCAGTAAAATAACGCTGGAACAAAAAGAACTGGCTTACCAGAGTGCTAAGGCAAATTTCAAATCTGCACAGGAAAAACTCAGCGAACTAGATAGACAATTAACCTACCTTTCTAAGCAAGCCAAAAATAACCTTTTGATAAGTAATAAAAGTAATAGTGACTACTTAGTTAAGAGTAAAGTAAAAGGTAGAGTTTATCAACTAAACATAGAAAAAGGGGAATTTCTGAGTCCACAGGTTCCATTTGCCATTGTAGGTGATGGTGAAAAGTATGTACTAGAGATGCAAATTGATGAATATGACATAGTAACGGTAAAATTAGGGATGCCCGTGATGGTGGTATTAAATAGCTATCAAGATTCTGTTTTTAATGCGGTGGTTTCTAAGATTAACCCCATCATGAATTTGCAGAGTAAAACTTTTACCATCGAAGCTGAATTTGTAAAAGCACCTGCTGTACTTTATCCTAATATTTCTTTTGAAGCCAATGTGGTGATTAGCACCAAAAAAGATGCTCTGCTAATCCCAAGAAATTATCTACTAAACGATTCTACAGTGGTAAATAAATCTGGTGAAAAGGTAACCGTAAAAACGGGTCTAAAAGACTATCAGATGGTAGAAGTTTTATCAGGAATAGGTTTAAACGAAGAACTCGTTCTTCCTGAGCAATGAAACTAAAACTCATCACCGAGATTTCATTGGCTTTGCTACTAGCACGCCTAAAACAAACCATGGTAGCCGCTTTTGGAGTAACCTTCAGTATTGCCATGTTTATTGCATTGCTAAGTTTTATGGGTGGTTTAAATGATTTGCTAGATAGTCTAATTTTAAACCGGACACCACATGTAAGGCTATATAATGAAATTTTACCTTCTAAAATACAACCGATAGCTCGCTCTAGCCAGTTTCCTGAGTCCTATCATTTTGTACGACATATAAAGCCCAAAAATGAGCTTTTAGATATTCGGAATAGTGATGCCATTATAAAGGCATTGAAAAATGACAAAAACGTACGTGGCGTAGCTCCTAAAACTACCATGCCTGTTTTTTATAATATAGGAGATATTAACCTTACTGGTGTTATAAACGGAATAGATGTGGAAGAAGAAAGTAGGCTTTTCAGTTTTAAAGATTACGTGGTAGAAGGGAAAACTATAGACCTTAAAAACACACCTAACAGTATCATTTTAGGAAAAGGTGCCGCCGACAAAATGCTAGCTCAGCTGGGTGACAACATTCAAATTACCACAAGCAATGGCACCCGTTTCACTTTAAAAGTGGTTGGCTTTTTTCAATCTGGAATGGATGAGCTCGATAAAGTTCAAAGCTATACCACACTGGCCACCACGCAGAAGATGCTTAGTAAACCAGCCAGCTACGTTACGGATATTCAAGTCAAGGTAAAGGATATAGCCATGGCTCCCGCATTGGCAAAAACATACCACGAGCTATTTGATACAGAAGCCATTGATATACAAACTGCCAATGCCCAATTTGAAACAGGAAGCTCCGTACGAACACTTATTTCTTATGCCGTGGGAATTACCTTACTCATTGTTTCAGGTTTTGGTATTTTCAATATATTGAACATGATGATATATGAGAAAATGGATTCTATTGCGATACTGAAGGCAACTGGTTTTTCTGGGAAAGATGTCAATGCCATTTTCTTAACTATTGCTCTAACCATTGGCTTAGTCGGTGGTATACTGGGCTTGATTTTTGGTTTAGGTTTTTCAGCATTGATTGGTATTATTCCTTTTAATAACGCCTCTATGCCTGCGGTCAAAACCTACCCAATAAACTATAATCCAATGTTTTATGTAATAGGTGCAGCATTTTCTATCATTACCACCTATTTGGCGGGTTACTTTCCGTCTAAAAAAGCAAGTAAAGTAGACCCTGTGGATATCATAAGAGGTAAATAAACATGGAGAAAAAGAAAATAATAGAAGCTGTAGATATTTGTAAGTCATTTCATGACCCCATTACCGTGCAGGTACTCAATGATGTTAGTTTCGCTATCCGTGCAGGGGAATTTGTGTCTGTCATGGGGAAATCTGGATGTGGAAAATCTACCTTACTTTATATCTTATCTACCATGGATACTAGCTATGAAGGTGAGTTATTCTTGGATGGGGTTTCTATGACAAATAAAATTGATGAAGAGTTAGCAAAAGTTAGAAATGAAAAGATAGGTTTCGTTTTCCAATTTCATTATTTACTTAGTGAATTTAATAACCTTCAAAATGTAATGCTACCAGGTTTAAAACTAGGTAAGCTGACACCAAAAGAAGTAGAGCATCATGCTTATGAAAAATTGAGAATTCTAGGAATAGAAAAAGAAGCTTTAAAATACCCAAACCAAATAAGCGGAGGGCAAAAACAGCGAGTAGCTATAGCACGAGCACTTATAAACGAACCTTTAATTATTATGGGCGATGAACCCACCGGTAACTTAGACAAAAAGAATGGCGATGTGGTTTTTGACATTTTCAAGGAACTGGCAGAAGAGTATCAGCAGTCTTTATTGATAGTTACACATGACCCTGATTTCGCAGCAAACACGCACAGAATAATTACCATGGAAGACGGTAGAGTCATCAAAACCCCTAGCGACTAGCACTGAGGCCCGTCCACAGAACTGAAATTAAGAGAAGACGTCATTTTCATTTTGAACTAAACAAATAATACAATGAATACGAGAAAAATTTTAGGCATCTGGATGGACCATTCCGCAGCACATTTAATCAATTTAAAAGAAGAAATAAAAATCATCAACTCGGATTTTGATTTTGAGATGCAAGATGAAGCCAAACAAAAAAGTGAGAATCTCATGCACAATAAAAGGCAACAAATGATAGGTGCTTTTTACAAAGAAATTTCGGCTGAGATATTGAAATATAATCATGTACTTCTTTTTGGCCCTACCAATGCTAAGGTAGAACTTCACAATTATCTTAACAAGGACTTACATTTTAAGGAGATAAAAATTGATGTATTAGCGGCAGATAAAATGACTGACAATCAAAAGATTGCTTTGGTAAAAAAACATTTTGAAGCTTAGTTATATTTCCGATTTCAAATTGTCAATTTCGGGAATTCTGGTAACGGAAAGAGTTAATATAAGTAACTCACTAGAAAAGAGAACACTCTTTTTCATAGCTATAAGTCTTTAAAGCACAGCCCTAAAAAAATAAACAGCTGATTTAAAGCATACTTAAAGCAAATCCTTCAGCACTTATGATAAAAAGTAGGAGTTCGAAAGCAAGTACTGACAATACACCCCTTTATCCCTACCTTTGCGTTTCAAAAAAATACATTGGAAGTGGAGAGTTTTAAACAATTGGGTGTTGCTGCGTCTTTTATCAAGGCTTTGGGCGATTTGAAAATCCAAAAACCGTCAGAGATACAACAAAAGGCAATTCCTTATTTATTGGCAAATAAAGGAGATTTAATAGGTCAAGCTCCTACCGGAACAGGAAAAACTATTGCATTCGGTTTGCCGCTTTTACACCTTGTATCGGAGGATAAAAAACAAATCCAAGGATTGGTACTAGCCCCAACAAGAGAGTTATGTCAACAAATTGCTAAGCAATTATTCAAATTGACAAAATATGGCCCAAAAGTATTTACAGAGGCTATTTATGGTGGTGAAAAGATAGAGATACAAATAGCAAACCTTAAACGTCCCACCCAAATTGTAGTGGCCACACCAGGTAGGTTGCTAGATTTGATAGATAGAGGAGCGATAGACCTGAGCGAGGTTAAAACCATAGTTTTAGATGAAGCCGATGAAATGTTAAGCATGGGCTTTAAAGATGAGCTAGAAAGAGTCATGGACACTATTCATAGGAACTCCGCAAAGTGGCTATTTTCGGCAACTATTCCTGTGGCATTGCAAAGCCTTATTACAAGATTTATGAACCCTGGCTTACACCGAATTTCGGTTAGTAAAAATGTGGAGATCAATACTAAAATTGAACACCAGTTTTTTATCTGTGAACAGAGTCAAAAGTTTGACTACGTATATGAGTTTTTAAAATCTCAAGGTTCTGCTAAAGGCATTGTGTTTTGCAGAACAAGAGCAGATACTGAGGTGGTAGCACGAAAACTTATGGGTAAACACATTTCAGCAGATGCACTTCATGGAGACCTAGGTCAGCGTGACCGGGATAAAGTAATGAGAGCTTTTATCAAAGGCAGAATCAAAGTCTTGGTAGCTACGGATATTTCTGCCCGTGGAGTTGATGTAGAAGACGTGGCCTTTGTAATTCACTATCAATTACCAGAACAAATAGAAGCCTATACCCACAGAAGTGGTAGAACCGCAAGAGCAGGAAAAAGAGGTATCTCCATTTGTTTTGTAGACAAATACGAAATGAAAGTCATTAACCAAATAGAGAAAACCTTAAAGGTTAATTTTATTAAGATTTAAGGGGTTCTTTCTCGAACTCGAAGTGTATTGAGATTCTCGACAGGGTCACCTCTCGAGAATCTCTCTTCTATGGATTATAACTACTCCCCCTCCACCACCACATCCCTAAACATAAACACATTATCACTCACTCTCAAAGCTTTGCCACTGGTGGTGGTAACATTATTGAGAGTTACTTTTTTGGTGATGACATATGGAAAAGCCTGAATGTAGCTTTCTTCAGTCATTTCTTTGTTGAAATTTGTAAAAATAGCGGGTCCATTATAATCTGCAGAAGCAGCTGAGTCGTCTATTTTAAGGTTTTCAATGGTTATTTTTTCTGGCATGTAACAGGTATACCCAAAATCATGCTGTCCCGAATAAGCCCCTCCTATCAAACTGATGTTATTTCCTGTGCCCTCTCTTGGTTTGAAAATACAATCGCGAATTATTAACTCACCTTGCCAAGTACTCCCATAATCAGAACGTAAGTTTATAAGACTCCAACCTTGTATTGTGCTATTTTCCACCGTAAAAGTTCCGCTGCCAATGGCGTTAATTCCCATGTGACCTAATGTAGAGTTTCTGATGGTGGCATTGGCTACGCCCTTATGAGCGTCAAAACGTGAAAAAGTACAATTATCGAATAATAAATTTTTACAATAATTAGAACCCATGATTCCCCAATAGGTGCGGTCGTTAATATCATTTGTCTGGCTACAGTTTAAAAAAGTAACATTAAGTGCTCGCCCTATCAAAATGTCATATGTCCCCATGGTTACAGGTTTGCCTGCCGTGCCAATGGTACTAAAGGTCTTATGTCCTGTCAAAATGGTGTTTTTGACCGTAACAAAGCAGCAGTCGGTAATCGAGATAAATCCGCTATATGGTGCTCCATGGTTTCCTTCCCCTCTCACTCGATGCTCCAATCCATCTACCACTACATTAGAGCGTTTTATTGATATATTTCGGGAGTAATAATTGTATTTTGACTCCTCATCATTGGCTATTGTAGTGAAATGACCTCCACTGATGTTTAAGATTTTATCGTCTATTGGCAAAGCCGTCATTTCTGTAATTTTGTCAAAATCCCATATAATGGGAGCGTCCATATCTACATTTCCGTTTTTGTCTACCAGAAAGATATCCGTTTGGTCTGCTCCATTATTTTGGTTTAATCCATAACGTATATAATGCTTCACATGAGCGTTATTAACTGTAATGAGACTGCTTTGTGGCAATGAAACATTTATTTTTGACTGATTTCTTTTTAAAGAATTAATACCATCTAGTTTCACTGGTTCAAGATTTGAACTCACCTTAAAAATAGCCGTATTGCGGTCTTCCACGTCCGTATCATCAATGATGAATTTTGCTGTTCCAAAATCAGTATCTGTTTGTATAATGGCAGTTCGTTTTACACCGCTAATGTAATACGTGGCACCTTGGTCTGCTTTCACTAAAAGTCCTTCTTGGTTAGCAAAGGCATGTGTAGCAGCAATAGCGTTGATGTCGTCGGTTTCACCGTTTCCTTTGGCTCCAAAATCACTGTATTGCACTGTTCCTAGAGCTTTAAATTTTCGTACATCCTCTGGTGAAACATTTAAATGTAATTTGCCTTTTTTATTAGCACTCACTTCGGTAGCACCATCTTCAGAAGTAATTAAAACAGTTTCGTGCGAAGCATTATGGGTCTGACCTTGTGAAGTCAATACACAGCTAAATAAGCAAAACAAAACAAGGAGTTTATTAAGACGAAGAATCATCAATATGGTATAATTTAGAAATGGTTGAAAGTCCTACAAGTTGGGTATTTTATGTCAGAATCAGAAAGTATCTAAGACTAGAATACCACCTCTTTAGATATCAGTTATATAAGTCTCGACCTAAGTTAGATGTTTTGTAAAAAATGCTTGCCTCTACCGCAAGTCCTAGCACAGTAAATACCTATCTGCATACTGTAAATCAACCTTAATAAATAAAATTTCACTTTCTTGTTATGCCAAAATCCGTTTCTCGTTATGTAAGTATAAGATGAAAACAAACGATTTTAAAAATAGGGTACTTTCATTATCAGAACGGATATTTCCAATGGTAAATAGGTTGCTAGGAAATAGCACCACCGCTCAAGATGCCACCCAAGAGATTATGATTAAACTCTGGGACAAGCGTAAGCAAATTGAAAATCACCCTAATCTTACCGGTTTTGTTTTCATGACCGCTCGCAATTATTGCCTCGACATTTTAAAGCGAAAAGGACCAAAATTAGTATCGTCTGATTTAGAACTTAATAATTTGCACGCCGCCACTGGGCAAGAGGAATTTGAATGGAATGAGCTCACAAGCATCGTAGAAAAAATACTAAAGCAGCTGCCTGAGCAGCAAAGAGACATCATGACTATGCGTGATATTGATGGTTTGGAGTTTAAAGAGATTGCGGAAGCTACAGGACTTAAGTTAGAGCATGTGCGTGTGCTGCTTTCACGAGCTAGAAAAGAGGTAGCGGCAAGCCTAAAAAAAATGGAGGATTATGGACATTGAAAAATTAATAGAAAAATATAAGGCAGGAGAAACCACTTTGAAAGAAGAGCAATTTCTCCTTGAAAACACATCAGATGTTGACACCGAAATGTCGGCATGGTTTCAATACGCAAAACAAAAAAGAAAGGAACCCACGCCAGCACTGAAGGAGAAAATATGGGCATCCATTTCTAAAAAAAGAATACCATTTAGAATAGGAATGTTTGCTGCCGCAGCTTCTATCTTATTCTTGGCTGTTTTCTTTATCCATAATGCTAGACAAGAAAAGCTAGCTTATGAAAAGAAAGAAGCTACGCTGAAAGAGGCTCTAGCCATGCTCTCAGAACCTGAAATCATACCTTCTAAAAAGAATATTATTTACGAAGACGAATTAGTAATCATTTACAACAATCCAGAATAAGCAGAATTTACAATCATTTAATAATACAATTATGAAAAAGTTACTCTTAGCCCTTTGCCTTTTTAGTTTCACATTGACCACTGCTTTAGCACAAGATTCCAATTTAAAAGTGGAAGTTAAAGATGGTCCCAAACCTGATATTTATATTGACGGTAAAAAGTACGACCATGACATTCTAGACCTATTAGACCAAAACAAAATAGAATCTGTCAATGTGGTTAAGGGCAAAAAGGCTTTGGACGAATATAATGCCCCGAACGGTGTAATTTTTATTAAAACAAAAAATACAAATCCTGATCATGAAGTTAAAATCAGGGTAAAGGATTCAAAAGATGTGAAATTGAGTTTTGATAAGGCAGACCCTATGATAATTATAGACGGAAAAAAGGTTGATAAAGCTACATTGAAAAAAGTAGACCCAGACAATATTGCCAGCATAGATGTTTTAAAAGACAAAGCGGCTTCAGATAAATACAATGCACCTAACGGCGTGATAATAGTAAAGACTAAATCGGGTAATAAGAAAAAGTAGACAATGAGAAATTCAAAAATGGTATATGGTAAAGTAATACTTCTATACCTCCACTATTTCAAAGTTGAACTGGGGCAAATACAAGCGATAAATAAACTCCGAATACATTAAGGAAGGTCTGGCCAAGTAAAGTTCAAAGTTCCCAAGTGTCTTGATTTCAAACTGGGAAGTTCTTTGCAATCGTCCTATTATCTCCCTTTTAAAAGCCAGTAAATAGACTATATGAGGATAATTGCAAAGAATAAGTTAAACCCCAAAGAAGAACCGTAGCCGAGTTTAGGCACAAAAGTAGGCTGTCCTTTTGAGACAGCCTATTCGTAAATTTTAAAAAAAGCTTATTCGAAATCACAAGGCTTTCCTAAACTTTCAAACTTAGCTAGCTCAGCTATAAGTCCCTGGTTTACTTTTCCGAAAACGTCATACGCTATTTTACCTAAAGGCAAATGCACAGGAGCTTCTTCTAGCTGTGCTAATTTGTAAATAGCATCTGCCGCTTTTGCAGGGTCACCTGGCTGGTTGCCATTTAAGCCTTGCAAACCTCTGATACGCTCACCTACCGTGCTTTCATAATCGTCAATTTTGGTGTTATCATAAGCCGCCGAACTACCTGCCCACTCCGTTCTAAATGGACCTGGCTCTACATTCGTTACTTTGATATTAAGTGGCTTTAATTCTGCAGCTAAAGCTTCGCCAATACCTTCTAAAGCAAATTTAGACCCGTTGTAAATTCCTAAACCTTGAGAACCGATACGACCCGCAATAGAAGTTACATTTATAATATGCCCAGAACGCTGCTTACGCATTTCTGGCAATACTGCTCTAATAGTAGTTAAAACACCAAAAACGTTTACCTCAAATTGTCTTCTAACTTCTTCGTCAGAAATTTCTTCAATGCTTCCCATAATACCATAACCAGCATTATTAACAACTACATCAATCTTCCCGAATTTATCAAAAACGGTTTTGATACCGTCAATAATCATTTGTGTAGAAGCTACATCTATAAGTACTCCAAAAGAGTTACCTGGGTTTTCATTGGTAAAGGCATCTACTTGGGCTTGTTTTCTAAAAGTCCCTACCACTATTTGCCCTTGTGATAAAACCTCTTTGGCTAATTGTTTACCTAATCCGGAAGATACACCTGTGATAAACCATACTTTTTTTTCTGTACTCATTTTTGTTTTGATGAAGTATTGTTAAACAACTAAAATATTAAGACAAAACTACTAAAACATTTTTAGCCACATTGTTTATTACTTATCCTTAACTGCCAAATCTGATTAAAATGATACTATTAATTCCTTAAAGCCGAACTATTATCCCATAAAAGACACCTTATGACGTACGCTTCTCTAAGTCACCGACTATTTTAGCTAAACCTTTGGGCGGATATATTTTTTAGTCCCAGAAGGTTTATAGCCTCCAATGTATAATTTTCCAATTTGAGTTCTCAGCTTTTCAGGAAAGTCATCTTTAGAAGTAACTCCATTTTTCTTGAAAGCCTTTATCACAAGTTCGGCGGTTGCTCTACTATCTGCTTCTGCTCTGTGGTGATTAAATGAAATACCATTATGATTGCACAAGGTTTTCAAATCATATGCTGGCAACCCGAACCAAACTTTTTTAGAAAAAATATAACTACAAGAGTATTCTAATTCGGGAAAAGGTAAGTTATATGTTTCAAGCGTTTTTCTTAAAACACTAAAGTCAAAACCCGCATTATGGGCAATCAGGAACTTATTCTCAATCAAGGGTTTGATTTCGTTCCATAACACGTCAAATTCTGGTTTATCAGCAACATCTCTTGGTCTAATTCCATGAATTGAAATATTGAAAGAATTAAATTCTTCATATAACGGTTTGATTAGCCAAGATTTACTATCCACAATTTTAAAATTTTCAACAAAGGTCAGTCCTATTTCACAAGGGCTATCTCTTTGTGCTGTTGCAGTCTCAAAATCTATGGTTATAAAATCCATTCTTCCTTATTTTTAGATGAGTCTTAGCATCTATTCTTTCGTATCCGCAACCTACCAGTTTTAAGTCAATAAAAATACCACCGCTTAGTAGATAATTAGGAATCCTTCGGAGTTTGCCTTGTTTAGACTGCTCACAACTGTCTCGAACTGACAGGACTAAGAGTCCCTACTTTATGTACTAGAAACTGTAAAATCCTTATAGCTATGCAAAGCTATAACATTATTAAGCGGTTACATTTTAACATTTCGTTAAACACACACTCCTATTATATCTCGCATTTATATTGCATATTGGAAACATCAAATAAATACATTTACCTTTAAAACAACTTATTGAGAAAAACACTATCATTACTATTCACACTAATTTCTTTCATTGCCGTTTCACAAGAACGAACCATTTGCCCAGATGTAACAGGTTCCGTCAATCACCCTCTACTAGAAAAGTACAAAAACAGCTGCATAGTAGCTTATAATGAAACCAAGTTTAACTCGGTCACTTTTCCTATTTCTAAAATCACATCAAATAACGGTTCACCTAAAGAACTCACCGAAGAGGGAAAAGTTACAAGCATTATTTATGGGATAGAGAATAGTCAGCGAGCTACCGTGCTAGAAGTTCAGAGAAACTACGAACAAGCTTTAAAGAATGCAGACTTCGAAATTATTCATTCCGCATTTGGTAGAAAAAACATTTCAGGTTCTTACAAAATTCAAACAGTCTATCCGATGTTTGGAGAACAAAGGGTTATCACCGAATATGAGTACATCAAACCTAAAAGTTACTTTAGGTTCTCTTTATCTTCTCAAGCTAAAAACGTAGACTCCGACGATGCTTTTTTTGTAGCCAAAGGCAAGCGAGATGGTAATATTTACACCTTAGCACTTTTCATTCATTACAACAGGACCTCTTGGGAAGGTTTGTCCGATAATATTTTTGTGCAAGCCATCATAGTAGAAAAGGAAGACATGGAGACAGGTCAAGTTTCGGCAGCCTCTATTGAAGAAAAAATAAAAAACGAAGGAAAAGAGGTCTTTCATAACATCTTATTTGACTTTGGTAGTGACAATCTGACTCAGGAATCTTATGCTATTATTGAAACTCTTTCTGAGTACTTAAAAGCCAATACTAATCAAAAGTATTATATAGTAGGCCATACTGATAATGTAGGTTCACTAGCCAAAAATCAAGTTTTATCCGAAAAAAGGGCAAAAGCTGTGGCGTCTGCTTTGACCAACAAGTATGGCATCAGTACTTCCCAAATATCCTCTCATGGTGTGGGTCAATTATCTCCACTTGCTATCAATAATACCGAAGAAGGCAGAGCCCTTAATAGACGGGTGGAAATTGTATTGAAATAAGAAAAACCAGTTTTATAAATCAAGGAATGCTCATGAAACGAAATCTGTTTTGTGGGCATTTTTCATTTTAGGTCTAGAGAAAGAAGAAAAGCAAGCAACTTTCAATCATAAAGATTTTCGTTAAATTTAAACACTCAACCATTTCTATTGAAAACAACCATGAAAAAACTATTCATTGCTTTTATAAGCATATTCTTAATCTCCCCTATTATGGCACAGCAAGCAGCTAATTATGACGAAGACAAAGTTCCTTCCTACACCTTACCCGCTATTTTAGAGGAAGGTCAAAGCATAGCCCTGTGGGAAAAACAAAAACGTGCAGCTACTTTAGCCATATTCGAGTCAGATGTTTACGGAAAAACTGACTTAAAAGGTGTAAAAACATCCTTTAGAATAGCTAATCAAGACAATGAAGCTCTAAATGGAAAAGCCATTAGAAAGGAAATCATCTGTACCATGGAAAGAGATGGGAAACAGCATTCGTTTTCTCTATTGCTTTATACGCCAAAAGCGGTTAGCAAAGCACCCGTATTTCTGGGTCTGAATTTCTACGGAAATCATACATTGTCTACCGAAACTGGCATTTCTATCTCCAAAAATTGGGTACCAAACAAGGAAGCATTCTTCATAGAAAACAACAAAGCCACAGAAACGTCTAGAGGCGTGCGTGCTTATAGATGGCCAATCGAAAAAATTATTGACAGAGGTTATGGCCTAGCAAATATCTACTGCGGTGACCTAGACCCCGATTTTGACGATGGATTAAAAAACGGAATACATAGCATATTAGGTGAAACCACCATGGGCACTATTGGTGCCTGGGCCGTAGGCCTTTCAAAAGCAATGGATTACCTAGAAACCGACAATGATGTAGACGCCAAAAATGTAGCCGTATTTGGTCACTCTAGATTAGGCAAAGCAGCACTTTGGGCATCGGCCCAAGACCCGCGTTTTAAAATGACTATTTCTAACGAGTCTGGCTGTGGTGGAGCGGCACTTTCTAAACGTGAATATGGCGAAACAGTAGAAGTAATAAACACTCGTTTTCCTCATTGGTTTACCACTAAATTTAAAGACTATAACAGCAATGAAGCCGCTTTACCAATCGACCAACATCAGCTACTAGCCTTAATTGCTCCAAGAGCACTATATGTCGCCACTGCAGAAGGCGACCAATGGTCTGACCCACGCGGTCAATATTTAAGTTTATACCATGCTTCTAAACTTTATCAGGCCTATGGTTTTGATAAAATCCCTAAAGCGTCGCCTGCAATAAATAAAAGCCAACAAATAGGCCCACTAGGCTACCATAACAGAAGTGGAAAACACGAAGTGATGCCTATAGATTGGGATAATTATTTAGATTTTGCTGATAAACATCTAAAGTAGGCAATTGCTCTATTCTTTTCTTTGAGCTACCCATTTTATACTATATTTGCGTAGCAATAACGCACGGGGTGCCTGGCAAATGCCAAGCTGAGATAATACCCGAAACCTGATATGGATAATGCCAACGGAGGGATGCAAGCTTAAGATATTACATTTTATGCTCCACTGTTTTGGTATACCCCATTCAGTGGAGTTTTTGTTTTTAAACAAATCATAAAATGGAAATAGAAAAAAGACAAGGGGTACTTATTCTGCAGCAAGACCAAAACTGGCAAAATCGACCTGAATGGTTTTTTAACAGAGAACACACCGACACCTACGAACAGTGGTACGAAGGCCGTTATAAGCGTGCTGAAGTATGGCAAAAGAAGGTCATGGAGCAGCTGGTTTCTAAAGACAAACGTGTGAAAACCTTGCTAGAGTTTGGCTGTGGTACGGCCCGTTTCACCAGATGGTGGAAAAACATTGGCATTGAAGCCACAGGTGGAGATATTTCTCCTTTGATGCTATCGCAAGCGGTGCATTTGTTTGATGGAGACTTAGTTATGGCAGATTCGCATCACATGCCCTTCAAAGACAACACCTTTGACTCATTGGCTTTCATTACCACTTTTGAGTACTACAAAGACCCGGTAAAGGTTATCAGAGAAGCCGCTCGTGTGGCTAAATGCGGCATAGCCATGGGCATGATGAACAGAAACTCCACCAAAGTGGTGCGTAGAAGAGTGCAGGAGGTTTTTGGACTGAATCCTTTTTATTTGACCGCCACTTTTTACTCGCCTGCTATGCTCACCAAAATTATAGAGGAGGCACTTGAAGGAAGAGATTATTCTATAGAATGGACTTGTACTGGCTTACCAAATTGGTTTCCAGTACAGCAGTGGAATTTACCATTAGGCGACTTTTTTGGCTTATACGTAAAACTAAACGACTGAAAAGATGAGCGAGAAATTAGGCAAAATTGACAGCCATATATTCGAACAGTTTATTAGTCAAAAATGTGGTTCTAAAAGAGATGAAGTAGCCGTGGGACCGCAGTTTGGTGTGGATGTTTCGTTGGTAGACTTACCTGGTAACATGGCTATGGCTTTAACCAGCGACCCACTTTCACTTATTCCTAGTTTGGGTTTGGAAGAGTCTGCTTGGTTATCTGTACAACTCATGGCAAACGACATGGCCACCACGGGCTTTGCTCCTATGTATGGGCAGTTTGTCTTAAACCTCCCTTCCACTTTCTCCAAGGCTGATTTTCAGGTTTACTGGGATTATGTTCACGGCTTTTGTTCAAAAATTGGCATTGCCATCACTGGCGGCCATACTGGTTTTATAGAGGGTCAAAACTCTACCATAGCGGGCGGCGGAACATTTATTAGCGTAGCTCCTAAAGAGCAAATGCTGGTTTCCAAATATGCCCAAGCAGGCGACGCCATTTTAGTAACAAAAACTTGTGCGATATCTTCCGCAGCTATACTAGCCATGTGTTTTCCCGAAACAGTTAAAAACAAATTAGGAAACGATATTCAACAGCAAGCAAATGCCAGTTTCTATCACACCTCTTCTTTGAAAGATGCTCTTACTGCCGTGGGCAAAAATCATGAGAATAAAGACATTACCGCCATGCATGATGTAACGGAAGGTGGTGTAATGGGGGCAATTTATGAGTTGGCAATGGCTTCAAATAATGGTGCCAAAATCTATAATGAAAAGTTGCCCATTGGTACTATTCAAAAGGAAGTGTGTCAATTATTTGACCTAGACCCAAGAAACTGCATAGGTGCTGGTTCCATGATAATTACTTGCAAAAAAGAAGCTGTGGCCGATGTTATAAACCGTCTAGCAATGGAAAACATAAACTGCACTGAAGTAGGCGAACTGGTAGAAAAAAAGGAAAGCATCAAAATTATAGAAAACGAAAAAGCATCTGATGTAATCTACCTAGAAGATGACCCGTACTGGGCGGCGTTTTTTAAGGCCATAAATTCAGGATGGAAATGATGAATAACAAGGCTGGAATTTATTTGGTAATAGACCCTTCTATGGAAGAAGGCCTTTTGCTTAGCAAACTAAGCTCTGCATTAAAGGAAAAACTAGCTGCCGTACAGATTTGGGACAATTTTAATGAAGAGCAAAATATTCCAGATTTGGTTCAAAAGGTATGTGAACTATGCCACGCTAAAAAAGTACCCGTGTTTATCAATAACCGTTATGACCTACTTTCAAACACAAATTTAGATGGAGTTCATTTTGATGAAATACCAGAAAACTATAGCGAGCTAAAAGTCAAAATAGGCAAGCCCTTTTTAAGCGGATTAACTTGTAATAATGATTTAGAATGGATTCGGTGGGCAAATGAAAACAAACTAGATTATATATCTTTTTGTTCTATATTTCCTTCTAGCACAGCAATTAGCTGTGATTTGGTTGAATTTGAAACCATTCAGAAAGCATCTGAAACCTTCACCAATTCCATATTTCTAGCTGGTGGCATTAAGCCAGAAAACATAGAAAAACTAAGCTCTTTAAAATACAATGGCGTAGCGGTAGTATCGGGCATAATGAGCTCTGACACGCCAGACCTCGCCATTAAACAATATCAAGAAAAATTAAACAGAAAGTAAAATGAGACTTGAAACTATAAAAAAACTATGCTGCCCATTTGATAAGGCAGACCTTACCTTAACGGAAATCACAAAGGACTTAGATGGAAACGTTTTGGAAGGATTTTTTGTGTGCAATGAATGCAAACGCCTCTACCCAATCATAAAAGGTATTCCTATCATGAGTCCAGATGAATACAGAGAATTCAAACTAGAACAACCTGTTTTAGAAAGATGGTCAAAGGAATTGAAAGGTCAAACTTTTGAGAATTTTAGGTTGATTAGTGGGGAGGAATGATACGACTACTCATAACAAATCTACCGATTCGATTTTACAGAATCGGTAGGTAAAGTTTTACCAAGAAAGAATTTTAAGAAAAAGCTTAACTCAAATAAATAATAAAAACGAAAAATAAAACTAGTTATATGACTTATGAGACTCATGCTCATCCATCATTGCTCTTATCTTTCTTGCTAATTTATCAGCATCGTGCTCTTTAACAACATCAACCTCAATTCTATCCGAATCCTGATCTAAAGACTTTAGAATAAATTCTTCTAAAGAGGAATGTTCATTAGAAATAGTTGTTAAAAAAGTAATGTGAATTTTCTCCTCAGATTTATTTAATTCTGTTAAACGTCCTGACCATTTATAAACCTTATCCTTAACCGAATCTGATTCTTTTAAATCAAACGAAACCGGTTGGTAACAATGCCAAATTTCATTTTTCCACGCCCTATCAAAACTAAACACGTCATTATCTGTTCGAATATCATGTTTTCCCAATTTTGATGAAACATGGTACTTGTCAAAAAAATTTTTGTATTTACTTTTCCAAACCTCTTCATCATTCAACCTTCTTACACCGTCTTTTTTAGGTAAATACCTCAAAACTAATTCACTAAACAAGTCTTCCAATGCCAAATCAAAATTAATATCTAAGGCTACTTTTACTTCGGAAAACATCAAAGCACTATCATCTGGGGGGATAACCATTAATGTGATTTTTTCTAAACTATCCGAAAATTTGAATAATTCAGACTGCTGAGCAGCAATATGCTTTATCCGTTGTTTCATATCTCGCAATTGCTTTTGAATAAAACCACTTCTGCTTTCTGGAAATAAACCTTTAATTCGTTTAGTACTTAGGCTAATTTTACATTTCAAAAATCTATCGTCAGGAGAATAGACCACAATTCCAAGGTTAACAAATTCACCAGTAAATTGGTCGTGAACATACCTAACTAATTGATATTGGTAATTTTTCATGATAATAGTACTTTGGTTAATTGGGCAGCAAATATCTCCTTGTTTTCTACAATTTTAGTTAAATACTCTCTAATTTTTATTAAGTCTTCAGTTCGCCAGTGTTCAGGTATTTGAGAATTGACCTTTTGCCAAAAAACATCATTTATTCCTTCTAATTTTGAAACTAATGGCATAAAATCAATACTTCTAGAACGTAAATATTTATAGAAATAGTGCCTTTCATACATTTCTCTTTCTGATTCTCCAATTATCCATGGTTCAGGATTTTGAGAAAAACTCAATAAATCTGCAAACGAAAATGCTAATTCATGATCGTAAACCAATAGCTCTTTACCATTTGTCATCACATTCGGTTTTCCAGCACCTCTGTCATCATTTGAGACAAACATATCGAACATGAAAATCAATTTAGCCTGCTCAAATAAATGATTTTCCATTACTTTTTTACCTTCAATAAATTCCATAAATCCAGATTCATAAACAGACCCAAAATTCAGACCAACACTTTTTTGAGCTGCCATATAACCACCTTTCCCTAGCAATAATTCAATAAATTTCGGACTAACATCAACAATAACTGGCTCAATAACGTTTATACCTAATTCTCTCGCAATCCAAGCCCCAACTAACTCCCTACAAGAGGACTTCACGGACATCCTTCCCGAATTGTAAAACTTTACAACATACTGTCCCCTTTCATTTGAACTCTTATCCACTCCTCTAATTTTCATAGGAGCAGTAGTTCCAGTTTCCATTAATCCAAGACCTTCCAAAGCGAATACTTCAGGCAATCGATAGTCCTCATGAGTTAAATTAAGCATTATATAAAGTGTAGTTGTTCAATAGCTAATTATCGTAATTATAGGTTTAGACCTTAAATATAACCTAATCATTTGTAGTTATATTTTTTTTCTACCGTAGACCCTTAAAAAGTAGTATGAAATTTATAATTCCATCAACTAAATTGAGCCCGTAAATATGGTGAAGCTCAGACAGCCTAAGATGCCAGACTATAAATTTCAAAAATAAAACGCAAAACACTTGGAACAAGCATTCCAATCGCACTACATTTGTACTGTGAATAAGAAAGAAACCATATTATCCTCAGCTCTTAGTCTCCTTACAGAAAAAGGAGTGCATAACACGCCTATGTCTGCCATTGCTAAAGCAGCTGGAACAGGTATGGGAACCATTTATAATTACTTCCCAAATAAGGAAATATTGATAAATGAGATTTATGTAGACATTAAAGAAAAGGAAAAATCTATCTTCTTGGTCTTTGATGCCAACAAACCTATAAAAACGCAGTTTGAAAACTATTTCACTGCTATTATAACGTTTTTTGTGGCAGAACCCGCTTATTTCAAGTTCATGGAGCAATTACAAGCTTCCCCTATTATTACAGAGGAAAGTAGAGCAATAGGGCAAGAATCCGTAGAAGCGGTACTTTCATTATTAGTCAATGGCCAAAAAGAAAGAATTATTAAGAAGATTGACCTAGATGAAATACTAGTATTTATTGGCGGAGCTATTTTGTCTTACTTAAGATGGTATTTTAATCAACCTCGAAGAAAATCGACATCTCTAAATAATCAAATTAATATGGTTTGGGACGCCATAAAAGAGTAAAAATTTTAATCAAACTTGGAATGAACATTCACTCCAACAAAGCAAACAAAATGAAAAAAAACGTTTTAATCACAGGAACATCAACAGGAGTAGGTTTTGAAAGTTCTATCCTTTTTGCACAAAATGGATTTAAGGTATATGCAACGATGAGAAATCTGGCTAAAGCCACAGCTTTAGAAGAACGAATAAAATCTGACAATTTAGATATTGAAATACTACCATTAGATGTTTCATCATTAGATTCTATTGACAATGCCATAAAGACTGTTATTGAGAAAGAAGGGAAAATTGACATTCTTCTGAACAATGCTGGTGCTGGTTTTGCCAAAACCTTAGAAGATGCGAGCCTTGACGAAATCGACTGGGTTACCGATGTGAACTATACGGGCGTAGTAAGAACTACGAAGTCCGTATTTACCTTCTATGAGAGAAAAAAGAGCAGGTCATATCATTAATGTGACATCAGTAGGAGGTTTAGTGGGTCAGCCATTTAATGAATTATACTGCGGAGCTAAATTTGCCGTAGAAGGGTTCACCGAAGCTCTTGCCACCTATGTTTCTGAGCCTTTTAATATCAAGTTTTCTATGGTAGAACCTGGCGGAATAGCCACTGAATTTATGACTAATGCCGTAGCCAAAACAGTCAACGCAAAAGGTGAACTAGCTACCGGAGAATATGCTCCAATTTTCCAAAAATACATGGAAGGTGCTCAAAATAGAGGCCAAAGTGGCACTGAAAGTCTTTACCAAAGCAGCCTAGAAGTAGCAGAGGTAATTCTTCAAGTAGCTCTTTCTGAGAACCCTCCACTGCGTGTAAGAACCTCAGAGTGGGCGGAAAACCTTTGTAAGCTAAAGACTCAAGCAGACCCAGATGGAACTAAACTTGTTAATCAAGTAAAGGAATATTTTCTTTAAGGAAAAGCAGTTTTAAACATAAAAACCCGCTCATACAGTTTATGAGTGGGTTCTTTTATTTTCTTCCAAACCTCAAAGCATAGTCTTCTTAAATCAGCATATTTAACCTAATAGTTGCGATTTTCAGGAGGCTTCAAATTTCATGCTCCATTATATACTCAGAAACATATCAAAACCTGTTTGATATCATTAAGAGCCATTTATGTAACAAAGTTTACATACAACTCGTCTATCAGATTCTACTTTTGAATACAATCAAAACTAGAGAATGAAAAATCGAATTATTATAATTGGCGGCCTATCTGCGGGCCGATCTGCTGCGGCCAAAGCAAGAAGAGAAGATGAAGACGCTGAGATAATACGTTTTCCCTCAGCCGAGGCTCGCTTGCGGACTCTACTATACTTCTAGGTTAAATACAGTGGCACCTCATGGCTATAAATGTAAAAATGGATGTACAACACTTTAAAGCAGTTATAGATTAATACCCCAGAGTCAGCTCTGGCGAGACTCCCTAAGGGGAAAAAACAACCTCAATATTATTGACAGGTTTCTATCCATTTAAATCCAAAGCATATATTTCACGGGTCAAAGCGTGCGATAAAGCATTAATAATGGCTTCAATATTTCGTCTGCCATGAAGGATGGTGGTGATAATAATACCGTTTTTACCAGTTTTGTAAATTGCAAAATGTTTTCCGACTGATGCCATATAGAAAGGAAATGAACGACCCTTTCTAATAGTTCTACTTTCAGGATTTTGTGCTATTTTACCGAAAGCTTCGTATAGCTCAGACAAGTAGTTGTCTGTTTGACCTTCACCCCATTTTTGAATAGAATACTCTTCAATGGCTAATAGATCCAGCATGGCTCTCTACGTTAAGTAAAACTCAGCCATGAACTATTCCCAATTTTGAGCTTGCTTTTGCTTCAAAAGCTCTTTATCTTTTTTCCAGCTTCCACTAGATTTGATTATTCTACCTTCTTTAATGTCCTTAAAGCCTTCGATTATACTGGAATAAACCTGAGACGGTTCACCTTCCATATCACGACGAATTAATGAACGAATATATTCACTTGGAGTTTCGTACAATGCATCCGAACCAATCATTGAATTTACATAGTCAGCCAAAGGCTTTGGTAATCTGGCGTTAATTCTATCTGAAATATTTTACTTTTCCTTATTTAGTAATCTAAATGCCACAATAAACCTCCTAACAGTAACCATCTGCAAATAAGTCCTTTACAAACTACAGACACAGACTAAAAGTCCTAATAAAACCTAAGCTCTATCCTCCTATTCTCACTTCTGCCAGCTTCATTATCATTACTGGCTCTTGGTTTGGTTTCTCCGTAGCCTTTGGCGGTTACATTGTCTTTGCTTAGGCCTTCACTTATGAGGTAATCTACCACAGCTTGAGCTCTTTTTTGAGAGAGTTCTTGATTGCTTTCTGGAGTACCAACATCATCCGTGTGTCCAGCTATTTCTACTTTTAATTTCGGATTTCGCCAGATGAGTTCTGAGAGCTTGCTTAACTCCACCAGCGACTCTGGTTTTAAATCCCATTTGGCTTCATCGAAATAGATATTACTAAGCACTTCTATTTTTTCTTTGTCAATTTTATCTAAACCAATCTCCAACTCTTTATTATTCTTTTTTGCCTCAGAATTAAAACTAAAAGAAAGGCTTTTGAAAAAATATGATGGATGCTCTACATACAGCCCAAAGTTTCCAGAAAACGGAAGTACAGCAAGGTACTCCCCTGTTTTGGCGTCAGCAGAAAACTCAGAAACCACTTCTTTAGTATTTAGATTTATAAGCTTGATAGAGGCTCCTAAAGCCACATTGCTTTCAGCATCAAAAACATGCCCTTTAAGATAAAAAGTAGGGTCAAACTTCTCTTTTAACTCTTTGGGTAGGTCAAACTGATACATATTGATTTTCTCGCCAGTGTGTTTAGTATAATAAGCTTGTTTGCCATCTGCTGAAATCACCAAGGCAGCTTGGTCTGAACCATCATTGATAGGATAACCTAGATTCAGCGGCTCTGTCATGGTTTTCTCCGTTTTGTTTGACAAAAACAAATCATAACCACCAAGCCCTGAATGTCCGTTTGATGCAAAGAAAAGGCTCTTTCCATTCGCATGTAAAAAGGGAGAAATCTCATCTTTTGGCGTGTTGATCACCTTCCCTAAGTTTCTGGCTTTATTCCATTCGTTCATGGCACCTAGCGTACTTACATAAAGGTCTTTTTCTCCCTGCCCTCCATACCTTTTAGACGAAAAAACTAGAACTTTTCCGTCAGAGGATAATGATGCTTGAGAATCCCAAAATGGCGAATTAACATTAGGTCCCATATTCTGAGGTGTTGACCAGCCATTTTCATCTAATCTTGTTATAAAAAGGTCGCAACCGCCCAAACTTTCTCTGCCATCACAGCTGGTAAACACCATGGTTTTTCCATCTGCAGAAATGGTGCATGAGCCTTCATTCAAACCTGTATTTATTACTTCAGAAACCCCTTTTGGTATGGCCCAAACTCCATTTACCTTGTTTGAAACATAAATGTCTTCGTCTGCTCCTTTTGTTAAAGCGGTAAAATAAATTGTAGAGCCATCTGCCGTAAAAACAGGAAGATACTGCATGTCTTTGAAGTTTAAAACATCAGGCATTAAAGTTGGCTCTATCATGAGCGGATTTTCCATAATCTCTAATGCATACGTGCAGTTTAAAATTTGCTTTTCTATTTGTTTATAAGCCGGCGTACCTTCTCTAGTTCTCTCTAAGGCATGCTTTAGGTATTCTCTAGCTTTTCCGTATTCATTAAGCTTTAAAGCTTCGGTGCCCAAAACTGTATATGCCAGCACATAGCCTTTATTTTCCGGCTCTAATGTCAAAACCTTTTCAAAATACATTTTGGCACTGCCTAAATCACGGTTTGCATAGGCTATTTGACCCAACTTATAATACACCACATTATATTCTGGGTATCGTTCTAGTGCTTTTAAATAATACTCACGAGCAATTGCATTGTCGCGTTTCAGATAAGCTTCTTCTGCCTTTTCATAGAAGTTTAAGGCCTTTTTATCTTGGCCATTTGTTCTTAGCACAAATCCAAATAATAAAAGAAATAGCGTAATTTTTAGTTTCATATGGGTCTATTCGAATCTAACGCTTTAATTTTGTTTTTATTTTCAAAACGCAAACACCGTACCGTGCAGTTCTATCAATTTTTTAAAGCTTTTCATATTATAGGTTTTGTCTCCTGGTTTGCGGGTATGTTTTACCTGGTTCGTATATTTGTTTACCACTCCGAAGCCGACGACAAACCTGAGCATTTGCGTGAAGACTGGAAGGCTCAATTTACACAAATGTCTTGGCGAGTTTATAAAATCATTTGCAATCCCGCCATGATGATTACCTGGACCTTTGGTTTGGCTATGCTTATTACCAACCCAGCCATTTTAAACCAAAACTGGATTAAAGTTAAACTGGTGCTTTTAGTTTTACTAACAGGCTATCACTTATACTGCAAAAGCATTATAAAAAAACAAGAGCAAGGCTTAACCACCTACAGCTCTTTCCAATTCAGATTACTAAACGAACTCCCTACTCTTTTCTTGGTATCCATAGTGCTACTGGCCGTGGTCAAAGATGTCTTGAACTTTGTTTATCTCTTTGCCGGAGTTATGGCTTTTGGTTTCATATTATTCTTAATAGCCAAAGCCTACAAAAAGAGTAGAAATAAATAATTTTAACACCATGAAAGACACTTACCTAGAACGTTTCAAAAACATCAGTTCAGAAAACGAACTCTCCACCGACATGCAAAAGAGCCTTTGGCAAGATTACAAAGGCAACTGGAAAAGAGCTCACGAACTCGCTCAAAAGAAAGAAGGGCAGCGTGATTATGATAGAATTCACGCATACCTCCACAGAAAAGAGGGAGACCGTTTTAATGCTGGCTGGTGGTATCGTCAGTTAAACCTTCCCTATCCAACAATCAGTTTGGACAAGGAGTGGGAAGAATTGGTGGAGCAATATAAATAAGGTAGCTACCCTAAACAGTAATTGAATTCTATCTTAAAGCCTATTAAAACAGGTTAGTTCAAAACATCTATTCTTGGCTGTCTTGCCAGACGGGCCTTACTTTTTGTTTGGGCAAAAACTAATCGCAGCGGCGAACCGTCCAAAACCATTTGTCGAAATAAACTTACACAATCAGAATTTTATAAAAACTTAAATCTTATCAAAAAAATCAGCCCTAAAATTCTAATAGTGCTTCAAACAGTATTTCGACACAACGGATTTCATAATAAATATCTCATCACTCGCTAATTATAATATCTCATAAGCATATACTATATCCAATTATAAGCTGAGCGATATTCTCTAAATAATAGTTGATTTGCTTCTGCGTCTCCTTTGAAAAGTTCTCTTTTATAATCCCATTTTAAAGGACGACCTAATTGCCATGAAATAAGCCCTAAATGCATGGGCAATGTCATTTCTCTGGCATACGCCAAATTTGACTCTGGCTGTGCTCTGCTTTTTACCGAATCAATAAAGTTTTGCTGATGACCAGGAGAGCGTTTCACTGTTTTCGGGATGCTTTCTAAATCTGTTAAAACCTCTCCATCTAGCCTTAACTCCTTGCTTCCGTAATCACATAAAAGCGTGCCTTTAGTTCCTTCAAAGTACGCTCCAATATGCTTCCCTGCTGCTCCTGGCACATCAGGAACTTCAGAAGTCCACTGAATATCCAAACCTTTAAATTTATAGTCAATACTGATTTCGGAAGGCGTATCGCCAATTCCCGGACTAACGATTCCTTTGGCATCAATAGATTTTAACTTTTCTGGAGAAATACTCCACCAAACTATATCTGCTATATGACACCAAAAATCTTGGAATACCCCACCGGAATAATCCATAAAATAACGATAAGTAAAATGACACCTTTCTGGAAAATAATCTCTTTCAGGTGCTGGGCCTTGCCACATATCCCAATTAAGCTCTTGCGGCACTTTTTGATAAGATGCTTTCTCTATAACTGGTGGTTTTCCTGTTTTCCATAATCTTACTTTTTTGACTTTACCAATGGCACCGCCCTGTATAAGTTCTACTACTCTGTGGTAATTATCTCCTGTATGTATTTGATTACCTAATTGAAATATCTTTTTATTAGCATTCATAGAAGCCAACATCATTTGACCCTCTTTCGCCGTGTAAGAAAGCGGCTTTTCGCCATAGACATCTTTTCCTGCCTGAAAAGCCATAATGGCTATTTGAGCATGCCAATGGTCTGGCGTAGCACAAGTAATGGCATCAATATCCTTTCTATCCAAAATTCTACGGAAGTCGTCATAGGTATCTACCTTTTGATTGGGCTTATGCCCCAAAAGAACATTTTTCGCTTTTGCTAAATGATTACTATCAACATCGCACAAAGCCACCGTTTGAACATCGGGTAATTTAGCGAACCAATTTAAATGATTTGTACCCATTCCATTGACACCAATGTGAGCTACCCTAACTTTATCGCTAGGGGCAGGTTTACCTATCAGGTCTGGAATATAATGAAAAGCGAAAGCCGATATAGCCGCTTTCTTGATAAAGCTTCTTCTTGAGGGCATTAGTGTCATTTTATAGGGTTGTTAGTGTTCTCTATAAATTTAAAACAAATAACAAGCGAAGCAATTAAGCTAGGAAAGAAAGGCCGAAACAGTAGACGAACTAGCCCTAAAAAAGTAAAACCCCAGAAAACTCTGGGGTATACATTATCATAACAGTTTAAGGAAATCTAAAATCTTATATAAATTAGGCAAAAGCTTCCGCTACGCCTTTATGTACTATTTCTCCATTGACAATATTTAAACCTTTCTTTAATTCAAGGTTATCTTCAGTAGCTTTTTGCCAACCTTTGTTTGCCAGTTCTAAAACGTAAGGCAATGTGGCGTTTGTCAAAGCTAAAGTAGAAGTATATGGTACTGCTCCTGGCATATTTGCTACGCAGTAGTGTACTATATCGTCAATAATAAAAGTGGGGTCTTCATGTGTGGTAGGTGTACATGTTTCTATACATCCCCCTTGGTCTACAGCCACATCTACCAGTACTGTTCCCGGTCTCATTTTCTTAAGCATCTCTCTTTTAATAAGTCGAGGTGCTTTTGCTCCTGGTATTAATACCGCTCCTACTATTAAATCAGCCTCTTTGATGGCTAATTCTATATTATGTTGATTAGACATCAAAGTGGTTACATTGGCTGGCATAATATCCGCTAAGTACCTCAATCTTTTAAGACTGATGTCCATGATAATAACATTAGCACCTAAGCCCGCTGCCATTTTAGCTGCTTGAGTTCCTACAATACCGCCACCTAAAACCAATACTTTTCCCCTTGGCGTTCCAGGAACTCCTCCTAATAATATTCCTTTACCTTTTAAGGGCTTTTCTAAGTATTTAGCTCCTTCCTGAATAGACATTCTTCCTGCTACTTCCGACATCGGAATTAAAAGTGGTAAAGAACCATCAGCACTTTCTACAGTTTCGTAGGCCAAACAAACCGCCTTGCTTTTAAGCATAGCTTTGGTCAAAGGCTCCGAACTTGCAAAATGGAAATAGGTAAAAACTAACTGCCCTTCTCTAACTAAATCATATTCCTGAGCAATGGGCTCTTTTACTTTAAGAATCATTTCTGCCTTGGCGTAAACGTCCTCAATGGTAGGAACAATTTGAGCTCCAACAGAAATATATTCTTTATCTTCAAAACCGCTTCCGGAGCCAGCATTAGATTGAATAAGAACATCATGACCGAACTTAACCAGCTCCACAACACCAGCTGGTGTTATGGCTACCCTGTTCTCATTATTCTTAATTTCAGCCGGTACTCCTATTAACATATTTGGTTTCTACTTTGCCGTAGTTAATTCGTAATTATATGATGAAGTGTAATTGTGGCACAAAGATAAGAGTGAAGAATTATTTTTTACATTATTGACACATTTAAGAATATTTTTATTTTTGCAAGACCTTTTGAAGAGTATTATTCTTTCCAAAATCATTTTTCAATATCAAAACAGATGTTTTTTCTGACCTTATATGGACAATACAGACATAAAAATCTTAAAGCTTCTCCAAAAAAATGCCCAAATGACCTACAAGGAGATTGCCGAGGAAATAAACCTTACTCAAACTCCGGTTTTTGACCGAATAAAAAGGATGGAAAGCAGTGGTGTCATTGATAAGTACGTAACCATTTTGAATAGAAAAAAAGTAGGCACCTCGCTTACTGTTTTCAATCAGGTAACTATGATTACCCAGACCTTAGAGATCTCAAAAAAGTTTGATGAGGCCATAGCTAAATTACCTGAAGTGGTGGAATGTCATTTCGTTTCGGGGGGCTTTGACTATCTCTTAAAGATTATAGTACCAGACATGGAAACCTATCATAAGTTTCACCAGTTAAAGCTCTCAATTATACCTGGAGTGTCTTTGATAAATAGTTATTTCGTCATGTCGGAAGTTAAAAACACTACGGAGATTCCTCTTTGATGGTATGAAGTGCCATTACATATCGCTTATTTGGAGAGAAAAGCTTTTGACTTTAATATAAACTCGGCCTTAGTTTCGCCTTCATGAGCTCCATGAGAAACATTCGGTAAAACCCAAAGGTCAGATTTTGGTAGATTATTTTTAACACGAACCACTTCTTCCAAATTCATACCTTCGTCATCATCTCCTATCATGATTAAAACTTCAGGCTCTATTCGTTTCAGCTCTTCATCGCTCAATTGAACCGAATAGTTTTTAAATTGTTCCATCATGCCTTTCACTTGTTCCTCACCTTCATGCAATGTTTTCAACCAAGGAAAATTAGCTCGATTTTGAAATGTAAAAGCTTCTAAATATTCTGGAAAGTCATTTACGGTCCATGTTCCTACTGCACCTATGGTAATCATAGACTTAATGAGCGATGGATTTATTAAAGCCAGCTGATAAAGAACATCACCACCAAAACTAAAACCTATGGCTTTAATTTTTTCCAATTTTAAATATCGAATCAGGGTATTCAAGTCTTGAGCAACGGACTTTATAGACAAGTCTTCTTTAAAAGCCTCAGACTTTCCGTGACCGGTCAAATCAATTAAATACACTTCATAGTCCTCTTCATAGTCTTTAATATAAGTTTTCCATGATTTGGAAGATTGCGTGTAACCATGCAAAAAAATTAAAGGCTGTCCCTTCCCATAAACTTCGTAGTACAGTTTTTTACCATTGACTAAAACAGATTCAGCTTTACTAGGTGTTTGGCTTAAAACAGTAATTGAACAGAAAAAAAAGACAAAAACTGCAGCAAAATATTTCATAAGCGTACTTAAGCTAGTTTACTTCAAGAAAAGTATTTTCTCACCTGCGTCTATCCTTGCTGCTACATCATTTTCTGATGGTGGCACAGGGCACACAAAGTTCTCATTGTATACACAATAGAAATTATGAGCTTCATTAAAATCAATCATTAACTTATTATTGCTCGTTTTCTCCACATTAATATACCTGCCTCCACCGTAGGTCTCGTCACCATTGGTTCCATCTGTAAAAGGTAACAAGTAATGCTCGCCTTCATCAAATAACATCAAACGGTATTCTTTATCTTCAATGGTAAAAATAGCGTAACCCGCCATTTTAATGGGAGAAATACTCTGGTCTGTCATTACCATAGGAAATGTCTCCTCCGATGGACTTGATTCAAAGTCAACAAACATTTTCCATTTTTCCTTTGGGTCAAAATATCTGAAGTCGTTGAAATTTGATATTTCAGCTACAGGAGATTGCTCCATTTTGAGCATATTATTTTTATAAGTCTCACGGCTCTCAAGTGTTTCTGAAGTAAAATCTTGCTGATTCATGGTCAAAGAATAGATAGCCGCCGAAACGAAAATCACACCTATTACCCACTTCACATATTTGTTTTTAAACATAATTCTAAACTTTTGGGCAAAATTACGCATTATACCTTTTTAATTTGCGTTTTCATATCGTTAGTATTTATCAAAATTATGTTCACAGGAATAGTTGAGAATCAAGCCAAGCTTGTAAGTATTAGTCAGCAAGGCAGTAATAAAACTTTTAAGCTAGAAAGCGAGGTTGCCACAGAATTAAAAATAGACCAGAGTGTTTCTCATAATGGCGTATGTTTAACCGTAGAAAAAACGGAAGGTAGCTTTTATGAGGTTACTGCTATTGAAGAGACTTTAGTTAAAACCAACCTAGGCGAACTGAAAGTTGGCTCTACCCTTAATTTAGAAAGATGCCTAGCGGCGAATGGCCGTTTTGACGGGCACATAGTTCAAGGCCATGTGGACCAAACGGGAAAACTGGTTTCTGTTGAAAATAAAGACGGCAGTTATATTCTTACATTTTCTTACGATGAAACATTTGGAAATATTACTGTTGAAAAAGGCTCTATCTGTATTAACGGTGTTAGTTTAACTGTTTTTAACTCCACCGATAACTCATTCTCCGTAGCTATAATTCCATATACGTGGACCCACACCAATTTAGGTAAACTGAACGTTGGAGACTCTGTTAACTTAGAATTTGACATTTTGGGTAAATACATGCAAAAAATCTTAAGCAAAACCACCAATACACTTTCTTAAAAAAATATCGTTAAACAAAAGATAGGCTTGTTATTTGAACTCAAAAGCCATTATTTTGTTTTGAAACTAAATCAGTTATATGCCAAAGCTTAGCACGGGTTCTAAAACCGACATAATGATACATTTAGGTATCATTGTAACCGCCGGTCTTGTTCTCTTTTTCGCGTTCTTCTTTCTTTACCTTCCATGGACTACTAACCATAATGAGGAAATAGAAGTACCAAATTTAAAGGGTTTAACCTTACAGGAAACTGAAGATGTTTTAGATGCTCGTAATTTAACTTATGAAATTTCGGACTCTACCTATGTGAATGGCTTGAAGCCGCTAACAGTTTTTTCTCAATACCCAAAGGAAAACTCTGGTGTAAAAAAAGGTAGAAAGATATTTTTGACCATTATTACAGATAAGGCTCCAAAAATTCAAGTTCCAAACGTGATTGGGAGAAGTGAAAACTCTGCTAAGAATTTGCTTTCAAGCATCGGTTTTCTGTTGACAGCTACTGAATTCATTCCGGCTATTGAAAAAAACACCGTACTTAAGCTTAAGCAGGACGGAAAGGAATTGACCGTAGGCAGCTCCTTAAGAAAAGGAACTAAAATTACCTTAGTGGTGGGAGATGGTTATGGAAATACTACTGTTAGTGTGCCAGAATTGACTGGTTTATCTTATGATGAAGCAGATATACTTATTAACGGCTCATCATTAAATATAGGAAGTGTTTTATACGATAACTCTAGCGACTTACCAGATGGTACAGTAGTGCGTCAAAGACCAAATGCTGGCGTTAATCTAAGAACAGGCGATGCCGTAAACATTTGGCTATCTGGAGACTCTGGACAAGATTTAAATTAAAAATATATCATGGACGATAATAACGACATAAGCGTAGAAGAGCTAAAAGCTCTCATAGAATCAGGAGAATCTTTCAATTTTTACGATGTTAGAAACACGGACGAATACGAGGAAGACAATTTAGGTGCAAAGCTTATTCCTTTAGGTGAATTACCGCACAGAATTGATGAATTAGAATCAATCAAAGGAGAGCATATTTATATTCACTGTAGAAGTGGTGCTAGAAGCGGCCGAGCAAAACAATACCTAGAAATGGAAGGTTTTGAAAATGTGCATAATGTCTTAGGCGGCATTTTAGCTTATAGAGAGCTTTAAAAGCTACTTTTTATCTTTACTATCTAGAACGATGGTCATGGGGCCATCGTTTACTAGACTTACTTTCATATCTGCCCCAAATTCCCCAGATGGTATGTTTTTGCCTAATCCTAGGCTCAATAAACTTAAAACTTTTTCATAAAGTGGAATGGCTTTCTCTGGCCTAGCGGCATTAATAAAAGAGGGTCTATTTCCTTTTTTAGTGGAAGCCTGAAGGCTAAATTGACTTATCAAAAGTATATCTCCCCCAGCCTGTTTAATATCTAAATTCAGCTTAGCATCCGAATCAGAGAAAATCCTAAGCCCAACAATCTTCTTACAAATCCATTCGGCATCTTCTTCCTCATCATCATGTGAAACACCTAAAAGCACCATAAAACCAAGACCTATCTCACCTTTAATATTATCATCAATTTTAACGGATGCTTCGGAAACTCGTTGGACTACTGCAATCATTTCTAAAAATCTATAAAAGCCAGTTGGCTATTAAAAAGTATGTACCAATTCCCACCAAATCATTGGCAGTGGTAATAAAAGGCCCAGATGCCACTGCAGGATTAATCCCGAGCTTATCAAGTAATAGAGGTGTAACGGTGCCCATAAAAGAAGCTAAGAAAACAACTGCAAACAGGGCTAAACACACCACCAAAAACAACTGAGATTCTCCAATCACAAAAAGATAGACTCCAGCCATAATCCCGATCACAAAACCATTAATTAAAGCCACCTGAGCTATCTTAACTAACCTTTCTAATAATGTAAGGCTCATCGCAGATTTTTCCGCTAGACTCTGCACTATTAAAGAAGATGTCTGTATACCAACATTTCCACCAGTAGAACCCATAATAGGAATAAACAAAGCCAATGCCGTAACTCTTGCCAGCTGTGATTCAAATCCTTTAATAACTGTGGCCGCCATAAGACTTCCTAAAACGCCAACCACCAACCAAGGCAATCTAGATTTTGCAAGCTTCCAAACCGTATCATCTTCTTCTACCTCGCCTGTAATACCTGTAACTGCTTGAAAGTCTTCTTCTGCTCGTTCTGTAATAAAATCGACCACATCATCAATGGTGATTCTTCCTAACAAACGGCCAATGGCATTGACTACCGGAAGAGCCTCCAAGTCATAACGCTGCATGAGCTCTGCTACTTCTTCCCCAGGTAGAGTAGTGTCTACAGATACTATATCTTCTTTTACTAGGTTACCTATTTTGGTATTCTTTCTCGCAAGAACAATGTCCTTTAATGATACAATTCCTTTCAGGCAATTATCTTCATCTACCACATAAACCGCATAAACTTTATCTACCGACTCTAACTGATTTCTTATTTCTTCTATACACTCACTAACATTCTGTGTTTCATAGACTTTAATAAGCTCTTTCTGCATCAAACCACCCGCTACATCTTCCGGATAATGGAGCAGATCTAGTATAAAACGAGCATGCTCTCTATCTTCTAAAAGAGCGATAACTTTTTCTCTAACTTCAATGGATTGTTCATTCAAAAAATCCACTGCATCATCAGAGTCAAATAGATTCACATAGGTGGCAATTTCTTCAATGGTAAATTGCTCTGCAACAAACCTTTTTCTATCATCAGAATCTATACTAGAAAGCACATCAGCACCTTTTTCCGTATCAAGGTACTGCATGACATAATGTGCTTCTTCCCCACTCAGTTCGTATAGTATAGAAGCTATATCGGCCGGAAAAAGCTCAGATAATTCATCTTTAATAAATACCTCAGACTTACTTTCAATGCCGGCCTTAATGTTATCTACAAATTCGTTAGTTAATTCAAAGTTCATATTAGTTCACCGATTTTGCACAAAGGTAATAAAAGGAGACTGTAAAGAGTGCCTATTGGTTTTATCAAAAAGCAAACAAAAAATGAGTTTAGCATATAAACAGAAGACCGCCTTCTTGACTCATTTTATGAACTATTCAAATTAGGAATAAACCGCCTTTGCTATCGGAACATCTCCACTTATTATTTCAAAAACTTGGTTTTGTTTCACTTCGCCATCCAAAACTTGCACTAATGTTTTGGCTACATCTTCTCTTGAAATACTTCCTCTAGTTTTTATTTTTTCATCCAGTTGAATTTTGCCTGTAGCACCGCCATTTGTCAATTGACCGGGTCTTACTATACTATAATTCAATCCACTATTAAGCAAATGGTCATCAGCATTTTGCTTCGCTCTTAAATAGTCTTGAAGGTTATTGCTTTGCTCAGGATTGTCCGCTCCCATAGAGCTCAACATCACAAACTTCTCAACCCCTGACTGTTTTGCGGCATTAGTTAGTTTTTTTGCTCCATCCTGATCTACGGCTATCACATCCCCACCTTTTGAGCCTGCGGCAAAAATTACTTTGTCAACATTTATCATGGCATGATCCAAGTCTTGCTCCAAGTCGGCAAGCACAGATTTTACTCCTTGATTTTCGAAATAGTCTTTTTGGTCTTGCTTCCTTACCATGGCTATTGGCTCGTAAGTTTCTGATTTTTTCAAAAGATTGACAATACTTCTTCCCGTGCTTCCATTGGCACCTGCTACTAAGACATTCTTTAAATTATTCATGCTTCTACTATTTATTTAGTTCAAAAAAAAATTCCAATTAATTTGAGGCAGTTTAGGACACCCCTATCACCTTGAGCATAAGGATTGATAGGCTCATACACATGCAACCATCAATATGTTTCTCCTACACCATCTCTCCACCTCTCTCTCTTAAAAAGTTTAAAAGATTGTTCCCAGAAAAAAAGGTTCAATTAACTTGCTAAAAAATAAGCATCATCGAATATTTTTTTTAAAATTTTGAGGTAGAATAGAGGTCTAAATAGCTACTGAATAGAGTTTAAGGGCATAGTTATTTATCTTGTGCAGTGTATCAAAGCTTATTAAAACCTAGAGGCGGCAGAAAACTAGTTTAATTTAGATTTTAAATGTGTAGAATCTATTCACCAATGGCATTAATCGATTTAAACCATATGCTGTCCAAATGAATACCACCAAAGTACAAAAGGAATTAAAAAACTATCGAACAGTAAGTTAACTCTAATACTGAATTAAGCTGAGGTCCATTCCCTGATTAAATACTAATCTCAAAAACATACTTGACTTCATTAAAAATGATTTGAGACCGTGGATTTAAAGTAACAGTTAGAGCTTTAGGCCATCATCTTAAGAAAAGAGAACTTTTTAACTCATCATCAAGCCAAGATAGAAGGTCATGATTTTTCTCACAAAGTTAAATTTCACATTCTTCAATATTTTTCTTGCCAATTATTAGTAGATTTTTTCCAAAGAAGCTGCACTTCAATCTTAAAATCCTTTTTTTTCCATATATTAAAAGACCTTATTCTACCCAAACTTTGAGTTGCTTTTTAGAATCTCCTGTTTTTTCTCTATAGGTATCAATAAATGGTCATTTATTCCCTGTTTTGTCAAAATGTTAAATCTATGCTCTCATTTAACCAAAGCTATAGAATCCTTAAGATGAGCAATAATATCACAACTTTTAAAAAGCTTCTTGTTGTTATTAATGTAGGCTTTCTTGGCGGTGGGTCTGAGTATTTATAATGAACTGGAAGTGCATAAAAAAGCCTCTCCATTTTGGGAGAGGCTTGTGGGCCCACATGGATTCGAACCATGGACCACCTGATTATGAGTCCAGTTCTATACTTTCCTTTGCTTGCTTATGACTTCTTATTATGCTTATTATTAGTATATTAGGTTGTTTTTATTGCTTATGTTTTCTTATAGTTTGTTGTTTTTAAACCCATTTGTATGTAAATTGTATGCAAATAAAACACTAACATACAGCCCTAAAAACTATGCTGGGAGTTACTTTAGCCCTTATTCAGGATACTAGAACCATAAAAAAAGATGGCACTTATCCACTTAAACTTCGTGTTACATACAATAGAGACCAAAAATATTACTCTATTGGCTTATCTTATTCAGAGGATGATTGGACTAAAATTAACTCAATTAGACCAGGGAAAGAGTTTAGGCAAATCAAATTATTGCTTTCAAAAATTGAGTCGAGGGCTGATGATATCATTAAAGAGATTTTTCCATTCACTTTTGAAGATTTTGAGAAAAGATTTAACGCTAAACCTAAAAAGACTTCTGACCTTCTTAGTTCCTTTGATGATTATGAAGAGATGCTTAGAAAAGAAAACAGAATTGGAACAGCAGAAAGTTACAAGAGTGCACGAAGTTCGTTTACTAAATTCCTAGCTTCTAGAAAAAAGAAAAAAGCTTTATTCAAAGAAATTACATCAGATTGGCTCAATGAATATGAAAATTGGATGCTGGATAAGGGTAACTCAATCTCTAGTGTCGGAATATACACACGAAGCTTGAGGACTATTTTTAATAAGGCCATTGATGAAGGTAAAGTAGATAGGTCATTTTATCCTTTTGGAAAAAGGAAATATCAGATTCCCGCTTCCCAAAACATCAAAAAGGCTTTGACCTTAGCTGAAATTAAACTTATATCTAATTATAAGGCTAAAAATAACGAGGAGCAAAAGGCAATAGACCTTTGGATGTTTACTTATTTATGTAATGGAATAAACGTAAAAGATATTGCAAGGCTTCAATTTAAAAACATTAACTCAAAGTCAATAACTTTTTTACGAGCGAAAACTGAACGAAGTAGTCGTTCTAATCTAAAGAATGTCTCAGTGGCCATTCTTCCTGAAAGTGCAAAGATTTTAAAGCGATGGGGACAAAATGATATGAACCCAGAGAATTATGTTTTCGGCTTTTTGGATGGTAAAGAAACTCCGGAACAGGAAAGAGCAAAAATAAAGCAGGTTAACAAGACTATAAATCTACATACCAAGAGGCTTGGTGAAACTCTAGGTTTTGAGTTAAAGCTAACCACCTATTCGGCCAGGCATTCATTTGCTACAGTTTTAAAGAGGTCAGGAGCTCCGATTGAATACATATCTGAAAGCCTGGGCCATAAAGACCTCCGCACCACTGAGAACTATTTAGATAGTTTTGAGGATGACATTAAGGTGAAATATCAAGAGAAACTTTTGGATTTTTAAATCGATGCTAAAAGAAAACTACAACTTTAAAGCTTCTTCCTTTAAGTATTTTGGTTGAAAACAAATCCTGATTATCTCTAGGTAAGTCAGTGCTCTTTGTTACAAAAACACCATCCATATTTACTTTTCCCCCAGCTAAATTCGTAAGATAAGTTCTTGGAGCACGATAAAAAATATGTTCTCTGGTAAGACTAAGTTGAATATTAGGATTTACCGCATAACTTATTCCAAGACCACCTTCAATGCTTTTATTAAATGTTAATTCTTGTTGTGCTCTTGAAAATTCTAGGATATTTAAGTTAGCGGTAATACCTAAGCGGTCAAGAAAACCATTGATTAAACTTTTAACAAACATGGTTTTTTTAATGTTTTTCAAATGTTCTTCGAGTCTAATTTTCTCAGCAGCTGGTGTATTAGCATCATCAATCCAACTCTTTAATAGTTTCTTGTAAGCTATTGCCTCTAAAACATGCTCGCCATTTGAAAAATATGGCTGGTCGGAAGGTTTAAATTGGTGTTCTTCCAAAGTCTTATCTTCTTCAATTGTAAAATTATCAAACATGGCCATATTTCTTAGCCTAAATCGCTCCTTAATAGGAATTTCTATGATTTTTTTATCACTATAGTGCTCAGCCATTGAAAGAAATATTTCCTGATTCATTCTTCTTGAAATACCATCTGAATTAATCTTTGGATTAAATAGAATTGAAGTAGAAAGTATTAAACCGCCATTTTGTAATTTATTAAAAGAAAGCGTTGTATCAGTCTGAGAAATTACGGGCTCAGTATAATCTAGCAGGCTTTCTTCGTTTAAAGAACGATAGCCAAGACTAATTCCAAACTTAACAGTCTTATCTGTCAACTTTTGAATTTCTTTACTTAGCTCATTTATCTTATTTTCTAAAGCTTCCTGAGCCCGAAGTGAAGAGAAAGATAGATTGAAGAGTATTAAGGCAAGGGCAATTTTGAAGAAATAACTTTTCATGGCTTTTTTTTGTTTTTCAAACATAGCTTATCAAGAATTTTCATACAAGGGTGTTTTTCCCGTATTTAGTTCTAAAACAACAAGTTGTTGAATTAATTTGATTTAGAAATACTTTATAAAATAGTTCAAATAATACCCCCAATCTTTTGACTAGACTATCACCCATATACCTAGAATTTGAAGAACTTGTCTTTGGTTCAAGACAACCATGGCTTGAGGATTTAAAATCGGAAGACTATTTCAAATCTAATCTTCTAGCACTCCGCCCGTTGGATGAAGAAAATTCCGCACCGCAATTTGCATTCACTTTTGAAAGCCCATTCAATAATAGAACTAGGTACTATGAACAATTCCTTCTAAGAATGAAGGATGATTTTATAAGAGCCTTTCGGGGGATGTTGAAAAACGACCTTTCCGATTTTGAACTACATTATTTGAAAAAGGACATCCTAGAAAGAAAACTCAAAAAGCTAATTGCCGCACTCGGAAAAGTGATTGACAATAAATCCTTTAACCTTGATATATTGGATGGCTCTAAAAATTCTTACATCAAAGACCAGGTCTACAAATCCAACACTTTTATAATTCAATATTTAAAGTTGACCCTAATTCACATTTATTTGGAAATTCAGGAAAGCATTCTTCCTATTATTGATTTCCCTTTTGAAGAATTGGATTTCTATAATAGCATGACATTTGAAACTCATCCTAACAAACTCTTCTTAGAAAGAATACAAAAGCTAGAAATAGAAACAACGGCTAAGTCCATTAGTAAGAAAAAGAAAACATCATCACTAGAGTATCATTCATTTACATATTTGGGTGATTTATATGGTGACCGTTTCAAAGATTTTCATGACGCCCTTTTAAAAAATGGTTACATTTCAGTAAACATTTCTACTTTGAGGAAAATATTCTCAGGCAAGAAAATTGAAACGCCAATTAGATGGCTAAAAAACCTAGGAGACCTAACATCCCTAATCAAAATAATTCATGATGATTTGTCTAAGGTTAATAGAGTGTATCCTCAGCATTGGAATGTAACTGTCAAATGTTTTCTACAAGAGGATGGTTCACCAATAATACCTGTAAATATTAAAACAAGAAAGCCTACGCCAAATCATGACTTAATTAGGTCAATCGCCTCGCATCTCTAATACTACGCTCTACGCAAGGAATTTCTTTTCCTTTATTATTTATTACTTAATTCATCTGAATAGCTATCCTAGCACATTCTGCATCAATTCTACGCTCTACGCTCTACGCTACGCTAGAGAATAAAGCACTGATTTACTCCCTTTTAACCCTCCATCTTTGACCTATCCTTTCAAATCGGAAGGTGACTTTTGGCCAAAAGTCCAAACGTATTCTTAACAGAATTATCATGGACATATTAGAGAAATTAAATCATCTCGAAAAGCTCATAACCGAGCAAAACATATCTCAAAAAGAGGTATTGAATTTTAATGAGGCAACACAATACTTAGGAATCTCAGATTCCCATTTATATAAGCTTACGAGTGGAAACAAAATCCCCTTTTATAAACCAGGTGGTAAGATTATTTATTTCCAAAGGGAAGAACTTAATAATTGGCTACTAAGTAACCGCATAGCTTCAGATTCCGAAATCATTGAAAGGGCATCAGCTTTTAAACTTAAAAAAGGAGGTGTGTCATGACAGAAGTACTTCTAATGCTTCAGAATCTGCAACAAGAAGTTGCCATTCTGAAAACCTTCATTCAATCTTTACTCCATAAGCCTTCTGAACCTTACAAGTTTGATAAGATATGGATAGACTCACAAGATGTCATGCTTTCGCTTCATATTAGTAAGCGTACGCTACAGAATTTACGAGATACTGGTGTTTTGCCATACTCACGAATTAATGGCAAGTTCTACTACAAAATAGCAGACATAGAGATTATTTTAAATAAGAATTACACTAAACGCTTACCGTTATGATAAATCAAGAAAAAGACGGTAGCATTAAGAAAAAGACTGGATGGGAAAATGTTCCACAGTTTATTGAACGCTCTAAAGAGCATCTTGCAAGCATTCCAAAGTTCAGTCTTTTCGAAGCTCCAATAAGGAATACTCTACCGTGTAAAACAATAAACCTTATGGACCTATTCTTTTTAATTAGAAATGACTTTAAAGAACAAACGGCCGCTTTAAGAGCCTGCACTTCAAAAGAGGAAAGCAGAAAAATAAAGGCAAACAGATTCTCTTATGTCACCTTTTCAGGAATATTCTCTTCCCGTAAAGACGAAGGTTTAATCAAACATTCCGGTTTACTATGTTTGGATTTTGACCATCTAAAAGATGTTAAAGTTACACGAGAGCTTTTATTAGATGACCCCTATTTCCAAACAGAAATGCTCTTTATCTCACCTTCTGGTGATGGACTGAAATGGGTCATAAAAATCAATTTAGAAGAAGATAATCACCTCAATTGGTTTTTGGCCATAAGTAACTATTTAAAACGTACGTATAAGCTAGAGCCAGATAAGGCTGGTAAAGATATTTCCAGAGCTTGTTTTTTGCCCAATGACCCTAAGCTCTACTTAAATCCAAGGTATTAATCGCTTTTAAAGTATTATTAAAATGAAGATAGAAAAATTTAAGGTCTCTGATTGGTTGAACAAACCAACAGAGACTCAAGACTCCCCAACTATTCCAATAGTTGAATCAGAATATGACCAAGTCGATTCTTTGGTTAATCAGATTCTAAAACAATCTGTTGACATAACCATCGGATATGAAAATTGGAGGAACATAGGTTTTGCCCTAGCCGATAACTTTGGTGAAAAGGGCAGGTCACTTTATCACCAGCTGAGTTCCGCTCATTCGGAATACTCTAATATCGAAACCGACAAGCAGTTCGATGCATGTCTTAAATCAAATGGCAATGGTATTAACCTTGGAACACTTTATTATTTAGCAAAACAAGCCGGAGTCACATTATCAAAAGACTTCGTTGAGAAACCGCCTACTCATAAAGCCAAAACAAAAGTTCCAGAACCCAAAAGGCTTCCTAATTTTCCAGAAAGTATTTTTTCCGAGCTTCCTGTTTTCTTTCAGAAAATTACATGCGTTGGTAAAACCAACGATGAGAAAGACTTATTACTAATTGGTAGTCTTGTGGCTTTAAGTGTGACACTGCCTACCGTTTATGGAGTTTATCATGACAAAAAGCATTTTGCCAATCTTTATCTTTTTGTTTCCGCACAGGCTTCCGCTGGTAAAGGCCGTTTAAATCATTTGAGAAAACTTGTTAAGCCTATTCATGATTCCTATCGAGAGGAGTATAAGAAAGCAAAAACCGTATTTGAATTTGAACTAAACAACTACAATGCACAGAAAAAGAAAAATTCAGACCTAGAAAAGCCAGAATCTCCACCTATGAAATTGCTCTTTTTACCTGCTAATAATAGTTCTTCTGGTGTATTCCAACTTTTAAACGATAATGAGGGACGTGGTTTAATATTTGAAACCGAAGGTGACACACTAGCCAACACTTTTAAATCTGATTTCGGTAATTACTCTGATGGTTTTAGAAAAGCTTTCCATCATGAAACTATAAGTTTTTATCGCCGAACAGATAGAGAGTATGTAGACCTAGAAAGCCCTTGCCTTTCTGCGGTGTTATCAGGTACACCCATGCAAATCCAAAACCTTATTCCAAATGCCGAAGATGGCCTTTTTAGCAGGTTCATTTTTTATTATCTAAACATGAATCATGAGTGGTTAGATGTCTTCGCGAATACTTCAAGTACAGGTCTTGATGAATACTTCTTTAACTTGGGTGTTGAGTACCTTGAATTTTACAATGCTCTTCTGGCACATCCTTCTATAAGATTTGAACTTAGCCCTAAGCAACAAACCGAGTTTAATATCCACTTTCAAAAAGTGTTTAATAAGTACTTTAGCCTTAAAGGGGAAGATTACATTGGCACCATCCGTCGCCTTGGTTTAATTACCTTTAGAATTGCCATGATATTTACAGCATTCCGAATGATGGACACTGGCGAGATTCAAGGAACGCTAGTTTGTCCGGATGTTGACTTTTCTAATGCTCTGAAACTTTCCGAGGTGCTGTTAGTGCATTCTTCTTACATTTTTTCACAAATGCCAGAAACAGCAAAACCCGTAAAGCGGTTAAACAAAAAAGAAAGCTTTTTTGAAAGTCTTCCTGAAAAATTCTCACGAAAAGAATACCTTGAAGTAGCGGCTTCATTAAACATCCAAGACAAAACAGCACAATACTATATCGCAAGCTTTAAAAGTGCTGGTCTTTTACATCATCCTCAAAAAAACGAATACGAAAAAGCGATTTAATGCTAAGGATAATACCCTTCTGTACAATTTATTACAAAAATAAATGCTAAAAATTGTAGCATTTTGAAAATAATAGTGCCTTCAAATGGCTTCTAGGATGATTTCATTAAGTTTTAGCATATTTTTTACTTTTCCTTTGTTTATTCTTTCTTTTCTTTTGATTATATTTACTACTACTTATTCAACCTTAATCTATTGAAAATGACTTGCGTGAATCTTAAATATAAAATAGATTATGGTATACCAATACCAACTTTTAAAAACACATTGCTTTGCAATACTTAACTACTTCTTTATAGTTAGGCTGACCTTCCACCCTCTGCCATTTTTCCTTCGAATTTGATACGCTTTTGGTACTTCTCGATTTTATCAAAAGAATTTATACTATTTAAAAATAAGGAAATAATGAAAAATTTATATTTTAATATACTCACTATCAACTGGCCAAATGAACCAGTAACCCTCTATTTTAGTCTTGAAGAAAACGGAAGAGCTAAAAGGCTTTTCAAAAACTCCTTTACAAAAGAGATTTTGGAAGCTTTCCCTGAAATAGAACTTCAGGGTTTAGAATTTATCTATACATCTTTCAAATACCCGAAACATGGCTTTATGCCTGTAAAGGTTGACCTTCAAACAGCTAATGCAGATTTTGTAAAGCATTATTATCGCGATAGCCTTAGCTGGTATTTCAAAAAAGATAAAAGGCTTTTAGTAAAGAATGGCTACATAGAAAATATTGAACTTTGGGTTCCCTCCTCAAAAGAATCTGATGAACGATTTAATGCTTATGAGCGATTCTCACTCCGAGTACAATACGAAGAAGAAAACAAGCGTCCTTCTATAATTCTATCTTATGAACATCATTCAAAAGTTTTTAGAATGAATTTTAAGGAATTAACCACTTTCATTCCTTCTTCAGCCATTGGAAAGGTTATCTACGGACACCAAATAATACCTTTTGAAAAACTTCAAAAGAAAGTAGATAACTTAGATTATGAGAAGATTTATCCAATTCTAAGAAGGGAAATAGCCGACATTATGGGTATGGATGAACTGGACAGAGAAAGGGTACCTCGTTATAATAGATACTTCGACAAGATAGATACTTTTTATAAACACTTCATTAATTCGGTTGAATTTGAAGCGGACTTTCCAGGCACCACAAAGGGATTTATGAAAGTGCCCGCAACTTTTGTTAATCAAGTAAATAAGGCAAAAGCTGAACTTTCTTTTGAAGACGGGAAAACAGGCCAAAACCCTAAAAAGGATTTCAGAATTTTACACCCAGCCGTTAAATGTCCTTACTCATGTGTCAATATTATATTTGTATATCACAAGGACGACAAAGCCAAAAGAGATGAATTAGCCAACTACCTAAAACATGGCCTACGTCATTATAAAGGGCTTTTGGAGTTTTCTAAAATCCCTAATTTTATAGATGAAGCAGCAGATATATGCTTTACAGATAAAGATAACCCAATCCCTGAATTTCAGGCGAAATTTGATTCGTATAAGTACAATAATGTAGAAGCCAAATACTTTGCAATCTATCTTACACCTTTCACAAAGGCGGAAACAAGAAGACAAGTAAACCGAGTCTACATTCAGGTAAAAGAGTTCTTATTAAATAAAAACATTGTCTGTCAAGGTATAGAGCCTGAGCATATTGGTGGTGATGACTTCGTTTTTACGCTTACGAATATGTCCGTAGCTATTTTGGCTAAATTAGGAGGTCTGCCTTGGCGACTTAAAGTAGAACCTACCAAAGAACTGGTTATAGGCGTGGGTGCTCATAGAAACTATTTGGACGAGGTTACTTATGTCAGCTCTGCTTTTTGTTTTGATAATTCAGGTCGTTTTAATGCCTTTGATTATTTCATAAGAAAAGAAACCAAAGAACTTGCAGGGCTTATTTCTTTAAAAGTCAGAGAGTTTGTAGTTGCCAACGGCACACCTACCAAACTGGTCATTCATTTTTACAAGACCATGAGTAAAAAAGAATTAGAACCAATAGAGCGAGCCTTGGCAGCTTTAGAGCTTCCAAGACCCATTCCTATTTTCATTGTCTCCATCAATAAAACGGCCTCAGCAGATATTCTTGCTTTTGATAAAGATGTAAATCATCTAATGCCAGATAGTGGCGTTTACATCAAAATAGGAAGAAAGAAGTATCTCTTATTTAATAATGCTAGAAACGGTAACTATCACAATAAGCAGGATGGTTACCATTTCCCTTTAAAAATGGCAATAGATTGTAACAATAAAGAGCTTTTGGAAGATACCACCACTGTTCATAACCTCATTACGCAGGTATATCAGTTTAGTAGATTATATTACAAAAGCCTTGCACAGCAAAACCTCCCTGTCACCATAAAGTATTCGGAGATAATCGCAGGTATGGTGCCTTATTTTAAAGGGGATGGTATTCCCGAATTTGCTAAAGATAAATTGTGGTTTATTTAAAATGTACGAATTAAGAGATTATCAAAAGAGAGGAATACGCCAGATTTTTGAAGCTTGGGACCCTAAACGGGGCAACATGAAAAAGGTTCTATTCCAGATGGCTACTGGCACGGGTAAGACCACGGTTTTTTCCGAAATAGTTCGCAAAGCTCATATAAAAGAAAAGGATGTTTTAATAGTGGCACATCGTGCTGAACTAGTCGAACAAATTGTTAATCGCTTGGAAGTGGCAGGGGTGCAGTCAGGCTGCATCTCTGCTAGTTTTGAAGAGAATCGTAATCTTAATGTTCAAGTGGCCTCTATACAGACGCTAACCCGTCGAAAAAAGCCAAAAGCAGAAATTGTGATTATTGACGAATGCCATCATTCCAAAGCTTCTACTTACAAGAAACTCTGGGAAATATATCCGGATGCATGGTTTTTGGGAGTAACAGCCACACCATGGAGATTAAGCGGTGAGGGTTTCGAAGAACAATTTGAAACGCTAATTTGTCTTGAGAACCTTAGTTATTTTTTCAAAAATAAACATTTAAGTCCTGTTAAACATTTGGTTTCTGGTGTCCCAAATCTTACCAAAGTCAAAAAGCAAATGAAAGATTATGACCTCAAAATGTTAAATAACATTATGCTGGAAAATCGCTTAATGGCTAATTTAGTAAACAGCTACTTTCAACATGCTAATGGTAAAAGAATGATTGTTTTTGCTGTGGATATAGAACACAGTCTAGAAATAGCAAGGAGGTATAATTTAAATGGAGTAAAAGCAGAACATATTGATGCAAAAACTCCGAAGGCAGAAAGAAAAGAAATTTTAGAATCCTTCAAATCAGGTGAAACGCTTATCATAAGCAATGTAGACATTATTTCCGAAGGCTTTGATGTACCTGCTTGTGATGCTGTGCAACTGGCCAGACCAACCAAATCTCTTGCCCTTTACTTACAGCAAGTGGGAAGATGCATGAGAAAGGCAGAAGGCAAGGAATTCGGAATAGTTTTGGACAATGCAGGTTTATGGTTAGAGCATGGATTGAGTAATATAGACCGCCATTGGCAAATAGAACCATGGAAATTTACTTCAAGTTCTACAAAACGAAACTCTTCCAATGAAGATACAAGCAGTTTTGCGGCTATGGATGAAGAAGGCGTTTTCCATGACGTTATCAGGCCACAAGAGGCTGAAGGGCTTGAACTCGTTAACATGACTGAGGAAATAGCAGATTGCCTTAGTTTTCACTACTATCTTGAGAATGCCCTTGAGTTAGGTCATAAGCCCATTTCAGCTATCTACAAATTCACCGAACACCTTTTTTATAACAAAAAATATCTTTCCGATTTCGTTATTGATTATGCACATAAACGACTTATTGAGCAAGGAATTGATTATAAAAAAGGTATTTGGTACCACAGAAAAAAAGACTTAAAAAACGCAATTGATAACAACTTACCAATACTTATTTAAATGACTTATTTATTCAATTCCTCAGGTTCATGGATTGCATTCCGTTTAGGAAACTTTCTTTATAACTCTAATGCCAATGTAATTGGTTGGTTTCCTTGGGAAGACAACCATGCCGTGGATTCAAGTGGCAAATACCTTGGCACTGTGTTAGAAAACAGGTTCTATAAAAAGAGTTATTTCGCATATCGAGGTTATGTGGGCTATCCAGGCTACCCTGGTTATCCCGGCTATCCTGGTTACCCAGGCTTTGCGGGATATTGCAGTCTTCCATCAGATGGTTCAAATTATACTGCGGAGGAACTCAACAATATTAAATGGTAGCCTTACAATTTCATACAGTCAAAGTTTAATGTAGTACTCTCTTTTTATTATATCTTTGACAAAACCATAGTTCATTACCCAAAGAATGCCAACCCTCAACTGGATAGGAAAAGAAAAAGTAGTCAACCATCATCGTGATGTTCCTTTTAAAGTTTTGGAGCATAATTACGGCTTTTCAGCCGAAAATGGCGAATCTGAAGTACTCACAGAAAGTGGCAATATGATTATCCATGGTGATAACTTGGAAGCACTAAGATTGTGACAGAATCAGGTAATGTTATTTTACTAGAAACAAAAGGAGACGATAGAGATAATCCAGATAGTGCTTCTAAGAGGCGTTTGGGTAACAAATGGGCAGATTTAGCAGGTAAAGAGTACCATTACTTTATGGTTTATGATAAAATATCTCCTGAAGGTGCATTTAATAGGATAAAAGCATAGGAGTTAATTGGCATGCTTTAAAATCATTCAAATTGAAAACTAAATAATTAAAGAATATCATTCTGAAATCTTACAACATACTCCACTAATTATGTAATAGTTTTAAATCTTGATACCTTAACTTTGTAATAATGATTTCCATCATTCTTTTTTCGGTGGATAATTGTTTACTTTACTACATTGAAAAAAATAATCGCCATATCGCTAGCCTCACTGATTCTGTTCAGTAACATGGGTTTTACCTTTGCCACTCACTTTTGTGGTGGTCATGCGGTACAGTCTGAGCTAGGTTTTGGCGACCATCATTTAGACTGTGGTATGGCCACAATGGATGTTCAGGAAAAGGAAGAACCCGAAAATGAACCAGTGTTTACTACTGATTGCTGTCAAAATTTAGTTTATCAGCTGGACATTACGGATGATTATCAATCAACTCTTGAGCAAATAACCGTAAACCCCGTGTTTACCGTAGCTTTTGTTTATACTTTCTTCACTAATGATTTTCCTCTTATAAAAGGTCAAAATTATTATACCAACTATACACCCCATCCCCTGATAAAACAAGATGTTCAAGTCTTGTTTCAATCCTTCCTTATATAATATCGTATCATAGAATAGGTCTGTAACCTCATTGAGATCAGACCGTAAGGCATAGCTATGTCTTAGATCATTAATTTCTTAATGTTCCTGTTTATCTATTATACCATTAATTAAAAAGATTTCATGATTAATTCATTAACAAAATTTTTTATAGCGTTCTTCTTCATTTCTTCTGCTTTTGCTCAAGGTGGTACTAACGGGCAAAACAGAAATGAAGAGGGTCGACCTGTTCAGGAATATAACCTTACCATCGAAAAAAATAAAATGACGTTAGGCGGTGTAACGGCTAATGCAATGACCATTAATGGCGGTATTCCTGGACCTATTCTCGAATTTGCAGAAGGAGACCTTGCCTTAATCAATGTCACCAATAAAATGGATGTAGAAACCTCAGTTCATTGGCACGGATTGATACTTCCTAATTTTTACGATGGCGTACCCTATTTAACAACACCACCCATAAAACCTGGTGTCACTTTTCAATATAGAATTCCTATTAATCAGTCAGGCACCTACTGGTATCATTCTCACACCATGCTGCAAGAACAAAAAGGGGTCTATGGTTCTATCGTCATTCAACCTAGAGAAAGAACGCTGGATTATGATAAAGATTTGGTGGTAGTCTTGTCAGACTGGACTAATGAAAAGCCAATGAATATACTGCGTAACCTTAAAAGAAGAAACGAATGGTATCAAGTAAAAAAAGGAACATCCGTTCCCTTAAGTAGAGTAATTTCAGAAGGTGCATTGGGTGCTCAATTTAAATTTTGGCGAGATCGTATGGAAGGTGCAGACATTGCAGATATTTATTATCCTGCATTTTTAACAAATGGCAAAAAACTGGCAGAATATTCTGAATTTATACCAGGAGAAAAGGTAAGACTACGATTTATCAATGCCTCGGCATCTACCTATTATTGGATGGATTTTGGCGGCGGCAATCCAATAGTAGTTGCCAGTGATGGAATAGATGTGCAACCTGTACCAAAAAGCCGATTCCTTTTTGGCATAGCTGAAACTTACGATGTAATTGTTACAATTCCAGATGGTATTTTAGAAATAACTGCCACAGCACAAGACGGCTCAGGGCATACCTCTATTCAACTAGGGAAAGGAAAGCTTTATACAGGAACAATAATCGAAAGGCCAGATAAAGTGGAGATGATGAAACAAATGGCTAAAATGGACATGAAAATGGGTGCACCTGCTATGGTGGGAAATAAAATGAAGAATACCCCAGAAGTCTTGATGAAGAAATATGGTATGCAGATGAACATGAAAGGTGGGCAAATGGATATGCCGATGGACAATAAGACTTCGACGCAAAATAACCCAATGAAAGATAAAATGGATATGAAAAAGGGTGCTTCTATGGAGATGAAAAAAGATACCATGCAAATGAAACAAGGCAAGATGTCAGAGGATATGGATGGTCATATATACCATAATGACCACACAATGGAAAAAGTAACGACTGCTTTTGATTATAAAACTCGAAAAAGCTATTTCAACTATGACTTTTTAAAAGCTAAAGAAATTACCACTTATAGGTCAGATTTACCGGTCAATGACATACTACTCAACTTAACAGGTAATATGAGTCGCTATGTATGGAGTATGAATGGAGTCCCTTTATCAGAAACCGATAAAATCAATATCAAAGGCGGTGAGCTAACCAGAATCACTTTAAATAACCTAACAATGATGCACCACCCGATGCATCTTCACGGTCATTATTTTAGGGTAATTAACGAAAATGGTGAGCGTTCACCTTTAAAACATACCGTAAACGTTCCACCGATGCAAAAAGTCATTATAGAATTTTATAATGAAGAGTACGGTGATTGGTTCTTTCATTGCCATGTATTATACCATATGATGGGTGGTATGGCACGTGTATTTAGTTATGATACCCAAAGAGATGAAAGAATGAAGGATTCTCCAGTTCAAAAACTTATTGATGAAACAGACCACTTTTATTCTTGGGGATGGTCACGTCTAGGTTCCAACTTTTCAGAACTAAATTTAGTCTCAAGTAATATTCGGAATGAATTTGGGCTACGTGCAGAATTAGATTACGACCAAAACATTGAAGTAGAGGCGAATTATAATAAATATCTTAACGACTGGGTTCGCTTATATGCTGGTGTTAATATCGAAAATAAAACACCCAATTCTTATGATAACTTCAATACTGTTGGATTGGTGGGTATCAAATATTTTACGCCCTATAGGATTAATGTAGATGTAAGTGTGGACCACCTGTTACGGCCAAGAATTCGATTGGATAGAGAATTGTTGCTTTTCCCGAGAGTTTTCTTAGAAGGAGAATATGAGTACCGTGCGGACTTTGGAACGGTAAATAATTTGGAAAACAATAAATCGGTAGAGGGAGAAACCCAATGGCTAATTGGCTTGTCTTTTATTGTTTCTCGTAATTTTTCAATACAAGGAAATTATAATAACAAATATGGCTGGGGAGGCGGTGCCTTAGTAAGGTTTTAAGGGCCTCAAATAATATGAAATTAATTCTAAATAGAAAGTTTAATCGTTCAAATATGTCACTAGTAATAAATTAAGAAATGATATGTTAAATAAAATCATTCGTTATTTTCTTTATAATAAGTTAGTTACACTGCTATTCTTAGCACTGATAGTTGGCTGGGGAATTATTACCTCCCCTTTTGGATGGAAGACTAGCTTTTTACCATCGGACCCTGTCCCTGTAGACGCTATTCCGGATATCGGAGAAAACCAACAGATTGTTTTTACGCAATGGATGGGTCGCTCCCCTCAAGACATAGAAGACCAAATTACCTATCCACTCACCACATCATTATTAGGGATTTCAGGAGTAAAATCTATTCGTAGTTCATCCATTTTTGGAGTATCCAGTATCTACATCATTTTTAATGAAGACATAGATTTTTATTGGTCACGTTCCAGAATTCTAGAAAAGCTAAATTCATTACCGTCAAACCTCCTTCCCGAAGGTGTACAGCCTGCTTTGGGTCCTGATGCAACGGCATTGGGTCAGGTATATTGGTACACATTAGAAGGCCGAGATAAAAAAGGTAACCCAACGGGAGGTTGGGATTTACACGAGATTCGTTCTGTCCAAGACTTCTATGTAAAATATGGCCTAAATGCGGTAGAAGGAGTTTCTGAAGTGGCATCCATTGGAGGTTATATACAAGAATATCAGATTGATGTAAACCCCGATGCCATGCGGACTTATGGCATTCCTTTACATAAGGTTATGCAAGCTGTTAAAGAGTCAAACCGTGATGTAGGGGCTAAAACCATTGAAATAAATAAAGCGGAGTACCTAGTTAGAGGTTTAGGTTACATCCGTTCGGTAGAGGATTTGGAAAAAGCAGTTGTTGGGGTCAATCAAAATGTTCCTATCCGAGTTAAAGATATTGGAGTAGTTAGTCTTGGACCTGCAACCCGAAGGGGATTATTAGACAAAGATGGAGCTGAAGTAGTAGGCGGAGTGGTAGTGGCTAAATACGGTTCTAATCCCTTACAGGTCATTAATGCAGTAAAAGACAAAATCAAAGATATTTCCAGTGGTTTACCAAAGAAAACATTGACCAATGGTGTAGAAAGTCAACTGACTTTAGTGCCTTTTTACGATAGAACACAGCTAATACAGGAGACACTCGGAACTTTAGAAGAAGCCCTCTCACTAGAAATCTTAATCAGTTTATTAGTAGTGATGGTGATGGTCTTAAATCTGAGGGCTTCCATTTTAATATCCAGTTTGCTACCAATAGCAATTTTGATGGTTTTCATCGCTATGCGATATTTCCACGTTGACGCCAACATTGTGGCTCTATCTGGTATTGCTATAGCCATAGGTACCATGGTAGATTTAGGAATAGTTCTTTCAGAAAATGTAATTAAAAAGATGGAGGAAGCCCCTCCGTCACAAAAGCTCATCGAAACAGTTTATCAAGGTGCCTCAGAGGTAAGTTCAGCTATACTTACGGCTGTAGCAACTACTATTGTAAGCTTTGTGCCTGTATTTACTTTACAAGCCGCAGAGGGTAAGCTTTTTACGCCACTCGCATTTACCAAAACCTTCGCACTTATAGCGGCATTGATTGTGGCCTTATTACTGTTGCCAAGCTTTGCTCATTGGTTTTTTGGTTTCAAGGTCAAGAGCGATAAAGTAAAAAAATACGGAAGCTATGCTTTACTATTGATAGGGTTAGTCACGTTCGTATTAGGCTATTTTTTACCAGGAAGCATTTTGTTTCTATTTGGACTCATTGGAGCCATTAAAATTTACCTTGCTAATAAGAATATAAAAATATCCAAGATACCTGCCTTCGTTTTAAAACATGGCGAACTAATTATCTCTCTAATTGCCGTGGTATGGCTTTTAGCCAAATATTGGTTACCCTTGGGTGCATCCACTTCTTTGTTTACCAATTTCTTTTTTGTAGCCATCATTGTAGGGGTGGTAATTACCCTATTCTTACTCTTGGAGCATTATTACACCCGAATTTTAAAGTGGTGTTTAGAACATAAAACTAGTTTTTTATTAATTCCTTCTTCAATAGTATTTCTTGCAGCAAATGTATGGTTGGGCTTTAATTCTATTTTTGGATTTGTGGCTACTGGCTTTGATAAAGTAGATGTCAATGTCAGAAATACGGCTTTATGGTCTGGCATGTCAAATGCATTTCCTGGCATGGGTAAAGAATTTATGCCTTCGCTAAATGAAGGTAGTTTTCTTTTAATGCCCACTTCTATGCCACATGCAGGAGTAGAACAAAATAAGCAGGTAGTACAGCAATTAGATATGCTATTAGCTAATATACCAGAGGTAGATTTGGCGGTAGGGAAAATGGGAAGAGCGGAAACAGCATTAGACCCAGCTCCCATTTCCATGTACGAAAACATTATCAATTACAAACCTGAATTTGCTGTAAATACAAAAGGTCATAGAGAGCGGTTCTCAGTTGATAAAAATGATAATTTCATTACCAAAGGAGGCGATACTTTGACCAATCAAGAAGCATTACTTCAGGGAATTCATACATCGGAATTAATACCACACGCAGATGGTGAATACTTTAGAAACTGGCGTAAAGAAATTAAATCAAGCGACGACATTTGGAATGAAATAGTTCGAGTAACTAAGATTCCTGGTGTTACTTCAGCTCCAAGGCTACAACCCATTGAAACACGTCTCGTGATGCTTCAAACAGGCATGAGAGCACCAATGGGTATAAAAGTTTATGGTCCAGATTTGAAAACCATTGAGGCATTCGGGATGGAACTAGAAGCTATTTTGAAAGAAGTACCTTCTGTTAAACAAGAAGCCGTTTTTGCAGACCGAATTGTTGGTAAACCCTACATACATTTGAATATTAACAGAGATGCCATATCTCGCTATGGATTAACTGTTGAAGACGTTCAAAAAACCATAGAAACAGCCATTGGTGGAATGCAGCTTACTTCTACTGTAGAAGGTAGGGAACGGTTTCCCGTTCGCATTCGCTATCCTAGAGAACTAAGAGACGACCCAAGTAGTCTTAAAAAAATCTACATCCCCACACCCACTGGGTTTCAAGTTCCTCTAGGAGATTTAGTGGATATTGAATACATCAAAGGTGCTCAAATGATTAAGAGTGAGAATACTTTCCTCGTTGGTTACGTACTTTTAGATAAAAAAGATGGCTTTGCAGAGGTGGATGTAGTAGAAGCTGCACAGGCTCACATAACAGATAAAATTGAAAAAGGAGAATTGATAGTTCCAGCAGGAATTAGCTATAAGTTTTCGGGAAGTTATGAAAATCAAATTCGAGCTGAGAAAAGACTAGCCATCATTGTACCACTAGTTTTAGGCATCGTTTTTCTGATTTTATATTTTCAGTTCAATTCCGTTTCCAGTTCTTTAATGGTTTTTACAGGCATTTCAGTCGCCTTTAGTGGTGGTTTTATCATGCTCTGGCTTTGGGGGCAAAGTTGGTTTATGAATTTCGACTTTTTTGGAGCTAACATCCATGACCTCTTTCAGATGCAAACGGTTAACTTAAGCGTGGCTGTTTGGGTAGGGTTTATTGCTCTGTTCGGTATCGCTACAGACGATGGCGTTCTTATGGGAACATATCTTACCGAAAGCTTTAAAGAGAACAAGTTCAGCAACTTAAAAGAACTTCGAGAAGCGGTCGTCATTGGTGGGCATAGAAGAATAAAAGCTTGTACCATGACCACTACTACCACAATCATAGCACTGCTTCCCATCTTCACTTCTACGGGTAAAGGAGCAGATATTATGTTACCTATGGCTATTCCAGCCTTTGGTGGAATGATAATCGATATCACTTCTTATTTCATTCTACCTGTACTTTTCTCTATAAGGGAGGAAAGAAAATTAAAAAAAATGACATCATGATGAAATCAATCATTCATATTCTATTATTCTTTTCAGTATCAATACTTACCAAAGCTCAATCTTTGGAAGACTACCTCATTATTGCCGCAGAGAACAATCCAGATATTAAGGCTGCTCATTCAGAGTTTAACGCCGCTCTTGAAAAAATACCTCAGGTTAATACCTTACCAGACCCCACAGTTTCGCTTGGTGTTTTTGTAAGTCCTATTGAAACCCGAGTAGGTGCCCAACGAGCAAGACTTTCCCTTAGTCAGATGTTCCCATGGTTTGGTACTTTACAGGCTAGAGAAGACGCTGCAAGTTTAATGGCACAGGCAAAATTCAAAGAAATAGATGTGGCAAAAAATGAATTATTCCTAAATGTGAAGCAGTCTTATTTCCCAATTTATGAAATCAAAGAACACATTAGAATCAATGAAGAAAATCTAAAAATCCTTGATACCTATAAACAGCTTAGCACCATTAAATATGCAAATGGGAAAGCCCCATTAACAGATATATTGAGGGTGGACATTATGACCGAAAACATAAAAACAGACAATAAAATACTCTTTGAAAGTCTTAGTCCACTATATATCACTTTTAATAGGCTATTAAATAGAAGTGATACTGCACACGTAAACATTGACCCCGCCTATTTTGTATCTATTGAAACAGATGTTATCGCTGTTAAAGAAGACCTCCTTAAGAATAATCCTTTACTACACTTAATTGATGCTAAAATTATAGCTGAACAAGCCAATCAGAATTTGGCCGCCTTGAAATCCAAACCAAATTTCGGAGTGGGTTTAGATTACGCCATGATTTCCAAAAGAAAAGGAATTGAAATGGCACAAAACGGCAAAGATGTTTTAATGCCAATGGTAACACTTAGCCTTCCTGTTTTCAAAAAGAAGAATGAAGCTTTTGTAAAGGAATCGCAATTAATGCAGTTAGCATTATCTCAAAAAAAAGAAGGTATTGAAAACAAACTATGGAGCACCTACGCCAATGCATCATTTGAAGTAGACAAAGCCTTGAAACTTTATCTCCATTATCAAAATCAGATAGAAAGAAACGACCAAATTCTTAATCTCCTTTACACGGCTTACGCCAATTCGGGAAAAGATTTTGAAGAACTACTGCGTATTCAACAAGAAACACTCAAATATAATATGGCCAAAGCCACAGCTACTAAAAATTACAATATGGCAATGGCTAAGGTTGAATACATAACGGCTAAAGAACTTTTTTAAACAAATAAATAATTTCAAAAATGAAAAAATCAATTTTAACAATCACATTATCAGCTACTTTCTTATTCTCTTCGGGAGTAATCCTTTCTTCTTGCGGAGGTACAGAAAACAAAGAAGAAACGCATGAACACATGGAAGGTGATGACCACAGTGAGATGAATCAGGAAATGGCTGATGCTACGTATGCTTGCCCTATGCACCCAGAAATTACGGGTGCTGAAGGAGACAAATGTTCTATTTGTAAAATGGACCTAAAGGCAACAGATAATGACATGAAAAGTCATTAATTAGTAATAATAAGGGTATAATAATAAAGTGCCCTTATTATTAATTTAATCAAAATGAAACTTTAAAAGCTAATGAAACGAATACAAGAACTCAGCAAAGAAATTAGTGAATTGACACTAAAAATAGAGCAGGAATATCCTGAATTGTATCAATACCTAGATGAAAACCCTGTGACCATTCCGTGTTGTGAACACCCAGACTTGAATATTAAAACCTTTTCTGATTGGCTTGATAGTTTGAAATTGCTACTTAAACATCACATAGAAAATCATAATAAAGCATAATAGAAATGAATAATTATAAGAAAAATAGTTTAACGTTATCTGGAGCCATTTCATTAGGAACAGGAGTGATGATAGGTGCAGGTATTTTTGCATTATTGGGGCAAGTGGCGGAACTGGCAGGAGAATTTTTCCCTTATGCATTTCTTGTTGGAGCTATTATTTCTGGTTTTAGTGCATATGCCTATATTAAAATGTCAAATGCCTATCCATCAGCTGGGGGTATAGCCATGTACCTAAAAAATGCTTACGGGCCAGGCACCATCACTGCTTCAGGTTCACTTTTAATGGCTTTTTCAATGGTCATTGGTGAAAGCCTTGTAGCTCGTACATTTGGAACGTATACTTTGCAGCTTTTTGATATATCCGAAAAAAGTGTTTGGGTTCCAATATTGGGTGTTTTGTTGTTAATAGTTGCCTTTTTAGTCAATATTTCTGGCAATAAAGTGATTGGCCGTTCTTCCCTTGTGATGGCAATAATTAAAATAGGAGGCTTAGCCATATTCGCCATTGGTGGTCTTTGGGCGGCAGGATTTTCAATTGACGAAGCCTTGCCTACCAATGTATCTGGCAATTATAATGCAACAAGTTACATTGCCGCTTTAGCTTTTACCATTTTGGCTTATAAAGGCTTTACCACCATTACAAACAGCGGTGGTGAGATTATAAATCCAAACAAGAATGTTGGGCGTGCAATTATGATTTCGCTCTTTATTTGCACTTTGGTTTATCTATTAGTGGCATTGGCCGTTTCAGCCAATTTAACAATTCCTGAAATTATAGCAGCAAAAGATTTTTCCCTAGCTGAAGCTTCAAAACCTACATTTGGCCAATACGGTCTATGGTTTACCGTGGCTATTGCCATCGTAGCAACTATTTCAGGTGTTATTGCTAGCATATTTGCCGTTTCCAGAATGACCGCCATGCTCACAGAAGCTCAACTTATTCCACATAAACATTTTGGTATGCCAGGGTCATTACAAAAGCATATGTTGGTCTATATCGTAGTCATTGCCATTACACTCACTGCATTTTTTGACCTGTCTCGTATTGCTTCACTCGGGGCTATTTTTTACTTAACAATGGACATTATCCTACAATGGGGCGTTTTGAAAAATCTCAGAAAAGAAATAAATGCTAATGTCCCAATTATTATTGCTGCCATTTCATTTGACCTGATTGTTTTGGGAGCGTTTATTTGGATAAAAGTGTCCTCAGACCTTTTTGTTGTGCTAATAACAGGTGTTATAATGCTACTCATTTTTGCAGGTGAAAAATGGTTTCTACAAAACAGTCAAACTCAAAAAAATATTAAACAATCATGAAACATACCTATCAAATAACAGGAATGACCTGTAAAGGCTGCCAAAGTCACGTTCAAAAGACCTTAAGCGATGTGTCAGGAGTTACTCATGTAGATGTAAGTCTGGAAGGCAAATCAGCCTCTATAGAAATGGAAAAACATATTCCATTAGCAACTTTTAAAGCTGCATTAGATAAGGACGGCGGAAAGTATGGTATTGGAATGCCGAATGAAAAAATGGATGTAAAACCCCAAAAAACAGCTAGTTCAAAAGAAAGCTCTAATGCAAAATATTATTGCCCAATGCATTGCGAAGGAGATAAAATGTACGATAAAGAAGGCAACTGTCCAGTATGTGGAATGGATTTGGTACCACAAGCAAATGTTGTCAGCGGCTCTCAATATACCTGCCCTATGCATCCTGAAGTTATTGAAGATGCCCCGGGTAGTTGCCCTAAATGCGGAATGGATTTAGTGCCATTAAAACCTGATGATGCCGAAAATAAGACATATCAAAAACTACTTAAAAAGTTTAAAGTTGCGGTGGTGTTTACATTACCCATTCTCATTTTAGTTATGGGTGAAATGATACCCAATAACCCCATTACTGCATATTTAAATATTGATTTTAAAAACTGGATTCAGCTTATACTTTCCCTTCCTGTGGTTTTTTATGCTTGTTGGATGTTTTTTGAAAGAGCTTGGGTTTCATTTAAAACATGGAACTTAAACATGTTTAGTTTGATAGGAATTGGAGCTGGGGCGGCATTTATTTTTAGTATTGTTGCTTTACTATTCCCCTCTATTTTCCCAGACCAATTCAAAAATGCAGATGGGAGTGTTTTTCTATATTTTGAAGCGGTTACAGTAATTCTAACCTTGGTTTTATTGGGGCAATTATTAGAAGCAAGAGCACACAGCCAAACCAGTGGTGCTATCAAAGAATTATTAAAATTAGCACCCACAGAAGCTGTTTTGGTAGAAAATGGAGTTGAAAGAACAATTTCAATTCATGACATTGAAGTAGGTGATTTACTGAGAGTAAAACCAGGCGATAAAATCCCTGTGGATGGTAGCATTACAGAAGGAGGTAGCAATGTAGATGAAAGTATGATTACAGGTGAACCTATTCCTGTAGAAAAAAATGTGGATGATAAAGTAAGTTCCGGTACCATAAACGGTAATAAGTCTTTTGTGATAAAGGCTGAAAAAGTAGGAGACGAAACCTTACTTGCTCAAATTATTAAGATGGTAAATGATGCTAGTCGCAGCAAAGCACCAATTCAAAAATTGGCTGATACCATTTCTAAGTATTTTGTTCCTACAGTCATTATTGTTTCAGTTATGACCTTTATTGTGTGGAAAGTATTTGGACCCGAACCTTCTTATGTTTATGCATTTGTAAACGCTCTAGCCGTGCTCATAATAGCTTGCCCATGTGCTCTAGGCTTGGCTACGCCAATGAGCGTAATGGTAGGCGTTGGTAAAGGAGCTCAAAGTGGCGTATTGATTAAAAACGCTGAAGCCTTAGAAAAAATGGACCAAGTTGATGTGTTAATAACAGACAAAACAGGCACAATTACAGAAGGTAAACCATCTTTAGAAAAGATTCATTCTTTCAATAATTATGCTGAAAATGAACTCTTACTTTTGGCTGCTTCAATCAATTCTCAAAGCGAACACCCTTTGGCTGAGGCTATTGTTAACAAAGCGAAAAATGAAGGAATAGATACTAAACCAATTTCAGGGTTTGAAGCGATTTCAGGGAAAGGAGTTATAGGAATAGTTGAAAATAAAAACATTGTAATTGGTAATGAAAAACTTTTGCAAGATAAAGGAATAGCCATTTCTGAAAACGAAAAAGAGCATATTATAGTCGAACAGAAAAAAGGAAAAACTGTTTCCTATTTTGCTCTTGATGGGCATTTGGAAGGTTTTTTAGTTATCTCAGATGCCATAAAAAGTAGTAGCAAGGATGCTATCCAAAAGTTGATGGATGATGGTGTTGAAGTCATTATGCTTACTGGCGACAATCATAATACGGCAGCAGCGGTTGCAAATGAACTAAACCTTAGCAACTTCAAAGCCGAATGTTTACCACAAGATAAATTGGCTGAAATAAAAAGACTTCAAGCCGAAGGCAAAGTGGTAGCAATGGCAGGTGATGGTATCAATGATGCACCAGCACTGGCTCAGGCAGATATCGGAATAGCCATGGGTACGGGAACGGATGTGGCTATAGAAAGTGCTAAAATCACCTTGCTCAAAGGAGATTTACAAGGAATTGTTAAGGCCAAATCTCTAAGCCATAAAGTAATGCAAAATATTAAACAAAACCTGTTTTTTGCATTTGGTTATAACGTTTTAGGGATTCCTATTGCAGCTGGTATTTTGTACCCATTTTTCGGAATGTTGCTTTCACCTATGATAGCCGCCGCAGCAATGAGTTTTAGTTCGGTTTCTGTAATAGCTAATTCTCTGCGATTGAGAGGTTTAAAATTATAATTATATGAAAACCCTAAAATGGATTTTTAAGAAGTTGTTCATAAAAAAATGTTGCCAATAGCAACACTAAAAAATAACAAAGATGAAAAAAATAAATCGCAAAACACTGGCTATCGCCCTAACTACCTTGATGATAGGATTTCTGTTTGGCTGGCTATTTTTTAGCGGGGCTGATTCTAAACCAGATGACCACAATCATGCTGCTATGAAAAGCGGCTCGGAAGTTTGGACTTGTTCTATGCATCCTCAAATTAGACAAGGTGAACCTGGTTCATGTCCTCTTTGTGGAATGGATTTAATACCTGTAGATATGGGTGATAAGGATGATGAAAACTCTATGGAAGTTAAGATGTCACCTACGGCTATGCAATTGGCTAATGTCCAAACTACCATCATTGAAAAAGGGAAAGCCACAAAAGAGTTACGATTGTCAGGCAAAATTCAAGTAGATGAAAGGTATTTATCATCGCAAACTGCTCACCTTTCAGGAAGAGTAGAAAAGTTGTATATCAATACGACTGGTGAATACGTACCAAAAGGAAAAGTAATCGCAGAAATTTATTCGCCAGAATTGGTAACGGCTCAAGAGGAATTGTTTGAAGCTCAAAAAATGAAGGCCATGCAGCCACAATTATTTGAAGCATCTAAGGAACGTTTAAAGAATTGGAAACTTAGCAATACTCAAATAGATGGCATTTTAAAAAGTGGTAAACCACAGGAAACATTTCCGATACTTTCTGATATTAACGGTATAGTAATCAATAAGAAAATTCAGCTTGGAGATTATATAAACAGAGGTTCGGCTTTATTTGATGTCGCTAATTTATCACAAGTTTGGGTATTGTTTGACGTATATGAAAGCGATTTAACATGGATTAAAACGGGTGATGTTATTGAATATTCAGTTCAGTCATTTCCTGGACAGAAATTCAAAGGAAAAATAAGTTTTATAGACCCCTTTATAAATCCTGCTACAAGAGTTGCAAAGGCAAGAATTGTAACTAGCAACCAAGGCGGTAAGCTTAAACCAGAAATGTTTGTTACTGGCACGGTATCGAGCCAGGTTAAAGGAAGTCAATTTAATTTAGTCGTACCAAAGTCAGCCGTAATGTGGACAGGCGAGCGTTCGGTGGTTTATGTAAAATCGTTAAAGGAGCAAGGAACACATTTTGCAATGAGAGAAGTTACGCTCGGTGCATCTCTAGGTGCCTCCTACATCATTTTAGATGGACTAAAAGATGGAGAAGAAATCGTAACGAATGGTGCATTTAGTATAGATGCCGCCGCACAATTAGCAGGAAAACCAAGTATGATGAATCCAGAAGGTGGTAAAGCAATGACAGGCCATGACCATGGAGAGATGCCTTAAAATTCACTTGATAAAACTGTTCAGAACTCACTAGTTAATCATGACTTCTTTTGTTTTGAGTGAAATTTATTATTGGCAGAAAGGCTTCATAAGTTTAGACAAAGTCTATTTTGATGCCGCCAACGTAATGAAAGAGATAATAATAGCTTATTTTGATAATTTAAGCCATATATATTATAGTTCCACTTAAGAGAAGATGCTGAAAATTAGAATTAAGTACCCTGAAATGGTAGCCAAGATATTTTCGCATTTCGATGCAGATAGTTTACCACCTTTCGGTCAAAAGAATTTATGGGTTTTATGATGAATAATAAAATAGAAAAAAAACTCTCAAGTAGAGATATTAAACCAACTGCAATGCGAATACTCGTTTTGCAATTTTTGATGGAACAAGAGAAGACCGTTTCGCTCCATAGTATTGAAGATGCATTCGAAATGGCAGACAAATCGACCATTTATAGAACTTTAAAAACTTTTGAAAAGAATAAATTAGTGCACACAATAGATGATGGGACAAAACAACTTAAATATGCCCTATGTCTAGAAAGTTGCCAATGTGAAGCCATCGATTTACACTACCATTTTCATTGCAGTAGCTGTCAAAGCACCTATTGTCTCACTAATCATAACATACCTAAAATAGATTTACCAAAGAATTTTCAAATGCATCAAGCCAATATGGTCATAAAAGGACTATGTGCAGAATGCCACAAGTAAACTTTGCAACTGACTTGCACTGATATTACCTTATCTTTGTCAATAATTAGATGAAGATATTCACTTTCATATTATCAATTTACATTACAGCACTTACCTTAGTGCCTTGTAGTGATGGTCTTGCCCACAAGGCAGAGAATATGTCTTCCGAAATTTCTATGAATCATCAAGACCACAATCACCCTGGCCAAAGTCAGGATGATTGTAGCACATTCTGCAGTTGTGCTTGTTGTGGCTCTTTAGTGGTATTGCCCACTACCTATCATATTTCACAAGCAAGAGTCGATTTATCTTCTTCCTATACATTCCTCTACACTTTTGATTATTCCTTTGATTACAATAAAGGAGTATGGCATCCGCCATGTATTGCATAATCCTATTTTAATAGGACAGCTATGTCCTTTAGACATTTTGTAAGGAATATTTAATACAAGAAATCAATATAATTTTATGTTCGATAAGATAATCGCCTATTCGGTTCAGAATAAGTTTGTTATAGGGCTATTTATGGCTGCTTTAACAATTTGGGGGGTGTTTTCACTTCGCCAAATACCCATTGATGCGGTTCCTGACATCACAAACAATCAGGTACAAATCATAACCATTTCTCCTACTTTGGCTACGCAAGAGGTGGAGCAGTTTATTACTACACCGGTAGAATTGGCTTTACAAAACCTTCAAAAAGTAGAAGAAATAAGGTCTATTTCCCGTTTTGGGCTTTCGGTTATCACTGTAGTTTTTGAAGAGAATTATGATATTTATTTAGCTCGACAGTTGGTTACAGAACGCATAAAAGAAGCCGAAAACGCTATTCCCGCAGGTTTGGGTACACCCGAAATGTCTCCAATATCTACAGGTTTAGGCGAAATATATCAATACGTAGTGAGACCCGAAAAGGGCTTTGAAGAAAAATATTCAGCTACTGACTTAAGAACTATTCAAGACTGGATAGTAAAAAGGCAACTTTTAGGCATTGAAGGCGTTGCAGAAATCAATTCAATGGGTGGTTACTTAAAACAATATGAAGTAGCCATTAACCCCGACTTACTAAAATCTTTAGGTATTAGCATTTCAGATGTTTTTGTGGCACTTGAAAAAAGTAACGAAAATACAGGAGGTGCCTACATAGAGAAAAACTCAAATGCCTATTATATCCGTTCCGAAGGTCTTGCAAAATCATTAGATGATATTGGAAACATAGTAGTAAACGAAACTGGCAGTGTTCCCATTTTAATAAAAGATGTAGCAAGCTTGCAATATGGCAAAGCACCACGTTATGGAGCACTGGTTCGCGATGGAGAAGAAGTAGTAGGTGGAAAAGTGATGATGTTTAAAGGAGCAAATTCTTCTGAGGTTACCGAATTGGTGAAAGAAAGAGTTATTCAAATTCAAAAATCACTTCCGAATGGAGTAGTTATAGAACCCTATTTAGTAAGGGATAAATTAGTTAAAACTGCTATTGGAACGGTAAAGAAAAACTTGATTGAAGGAGGGCTTATAGTCATATTTATATTGGTGTTACTTTTAGGGAATTGGCGAGCGGGTTTAATAGTAGCTTCGGTTATTCCTTTTGCCATGCTCTTTGCGGTATCTATGATGAATTTATTGGGAATCTCAGCTAACCTCATGAGTTTGGGAGCTATAGATTTTGGTTTAATAGTGGATGGTGCAGTTATTATTGTGGAAGCCATAGTGCACAGGCTTCAAGTAAAGCATTCAGGCAAATTATTAAGCCAATCAGAAATTGATGGAGAAGTCATCTCCTCTTCTCAAAAAATAAGAAGCTCAGCAGCCTTTGGAGAGATTATCATTTTAATGGTTTATATCCCAATTCTCGCTTTAGTTGGTATTGAAGGTAAAATGTTTAAACCCATGGCTCAAACTGTTATGTTGGCCATTACCGGGGCATTGATTCTTTCTTTAACCTATGTGCCTATGATGGCAGCACTTTTTCTCAATAAAAAGGTTTCGAACAAAAGAACAATTGCCGATAAAATCATAGACTTTTTTCAAAGAGGATATACGCCTATTCTAAATAAAGCATTACAATTTAAGCACTTTTTTGTAGGAGGCACTATCGTACTTTTTTTGATAAGCATTTTTGTTTTCAGCCGAATGGGAGGCGAATTTATTCCCACATTAGAAGAAGGCGATTTAGCCATGCAGCACATTTTACCACCCGGAAGTTCGCTTTCTCAGAGTGTTGAAACTTCCAAAATGATTCAGACAAAACTCTTGAAAGAGTTTCCTGAAATAACGGATGTAGTAGCCAATATTGGTTCAGCAGAAATCCCTACGGACCCTATGCCAGTAGAAATTGCGGATTATGTTTTGGTAATGAAACCTAAAACTGAATGGTCCTCGGCAGATAATAGACAGGAAATGTTTGAGAAAATAGAAAAGTCGCTATCGTCAATACCTGGCGTTGGTTATGAATTTTCGCAGCCAATTCAGATGCGTTTTAATGAACTAATGACTGGTACTAAAGCCGACATAGCTATTAAACTCTACGGAGAAGACTTAGATATGATGTTTCAAAAAGCTACAGAAGCAGAGAAAATCATAAAGAAAATTGACGGTGTTGGAACGGTGAATGTAGAACAAACAGTGGGTATGCCTCAAATTATCATCAATTATAAGTATGATAAAATGGCACAGTATGGTTTACATATTAAAGAAGTGAATCAGGTCATTCGGTCAGCTTTTGCAGGTGAAAAAGCAGGGGTTATATATGAAGGCGAAAAGCGATTTGATTTAGTAATTAGACTGAATGAACAAAACAGAACTGGAATTGAGGATGTAAAAACCCTTTTCATTACCCTCAAGAATGGCACTCAAGTACCATTAAGTAGTGTTGCCGAAATTGATTTGGTAGATGCACCCATGCAAGTTTCTAGAGAAAACACCAATCGTAGAATAGTCATTGGTGTAAATGTGGGGAATACGGATGTGGAGACTTTAGTGGAGAAAATTCAAACCGAATTAGATACCAATGTGAAATTACCAACGGGTTATTATTTTACTTATGGTGGGCAGTTTGAAAACCTAAAAGCAGCAAATGCAAGATTATCTGTAGCTCTTCCTATTGCTTTAGCTTTAATTTTTATTCTACTCTATTTTACCTTTGGCTCTATGTCTCAGGCAGCTTTGATTTTTACTGCAATACCATTATCGGCCATTGGTGGAATATGGGCATTGCAGCTAAGAGGCTTGCCTTTTAGTATATCAGCTGGTATTGGTTTTATTGCTTTATTTGGTGTAGCTGTTTTAAACGGTATTGTACTCATAGGCTATTTCAATGAACTCAAAAAAGAAGGAATTACTGATATTAAAGAAAGGATAATTACAGGCACAACAGTAAGACTTAGGCCAGTTTTAATGACTGCTGCAGTAGCTTCATTGGGTTTCTTGCCTATGGCAATTTCTTCCTCTGGCGGTGCTGAAGTACAGCGACCCTTGGCAACAGTGGTTATTGGTGGTTTACTTACTGCTACCTTTTTAACCTTAGTTATTTTACCCGTTTTCTACTTTTGGTTAGAAAAATGGAAAGAGCAAAAGTTTAATGGCTTAACAGCGGCAAGGGGCGGAGCATTGACCGTGGCACTTATTATGGGTGTAATGTTTTCTAGTCAGGCACAAAACAGACCAATTGATTTAGATAATGCCATTTCCGTAGCATTAGACAATCACCCCAATATAAAAGCAGCCACTTTAGACGTAGAAAAAAATCAGTCCTTACAAAACCTAAAGTATAACCTCGGGAAGACTGATTTTTCCTATCAGGGCAATGGTTTGGTTGACACTCAATATGGTCAACAAGTAAACCAAATAGGGTTTATACAGAGTATTCCAAACCCATTAATAAATAGGGTGCAAAATAAATTACAAGATGCCCATACAGTACAAAGCAGTGCTCAAAAAGAGATTACCGCAAATGAACTTAAATGGAAAGTAAAGCAACTTTATTATGATATTCAGTATAAAAAGGAGCTAGAAAGTCTATATGATACGCTAGTTACTACTTACAAGGAATACCATAGAAAAGCCTTAGTAAGAGAACAAGCTGGTGCAGTAAATCGAATTGAAGTACTTACGCTTCAATCAAAATGGAAAGAATATGAGCTGCTTTCAAACCAAGTGAAAATTGAAATTGCGAATTTAAACAAGCGTTTCCAATTATTACTAAATGCTAGTGAACCCCTTACCACAGCCAATAGCCTTTCTGTGGCCAGTTATTCTAATCAAACAGATTTAATGTCTAATCCGCTTTTGTTACAGAGTAAGCAGATGGTTGCTATTGAATCTGCCAAAGTAGATGTATTGAAATCTGAATTAAAACCAAACTTTAATTTTGGCTATGCTCCACAATTGTTTAATCAGGGTGGCTTTCTAAATGCCTTTCAAGTGGGTGTATCTATTCCTTTATTTAATGAACAGGTTAAGAAAAGAATTAATGCTCAAAAAACGCAAGTGGAAATAGGTAACTATCTGTACCAAAGTAAATTAACTGCTTTCAAAGGAACCCAATTAGAAATACAAAACTCTTTAATCCTTTACAAAGCAGGAGTGGATTTTTACAAAGAACAAATAGAGAGGATTAATCCGGAAATTGTAAGGATAAGCCAGCTGAATTACGAAGCAGGTGAAATTTCATATTTAGAACTCTTAAACACCCTACAATTAATGGCTTCCAACAATAAAAATTATTGGGACCAAATAATAGCCTACAATAAGGCTGTAGTGGATTATCAATTTCTTACAAATCAATAAAGAATACAAAAATGAAAAATATAAGATATATAATAGCAATTTTTACGCTTGCACTTAGCGTGGTGCTTGCCTCTTGCGGAAGTAGGAAAAACCAAGAAAGTGAAACTAATGAAGAGACAGGAAAAGTCATTCAAATAGAGGGAGAAGGAGATAATCATAGCTCTGAAGAAGGAATACATCTTACAAAAGAACAAGCCAATACCATTGGTTTAGAATTTGGAGATTTATCAACCATAAAAATAAACGACTTTGTGCACGCTACAGGCAGCCTAGGCTTACCACCCAATGCACTTTCTTCTGTTTCGGTAAAGGCTAATGGCATTTTAAAAAGTACAAAAAAATATGTTGAGGGAAATTACATTAAAAAAGGAGATGTAATTGCTTACTTAGAAAACACCGAATTTATTATTACCCAACAAGATTATTTAGAGGCGAAAGCACAACTTCATCTAAAAAAATTAGAAGTTGAGCGACAAAATTCTTTGGTAGAATCTAATGCAGGAGTTATGAAGAATTTACAAAATGCTCAGGCAGAAGTGGCAATTTTAGAAGCTAAAACACAAGGTCTTTCTAAGCAATTATCGTTTTTAGGAATATCAACCGCTAGTCTTACGCCAAGTACCATTCGCCAACAGATTGCTGTGGTTGCTCCTACGGGCGGCTATATTTCCAAAATCAACTTTCACAATGGTATGTATGCCCAATCTTCTGTTTCCTTGATGGAAATTATTTCATCGGAACATTTACATTTAGAATTAGATGTATTTGAAAAAGATATTGCCAGCATAAAAAAAGGACAAAAAATCAGCTATTTGGTTCCTGCTCTCGGGCAAACGATTTATTATGGTAGCGTAGATGTGATAGGTAAAGAGTTCAATTCCGACTCTAAAACAGTCCGTGTTCATGGCCATTTAGATGGCGTAAAACCTCAATTTTTAAAAGACCTGTTTTTAAATGCTAAGATATTTCTCACGAATGTAGAAACTACTGCACTACCTGAGAAAGCAATTATTAAGGACGGAGAAAGCAGCTATGTTTATGTAGCTCACAATCAAAAAGATGCTGCCGAAATACAATTTGAAAAGATAAATGTATTAACAGGCTCAACAGATAATGGCTTCACAGCAATAAAATTGTTGGACGCCATTCCTGAAGGTATGAAAATAGTAACAAAAGGGGCATATTATGTAAATGCTCAATCAAAAGCAGGTGAATTAGAACACGAAGATTAAAATCAACTATCATGAGAAATAGTTTAAAAAAGGCAATCAACTACTATGATATATTTGCCCAAGTGTATGATTTGTTCTCTCCGAAATGGTATTACCATGAGGCCAGAGATTATTCAATTAAGCAATTACAACTTAAGGAAGGCGATACTATTCTGAATCTACCATGTGGTACTGGTCAGAACTTCGAATATATTCAAGAGTACATAAATAATACAGGCTTGATAATCGGAATTGACCTTTCTGATGGGATGCTGAGAAAAGCAAAACGAAAGGTGAATCAGAATGATTGGAAGAATATCCATATCATACAAGAAGATGCCACTAAAGTTAATACCACCTGGCTTGCAACACAATATGACAATACACTAAGAGCAGATGTTATACTTTGTGATTTAGGATTATCTGGATTTCCTGCTTGGGAAAAAGTAATTGACAATCTCTACGAGCTTTTAGCACCCCAAGGACGGTTGGTTATTATGGATTGGTATTTACCCAAACCTACTTTAAGAGGAGAACTTATCAAATGGATAGGAAAAGGAGAAGTAGATAGACCTATTTATCAATATCTACAAAGCAAAACCAATGACTTTAGTGTAAATACCTCCTTTAATAGAGGTGGCGTATTTGTAGCAACAGGAATCAAATCTTAACTAATCAAAAATTATTATGTATCTATTTATATTTTTTATCGTTTATTTTCTATTGGTATTTGTACTTAGGTCATTATTACTTTGGAAAAAGACCAAGGTAAATCCGCTCACTTTCAACAAAGGAGATGATGCACATGGCTACAATGGAAAAGTCTTTGGTATTATTTCTATCATAGAACTAGTTGTAGTTTCCATTTATGCCTTTATTCCAGCTTGGCATAAGTTTCTATTGCCCATTTGGTATTTAGAAAATGAAACCTTGGTTTATATAGGATGGGCATTACTTATCTTATCCCTTCTATTTGTATGGTTTGCTCAGTCTAATATGAGAGAATCATGGCGTATCGGTATAGATGAAGAAAACAAAACCGAATTAGTAACCAGTGGTTTTTTTGCCATTTCTCGAAATCCAATTTTTTTAGGAATAATGATAGGAAACATTGGCTTGTTTTTGGTGCTGCCAAATGCCTTTACATTACTAATAATTGCACTTTCTGCAGTTAGTATCAATACACAGATAAGATTGGAAGAAGAATTCTTAGCTAAGGAATTTGGAGAACCTTACAATCAGTATAAATCAAAAGTAAATAGGTGGTTATGAAAAAAGAAAACAAATTAATTGGTGCAGGTTTGATTACTGCAATTGGAGCTTCTTTGTGCTGTATCACACCTGTTTTGGCATTAATTGCAGGAACAAGTGGTGTTGCATCAGCATTTTCTTGGATAGAGCCATTTAGACCTTATTTAATCGGTCTGACACTTCTAGTTCTTGGTTTTGCCTGGTATCAAAAATTAAAGCCGAGAAAAGAAATTGACTGCGAATGTGAGAAAGACGACCTGCCTGGCGGCAAGGCAGGAAAACCAAAATTTATTCAATCAAAGAAATTTTTAGGAATTGTATCTCTATTTGCAATTGTGATGTTGGCTTTCCCATTCTATTCTGGAATCTTTTACCCTAATACAGAAAAGCAGGTTATCGTAGTTGACGAATCAAACATTAAAATAATGGAATATAAAATCACTGGTATGACTTGTACGGGTTGTGAAGAACACGTAAATCATGAAGTAAATAAACTTGACGGAATCGTAAAGTCAAATACTTCTTACGCAAATGGAAATGCTATCATACAATTTGACAAAAACAAAACGAATGAAGCTGAAATTGAGAAAGCAATCAACTCGACGGGTTATTCAGTTACCAACAAAAAGGAAAATAAATGAAAACTATATTAAAATCAGAAATTACTTGTCCTGTCTGCGGACAAAAAAAAGTAGAAGATATGCCTACAGATGTTTGTCAATTCTTCTATGAATGTGAAAGTTGTAAAACTGTTTTAAAACCCCTTAAAGGCGATTGCTGTGTTTATTGTTCCTATGGAACTGTAGCCTGCCCATCCATTCAACAGGATAAAAATTGTTGCCAAAATGAAATATAAAGCAAAATCAATTAGAACCTTTATTGGAGCAAAAAACTATGAAGAATCAAGGACTTTTTACAAAGAACTTGGTTTCGAAGAAATAGAACTTTTCGATAATATGAGCCTATTCAAAGTGAATAAAAGCCTGAGTTTCTATCTACAGGATTACTACGTCAAAAAGTGGTGTAATAATTCTATGGTCTTTTTAGAAGTAGATGATGTAGATATATGCCTTAATGAGTTGTTTGGCAAAGGTTTACAGGACAAATATAAATTTGTTCGGTTTACAGAAATTAAAGAATTTGAATGGGGTAGAGAATTTTTTATGCATGACCCTTCAGGAATCTTGTGGCACTTCGGACAATTTAATAACCAATGAATTATGACAAATAATAAAGAAACGCATACACACCAATATGATGAGAACGGCAAACAAATATGCTGTTCTCTTGAACAAAAAATAGATAGAAAAACACCGCCATCATTGGGCCATTCCGATGATGACGGTCACAATCATTCTCATGACCACTCCAAAGGTAGCGAGAGTCCTTGGAAAGAGTATTTTCCATCAATTCTAAGCTTTCTTTTACTTATTTCGGGGATAGCCCTAGACTATTTTGATGTAGCATTTTTTAACGGTTGGGTAAGAGTACTTTGGTACGCAATAGCCTATATTCCTGTTGGTTTACCAGTAATTAAAGAGGCGTTTGAAGCTTTAAAAAAAGGGGAAATATTCACAGAATTTTTCTTAATGAGCATTGCCACGATTGGTGCTTTTGCAATAGGCGAATATCCCGAAGGGGTCGCGGTAATGCTTTTCTATGCCGTAGGAGAATTATTCCAAAGTGCAGCCGTAAGACGAGCAAAGGACAATATAAAAGCCCTTTTGGATGTACGTCCTAAAATCGCGAATGTATTGAGAAACAATTCTTTCCTTAAGGTCAATCCAAGTGATGTAGAAGTAGATGAAACTATACAAATAAGGGTAGGTGAGAAAGTGCCTTTGGATGGAACATTATTATCTGATAAAGCGAGTTTAAATACCGCAGCCCTTACTGGTGAAAGTAAACCACAAAGTATTTTACAAGGAGAAAATGTATTGGCGGGTTCCATCAATATGGATGGGGTAATAGAAGTAAAAACGACAAAATTATTTAATGATAGTTCGGTAGCAAGGATATTAGAACTTGTACAAAATGCAACGTCTAAAAAAGCAAAAACTGAATTACTGATTAGAAGATTAGCTAAAGTCTATACACCTATTGTGGTCTATTTAGCTATTGCAGTCTGCTTCCTTCCTTACTTTTTTGTAGATGCTTATGTGTTTCAAGATTGGCTTTACAGAGCCTTGATTTTCTTGGTAATTTCTTGCCCCTGTGCATTGGTTATTTCTATTCCTTTGGGTTACTTCGGTGGTCTTGGAGCGGCTTCTAAAAATGGTATCTTATTCAAAGGAGCTACCTATATGGATAAGCTAAAAGAAGTAAATACGATGGTAATGGATAAGACAGGAACAGTCACGAAAGGGGTATTCCAAATCAGTCAGATTATGACTTTTAATGATTGGTCAGAAAAGACTTTTATGCCCTTTCTTTTGGCAATAGAAGCCAAATCTACCCATCCAATTGCTAAGGCTATTATGGAATATCAAACAAGTGAGTCAGTAGTAGAAGCATCAGAAATTAATGAAATAGCCGGCAAGGGTTTAGTAGGAATGGTTGGCAATAAAAAGGTTGTTGTGGGAAATCAGAAATTGATGCAGCAATTCAATATCACGACTCCTTCAGAAATAGAAGATATTGTAGAATCAAATGTTTTAGTTGGAATAGATGGAAAATTTGCAGGTTTTGTTACCATTGCTGATGAAATCAAAGAAGATGCAAAAGAGACCATAGCTGCATTCAAAAAAGAAGGCATCAACTTCATTATGATGCTATCTGGCGACAAGGATAGTATTACTCAAAAAATCGCCTCCATACTTGGAATAGCAAATGCAAAAGGGGGTCTATTACCTGAGGACAAGTTAAACGAAGTGGAAACTTTAAAAGAAAACCCCAAAAGAGTAATAGCTTTCATAGGAGACGGAATCAATGACGCTCCTGTCTTAGCAGCAAGTGATGTAGGCATAGCAATGGGTGCCATGGGAAGTGACGTAGCCATTGAAACCGCCGATGTAATTATTCAAACAGACCAACCTTCTAAAATAGTTACGGGGATAAAAATTGCCAAATCTACTCAAAGAATCATTTGGCAAAATATATACATGGCCTTTGCTATTAAAGTAATTGTTTTAATAATGGGTGCAGGTGGCTTAGCTACCATGTGGGAAGCTGTTTTTGCAGATGTGGGAGTAGCACTTTTGGCTATTTTGAATGCGGTTAGGTTACAAAGAATGAGTTGGACTAAATAAGCAATTACCCAAGCCATCGCATAATTACGGCTAATGTAGCGAGCTACCCACAATCTAATCCTTCTCACTACATTCTATGGTGCTGCCGTCATTTTTAAACTGTCATACTTTTTGAGTGGGCATTCCAGAACACAAGCAGCACATTAGGGTAGCAATTAAATTTCTCATATTTAAAAAGAATCGCCAATTGCTACCCTAAAGACCTGTCAGCCGCACACTGCCCAATCAAAAAGTCGCTTCGTTCCAGCCACCTCCACCACTTCGCTTATGCCAGTATAAAAATGTCGGAAGCTACTTAAACATAATGTGGCATTATATAACAGCCTTTTCCAATGCTTGAGCAAGCTCCCAAACGCTCAGGATTTTATATAAAAACATTATGTTAAGTATCCAGCACCATAGCCTCCTATCGTCGGATGCCGTAATAACATTCTCCTAAAACCCCTAATTATAGAATTTCCCTAAAGAATTATACATTGACCCACCCACCCATTTCAGCGGTAAGAAAAAACTAAACTATTTATTAAAGTATCGCCTCCAAGAGGTTCATTTCGTTACGTCATTTCGTTCCTCCATTCCTTCACTTCATTTACCACTTGTAGCCTAAGTTTCGCAAGCAAGAGTATGGCTTCCATTTCATTCCACTTAAATTATTGTCTCTTAAAGTCCATTCCATATTCAAAGTTTTTGCTCTAATAACCTTGCAGTTTGCAAAGTCTGCAAGCCCGCAAAAACTTCCGAATATTCCATTATCCTTCTCAATAGTCGTTGCATTTCATTACTTCCACACCCTTGCTGCACACAATTCCCACGCACCATTTTGGTATAGTTTAGTTTTTTCTTTGGTCTCTTATCCCGTTTAGTTCTTTCCATTTTTTAAGAAATGTAATTTGATTTTTTAAAAAGAGAATAAAAAGAACAGCAAAAATAGGCGGCTCCACACATTCCTTCCACACAGAATAGGCTGTAAAGGTCAAGCCCTATGGGGTTTTGTGTGAAAAATTTTAGTCTCACCGTCAATTGAAGCTTTCTCCAATCAAAATTTTTAACCCAAAAACCTTGACAGCCCATTCCACCAGCCGCCTAATGGATAGCTTTCTTTTTTTTCTTGTTTTTTTTCTTTGTCAAAAAGTATAGTGAGCGAAGCGTAGCAAGCAAATTTTTAAACCCATGCTATGCAAAATCTCAAAATAGTTACCTACAATCCGAAAAACGTACTTCCAGAACATGCCATTTGTGTACTAAGTAAAGGCTTAAATAGTGGTAAGCCATTAGATGGTCCAACTCCTAATTCTTTTGTAATCCATGCCAGTAGTAATGAGCAAGCCAGATTAATCAAATCAATTTGTATGGGACTTTGGAAAACCAAAAGCCTTTATCCATATCATGTGGGTTCAGTAATCCCATTTATTAGAATAGCTGATTTTAAAGACGTTTTACAAAATGCAATTGAAAAAGCATTAATAACCGAGAATTTGGCTCAAAAAAGTATGCAAATAGGAAAACTAGAAGAAATGGAAAAAGTATATCTCAGCAACTTAACCTTAATACAAGAAGCTAAAAAAGCAATTTACTTGAGTTTTATCAGACACAAGAGGAAATAGACCCAAACAATTGAAATCGTGATGAATGATGTGCCGAATAAAATTTATACGCTAAGATAGTGGAGCTGGCAAACGCTCAAGCCATAACAAAAAAATAAAAAAGACTACGGCATAATGAAAGGCTATTTACCTAGAAAATAACACCAGCCTTAGCCTTTCACCCTGCGGGACTTATTCCGTTTCCTTTTGTATTTTTTATCCGCCCCACTGAGGAAGGCATATAAATTTTATTCTTATGTCACATCAGTCATCTTTATCATCAGTTTCTAGGGTCAGCAGTTGTCCTTGTTGTTCCAGTTTATCACCAGAGTTTGTGCCAGTGTCTCCATATGCTTTCCAGCGTTTTGTGAGGCCAGCACATTTTATCCAGTCACCTAAGCGTGGTGTTCGTGTGTATCTTTTGCCATGCAGCTGTAGTCTTTGGGTTCATTCTTCAGGTGAGCGTTTTCTTTGTGCATTGCCCTTTTAGGGCTTTGCATAAAAGATACAAACTACTTCGATTAAGGATTTAGGAAATTTAGGATTCCTAGGAAATGGCAAATAAAAAACCCTATCAAACTGATAGGGCCTTTATTCCTTAATGAAGAAAGATAATTCTAAATTCCACTTATTGTAACAAGAGACAATGAGTTATGAGAACCATTTTTCAAAGGGTACATCTCACCATTTACTTCCTGATAAAACTCAATTCCAAAAACAAGGAAAAGAGGATGAGTACTATTTGCAGTCACAGTGTTCGTTAAATCCAAAGCCGCAGATGCTGAATTTATCAAGGGTAACACAGCACTCTCTTGAACATCAACTATAAAAGTTTCATTTTCGAAATCTACTTCTGCACCACCAGTAACAAATTTGAAATGTGTTGCACCACCCGAAGCCGCTATCATCTGTGCAGGATTAAAACTTGGAATGTTCACTTCAAGAGTTCCAGCCACTCTATCAATAGTAGACGTAAATGGAGCATAAATGGTATTACCAAGTTTACCATTAATATTAAACTCGAATCCGGTCAGTAATTCAGCTTCTCCATCAATTACATTCCTTTGACCTCTAGTATTCGTAGCATCCGCCTGAATGACTTTTACCATTTTAGCAGTTAATCTACTAACCATACGCCTGTCAGAAGCATTTTGTACGAGAACTCTTAAAGAATTCCTCAGTAACTTACCCGCTTTTCCAGCTCTCCCAAATTCTGCACCGTTTTCACGTGTTCTTTGAAAGTTCGGGTCGTTCGCGATTCTATCGCCATCTACACCGCCTTTTTCACGGGCTAAATAGCCATCTTGTGTTTTGTAGAAAGTAATACCTCCGATAGTACCATCTAACTTAATAAGACCTTTTTGTCGTGCCATAACTTTAAATAATTTGTTTGTTTATACCCGAAATTATTAAGCTATACTGATATTAAAGTACTTTTAAGACCTCCTAAGATACGTTTGCAGTTCTTCGCATCACTTAGCACTAATCCAACTCCTAAGTTTCCTTAGAATCCTAGATTTCCTAATCCTAGGAAAAGTATGATTAGAGAATTGATAAGGTATGGATGATGTATTAGAAATGCACAAAAGGTCCACAATTGCAACTGTTGTTGTATGTAAATTGTATGCAAGTAAATAAAAAAGAGAGTCACGATTTAACGTAACTCTCTGATTATTAAGTGGGCCCACATGGATTCGAACCATGGACCACCTGATTATGAGTCAGGTGCTCTAACCAACTGAGCTATAGGCCCTAAACTCTTGTAATTTATTGATAAGGTTTTCTTCCTTTAGGACTTATGACTAACATCAGTTACTCTAATCTACCAGCAACCGCATTATGAGCTATAAGCCAAGCTCTAAACTACCTCCCATATTCTTTAAAATAAACTAAAGAGCAGGTTCTGCTTGCCTAAAGCGAGTGCAAAGATAAAAGGATTTATTTTTTATCACAAAACTTATCCATCACATTCTTTAATTAATTATTCTATTGATACCTAAATAGGTCATTGTTAGCCTTTCCAGATTGAAAACTTTTCTTGCTTTTCTATTTTTTTGGATGAACCTCATATTTTCTCACCCCTCCTTTGCCTATCTTTGCACTTGATATATGTACATACAGAATAAAAGAAAAATACTAAACGATCCCGTTTATGGCTTTGTTACTTTGCCAAGCGAGCTTGTTTATGATTTAATAGAGCATCCTTATTTCCAAAGGCTACGAAGAGTAAAACAATTAGGTTTAACAGATTTTGTTTACCCTGGAGCACTTCATTCGCGGTTTCAGCATGCCATTGGTGCCATGCACCTCATGGGGCAAGTTTTAAATAGCCTTGAGGCAAAGGGAAACTTAATCATGGAAGTAGAACGTGAGGCGGCACAAATAGCCATATTACTTCATGATATTGGTCATGGTCCATTTTCTCATGTCTTAGAATACACTTTACTAGAAGGCGTAAACCATGAAAAAATCACTGAAATGATTATGGAGAAGTTAAATTTGGCTTTCGATGGAAAGCTAAATTTGGCTATCGAAATGTTCAAAAACACCTACCACAGGAAATTTTTCAATCAGCTAATCTCAAGCCAGCTTGATATGGATCGCCTCGACTATATCAATCGAGACAGCTTTTTCACAGGTGTGGCAGAAGGAAGCATAGGTGTAGACCGAATTATTAAAATGCTAGACATTCATGAGGAAAATTTGGTGGTAGAAGAAAAAGGTCTTTTAAGTGTTGAAACCTTCCTAAACGCCAGAAGAACCATGTATTGGCAAGTTTATTTGCACAAAACAGCCATCAGCGGAGAGGTCATTCTTATAAAAGCTCTAGAAAGAGCCAGAGAGCTTAAGAGTACGGGGCAGCAAGTTGATAGCCCTAAAGATTTAGAAAAGTTTTTGGATCGAAAAATAGGACTAACTGCCTTCATGGAAGAAAAAGAGACTCTAGAAAGCTTCTTAAAAATAGATGATATAGACATTCTATCCTGTATAAAAACCTGGGTAAACCACAAAGACAAGGTACTTTCATTTTTAGCACAATCCTTTTTGAATAGAAAACTCTATAAAATCAAATTATCGGACGAAAGTCCTTCTGAAAAGGAGATTAACAAGGTAAAAGAACATCTTTTAGAGAATGGTATTAACCCTAAAGACCTAAAATATTTCTTTCATGTAGGCAGCATTAGTAATGCTGGTTATGTTTTAGAAAATAGCAGAATTAACATTTTAAAGAAATCAGGGGAAGTTCAGGATATCGTTGAAGCTTCTGATTTACCGACTATCAAGGCTTTAGGCAAGATCGTCAAAAAACACTACCTATGTTGGTCCAAAGATGTATATTTGCATTTTTAACCCTTATCATAAAAGGTGGCCATTAAAAAGAAGCTAATATGAAATTCACGGTGCGTCAAATAGCCCAACTAATAGGTGGAGAAGTAGAAGGAGACGATAGTTTGGAAATTGACCAATTTTACAAAATTGAAGAAGGCCAAAAGGGTGGGATATCTTTTCTAGGAAACCCCAAATATGAACCATTCATTTACAAAACAGATTCTTCAGCAGTTATTGTTGCAAATTCATTCGTAGCTAAAGACTCCATAAATTCATCCTTAATTAAAGTTAAAGACCCATATAGTTCATTTGCTACTTTGTTAAGCGAGTATGAGAAGCTAACTAAAAAAAGTAAAGTGGGAATTTCAGAGCTTGCCTTTGTAGACCCAACCGCTGAGCTTTCAAAAAATATTTATTTAGGAAACTTCTCACAAGTTTCTGAGCACGTCAAGATAGGAGAAGGAACCATTATATACCCACAAGTATTCATTGACGATAATGTAACTATTGGTAAAAATTGCATTTTATATGCAGGAGTAAAAATCTTTGCCGATACTGTTATTGGAGATAACACAACCATACATGGTGGTGCTATAATAGGCTGCGATGGTTTTGGTTTTGCTCCGCAAAAAGACGGAACTTATAAAAATGTTCCACAAACTGGTAATGTAGTTTTGGGTGACAACGTTTCCATTGGGGCAAATACGTCTATTGACAGAGCTACCATAGGAAGTACCTTAATAGGTAATGGTTCCAAAATCGACAATTTGGTACAAGTGGGTCATAATGTTACCATAGGAAAAAATACAGTAATAGCTTCACAAACTGGCATAGCTGGTTCTACAAAAATAGGAGACAATTGTGTGATAGGTGGGCAAGTAGGATTTGCGGGCCACGTGCAAGTAGCTAATGGCACTAAAATTGGAGCTCAATCTGGAATAAACAGAAATGTGGTGAAAGAGAATTTATCTTTAAACGGAACACCATTTATGGACTTAAGACAACATCAACGTTCATTGGTGTTTTTCAGAAAGTTACCAGAATTTGATAAACGTATTAGCGACTTAGAAAAGCAAAATAATAATTAAATGAATACTAAACAATCTACCATTGGTAGCGAAGTTTCTGTTAAAGGAGTAGGTCTTCATTCAGGAGAAGTGGTTACGCTAACCCTTTGTCCAGCTGGAATAAATGAAGGCATTGTATTTCAAAGAATTGATATTGAAAACAAGCCCAAAGTACCAGCTCTAGTAGAATTTGTGGTTGACACTGCAAGAGGTACCGTCCTAGAAAAAGATGGGGCCAAAGTTCAAACCACCGAGCATGTTTTAGCAGCTATTGGCGGACTACAAGTTGACAATGTTCTTATCAAGCTAGACGGTCCAGAAATTCCAATAATGGATGGCAGTGCTATGCCTTTCGTAGAATTATTAGAAAAAGCTGGTTTAGTAGAGCAAAATGCTCTTAGAAACTATTTCACCATAACTGAGGCTGTTCAATTAAACAACCCAGACCATTCGGTAGAATTAGCAGCTCTTCCTTTAAATGATTATAGGCTAACAGTAATGGTAGACTATAATTCTAAAGTCTTAAGTTCTCAGCATGCCCAACTGCATGAAATAGGAAACTTTAAAGAACATATTGCCTCATGTAGAACTTTTGTGTTCGTACATGAGTTAGAAGCTTTGTACAATGCAGGTTTAATAAAAGGTGGTGATATTAATAATGCCATTTTAATAGCTGAAGACGAGGTTAGTGAAGAGCGAGTGGCTGAATTGGCAAAAATGCTTGGTAAAAACAAGCTTACTATAGGAAAGTCTGGTATAGTAAACGATGAGCCTCTTAAATTCAAAAATGAACCCGCAAGACATAAACTGCTGGACTTAATAGGCGATTTAGTGTTAGTAGGAAGACCACTAAAAGCTCATATTTTAGCAGCAAGACCTGGACACGCTTCCAACGTTGCTTTGGCGAAGAAAATCACCAAAGTCATAGCAGAAGCGTCAAAAGCACCTCCAACTTTTGATGTTGATGCTGAGCCTGTTTTTGATGTTAACGGTATAGCGAAATTGCTACCGCATAGGTACCCTTTCCAACTAGTTGACAAAATAATGAGTCTAGATGGTAGCACAGTAGTAGGAATTAAAAATATCACCATGAACGAGCCGCAGTTTATGGGACATTTTCCTGACAATCCTGTAATGCCCGGTGTATTACAAGTGGAAGCTATAGCTCAAACTGGTGGCGTATTGGTTTTAACATCAACTGGAGAGCCGGAAGCATATTGGCCTTATTTAGTAGGGATTGATAAATGTAGGTTTTTTAGAAATGTTTTACCGGGAGATGCGTTAGTAATTCGATGCTCGCTGCTTATGCCTATTAGAATGGGGGTGGCAAAGATGCAAGGAGAGGCTTGGGTAGGCAGTAATCTGGTGTGTAGTGTTCAGATGACGGCAAGGTTAGTAAAGAAAAAAAACGATTAGAGAATATATATGAATCAGCCACTGGCTTATGTTCATCCTGAAGCAAAAATAGCTCAAAACGTAGTTATAGAACCATTCACATCAATTTCTAAGGACGTTGTAATTGAAGAGGGTACATGGATTGGACCAAATGTAACCATAATGGAAGGTGCTAGAATTGGTAAAAATTGCAAAATTTTTCCAGGAGCCGTTATATCAGCCGTCCCACAAGACTTAAAATTCCAAGGAGAATACACTACTGTTGAGATTGGAGACAACTCTACCATCAGAGAATGTGTTACTATCAATAGAGGCACTGTAGATAAGTACAAAACCGTAGTAGGTAAAAACTGCTTGGTAATGGCTTATGTTCACATTGCACATGATTGTATCATTGGAGACAATGTAATTTTGGCTAACAGTGTTCAGCTTGCTGGTCATATCACTATAGAAGATTTTGTTTTTATTGGAGGTACCACTGCCGTTCATCAATTTGTTAAAATAGGAGCTCATGCCATGATAGCCGGAGGCTCTTTGGTAAGAAAAGATGTTCCTCCTTTTATAAAAGCCGCTAGAGAACCACTGGGTTTTGGTGGAGTAAACTCCATAGGTCTTAGAAGAAGAAACTACAGCAATGAGAAAATTGCTGAAATTCAAGAAGTATATCGCTTTTTATTCTTAAAAGGACTAAATATGGCAGATGCCAGAAGAGCCATAGAATTAGAAATGGATGCCACACCAGAGCGTGATGAAATACTATTCTTCCTTAAAAGCTCTGAAAGAGGTATTATCAAAAATGGTAACCTTAAATCTGAGGATAAGTAAAGACTAGTGGATATCAAGCTTGAAAATATTGGAAAGAAATTTAGTAATGAATGGATTTTCAAAAATCTCAGCTTTACTTTCAAAGGTGGTAAAAAGTATGCCGTAACTGGTTTTAACGGTTCCGGAAAATCTACACTACTACAGGTTACTTCTGGGCTTGTCCCTGCAAATTTGGGTAAGATTCAGTACCGCAAAAATGGAGAAAACATTCCGGAAGACACCGTTTATAAACACGTTTATATTACTGCTCCTTACATTGAATTAATAGAAGAATACACACTTTCGGAAGCCATAGATTTTCATGTAAAATTCAAACCTTTTAAAAAAAGAATGAATAAGGAAGACTTTCTTGCTTTAATTTACATGGAGAAAGAAGCTAACAAGCTTATCAAGCAATTTTCCTCAGGCATGAAACAGCGACTAAAGCTTGGCTTAGCTTTTTGTTCTGAATCTGATGCCATCTTTTTGGATGAACCCACTACCAATCTTGACGAGCAAGGAATTCAATGGTATTTAGCTATGGTTTCTAAACTAGAACCAACTAAATTGGTTATTATTTCTTCAAATGATGACAGAGAGTACGGGTTTTGTGATGAAGTTTTGGCGGTCAATGATTACAAGGTTAGTTAGTTTTAAAACTATCCTTTTATTCTCTATTCTCTTTACTATTACTTTTGCCGTGTATGCCTCCAAGCCTTCCGGTCAATATATTTTCATTGAAAACAAAGGTCAGTGGCACTCCGATATTCTATTCAAAGCTAATATCCCAGGCGGTTTTCTCTTTGTCAAAAATAGCGGTTTAGAATACATATTCTACGACACTAAGCATTTAGGCGAAATGCACTTTAGTGGTGCTAAGTCCGAAAAAATAAAAAGAGAAATAGATAGTGTGGAACTTCAAAGAGTTTCTCTGGTTTTAAATAATTCTAATAAATTGGCTCGAGCCGAGGTTGCAAATCCAGTTTCGCAAAAGTTTAATTACTATTACGGAAATGACTCTTCCAAATGGGTTTCAAATGCCGAAGGTTTTAATGAAGTATGGCTAAGAAATATTTATCCAAACATTGACTTTAGGCTTTATGGAATAGGTGCAGCTTTGAAATACGAATACGTAGTTCATCCCAATGGCAATCCTAAGGACATTAGCATGGAATACTTAGGGCAAAACCACATAAGTATTGAAAACGGAGAATTAAAGTTAAAAACTAGAGTTAACGCCTTTAAAGAATTTCAACCTTTTACATTTCAAGAAAAAGCGAACACTAGAGCAGCGGTAGACGCAAAGTTTGTTCTAAACCAAAGTGAAATTTCTTTTGACCTTGGTGCCTACGACAAGACTAGGGATTTAATTATTGACCCAGAATTAGTCTTTTCCACGTACAGCGGTTCGTTTGCTGACAACTGGAGCCATACGGCCACTTTTGATGATGAAGGAAACCTATACGCGGGCGGAACCGTTTTTGGTGCTGACTTTACTGTAACAGCCAATGCTATTCAGCCAGTTTTAGGTGGTGCCACCAGTGTCACAGGAGTGGAACGCTCTACAGATATGGTCATTATGAAATACAGCTCTGACGGCTCCGAATTACTCTATTCCACTTTTTTTGGTGGTGAGCAGTCTGAAGTACCGCACAGTTTGATATGTAATTCAAAAGGGGAACTTGTGATTTTTGGAACTACCTCCTCCCCTGACTTTCCTATTTCTGCAGATGCCGTTCAAAAAGAATTCAAAGGAGGAACGGGTCTCAATAGCGGCCCCATTACTACAAGTATCGGCTTCATTTATGGTACAGACCTTTTTGTGTCAGTTCTGAGTCCTGATGGCTCAAAACTAGTAGGTAGCACTTTCATGGGAGGGAGTTCAAATGATGGTTTGCATGACAACAGAGCATTATCAATAAGAAATTATGGGGACGAATTTCGAGGAGAAGTTTATGTAGATGAGGCTGATGATATCTATGTAGCTTCCATAACTACCTCAGCAGATTTCCCTTTGGCTTTTTCACAAACAAGTTTGTCTTCATCACATGATGGAGTCATTTTCCAATTAAACAGAGAGCTTTCTAATTTAAAATGGAGTACCTATATCGGTGGAAGTGACTATGATGCAGCCTATGCCATAAGGGTAAATAAAGCAAAAGACGTATATATTTTAGGTACCACACTAAGTGATAATTTGGGAGCCTCTCCCACTGCTCTTAACCCAACTTTAAGTGGTAAGGCAGATGCTTTTATTGCACTCTATAGAAACAAAGAGCTTTCAGAACTTACCTATTTAGGGACAGAAGAAGAAGAGGTAGGCAGCCTACTAGACTTAGATAACGAAGGTAATGTGTATGTTTTTGGCTTAACACAGGGAGCATATCCTATTGAAGGTACGGTCTACAGAAACCCAGAAAGTGGTCAATTTATTCACAGCTTAAATCCTTCTTTATCCAAAACCCGTTTTTCTACTGTTTTTGGTTCAGGGCGTGGCATAGGGAAAGTTGATTTAGTACCAACCGCCTTTTTGGTAAACGACTGTGGAAACATGTATTTAGCAGGTTGGGGAGGCGTAGTCAACTCTAATAACGGCTATAACCTAGAAAGCACCACTTTTGACTTACCTATAAGCTCAAGAGCTTATAGAAAAGAAACCACAGGAAGTAATTACTACTTTGCTATTTTTGAAGCGAATGCCAATTCTCTACTATATGCTACATACTTTGGGTCTGATGGCCCTCAAAACCCTTTTGATGAAAGAGGGGATCACCTAGATGGCGGCACCTGTAGGTTTGACAAAAATGGCGTAATCTATCATTCTGCTTGCGTTTGTAGAACCAGAAATGAGGGCTTTGTCGGTTTTCCTACAGACAATGGATTTGAAAAAAATCATAATAACTCTAACTGCAACATGGCGGCTTTTAAGTTTGATATAGACGACTTAGCTGCTGTTTTTGACATAGTGGATGGTGCAAATATTAATCCTGAGGTAGTTTGTGCAGGAACAGAAATTGACCTCCGAAATAATAGCAAAGGAGCTTTGACTTATCAATGGTCTATTAATGGTGAGGTGTTATCTAGAATTGAAAACGAGAAGCACATTTTTGAAGACGGTGGTACGTATGAGGTTAAACTAGAAGCTTTTAACAGAGTCAGCTGTGCTACTTCTGATTCTATCATTCGCGAAATAAAAGTGATTTATTATGAAACAGAAATTAGTGCAGATTCCACCGTGTGTCCTCTCTCCAGCAACCAGATATTTGCCAGGGGTGGCGAAAGCTATGCATGGTCGCCTAGCGAATTTTTAGAAAACAGTAATTCCTCCTCACCCATTGCCACAGTTTCTGAAACTACAACTTTTGAAGTAGCAATTTCAAATGAGCAATGTACCGTACGTAAAACAGTCGATTTAATAGTAGAAGACAAAAGCGATTTTAAGGTAGCTCCTGATTTAGAGGTCTGTACTGGTGAAGAAACAAAAATATGGGCAACGGGGTTTGCGGACTATTTCACTTGGAGTCACCCAGACATCGGAGAAATAACAGATAGTGTTATTCTAGTTAAACCAAATGAAAGCAGTACGTACACGGTAAAAGCTTTTTATCCAGATGGCTGTGAGCTGACTAATGCCGTCACACTAAATGTTGACCAAAGTTTTGCTCCTGATTTTGATTACTTTTTAGACTACCATTGCGACCAAAGCTTTGATTTGATTTTTGATAATAAATCACCTCAATCCAGTAATTTCACTTGGGATATGGATAGCGAAAAAAGCTTAAACGTATTAACTCCAGTAGCTTATACTTTTGCTAAAGCAGGCAATTATACTGTAAAGCTAAAAGCTACCAATCAGATTGGCTGTGCATTAGAAATTGAAAAAGAACTCCTTATTCCAGAACAAGCAGACTTGATTCCTAATGCTATCTCACCAAATGGCGATGGCAAAAATGATACTTTTGTTATTGCAATTCCTGATGCAAGTTTGAATGTTTATAATAGATGGGGTAAATTAGATTATGAAAATACCAACTATGATAATTCTTGGGGAACAGATGTAGCAACCGGAACCTATTTTTACGAATTGAAACTATCAAATGGTAGATTATGTAAAGGCTGGATAGAGGTTTTCAAATGATACATTCAACAAACTATTATAACACATTTATAGAAATAGCCGAAGATTGCCCTACCGCTAATTCTGAAATCCCTCCTCTAAAGGGAAAAAAGAAATCTCTGGCCAATTTGCAGTTTGAAATGGTGTTTGAAAACCCATATAAATATACTTCTGACGAAGTCTTTTATGCCATTCATGTTCTAAGAAAAGAAATCCCCGAAGGAGAACGAGAAGAACAAAAAAAGGCTTTCTTTTCAAAAGGTCAGCCCTGTTTTAGGGCTTCCCCATTAACCAAAAGATATGGGTGGGGACTTCATAGTAATAAAGAAGGGAAAATTGCCCTTTATGAAAAGGGTTCAAAAGAATACCAAGATTTTGTAAACGATGATTCAGTAATAAAGAAAAAAGCAATGCGTTCTAAAAGGGCGTAAAAATTAAATAGATATGAAAAAATTAGTACTAGTTATTGCCTTTTGTAGTTCATTGAGCGTTTTCGCCCAGGACTTTAAAACGTACGGAGAAGCATTTATCAAAACTTCACCAACGGAAGCCGTGGCCTTAAAAAAGCTTGACTTATCAAACACAGCCAACTTAGAAGTAGAAGGTGAGGTAAATGCTGTTTGCCAAGCCAAGGGCTGCTGGATGACTGTAAACCTAGATAATGGCGAAACCATGCGTGTGACTTTTAAAGATTACGGGTTCTTTGTACCTAAAAACCTAGCAGGAACTAAAGTAGTATTTAAAGGGAAGCCCGAAGTTACAGAAACTAGTGTTTCGGAACTCAGACATTACGCTGCTGATGCTGGCAAAACCAAAGCCGAAATTATGTCTATTACGGAACCAGAAATAGCCTTAACCTTTGTTGCTGATGGTGTCTTGGTTCCTAAAGTCAACTAGAACTTAGTTCTGAAATAGCATTTAAAAGAAAAAGACCGCCACATCGACGGTCTCTTTCTTTTGCCTAATTTCTGTCCTTGTCGCTCCTCTTAATGCTCATCCCCTATCTCACCTGCTTTAGACTGAGCTAGTACATAGTAAGCTCCTTTAGTTACTATCTCGGCGTTTTCTGGCAATGGCTCTATAAAACTGACCGCCATACTTCCTTCATTTACAGCTCCAGGAACCACCAAGAACCTTTTAAATTCGGCTTTGCCTTCTTCATTTCTGGATGTTACCAGATAAACAAAAGACTCATTACCTTCTTTTAAAACCGCTTGTTCTGGCAGCCCTTCTACGGTCATGTCATTTAACCAGATTTTAGCATTGATAAAAAGGTCTTTTAAAAATGGTGGCTTACTTCCGTGCAAATGACCGTGAACTCGCACCGTTTTAGTTTCTTGGTCAAACTCTTTTCCTATCACGCTCACCTCACCTTCATACTTCTTATTTCCCATAGCAGGTACAGAATAGCTTATCTCCTGCCCCACTTTTATAGAAGCTATATCTTTTTCAAAAACATCTAATTCAAGATGAAGATGGTCATCAGCCACTATTTCCATTAGGGAGGCAGTGGGGTCGGCATACATGCCATTATGCATACTAATCTTAGTGATATAACCACTCATTGGAGCTATCAGCGGTATTCTTTGACTGATAGTACTTGGTGTAAGTTTTTCTACAGGAATACCTAAGTAGGAAAGCTGTTTTCCTAAACTCATAAACTTTGCTTCTAAAACAGCTCTTTCAGCTTCGGCATTTTCTAAGGTTTTAGTCACACCCGCTGCTGCATCAAAGAGAGATTGCTGTCTTTCTTTTTCTTGCTCTTTAAGTCTTAGCTGTGCCTTGGCTTCTAGGTATTCCTGCTGTTTTATGATAAAGTCTGGATTTTCTATGTAAGCTATTACCACTCCTTTCTTCAAGTAATTTCCTTCCACGTATTTATTATTTCCTTTGATAATTCCTGCGGCTTTGGCCGTAACGGACGAATAAGCATTTGGCGGCAAACCAAGCATACCAGAAGCTTTCACAAAACCATTTACTTTCATGCTAACAAGTCCTCCCGTTTCCAAACCAATGGTTTTCATCTGACTGGCGGTTAACGCAACGCCATGCGGTGCAATCTCCGAAACATTTTCAAGTTCGGTGTTTAGGGTTTCTTTCTCTTTTTTTTCGGTGCTGCAAGCAGTCAAAATAGAACCACTAGCTAGCAATAAATATTTTATATAATTCGTCATCTTCTTATTGATTTGTAAGGTATTGATAATTGGCAACCGCCTGATTCAAAGCCCAAACTTGCTCTAAGTAAGCCTTTTGGGTATTGGCAGAAACTTGCAGCGTATTTAAAAGTTCTAAATATGGAAGCTCGCCAGCTTCATAGTTTAATTGTGTCACCCTAATCATTTCTGGATTGAGCGTTTCTAGCTGCTCTTTATAAAAAGCCCGCCCCTTTTCATAAACCTGTATGGCTCGCTGAGCAGCGTTTATTTCTATTTGTAACTTGAGAGTTTCGCTTGAAACATGCTGTTCGGCACGTTTAACAGCTATTTTATTAGCTTCAATTTTCTTCCTGATAGCCGAGTTAAAAATTGGCAAGCTAATTCCTGCCTGTGCCCCACTCAGCCATCCACCTTGAAAATAGTTTTGTGCCGCATAGCCTACATGAAAATCAGGTTTCAAACTTGATTTTAACAAGTCGGCCTGTGTTCCTACTATTAAAGCTTGTTGTTTTCTAATTTGAACCCTCGGAATGCTTTCTAAGTCAAAAGTGCTGTATGTCAAAACCTCATTCTCTAGAGCGGTGCTTAATGACTCTTCACTGTTTAGCTGAAGCTGTAAGGCCTTTTCCAAGTTTTCAACCTCCAGCACCGTTTGACTTTGTAGCAGGGTGTATTCAGCACTTTTCGCCTTTAGATTTAACAACTCCATAGAGTTTGACGCACCAGCATCTAACCTATTTTTAGCCACTTTTTGATAGGTTTGATAAATTCTTATCTGGTTTTCATAAAGGCCAAGTAGATTCTTTTTAAACTGAATTTGATAAAAAAGTACACGTACATTTCTTTTTAAGGAAGCCACAGAGAGCTCTTTACTCAAAATCTCTTGAGCAGCCAATTCATCGTAAAGCCTATTATTTGCTTTAAATACACTCGGGTTTTGAAAATTTTGTTTCACCACCAGTTGATTAACCTGTTGCCCAAAAGCCTTTTCATTGATGGCGTCTGCCTGAAAGTTAAAATCTGTATTACCAGGATTGTATTTCAAATGTTGCAAAGACTTACTCTGCTCTATTCCCAAATCTGCCGCTCGTATTTCTGGGTGATTTTGGATGGCCATATTGATAGCCGTTTCTAAGTCTACTTCTTTGTTTTGAGCCATACTAGCAAAAGAAGTACTCAAAAACAGTACAAGAACCATTGTCAATTTTGAAGGTGAAACCTTTAGTTTTTTCTCATTCCATTTTTCTAACCAGTAGTAAAGAATTGGCAAAATAATTAGGGTCAAGAAAGTAGCCGTAATTAAGCCACCAATAACCACCGTAGCTAAAGGACGCTGCACTTCCGCACCCCCAGAAGTTGAAATTGCCATAGGCAAAAAACCAAAAGACGCCACCGCAGCTGTCATCAAAACTGGTCTTAACCTTACTTTAGTACCTTCTATGATTCTATCTAAAACGTTGGTCATACCTTCTTTTTTTAGCTGATTAAAATAACCAAGGAGCACTATTCCATTTAGCACTGCCACACCAAAAAGAGCGATAAAGCCAATGCCTGCAGATATACTAAAAGGCAAACCTCTTAACTGTAGTGCCCATACGCCACCAATAGCGGAAAGCGGAATAGCCGTAAAAATCAGACCCGCCTGAGCCATAGAACCAAACGTAAAATACAAGAGAACAAAAATCATGGCAAGTGCCAAAGGCAAAGCCACCGCAAGTCTGGCATTAGCTTCTTTTAGGTTTTCAAACTGCCCGCCATAAGTAAAATAATAGCCTGACGGCAATTTCATATTCGCATCTAAACTGCTTTGAATCCTCCCTACTAATGTTTCTACATCGGTGTCTCCCACATTCACACCAATCACAATTCTCCTGTTCGTATTCTCTCTAGAAATTTGCATCGGCGAGTCTTTCAACGATATACCCGCTACAGCATTTAGTGGTATTTGATTACCGTTAGCTAGCGTGAGAAAGAGGTTCAATACATCTTCTATCCCCGTTCTGTTTTCTTGGTCTAGTCTTAGCACCAAGTCAAACCTTTTTTCACCCTCATATATTACACCTGCTTTTTCACCAGCAAAAGCAGTTCTTATCACTTGGTTTACATTTTTGACCGTTAACCCATATTGAGCCATTTTTGCGTAATCATAATCAATAATTATCTGTGGCATGCCTACCGTTTGTTCTACATTAATAGTTCCTACGCCCTCTATCTTGCTTATCAGTTTTTCTGCTTCTTTGGCATTTCCATAAAGCACATCAAGGTCATCTCCAAAGAGTTTTATAGCAATATCAGCCTTTGTACCAGTCATGAGTTCATTAAAACGAAGCTGAATAGGCTGCGAATACTCATAGGCTACGCCCGGAATATCCAATAATGAAGCGTCAATTTTCTCAAACATTTCTTTCCTATTACTAGCCGACGTCCATTCTGATTTTGGTTTCATTACCAGTGTGTAGTCACCCACTTCTACGGGCATTGGGTCGGTGGGTATTTCAGACGAGCCAATAGTGAGTACCACGTCTTCTATTTCGGGAAACTCTGCTAATAATTTTGATTGAATAATTTTAGCGGTTTCCACGCTCTGTGTTAATGAGCTACCTGGGGGTAAAATTTGTTGAAGAGCTAAATCTCCTTCTTCTAAGGTTGGAATAAACTCTCCACCCATTCTGGAGAACATAAACAAACTTCCTAAAAACAAGACTACAGTGAAGCCAACGAAGAGTGTTTTGAAACGCAGGGCTAAATCTAAAATTGGAGCGTATAACTTTTGAAAGAAATCTATAATTCTATCTGCCAGTGTTCTTTTAGTACTTACTTGTTTACTCAGAAAAAGAGCCGACATCATAGGTACATAGGTGAGTGAGAGTATTAATGCTCCTGTAATGGCCAGCATGACGGCCTGTGCCATAGGTTTAAACATTTTACCCTCTATACCCACTAAAGCCAAAATAGGTATGTAAACCATCAGTATAATTATCTCACCAAAGGCTGCCGAGCTTCTTATTTTCTGAGAAGAAGATATTACTTCACTATCCATTTGAGCTTGGGTGAGCCGTCTATTCCCAAAACCAACGTGTAAACGATGGACAATGGACTCCACAATAATAACTGCCCCGTCTACTATCAAACCAAAATCAATGGCTCCTAGACTCATCAAATTGGCAGAGATGCCCAGCAAATTCATCATGGAAATAGCGAAAAGCATGGCAAACGGGATAACCGATGCCACAATAAGTCCTGCACGCCAGTTCCCTAATAGAATGACCAAAATGAAAATAACAATTAGCCCACCTTCTATAAGGTTTTTCTCTACAGTTCCGATGGCGGTGCTGACTAATTTATCCCTAACTAAATAAGGTTCTATTTTTACTCCTTCTGGCAGCGACTTTTGAATTTGAAGCACACGCTCTTTGATTAGCTCTGTTACCTCGGCAGCATTTGCCCCTTTAAACATCATCACTTTTCCTCCTACTACCTCTTCAGAGTCTCTTACCATGGCACCATATCTAAGTGCTTTGCCAAACTGGACTTTGGCTACATCCTTTATCAGTACTGGAATATGGTTCTTTTCTGTCACTACTATATTTCCCACATCATCAAGTGAACCAGCAATACCGTCTGTTCTTATATAATAGGTACTCTCATTTTTTTCTATGTAGCCACCGCCTGTATTTTCATTGCTATTTTCTAAAGCGTCAAAAACATCTGTTATATTAATCCCCATAGCCTTTAAAAGACTAGGATTTACAGCTACTTCATACTGCTTCAAGAAACCTCCTGCCGAATTTATCTCCGCCACACCAGGAATGCCTGAAAGTTGCCTTTTCACTATCCAATCTTGAATACTACGCAATTCAGACAGCGAATACTTCTCTTCAAAACCAGGTTCAGGTAATACCACATATTGGTAAATTTCTCCTAAGCCGGTGGAAATAGGTGCCAATTCAGGTGTACCCAAACTCTCGGGAATGTTTTGTTGAGCTTCTTTTATGCTCTCTCCTACTAGCTGTCTGGCCAAATAGATATCATAATCTTCTTCAAAAACCACCGTAATAACAGATAAACCGAATCTTGAAATTGACCGAATTTCTTCTGTGTTTTGAAGGTTTTGGAGCGATAGCTCTATAGGCGTGGTGATAAACTGTTCCACTTCTTGTGTAGCCAAGGTAGGCGAAGTGGTAATAATCATCACCTGATTATTAGTGATGTCTGGTACGGCATCAATGGGGATTTGGCGAATAGAGTAAACACCCCAAACGCTCAGGGCAAGCATAAAAAGCCCTATTACAAACTTATTCTGTACCGAATAAGCAATTATCTTATCGAACATAAATGTGATTAATTATAGAAGTCCTAAAAAGAAATGTTTGGGCGTAGTGAGCCCATGATACTTTAGGACTGGGTAGGCGGATGCCATACACCAACAGAGAAATCGCCGGTGTAATTAAAAGAATAATTAAAGCTATAAGAATACGTGGTAAACTCCCAAAGTTTAAGGGGTACCAGACTTAAATCAAAAGCAAATGAAGAGCCGCAGCATTGACAAAGACAAAAAGGACTACAATCATCTTCTTCACCATCTTGATGTTGATGTGTCCTGTCTACTAACCTAGCTCCTTCCACATTTCCTTTAACAGACAATAGGAAATCGTCTCCGCATGGCATAATAGCCATCAAGAGTACCGAAATAGATAATATGAAAGTGGTTAGCCTCATTTATACCGTAAAAGTAAATGAAAAAACTTTGCAACAGGTTTGCAAAGTCATTTTGATTTATAAAATCAAAAAGCTCTCTAAATGTAAAAGAAGAAAGAAAGTCTTCTCACATCCCTTACTTAATGAAAACACCCACTAAAATTCCTTTGAAAATCAAGTGTTTAAATAACATTTAATGCGTTTATGAAAAAAAACATTCAGCTAGATGAACACCATTTTTTGTAAGCAAATTTTTAAAAAGCAGTAATAGAATTTATAAGATTATTATTTTTGAACAAATGAATCTGGTCTAATAAAAAATTCCTGTAAAAAGATGGATGGACAATTAAGGAGTAACGTAGCAGTAGGAATTGAAGTTGATATAGTACAAAAACATCACCAACGATCTGGAGAGCTTACAACGGGCTTTGTTAAAAGAATTTTAACTAAAGCAGCTAAGCATACACACGGAATAAAGGTCTTACTAGAAACTGGTGAAGTAGGAAGAATCAAGAAGATTTACTCACAAAGTACTTAAATAGAGGTATTTACACAAAAACACACACTAGAAACAACAAAAATTTATATAGTCAATAAGGACGTTCGTACCTGAATTATGGCTATCAGTCTCCCCATTCCGTAGACTAACTATCAAGAATATACGTCTATAAGATATTCATTTACAGATAGTTAGAACAATTGGCAAATAATAAGATTCCTCCAATATTTCACTGTTTTGGCATACAAATTGTACCTGATTTAGTAGTAAATTAACTAGAATCTAATAAAACTTAAAATGAAAAAGACATTACTATCAGTACTATCAATCATGCTAGTTGGCACTATTAGCCAAACAGCACTAGCACAAGACACCGATGAAGCAGGTCACAATGTTGGCTTTGTTATTCCCGAAGTTGCCCTTCTTGATTTAGAGAGAACCGGGGGCGTGGATATTTCCCTATCTCCTGATGCCCCTACAGAGGCCGGAGATGCATTAGACTTTAGTAGCATAACTAATGACGAAGTATGGTTAAACTACTCTTCTATAGTGGGCGAGCTAGATGACGGTCTAGGATTAGGAGGTCTATTAACTTCTTCTAGAAAAGTGACCGTTAAGGCTTCTGCTGCTCTTGCTACTTTCCCAGCAGACCTTAAAGTATCAGCAGGTCTATGCACTACTGGTGATGGCCAAGTTGGTATTCCAGTGGTAGGTGGAGTTACGCTTTCATTGTTAGATCAAGACTTGATTACGGGAATTGGTTCAGCTTACACTGAAGATGGTGTTGATAAAGGACATCAACTTACTTATACCGCCACTCAAAAAACCGGAAGCACATACGCTGCTTTAAGATATGGTACGGAAACCGTAGTGGTTACCTACACCCTATCAGACGATACCATCCTTTAATTTTCAAAAAAAACCTTCTTTCTTATTTATTTAAGAAAGAAGGTTTCGTTTTTAATACACTTATGAAAAAGCTACTCTTCCTAATATCAGCATTTTTTCTTCTATCACTTACTTGCAGTAAGGCAGCTGTCATAATAAAAAATGGTCTTACACACTTACATTACATAAATAATACTGGAAAGCAAAAAGGTTCTATAATAATAGCCAATACTGGAGACAAGGTCCAAAGAGTCAAAGTCTACTTTAACGACCTATCTATAGAGTGTAATGGTACTGTGAATTATACTGAACCAGGAGAAAACTTTGGTTCTTTGTTTCCATACATTAATGTAGATAATAAAGACATTACACTAGACGCTCATCAAGAATATGAAATCATCTATGAAATAGATATTTCTAAAAACAAACTAGAAGATGGCTCGCTCTGGTCTTTGATTATGGTAGAAGTAGAAGAACCTATCGCCATTGACAGAAAAACACCCGGTTTAGAGATTGGTTCTAAAATTAGATATGCCATTCAAGTAATTGGTAATGTAGGAATAGAGAAAACTAACGGCTTAAAGTTTACTGACATTAAACTGGGAAAAGACCAAAATCAAAACAGGGTGATTAAGGTTACGCTTAGTAATGAAGGAGATTTCTTGGTATTTCCTAAAATGGAATTACAGATTTTTAACGAAGAAGGAAACGAAGCAAAAAAAGTAAGTATCCTTCCAAGAAATGTTTATCCTCAAAACTGCCAAACAGTTAACATTGACCTAAGCAGCTTAGCAAAAGGAAATTACAAGGCTGTTCTTTTTGCTGAATTTGAAAATGAGGCTATTGGAGTCAATCTTGACTTGGAACTTTAACAAAGGTGAAAACAGCAGCTAAAATATTAATTCTTTTCCTGATAAATTTCCCTTTATGGGGACAAAATCTCCATGTATTAAATTCCGAAAACAAGATTTTTGAGGTAGAAAACTTTAGCAAAAAAGTCTTTTTTGTAAAAATTACAGATGTGCCAAGAGATTATGAAAATGTTTCTGTCAAGATTGATGTTCCTCCTGGTTTCAAACTTATTACTAAATCGAATCCGACATTTTTAACGGAAGGTATTGCCAACCAATTCTTCTTTGCACTTCAAAACGACGATACTGCCGAAAGTAGCATCTATGAATTTGGCATTCATTTAATAGAAAAAAACAAAATAATCGCAAGTACAAAGGCATCTATCAAACTTTTAAAATTCTCCAGCATTGAGATCTTCAATGTAAACAAACCAGAATATATTGATGGCTCAATAAAAAAAGACATATCATACGTCATCAAAAATAATGGAAACTCTAAGGAAACAGTATGGCTTAAAAGCCGTAGTGGTGACATCCAAGGCGACAGGAATTTTCAGTTAGGAGTAGGAGAAAGTAGAGCAGTTAAGGTTTCTAATACTTTACCTATTTATACTAATGGCATAAAAAACATCTCTTTCGATTTAAGTGCTTATCTTGGTCAAAATCCTGTTCCTAAGACCTCTTCCTTCAGTATTCCATACCTAATAAATTCTAACAAGAGAAATGACCCCTATTTAAGGTTTCCTATAAATGCGAGTGTCTTATACAATCAGTTTTCAACTACCTCAAGAAAATTTGGACAAATGTCTTTTGACATAAATGGCAAAGGTTTTTTAGATGATAAACAAAAACATAGGCTTGAATTTATAGCTCGTGGTCCAAATAACTATAAGCTAACCAGCTACGGCTTTACAGACCAATACTTTATTGGCTATAACAATGACAAATTTAGAATAGAACTTGGCGACCAGTCTTTTAACCTATCTTTGTTAACAGAAAACTCCAGATTTGGAAGAGGAATTACTGTGGCCCAAAAGTTTGGTAAACTTGAAATAAAGTCATTTTACTTAGAGCCTCGGTTTTATGCCAGCATAAAAAAAGAATATGGGATAGGTCTAAAGAAAGAGTTTAATCCGTATTACAACCTTAGCTCGCTTTTTTTGAGAAAAGAGCATACTTATTTTGGAGAAAACTTAAATACTGATTTTTATAACGTAAAAAGTCAATTAATTAAATCAAACTTTACCCTAGAGACAGAAGGAAGTATTTCAGTAACAAATGGAAATATCTCATACGCATTTCAAAACGCTGGATATCTTAGACTGAATAAACTAGTTCTCAGCTCCAACTTTATAAAGGCCGCTAAAAATTACTATGGCTTTTATAACGACGGATACTTAAATTCTAATGCTATAAATTATCAATTCTCTAGAAAATTAGGCATTTCCTTTACTAAAGCCATTAATCAAACTAACCCAAGTTTAGATAGTTTAATATTTACCACTTCGCCATACTCTGATAATAATACCGCCTTAATATCCTATAGCATAAATAATAATAATAGAATTAACTTTTTCGGTATAATGACCGAACGAGAAGATAGGCAAAACTCTAAGTCTTTTCATTTTAAAGAAAAAATTCTAAGGTTAAGATACAAAAGCACTATCAAGAACTTAAATCTAAGACTAGATGGAGATTTGGGAGAAACTCAAAACTTACTTCTCACTACTGACAAAAGCAAAGTATATGACCAGCTATACAGAGGAAATATAAGTTTTAACTACGCATTTAAAAAGAGTTTTAGCCTAGGAGCTTTTAGTGAATATTTACAAACCACTAAGTATCAAACCAGCACCAACAAAGAGAACCAATATATTTTTTATGGTGGCAACATTGCATACTCTTTTAGGAACTATATTAATTTCAGACTGAATTATAGAAACAACTATAACTTGGAAGAGCTTTACACTAGTAGAGACCTATTAAACGCAAGACTAAAGTTTGATTTTAAAAACCACTCTCTAGCTTTAACTGGTATATATAGCCTGAATTCAGCTTTACATTTCAATAAAAATCTTCTACTCTCAGCCAAATATACTATTAGACTAAACACACCTATTTCAAAAAAGAAAGGCCTTGGCTCTCTGGTTGGCCAAATCAAAGGAGAAAAAAAAGAGGGTGTGGTATTTAACTTTAATGGTCAAAAAGTAATTACAGACCGTAATGGGGAGTTTAGATTGAACGATGTCATGGCTGGGCAATATAACCTTGCTCTTGATAAATCATCAATGGGTTTAAACAATACCATTGACACTAAATGGCCTTTGATAGTAGAAGTAATACCCGATACTACTAAAAGACTGGTAATGCAATCTATAAAAACTGGCCAACTTTCAGGTTCCATAGTTCTTAAAGATGAAAATACTACCAAGAAAATAAATCTTGAGAACGTTCTAATTGAGCTCTATAATGACCATTTCTCAAAACTTACTACTACAGATGATAAGGGAAATTTTAGTTTTGCTCGCCTAAAAGAAGAAGAATATGCCATAAGAATTATCTCAAAACAGATAAGTAGGAACTTTAGTATTAAAAATCACGAATCTACCGTGGCGGTAAGAATAGGAGAAGATACCTCATATACGTTCCAATTAGCCGAAAAAAAGAAAAGAATACGCTTCCAAGAAGGCATAATTGTGCTTTCAGAAATATGAAAAAACTAATAATCATATCATTTTTGCTAACCATTCAACAGAGTATTTTTGCTCAGTTGGGTCAGTTTACTGGTGAGTTTACCTTGCCCGAAATTGCCCTGATAAGGATAGAGCCAGACAATTCTGATATTTCATTAAGTTTAGACCTTCCCGGAGAAGCCGGTAGTATGAATTTATCAACAGTGCTACCAACCGCAAAAAGAATCATTTATACATCTGCCTTACCTTTACTGGCTACCAGAAAAATTACAGCTGAAAAAACCTACGGCACCATACCAGCAGGTACAAAATTCTATTTGGTAGTGTATAACAGTAGCACTGGAAGTGGCGAATTAGGGGTAGGTTTAGGTGAAGTAGAAATTCCACAAACCGGCCAGGTTGATATCATTTCTAACATTGGTTCATCCTTTACAGGTACTGGCTCAGAGTCGGGTCATGCTATTGATTATAAATTAGATGTGACAAATATGTCTCAATTAAAATCAACAGACTCCGGAAATATTGGCATCACCTTTACCATCATAGAAAACATATGAAATTACTTAAATGTATAGTGGTCATATTCATAAGTTTTGCTTGCAATACATCAAAAGCTCAGTTAACCGTAACAGGAACTGATTGGGTACCAAGCATTGACGCTAGTTCAGTAACAGAGGCTGGTATAGACTATGCTTCCGATTTTAGCATTGAAAGTCTAGTAAATCAAAGTGAAATGGACGTTACCCCTATACTTTCTGCACTTTTACCACCTTTATTTAACTGGACGGTACAAGCTAGTATGACCTCTGTAGTTAACTGGCACCCGAATTTAGAATTGGCCCTTAGACGATCAGGAGACGGCACCGGTTCATCTTTATCAACGGGTTTGGGCTTAGGCCTTACCATTATTTCTCCTAGGATTAATGGTGGAGAAAACTACCAAAGCCTAACGGTAGTACCTACCACATTTTTTACAGGCAGAGCTCGTTATCAAGATATTCCTATTCAATACAAAATAAGTGGCTTAAGTGTACTCATTCCTACCAAAACCTATTCTACCGATGTTCTTTACACCTTCATTGGTCTTTAGGAAAATCATAGTTTAACTTAAAAATGACTTTGAACTGCTTATATTTCCAAAAATATAAACACATTTCCCATGTTCATAAATGCCATAGAAACAGCTTCTGGATTTACTAGAGCCCTACATACTATTGTAAGAAAGTATAGTTCTGATAAAATTATCCCTGGTGCAGCTACTTTGTTTTTTGTTAATGATGAGGGTTATGCACTTACCTGCAAACATGTGGCAGATGTTTTGATAAATGCTAATAATGTAAATCAAACCTATAAAAAGTACAAGGGCGAACTATCTCAAAGCCCTACCTCAAGAGGCCTTCAAAATGAACTTCAAAAGAAATTTGGCTATCACACAAAAAGCCTGATTGATTTCAAAACTAAGTTTATCAATTGTGCAGATGGCATTCAAAACTTGACCATTCATACCCATTCAGAGCACGACTTAGCCATTTTGAAGTTCAACGGTTTTTCAAAGCTCAACGTAAACACATTCCCAGTTTTCAAAAAAACGTCTGGAGAAATAAAACAAGGTAAAAGTCTTTGCCGTTTAGGCTACCCCTTTCCCGAATTTTCAAATTTCAGATTTAACAAAACAAAAGATGAAATAGAATGGACAAAAAAAGGAGTTAATAAGTCACCTCAGTTCCCAATTGACGGCATGATAACACGCTTTATAGGAGATAATAAGGGCGAAATAGCCGGCATTGAACTCAGTACACCTGGCCTTAGAGGTCAAAGCGGTGGCCCTCTTTTTGACCAAAACGGGATAATATACGGCATGCAGTCACGTACCAAACATTTGCATCTTGGTTTTGACCTAGAAAACAAGCCCATCCAAGTAGATGGTGAAGACAAAATGGTAAACAATTATTCTTTTCTTCACCTAGGAGAATGTGTCCATGTCAATGTCATTAAAGATTTCCTTCGTTTGCATAAGGTAAGTTTTCAGGAAGCAGATTAAGCATTAAATACTATATTAGTGCTATAAAGAACCTCTGCCCTATTTCGGAGGGTCTATTTTTTTAACCCTACATCTATCATTAATGAATGCTAACAAACTCTTTTATTGGTCCATTACCGTGGCCATGGCAGGCTTCCTATTTGGCTTTGACACCGTAGTGATTTCTGGAGCTGACCAATCTTTACAAGAACTGTGGAACAAAGGAGACATTTTTCATGGCTTTGTTATAATCTCATCGGCACTTTGGGGAACAGTTATAGGAGCTATTTTTGGAGGAATTCCAACAGAAAAATTAGGTAGAAAACAAACCTTGATTCTTATTGGAATATTCTTTTTAGTTTCTGCCTTAGGCTCAGCTTTGGCCACAGACCCTTGGGTATTTGCTGCTTTCAGACTTCTTGGTGGTTTAGGCGTAGGAGCCTCTACTGTAGCTGCACCTACGTATATAGCAGAAATAGCACCTGCCAAAAAAAGAGGAAAACTGGTTGCTCTTTATCAGTTCAATATAGTTTTTGGCATCATGGTAGCCTATTTATCAAACTTCCTTCTTAGCGGTGTTGAACATGAAGCCTGGCGATGGATGATAGGTATAGAAGCAGTACCAGCCCTTATTTATTCCCTCCTAGTTTTTGGTGTTCCTAAAAGCCCAAGATGGCTTATAAGCCATAAAAATGATGAGGTCGCGGCAGCAGAAATTCTTAGAGTTACTTTAACAGAAGAAGAAACTACTGCTCAAATAAAAGCAATAAAAGAAGACATGGTTTCTTCTTCAAAATCAGAAAGCATTTATGCTTCCAAATACCGTTTCCCTTTAATTTTGGCCTTTCTAATGGCTTTTTTCAATCAATTCTCAGGAATTAACGCCTTTTTATATTTTGCTCCACGCATTTTCGAATTGGCTGGTTTAGGCGAAGAGTCGGCTCTTTTGAGTAGTGTAGGCATAGGTGTTGTCAATATTATTTTCACCTATCTTGGTCTGTCTCTAATTGACAAGGCAGGCAGAAGACAACTCATGTATTGGGGTTCTTTTGGTTATATTATTTCCCTTTCTTTAGTGGCCATAGCCTTTATGCAAGGTTGGCAGGGGCTTTCTATTCCTATTTTCTTTTTCCTTTTCATTGCCGCCCATGGCATTGGTCAAGGAACCGTAATATGGGTATTTATTGCAGAAATTTTCCCTAATCATTTGAGAGCAGATGGACAAGCTTTCGGAAGTAGTGTTCACTGGATTTTAGCGGCGGCCATACCTTCTATGATTCCATTTTTATTCGGGAGTATTGGAGCATCAGCTGTGTTCTTTATCTTCACTTTCATGATGATATTACAGCTCCTATTTGTTTGGAAAATGATGCCAGAAACCAAAGGTATTTCTTTAGAGGAATTGCAAAAGAAACTAGTAAAAAAGTAAGCATTGAAAGGCCTACTCACACTGTTAATTGGCTTGTATCTAACATCTTGTTGTTCAGAAAACAAGGTTCTAGAAAAGAATGGGGTTGAAAAAGAAGAGTCTTTATCAAATGCCATCCCGAAGATAGATTCTGCTTTCCTTCATGAACTCTCTCAGCAGGTTGAAATTCAAGCAGAACTATCGGGAGAAACTGTAGCATTTCTTTCTTCCAAACTAAATCCTCTTACAGTTGATGGGCATTTCTATAAAGCCATTCCCGAATTTTTAAGAATAGATTCGCTAAAGAAGAATGGTCTTTACGAAGATTACTTAACAAAAATGGACATTGGATTTTTGCAAAACGCTGAGGCGTACCTGCTTAAGAAATTGCAACAAAATTCAAAAGAAAAAGTCGAACTATGGTTTATCAAATATAGTTCTTATGAGGCATGTCCCTATTACCACGGTATAGACATTTTTCTTTCCTTATATGAAAAAGAAACCTTAAAAAGTTCTATTCAAATTGGTTCAATTTATAATGTTATAGACCCTCCAATGGCTTTTGAGTCCATTTTGGAGTCATATCAGAAAGAAAATCAATTACTCATTTCTTTGAAACAAGAACTTATAGAAATGGAAGAACATGGCGAGAAAACAATTGAAGAAAATAAGCAAGAATTTATATTTAACTTAAGCAATGGAACGTTTCAGGAATAGTTCGCAAAGAACTTTTGAAGAAGAAGAATTTGAAAATTTAGAGTTTGACAGAACCCAAATTTTGGATTATAATTTTGAGGACTGTGTTTTTCACTCGTGCAAATTCACCAATGTAAACTTTTACGGGACCAAGCTTCAAAATGTCTTATTTGTAGATTGTAAATTCACCGGTGTCGACTTTTCTTCTTTGAGTATATTCCTAACTGAAATGCATTTTGACAACAGTATTTTACAAGTTTGTAGCTTCCGAAACCAAAAGCTACAAGACATCAGTTTTAAATCAAGTTCTCTTAGAGAATGTGATTTTGAAACTTGTGATTTGCAAAAAGTAGTCTTCAAAGACACGGAGCTCTCGGGTTCTACTTTCACCAATTGTGACTTACGTCAAGCCGACTTTAAAACTGCAAGCAATTATTATTTTGAATTAACTCAAAACAAAGTAAAAGGTGCCAAATTTTCCTATCCTGAGGTTTTGAGCTTTTTATCTCAGTTTCAGTTAAAAATATCCTAGTAAAACATTCCATTAAAGTTCACTAAAAAAACCTCCTTCACACCACGGGTAAGCCCAGTATAAAGCCACCTCAGATAATCTGAGTCAATCTGGTTATTGGGAATATAACCTTGGTCTACAAAGACTGCATCCCACTGCCCACCCTGCGACTTATGACAGGTTAAAGCATAGGCATATTTCACTTGAAGAGCATTTAAATAAGGGTCTGCAGCTAATAGCTCAGACCTTTCTTTTTTGGTTTTCACCCAATAATAATCTTTAAGAACAGACTCATAAAGCTCTTTATTTTCTTCCCTTGTGAGCGTTGGCGAATTAGAGTTTAATGTATCTAAAAGTATCATGGTGTCAAACTCAGGGTCGTTTGGATAATCTACCAACTGAAGCGTGACATGCTGAAATCTAAAACCATGCATCTCTTCTTCCCTACCTAAGCGTTTCACTTCGGTAAACTCTCCGTTGGCTATAAAACCAGCTTCAGATTCTTCTCCAAGAACGGTGTAATTATTTCTAACCACCATCAGCATATCACCATTTTCTAACTCGTTTTCGTAGCCATGAATTCTATTTCTGATGTACTGATTATACTGAACAGCATTTTTGTTTGACCTCGTAATCACAATAGTATTCTGCTGCCCATACTTTTCATAAGCGTATCGCAAACCATCTTCGATACGCTCACTAGTCATTCTGAAAATATCTTTAAAAGTTTTAGTTTGAAACTTCATTGATGGATTTTGCTCTCCAATATTTTCTCTAATTTTAGTGGCATTCACCAAAATCCCTGAACCTTCTTGCTGCCTTGTAACCTCGGTCAAAGAGACACCCATGACATCAGCAAAGTATTGATTTTCAAGGTGCTCAATATTTAAGGCTGGGCTGTATTCCATACCAATAGGTGGCAGCTGAGCCTCATCACCAATCAGGAGCAATTTATTGCCAGTTCCATCAAAAACATATTTTATTAAATCACTCAACAAGCTGTCTTTTCCAAACTCTCGCTTATCCCCTATCATAGATGCCTCATCCACAATATAAAGAACTCCCTCTGCATTGTTTTTCTGCAACTCAAAAGCAAAATTTCCGGTATAAGAGTCCTCCTTTTGTTTGTATATTTTCTTATGAATAGTTTGAGCTTGGCGTTTAGAGTAGCTCGCCATTACTTTAGCCGCTCTACCCGTAGGAGCCATTAATATTGACTTCCATCCAAATTTAGGTAAAACCTTCATTAAAGAACTTAGAAAGGTGGTTTTCCCTGTACCAGCATATCCTCTTAATACAAAAATTGACCGGTCTTTATCTTCATCTACCAAGAAAGTATCCATTAATTCAAACAGCCTTAACTGTCCTTTGGTAGGTTCAAACTTAAATTTCTTTTGTAGTAATTCTGACGGTTTTGGTATTTCTTCAGCCATAAGCGTTTCTTAATTAAAGCCTAGTGCCTCTTTATTGACATTTGCTCATTGATGTAGGCACGAAATACGCTAATTTTGAGCAAAAGTTAAGACTAAATGCCCTCAAATATCAAAGAGCAAGTCCATCAACACTACGGAAACAAGATAAGAGTACGAACCTGCGGTGTCTTAATTCAGGATGGTAAAATTTTAATGCTAAAGCATGACGGAATAGGCAAAAAAGACTATTTTTGGAATGTACCTGGCGGAGGCATAGAGCTAGGGGAAAGCCTTAAAATGGCTCTCAAACGTGAATTTCAGGAAGAAACTGGTTTAGAAATAAAGGTTGGGAAACTTTTATATTTGAATCAATACATAATGTCGCCATTACACGCCATTGAATACTACTTTGAAGTAGAAAAAATCGCAGGAAATGCAAAGTTAGGTCATGATCCAGAAGAGGTTTTGGTTTTGAGCCAATTAGGTTGGTTTAGCCGAAACGACTTTGAAAATTTAGACAAGGATTGTAAACCCAAATTCCTCTTAAAGTACTTGAATATTGATTGAAGATATCGGATATATTGAACCAGTTTTACTCATCAAACCAGAAAGGTTTTCTATAGAAAACATAGAGCAGTATGACCTCTGTATTGAGATTGGAGCTACCTATTTTAGGTTTGCTGTTAAGGATAAGGGCACATTCATTAGTTTAGAAGATTTTCAGTACCCAGTAAATCAAACTCAAAATGAATTTATTAAGTCCATTTTTAATGAGCATCCTTATCTATCAGCTAGATTTTGGAAGACCATAAAAGTTATTCTGCATGCTACCAAAAAGACTGTGGTACCTGGTGAAATAGATGCTGAGCTGGCAAGTAAAGTTTGGGAAACACTTTATGGAACTACTGATGAAGATTCCACTATTCTTTTTTCCAAAATTGACCAAAACTCAATTATTTTTCAAGCCAATAATGAACAACTTGATTTCCTTTTTAAGTTTTATAATGAAAAAAAGATTAGCATTAAACTAGCAGAAAGTCTTCTCCCTATAAATAGCGAACAAGAAACTTATTTACTTTTTGATGGGAAAGGCTGCCATATTACATATAGCAAACCACAATTAAATTGCTATTATACCTTAGATTGGAAAAAAATAGATAAAAGTAAACTTATAGGGAATTTACTTTTAATTGGTGAGATAACTGAATATGCTACAGAGTTTAATCAATTAACAAACCAAATAAATCACGCAAAAAAAGCTTTACTAAAACCTAACATTAGGCTTTCAGCAGACTTTTCTCAAATAGCAGGATTTAGATATTTCATTATATTCAACTCATAAGAAACTTTCAGTAAATTCTGAAAATACAGTATGTTTAAAAATATCCAAAATAAGAAATGGTTTAAGTATCTCAAAAAGCTGGGTTGGGCTGGTTTTTTCTTTTTTTTAATAAAGGGTTTGACCTTATACGTTCTTTTGCCATATTTGATAACCAAGGGAGTAATAAACTGCGAATCTTAAGTAAAACACTAAATGAATAAAACATATAAGCTAACAGAAAAACAAGTCTCCACTTCCTTATCAGGAGAGTCTGTTATACTTAATCATGAAAAAGGAAGCTATTACTCCTTAAATGAAGTAGGTACTTTTGTTTGGAAAATATTAGAAGAAAAAGAAGCCAGTAAAGAACTTTTAATCAGTGAAGTTTTAGAGAACTTTGATGTAGCTAAAGAAGAATGTAGCTCAGATTTAAACACCCTTTTAGATGATCTAATTAATGAAGGACTTGTGGAGGAAGTTAAATAAACTGGGCACACTTCCATCAGATGAGAAAAAGGCATTTTATCACGCAGCTTGGAATATGCTACGTATTACGGTAGCCTTACGGGTTTTAAAATTCCAAAGCTTCAAAAAATACTACAAAGCTATAAGTAGTAGGTCAAAAGCTAAATTCCCAGAAGATATCTATAAATTAGCAATAAAACGTTTCGCATCTATACGACCTCAAACATTCAGTTGCTTACCACAAGCCTTGTGTTTTAAGAAACAATTCCAAGACAGCAAATTAATTATAGGTATTCAACCAAGCACAACCACAAATTTAGATGCTCATGCATGGGTAGAGCGAAAAGGTGAGTTTCTTATTGGAGAAATTCCTAACTTTGACTACCTGCCACTTTGGATTTGGGAATAAAACAGCAACAAAATTGAATTACTTAGCCTTCGGACTACATATAAACGCCGATATTGATTTTTCTGACATGCTTCAGCCGAGCAGCGAAAAACCTAATGTTACAATAAAGAAAGCTGTTATTCCCGAAGAAGATTTTGAGTTCACGAATGTTTTTAGAAAAGGGGTTCAGGCTTCTATAGCTTTCAAAGATAAAACCGTAATACTTAATTGGGATGGTATAATAAGATGTCAAATTAGTGCAGGAAAAGAGCTTCTATACCAGCAACTAGGTGATGACCAACAAACTTTAAAGCTGTTTATCCTTAGTGAGGCCATTGGAATTTTACTACTTCAAAGAAACATATTCTTGCTTCATGGCAGTGCCGTTTTAATTGGCAAGTATGCACATGTTTTTGTAGGAGAACCAGGAGCAGGTAAATCTACAACAGCAACTGCTTTTTGGAAAAATAACCAAACTATTCTAACAGATGATTTGGTAGCTATCGATTTAGAAGGTGAAAAGCCTATGCTTACTCCTGCCTTTCCACAATTCAAAATATGGGACAACACGGTAGAAGGTCTAAATGTGGAACCATCTCTGCTCCGACCATCTTTTGAGGGAAACAAAAAATACCTTGTCTCTCAAGACTTTGACAGTTTTCCTACCACTCCTTGTGAACTAAAAAGTATAAATATACTTACGCTAGAGAAAAACTCAGAGCCGCTAAATATGCTAAATGTTCCGATTGAGCTACTCAAGCATTTTCCCTTACCGCATCAAATATTAAGAGGCCTTATTCATGCCAACCATTTCAAGTCTGCCGTTAAGCTATCTTTAATGAGTAAAATAATTAAATTTAATAGGCCTAATGGCTTTGATGCATTAGATACTTTTGTTAAAAACATGACAGGCGAGTATGAAGCTAAGTAACTGCCACCTGTTCTATATTCTTAAAACCACTTTTTGAACTTTTTAAGCAAGGTTTTCTCTTATTTAATTAAGAAAACTTTTGGTATTAAGTAAGTATGGCAAACATCAAATTTGATTATAAGTCTAAAATCCCTTTGCTCCCTAGTGAGCCAGGGATTTATAAGTACTTTGATGAAAACGATACCATAATATATGTTGGTAAAGCTAAAAACCTAAAAAATAGAATAAGCAGCTACTTTTATAATTTTGACCGTGCCGATAGAAAAACTAAGAGGCTTGTTTTAACCATCAGAAAGTTAGAATATACTGTAGTTCTTTCAGAATGGGAAGCTCTTTTATTAGAGAATAACATGATTAAGGAACTTCAGCCAAAATTCAATATCTTACTAAAAGACGATAAAACGTATCCTTATCTATGTGTCACTCGCGAACGCTTTCCAAGGCTCATTAAAACGAGACGAATAGAAGATAAGCAACGCGGAAAAATGTATGGGCCTTACGTTAATGTAAAAGCTATGCATGCTCTACTAGACATGTTTACTCAGCTTTATACCATACGAACCTGTAAGTATAATCTGTCAAAAGAAAATGTAGCCGCCAGGAAATATAAGCTCTGTTTAGAATACCATATTGGCAACTGTCTTGGCCCATGCGAAGACTTACAAACAGAGGCTGATTACATGCATGAGATAGACCAGATTCATAATATACTTAAGGGTAACCTTGCCCCAGCTAAAGAGTATTTTCTAAGAAAAATGCAAGAAGCCGCTCTTAATCAAGAATTTGAGAAAGCTCATGAATATAAACAAAAACAAGATTTCCTTAGCAACTATCAGGCGAAGGCTACCGTGGTAAACCCGTCTATAAAAGACGCCGATGTTTTTGTCATCCAGTCTGATTCTGATGCTTCATATGTCTGCTATTTAAAAATTAGCAATGGTACCATCATTCAAACCCAAACACTTGAGGTAAAGAAAAAACTAGAAGAGCCAGATGATGAGGTTTTGGAGAAGGTCATGTTTGAAATTCGATTAAAATATGACAGTCAGGCCAAAGAGATTTTCAGTAATATAGAAGTTGACACCGACCTAAAAGCTGAGGTAGTAGTTCCTAAAATTGGCGATAAAAAGAAGCTTATTCAGATGGGCTTAAGAAACGTCATGTATTACCGTCATGAAAAAGCAGAAAGAGAGGCTATTGCCAAAAGTGGTGCTACTAATAGGCGTGACCGAGTTTTAATTAAACTAAAGCAGGACTTGCAACTTAAAGAGCTCCCAAGGCATATTGAGTGTTTTGACAACTCTAACATTCAGGGAACCAACCCCGTATCCGCCATGGTGCTTTTTAGAAATGGCCAACCTAGCACAAAAGAATACCGTCATTATATTCCCAAAACTATAGTAGGGCCTGATGATTTTGGCACCATGCGTGAGGTGGTTTACAGAAGGTACAAAAGACTGTTAGAAGAGAAAGAAGATTTACCAAACCTCATTGTGATAGATGGAGGAAAAGGTCAACTTTCAGCTTCCGTTTCAGCACTTAAAGATTTAGGCATTTATGGAAAAATTCCAATAGTTGGTATTGCAAAAAGATTGGAGGAAATTTACTTCCCAGAAGATAGCTTACCGCTCTATATTGATAAAAAATCTGAGTCCCTGAAGTTAATTCAACGCTGTAGAGATGAGGCTCACCGTTTTAGTATCACACATCACAGAAACAGAAGAAGTAAAGCTTTTATTAACAGTAGCTTAGAATCTATTGATGGCATAGGAAAACCTACAGCCACCAAAGTTCTAAATCACTTCAAAAGCATTTCAAATCTAAGAAAAGCCACAGAAGAAGAGTTGATTAGCTTAGTAGGAAAAGACAAAACCCGAAGAATTAGAGATTTTTTTGAGAAAGATTCTTAAAATGAGGTACCAAAAAAACTTGGTACCTCATTACACTATTTTTCCCAAACTGTTTCCTTAAAAACAGCATTGGAAAAATCTTCACCATTAATTTCCATATTACCACTTATTCCGCCCAAAAGCCCAAGACGTTCACAGTCAAAATCAAAAACCTCAGCTGCCATATCAGCTCCGCAGTTTCCTGGGTCAAAAACTATTACAAACTCCCCTTGAAACTCGTAAGATTTAATACTTACGTTGCTCTCACAGTTTTGCCCTTTTGAGAAACTTTCTATCTTCTCTGATAAGCAGTTACTCATAAGTGGGTCTGTGATGGCTTCATCTTCAACGGTCAGTTTTTCACAGCCAAACGCCATTAAAGGCAATAGCAAAAGGTACTTTTTCATATTATCTCAAATTTCTTTTTCATTAAAACTTATATTATTTAAATGACTTCCAAGACTAATAGGTTGGTTCCTTATTAAAAATAGGTTTAGAAGAAAACTATATTTCTCATACCTCCTTATTACTCGAACTCACCTCATAGTTATGGCAAAGCTTTGACACCCTTTATGCTCTGGTATTATTCTGGCAACTTTATGCCATAAAATAGGTTCTACACGCTCTTCCAATTGTTCAAGGAAAACTTATCACTATTTTTAAACACATAAAACCTATTACATGAAATACCCTATACTAAAACTATTATGCTTAGCTCTCCTATTTGGTTCTTGTCAAAAAGAAAAGAGGCCAAATGTTGTTTTAATATTCACGGACGACCAGACTTATAAGGCGGTTGGTGCTTTAGGCTATAATCAAGTTAAGACACCGAACATTGACCAACTTTACTCTGAAGGAACGTCATTTACTCATGCCTATAATATGGGTTCTTGGAGTGGTGCTGTTTGTACCGCTTCTAGGTCAATGCTGATATCAGGCATGTCGGTTTGGAATGCCAATAAAAATAGAAAAAAATGGCATGTTAAAGACTCCCTTTCAATAGCCAATACGTGGCCAAAATTAATGGAGAGTGCAGGATATGACACTTATATGACTGGTAAATGGCATGTTGATGTTGCTGCCGATGATATCTTTCAAAACACTGTTCACATTAGGCCCGGAATGCCAAACGATGCAGTAAATCATCCTCAGCTTATGAAAGAGTATAAAGAAGGTGATGCTATGTACCCAGCCATGATGCCTGTGGGCTATAACCGTCCTTTGAGTGCTACCGACACATCTTGGAACCCAGCAGATAAAGGAAGAAGTGGTTTTTGGGAAGGTGGAAAACACTGGTCAGAAGTACTAAAAGATGATGCATTGAGTTTTATTAACAAAGCATCTAAGAAAGACAAGCCTTTCTTTATGTACTTAGCCTTCAATGCTCCGCACGATCCACGTCAGTCGCCGCAAAAATACCTTGACATGTATCCCGTTGAGGATATCGAACTGCCTAAAAACTTCAGAACCGACTATGACTTTCATGAGGAGATTGGCCTTGGCTATAAATTAAGAGACGAAGCTCTAGCTCCATTTCCGAGAACGGAACTTGCAGTAAAAACTCATCTAAGAGAGTACTACGCCCTCATAACACACCTTGATGAGCAAATAGGCGGCATACTTTCTGAGTTAAAAGCCAAAGGCTTGGATGAAAACACTTACGTCTTTTTCACGGCAGACCACGGCCTAGCAATAGGAAGCCATGGTCTTATGGGGAAACAAAATATGTATGATCATAGTATGAGGGTGCCTTTATTAGTCAAAGGACCATCAATACCAAAAGGAGTATCACTGGACCATGACGTTTTTTTACAAGACATCATGCCGTCGGCATTAGAAGTAGCCGGTGTACAAAACTCAGACTTTGTAGAGTTTAAGAGTCTAATTCCTTTAGCTACGAATATTTCAAAAAGTAATGGGCTTGATGCCGTTTATGGCTGTTATTTGGGCTTACAGAGAATGGTAAGAAAAGACAACTTTAAACTAATAGCATATCCAAAAGCGAAAAAACTCAGACTTTTTGATTTGAAAAACGACCCAAACGAGCTGAACGATTTGGCGGAAAATCCAGACTATCAAACAAAAGTAAAAGAGTTATTTGCTGAGTTAGAGAAATTACAAGGACATTATAATGATGAACTAGATTTAGCCTTTATGAAACCCTAGCTTCAATCTATCCAAAAGCATTTAAGTCACTGATTTCAAAACTCATAAAGCCTAATAGCCTTATGAGTTTTTTTTATAGCTTTGGTAAAAGGTAAATTCTATTGCTTTAAATCATCGAACAAAATAAATCCTCAATCAAACGCTCACCATTACGCTCATTTGAACCATGACAAAAATCAGAAAATCATCAATAGAAATAGACAAAGAAGAGTTTCGGAAGGTTGGTTATGAATTGATTGATAAAATTTCAGACTTTATTGAAGGAATAAACAAAAGACCAGTTAATCCAAACGAAAAGCCAAGCCAAATACTAAGCAAATTGGGAAATTCGCGTTTACCCCAAAACGGCATGCCAGTAAATGACATCATTCGCAAAGCCACAGATTTACTTTTCAACCATTCTCTTCTGAATGGTCATCCAAAATTCATGGGCTACATAACTTCATCTGCCGCTCCTATTGGGGCATTGGCAGACTTACTTGCAGCAGCTGTCAATCCTAACGTAGGAGCACACATTTTAAGTCCTATGGCTACTGAAATAGAGAAACAAACCATTCAATGGCTGGCTGAATTCATTGGCGTTTCACCAAACTATGGTGGCATTTTAGTCAGTGGCGGTAATATGGCAAACTTTACAGCTTTTTTAGCCGCTAGAACTGCTAAAGCTCCTAAAAGCGTCAAAGAAGATGGCATTACCGATAAACTGACGATTTATTGTTCTGAAGCCACACATACTTGGATTGAGAAAGCTGCAATTTTATTCGGTTTAGGTTCAAAAGCAGTGCGTTGGATTTCCACCGACCATGCTAATAGAATGGATACTGAGGCATTAGAAACTGCTATACTCAATGATACCATAAATAACTACAAACCATTTATAGTGGTAGGAACAGCCGGCGACGTTAGTACCGGCGTGGTAGATAAACTAGATAAAATAGCGGTTATTTGTAAAAACCATAACTTGTGGTTTCATATAGATGGAGCATATGGTGCCCCTGCTGCTATTATTCCAGAGCAGCAGCATTTATTTGAAGGAATCTCTAAGGCCGACTCCATAGCCTTAGACCCACATAAGTGGCTTTATAGCCCATTAGAAGCAGGCTGCACACTGGTAAAAAATCCACAGCACTTGATTGACACATTCAGCTCACATCCTGAATACTATAATTTCAGTAATCCAGAAAATGAGATAGCTCAAAATTTCTATGAATATGGACTTCAAAACTCGCGAGGCTTTAGAGCATTAAAAGTTTGGATGACCTTACAGCAGATGGGTCTTAGTGGTTACCAAAAACTTATCGGCGAAGACATTCAACTTTCTAAAATGCTCTTTGACTTAGCAAATAAAGAAAACGAAATAGAAGCCGTTTCTCAAAACCTAAGTATTACCACTTTCAGGTATACCCCTTCTGACAATAGTCAAAATGAAGAATACCTAAATAAGCTAAATGAGGAAATTCTCAATCAACTTCAAGCTGGTGGAGAGCTATTTTTATCCAATGCTTTAGTGAAAGAAAAGTATTGTTTGAGAGCCTGTATTGTCAACTTTAGAACATCAGAAAAAGACATCAAGGAAATCATTGAAATCGTCTTGAAAGAAGGAAAAATAGCTCACTTGAAACTGGCATACACCTAATCTTAAGAGCAAGCACTTCTAAACATGAGTGGCTTGTTCTTCCATGTCAAATTTATAATTCACATTATCAATTTAGCCTTAACAAAAAAAGCATCGGAAATAGCCAATCATAACTATTCCGATGCAATCTGTTTATAGTGGACTAAATATTGAAAGTTAATCAGTCTTCCATGGCTACAAGTCTCAGCGGCGAAATTCGGTCAAAAGCCCCTATCACGCAATTAAACGAAGGGTAGTTAGTGGGTAGTTAGAGAAAGTCTGACGACCAAACGGCAAATTCTTACAATTACTATAAAAGTTTGTCAATTTAAAGACTCAACAAAACCAGGCTGAATTTCATTTCTACTTTTGATATTCAACTTAGCATATAACTTTTTAGTGTGATATTTGACTGTATTTACCGAAATGTATAATTCCTCCGCTATCTCTTTATTTATTTTACCTGCTCCTATAAGCTCTAAAATTTGAACCTCTCGGGCACTTAAAATATCTGCAGTAATATCATTTTCTTTACCTTCATTCAGTTTTTGAAGTTCCTCCTCTAATGAATGAAGCTCTTTGGTATAATTATAAAGCTGACGCTCTTTTAATATGTATTCTTGATGAAGCACCTTCATCCTATAAACTACTGCATAACTTAAAAGTAACATTTCTAAAATGCCCGCTATTTTCATGTATTTTGTAGTAATCCCAATGTTCGCCCAACCCATTAAGGGCGAAATAAAAAAATCAAAAGCCATAATAAGAACGAATACATACGCTATTACAAAGATTTTAGAATAGGTGTTTTGACGAAACAAAATAACACCAGAAATCCATATTAAGGTCAAAATTGAAATCACCACAAAATCCGCCACCATCAGCCAAAAAAACAAACCTGTAGTCATATAAACTACCATAATAATAAAGGCTAAGGCATTAATAGAGTAAACTATTGCTTTATATCTTTTCCAATAGCTCTCCATATTTAGGTAATCAATGGCAAATACGCTTCCTGCTACCCCTCCTAAAAAATGCGTTAGGATTTCAAAATAAGATAAATTAAAATCCTCCCCTAACAGTAGGCCCACAAAACCATCTCTCTGAAACATGGCAAGGCTTATAAAAAATAGAAAGACGCTATAGTAAAGGAAACTCTTTTCTTTCAAACTGAAGAAGTAAAAAAGATTGATTATTAAGACCATTAAAGCAAATCCATAATAAAGGCCAGAATACAGTAATCTTCTGTTTTCAACCTTATTAAACTCGTTAGACTTGCTAAGCTTAAATGGAATAAATGCCTCCATTTCACAGCTAATCTTCATAAAGGCAGTTTTATTGGCTGCTAAGCTAAACGTAGGGAAGAGTGTACCTAGAACCAGAGAATGTTCAAGACCATCAACATAACATTGAACATCTTTTAAATGAGCAGACGTCAACTCACATACGATAGCCTCTGAAGTATTTTCAACCTTAATCCAATATACCCCATTTTCAAACCCCTTATTTACCTTTTCTTCAAACTCAACAAAGGTTTTATTTCTCACATCTTCTAAGGTTTCAGAAGAAGAACTAGCCCTGTAAAATGACAGTTTCTGGGCACTTAATCTTAGCGGAAAGAGCACAAATAACAGTAGGATGCTTCCTAATATTTGTTTCAATTTGATATAAATGGTTAAAGTTTCGCGAGTTTACATATTTTTAACCTACCAAGAAAGAAGCTTTTAACATAATAAAAGCCCGACTACTTTCTTAATCGGGCTTTAAAAACTTACTAAGCTCTTTTAAAACTCTTTATGCTTTGCCTCATCGTATAGTCTCTCTTTAGAGAAACTCTTGAAATAGTCAAAAGTTATTGCCAAACCTTCATCTCTTCCAACTTTCGGCTCCCAATCTAAAACCTCTTTTGCTTTGGTAATATCTGGTTGACGCTGCTTAGGGTCATCTACAGGTAAATCTTTGTAAATAACCTTTTGGTCCGTATTTGTTAATCTGATAATCTCTTCTGCAAAATCAGCAATACTAATTTCGATAGGATTACCAATATTTACAGGCTGAGCATAGTCAGAATGAAGCAGTCTATAAATACCTTCTACTAAATCATCTACATAGCAAAAAGAACGGGTTTGACTACCATCACCAAAAACAGTCAAATCTTCACCTCTTAAGGCTTGCCCCATGAAAGCAGGAATAACACGACCGTCATTTAGTCGCATTCTAGGTCCATAAGTGTTAAAAATCCTTACAATTCTAGTCTCTACACCATGAAAAGTATGATAAGCCATGGTCATAGATTCCTGAAAACGTTTGGCCTCATCATAAACACCTCTTGGCCCTACTGTGTTTACATGTCCCCAGTAGTCTTCCGTTTGAGGATGAACCTGAGGGTCGCCATAAATTTCCGAAGTAGATGCTATTAAAACTCTAGCATTCTTAACTCTAGCTAAACCTAAGCAATTATGAATTCCTAAGGAACCTACCTTTAAGGTTTGAATAGGGATTTTCAAATAATCAATTGGTGAAGCCGGCGACGCAAAATGAAGTATATAATCTAAGTCACCAGGTACATGAATGAACTTACTTACATCATGATGGTAAAACTCAAAATTCTCTAATTTAAATAAGTGCTCAATATTTCTTAAGTCACCAGTAATAAGGTTATCCATCGCTATGACATGATATCCTTCTTTAATAAATCTATCACAAAGGTGCGAACCCAAGAAACCTGCCCCACCCGTAATTAATATCCTCTTCATCTTTTAAAATTAGCCGTTTATTACTTTTCTTCCTATTGAAAAATATGTAAAACCTTTGTTCTCCATATTATTTAAGTCATAAAGGTTTCTACCGTCAAAGATAACTTTGTTTTTTAAAGCATCCCCTATTTTATCAAAATCTGGAGAACGGAATTCAGGCCATTCGGTCATAATCATCAATGCATCCGCCCCTTCAATAGCTTCATACATAGACTTGGCATATTTCACCTTACGTCCTATTTCTCCTCTAATATTATCCATAGCCTCAGGGTCAAAAACAACCACTTTCGCTCCCGCTCTTCTTAAAGACTTAATATTATACAAAGCTGGTGCTTCTCTAATATCATCTGTATGTGGTTTAAATGCAAGCCCCCAAATAGCAATAGTTTTACCTTTCAAATCCCCATCAAAATAATCCTTTACTAATGGCATCATTTTGGTCTTCTGCTTATCATTCACTTTCATTACTGATTTTAAAATTTTAAAATCGTAATCATACTCTGCCGCAGTTTTACCTAAAGCTTGTACATCTTTTGGGAAACAGCTACCACCATAACCAATACCAGGGAACAAAAATCTTTTACCAATTCTGCTATCAGTTCCTATACCTTTTCTTACATTGTCTACATCTGCTCCTGCTCTCTCACAAAGGTTAGCAATCTCATTCATAAAGGTAATTTTCATTGCCAAGAAAGAATTTGCTGCATATTTAGTCATTTCGGCAGAACGCTCATCCATAAAAATGACAGGATTACCTTGACGAACCAATGGAGCATAAAGACGCTTCATGATTTCCTGAGCCTTTTCTGACTCCGTTCCTACCACTACTCTGTCTGGCTTCATGAAATCATCTACTGCTACACCCTCACGCAAAAACTCAGGATTAGAAACTACATCAAAATCAACGGTAGCATTTTTTGCTATGGCTTCTCTTACTTTTTCAGCAGTTCCTACTGGTACCGTACTCTTATCTACTATTACAGCATACTTTTTCATGGTTTTACCCAAATCATCCGCCACTCCTAATATGTATTTCAGGTCGGCTGAACCATCTTCACCAGGAGGTGTAGGCAGAGCAAGAAAAATAACCTCTGCATCCTTTATTCCTTCTTCTAAAGATGTAGTAAAAGTCAAACGACCTTCTTTTGTATTTCTATCAAAAAGTACATCTAAACCTGGTTCGTAAATAGTCATTTTCCCTTTTTTCAGGCTTTCTACCTTTTGAGGGTTATTATCCACACATATTACGGTATTACCAGTTTCGGCAAAACATGTTCCGCTTACTAAGCCAACATAACCTGTTCCAACTACTGCAACTTTCATTTTGATTCTTTACTTCGTTAATAAAATTAATCTCTTGACAAAAGTAGTACTTTTCTTATCGCTTCCTAATACCTTAAAATAAAAAAGTCAACAAAAACACAACTCCATGCTAGACTTATAGACCTAAAATACTTCAAAAGTAGCACACGGCAAGCTAAAATGTTCACTTCGAAAAACTAAACGAATAACAAAAGATTAAATTATTTCAAGATTACTTTTCTACAGAAACACTCCTTTCGGGCTATAATTCCTCTAAAAAAGAGCATTAAACTTTCAAAAAATGGTCAAATAGACCAAAAAGGGCATTTCATCATTTCGTACAAACGTTTGCGTTAAATAATCAGAGGAAAAATCGCCCAATTCTTGTCTTAAAGGCTAATTGCCCTTAAATTCACCCTTTCATAGTAATATTTCATTTTAATCTATAAATAAGCGACGACAATTGAATAGAAGAGAAGCATTAAATCGCGTTGCCATTCTCATGGGAGGAGCTGTTTCAGCCCCTACTATTATGGCATTAATGGAAGGCTGTACTCCTAAAGACACGGCCAGCACCCCATTTAACCTATCAGCCGACTACCAAAGTCTTGTAGCTGAAATAGCTGAAGTTATAATTCCTACCACTGACACTCCCGGAGCCAAAGAAGCTGGTGTGGGACCATTCATAGAAACAATGCTGAGGGATTGCTACTCTGATGCTCAGGGAGAACATTTCAAAAAAGGCTTAGAGGCTTTAGAAAGTAAGTCAAAAGAGCTTGGAGGTTCATTTGTGTCATTAAGTAATGAGCAAAAAACCGAAGTGCTTAAAGCTATGGAAGCTGCCGCTAGCACTGAAAAAGAAGAAGCCAAAAAAGTTAAAGAGATTGACCCTGAAACTGGAAAAGTTAAAGATGACGGTAAATCAGCGGAAAAAGTAACTCCTTTCTTCAATATCATGAAAGAACTTACTTTGTTTGGATACTTTACTTCTGAAATTGGTGCAACCCAAGAATTGGATTACGTGCCAATACCTGGTAGATACGAAGGATGTATTCCACTGAAAGAAGGGCAAAAAGCCTACGCTCTATAAGGCTAAATAAAATTTAAAAGAAACTTTAAGAATGAATATTCAAGGAAAAGCAAAGGAACAAAACACCTTTGATGCCATAGTAGTAGGTTCTGGTGTGTCTGGAGGATGGGCTGCCAAAGAATTAACAGAAAAAGGCTTAAAAGTATTAATGTTAGAAAGAGGCCGTGACGTGGTTCATGTTAGCGGTTATGAAGATGCCATGAAAGAATCATGGGATTTCCCTCACAGAGGTAGAGTAGATAAAACTGCTGCAGAAGAGTACTGGGCTGTAAAAAGAACGGGCTATGCAGCCAATGAAGATAATAGAGGGTTATTTGAAAAAGACATAGACCATCCTTACAAAGAGAAAAGAAGATTTGACTGGATTCGTGGATATCACACCGGAGGTCGTTCTTTAATGTGGGGTCGTCAATCATACAGGTGGAATGAAAGAGATTTCACAGCAAACCTAGAAGACGGAAATGGGGTTGACTGGCCAATCAGATATGGTGATTTAGCTCCATGGTATAGTTATGTAGAAAAATTCGCTGGGATTTCTGGTCAAAAAGAAAACTGGGATGTACTACCCGACAGCCATTTTCAAAAGCCAATGGAAATGAACTGTGTAGAGCAGCATTTCAGAGAAAACTTAGAAAGCAAGTTTGATGGAAGACATGTAACTATTGGTCGTGTAGCTCATTTAACAGAACCAACCGAAGAACAAACAGCCTTAGGAAGAGCTAGTTGTCAATTTAGAAACAAGTGTATTAGAGGATGTCCTTATGGTGCATACTTCAGCACACAGTCTGCTACTTTGCCTGCGGCAAAGAAAACAGAAAACTTGACGCTTATAAACGACAAGATTGTTTACGAAGTAATCTATGATGATGATTTAGGTAAGGCTACAGGTGTAAAAGCCATTGACCAAAACACCAAAGAAGAAGTAGAATACTTTGCAAAGATTATCTTCTTGAATGCATCTGCCATTAATTCAGCTTGGATTATGATGCAATCAAAATCAAAAAGACATCCAAATGGTTTAGGAAACCTTTCTGACCAACTAGGAAGAAACATCATGGACCACCATTTATCTTCTGGAGCCAATGGTTCAATTGAAGGCTGGGAAGACAAATACTATTATGGTAACAGGCCAAACGGTATTTATATTCCGAGGTTTACTAACTGGGGAAATGATAAAAGAGACTTCGTTAGAGGTTTTGGATACCAAGGTAGAGCTTCTAGAAGTAAAGGTATTCCTTCTGATATGACTTTCGGAGCAGAGTTTAAAGAATCGCTAAGTATTCCAGGACAATGGAGAATGGGTATTGGCGGTTTTGGCGAGACGCTGCCAGACGAAAACAATTTAATGACCCTTACCAGTGAGAAAGACCAATGGGGCTTGCCTGTAATTGAGTTTGATGCTTGGTGGGGAGATAATGAACAAAAAATGAGAGTTGCGATGCGTGACGAAGCCATTGCTATGCTTGAATCTGCTGGTTTCCAAAACGTTAGTGGCTACAAAGACGAGGAGAAATCTCCAGGAATTGGTATTCATGAAATGGGAACTGCCAGAATGGGTAGAGAAGAGAAAACTTCTGTGCTTAATAAGAACAACCAAGTTTGGGGAGCGGAAAACGTGTTCGTTACTGACGGAGCCGCTATGACTTCCTCTTCTTGTGTAAACCCATCTTTAACTTACATGGCCTTAACAGCCCGTGCTGCTGACTTTGCGGTAAATGAGTTGAAGAAAATGAATATGTAATCTATTCAAAACTATAATTAAGAATGCCCCTCAGGATATCCTAAGGGGCATTTCTTATATACATCTATTTTTTTCTTAAAACTTCAAAGTGCTCGGCAGATACTTCGCTACCAAATCCTCATAATAAGGTCTTAGAGCCTTAGCATCTGGCGGAGTTGGTACTTTTGAGTATAAATCATAAGGGTTAAACTTATCAACCCACTTAAACATTCTATGGTCATGCTCAGTCATAAGATGATCGTAAGCATTTTCTTTATGCTGTGGATAAAACGAGTGGTACCTAATCATATAAAGAGCCTCCTCAGGAAGGTATTCTTTCATCATTTGATAAAGGTACTCGTCATGACCCCAACTCATTTTCACTTTGTCTAATCCACAGTTAGGCTCATACACACCATATTTGGTATTATATCGCTCATCTGTACTATCTGGATTTTCTTTAAAAAACTCAGGATATACTATTTTGTCAGAATGCTGGCAGCCTACCGGAAAAGTATCTCCTACCACGGCCCACTGTGGCTCACCAAAAAGGCATAACACCTTTCCCATGTCATGCATAAAACCAGTTAAAACAAACCAATCTGGATGTCCATCAGCACGAATAGCCTCCGAAGTTTGAAGCAAATGCTGCAATTGGTCTAAGGCTGTGTCTGGGTCAGAGTCATCTACCAAAGTATTCAAGAAATCAACAGCTTCCCAAAGAGACATTTCTCTTTTATCAAACTTCAAAAATTCCTCTTCTTTTTTAGTAACAAAATCAAAAGTTTGGTACGTATGATTCAATTTATAAAATTCTTTTACGGTATCTACCCGTTCAGAATCTTCATAATTTCTGTACTCTTCCTTTTCCTTGGTTTCTTCCGGATACCTCTTTAACAGGTCATCTTCCCAATCTTCTATACTGGCTAATGGATTCAGCTGCTTTTCTGTTAATATTTCCTTCATATTTTCGTTTTAATTTCTTCTCAATTTTACATGATTTCTTTGAATTACAAAATTTTTGCTGGCTAAGATTTTTAAACTAATTTGGCTCTCCAACCCTAATTTAAACTTAATGATATTAACACTTACAGGCTTCTTTGGTTTCACTTTACTCGTAATCTTATTTGTCTGGTACAGGCTTAAAAATGAAAATCTTAGCAGCGAAAAAGGCTATTTTTTAGCAGGAAAATCTTTAACAGGACCGGTCATTGCCGCCTCTATGTTACTGACCAATATTTCTACCGAACACTTGATAGGAATGAACGGAAATTCCTATAAAAATGGAATTATAGTAATAGCCTGGGAAGTGACCTCCGCCATAGCTTTGGTGATAGCCGCATTATACTTTTTACCACGCTATATAAAGATGGGTTTAACCACCATCCCTGAGTATTTAGAAAACCGATTCGACTCCCTTACCAGAACATTAGTTGCTTCCTTTTTGATGGTTTCTTTTGTGGTCACCCTCCTACCCATTGTTTTATATTCTGGAGCACTGAACCTTGAGAGTATTTTCGATATCTCTAAGAACTTGGGAATTTCTCAAACAGAAGGTCTCTGGTACACCGTTATAGTCATTGGGCTTATAGGCTCGGCGTACGCCATTTTTGGCGGCTTGAAAGCAGTAGCATATTCTGACACTTTAAACGGCATAGGGCTGCTTTTTTGTGGACTGCTCATTCCTGTTTTGGCCTTATGGAAAATAGGTGATGGCAGTATGATGAGCGGCCTAAGCAAAGTCTATGAATTTGCCCCTGAAAAGTTTAACATCATTGGTGCCGAAGACTCAGTTCTCCCCTTTTCCGTCCTTTTTACAGGATTGATGATTAATCAACTCTATTTCTGGGGAATGAACCAAACCATCATCCAGCGTGCTTTAGGGGCTAAAAACCTAGCCGAAGCTCAAAAAGGGCTACTTTATACCGGTGTGCTGAAAATTTTCATTCCTTTAGTCATTGTATTACCAGGCTTAATTGGCTTTTACTATTTTCAAACCGAATATTATGACAACCCTGATATCATTTACCCACTTTTAGTCAAAAAGGTCTTACCTGCTAGTTTAACGGGGCTTTTTGCTGCCGTAATTTTGGGAGCGGTTCTGAGTACATTTAACAGCGTGCTTAACTCCGCTTCTACTATCTTCTGTTTTGATTTGTACAAAAAGCATTTCAATAAAAACATCTCTGAAATCAAACTGGTCAAAACCGGTAAATGGGTAGCTGTGGTATTGGCAGCCTTTTCAATTTTAGCCGCTCCTCTGGTGGCCAAAGCTCCCGAAGGGCTCTACCAAATGCTACAGCAGCTGAACGGTATTTTCTTCATCCCCATCGCCTCCATTTTAATGGCTGGCTTTTTCACCAAAGCCGTCAATGCCAATGGAGCTAAAGCAGGCTTATTCTTTGGATTCCTTTTCTATATTTTAACCACTTTTATTTTCGATTCAGGCATTCACTTCGTGCATATTTGGGGCATTGAGTTCGTGCTTAATTTTGTCATCATGATTTTGGTTTCAAAACAATTCCCTACGGACAAAGTAGTGGTAGAACTAGTAAAAGATGCTTCAGAACCATGGAAATGGGCAAAACCAATGGGTTTAGTCTTGGTTTTAATTACGGTTTTGATATACTTCATGCTATCGTAGAGGCTTCAAGTATTTAGGGCAAGGTTTTGATTTCTTTTTGGGCATACCTTTGAGGGAATTTTGGCCTTTTTCTAAAATCGTAAATGAAGGTTTTTAATTATTTCCAAGGGCTAAAAATTCAATTATATTAGTGCATCATATACGGTGGATATGGGTAATTTGTGCTCTATCTCGTCCTAAGACACAAACTAATGAAAGAACGAAAATTAATAAAAGATATACCTGAATTTATACTTCCTAAAAAAAATGAAGTCTTAAAAATTAATGAAAATTTAATTTCACAAGTTGAATTATTGGAGGAATTAATTGATAGAAATGCAGATATTAAAGTTCTAACAAAAGAAAAAGACCGAATTAAAGGAGAAGATTATTATCATGACTTTGTGTATTTTGTTTTAACAAAAACTTCTAAAACTTTACGAGCTTCAATTTTGCTAGCCGAAAATGTTTTTCCAGAAGATTCTCAAATTTTATTGAGATCAGTCTATGAGAATTACTTGACACTAAATCACCTTTCGAAAAATATCGAAGAGTTAGATTTCTTTTTAAGAAAAACTGTCGGACTTGCTGCTGGGATATATTCGCACCCATTATCAAAGAACAATAAAGTTCAAAGAAATAAAATTCTACATCCTGAAACAGGAGAAATTAGTAATTTTGGAATTTCTATTAATAAAATGGCGGACAGCATAAACTCTTTAGAGGAAAAAGAAATTCACAAAGAGCTTTATCCATATCTATGTGAACTAACTCATTTAAATATGATTTCATCAGGTAATTATCGCGATAGTGACAGCTCTAAATATATTTATGACGCCTACCATTCCTATCATAATCCTTATTTTTTCTCCCCGTATGTTTTAATAATATTGTGTGATTTTTTGACTTGTGAAATTGGATTCTATGATGAAAAAATGTCAAAAAAAATCTTTACTCAAAATAAAGTCAACAAGTTAGAATACTTAAATTTTGTTTCAAAATTTGGCTTTTACAAAGAAGGAACAAATCTAACCGAATTGATTATAAAGAGACTCGAGGAAAAGAAAATCAGAAAAAAAGTCAGTATTTAGTTGAGAAAGATGGTAAATCCCATCCCTTACCTCTCACAGAAACGTAAGTGAACCTCTCAATTCATACCGCTCTTGTTGCACAATCATATTTCCTTCGGCCGAGTCTCCGCAGGGACTCTGGTGTATTTCGAAGTTAAACCCATCAATATTCAAGTAGTCTTTTACGAGACAAATTCAGAAGAGTTAGCTAGCCAGAAAAACAGACATATAGGTGGAAATGGTTAACGCGAACTATAGCTAGTCGCTACTATAATTAAGGCCAACCAAAAAGTATACAACATCTGAAAATCCGTATAAGAGGTCAGACTCACTCCACCTCTAATTTTGTCTTATTAATTTGAAACAAAGAAATAAGCAAAAATGAAAACGAATCAATTCGGCAAAAAAGGATGGACTCCTGAAAGAATAAAAAATTTAAACGGAAAGACTTATGTGATAACGGGTACTACTAGCGGCACCGGCTTTGAAGCAGCAAAAATATTGCTAGCTAAAGGTGCTAAAGTAGTGATGCTTAACCGTAACCCACAAAAATCAGAAGAGACCTTAGCAACTTTGAAACAAGAAATTGGTAATAATATAGATGTAACTAATATTCAAATGGACTTGGCAGAACAAGCTTCTGTGAAAAAAGCAGCAGAAGAAGTTCTTAAAACTGTTCCTCACATAGACGCATTGCTGTGTAATGCCGCTATTGCCCAAGTGCCAAAACAAACATTTACTGTAGATGGTTTTGAATGTCAAATGGGTGTAAATCATTATGGAAACTTTCTGTTACAAGCTCTGCTTTACCCACGAATAGAGGAATTTAAAGGACGTATAGTGACTGTAGGTAGTATGGGCTATAATTTAGGTATCAAAACCATACAGTTTGACGACATGAACTGGGATGCCAACTATGGTCCAAATGAGGTATATAGTCAAAGTAAACTGGCTCAAATCATGACCGTTTATGAATTACAAGACAGACTAAAAAAAGCAGGCAAGACTGATGTCAAATCTTATGCTTGCCATCCAGGTGCTTCTTCCACCTCATTAATCAAAACCAGCGGTAGCTTAAAGACAAGGTTTATATGGCAATTAATGAAGTTAACTCCACTGGTACAGTCAGCTGAAAAAGGTGCATACCCAATGTTAATGTGTGCCACAGAAGCGAACCTTGACCAAACTGAATTCTATGGACCAACGGGAAGAAATCATTTTGGAGGGCCTGTTGGAGCACACAAATTAGAGCCTCATGCTAAAGATAAAGCTGTGATGGAGAAACTGTGGGATGTAACAGAAGAAGCAATAGGTTATAAATGGAATTTCTAAATTAGCGTAATGGAACACTTTAAAACATTATCGGCTTACTTAGAATATCTCGAATTACCTGGACCAGAGCACCCTATGTTTAGTGTGTTCAATGCTACAGACGATGATTTTCTGCCTTGTCCGAAACAAAGTTCACCGCCAATCACCAACGACTGTTACTCTATTAGTTTAAAGAAGTTTGTAAAAGGAAACTTAAACTATGGACGTACTAAATATGATTTCACCAACGGTGCTTTGATTTTCATAGCACCAAGACAAGTCTTGCAATGGGATGAGAGTGTGGTTTTTGAGCAAAAGGGTTTTTCAATAAACTTCCATGAGGACTTTTTGAAAGGAACAGAGCTTGCTCATCAAATCAAGAAATTTGGCTTTTTCTCCTACACAGCAAATGAAGCTTTACATCTTTCACCAAAAGAAGAAAAGCAGGTAGAATCTATTGTGAGTAATATTGAAATAGAATATCATAACAATCAAGATGAGTTTAGTAAAGACATTATCATTTCTCAGCTAAGCACGCTTTTAAAATATGCCAATCGTTTTTATGAAAGACAGTTTCTTAACCGAAAAGAACTTTCAAATGACCTACTAGGGCAATTTAATCAACAATTAGAAACCTATTTTGAATCAGGAGAATTACACAAAAACGGTATTCCAAGCCTTGAAAAAATAGCAAATGAGATGTCGGTTTCACAACGTTACCTGAGTGACACACTGAAAAATGAAACAGGCAAAAGCACTACTGAGCACTTGCAGTTATATTTGATAGACGAAGCCAAAAACATCTTGTTAAAACCAAACAAAAGTATATCAGAAGTGGCTTATGATTTGGGATTTGAATATCCCCAATATTTTTCAAGATTATTCAAAAAGAAAGAAGGTATAAGTCCAACAGAATACAGAGAATTATATAAACTGAATTAAACAACAATCATTAGAGCAAAAACATAAATAAAAAAATCTTTATACCTCCCTGTACTGTTTGAACACAGTCAAAATCCCAACTTTAATATTACAATTATTGGTTGTTAAATCAAGGATTTTGAGTGTGTGAGTTTACAGGCGGTCGGCCGCTGCCGTGCTGTTTTTTTTGGTTCGTTTTTTTTCGAAAAAAAATGAAACCCCGGCTGGGAAGCCAGCCAAAGAAAAGAAGCCGATAAAAAAGCACAAGGTATTACCTCTTATCTTAAATACTACTTTTAAATTAATTCGATGTTTAGTCGGATGATAATAAATTAAAACTATGGATATATTAAAAACAGCAACTGATTGGGCAAAAGCCGAACTTTTCTCAACCCCATTTTTCATGCTCTTTGGAGTGATATTTATGGCGGCAAGTTTTGGATTTTGGCAGCTTGGCAAAACCGAAATAGCTAAAGCCTACATCATTCCTACGCTAGTAGCGGGTTTGTTACTTCTGATAATTGGTCTGGGATTATTTTACACCAATAAATCAAGAATAACAGAATTTAAAAATGCCTATAACACAGATTCCGAGGCATTTGTAGAATCAGAAATCATACGAACCGAAGCCACCTTAAAAGAATACAGCACAGTTGTTTTCAAAGCTATCCCTATTATAATCATTGTGGCGGCCTTGCTTATATTTTTTATAAACAGCCCTATGTGGCGAGCAATTAGCATCACTACTATAGCCATGATGATAGTTATTTTATTGGTAGATGGAAACGCCCATGCAAGAATAGAAACCTATAAAGAGCAATTGGACTTAGTGAATAAGCAATAAGTTAAGAACTTGAACCTCTTTATGCCAGGGTCTCCGCGGAGGCTCTGGCCTATTTTTAAATTTAATCTGTTAAATCAATTAGCCTTTTACGAGGCGTTTTTTGTAGATTAAGCTAACTAATAAATAACTGAACGCCGAAGAGTCCCTTTGGAGACTCTTCGTGAAGGAAAAGTGTTCCTTTTTGAGTTTTAATTCCCATATTGAAATAGTTTAATGCACTCCTAACCTATCCAAACAAACTAGGACAGTATTCTACAAAAAAAGTGTTAAACTTGAACATTAAAACAACCCAATGAAACAAAACTCAAGAAGAGAATTTATCAAAAAGTCAAGTCTCTCAACTGCTGCTATTTTAGTGGGTACAGACAGAGCTTTTAGTCAGAAAACTGTGATTAAGAAAAACGCAATTCCAAAATGGAAGGGCTTTAACTTTTTAGATTTCTTTTCGCCTGACCCTAATAATCAAAGAAATCAAACACCCGAGATTTTTTTTAAATGGATGCAAGATTGGGGTTTTGACTTTGTGAGAATTCCGATGGCTTACCCAAGCTATATTGATTTTGACCGAAGTAAGGATATCAACATTGAAGATGTTAGAAACATTGACACGGCAGCTACAGACAGAATAGAAAATCTTGTGTACATGGCTCAGAAATATGGGCATCATGTAAGCTTAAACATTCACAGAGCACCTGGCTACTGTATTAATGCCGGTTTTCATGAACCATATAATATCTGGACAGACCAACAAGCAGAAGATGATTTTTGCTACCATTGGAAGTTTTGGGCGGAAAGGTTTAAGTCGCACAGCTCCAAAAAAATGAGTTTTGACTTATTAAACGAACCCAGCTGGCGTGATGACATGAACGACCAGTTTGGAAAGAAAACAAAACTGCCCGGCGACGTTTACAGAAAACTAGTTTTGGCCGCCAAAACAGCCATACATGAAGTAAACCCGAAAAGACTCATAGTGGCCGATGGAAACGAAGTAGGCAGCAAAGTAACTCCAGAACTAATAGACCTTGAAGTGGCTCAAAGCTGCCGTGGCTACGCACCGGGTGTTATTTCTCATTACGCTGCTCCGTGGGTTTTTAAAGATACTTCCAACTTACCAGAGCTAAAATACCCAGGACAAGTAGGCGACCAATACCTAAGCAAAAAAATGTTAGAAGACATTTATAAACCATGGATAGAGCTTAAAAACAAAGGCATAGGCGTGCACTGTGGGGAGTGCGGCTGCTATAACAAAACCCCTCATGATATTTTCTTAGCATGGTTTAAAGACCTAACAGACATATTGAGTGAAAATGATATCGGTTTTGCCCTATGGGAACTCAAAGGCTCGTTTGGAATTCTTGACTCTGGCAGAGAAGATGTAGACTATGAAGACTGGTACGGCCATAAACTTGACAGAAAGCTATTAACCCTATTGCAAAATGCGTAAAACACTCATTTTCTTATTTCTTACCGCTTTTTCTGTGGCTCAAGCACAACTAGAAGTCAACAAACTCACTTGTGAATACCTAGCAAACCCAAGAGTTATTGACGAAGTAAAACCACGTTTGGCTTGGATAAACACTTCGGCAAATAATGTAAGAGGTCAAAAGCAAACTGCCTATCAAATAAAAGTAGCTAGCAGCCAAGGTGGTCTTTCAAATCCAGACTTATGGGATTCTAAAAAGGTTAATTCAGAAGAGAATAACAGAATAGTTTATAATGGAAAAGCCTTAAAATCACGTCAGGAGTGCTGGTGGCAAGTCAGAACTTGGGATAAAGACGGCGTAGCTGGCGAATGGTCAAAACCTGCTTTCTGGCGAATGGGCTTACTAAATAAAGCAGACTGGCAAGCTAAATGGATAGGTGCCCCCTGGCAGGGCGAAGAAGCCATTCCGAAACCAAACGGCGGGCCAGATAAGAAAACTGAAATATTACCTCCACCCGCTCCCCTACTTCGTAAAAGCTTTGACATCAATAAGGAAGTGGCAAAAGCGGTAGTCTTTACCACGGGTTTAGGCTATTTTGAACTGTACGCCAATGGCAAAAAAGTAGGCAACGACGTATTGGTACCCAATCAAACCAACTACGGGAAAAGACCAGCATTGGCAGATGCCTACATAGCGGTGCCTGATGAGTTTGCACGCTATAAAGTCATGTACTTAGCTTATGACATTACTTCCAGTTTAAAACAAGGCAAAAACGCCATCGGTGGTATTTTAGGAAACGGTTTTTATAATGCTCCTAGATTCTGGACGGCCTCGTATGGCAGCCCAAGATTTATTGCTCAGCTGCATGTTACCTATACCGACGGTACAGAAGAAATCATAGCTACAGACGAAACATGGAAGGCCGAAAAGTCTCCCATTCTAGTTGATTTGGTATATGATGGTGAGGTATATGACGCCAGAAAAGAAATATCAGACTGGTCGAATGCAAACTTTAATGACAGCTCTTGGCAAAACGTAAGCCTGAGAGAAGCACCTTATGGAGACATGGTGGCACATACCGCCGAAACAGACAAAGTGACAAAACAGTACGCTCCTACCAAAATAGAGAAACTAGGTAAAGGGCATTATAAAGTAGATTTCCCTGAGGAAATTTCAGGTTGGCTGAAGCTGGTGAATGTTACAGGACCGGCAGGTCAAAAGGTACACATCACCTTTAACGGAAACCTCTATTCTGGTGAAAACACCTACATTTTTAAAGGGGAAGGATTAGAACAATATGCTCCTAGGTTTAACTGGTTTGTATTTTCTGGGGTAGAAATAACCAACTGGCCAGGAGAACTAAAAGCTGAAAATCTACTAGCCGAAGCGGTCAATACGGACTTAAAAGAGAAAGCGACTTTTGAAACCTCAAACGACCTTTTTAATCAAATACACAAGATTTGGAAACGCAGCCAGCTAGATAATACGCATGGCGGCATAGCGTCTGACTGTCCGCATAGAGAACGCTCTGGCTACACGGGCGATGCACAAGTGACCTGTAACACCGTGATGCATAATTATGATGCACAGGCCTTTTACCAAAAATGGGTAAGCGACATGCGTGATGCTCAAATTCCAGAAACGGGTTATGTGCCAAACGGTGCTCCTTGGCAGCCTGGCTGTGGTGGCGGTGTGGCTTGGGGAGCGGCTATCAATATTATTCCTTGGGAATTTTATAAGCAGTATGGCTCTAAAGATATCTTGGCAGATAATTATGAAGCCATGAAAGGCTACATACGCTACATGAAAACATGGAAAACACCTGAAGGCACCATGTTTAGTCAGCGTGAAGGAGCAAATGGAAAACCACTCAAATGGTGGAACCTAGGCGAATGGGCTGGTGTATGCGAAGACTGCCTTCCTTCTGATGAACTGGTACATACATTTTACTTATGGCTCTGCAATGACTTAACGGCAAAAGCCGCAACAGTTTTAGGTCAAACGACAGATGCTACGCTCTATCAAAAACAAGCAGAGGAAGCGAAAGCTGCTTTTCAAAGTAAATTTTATAATCCAGAGACGAAGTCTTTCGGTAAATATGGAGCAAATCTTTTTGCTCTTAAAATGGGGCTGCCTGCCAACTTAAAAGCTGATGTACTAGCGACCTTCAAAAATGACATAGAAGAGAGTGATGGGCATTTTGATACTGGGATTTTTGGAACAAGATATTTCTTTGAAGTGCTAAGCGAAAATGGTTTGAGTGAAATGGCCTATGATGCCTTAAACAAGAGAACCGAACCAAGTTTTGGCCGCTGGGTAGAGCTTGGCAGTACTACTTCAAGAGAACATTGGTCTGAAAAAGGAAGTCATAATCACCCTATGTTTGGTGGTGGTATGGCGTGGTTTTATACCAATTTGGCAGGTATGCAAACCGATGAAGCTGAGCCGGGTTATAAGCATATTATTTTCAAACCTGAATTAGACAACGACCTTGACTTTGCCAATTACGGCACACAAACGCCCTATGGAGCAGCAGCCATAAGGTGGGAGAAAATCTCAAACGACATTCTGAGCGTTTACGTAGAAGTACCCGTAGGAAGTGAAGCCACTTTATATGCTCCATATTCAGAAATTACTAAAGTACTGGAAGGCGGTAAATCCTATAAGAAAAGTAAAGGCGTAAAGAAATCAAAAGGTAAAAAGAATGTTTCTTTTAAGCTCCAAAGTGGTGTCTACTCTTTTGATTTTTCTAGGAATTAAAGAGTAATATAATTTCCTTTCCCTTAAGCCAGAGTTTCCGCACAGACTCTGGTTAACGTCTAAATTGAATGATGGTAGGAAGTAATTAACCTTTTTCGAGACAAATTTGGTCGATTTAAGAGCCCGATATTTCCCTTTGCCTGAGTCTCCATAGTTACTCTGACTTACTTCTCACTTGAGTTTGGTTTGTCTGCAATTAATTAACCTTTTAAAAGACAAAAATCAATAGATTTAGACTACCAATTATATTTGAACACCGAAGAGTCCATAAAGGAGACTCTTCTTGAAGGAAAAGACCATACCAATGATTTCCTCTCTTCGCAGTTTGAACTTTCGAAGTTCCAACTAGTTCCCAGAAATTCATTATCTTCATGTCTTAATTTACTCTTATGATTACTAAAGAGGACCTATACAAACAAATTGAAAGCTTACCTGATAAGCTGAACATATAATATTTAATAGAAAAACTTCTGCTTATCGATAAAATAGATGGCCGCATTCAAGAATCAGATAGGGATAATACTATCTCAGAAGAAACCTTAGATAAGGAAATTCAGGAATGGTTGAATTAAGATGGTTAAAGCCTCCAAAAGATAATTTAAAAGACATTTATACTAAATTAGCTTTTTAACACTTAGCCGCATAATAATACTCCCCACACCCACTTGATTACACAAGACAGGACTGCTATTCGGACAACCTTAGAACAATTAACTAGGAAAAAGAATATGTATGAAACCAATAAAGTAGCCTTTTGTACAGACTTTTCTCCAAATGCTGTAAGCGGACTAGATAGTTTCCTTTTCAGCGTTTGGAATTATGAATTGAAAATAGATATCATCCATTTAATTGAGGATGACGAAGAGGAATCGCTTCGGCAAATTGGACAATTAAAAAAGTACTTAGAACATCAAGTAAATCATTCAGGTAATATTGAATTATTAATTTTTAAACCTGATGAAAAAGAGAAACTATTCAAGCATCTAAATTCTGAAAAATATTTTTACGTTGAGTTAGGTTTGCTAGGGAATGGGAAGGGAGAAGAATTGGGTGCTTTTTTTGAAAAAGTTTATTCCAGTGTCGATCAAGATGTGATTATTGTTCCACCTAAAAGAAAAGAAAACATAGACAATCGCATGATGTTTTTACTAGAAAAGAAGCATCTTGATTACCTATATCTTGTCAGGAAATACGCCAACTTCCTAAAATTTAATTATTGCCGATTAACTGTATTATTGTTGAACTCTGAGAAGGTAGAAGAGAATGAAATTGAAAAAATAAGAAATGAAGTCGTTAGCATTTTACCAGGACTTAAAGTAGATGTTCTAATAGAATCGGAAGATAAGTGTGACAAAATCCTTCATAAAATGATTGAAGAAAAGAAACAGTCTGTTTATATACTTTTTTCCGATGATTACTTTTATGATTTTAGTTTAAAATTTCTAAAATCCCATTTAAACAAAGAAGAATTAGAAACGCCTTGTTTGAAAATGTATGCTTTGCCAGAAAGAATCGATTTGTACAAGAATAATCTACAATTAGCTCCGATTGTCGAGCTTAAAGAACATTAAGTCACCACTTTGGAAATACAATTTAGCCCCACACTAAAACTTGTAACTTCGGTGTGGTTATCGTAAACCGCAGGTTTAACAACTATTCAGATATTAGCAATCGGCTGACAAACCAACCCAAAGCGGACAGGCACTCCTGCAAAACTGAATTTATCAACCTTTGGCGGAAAACCTAGATGAGTAACTTCAAAAAACTTAGCCCACCAAAACTCTTTCTCCGGTTTTGGCCGCTTCATAAACTGCATCTATCACTTTCAAATCTTTCAGACCTTCCAAACCACTAATATGGTCTGGAAATGGTTTGTTATTTAAAAGAAACTTAGCCATTTCATCCATTTGAACTTGCTGCTGATTTGTCGTCGGAAATTCAAAAACACCATCGCTCGTCTTGCCAACAAAAGGTCCATAACTAATAGCCGGACTTAATTCAAAAATCCCTTTATCTGCCGAAGCCAAAAGTCTATCCATAGATGATGCTGAACTAGCCGTGCAGGTAGCCACCGCTCCGCTCGGAAATTCCATTTGCCAATGAATAGACTCTTCTACCTCCTTATAGACATCTTTATGAATAACAGGGCCAAACTGTGCCGTTACTGAAATAGGTTCTTCACCTATAATATACCTTGCCCCTTGTATACAATAAACACCTAAGTTTTGAAGACAGCCGCCGCCTGAAAGCTTTGCATTTAAATGCCAATCACTTAAATCTATATTGCTAATATTATAGCCCAGAGCCGCTTGCACATGACGAACCTCACCATAAACTTTCTCTTTGCCTAGTCGCATCATTTCCATATTATATGGCTCAAAATGCAAGCGATAGCCTACCGCTAATTCCACATTATTCTCTTTACAGGCAGCAATAATTCCTTCGCATTCTTTGGCTGTAATAGCCATAGGTTTCTCCACTATCACATGCTTACCAGCTTTGGCCGCTCGTATAGCATATTCTTTATGCATGCCATTCGGCAAAACAATATAAATGGCGTCAATACCCTCATTATTCACGATGTTATCAAAGGTTTCATAATTATAAACCGAGTCCGCTGAAATTTGGTATTTCTTTCGCCACACAGGAATCTTGGACGGCGTTCCAGTAACTATTCCAGCCACTTCACAATGTTTTGACACTGCTATTCCTTCAGCCAAATAATTGGCATATCGGCCTAAACCTACTAGAGCCACACGTAACTTTTTATAAGGTTCAGGCTTAAAATTATGAGAAATCCCAAATGGAACCATCATAGAGCCCACGGCCATTTTCTTAACAAAGGAGCGTCTGTTTTCCGTCATATTATTTTGTTTTTGCCAAAGCAATTTAGAAAAAACAAGGAAAAATAGATAGGGCTTTATATAGGTGGGATATTTTAGCAGATGAGTGGGGATTTATTCCAATAGCCCATTAACATACGGTCAAATAGCAAACAAATTTCACAGACTTTACACGAATAACACCGATTTAAACCCTTCCATTAAGGCTATTCAAACTTTTGATTATATCTTGTGGACTATTTTTGCTACGCATCAAATGATGTGTGATTGAGAATCTATTTTTAAATGATTTTGAAGAAAAAACTACTCCTACTTACTACGCTTATACTAATTGGCTTGAGCAGCCGAAATTCTTACGCCCAAGAAAACCTGATCACTAATTATGGTGCCATAGGCGATGGAAAAACGCTAAACACAGAAGCCCTGCAAAAAGCCATTGACGCTACCTTTGCAAATGGCGGCGGCATTTTAATTGTGCCGAAAGGCAAATACCTAACCGGAACTATTGAGCTTAAAAGCAATGTAGATCTTCACCTTCAAAAAGATGCCACCATCTTAGGCAGCACTGTTCCTGGGCATTATAGAAGCCTTGAAATGAAAGGCAGACCAGAGAGTCCGAAAAAAGACGACAATTCACAATTAGCCCTTATAGTGGCTTACAAAGCCAGTAACATTTCAATTTCAGGAACTGGGACTATAGATGGCCAAGGCAGAGAACTTGCATTACATGTTGATAGTCTTCATCACGCAGGAATTGTAATAGACCCAGATTACTCCACAAGGTCAAACAGACCGAACGAAAAAATGAGGCCTAAACTTCTTCGTTTTTCTACCTGTAAAAATGTAAGCCTTACACAAGCTAACTTCAGAAACTCCGCTTGTTGGGGACTTTCATTTGAGCTTTGTACTAACTTAGAATTAGACGGTTTAACTATTTATAACCGTGCCTATTGGAATAATGACGGCATGGATATAACTGATTCTAAAAATGTAAAAATCACCAACTGTGATGTCAACTCAGCAGATGATGGTATTTGCCTTAAATCGTATTACATAGGCTACGCCAATGAATCAGTTTATATTGCCAACTGCACCATACGTTCTGGAGCCAGTGCCATAAAATTTGGAACGGCGTCTTACGGAGGCTTCAAAAATGTCACCATAGAAAACATTCAAGTTTTTGATACATATCGCTCTGCCATCGCTCTTGAATCTGTAGATGGAGGAATCATTGAAAACATTAAAGTGTCAAACGTAGTAGCCAAAAACACGGGAAACTCCATTTTCATCAGATTAGGGCATCGTGATGGAAAACAACCTGGAACTATCAGAAACGTGCACATGAAAAATATTAAAGTGCAGGTTCCGCTGGGGCGACCTGACATCAACTATGACATACGAGCAAGAGAGCCTAGTCAGCATCATAACCCCTACCCGGCTTCTATCACGGGAATTCCAGGACACAATGTAGAAAACGTGGTGCTTGAAAACATTGAAATAACCTCACCCGGCAGAGCCAACAAAGGACAAGCATATATACCACTAAGTAGATTAAAAGACGTTCCTGAAGAAATTAGGGGCTATCCGGAATTCACCATGTTTCCAGAATTACCATCTTGGGCTTTTTACGTTCGCCATGCCAAGGGCATTCAAATGAAAAACGTAGGTCTAAAATTAGACGATTATGACTTCAGACCTGCCCTAGTTTTTGATGATGTAAAAAGCATTGACTTAGATAATGTCAATTTCCCTGAAAGTTTGAATCACCGTCAGATTGTTTTAAAAGATGTTACTGCCTTTAAAACCAATGCTGAAAACAACAAACAGGTGCGAGTGATGGACTAAGCTTCCCCATCAAATTGCTAGTATGAACCAATTAAAAGACTTTATCTAGAGCCTTAAATAAACTTTAACAAGAAATGAACAAATACTTTATACTGCTGATAAGTGCACTTTTGGCATCATGTCAATCGAAAAACTTTACCATCAATCAAGATTCATCGAATGCCAATATTTATGTTGATTCAAACGCGGATGAACTAATAAAATGGGCTGCAAATGACATTGCCAAAGACCTAGAAAAAATAATTGGTAGAGAAATTCCGGTGAACTACGTTGATAAAATCCTACCTGAAAACAAAGGAATTTACATAGGACAGTTTAATAATGAATTGATACAGAGTTTAGAGGATAACTTTGACACAGATTTAAACAATGCATGGGAAAAATTCATCATTAAGAAAGACCAAGACAACCTTTTTATAGTTGGTAGCGACATTAGAGGTACGGTATATGGTGTGTTTGATGTAGCTGAAAAAATTGGAATTTCACCTTGGAAATGGTGGGCAGATGTTCATCCTGAAAACACGGGTTCAGTAACATTAGCTCTACCTGAGAATGGAATTATTGACAGCCCTTCGGTGCAATATCGTGGTATCTTTTTAAACGATGAAGATTGGGCTTTGCAACCTTGGGCAGCTAAAACGTTTGAACCAGAAACTGGTGACATAGGTCCTAAAACCTACGAGAAAATATTTCAACTCTTGTTACGACTAAAGGCAAATACCATTTGGCCTGCCATGCACCCATCAACCAAGGCATTTTTTACCATTGAAGGTAACCGAGCCATGGCAGAAAAATATCAGATAGCTATAGGAACTTCGCATGCTGAACCCATGCTAAGAAACAATGTGGACGAATGGGACCACGAAATTTATGGCGACTTTAATTATTTCACCAACAAAGAGAAAGTAAAAGAGTATTGGCAAAAACGAATTTTTGAAACAAAAAACGGGAACAATGTCATAAGCATGGGAATGCGTGGAATTCATGACTCTGGCATGCAGGGAAATGCGACACAAGAAGAAAAGGTAGCACTGTTAGAAAACATCATTCAAGACCAACGTGAAATGCTCACCAAAACTATAGACAAACCGATAGAAGAGATACCACAGGTTTTCACAATTTACAAAGAAGTACTAGACCTTTATAACAATGGTTTGAAAGTACCTGACGATGTTACGCTAATTTGGACCGACGATAATTACGGTTATATCAGAAGATTGAGCAATAAAGATGAAAGACAGCGAAAAGGTGGTAGCGGTGTATATTATCACCTAAGCTACTGGGGAAGGCCACATGACCATCTGTGGCTCTCAAGTTCTCAGCCAGGCTTAACATGGTATGAAATGTCTAGAGCCTATCAAAATGGAGCTAATAAAATATGGATAGCGAATGTAGGCGACATCAAACCAGGAGAATACAACATGGAGTTTTTCCTTGATTTGGCTTGGGATGTCAACAGCATCAATGAATCTTCCATCAAAAAGCATTTAGTGGATTGGAATCACAGAGAGTTTGGTAAAGATAAAGCTCAGGAGATTGCGGATGTGTATGAAGAATATTACCGTTTAGCTTTTTTGAGAAAGCCAGAATATATGGGTTGGAGTAGAACTGAACCAAAAACCTCCACTAAAATGACGGAGTTTAGCCCAGAAGAAGCTCAAAGAAGACTAGATGCTTATGCGGAACTGGTGAAAAAAGTAGAAGAAATAAAGGTTAACATCTCAAAAGAACGCTTGGATGCCTTCTTCCAACTGGTAGAATACCCTATCAAAGGTGCGGCTCTCATGAATGAGAAATTTCTTTATGCTCAGCAATCATTTTTGAGCACAGATGCTACTGAGAAAAAAGCATTGGCCAAAAAATCGCAAGAAGCCTATGACGCTATAGTGAGTTCAACAGCTACGTATAATAAGACCATTAGTGGTGGCAAGTGGGACGGAATGATGTCAATGAATCCACGTGAACTAGCTGTTTACAATATGCCAGACTATCATTTAGCAGATACTACCGTCTCCGTAGAAAATAAAACTGAACTACACAGCCCAAAATTCATTCAAGCTAGTGAATTTTCAGAAGCCGAAGGTGCTGAAAACTATGAGTGGAAGGTCATTGAAGGATTAGGTTATAGCAACGCAAGTGTAACTTTATTCCCTTTTGAAAATCACGTATTCAATACTGAAAAGCCTTCTTTGAGTTATAATTTCAACATTGAAAAAACGGGTACTTATCAGGTGGAGCTTCGTTTCTTACCTACCCATGCTAACAATTTTGACCATAAGATTTGGCTATCTGTAAATGATAGTGAAGCCAAAGCCTATGAAATAAACACCAAAGGAAGAAGTGAATCTTGGAAAGAAAATGTACTAAGGAATTTTGGTTCTATCACCTACCCGATTGTGATTGACAAAGCAGGAAAACAAACCATAAAGGTATCCGTCAATCAGCCAGGAATAGTATTAGACCAATTGGCCATAAGCCCAGAAAATCATCAAGAATTCTATGAGATAGTTAAATAAAGCATAGCTATGCTCCCAAAAGTAATTTTGATTTCTTTAGAACAACCTAAAGCCTGTGAGCCTAAAAGGTGGCTAAGGTTTAAAAATGGGAATCATTTAAATTAAAATCACCGATATTTGGAGCTATAAACGAACTCGACTCATTGACACAATATAAAAAAGACGATTTAAATGATAATAGAACCTAGAACCCGTGGATTTATCTGCATCACATCTCACCCTAAAGGATGTGAAAAAAATGTATTAGACCAGATTGATTATATAAAATCAAAAGGCAAAATAGAAGGTGCCAAAAAAGTATTGGTAATTGGAGCATCTACCGGTTTTGGTATAGCTTCAAGAATCGCTAGTGCCTTTGGCTCAGATGCCTCTACCATCGGAGTATATTTTGAAAAACCTCCTGCCGAAGGTAAAACAGCATCTTCTGGTTGGTATAACACCGCAGCACTTGAAACTGCAGCTCACAAAGAAGGGATTTATGCTAAGAGTATAAACGGTGATGCGTTTTCTAATGAAGTAAAACAGCAGACCATAGACTTAATAAAAGAAGACCTTGGTCAAATTGACTTATTGATTTATAGCCTAGCTTCTCCTGTAAGAACGCATCCTACCACAGGTGTTAGACATAAATCTACCCTGAAACCAATAGGTGGAAGCTACACTAATAAAACTGTAGACTTTCATACAGGTGAGGTAAAAGAAATCACCATTGAACCATCTACTGGTGACGATATAGAAAATACGGTGGCCGTTATGGGTGGCGAAGATTGGGAAATGTGGGTAAACGCTTTGATGAAAGAAAACTTACTTTCTTCTGATTTTAAGACCGTAGCTTACTCTTATATTGGACCTAAACTTACGGAAGCGGTATATAGAAAAGGTACTATAGGGCAGGCTAAAGAGCATCTTGAAAAAACTGCTTTTAGTATCACAGATGCTTTAAAAGCTATTAATGGAAAAGCCTACGTTTCTGTAAATAAGGCATTGGTAACACAGTCAAGTTCAGCCATTCCGGTTATTCCACTATACATTTCTTTGCTCTATAAAGTAATGAAAGAGAATGATGTACATGAAGGTTGTATAGAACAAATTCACCGTTTATATGCTGAGAGATTATTTCTTAATGATACTCCTTTAGATTCAAAAGGTAGAATCCGAATTGACGATTGGGAAATGCGTGATGACATTCAGGAAAAAGTAGCAGCTTTATGGAAAGAAGCTACCACGGAAAGTCTTCCAAGCATAGGAGATTTAGAAGGTTATAAAACTGAATTTTTCAATCTCTTCGGTTTCCATTGCGATGGCGTTGACTATGAGTTAGATGCAAACGAAATGGTGGATATTCCAGGATTACAATAACATTTGAGATTCATGTAATGAATCTCTAGCTTAAGGCTGTATCAGGTTAAATACCTCTTACAGCCTTTTTTTATGTACAAAATACCGCAGTCTAAGTTTTATCACAGGTCTAAATTATTGGGGCATAACTTTCGATTTCATCAAAAAATATTTAATTTAGATATATATATACCATATTCTTTATCAATTAGTTAAGCTTATTTTAGATAACCAAACATGAAACACACACCTCTCCTACTTCTGGCCATAACCTTTTCTTTCACCATTGGATGCCAAATTAAAGAACAGTCAAAAGAAGTCTCTAAAACATCGTCCGGAGAACTCAAAAACATGATTAGAAACCATGTTGACAGTCTTTATCAAGTCTATGAAAAGTTTGAGTATGATTGGATAGATTTTTACGAGGATGAGTATACCGCTATTTATCCTGAAACACCTATTCAATTGACAAAAAGAGACTCCCTAAAAAAGCAATGGGAAAATATTTATAAAAAATATGACGTCAAACTTATTGACAGAGGCGAGCCATCCATTATTGAATCTGAAGACATGGCGATTTCTTATAATAGCTTCAATGAAATTTTCATTAATAAGGAAACAAATGACACTATAAAAAACGTGGGAACCTATATAATTGCTTGGAGAAGACAAGCTGACGATTCATGGAAAATAGCTTTCGAAACCTTACATAATAATTAAAATAGCCACTTGCTTATTTACATGCTAGCGTACTCCTCTACACTCTCTTAAAACTCCACTATAATTCCAATACTTGGAGTTGGCTGACCACTTGGTTCATTCAAAATAAGTGGATTGGCATTACTTCCATCTTGCATCAGGCTCAAACCCTCTGTTGTTGCAAAGTCTGTATTGTCCGCATTTCTTTGAAAAGTAAAATTAGGTACGGATTGATTTTTGGCTGCAAAAACATTTTGGACATCTAAGAAAAGGTCTAAAGACCAATTCTTAAAATTTAATTGTTTATCAATTCGAATATCCATTTGGTTGAATGCCTTTAATCGAATAGAATTCAACTGTGAATTGTCAAAGATTCCACTTCCGATGCTTAGGTAGTTTCTTTGCGAAGCTTCTAAATCAAAAGACGAATATGGGCTACCACCAGCAAAACGATGCTTAACGCCAAGTTCCCAATTATTTTTAAACTTTAAACCATAGATGAATGAAAGCAAATGTTTGTTATCCCATGACGACGGGAAAAGCTCTGTTTCAAAACCATCAAAAAGGCTTCTAACATAGGTATATGAAAAAGTTAAAAACTGTTTCTTGGTTAGTTTCTTTTGCATGAAAAACTCTAAACCATAAGCTCTCCCACCTCCTACCTCCTACCGAAGTCACTTTCTCATTACCAATGGCACCAAAACCACCGCCTAAATTAGCCAGTGAAATGTTTTCAAAAGCAGAGACAGGATAGTTGGAATAATCTTTATAGAAGCCCTCTGCAGTAAAACGTAAATCTGCCTTTGGTAGGTACTCAAAACCAGCAGCATAATGAATGGTATTTATGTATTCATTATCAATGTTGGCAAAATCCCCTTCATCGTTTTTAAAGCCCAAAACAGTGTAAATAGGTAACTTATAATAAGAACCCCAAGCCGCATTAAAACGAACTTGGTCCGAGAAAGGATAAGAAAAAGATAAAACAGACCCTATGTTATCTAAAATTGGTGTAAAATGTGCCAAGAAAATGTGTGCTAAGAATGATGATTTAAGCCATGAAATGATTTCTCCTATTAACGGAAGCTTTGACCACTTCCCGAAGACCATTCTGTTTTTAGCAACAAATGATATCACCTACCCCGACCAAAAATTATTTACTCAAAAGTTGAAGAAAGCAAATGTCAATATAGAAGTAATAATAGGTGAAAATATGCCACATATTTGGCCATTTCTACCTGTAATAAAAGAAGCTAAGGCAGCTTTAAAAGTAATCTTGAACAACTTAAAGAGTTAAAATTAAGCTCATTATCCTTCCCCCTTACTAAATTCAATGGGTTTAAAGAAATAAAGTATAGAGAGGCCTGCAGCAAAGCTCTTGACATTCATTTTATCAATAATTTCAGACTTACGATAATCTAAGAAACAGGAATATGTACCCTCCAGCTGAAGAGCAAAACGTTGCTTTTTGCCGAAGTAATGACCCATACCTAAACCCACTTCATTTCTCAGCCTAGTGGCTTCAAACAAATAGCCATACTCGCTAAAACTTCTTATTATTCCGGTATTGCCAAATTCCGTGGTACGTGCGTGCATACCATTATTGCTAATAAGTGCATAATTTATAAAGGCAAAGTTCTTCTCAAATGGGTATAGATATTTTGCTTTGATATGAAATTCTATACCTGCTTTTTTGGAAATATAAGAAACCGCTTCCGATTCAGGCAAATAAGGGTCTACCTTATTAAACGCATAGTGATTATAATAGACGGAATATCCCCCAGCAAGCCAGAAATTAGCACACACACGTTGCCCTATTTCCAACTGTACCTCTTTGCCTGCACCAGGCTTTAAACTTAAGTTCTCTTCAAACCACTGCGAGTTTTTATACTTTGCGGTGCTTTTGTTTAAGCCGCCTGAAGCCGATATATAAAAGTTGGAATGTCCTTTTTGTGCGAAAATGGAAAAGCCTGTAAGCATTAAAAGAATGCTCAAAACATAGACTTGCTTTATCATTGGGATAATTGATTTAAATCACATTCCATATTCTTCTTATCATTTATGCAATACAGCATTTTAGTATCTGAGATGAATAACCTCTGTTTGTATTCCCTTCTAATATCAAACTTACCAGTAAAGCCATGTTCATATGGTGTAATAATTTCATCAAAGGAATAAGGCTCTAAACCAAAATACACGTGCGTACGTAATGACCTATTTATTTGAGTAGATGGTGAATTCTCTAAGTTATATGTAAATACAAGTGAATCTTGCGGTTGAAGAACTTTCGAAATCTCTATGTTTCCTAAAATCTCTAAATCCTCAGAGACTATGTCTAAAACAATCTTATCAATAGTTCGACCAGAATAGTTATAATACACTATTTCCTCAATTTTCTGTGGCTCGGGAATTATATCACAAGAGAGGAAAAATCCTGAAATAATAAAGCAAATGCTGGCAAGCCTTGGGTTTATCATAAATTCAATCTTGTAAAAATCATATGGTTGCTTACTTACGGACTTTTCTTACAAATCCGTATCCAAAGCTCTAACTTTTTCCTTCAGCTTAAGTATAATTTAATGTAAACTTATTCTACGGAATAGGGCTTCTAACTCAAAATAACATGGCTCAAAAATCTAAAAAGTTGTCTTTCACCCATTTAATATCCAAACTAACCCTGCACCATCCATTGCTCCTTTCGTACACAAAAACCTCCTGATTTTTCAGAAATGAACCCACTTTAGCAAAGGATGTTCCCGGCCCGCTTCGTACATTTAGTACGCTGGCATTCACCACCGCCCTCTCTACATCATCCGTATACCTTGCAGAAACCCAATGCTGCTGAGATGAAGAAATACGATACCAGTTATTTTGCTCTTCATACACCCTTAAAACAGAACCTAAAACCAAGGCTTCTCTGTCGCTAGCCTTTGAAGAAGATGAAGTAGGCAAAACCCTGACATTTAAAGCACTGGCTGTTACCGTGGCATATTTCAGCAATACAGGTATAGGTGCTATTACACCGCCTGTCATGGCATTTCTCACCAGAGGTAAAAAGTTATTTTCGCAATCTTCCACTTTATTTCCTCCAAAAAAGGCAGTACCTGGGCAAGATTTATTTAGACCATCCCCGTTATGCCTAGAGCCTGTAGATAAATTAAACCAATGATGATAAACTACATTATCTGTACTGGCAGGTATACTAAATTTCTTACAAATAGCCGCGGTGGCTCTAACTATCGCTTCTGACTGTGCCTGATTCATGGAATCCACACCATTATCAAAAAAGCCCACGTTCTCAATACAAATAGCCCCCGAATTATTTCCGTAAATACAAGCTGGAGTAAGCTCCAAACTCCTTCCCGTTAGAATATCGCCATCAGGAAAAATAGAGAAGTGTTGCCCAATATCTAGCCAACCATTACTACCGACATGATAGTCCCTCATATTTCTTTGAAGTTGAAAATGATTTGAGCCATTAAAATGCTGATAACTTGGTGCTACCGTATGGTGCTGCTGTAAATAAATAACCGTACGCCCGACTCTGAAATTGGCAATCCAATTTTCAAATTCGGAAATATCCATTTTTGTAAAACCGTATTTCGTTTCCATGCCTTTTTTTAATTAAAGCTATCTCTAAGGCAGATGGAATTCAAATTGCGGTAACGTTTTTTATTATTCGGTCAAGGTCTAAATATCACTGATAGACATCACTATCAGACTTCATTTAATATCAAAACTCATCAGTTTATTACCCTTCAAAAGATAACTGGTCTATCGATTAGAATCTATAAACTTCACAATCTCATTATACCGCTTATTCCATGGAAAAATAAACTGACGCATCATGGGCACATGCTTCTTCCGCAAATAATTTATCTCTAGATTAGCTTGATACTGGTTCATCTTTTTGACAAACTCTTTGTTACCCGTTAAAATGGACGAATAGGTTTTGGTTCCCGTATAAACGTAAAGTGGTGGAACTTTTTCTGACAAAAAGTAGATAGGCGAAGCGTCTTTCCAGTTTTCCTCATTTTCTGTCCATGTAACATCATAATGGCCATTTTTATTTGGTGGATTCTTTTTTAGATAAGAATACATATCTAGCCCAGCTGCATCATTAAGGATAATACCTTTCACTAAATCTATGTTTTCTAGGTACTTAGGATTGGTACCTACCAAAGCTATCAAATGTCCCCCTGCAGAGTGTCCCATTAAAAATATTTCATTCGGATTCCCCTTATGCTTCGAAATATTTTCACGCGTCCATTTAATGGCTGCTGCCACCTCCTTTGCCATGGTATCATAATTACCATCGGGGCTTAAAGTATAGCCAGAAATCACAGTGACAATGTCTTTCTTGGCAAAGTTACGACCAAGAAAACTGTAAATTTCTTTGTTTCCCGCATTCCAATTTCCACCATGTATAAAAATCACTACCGGGCTATTCTCCGCTTTATCAGGAGTATAAACATCTAACTTAGGAAACGATTCTACTAAAGCTTGAGAGCTTTTCAAATATGAAATATCAATTGCTTTTTGGGTAGTGCAACTGGTAATTAAAAAAGGGACAAAAAGAAATTTAAGGTATTTGAACATGTTGATTATAAAATGCTAGTATTGAAGTATAACTTATATACTCTTTTTAACAGAAATAAGTCTACCTAAAGATACTTTGATTTGTAAACTTGTAAAATAATTCATGACAACATTGGTCAGAAAAGCTATTAATACATGTGGTATATATACCTCAGAATCAATACCTTTAAACATCTATCCCTGAAAATTTACATGAAAAGCTTGACAAAAAACATCACTTGGTGGGTCTTTAGTTTCTTTTGCGTCATTATTGGAATTTACCCATTACTCTACTTTTTTATCGATAGACTATTTGGACTCTTAGGCTCCAAGTCACCTGATTTACTATCAGATACTACCTGGAATATTGCCTTTTATGGGCACATCGTTTTAGGCGGATTAGCACTACTCATTGGCTGGCTGCAATTCAGTAAAAAACTAAGAAACAAACATATCATTTGGCACAGACGAATAGGCATAATTTACGTCATTTCTGTTTTAATAAGTGGGCTCTGTAGCGTGTATTTAGGCTTTCACGCTACAGGAGGGCTTGTCAGTAAAATAGGCTTTATCAGTTTAGGGCTCGTATGGCTGAGCACTACCGCCTTGGCATTTAAAGCCATTAAGAATGGAAACATTACAAAGCATCAAAACTTTATGATATACAGTTATGCTGCTTGTTTTGCTGCGGTTATGCTAAGAATCTGGCTACCACTACTCACCATTAGCCTTGGCGATTTCATTCCTGCCTATCGTGTAGTAGCTTGGCTCTGTTGGGTGCCAAATATGCTAGTGGCTTATTTTATTGTTAAAAGGAAAAATTGATAAAACTCAAAAACATCCACTTCTTGAGGTCTTTTTACATCCCTTTTTAGTCTTGAGGTAAACTCTCCCATTTTCCAATTACAGAAGCCTAGAAATTATAATATGTCCTTCAAACGAAAGGCATGATTTTGGTCAGGTTGACGGAATTTGGTACACTTTATATTTTATTAAAAGAACATCACAAAAGTGAAATCATGACTATTGGGCCTAAATTTAGTCCTTAATAAAAAAAGCTTTCACGTATTATTCTAGTGAAATATCAATAGTGGAAAATTGGTCCTTTTTTACAATATTTACATACCAATCAAATAAAAAACTCATGAGTAATTATTTTAAAGAATATCCAAATAATGAAGGCTTTTTCGAAGATTATGGTGGTGCTTTTATCCCCCCATTCTTGGAAGCCGAAATGAAAAAAATAACGGAAGCCTATAACACTATAAGTAAATCACACAATTTCATTCAAGAGCTTCGTAGCATACGGAAACACTACCAAGGCCGACCAACACCAGTTTATTATTGCTCGAGATTGTCAGAAAAATACGGAGGACGCATTTACTTAAAACGCGAAGACTTAAACCATACTGGTGCTCATAAACTTAATCACTGCATGGGCGAAGCCTTACTCGCGAAACACCTAGGCAAAAAGAAACTCATTGCAGAAACCGGTGCAGGCCAGCATGGAGTGGCTCTGGCCACGGCAGCTGCTTATTTCGGTTTGGAGTGTGATATCTACATGGGCGAAGTTGACATGAAAAAACAGCAGCCTAATGTGGTACGAATGCAAATTTTAGGAGCAAATGTAATTCCTGCAACTCATGGTCTTAAAACTCTTAAAGAAGCCGTAGACTCTGCATTTGAAGCATACCTTAAAGACCCAGAAACTACCATCTATTGTATTGGCTCTGTGGTAGGTCCACACCCTTTCCCCATGATGGTGCGTGATTTTCAAAGAGTGGTGGGCATAGAAGCTCGTGAACAATATATGGAAATGACGGGTGAATTACCTGACAATGTAGTGGCATGCGTAGGCGGCGGAAGCAACGCCATGGGCATATTCTCCGGATTTTTAGATGATGAAGAATGCCAGCTGCATGGTGTAGAGCCAGCAGGACGCTCCTTGGAATTAGGAGAACATGCTGCCACCATGACCTTAGGAACCCCAGGTATAATTCATGGCTTTAAATGCTATACTTTACAAGATGAGAAAGGTGAACCAGCACCCGTTCATTCTATCGCCAGTGGGCTAGATTACCCAGGCGTTGGCCCAGAACATAGCATGCTTAAAGACATGAATAAAGTAAACTACGACAGCATTAACGACAAAGAAACGGTTGACGCATTTTATGAGTTAAGTCGCTTAGAAGGTATTATTCCGGCACTAGAAAGCTCTCATGCCGTGGCTTATGCTTTAAAGCTAGCTAAGAAACAACCTCAAAAATCTATATTGGTTAATTTAAGTGGAAGAGGCGATAAGGATATCGACTTTGTAGTTGAAACTTTCGGTTTACCGAAATAGGTAAATGAATTAAGATGGTAGCCTACCACCATTTCATTCTGACTTCACGATGAAATGCTTCTTGGTAGGCTACTTTTTCTCGCGAGATTTCTCCCATTACAAAGCCCTTAATAAATCCTAATCTTAGGTCATTCTACTACTAAATTGACAATCCAAAAAGCAATGATCAAAATACAATTTATCATATCACGACTAATTCGCATCATAGATTCCGAAAACATAAGAATATAATTGAAAATATGACTTCAAAACGTCCGGAAGAAGTCTGGGTTTCAGATATAACTTATGTTGGAAACAGAAAGAATTCTCTGTATTAGGCACTAGTGACAGATGCATATTTAAAAAATGTACTAGGTTACGATGTGTCTAACAGTTTAAGTACATCTAGTTCGATAAAGGCATTAGAAATGGCAGTTGAGTATCGTAAATATAAAAGTGAAATACTCATTCATCATTTCGATAGAGGATATCAATATTGCAGTAATGATTACCAAGAAGTCTTGAACAAAAATGGCATTAAATGTAGCAAGACGGAGTCTTACAACCAGTATGCTAATGATGTAGCCGAGAGAATAAATGGAATACTGAAACAGGAATTCATTGACGATAACAACAATTTAGCATTACCAATAATGAAAGCTTTAATAAGTGATAGTATCAAAATATACAATCACAAAAGACCACATTATTCTTGCTACATGAAAACACCTGAAATGATGCATAACAAAGGGAAGTCCAAATTAGAACGTATTAAAACAAGAATCCAGTCAACAAAGCCAACTGGATTCTATAAGTTAGGTTTTTAAATCTAAATAAGTGTATCGCTTATTCGGGACTAGACAAAACCTGATTAGTTATGAAAGAATCTACGGAAAGAGGGTATATTTATAAACCATATTTTTCAACCCTAGCTTTACTGTATTTTGACTCAAAATACATATCAAAGCTTCTATAAATTTATAAGTCTAAAATGAAAAAAGCTTTAACACTGCTTATTATCACTTTGTTTTTTAATACGGCTTACAGCCAAAACAAAGACGTCCAACTTCCTGATAGCCATTTCAAACTCATTGAAGGCTCTAAGGCCTCTAACAAATACCGAACAGAAATATATTCTGACGTAGATTCCACATGGGAAAAGTGGAAGTACCGAGGCTATAATTATGGATTTGACACTAGGCTTACTCCAATGTATAGTACTGTAAATGGTATTATTAGCACGCCATACATGATACAGGTTCGTGGAAACCAGAATGAAAAAAATAAGAAGCGATGGGGCTATCACGTACTCGAAGGCTATGCACAAGACGACAAATCAAGAATTACCATGTTAGTCAATAAGCATATTGAAGAGGAAAAGCCTGTAGCTGAATTATATTACTTTGGCACAGTATATAACCACTCCGAGCCAGCTTATAACTGGTTTCGCATAGGCTCTGATGTTCGCCAGCATTCATTCATGTTCAGCAGAGACCGAGCTTTATTTTATGGCTCATTAGAGTTATCAAACACTCTTACGCTGGGAAGAATTGGTAAGGACAATACAAGAAAAGATGCTCCTGAAGGCGATGATGAGACTAATCATAAAGAAAGTGCCAAACATGTAAACTATAAAGCCTTAAAAGAAGCCAAAGATGGCACTATCTTTTACGACAAGGATAACAACATTGTGGTGATTAAGATAAATGGAGAATGGCAAAAATTAGCCACAGAGCCATTACCAGCGAATGTTAAATATAATTTTGAGTAAGAGCTAAACCCCTGCAAGAGGTCTTTTCGACTTCGTGGTATTTAGCTTTTGGTCTGCAGAATGGTTTTACTATTTAATTAATTGCAGACAAGTGTAGGATTTGAAAAAGAGTATACTTCACACATTCGGTAAGAAGATCGAGGTACATAATGGAGAAGTAAAAAAGACCTCAAAGAGCTAATACAAATGCCCTAAACATAATAAAAAAACAAACTATTTTATAATGCGATATGAAAAAAACAATTATAAAAATAACCTTTTTACTTCTTTTCAGTCATCAAATATTCTCACAATACAATAAAAACATTACCGCTGAAACTATTGTGAATAATTCAATAATCGCGATCGGAGGAAAGGAATATTTAAAAAGTATTAAAACTTTATATACTGATATAAAAACTGAAATGGAAGGTAGAGATGTAAATTGGGTGACCAAAGAAATGCTACCGAATAAAGGTTCGTTTGAAGTTGTTTATAAAGACCGTATTGTCTATCAAAATTGGTTTGATGGAATAAGTGGTTATGAAATAGTCAATGGAGAGAAAAAAGAAGCTGCTCACGATGAATTTAAGGACAAGATATTCAAAAATAATATTTTTAATGAGCTCGACTATCTAGATCCCCAATTATGGACTTTAGACTTAATTGGTAAAGTGAAAGTTGGAACTAAAACATGTTATAAAATCAAAGCAGAGTTAATTAATGGATTAGTGAAATTTGTATACTTTGACATAAAAACATTCTATATCATAAAAACTGAAAAAGTATTGAACCTTGAAAAGGATTCGTTCATGGTACTCCTTTATTCAAAATTTAAAAAATTCGAAAATTTAACATCCGCAACAGAAATAAAATTTGGAGACGGTAAAAACTTTCAAAAAGGTAAAATTATGAGGTTATTAATTAATGAAAATATAACTGAATCTGATTTCAATTAATATAACGAAAGCAAAATTGATTGGAAGTCCGTCAGATGTAAAGCCATGTTTAGATTTTAGTTCAAGGACGAATCTACACCATCACCCACAAAAAAACCTCTCCCATTTCTGGAAAAGGTTTTTTGTATAATCTTAAGTGCTAATCCTTAAACCAACATCTTGGTAGGATTCTCAAGCAATTCTTTCACAGTTACTAAAAAAGCCGCTCCACCTGCTCCATCCACCACACGGTGGTCGCAAGTAAGGGTTACTTTCATGATGTTAGTGGCATAAAACTCACCGTTTTTCACAGTTACTGTTTCTTTGATACCACCTACTGCTAAAATACAGCTTTCGTTGTTTCTGTTATTGATGATAGACGTAAAGCTATCAACACCAAACATACCCAAGTTACTTACCGTGAAAGTGTTACCTTCCCAGTCGGCTGGTTGTAGTTGTTTGTTTTTTGCTTTTGCACCTAGCTCCTTAGTAGCTGCCGCAAGAGCAGATAAAGGTAAAGCGTTAGCAAAACGTACCACAGGCATCAAAAGACCATCAGGTACTGCCACAGCCATAGCTACGTGTACATGGTTGTTCTGTTTGATATGGTCACCTCTCCAAGAAGAGTTTACGTTAGGGTGCTGAGTAAGTGCCAGTGCACATGCTTTAATTACTAAATCGTTAAAAGATATTTTCACAGGAGAGTACTCGTTCATCTCTTTACGAGCTTCCATGATTTTATCCATACAGATTTCCATCGTTACATAGAATTCTGGAGAAGGAATCTCACCAGAGAATCCTCTAGCGATAGCCTTACGCATTGGAGATAATGGAAGTTCTTCAGAACTTTCTACGCCAAACGCTGCACTACTTCCGGCCGCTGCAGGAGCAGGAGCCGCTGGTGCTACATAGTTATCAATATCTACTTTGATGATTCTTCCGCCTTCGCCAGAACCACTCACTGTTCCTATATCTATTCCTTTCTCTTCTGCTAATCTCTTAGCTAACGGAGAAGCTAATATTCTACCCGTTGAAGTTGTTTTAGGTGCTGCCGCTTTAGCAGGAGCTGCTGCCTTTGGTGCCTCTGCTTTCGCTGCTGGAGCTGCCGCTGCTTTTGGTGCTTCTGCCTTAGGAGCTGGTGCTGCGTTAGCCGCTTCTTCTGCTTTTAGTAAGGTTTCATAATCTGCACCTTTTTCACCTATAACCGCAATTACAGAATTTACAGGAACAGCTTCACCTTCTTTTACACCTATATAAAGTAAAATACCTTCGTCATAAGCCTCTAGTTCCATAGTGGCTTTATCAGTTTCTATTTCAGCTAGCATATCACCAGACTTAACGGTGTCTCCCACTTTCATTAACCAAGTGTGAATCACACCTTCGGTCATGGTATCACTAAGAAGTGGCATTTTAACCAATTCCGCATTAATACCAGAAGTGTCAATAGCCTCGGCTGCAGGAGCGGCAGGAGCTGCTTCTTCTGCTGCTGGTGTTTCGGCTGGAGCTTCAGTAGCTGCACCACCTGCTTCTGCATCTAACAGTGCCTGAAAGTCTTCACCTGGCTCTCCTATTACTGCCATTATAGCATTAATAGGCACCGCGTCTCCTTTCTCAACACCAATGTGCAAAATGGTACCATCTTCATAAGACTCCATATCCATGGTAGCCTTATCTGTTTCTACTTCTGCTAAAATATCCCCTGAGCTTACTTTATCGCCAACCTTGACATTCCAAGCCGCGATTACCCCTTCTTCCATGGTATCGCTCATTTTGGGCATTCTTATTACCTCCGCCATATTTCTATTGTAGTTTCTTTAAATTCTTCAACAATGCTTCAAAATTAAGACATCAGCCAATAAACTGGCAATTTGCCTCATAAAAAAGCCTAATTTATTTTCAACACCGCCATAAACGCTTCTTGTGGAACCTCCACAGAGCCTATCTGACGCATTCTTTTCTTACCTTTCTTCTGTTTCTCCAGAAGCTTACGCTTACGCGAAATATCACCACCATAACATTTTGCCGTTACATCTTTTCGCATAGCCCTAACAGACTCTCTTGCAATAATTTTGGCACCAATAGCCGCCTGAATAGCAATTTCAAACTGCTGACGTGGTAATAATTCTTTCAATTTCTCACAAAGTTTCTTACCCCAGTCATAGGCCTTATCTCTGTGAACAATGGCCGAAAGAGCATCTACAGGCTCACCATTTAATAGGATATCCAGTTTTACCAAATGAGATTCCTTATAACCAGATAAACTGTAATCTAAAGAAGCATAACCTCTAGAAATTGATTTCAATTTATCAAAGAAATCAAAAACAACCTCTGCTAGTGGCATTTCAAATGTCAGCTCTACCCTATTTGAAGTCAAATAAACCTGGTTTTTTATTATACCACGCTTATCCATACAAAGGCTAATAATAGGCCCTACATAATCAGAAGCCGTAATTATCTGTGCATTAATAAACGGCTCTTCTAAACTCTTTATAAGGTTCGTATCTGGCATTTCTGAAGGTGCCGACACCGTAACTCTTTCTCCCTTATTATTAGTAACATGAAACTTAACCGAAGGCACCGTAGTAATAACCGTCATGTCAAACTCACGCTCTAAACGCTCTTGAACTATCTCCATGTGTAGCATTCCCAAGAAACCACATCTAAAACCAAAACCAAGTGCGGCAGATGTTTCTGGTTCCCAAACTAAAGAAGCATCGTTCAGTTGTAGCTTATCCATACAATCGCGAAGCTCTTCAAAATCTGTAGTATCTACAGGATAAATACCGGCAAATACCATTGGTTTCACCTCTTCAAAACCTTGAATGGCCTCTTTGGAAGGTTTACTAACCAAAGTAATGGTGTCACCTACTTTAACCTCTTTGGCCACTTTAATACCTGAAATAAGATAACCTACGTCGCCGCATTTTATTTCATCTCTCGGTTGTTGTTTTAACCTTAAACTACCTATTTCTTGAGCCTCATATTCTTTCCCAGAAGCCATAAAACGCACTCTGTCTCCTTTTTTGATGGAGCCATTTTTAACACGGAAAATAACCTCTATACCTCTGTAAGAGTTAAAAACAGAGTCAAATATTAAACCTTGAAGGGGTGCATCTGGGTCACCCACTGGATGCGGCACACGACTAACAATAGCCTCTAAGATATCTGTGATACCTATACCTTCCTTGGCAGAAGATAAAACAATTTTATCTCTATCTATACCAATCAGGTCTACCACTTGGTCTTTGACCTCTTCAATCATTGCCCCTGGCAAATCAATCTTATTAATTACTGGGATAATCTCCAAGTCATGCTCTAAAGCCAAGAAAAGGTTAGAAATGGTTTGAGCCTCTATTCCCTGTGCTGCATCTACTATCAGTAGAGCACCCTCACAGGCCGCAATAGACCTAGAAACCTCGTAACTAAAATCTACATGACCAGGTGTGTCAATAAGGTTTAGTACATATTTTTCTCCATTAAGCTCATAATCCATTTGAATGGCATGACTCTTAATAGTAATGCCACGCTCTCTTTCCAGGTCCATGTCGTCTAATACCTGAGCCTGCATTTGTCTATTGGTAACCGTACCCGTAAACTCTAAAAGCCTATCGGCCAAAGTGCTTTTCCCATGGTCAATATGGGCTATAATACAGAAGTTTCTTATTTGCTTCACTAAGAAAAATTATGAGGTTAAATCAAACTGCAAAAGTACCACAAATTGCCCTGAAAATATGAGCTATGCCGAAAATCTTTACACAATTCTATTTGAAATGAATACAAGACGATTGCCTTTTGATATCAGCAAGCCTATATAACTACCAAAATCTTTGATAAGCAAAGTTTATCCCGTAATTATCTTTGATAAGTTCACCATGGTCAATACCGATATCGACTTTGATAAATGAGTTTTTTGCCTTCATAGGCACCTTAAACTCAAAACTAGTATTTAGTTGATTTAAAGGTTCTACGGGAAACCATATTGACCCAAAATTTTGGCTATAAGAGCCTTTGGCCACTATCCCTATAGAGTTAAGCTGCATTTGCGTAGCTAAATAAAACACCTTTAATCTGTTAGAGTTACTGAAAGTAAAAATCCCTTTAGAGCTCTCCAGCTTCAATTCATCATCAGGCACAAAAAACGGCGAACCAATAGTTTCTTTTTCATAAGACCAGCCATCTAAATACTGCTGATGGTTAAAATAGAAGCCATTATTTCCATAATCCTTATAAGGTTTATTAAGTAAACGAGCTATCAAAGCATTGTAACTTCCTTGGTTCATTGAAAATAGGTACTCAAAAACTACCTTCTTAAAAACGGCCTTTTCCTTATAGTTATGGAAACTGAAGCCATACAGGCCATCATCTAAATTTGATAGACTACCAAGCGTTCGTCCTGTTTCTATAATGTTGTTTTTATAAAGCATGATTTTTCCGTTTTTTACAGAAAAATCCATTCCCAGGTCTATTTGACTTACATGATTTCCAAATCTGTTTTCGGTTTCAAAACCTCCGTAACCCAGAGTAGTATCTACCACAGCTTCATAAGGAACCACCACCTGCCCATAGGTAAACCAATCGGCAGGGAACTTACCATCTGTTAGTTTTTCAAAGCTTTCTGCATCATATTTTGGTGTACCACCCCAAGATACGCTGTGAAGTAAACCTCCATAAAAATGCATTTTTGCGTTTGGAGTCCCTATTCTTCCATAGAGTGATTTTTGATGCAAAAAATAACCTTTTACATACGTTTGTTCACCAAACCAACCATGTGAGTAATGCCCTTTAAAGGAGAGCCAGTTGGCAAAGAGTCTTTTATATTCTGGAATAGAAAGGCGAACTTCTGGCAAAGGCAATGAATTACCAGACCAAGTGACAGAGCCACTGCTCAAGGTAGTATCTACCAAACCATGTATGCTTTTTATACGCCCTCCTGAAAGCCTTAAAGCTCCAAAATTTAAACCTACAAAAGCCTCTGGCAGGATTATCAATGGCTTTTCGCCCACAATAGTTACAAGGTCAATACAATAGTCCGCTGAGAAAAAACGCTTAGTGGTATCTTTTTTTGACATCAATACCTGACGAAAATAAAGAGAATTTCCGTTTTGTGGCACGGAACCAAATTTGTTGCTTTTTTGCCAAAATGGAATTTTATTGTTGGAACTGAAGTATCCGCCGAGCTCAAAACCATAGTTAAACTTATTCACAAACTTAGCACTATCTACCTGAGCATGAGCCGAGAAGGCACACGCAATCATTAAATAGAGAAGTAGTTTAGCGGTTAGCCGCATTAAGTAAGCAATCAGTTAGTACTTAAAAATAAGCAAAAACTAAGCCACTATTGACCTGAAGCTAAGCGAATTAATTGTGTGGTGAGATATCCAGCATAAGTACCTAAGGCATAGCCCAAAACAGACAAAATAACACCCACAGAAATTAAGGAAGGATGAAAAGCCGCTGCCACCACAGATGCAGACGCCGCTCCACCCACATTTGCCTGCGAACCCACAGCCACAAAGAAGTAAGGTACCTTCAATAATTTACCGGCAATAACAATAAAAGCAGCGTGAATAATTATCCATATAAAGCCAACCAAAAACAGCATCGGGTTGTCTGCAATGGCTACCAAACTCATTTGCATACCAATGGAAGCAATAAGAATGTATAAGAATACCGTGGCAAGCTTAGTAGCACCCACATGCTCAATCTCTCTGATTTTAGTTTGTGAAAGAGCAATACCAATTAGCGTAACAATAACCACCACCCAGAAAAAACTAGAGGTAAGACTAAACTTGGCCAAACTAGGGTAGTTTTCACTGATAAATGGCGTAATTAAATCGGCACAGAAATAGGCTATAGCAGTCCCTCCAAAGCCTACGGCTAATATTTTTATATAATCTTCATAGGCCGGAATCTTAGTTTTCTTTAAAGATTCTGCTTCCAGTTTATCCTTGATTTCATCAATCAAATCGGAATTTGAACCAAAGAATTTATTCATCTTGGCTTTATTGGCTACGCCCAAAAGCAATACGGCCAACCACGTTTCTGCCACCAAAATATCAACTGCCACAGACTGAGAAAATAAAACTCCGCTAGGCTGAAATACTTCTTTAAGAGCTGTTTGGTTTGCTCCGCCTCCTATCCAGCTTCCTGCCACAGTTGATAAACCTCTCCATGTTTCAGAATTAACCCCGGAAAATGTCTCAGGACTTATGGCTTTCACTATCAAAACAGCTATGGGTCCACCTATCACCACACCTGCCGTTCCTGCCAAAAACACTAAGACGGCTTTAATACCTAGTTTTTTAAGCATTTGAATATCTAAGCTCAGCGTAAAAAGTAATAAACATGGTGGCAATAGATACCTACTAACCACGGGATAAACTTGTGATTCCTCCCCTGAAATAATTCCCAAAGAATTTAAAGCCCCTGGCAAAAAGTAACATAAAAGTATGGGTGGAAAGAACTTAAAGAAAGATTGCCATGGCTTGCCACCGTTTTTGTTTCGGTCAAAAACAAAATAAAGTAGGCAAATCAAGAGGCCTAAAACTATGGCGTCGTTGGTGATGAGGGTTTCTTTGAACATATTCAAAACTAAGGAAATTTAAAGGAGAATTTCCATGAGACAAAACAGAAACCTTTGAAACTTTTTTTACACACCGTAAAATAATGGAAAAAGCTATTATTCAACTCTGCTTTTTCGCAACTTTGAGAGAAACGAACTTTCATCAATACCCTAATTTAATAATGAAGAAAACTTACCTGAGTTTAGTTTTACTATTCAGCTCATTTTGCCTTACCGCTCAAAACGAATTTATTTATGGTGATGCTCTGCCTGATGCCCCCGAACTAGCACAAAGAGGCCCTCATAAAGTGGGTGTAAAAACCTTGGAATTTATACACAAAAATCAAGTAGACATTTTAAACTCCAAAGATGGCATAGACGCCTTTTATGACAGAGACTTGAAAGTGGAAATGTGGTATCCTGCCGAAATAGCAGACGAAAACCCAGTAATATTTTACGACGAGGTTATGGGAACGGCCAATGACGAGAAACGCCCTTTGATTCCTTTCCAGTTTAAAGGAAGAGCTAGTAGAGATGCCAAATTGAAAAGCTCTGAAAGCAAATATCCGTTAATTGTGGTGTCGCATGGTTATGTGGGCTCACGCTTCTTAATGACTTATTTGACGGAAAACTTAGCTTCTAAAGGTTATATAGTAGCTGCCATAGACCATAAGGAATCTACTTTTAGAGATGCTAATGCTTTTCACAGCACTTTACTAAACAGAGCACAAGACATACATTTTGTGGTAAACGAAATGACAAAACTTCCTTTTACGAGCAAAGTAATGGACACGGAAAACATTGGTATCATAGGCTACTCTATGGGAGGTTATGGCTCTTTAAATGTAGCCGGTGCAGGTTACTCGCAGGGCTTAGCCAAGTTTTTTGGTAGTATGACAGGTGGCAGTAAGGCCATTGATGTTTTAACTACTGGAAACGAAAAATACGAAGCAGCTTTTGACAGCAGAATTAAAGCGATAGTGGCTTTTGCCCCATGGGGAATGGCCAGAGGTATTTGGGATGCCGAAGGACTGAAAGGTTTAAAGATACCAACCTTCTTTGTGGCAGGAAGCCAAGACGATGTATCTGGATACGAAAAAGGCACCAAAGCCATTTATGAAGGTGCTACTAATGTGGAACGTTACATGCTTACGTACGATAATGCCAGACATAATGTAGCCCCAAACCCACCACCTGCAGAGGCCTTGGCAGCAGGATTACCATTTGACGAGTACTACAGATATGCAGAACCATCATGGGACGAAAGACGCATTAACAATATCAATCAGCATTTTGTAACAGCGTTTTTAGATGCCAAGCTAAAGCAAAAAGATAATGCCAAATACCTAGACCTAAAACCAAACTCAAACGACGCGACTTGGGAAGGCTTTAAAGCAAGGTCTTCTACTGGGTTGCAGCTTTTGCATGCTGAGGCTGGGGAGTGATAGAAGTTTCGAATCCGTGTCCTTTTCAAGAGACACGGCTTCGAAAAAAACAATATTCGATTGATTAAAGAATTCTCCATTTGTCGTTTAAAAAGACCGACCAACATTCATGCGAGGTCTAAAAGACCATCGCACAGCCTTTCAGCCTGCCTGTCGGCAGACAGGAAGACTTTGCACAGTTGAAAATGAAAAAAAAGTACCGAAAATATATTCCTCATTTGCTGTTCTTTATGGTATTAGTTTTTCTGGCTAATATTTTAACTAGGAATGGGGAAATATGTCTTAAAGAAAATGGACAAGTTGGATATGGCCGTTTTTCGGCTTCTAAACTTTTTAAGGGTTCTACAAGCTTCAAATTTGAATATGAGGTGGATGGCCATTTTTATTCTGGAACGAACTACTCGGTGTATCAAGTTTTTAAAAATCAAGAAATGCTAAAAGGTAAATTATTGCCAGTCATTTATGACCCTGAAAACCCAGAGAACGCGAAAATGTTGATTTCAAAATTTGACTTTGAAAAATTTGACAGAGTCCGCCCTGATTCATTAAAATGGTTATGCTCCTCGGCAGGAATTTGTGAGTAATTAGCTTTTCACTCAGCAGAGTCCAATAAATTGAGACTCTGCAAGGGGGAGAGAGAAATCCGCTATTCGAGGCACGCTCTCCGAAGTTTGCAACTTCGGTGTGGTGAATAAAGGCCTCCGGCCTGAATATTTACCATTCATTTATTTCATCCCAAAAAAAAATATCGCCAAAGCGGACTTTGTTGAGGGAAAAAGAGCATAGCTTAGCAGCCTGCCTATCGGCAGACAGGAAGACTTTGTATGAAAAAAGTAAATTATACATCTGCTTCAATTTCATTCAGACATTTAATATCCAGTTTTTCTAAAATAAATTTAGCCAAACTATCATTCCGGTATGTGAAAAGATTATCCCGAAATAATAGCCCATTATACTTATTAAACATTAAGATCTTATTCATATGCCCTATATCACTCGAATTCTCTTTCCTGAAAAAAACATCAACTATCCATAAATTTCTGTTAACATTAAACAGAAATATTTTTTCATATTCCTGACATAATTCGTTAAATCTAATAATCTCATCCTCGGTTAAATTAATTTTAGACTTCCCACAATTATATTTATACGCATTATTAATAAAAACTATTTCTTCCGGTGGCGGCTCATTCGAGTCATAATTATCCGAACATGAAGTCAATAAAATCAGTACAATTAATGCTTTTTTCATGATAAAATCTTATATCCTAAGTCTTCCTGTCTGTCGAACAGGCAGGCAGAACCTCGTAATATTGCCAATAGGTCTCTGACCGATAGGATAAGTTCTACCCATTTCCCAATGAGTTTATTTTCTCTAAACTACCCCCTTCTACACGCCTTAACCTAATCTTCTGAATCATATAAATCACCATTAATCCAAACAAAAGAAGAGGATATATTACACAAAAAAGCAGCATGTTGATTTCGTAATAAGATAGGCCAAGTATGTTGGCTAGGTTTATCACAAAATCTACACAGTACGCAAAAAAGTTTACCGCTAAATCTTTCATCATGCCTTATGCTTTTTTATCGCCCTAATTTTAAACTGCATGCTTATCGATTTAATCAGCAAGAAATATATCATCCCAGGTATTAGTAAAACCAAGAAAAAGAGATTTCCTAGTACATAATTTCCAGTGGCTTGAAGCTGCTCAATCATCCCAAAATATACCGGGTCAATCTTATCAAAATGACTCTTCACCAGTTTTACATGATGCGTCTTACAAAATCCGGTATCTGAATAGCAAGCCCAGCTACACTTTTCTTTAATCCTACTTGTCGGATTTATGGTTTGCACTTCGTGAAATTTGTGCTCGCTTCCTTTGGTGTTTAATCTCACGTATTCATTGAGCATTATCATACCCAGAAAGGGTAAGATGAGAATTGCTAAATAGAGTATTTTTCTTTTCATGTAACTGTCAAAAAAAGCTGCAAAGTGGATATATACCAAACCACTCTTTTCTTATCAGGCGGCTTACCATGTTTTAAATACAAGTCTACAAAATAAAGTATAAACTCGTATCATACTTTTTGGACAAGAAATGCAAGCTTAAAATACACTGCACCTTGTTCTCTTATTAAATAGCCGCCCTTCGTTTGTCTATGATCCATTTATGTAATTAACAAATAGTTCGTAATTGCTTTTTTTCTAGCCCTTAATTTATCATCGTCTTGAATGCAAATTTTAACAAAAAACACTATCTTTTTGGTGAAAATTCTCCATTGGTCGGTCAAAAGACCGACTAACACAAGTACAAGGTCAAAAAGACCTTGCACAGCGGTTTCTATAAATTAGATTTTTAAACCTAAACAAGTGTATCGCTTATTCAGGACTAGACAGAGTTCCATTTGGTAGCTAGAAAGATCTACCAGAGCTTGCAGAGTCCAATGAATTGAGACTTTATAAATGTTACCGTTAAATAAGTTTTCTGTTTAATAACTACTATCGAGCAAAGATCCGTTAACACCTTGAATATATATATATATATATCGGAAATACGATTATATAAAATTCGCTTGAAAATCATAAAAAACTTATAACATGAAAGTTAACTTAATTTTCTGTACGTTTGAAAAGCAAAATCTCTTGATTTTTAAACTAATTTCTAATAACACAATTTAAACTTTAATCCATATGAAAAATAGACTACACTTTTTATCAAAAGCGTTGAAAATTCTTATTCCATTTTTTGCTTTGTTTATTTCTTGTCAGAATGAAGCACCAGATTCAAAACCCTCACCGGATGAAATTAAAATTAAAGACGGATACTTGATTACAATAGATGAGGCCATTGAGTTTGTTACAAGTTATAATAATGACCACTCAAGTTTTCGGCTTAGTGAAAATAAAATGAACACCAAATCAGTTAGTGAAACTAAGACAATTAAAGATCCTTCCAACTCAGACATCGAGATGTTCCATATAATTAATTTCAAGGAGGGTGGGTTTAAAATTGTTTCTGCCGATGCCAGAACTATTCCTATATTGGCAGAATCTGAAGACAACTATATACCGCTAGAAAATATTAGTAATATAAATGGACTAAGCTACTGGATAGAACAATCTATAAATCAAATTCGAGAGATTAAAAACAGTCAAACTACAATTGACCCAAGAATATCGAAAGAGTGGTCAAAGTATCTAAAAAATCTACCAAACGACAAAAATTTAAGAGACACTAATTGTCTTGAATGGTATCAATGGGGACAGTATTTGTGCCAAAGCACTTTTACAACAATTGGCCCCTTAACCGGTCTTACATATGGACAATCGGGAGTGACAAGTTCGTTTCTCGGTTCTGGTAACTGCACATGTTCAAAAGACGCAGCTGGCTGCGGTCCTGTCGCAATGTCTCAAGTTCTAACTCATATAGGTAGAACCCATGGTAATTTTGGAATTTACAATTTTGGATTACAACCAAACACATCAAATTATCAGTGTAACGCTAATACTAGTGGAGAAATTTCTCTGGCTAATTTAACATTCAATGCTGGAAATGCTATTCAATCTATGTACAACTTTTTTGGAGCCTGTAACACTATGTCAATCCCAACCAACGGTTTACTAAATCAGGCAATGGGTCAAATGGGTCTTTCCAATGGCGGCACTCATTCTACTTTCAATCCATCTACCCTCTACAATGAAATCTATCAAAATTATCCAGTAATTTTTTATGGTTATGATCAAAATAGCAATATTGGATGGGCTAATAATTGGCACATATGGATGTGTGAAGGATATAAAAAACATATTTATTCTGAATTTGATTGTGAAACCTTGGGTTGTTCCGTTTGGGAATATCATCAAGCTTATATGAATTGGGGATGGGATGGCTCTTCTAACGGTTGGTATGCAATAGGAAACTTTTCCCCTTCTGGATCTTCATATAACTATACGGGTAATTTGAGAATGGCCTACGGGTTTAGAAAATAACCTATTTGCAACGCATGAAGACTTACAATAGAACCATATTCTTGCCTTTTATCCTCCTATTTTTTATATTAGGAGGATATTCTTGCAGCTGTTTACCTGTTTCGAAAAGATTACTTGGGAAATATACTTTAACTCAAACTACAACCCAATCAAACAATATTCCCAATACGGACGACGATGATTATATAGAATTTTCATTAAAATGGAATGGAACTGTAAACGTTACCATTGAAAGTATATATGAAAACGGAGTGTTAGTAGAACGCAATGAATGGGTCCTTACAGAAGATTTCTGTAGAAAAGATAAACTAATTGTCACTTATGACAACGCAGATAGAAGAACTTTTTCTAATGTAGACGGCAATTCGTTTCTCCTAACTGATTTCTATACAAACGACCAAGAAAAAGCTGATGCCGCAGTTTTTGAGTATGTCCTTATTGAAAATTAAAGGATACTATGAAGGCTTTTAGACTTTTTCTGATTTTGGGATTTACTTTAATAGTTGGAGATGTTCTTTGCCAATCCTACGTTGGGTTTGGAGCTTTAGCTTATGACACAAAAAGCGATGCTGGTTTTCAGTACTACAACATTAACGTTTTCACCGAAGTCATTCCTTTTAAAAGTAAACCCCGACATTGCCTTGGCTTTATGTATAATTTCAAACAACATAATTATTTTGGCTCAATTAGATATGACAAATCTTATTCCGTCTTCACTAATTATGATTTGATATCGAAAGAGAAGTTTATACTTTACTTGGGTATTGGTCTAAACATTAGCACCTCGACATATCAAGAAACCAATACCGAAGCAGTCAATTATGTAAAATATATGAGAAAGCAGATAGGCATTAAACAAAGACTATACAAAAAACTCTGTCTGAACTTCGAAATTAGCAACTACAACAAAAACAAATTATTTATGCCAACGATAGGCTTAGGATATCGTCTCAAATGAAAAGTTTTTTTATCCTTCTCGCTTCTCCGGGGGCCTCTAGGGACTCCGAAGCTTTCCAAATAACCTGCTACGCTGGGTCTTTTCGACCCTGTATGTGTATTAAGCAGTGCTACTTTAAATCCAAAGTTCTCTTTCAGAGACTCGGAGACATAAAACTACTAACAAATCCACCCTACGTCTACTCCCTCTCATACATTTCAAATCAAAACTTCTGAAATCTTAAAATTGCTTCTATATTTCGTTCATGAATATGAAAAATCTTGTTTACCTGCTTTTAGTGGCAGTTTTATTTGGCTGTAAGAGCGAAGAGAAAACAACTGAACGTTCTGGAAATCCTATTGCCGAAGGCTGGTACGCCGACCCTGAGGGCGTTATTTTTGGTGATGAATATTGGATATACCCTACTTTCTCTGCCAAATACGAAGACCAACTATTCCTTGATGCTTTCTCTTCTAAAGATTTAGTAAACTGGACTAAACACGAAAAAATCATTGATACCACCATTATCAAATGGGCCAGACAAGCCATTTGGGCTCCGTCTATCATAGAAAAAGACAAGAAGTACTACCTATTCTTTTCTGCCAACGATGTCCAAAGACCTAGTAGAGGTGCTGGCTATGACCCAAATAACGACATCAACCATTTCGGTGGAATTGGCATAGCCGTGGCAGACTCACCAAAAGGCCCTTTTAAGGATTATATCGGTGAACCGCTAATCTCTGATTTTTATAACGATGCTCAGCCTATAGACCAGTTTGTTTATAAAGATGATGATGGTACACATTATCTTTTTTATGGTGGCTGGGGACATTGTAATGTTGGAAAACTAAACGCCGACTTCACAGGATTTACCCCTTGGGAAGACGGTTCGCTTTTTAAAGAAATTACACCAGAAGGTTACGTAGAAGGACCTTTCATGTTTAAAAGAAACGGAAAATATTACTTTATGTGGTCTGAAGGTGGCTGGGGAAATGACACCTACCACGTTTCTTATGCCATGGCAGATAAAGCGACCGGACCTTATAATAAAATCGGAACTATTTTGGAGTCTGACACCACCATAGCCACAGGTGCGGGGCATCACTCTGTCATGCATCCTGAAGATTCCGACAAATACTACATGGTTTATCACCGAAGGCCAATCCCAAATGAAGGCCGTGACCACCGCGTGATATGCATTGATGAAATGTATTTCAATGAAGACGGCACCATTAAGCCTGTTAAAATAACGAACGAGGGTGTTGAGGCTAATTTGTTGCCTTGATAAAACAGCACCTGTGCTTGTCTAATACAAACTTAACGCTTTTTATACAGGCCAACCACTCTATCAAAACCAATAGCATTATTAAGCTCATAAAAATATTCCAACTGCCAGTTTTGGGTACTTTCGGCTTGTTTGTTATTGGTGGTATCCCAGATAGGATATACTCTAAATGCTCTTTTTCCCTCCTTCTTATCTGTGGACATTATTCCTTTTTTAATCAAGATTGATTTCGGGAAAACGAACTGACCTAGCAGGTTTTCTTTAGACACATTGACCACATAAAAGTCAATTTCATCTGACTCATGAAATGGCTCTATGGTTCCATTTTGATTTCTCCGCCAAAACGTCACAAATTGTCCAAGCTTCTTTGGAGTAATCTTGGCGTTTCGGCAAAGTACATATTTACCATTCAGCCTAAATCTACAAGCATCATACTCCTTACTTTCTGACTCTGTTTCTAAGTCAGATATGGCTAATCCACACTTATCATACACCGATGCCTTTAATTGGCTCAAATTATCATCCACTCTTTTTTGCTATACGTTTATTTGCTAAGCTAGTTGGTTTTAATTTCAGTTCTAATCCAGACAGGCCTATATTTCGAATCTAATAAAAAACTAAACAACAATGGCTTTTAAATTTCTTACAGAATTCAAAGAGTTTGCTGTAAAAGGCAACATGATTGACATAGCGATAGGTGTAATCATAGGTGCGGCATTTAATAAGGTAATAGACAGCATAGTGAAGGAGATTCTTATGCCACCGCTGAGCCTCATGACCAATGGCGGAAAATTTGAAAACAATAAGATAATTCTTCGTGAAGCTCTTATGAAAGGTGAGACCATTTTACAAGAAGAGGTGGCTATCGGCTACGGAAAACTACTAGAAGCCACCATTGATTTTGCTATTATAACATTCACGGTTTTCCTGATGGTAAAAGTCATACATTCTTTAAAGAAAAAAGCAGAAGACCCAAAAGATGGTACGGTGGCTACGCCAAAAGACATAGAATTGCTTTCTAAAATCAGCGACTTAATGGAGAAGCAAGTAGACTTGCTTGAAAACAAGAAATAACCAAAGCTCAAAACACAATCAAACCAAAACAACAAAGCGTGAAAAAACTATTATTCTTTTGGCATAATCTCAAGTCTACGTTTTGGTTTATTCCTGTTGCCATTATCGTTATTGCTATACTTGCAGCCTTTGAGCTACTCTATCTAGATAATAACCTTGATTACACGCCAAAAGGTGTTTTGCAGTACATTTTTCCTGGTAGTGCAGGGGCTGCTAGAAGCGTATTGTCTGCCATTTCTGGTGCTATGATTACCGTGGCAGGTACTGTTTTCTCCATAACTTTGGTGGCATTAACTCTGGCTTCCTCGCAGTTTGGTCCGCGGCTACTTCGCAACTTTATGCATGAGCGGCTTAACCAAGTAGTACTTGGCACTTATGTTTCTACCTATGTTTATTGCCTAATTATTCTTAATGCGGTTAGAGATAACGATAGCATCTCTTTCATTCCTACCTTATCGGTTTTTGTGGCATTTTTAGTAACCATTGCAAATATCATTTTGCTCATAATTTTCATTCATCATATTGCCATGAAAATTCAGGCAGATGCTGTGATAGCCGACATATCCGAACTCTTGTCAAATAATTTAAACACCCTTTTTCCTGAGGAAATTGTACTAGGTGAGCCCACTCGCAAAGAGCCAGATATGCTGGAAGTTTTAAAAAACTACGAATATCAAATGCCTTTACTAGCTCTCAAAAACGGGTATTTACAGTTTATAGATGCAGAAGATTTAATTCATAAAATGAAGGATAAGAATCAACTGCTTATTCTGGACTCTAAACCGGGTAGTTACTTGGTCAAAGGTTTTACTGTGGGTATGCTGTACGCATCAAAGCCAATTCAGCCAGATGAGCTTAGTTCGCTTCAAAAGATGTTGGTTTTAGGTAAACAGCGGTCGCCCGACCAAGACGCTGAGTTTTCCATATTACAAATGGTAGAAATAGCCGCCAGAGCCTTATCACCTGGAGTAAATGACCCATTTACGGCCATAGCCTGTATTGACAATTTAACGGCTACCATGTGCCGATTAACACAAATACAGTTTCCTTCAAAATATAGATTTGACGACGACGAGCAAGTACGGGTTATTGCAAAAAATCTAGATTTCAGAGGGCTAATGGATGCCTCATTTAATCAAATCAGACAATATGCAGCAGGCAACCCTTCGGTGCTCATTAAACTAATGGAAGGTTTTAAAACGATAAAGAGTTTTGCCACAACAGACGAACATCATGCAGCCATAAAATCACATGCCGACATGGTGAAAAGACTCGGCGAAGAAAGCATCAAGGAGATAAACGATCTAAACGACTTAAAAGAGCGGTATCAGACTTTTGAAGATTGATTGGTTTTGATTACTAAACCTTTGAACACCTGTGGTCGTGGTGCTTGTACTTTTTAACATAGTTTGGCCGCTTTACCAAGCTTCTAGCTTAGCAGAGGTGTTAATCAGCTTTTGGCAGATATGCCTTAATTACTACCTACAGGAAATATTAGATCTTCACAAGCCAGAGGCTTGCAAATACTTCATATAAGCTAAAATTATCCGCATTGAGAGGAAGTTTCGAAGAATAAAACCTTCTATTTATTCTTTTCGTGTTACAAAGACTTCGATAAGTTCACCTGATATTCCTTTCCCCATATCTTCAATTACGCGAATTGTAGTTTCATCGCCATTAGTAGAATTTCTTATAATGTCTATTATATCAGAGCCCCAATGATAAGTTACTGCTGAACCTTTTTTATCAACTGGATTTCCATGATATTCTTCTTTAATCAGGAACTCAACTTCTCCATTTGCATTTACTACAGCATTTTTTTGCGTTTTATTGAAATGATTTATTAGGGGTAATGTAAAAATATGGAAACCTCCTTTTTTTAAAACCCTTGATATTTCATTAAATGCCTTTTCTGGATTATATAAGTGTTCAAAAACATCTTGTGTAATTATTAAATCAAACGAATTATCATTAAAAGTCAGTTCTTCTAAATTTTCATTTCTAAAACCGTTAATTACTTCTCCTGATGGCTCATTAGGATAATATTGACTCGAGGAATAAGCTGTTGCCTGTTTTTTAATTTTCGGTGAGATACCTCGGTCTATCGGACTAGATTCATGTATTTTAAGACTTTTCCAGTTTGGAATATATTCATTGATTACCTGCATAATTGCACGCTCACGCGGCAGGCTTTTACATTTAGAGCAAGTAAGATTGTCTCGAAGGTAATTATGAATTGAAACAAATGAAGTTGCTTCTTCACATATGGAGCAATAGCCATTAATTTTATTGTAGTAAAATGCAGGACCTATTTTTTCTATTATTTTCTTTATAAACATTAACCTCTGTTTTTAGGATAATTGATATTTCTTGGGATTGAAGAAGGGCTTAAAAAAAATAGACTTGTAAGTATGACGTGCCATAGTAAATCTCCTTTATTGCTCTCTGTCAATAACTTTATTCTGATGAGTTAATCCGTTTGGCTAAACTTTTTCCAAAGCGGGATAAATCCAGTTTAGTTAAAGTAATAATCAGCCTCTGGCCGATATCAGTTAATTTCTGTCTACTTAAATACTACTCTTATACAAGCCGGAGGCTCGCAAACACTTCGCTCTGCTAAGTTTTGAAGAACTATCAAAAATTTAGGATTACCCTAAAACAGAACACGCAGCCCCAAACCTGGAGCTGCATGTCGCAATTACACTTCATCAACAAACTAAAAACCAAATAATATTTTTAGTGGTACAAATCTATAAAAGTTTAGACGAAAAACTAAATGATTGCAAAACAAGATTATTAAATGGTAAACTAGTACGTTAAATTGACTTAACATTTTGCTCATTAACCTTCTTTTCTGACAGAGCAGAAGGGCTATTAAACAGTAAATCTTCTCCAGAACCCGTTTTAGGAAAGGCCATAACCTCTCTAATCGAGTTTCTTTTTTCTAAAATCATCATTAACCTATCTATTCCCCACGCTATTCCACCGTGTGGCGGTGCTCCATAATGAAAAGCGGTGTACATCTGTCCTACACTTTTCATCATATCTTCTTTATCATAACCCATGTTTTTATAGGTAGCTTCCAGTATTTCGGCTTTATGTGCCCTTACAGAACCTCCGCCTATTTCGTAGCCATTCAGTACCATGTCATACTGCTGAGCTATAATATCACCTACATTTTCACCGCTCATGTGTTTGTCCACATCTTCTATTTTCGGCATAGAGAATGGGTTATGGGTAAACGTCCACCTTCCTTCGTCTGTTTTTTCAAAGAATGGGAAATCAATCACCCAAGCTGGATGCAATTCTTTAGGCTTAACCAGTTTCAAAATAGCTCCTAAATCTTGTCTGACAGCATCAAGTGCGGTATTTGCCGTTTTATAATCAGCAGCAGAAAAGAAAACAATATCCCCTACTTGGGCATCTGTAGCTTTAATAATATTGGCAGCCACTTCTTCTCCTAAAAACTTAATAATAGGCGACTGTAAATCATTCTCATTAACAATAATATAAGCCAACCCACCAAGCCCATGACTTTGAGCGGTAGCGGTCAGTTTCTCTATTTGTCCTTTAGAAAGTCTGGTTTTCTGTAATTCTGCACCTACTTTGATACACTTCACTATTCCACCGTCTTCTATTGGCTTAGCGAAAACTTGAAACTCAGTTTCTTTGACTATATCCGTAATATCCTGCATTTCTAGGCCAAACCTAAGGTCTGGTCTGTCGCAGCCATATTTATCCATCGACTCTTTGTAAGTCAAAACTTTGAAAGGATGCAACTTCCATTTTTTGCCGTACACTTTATTGACCACCTCATTAAATAGTTTGGTGTTAATGTCAATCACGTCTTGCATGCTCACATAAGCCATCTCAATATCCAACTGCGTAAACTCAGGCTGTCTGTCGCCACGCGAATCTTCATCTCTAAAGCATCTGGCTATTTGGAAATATTTCTCAAAACCACCCACCATCAGCATTTGCTTAAATTGCTGTGGAGCCTGCGGAAGTGTATAAAACTTACCAGCAAACTTCCGGCTAGGCACTATAAATTCTCTTGCACCTTCGTCAGTACCTGCGGTCAATATTGGAGTTTCTACCTCAATGAATTCCTCAGTATCCAGCACATCGCGTATCAACTTTATAACCTTATGACGATTAATAATGGCCTGACGAGCTTCGGCACTTCTATGGTCTAAATATTTATATTTGAAACGAACGTTTTCACTAGTTTTGGCGGCACGCTTAATTTCAAAAGGCAAAGTACTAGCGGCATTAATAACTTCTAATTCAGAAGCATTAAGCTCTAAAGTACCCGTTCTAATTCCTGCGTTAAAATCGTCTTCTTGTCTTTTGATAACAGAACCTGTCACCATGATAACAGATTCTGGCTTTAGCTTCGCAAACAAATCTATCTCAGCAATATTTGCTCTATCGAGCCTGATTTGCATAACCTCATAGGAGTTATCTCTAAGGTCAATGAACACCAACTCTCCGTGGTCTCTCACACTAGCTACCCAGCCAGAAAGCGTAACTTCTTGGTCAAGCACCTGCTCGGAAACCTGCGATATTTGATGCGTTCTGTATCTATCTTTTACTACTATATCTGTAAATCTTACATCTTCATCAAGGTCCGTTGCTTTTTGACGGTTAGCCGTGCTCTTAGCTTCCTTGGCTGAAGTTTCACTTGCAATTTTTTCAGCATTCAGCTGTGTCAGAATCATTTCACGAACAACTTTCCCGTTCGCTCCTTTTCCAACCACTTGTAAAACTTTTCCTACCAGAATCCCTGCCTTACCTTGATTTCCACCTTTAATTTCGTCGGCAGTAGCTTGATTTTCGGTAATTACCTTTGCAATGGTTTCTACTAAAGCATCGTCTGAAATGCTGTTCTCTTTGAAATACGTTTGATAATCAAAACTTGGGTTTTGAATCAATTCTTTGATAGCGTTTTGAAGCAAAATCTGTGTAATACTTCCAGATTGCAATGCACCAAAAATATTAACCAAGTCACCAGCATTTTCAATGGCCGAATACTCTTCCGTTTTCAGGTTATTCAGAAGCGTTTTGGCTACAAAAGCTGTATCATCAAGCTCTTTATTAATAGCCGTAAACATATCTGACCTTAGCGAATCAGAAGTAAAGAATTTCGCATCCTGAGGTCTAACACCACCATTTATCAATGTGCTCTCTATGGCAAAAGGAAGAAGTCTTTCATCAACTTGCGTTTCTGCTACTTCGGTTTCAATGTTCACAAAAGGAATATCTGGCTCTAAAGCGTAACGGTAATCTGCAGCAAATTCCTTTTTACGCATCACCTTGGTTTGCTTCAAATCTGCATCCCAAAGTACCGTTGTTTGGTCGGGCCTTGGTTCTTTATGCTCTTTATAATAAGCCAGTTGTTTTGTAACTTCCTCATTAAGAGCTTCTACCATAAACTTAAAGGAGTTTAGGTTTTTTATCTCTGTTCTTGGGTTTAGCACATCGGTGCCTTTCTTTCTTAAAGAAACCGAAACGTCAGATTTAAACTCTCCTTTTTCCAGGTTAGCTTCAGAAATGCCTAGGTTTTGCACTATACGCTGTACATATTGAGCATAAGTCGCAGCGTCTTTTAAGGTTTTTATGCAAGGTTTGGTAACTACCTCTATAAGCGGCACACCGCCTTTGTTAAAGTCCACCAAAGTTTGCTTACGCTCATGCACCATTTTGGCAGCATCTTCTTCTAAGTGCACCTGCTCTAGCTGTACAGAAAAAGTAGTTCCGTTATCTCTATAACAGTTTATTTCTCCATCAGGAATGATAGGTTTTTGAAACTGAGTCAGCTGGAAGTTCTTAGGATTATCAGGATATTCGTAATGCTTTCTATCCCAGCAAATCACACCATTTGAAAAAGTAGAATTCACTGCTTTCCCAAAAATGATAGCTTTTCTTATGGCCTCACTATTTATAGCTGGCAAAACACCCATTTGCCCCGTACAAACAGAGCAAATATTGGTATTAGGCTCTTCTGCCTCCGTATTAGGGCAGGCACAAAAAAGCTTAGTCTTTGTATTAAGTCTGATATGAGTTTCTAAGCCAATAACTACCTCAAGGCCCTCTTGCTCTAATTGTTTTTCTAAATCTTGTACCATTATCTATGTTTTGGTAACATCAATGTTCTAATGCTTCAATGAATTAATGCATCAATGCTCAAATAATTCATCTTTAACTGTTGTATGTTGTATCTTTAGCCTTTGTTATGATTCGAGAAATTTCATTCGCTTCTATTAAAAGCCTATTTAATTCCGCACTACTTTCTGTCATACTGGTGTCTTGTATAATTTCAAGCCAATACTCAGACTCGTCCGCTTCTTCTTCTACAATACATATCTTACTAAAAAACTCTTTTTTTGACCTTGCTCTACAAGCTGCTCTATAATTCGCACCTGTTGAAGTTGCAGACTTCACGAGTTGATATGTTATGACCGAAGAGGCTTTATTTTTCTTCAAAGTATCACAAAGGAAAATTACGTCAACAGCAAACTTCTTTGTTCTTGACTTCATTTTCTCAATAAAAACACTTTTCTCACTCATGCCATATTTATTTAAACCTTATTACTAAACCATTTTATCATTGGTGCATTGAAACATTACATCATTGTCTCAAAGTTTAAATGCTGTTTATGTAGTTAGCGAATTGTAAGACTTTATCTTCTCCACATTTATCAGCGGTAATTTGCATACCCGTCTCAGTTCCTTGCGGAACCGTTAGTGTAGGCAAGCCACCCAAACTAAAACCAACCGTGTAAGCATCTGAAAGATACATGGCCAATGGGTCCTTTAGGTTTTCCCCAATTATAGGTGTTGGCTGAGGTGTAACGGGCGATAGTATGATATCAACTTGTTTAAAATCAGAAGAAAACTTATCCGAAATCTCATCTCTTAAAGCTCTTGCTTTTAGATAAATAGCTTCTGAATGCCCCGTAGAAAGTACTTGATTCCCTCCTACTATTCTTCTTTTGGTTTCTTCCGTGAAGTTATCAGAACGCGTTTGGGCGTATATCTCTTTCAGGTTTTTACCATCTTTTCTATCACCATAATTCGTTCCGTCTAACCTTGCCAAATTTGAGGCTGTTTCAGCCATAGCTAAGGTATAGTAGGTAGAAACCAGTGTATCACTTTCGTAAAAATCTAGAGCTTCTACAGAAACACCCTCGCTTTTCAACTTATTTAACAAAGCCAGAAAGTCCTTCTTGATATTTGGGTGGATAGCTTCAGTTTCTATAAAGTTTTTATAGTACCCTACTTTCAAAGTCTTTGCATCTTCTGTGTTACCTAAAACTTCTTTTGAAACTGGCTTTGAATCAATAGTGGTTTGGTCATGATAATCTTTTCCGCTTAACACATTCAATACTATTCTAACATCTTCTAAGTTCCTAGCAATAGCCCCTACCACGTCTGTAGAAGATGCATAAGCCATTAAGCCATAGCGTGAAATTCTACCATAAGTAGGCTTCAAGCCATAAACCTTATTATAACCAGCCGGCTGACGAACCGAACCACCCGTATCTCCACCGATAGAAAACGTAGTGTAGTCCTTAGCCACATTTACGGCACTTCCGCCACTGGAGCCACCTGCTACTTTATTTTCGTCCAATGCATTTTTTGCAGAGCCAAAAACCGTATTCTCTGTACTACTACCGTGCCCGAAACTGTCACAGTTTTCTTTGACAATAGGAATAGCACCTGCGTCAATCAATTTTTGGATGGCAGTAGCCGTATAGGGCGAAATATACTTTTTAAGAAAATCAGAACTGGCAGAAGCAGGCTCCCCTTGCAAAAGATAAACATCTTTTAATCCAAAAGGAATACCTTCTAAAAGACCGATTGACTCACCTTCCTTAATTTTTGCATCAACAGCAGCCGCTTTTTCCAAAGCCTTTTCCGTTAATACAAAGTTTGCTGAATTATTGGTGCTGGCAGCCAAACTATCTAATTTACCCTGAACGAGCGACACACAAGTAGTTTCCTTATTCAAAAGGGCATTGTGCAGTTTTAAAATCTCTGACTCCATAATTATTCCTCTATCACTTTAGAAACTACCAAATAACCATTCTTTTCAATTGGAAAATTAGCCTTGATTAAGTTCTTTTCAATCTCAGAACTTTCAATTACCGTATCAGGCCTAAGACTGTCTAAATTGACAGCCGACACGCCCTTTGCATTATCTAAAGTAGTATTTGCTCCTTTGATAACCTCAAACAGTTTCTCTACGGCTTCCGAAGACTCGGCACCTTTTATACTGGATAGCACTTCCAGTGTCATTGTTTTACTCATTGCTAATCAAGCAGTTTCGGCAATTTTATTACCTTTCTAAATTTCCTTTAAACGCTTGTTTTCGAACCTAGGTTTCCAAACAAGCCACAAAGGTAAAAAAGTACAAGGGAATTAGCATATAAAATCCGTTTTGAGATGGTTTTAAATCTAAAATAAGCTGAACCCAAATTGAAATTATCAACTAATATTTGAAGTATATTTGCACAATATTTCGGTGATTTTCCTTTTAATAAATTAACAACAAATCGTTTCAATTGAAAACAACAAACACCTTCGTTTTTTTCCTATGTCTTTTCATAGGTCAAACTGCTCTTTCACAGTCTGCTGACGAGAAATTAGTAAAAGACTTTACATCAAACCTTACCTCAGAAACAAGAGGAGATAAGATGATTGAAATCGGGAAGAAATTCCTTGGCCGTCCATATATTGGTGGTACGCTTGAAGCTCCAAAAGAAGCTTTAATTTGTAGACTTGATGGCTTTGATTGTTACACTTTTGTAGAAACAATGCTTGCCATGGTGCTAACATCAGAGTATGACGATACTGGTCTAGATAACTTAAAAGAAGAGATTCAGTACCTACGCTATAGAGATGGTGAGATTAATGGGTATGCGTCTAGAGTACATTACTTTTTTGAGTGGGCAAAATTGGCTGAAAAGAACGGCGTAGTAACAGATTTAACACCTGAACTAGGTGAAGCAGCACCAAAGCCTATCAACTTCATGAGCACCCACCGTCAATACTATCCTGCTTTCAAGACAAACGATGCCGTTTGGAATCAGATAAAAACTATGGAAAAAGCGGTAAGCAGATATGAATTCCATGAAATCAAAAAAGAAAACCTTGCTGATGTGGCAGAAGGAATTCAAAATGGAGATATTTTAGCTTTTACTTCTAACATTGGCGGACTTGATGTAAACCATGAAGGTCTAGCTTACTGGAAAGGTGACCAACTTCATTTCATGCATGCTTCTTCAGAAGAGAAAAAGATTGTTATCTCAGATGAAACATTACAGTCATACCTAGATAGAATCAAAAAGCATTCTGGTTTAATGGTTTTGAGAGTTAACGAGGATAGTGATTTGTAGGCGTAAAATAATGAATTGATTCTTCCTTCCTTTTTACTAACTTTGAATATGGAAAATTTAAGTCTTTATACTCAATTGGAATCTCTTCCTAGCGATTTAAAAAAAGAAGTTTTAGACTTTATAGAGTTTTTAAAGTTTAAAATGGATAGAGAGCCGAAGTCATCAAAAAACAGGCAATTTGGTGTTTTAAAAGGGAAGATTTCCATGACCAATGACTTTGATGAGCCATTAGAGGATTTCAAGGAATATATGTAATGAATACCCCCTACCTTTTAGATAGCCATGCTCTTATTTGGTTTCTTTCTGGGAGTAAAGAAATGCCCAAGAAGATTCAAAAAATCATTACAGATACTGAGAACGAATGCTATGTAAGTATAGCTAGTATTTGGGAAATTGGGCTTAAAATAAATTTAGGAAAACTTCAACTGGGCATCTCATTCGAAGAACTAGCTGAGGTTCTAAATCTTAATCAAATTAAAACGCTACCTATTACTTTCAAACATATTCTAGCTTTAAATAAATTAGAAAATATCCATAAGGACCCTTTTGACCGGATAATCCTATGTCAATCAAAGATTGAAAAAATCAAACTGATTTCAAGAGACTCGGTTTTTAAAAGATATAAGGATGTAGAAATAATTTGGTAGAAACTCAAGTACAAAATATGCGTTACACTCCCCTCCCAAAAGAGCTTTACATCAAAAAAAGAAAGAAGCTGAAAGCTGCTTTAAAAAAGAACAGCATAGCTTTATTGACATCAAATGATGTGCTGCCAACTAATGCAGATGGGATAATGGGTTTCAAACAAAACTCAGACTTATTCTACTTAACAGGTATAGACCAAGAAGAAACTTACCTCCTACTTTTCCCTGACCATCCTAAAAAGAAGTTCAGGGAAATTCTTTTTATAAGAGAGACCAACGAGCATCTTAAAATTTGGGAAGGTGAAAAACTTTCAAAAGAGCAAGCACAAGAATTAAGTGGCATTAAAACGGTCAAATGGTCTGACGAAATTGACGACTTCCTTGATGAAAACATTGACCTTGCTTGCAAGGTTTACTTAAACTCAAATGAGCACACTGGCAAAAACGAAGATTTTATTTCTGAAAATATTCAGTTCAACAAATGGATTCGTAAGGCCTTTGGTGTCAAGAAACCCAAAAAACTAGCTCCTATTCTTTGGGAACTCAGGAGTATTAAAGAGCCAGAAGAACTAACACAAATCAAAAAGGCTATTTCTATTAGTAAAAAAGCCTTGCAAGTTTTTGCTGAAAAACTAAAACCAGGCATCCCTGAATATAAATTAGAGGCAGAACTGACCTATCAATTCTTGCTGAACAAATCAAGGGGGCATGCTTTTCAACCGATAGTGGCTTCTGGCAAAAATGCCTGCGTACTTCATTATATTAGCAATAATGAAATTTGTCAAGATGGCGACTTAGTTTTATTGGATTTTGGTGCCGAATACGGCAATTATAATGCTGACATTACAAGGTGTTTTCCCGTCAATGGAAAATTCACCAAAAGGCAAAAAGAGGTTTACAATGCCGTCCTAGCTGTTTTTAAGTTTTCTAAAGAGAGAATAGTAGCAGGAAACACCATGGCGAACCTGAGAAAGGAGACAATTAGTTACATGGAAAAAAAGCTTATTTCTTTAGGACTTTTGACCCAAAAAGAAATAAAGGCCCAAGACCCGAAAAAACCTTTATATAGAAAGTACTTCCCGCATGGCGTGTCGCACTATTTAGGTTTAGATGTACATGATGTAGGGCCTAAAGATGCAGAATTTAAAGCTGGCATGCTCTTCACTTGTGAGCCTGGCATCTATATTATGGAAGAAGGAATCGGAATCAGGCTGGAAAACGATATTCTGATTACAGAAAAAGGAAACATCGACTTAGGTGCAGATATCCCCATAGAAACTGAAGATATTGAAGCGATGATGGCAAAAGCTTAAGCTTTTCTAAAAAGTAAAACGGATTAGCTCTAAATTCGCAGTTCCATTAAAGAAATTCCATTGAAAAGAGCAATCATAGATTTAGGAACCAACACGTTCCACTTACTTATAGTAGACCAGCAAAACAACATTTTGTTCAAAACCTCCAAAGCTGCCAAAATAGGTATGGGAGGCATTAATCAAGGAATTATCACTAAAGACGGCATAGAAAGGGGCGTAGCAGTTTTGACTGAGTTTAAAGATAAGATTGTAGAATCTGATATTCCCTTAAATCAAATCTTCGCTTTTGGCACCTCCGCCCTTAGAAGTGCCAGCAACCAAGCTGAAGTCCTAAAAGCTATTGAAGATGCTACCGGAATAAAGGTTCAGGTAATATCAGGAGACCGTGAGGCAGAATTGATTTATAAAGGAGTAAGCCAAGCCGTCTTTATTAAGGATAATAATTTGATAGTAGACATAGGCGGCGGAAGTGTAGAATTTATTATTTGTAATGAGGCTGGCGTTCTTTGGAAAAAGAGTTTAGAAATAGGCGGCCAGAGAATGATGGAATTATTCATGGACAAAGACCCTATTCCTCATACTTCGGTCAATAAACTTGACGATTACCTTAGAGAAAAATTATTGCCATTGGCGAATGCCTGCCATCAATATTCCCCTGCCATTATGGTGGGTTCTTCTGGAAGTTATGATACCTTAAACAACATGTATTACTTCAAAAAAACAGGAGAAGCTACGCCTGAAAACCAAGTAGGATTTGACTACCCCATGGAAGAGTTTATTGACATTTATGAGAAACTCTTGACTCTTAACAGAGAAGAGAGAATGGCTATTCCTGGCATGATAGAACTACGAGTAGAAATGATAGTGGTGGCGGTTTGCTTAATCCGTTATTTGATTCAAAATTTTGGTATGAATACTATTAAAATATCAAAATACGCCATGAAAGAAGGAATTCTAAAAGAAACCAATGCATTGTAATTATCATTTCTTTAAACATTTAGTACCGAGTCTCCATGAAAAAATGGCAGGCCTAGAATTACTGTCTTGTTTCAGTCAGGAAAAAGATGAGATGGTGATAGGTTTCGGTAATCCTGAACGAGACTTTTTCATCAAATGCTCCGTTTTACCAAGCCATAGTGGTTTATACTTCACGGAGGTTTTCCATAGGGCTAAAAGAAATTCCATCGACCTTTTCAAAGAACTATTGAATGAAACGGTTGAAAAGGTTGAAGTTTTTGACAATGAAAGGGCCTTTGCTGTTTATTTAAGCAATCAAAAAGTAATGGTCTTCAAGATGTTTGGAAATCGCTGTAATATTCTGGCATATCAGAATGACGAATTACTCCATCTTTTTAATAATACGCTCAAACAGGATTTTGATTTAAAAATTACAGATTTCAGTCAAGAAAATACCGCTTCTTTTGAGGTTTTTGAGGCGGCGGATGGCGATGTATTTAAAGTCTACCCTACTTGGGGGAAATTACCCCAAAAGGTTTTCAAAGAAAAACGTAGCGGTGACTTAGAACAAGACTGGGCATTGGTTCAAGACATCAATAGTGTTCTGAACATAGGTCAGTTTTATTTGATTAGAATAAACGACCGACTTCAACTCTCCTTATTAGAAGTAGGTGAAGTTTTAAAAACCTTTGATGACCCTATTGCAGCAGCAAATGCATATTTCGTAGAGAAAATGCAGGTGACCCAGCTAGATTCTGAAAAGACGCAGCTCAAAAGAAAAATTCAAAAATCAATAAAAGGCTGTGAGCAATACCTAAAACAAGCCAATCAAAGGCTTGACCAAATAATTCTTGCAACTAGTAACCAAGACATTGGTCATATTTTGATGGCTAACCTTCATGCCATTCCGCCTAAGGCTACTTCGGTAGAGTTATTGGATTTTGTCAACAATGAGCCTATCACCATAAAACTAAAGAAAGACCTTTCTGCTCAAAAAAACGCTGAGAACTATTACAGAAAAGCTAAGAAAGAGAAAATTGAAATTGACTTTTTAGAAAAGAATATTGCCAAAAGAGAAAAAGAGTTAGAAGAACTTCAGGCAAACCTTGAAAGCCTAGAAGAAGAAGTTTCACTTCGTGAGCTAAGGAAATTTGCTAAAAAAGAAGACTTGGTAGAAAAGAAGAAAAAAGATAAAGGCGTAGAAGAGCTTTTCAAACACTTTGAAGTAAATGGTTTTAAAATACTAATTGGTAAAAACTCCAAAAATAACGACCTCCTCACTTTAAAGTATGCTTCAAAAAATGACCTTTGGCTTCATGCTAAAGATGTACCAGGTTCGCATGTGATTATAAAAGAACATCCAGGTACAAGGACACCGGTATACGTCATAGAAAAAGCAGCCAGTTTAGCTGCATGGTTTTCTAAAAGAAAAAATGACAGTATGGTGCCCGTGGCCTACACTCCAAAAAAGTTCGTAAGAAAAGTAAAAGGTTCTTTAGCTGGTCAAGTAATGGTAGATAAAGAAGATGTAATTTTAGTAGAGCCTATTGACCCGTCTAAGTTTTAATACTCTAATTTACTTTGTTCCGCAATTGAATAAATCAAGTTCACCGTACCCATAGAATACAATTCTAACTTCTCAAAAGCATTTTTAATATAGATTCCGTTTACTAGAAACCGTATTACATCGTTATTCTGGGCTATTTCTAATATAGAACTAATATTTCCTTTCTCCCCTATAGTTTCGGATGCTATTAGCCTACCTCCTCTAACTAGGTCAACTTCTATTTTAGGAATAACTAATTCTGAGCCAGAATCATTACCCACAGAAAATGCTTTAAATTCAATATCCTTATCACTAATATCAATAGTTTTGACATTGTTTAAAGACTTGCCATTTGCGGTAACTTTTATCTGAAGGTGCGACGGGTTATACACGGGCAAGATGGAAACCTCGCCTTGAGCAAATACCGAATACGAACTGAGTAAACTTATTATAATAATAAGTGATGTTTTGATTTTTATAGGAAGCATTATCTTATTAAAGAATTAATGTTGCAAAAGAAACGATTCAAATTGGAATTGTCCAACTATTGGATGGAAATTTTACGCCATCTACATGAATTTATACAAAAACCCAACCAATATTATAAAGAAACAAAAACATCCTTTAACTTTGGGCTTCGATGAATAAATCGAAATACCTCCTCTAAAAAATGCCAAAAAATCCCAATCTGAAATCAGTCTTGATTATCGGCTCTGGTCCTATTATTATAGGTCAAGCTTGTGAATTTGACTACTCTGGCTCTCAAGCCGCTCGTTCTTTAAGAGAAGAAGGAATTGAAGTTTCGCTAATTAACTCAAATCCTGCTACCATTATGACGGATCCATTAAACGCGGATCATGTCTATTTAAAGCCTCTTGAAAAGAAATACATTAAAGAAATTCTCGAAAAACACGTAGAAATGGGGAAACCTATTGATGCTGTTTTGCCTACTATGGGTGGTCAAACTGCCCTAAACTTAGCTATCGATTGTGACGAAGCTGGGCTTTGGGAAAAATACAATGTAGAGATGATTGGTGTTGATATTGACGCCATTGAGACTACTGAAGACAGAGAAAAGTTCCGTTTAAAAATGAATGAACTAGGTGTTAACGTTTGTAAAGGACGTACAGCACGCTCATTCTTAGAAGGAAAAGAAATTGCCCAAGAAATTGGTTTCCCTTTAGTAATTAGACCTTCGTTTACCATGGGTGGCTATGGTGGTGGTTTTGTAAATTCTGCTGAAGATTTTGACAAAGCCCTTAATGCAGGTTTACACGCTTCTCCAGTACATGAAGTACTTGTGGAGCAATCTATCCTAGGTTGGAAAGAATACGAACTAGAGCTACTAAGAGATAACATTGGTAACATAATCATTATATGTACCATTGAAAACTTTGACGCCATGGGCGTGCATACGGGTGATTCTATCACTGTAGCTCCTGCCATGACACTTCCAGACACCGTTTACCAGCACATGCGAGACATGGCCATCAAAATGATGAATGGAATAGGGATGTTTGCCGGAGGCTGTAATGTACAGTTCTCTTTGAGCCCAGATGATGACCAATTAATTGGGATTGAGATTAACCCACGTGTGAGCCGTTCATCGGCACTAGCATCTAAGGCCACAGGATACCCAATTGCCAAAATAGCTGCAAAGCTAGCCATTGGATATAATTTAGATGAATTAACAAACCCTATTACTGGGAGTACTTCGGCGTTTTTTGAGCCTGCTATAGACTATGTAATTGTTAAAGTTCCAAGATGGAATTTTGATAAATTCAAAGGAGCAGATAGAAAATTAGGACTTCAAATGAAGGCCGTAGGTGAAGCCATGGGTATTGGACGTAACTTCCAAGAAGCCTTACAAAAAGCCTGTCAATCTTTAGAAATTAGAAGAAACGGATTAGGAGCAGATGGAAAAGAATTAAGAGACCAAGCGGCTCTTAAAGAAAGTTTAGAGCACCCTTCTTGGGATAGGCTTTTCCATATTTATGACGCTTTTAAAGCTGGATTATCTTTCAATACAATTCAGAAATTAAGTAAAATTGACAAGTGGTTCTTGCATCAAATTGAAGAACTTATTCAATTAGAAAAACAAATTGAAGTTTTCAAGCTAGCTGATTTACCTTCTAATCTTTTACTAGAAGCAAAGCAAAAAGGTTATGCCGACAGGCAAATAGCTCATTTGTTACATTGCCTTGAAAGTGAGGTTTCTGCCAAAAGGCTAGAAATGGGCATCAAAAGAGCCTATAAGTGTGTAGATACCTGCTCGGCCGAGTTCCCTGCCGAAACTCCATATTACTATAGTACGTTTAATGTAACGCAGGATAACCCTGACAACGAATCTATAGTTTCTGATAAAAAGAAAATCTTAGTAATTGGTTCTGGTCCAAACAGAATTGGTCAAGGAATTGAGTTCGATTACTCATGTGTTCATGGAGTTTTAGCCGCAAAAGAATGTGGTTATGAAACCATCATGATTAACTGTAATCCTGAAACGGTTTCTACCGACCCTGATATTTCAGATAAACTGTACTTTGAGCCAGTTTTCTGGGAGCATGTATATGATATCATTCAGCATGAAAAGCCTGAAGGTGTTATAGTACAGTTAGGCGGTCAAACAGCCCTTAAGATGGCTGAAAAAATGACCAAATACGGTATCAAAATTATTGGTACATCTTGGGAAGCTCTAGACCTTGCAGAAGATAGAGGAAGGTTCTCTGAAAAATTAGTAGAGCTTGATATTCCATATCCAAAATTCACAACGGTAAGAACCGCGGATAGAGCAGTAGAAGTATCTAAGGAGCTTGGTTTCCCTTTATTGGTTCGTCCTTCTTATGTACTAGGAGGTCAAAACATGAAGATTGTTATCAACGAGCAAGAACTTGAACAGCATGTTGTTAAAATTTTGAATGACATCCCTGATAATAATATCCTTCTTGACCATTTCTTAGAAGGTGCTGTAGAAGCCGAAGCCGACGCCATTTGCGACGGTGAAGATGCCTACATCATTGGTATTATGGAGCACATTGAGCCTGCCGGAATTCACTCTGGTGACTCTTATGCGGTATTACCTGCCTTTGATTTGTCAGAAAATGTGATGAATCAAATAGAGGAATATACCAAACGAATTGCGATAGCTCTTGATACCAAAGGTCTAATCAATATTCAATTTGCCATCAAAGATGAAATCGTTTATATCATTGAGGCAAATCCTAGAGCGTCTAGAACTGTTCCTTTTATTTGCAAAGCGTACCAAGAGCCATATGTAAACTATGCCACTAAGGTTATGCTAGGTGAATTGAAAGTAAAAGACATTGATTTCAATCCTGTCAAAAAAGGTTATGCTATCAAAATACCAGTCTTCTCTTTCCATAAGTTTCCTAATGTAAACAAAGAGCTAGGACCTGAAATGAAGTCGACAGGAGAAGGGATTTTCTTCATTGATGACCTGAAAGACGAGTTCTTTTTAGATATTTATAAAAAGAGAAATATGTTTATGAGTAGGTAATTTTGACCACCTCATACTCTTAATACTAAAAAGCAGCATAGTAATACTATGTTGCTTTTTTCTTTTTTGGACTATTGAAAAAAAACATTTCAATACTTAAACCCATGAAGTCTGCCATTTTTTTAATTACTTAGAGCACTGTTTCAACCCTCTATAAGAAAATTAACATTGACTAGCTTGTCAATTAAGCCTTGGATTTATTATCCATGGAAACTCATAGTGGTTTGAAGCTAAATTTTCACTTAAATAAAAGACGCATTATCAATGCAAATTGATTACAACCTCAACCCTAGCGATTTAGAATCTAAACTCTCCGACTTCTGGGAATTATCTGGACAAAAGATAATTGATATTGAAAAAAACTACGATAGTTCTAACGGAGCTCCCGTTTTCACGGTCAATGGAAAATACTCTTCAAGAGGCTGGACAGAATGGACCGAAGGTTTTCAATACGGCTCTGCCCTACTTCAGTTTGAAGCCACCGGCGACGAGCAGTTTCTCAAAATTGGAAAAGACAACACCATAAATAAAATGGGTTCTCACTTGACCCACATCGGTGTTCATGACCACGGTTTTAATAATATTTCTACCTATGGAAATCTTTTAAGATTCATGAATGACGGCCTAATCCCATACAATGAGTGGGAGGCCGAATATTATAAAATGGCTCTTAAAGTAAGTGGAACTGTACAAGGAGCCAGATGGACCGACATAAAAGACGGCGGCTATATCTACTCTTTTAATGGTCCACATTCGCTTTTTGTGGATACTATAAGGTCGGTAAGGATTTTAATGCTGAGTCATTTTATGGGACATCAGTTTAAAGGAGAAAATGACCAAATTATAAGTCTTCTAGAAAGAGGCATTAAACATATTATGGCTACCGCCAAATACAATGTTTATTATAATGAAGGCAGAGACAAATACGACGATTGGGGACGCACGGCACATGAGTGCATTTTCAATGTCAATGATGGTAACTTCCGTTCACCAAATGCTCAGCAAGGTTTTAGTGGATTCACCACATGGACCAGAGGTTTATCTTGGGCAGTTTGTGGTTTTGCAGAAGAATTAGAATTCTTTCATAAAATACCAGAAAGTGCTTTTCCAGAAGCCTATCCTAAATCTGAGTTGATTGCCCTTTTAGAAAAGGGAGCTAAAGCCACTTGCGACTTCTTCATTGAAAACACGGCCAAAGATGGCATACCATATTGGGATACAGGAGCACCAAACCTATATAAGCTTGGTGATTACAAAACCGTAGACTCTGACCCATATAATGCTTATGAGCCTATTGACAGTACCGCAGCGGCCATAGCAGCCCAAGGTTTACTAAGATTAGGTAAAATCCTGAATGACGACAAATACACTAAGGCTGGCCTAACCTCCTCAAAAGCTCTTTTAAGCAGCCCTTATATTTCTGAAGAAAAAAGCCATCAAGGCATATTGCTACATAGTATTTATCATGAACCTAATGGTTGGGATAATGTGCCAGCAGGGCAAACAATAGCCTGCCACGAATCAAGTATGTGGGGCGACTACCACGTCAGAGAACTTGCCATTTACATTGATAAAATGATTAAAGGCAAGCCAGATTATGCGTTTTTTAACTGTATCGAAGAATTTAGAAACAAATGAGTAAGAAGAACAAAGCGAAATATCCGAAAATAGCTCAGCTTAAAACAGCCGAAAAATTCACAGGGCATTTAAACGAGATTGGAGCAGACCTACCATTTAGTCATGACGTGGACTCTGGAGATTCTTCTGTTTTTGCAGAAAAAATCAAACTAAAATCTGGTTCTGAAATAGGTAACCGCTTTTGCATACTTCCCATGGAAGGCTGGGACGGAACCACCGACGGAAAACCTACAGAGCATACCATAAGAAGATGGAAGAACTTTGCCCTTAGTGGTGCAAAATTACTTTTCGGCTGTGAGGCCGTAGCGGTAAATCCAGAAGGAAGAGCCAACCCTAATCAGTTGATGATTAACGAAGCCAACTTTGACGATTTCAAGGACCTCCACAATATGCTTTATACAGAGCATGAAGCAGCGTTTGGAGATACCTCTGATTTAATGGTAGGTCTTCAGCTTACGCACTCAGGTAGGTTTTGTAAACCGAACGACAAACACAAGATGGAGCCTAAAATCTTGTACTACCATCCTGTATTAAATGAAAAACAAGGTTTAGGAGAAGACTACCCAATCCTTACTGACGAATATATTGACGGCTTAATTCAAGACTATGTTAAAGCTGCGGTTTTAGCACAAAAAGCAGGTTTTGACTTTGTTGACGTCAAACATTGCCATGGTTATTTAGGCCACGAATTCCTTTCGTCTTATGACCGCCCTGGTAAATATGGCGGAAGCATGGAAAACAGAACTCGTTTCTTAAGAGATATTGTGGCTGGTATAAAAGCAGCGGCACCGGGCTTGCAAATGGGCATAAGACTAAGTGCTTTTGACTGGATTCCTTTTAAAGCAGATGAAGATGGTTTTGGAGAACCATTCAATGATAAGAAAAGCTATAAATATGCTTTCTCTGGCACTCCAGATGGCCTTTCAGAAGAGTTGGAGGAGACTTTTCAGTTTATCAAACTAGCCCAAGACTTAGGTATAGAGCTAATATGCGTAACTGGCGGAAGCCCTTATTATAACCCGCACCTTACCAGGCCGGCAATTTTCCCTCCTTCTGATGGTTATTTACCACCTGAAGACCCACTTATTGGCGTGGCTCGTCAAATAAATGTAACTGCACAAATAAAGGCACAATTTCCTGAGATGGTAATCATTGGTTCTGCCTACTCCTATTTACAAGAATGGCTGCCGAACGTAGCCCAAAGTGTGCTAGATGATAAAAAGGCAGACATGGTCGGTTTTGGAAGAATGGTACTAAGCTACCCTGAAATGCCAGCAGATATTATCAAAGGCGAAGTAGTGAAAAGGAATAAAATCTGTAGAACTTTCTCCGACTGTACCACAGGACCAAGAAACGGCCTTATCTCAGGTTGTTTCCCACTAGACCCGTATTACAAAGCAATGCCAGAAGCAAAAGTGGTGAAGGAAATTAGAAGTAAGATGTAGTGCCTCCTTTAAATATTCATTGTTCTTAGGATTCGATGATAGCAGGAAAAAAATCTAGAATTAATATTTCAATGCTCTAAGGAGTAAATGATACAAGAGATAAATTAGACAACTGTTTGAGCATTGAAACATTTCCACATTGTAGCATTGTCACTGGATATTAAATACATAAGAAAAAAAGCCCATAGCTAAAAGCTAATGGCTCAAATCAAAAAAATGAAAGTAGCACTAATAACCGGAGGAAGCCGAGGAATAGGCCTAGGCATAGCCAAAGCATTAGCCGAAAAAGGATATAACTTAGCCATAAACGGCGTAAGAGACGAAAGTGGCGTAAAGGAAGTTTTAAATGAATTAAAAGCTTACGGTCAAGATGTAATCTACTGCCAAGGCGATATTTCTAAAGCAGAAGACAGAGAAAGTATTGTCAGGAAAATCAAAGAGCATTACGGGCAATTGAATGTTTTGGTCAATAATGCAGGAGTAGCTCCAAAGGTTAGAAAAGACATGCTCGAGATAGACGAAGAAAACTTCGACTACATGATGAACATAGTGCAAAAGGGTACTTTTTTCATGAGCCAACTGGCCGTTAAAGAACTCATAGCGGGAAAAGAGAAAGACCCTAACTTTGAGGCTTGTATGATAAATATCACCTCTATCTCTGCCAGAACAGCCTCTACAAACAGAGTAGAATACTGCATGGCAAAAGCTAGTTTAAGTATAATGAGTACATCTTTTGCTGTAAAGCTGGCCGAATTTGGCATACCTGTTTATGAGGTACAGCCCGGCGTAATATCTACAGATATGACCACCGTGGTAAAAGACAAATACGAAAAACTAGCTTCTGACGGCATCATCCCAGAAAGAAGAATGGGTACACCAGAAGATATTGGCACACTTGTCGCCGCTATGGCCACAGGCCAAATCCCTTATTGCACGGGTCAAATGATAGCTCCTGATGGCGGAATGGGGATTTGGAGGTTGTAGGTTAGCTTGGGCATCCCTCGTGTTTTTTCAGTTACTTCTTCCTATTTGACCTTATGCAAATTGGTAAGTAGACCTCTTACAAAGCAATGCAGACGCCTATAATATCATTGAAATAAAAGCCACCTCCACAGTCATGCCAAACCTTTTTGAAAACTTAGATAAGTTGGCCGCAATTGGCGGTAATGACATTGCAGATAAAATTCTAGTCTATGGCGACAAGGAAAATCGGAACAGGACGAAGTATGCTTTTTGGAGGTGGAGAGGCTCTGGAAATTCATAAAAATCTAAATACTCCCTAACTTAGCAGGATGAAAAACATCCTAATTCTCCTAATGGCCCTAACAGCCTGCCAAACCCAACCAAACACCAAACCAGCACTAGACAAACTAGCCACAGAATACGTAAAGCTAGGTTTGGAAATAGGCCAACAAGATGCAGATTTTGTGGATGCATATTATGGCCCCGATAGTTTAAAGCCTGAAGTTGTAGAATATGAAGCTTTTCCTAAAGATGAGTTTTTAGAAAAGATTATTTCGCTACAAAACAGCTTCGAGGGCTATATAAGTTCTGAAAAAGATAGCATCAACATCAAAAGAGCCAATTACATCAGTGCTCAATTAAACGCCTATGCCGAGCGTGTGAGAATAGTTGGCGGAGAAACCTCTGATTTTGATGTAGAATCTATGGCTTTATTTGGTGTGGAAGCTCCTCATTATGACACGGCTCACTTTGAAAAAGCCATTGAAAAACTTGAGGTCTTTTTACATGGAGAAGGCACTTTACAAGAACGTTTTCAAAACTTGGCTAGCCGATTTGTCATTCCAGTAGAGAAATTAGATACGGTTATGAAAGCCGCCATTGCCGAAGCCAGAAAACGAACGCACGAGCACTACCCTATTCCTGAAAATGAAAATTTCAGTTTGGAATTTGTGAACGATAAGGCTTGGAGTGGCTATAACTGGTATCAAGGAAATTTCACTTCTCTGATTCAAATAAACACCGACTTTCCTATTTCTATTGAGCGAGTTATTGACGTGGGTAGCCACGAGTCTTACCCTGGTCATCATGTTTTTAATATGTTATTAGAAGAAAACCTCTATAATAAACAAGGTCTTATTGAAACCAGCATTTACCCGCTTTTCAGTCCACAGTCGCTCATTGCCGAAGGCTCTGCCAATTACGGCATTGACGTTGCTTTTCCTGGGACAGATAAAATCACATTTGCTAAAGAGGTCCTCCTACCATTAGCAGGCTTAGATACCACAGGTATAACAAAATATTTTAATGCCCTAGAACTAGTGGGTGAGTTAAATTATGCAGGAAATGAGGTAGCTAGAGGCGTACTAAACGGCACCATGACAGACCGAGAAGGAATTGACTATCTAATCAAATATGGTTTTTACAGCCCAGAGAAGGCAAAACAAAGAATAGCTTTTACCAAGAAGTATAGAAGCTATGTTATCAATTATAACTACGGTAAAGATTTAGTTAAAAACTACATAGAAAGCAAAGGAGGAACGGCCGACAATCCTCAAAAAAGATGGGAGCTGTTTGGTGAATTATTAAGTAATCAGGTATTGCCAGTAGATTTAAAATAGGCCCATTATTCTTATAAGCCATGCCGTAAAATAAAACACTAAGTTTTAAATAGTGTTTTTTTCATAATTGCTTTAAAATGCAATATGAAAACTAGCCATCTATTAAAGACATTCTTATTCTTAATATTTACCATTCAAATTGGCTTTGCCCAGTCTGTTATTCTAACTCCTGATGAAGGCGTTAAAGCCAATAAACTGCATGATGCAGATAATGACACAAGAGTAGAAGTGGAACAAATACCAGACAACGATAAAATCCGATTTCACATTAAAGGAAAAGAAATTGGAGTTATGGACACAAGTACTTTTCATTTAGAGCATGGCTACTATAGCCTCTTCATTGGTAAAAATGCAGGAATTAATAATTATTCGTTTCTAACACCTAGCGGATTTGGCTATAGCGTACCGGATGGGGGACATTCTAATGTAGGGATCGGCTATAATGCACTTCGATACAACACAACTGGCCCCAAAAATACAGCATTAGGCAGTTCATCCTTACGTAATAATTTATCAGGCTCAAATAATACCGCATTTGGTAATTATAGTTTATTCTCTAACATAGACGCTTCCGAAAATACCGGAGTTGGCTCGTATGCATTAACAGATAACACCACTGGAGAAGGAAATTCTGCTTTAGGTTACAATACTTTAAAGGAGAACACTAGCGGTCAGAACAATACTGCGATTGGCTTTGAAGCTCTAAGACGAAACGAAATAGGAAATTATAATTCCGCTATTGGCCATCAAGCCGGAAATAGACTACGTTCTGGAAGCTATAATTTATTCCTAGGCACCTATTCCGGGGCTTCGGACACTTTGGGTAACAGAAATGTTTACATTGGATATAAAGCTGGGGCTTTAAATCAATACAATTCTTTCCAGCCTTACCAAACTAGAGAAGGAAATGTTTTTATAGGGAATGAAGCTGGAGGAAATGAGACAAGGAGCAACCGCCTTTACATAGAAAACTCAAGTTCACAAACACCTCTTATCTATGGTAATTTTGAAGACGATAGTCTTAAAGTTAATGGCAATCTAGAAGTGACAGAAAATGTAAACACCGCAGGCTTCACACAACTAGGTGAAGAATCCCCCGCCATTAAATTAAAAACTATAATAGACACTTCGCCAGCAAGCCAAAATGGAACAAAAAGTATTCCACATGGTTTAAATGCGACCAAAATAATCAATGTATCAGTTTATATAAATAGTAGTGTCCAAAATTGGGTCCCTCCTAACTATCATGGTGGTCCCAACTACGAATATGATTACTATTTTAACTCTACCAACGTGGTGATTAAAACAATGGTGAACAACTCCGCAAATGTCATCGATAAACCACTCAAAATATTGATAACTTATACGCAGTAGTTTGGTGGTTCATTATAATTTTGTTTAAATAAAAACGAACTTTGTTAAACTATTTAGATTTTTAGGGTGTTTCTTTAATAAACCTCAGAAACATGGCAAAATCTAAAAAATCTATCATTGACCTTTATATGAACTGGATGCTTGAGCATGGCTCAGCTCCTGAGAATATCTACATTTTCTGCAAAGAAAATAAAATGGAGGAATCGGACTTTTATGCCGAATACGCCTCTTTCAAAGCTGTGGAAAAAGCAGTTTTCTCCGCATTTTTTCAAAAAACCTTAGAAATGCTTCATGCAAACGAAGCTTATCAAAGTTATGCTCCTAAAGAACAGTTATTAAGTTTCTATTTTACGTTCTTTGAACTCTTAACCGCTAACAGAAGCTATGTGCTGCAAGCTTTACCGTCAACACCAAAAGAGTTAGACAAACTAGGCAAACTTCAGGACTTAAGAATTAACTTTAAAGCTTACGCCAAAGAAGTATTTGCCCAATACATTAGTACTGACGTTAAAAACTTAGAAAAGCTAAAGGCTCAAACTTTTCAAGAAACGGCATGGGCTCAGTTACTTTTCATTATGCGTTTTTGGGCAAAAGACGAATCTCCAAGTTTTGAAAAAACAGACATTTTTATAGAAAAAGCCATCAATGCCACCTTTGAATTGGCGGATAATCCACCATTAAAGTCGGTGATTGATTTAGGTAAATTTCTTTACAAAGAAGCCATTTCGTAATATGAAAACAATTGACAGTATTCCTACAGGAAAAATAAGTCGTGCAGCCAAATTGGTAAAAACGGGTGTAAAAGTTGGTGGTAATTACATCAAATACTACGGTTCTAAACTAATAGACCCTGAATTGGATAAAGAGGCACTCAATGCTAGCAATGCCGAAGATATTTATGATGGTTTAAAGGATTTAAAAGGAAGTGCCTTAAAAGCCGCTCAAATGCTGAGCATGGAGAAAAACCTTCTTCCAAGTGCTTATGTGGAGAAGTTTTCGTTATCTCAGTTTAGTGTTCCTCCGCTCTCTGCCCCTTTGGTTAGGAAAACCTTCAGAAAGTATTTTGGAAAGAATCCAACTGAAATATTTGACAAATTCTCAGAAAACTCTGTGAATGCCGCCAGCATAGGTCAAGTGCATAAAGCAGTTAAAAACGGTCAGAAGCTCGCTGTAAAAATCCAATATCCAGGTGTAGCAGATAGCATATCGTCTGATTTGGCCATAGTTAAGCCGATAGCGGTAAGAATGTTTAATTTAAAAGGAGCCGACTCTGAGAAATATTTTAAAGAAGTAGAAACCAAGCTAGAAGAAGAAACCGATTACCTCTTAGAGCTAAAGCAAAGTGAAGAAGTAGCTAATGCTTGCGGCCATATTCCAAACTTAATATTCCCGAAGTACTATAAAGAGTTTTCGACAGATAGAATTCTTACAATGGATTGGATGGATGGTGTGCATTTATCTGAGTTTTCTAAAACGAACAAAGACCAAAACTTAGCCAACAAAATAGGCCAAGCTCTATGGGACTTTTATATGTTTCAGATTCATGAATTAAGAAAAGTACATGCCGACCCACACCCAGGAAACTTCTTAATTAATGAAAGAGGTGAGTTAATAGCCATTGATTTTGGCTGTATGAAAGCTATTCCTGAAGATTTCTACACGCCATATTTTGAATTGGCGAATTCAGAGACCATCAATAATGCAGATCTATTCAACAAAAGCTTGAAAGAACTTGAAATTATTAGAGAAGATGATACAGCGGCAGAAGCCGCCTATTTCTCAGAACTTTTTGGCGAATTACTTAGCTTGTTTACAAAACCTTTCAACCAAGAATCTTTTGATTTTGCCGACAAATCATTCTTTGACCAAATAGCTGATTTAGGACAGAAATATGCCAAAAGCACAGAATTAAGAAAAATGAATGGCAACAGAGGAAGCAAACACTTTCTTTACATTAATAGAACTTTCTTTGGCCTTTACAGTCTATTACATGACCTCGGGTCTAAAGTAGAAATTAACACCTACAAACTAGCCCATGTATGAAACACATAAGTAAGTCTGAATTTGAAGCGTACGAGCGACTATACAAAATCAATTTACTAAATTCCTGCTCTGGATTTAAGTCCGCTAACCTTATAGCAACACGCTCTTTAGAAGGTTTTGATAATGTTGCCATTTTTTCTTCGGTAACCCATTTAGGCTCTTCCCCAGCTCTTTTAGGTTTTATAATGCGACCTACCACGGTGCCAAGAAACACCTTAGAAAACATCATGGAGACAGGTTTTTATACTATAAACCATGTAAGCACCTCCATTTTAGAGCAGGCCCATCAAACCTCCGCCAAATACGCCAAGGGAGTTTCTGAGTTTAAAGAAACTGGTTTAAACCCAATTATTAGAAATGGTTTTCACGCTCCTTTTGTGAAAGAATCTCCAATACAAATGGCAATGAAATTTGTGGAAGAGCTACCCATTAAACGAAACGGCACCATTTTGGTCATCGGAGAAATCCTTGACATCTACTTTGAAGATGAAATCAAAGAAGATGATGGCTTCCTGAATTTGAGTAAGGCAGAAGTATTAGCTATCAATGGATTGGATGGTTACTGTCAGCCATCTCTTTTACAGCGTCAGAACTACGCTCGACCTTAAACACCCTTACTATATAGTTTAGACACTGTAAATAAGCACCTTACAAGAAAGTCTGTAATAATCAATTAGCTAAAAAGGTAGCTTTTATACTATTCAAATAGTCAGAATCACCTATTTCGTCGCTTGATAAGGACAATCTCTATCCTTACACATTCAATATTTCTTTATGTATTAAGCCAATAGTAATTGATATTTTTTGGTCAGTTATTTGTTGCGAACATTTATAGAATTCTTAAGTAAACTTAATTGTTTCGCTTTTTTGTCAGGTTAAAATTTAATAAACGTCTACTAACTAAGCACCTTTTAAATCACCCCCTATTCAACTGAATGGGTGGTGTTTTTTTTCAATAAAATGAAACCTTCAAAGAAACTAGACATCTACCAAAAAAAAGACAACATTCATCCCTAACAAACAAAGGTGTATACGTTTAAAAACAAAAGACATCCAAAATACAGTTATAACATCAATTTTAGAGCTATTTTGGATTAAATTTTGTAACAAAGCAAGTTATAATACATTACGCCATTTAAATTTAACAGACTTTACGCTCACTCTTTAATTAGAGATTAAATCCATACACTTTAAAAATCTTCACTCAGCAAGGGCTCTCTTGATAATATGTCAAGGGAGTTTTCTATTAATCGGGAAAGAGCTTTCTCCTAGTCCTACATCTACGGATTAGCAGTTTTTATCCAAGAAATAATTAGAATAAGAATATTTTAAGTTCGTAAAAGCTAATTGTTGACAGACAACTTGTAAATTGGTTTATCAACCTATTACAAGACAGTATTCCTCTATGAAACTCGATTTAATTGCCTGCTTTTTGGCAACATTTCTACTTTTTAGTATGAAAAGCTCGAATGAACCCTCTCTTCCCAAAAGCCCTGAAGAAGAAAAAGCCTCATTCGAATTGGCCGAAGGCTTTAATATAGAGCTTGCTGCTGCAGAACCATTGGTAGAAGACCCAGTTCTAATAAATTTTGATGAAAAAGGCAGAATGTGGGTGGTGGAGATGCGAGCCTACATGCCAAACATTGACGGAACAGGAGAAGAGGAGCCAATTGGCAGAGTTTCCTATTTAGAAGATGTAGACGGCGATGGAGAATTTGACAAAAGAACAACATACGCTGATGGTTTGGTATTGCCCCGTGCTCTATACTTTTATCAAGACGGGGTATTGATAGCTGAAAATATTCCGCTTTGGTTTTACGAAGACACCAATGGCGATGGCAAAGGAGATAAAAGAACTTTGGTTGACAGTACCTACGGTGGCAATGGCCTTCCAGAACACTCCGCAAACGGCCTTTTACTTGGATTGGACAATTGGCTTTACAATGCCAAATCAAAATATAGGTATAAGCGAGATGGTGACAAATGGATAAAAGAAGAAACCGAATTTAGAGGTCAATGGGGTATCGCAAAAGATGATTTCGGGAAATTATATTATAACTATAACTGGTCACAGCTTCATGCCGACCTAGTACCACCAAACTATTTTAATAGAAACCCAAACTATGAGAGTTCGTCAGGAATAGACCAAGGATTAGCCGTGGATAGAAGCATTTATCCCATCCACCCTACCCCTGCGGTAAACAGAGGTTATATACCAGGCGTACTTGACGAAGAAAAAAGATTGATGGAATTCACCTCTGCCTGTGCACCTTTTGTAAGTAGAGATAAAAAGTACTATAAAAGTGATTTCTATGGCAATGTCCTAGTTTGCGAACCTGCAGGAAACCTTGTCAAAAGAAATATCATTACCGAAAACGGTAATTATCTGGATGCCGAAATAGCGTATGATAAAAAAGATTTTTTAGCTTCTTCTGACGACAGATTCAGACCTTCGCATATGGCTTCTGGCCCAGATGGAGCCATTTACTTGGTAGATATGTATAGAGGCATTAGTCAACATAAAGCCTACATGACGGATTATTTGCGTGAGCAAACACTCAACAAAGGACTAGAAAAATCAATCCACTTAGGACGAATATGGAAAATAACACCAGATGGTTTTAAAAGTCCTAGTAAGCCTACTGAAGATTTAAGCACGCAAAAAAGTGAAAAATTAGTGGCCTATTTAGAGCATCCACTAAGCTGGTTTAGAGACAATAGTCAGCGATTATTACTACAGCAAAACAGAACAGATGCTAAAAAGTCGCTAGTCAAATTAGCTAAAAAAGGAGAGGTTTCTGCTCGTATTACCGCTCTCTGGATTTTAGAAGGACTTAAAATATTAGATAAAGACTTATGCCTAGCACTTTTAACCGACAAAGAACCAAAAGTTCAAGCTAATGCACTTCGTCTTTTAGAACCCGCAGCTTTTGAGCATCAAAAAATTAGAGCTTCCGTTCAAAATATATTGCATGGTATAAATACTGATAACAACATACTCGCTCTCCAAATATTACTTTCTTCCACCTCCTTTGACGAAAGCTTTGCTATCAAAACTATTAGTCATGTTTTGGCTCAAAACGGCTCAGATTTACTTTTAAGAGACGCCGCTCTTACCGCTCTCAATAATAGAGAATTTGCCCTGATAAAACATATCAATAGCGATCCTGACTGGGATGCGGTATTAGATTTTAAACAAATTATACTAGAACAACTTTCTGGTATTTTGGTCAAAAGAAAGAATTCTAAAGAGCTTGCAGCCTTTTTTGAACTAATGCAAAGTGTAGACGGCTGGCAAAAAGAGGCTTTTCTAATGGGTGCTTCTTTACAAGCCCTCAGTACCGAAAACAAGCCTATAAGCTTAGAAGAAATGCCTGAAATATTTAAGCAGGATAAACTAAGTACCATCAAAAACTTAAAACGAGGCTTTAAATGGCCCGGTAAAATTATTACTGAAGCAGAAGAAACCGACCGCATTAAACTTGATGCCGACGGCATGAAACAGTTTGTGGCAGGAAGACAAACTTTCCTTACCTACTGCGTTGGTTGTCATGGTTCTGATGGTGGCGGTATGAAACGTTTTGCTCCACCACTAGCGGGCTCAGAGTGGGTAACTGGCAATCCGGACAGATTAGCACTTATACTCTTACACGGTATTGAAGGTGCCATTACAGTAAAAGGCAAAGTCTATGACACCCCAGATATTTTGCCCGTAATGCCTTCACACGCTAGTTTACCTGTGCAAGATATGGCAAACGTCATGACCTATATTAGAAACGAATGGGGACATTCTTCAGAACCTATATCACCCAGAACTGTAGGTATGCTTAGATTAACCAGCCAAGGCAAAGTGGTACCATGGACTCCAGAAGAACTTAATGCTAAAATGGCCAAAAAACCCTAAAAATTCAACCCTCTAAATTACAAACATGAAGACATCTCTTAATCGCCGCTCGTTTATCAAAAGCACTGCCATAGCAGCCACTGCCGCCGCATTACCCTCCCTTAGCTCCTTTAATGTAGCTCCAAATCTTGTAGGAATTTCAGTAGCATCTTACCATCTAAGGTTTCGAGATGGTGGAAGTACTGCTCATCCTACTTGGAATGGAGCTTTGCCAATGACTAAACACCTTAGCGAATTAGGCGTGGGAGGAGGCCAAATAGGCGTAAGAAATTGGGATGCAGATTATGTCAAGAAAATTAGAGGTTTGAAAGAGTCTTCTGGCATGTGGTTAGAAGGGCAAATAAGAATGCCTAAAACAGAAGGTGATTTGGCAGCCTTTGAAACAAACGTAAAATCAGCAAAAGAAGCTGGTATTGAAATAGTAAGAGTAGCTTGTTTAAGCGGAAGAAGGTATGTCAATTTTAAAAACTTAGAAGACTGGAAGGCCTTTAAAAAAGCTTCTTTGAAGTCAATTAGGCTAGCGGAGCCAGTAATGAGAAGGCATAAAATGAAACTAGCCATAGAAAACCATAAAGACTGGACTGCAGATGAATTGGTCAAAATACTGAAAGACTATGACAGTGAATACCTCGGTTGTAATCTAGATACCGGTAATAACATTTCATTTATGGAAGACCCTTATGCCGTTGTTGAAAAACTAGCTCCATATACCATGACTACCCATTTTAAAGACATGGGCATAGAAGAATATGAAGATGGCTTCTTACTCTCAGAAGTACCTTTTGGTACAGGTTTTTTAGACCTTAACAAAATGGCGATGACCATAAGAAGACATAACCCTAGTGTCAAGTTTAATCTAGAAATGATGACCCGAGACCCATTGCCAATTCCTTTTTTAACCGAGCAATATTGGGCTACCTTTGGTAATACCAGAGCAAAAGATGTGGCAAAAAGCATCAAACTTCTTAGAGAAAACTATAATGACAAACCATTGACTAGAACTACTGACAAAACTTTTCATGAACAGTTGGCTTTAGAGGAAGCCAACCAAATAGCCTGTTTAGACTTTGCCAGAAAAGAGCTAGGTCTTATGTAAGAAATCAATCCTGTCTGACAATCGGGCAACAATAAAATTTTATAACACTCAAAACAGAAATACTTGTGAGCAATTCAAGCGAAAAACTACCTGGAATGAAACTTTTTGACCTAACTGGCAGAGCCGCCATTATAACCGGTGGCTCTAAGGGCTTAGGTTTGGCTATGGCGGAAGGTGTAGCCGCAGCTGGCGGAAACGTACTTTTAGTATCCAGAACTCAAGCAGAATGTGATGCCGCTGCAGATAAAATTAAAAATCTATACGGCACCGGAGCCATAGGCTTTGCCGCTGATGTTACCAAACAAGCCGACATGGAAAACATGGCAGCACTATGTCTAAAAAAGTTCGGCAGTGTCGATATTCTTATAAATTCTGCTGGTATTAATATCAGAGGAGCTATTGATGAGCTTAGCCTTGATGATTTTACCAAGGTGATGGACATAAACGTGACCGGGACTTGGCTAGCCAGCAAAGCCGTTACGCCCATAATGAAGAAACAGAAAAAAGGAAAAATCATTAATTTGGCAAGCACGCTTGGTCTAGTAGGTTTAGCTAATAGAACGCCTTATACAGCCTCAAAAGGTGCTGTGGTAAACATGACAAAAGCTTTAGCATTGGAATTGGCTACCGAAAATATTAATGTAAACGCCATCTGTCCAGGACCATTTTTGACTGAAATGAATGAGCCAATAAAAAACACTGAAGAGGGTAAAAAGTTTATAGTAGGAGCCACAGCAGTAGGTCGCTGGGGCATTTTAGCCGAAATTCAGGGTGTTGCCATGTTTTTAGCATCAGATGCATCTAACTACATGATGGGCTCTTGCCTATTAGTAGATGGTGGCTGGGTGGCTAGGTAAAGATAGATATACGCTTTAAATCAATCAACGTAATCTATTTAAATGGGTTTTAGCAGAAGGCTAAAACCCATTTAAAAGCTATTCCTTTTTAAGTTTACTCACCATTGAAGTCATTTCATTCAATTGGCTTTGACTGTACTTGGCAGAACCTATCACAAAGCTAAAGTCCCCAAATACGTCATCATTGGCACTATCTCCAGGAAAAGGGGCTATGGTACCATAAACATGACAACTGTAGCATGTATTGGTAGATTGCACATAGCTTTCCAACGTAGTATTTGCCACAATATGAGCCCCACTCAGCATAGAGGATACATTTAGCTTCTTAGGGGCTAGAATTGGTGAAGTAGGGTCGGGCTGAAGACTTTGAGACCATATCACATCCACCAGCTCATAATATTGCCAGACAGAATTTGGATATAAAGTATGAATTTCTTGCTGCATTTTTTGATTAATGGGAGCGGCATCCACTGGGTCAATTGGGTTTACTCGACTTATTTGAAGCGGAACTGGTTCCGCATCTTTAAGATAATAAGATGGCGAACTATTAGTGGTACATGGAACCACAGCTGTAGTACCGTCTTTTAATTTTACAGTCTGACTTTGACAATTAGGATTATTAAAATTATACCCATGAGGTGGTGTAAGGCTACTAGGAACATTGTCAATTTGTTCGAAAGTGGCCCAAACCCAAGTTGGCTGATTAGTAGTTTTATGCAATATATGCAGACCCACTAATGCCACGGTAGTGTTTCTGAGTTGTCCAGTAGTAGCGTCCATCACTACTGCATCAGATAGTTTATACCTATTCCATTGAGCAGATGTAGGGTTAGTCACTTCCATCCAAGCCGCTTTTAATTCTATTGCTCCTGTAGCTCCATTATACACCCCTTTAGGAAAAACCAGTGGTATACCTGCCTTAGCCGAATCATGCTGAGCTACTGCATTATAATAGCCCTTGGCCACCACAAAATCATAGTAGTCCTTATTAAGCATAATCTCATACCAAACATTGGTTCCGTTTTGTGCTCCAAGCCAATTTGGTCCATTACCCGGTGCAGCTTGTTGAAAATCAAAATTAAATAAGGTATCTGAACCTGAAATTTTACTAGTAAATGTCAACAACTTTGTTTCTTGCTTTTTAACTAAAAGTCTTTCGGAATCGTACTTTTTGGCATAGGCTTCAGATACCAAAGTACCCCATGCAGGAGGTGCCACTCCATCTGGCTGAAAAAGAACATCTTTTGGCATATAAGTTTCCCATTGAACAAAAGACTTATCTTGGGGTGTACCAAAATTATTTCCAACTGTAGGCCAATTTAGAGAAATAAACTCTTGCCACGCAAAGCAATCTACTTGCGATTGGTTATTAAAAGCTTCTAAATCTCCAGGCACTTGGTTATCAAAGTTTATGGTAATTCCATAAAGCGAACTGCTAGAATAGCAATTATAGGTGTTAGTTGCCACATTACTTTCGGTCAATGTCTCTGCTTTTTTATTATTCGGAGAACAAGCATAAAAAGCTAAAACAACCGCCAAAATAAGGACCATAGATTTATTGAAATATTTTTTCATTTCTTATTTTTTTAAGTTTTAATAAAAAAGGAGCTTGCCGCCAGAATAGACATTCAAAGCTCAAGCTCCTCTAAATTATCCTATCCAACGCTAACCTCCATTATGATGGCTCCTTGATTATCAGCGAACCCAACGCCGTAAATCCCATTCAAATCGTCATTAATACAGAGTTCCAGTTCACCACTTAAACTAGTTGGCACTGTAACTCCCATACCTACAAGAAAAACAGAACTACCAACTCTACCTATCATTGCTCCCTCGTCTGCTCCAGGCATGGTATATCCACTTTTTGCAGGAATAAAAGCAGGATTACCTGCTGCATTATATAAATCACCACCATTGACATTCGGATTTGCTGTCCAAAGGCCACTTTTATAAGTTATTGTTACCTGAGTACCTGTTTGAATATTAACGCCTGTTTTTTGCCACTTTACATTTGCTATCACTTCAATTGGAGCCACATTTAAAAGAGCTTTCATAGGCGGTCCTAAACTTTGTCCAACATTTGTCAAATAAAGATTATGAATTCCAATAGCCGTATTTTGACCTACACTCACTGTTAAAAAGAGTGCTGTACTATTACTAGGAGAACTATTCCCTGGAACTGCATAGGATATATTTTCCATCACTGAAGTAACCTGAGCAGTAATATTAGGGTCTTCAAAAGTCACAGAAGGGTATGTATTAGGCTGACCAGAAACTGCTGTACATGTGGCACATGTCAATACCATTTGTGCCGAAGTAGTTCCAACATTTATTTTAGCAGGAATAAACGTACTATTACTCAAAAGCGGAATAGGATGGTTAGACGGATTTGGCACTAAAGTGCCATACATAGCATTAAAATAATCCTTATAAAATAGCTGTTCAGGCTGAGCGAGTGTATTTGCAGGAGATGTACTTCCCACTGCGGGATAGCCGCTTGGAACAGTACCTTGATAAGCACTTGCTACTATTTGCATTTTAAATGTAGCGGCCACTTGAGAGCCCCAGCTAATTGGCTTCCCAGCTATTTTTATATCTCCTACCACATAAGGCAGCCCAGCAGGAACCTCAAAAACTGCGTGTAAAATAAAATTACCAGGCATAGACACCCCTCCTTGAGTTTTAAGTGTTTCAGAACCACGTTTTATGGTCCAAAAACTAGCTGCATTTGTACTATCAGGTGTAACGTAATTTGAAAAGTCTGGCATTTGAATGTATAGACCTGGAGGATCTGCCAATGTTACTACGTTCCCTGAGTTTACAAAGCTATTAACAGTTCCTCCTATATTTGGGTCACTGTTTCGGTGTTTTTGTCCATATTGGGCATCACAAAGTAATTCGTTATATTCTGAAGACTGCCAGCTAGTACCGCCGCCAGGGTTATTTCTTAATACTGTGGCCGCAGTAGCTAATCCTATCTCTGTCTGAATAGTATTTGGGGTACTGGTAAGGTGAATAGCACCTCCACTGGTAGTGTTAGAATCTGTACCGCTATTCCATTTATTTAAAGGGTTATAAATAGGACCTCCCGTTTGCGGATTGACAGCTCCGGGTAAACTCAAATCGGCTAGTGTTATCTGAGGTTTATCAAGAATTGACTGATATAGTTCTAAAACTTTATTTGGGTCAACTAGCCATAGACTGTTCCAGTATTCAGGATTTTCGCAGGTAAAATCTATTCTTGTTATTTTTCCTGCCGCATTTCTCGTTATTGCCCATTCGCAATATTCATCTTGCCAGCCGCGTGGCCCATAAGGAAAATATGGTGCCAAAGTACCAGATGATTGATTACATGGGTCATCTGAAATTTGACCTGGCATTACTCCTGTATCTGCCATCTTATTAAGATCGTTTTGAGAGGCTGTTGGAAAATTATAAGCCAGTCTTCCAGGAAATGCTCCCCATTGTACATTTGCCAAACTACTGGCAGGATTATCTGCAACAGGATTATAATAATTGGTGGTAGGGGGTGTGTTTGTAGTGTTCCACTGATTACTCTGCATCCCTTGTTGAATGAATCCATCTAAATTTTGACTCCATAGCGTATTCATTGCATTTTGCTTAGCTGGCTCTGCTCCAAAATCTTGAATACCAGCTGGGGTTCGGAAGGTAAATGGGGCCGATGCGGCAATTTTTTCTTCTTTTTTCATGGTAATAAAGTTAATATCCCTACTCATCTGGCTTTTCGGTTCCGCCCCGTTTAAATGGTTTCTGGACTCCATATTTAAATAATTCAGAAGATACCTAAACACTTTTCTTGTATAAATTCCCTTAAAGAATTAGACATACTTCTTCCCCTCAACTTTGTTTCATTTTTTATTAATAAAAAAACACAAAGAAGACAGATAAACTTAACTATCAATTGATTACATAACCAAACTTAAGTATTAGACAGAAGATTTCCTAAGAGATTTCTGAAGATTTCGATGAACGGAAACTCGTATAGACTTCTAATAAAACGATATATTTAGATTATTAAGTGATATTAGAATCCCCCATTAAGAGTGTTCAAAAAACAGGTATTTCCTCTTATAGTTAGGAAAAAGGGTATGGTACTTTGAATGCGACGATTCATCCTGAACTCTCAATTTCACCCTTAGGTATTAATACGTTAAGAAGTGATTTTTAAGAAAAAAGAGCAAATTGTATTTTTCTAATAAGTGACATTTTAAAAAAAATATCAACTTTGAAGAAAAAAATAAATAATACTACTTTCTCTTTAATAAAACTCTAAGTTATAGTCACAACGTTTAAGTTGTTACTGCGAAGTAGTCACCAATAAATTACAGAAAAAAACGCTTAAACACAGTATCTCAAAAGCGGCTTTTCTATCTCACTTTGAAAACATAGCCTTGTTAAAAGCCTTAGAGCCATCTTTAGGAACTGAAAGGCCTTTCCAGCCTTGACCTTTTATCATTCTTCCTATATACATAATTTGACCTACGTGAGATGAGTAGTGCCCTAACTGTCTCATAAAAGCATCTTCCACTGAGTGCTTTTCACCTCTAATGTATATTGGAGTATTTATATTCTCTTCTGTTACACTATCTAGAGCTTTAAATAAACAAGCCCAACCGGCCTCCCACTGACGGAGCATTTCTTTTTTATTGGCGTAAGCACCCTCAAACTCGCCATCTCTATCTCGCCAATCTTTCTCACCATCGGTATTTAAAAAATCAGTCCAGCGAGAAAGCATATTGCCATGCATGTGTTTCACTATAATGGCTAAAGAATTGCTTTCTTCATTATACTTCCATAAAATATCTTCATCTGAAATTTGGGCAAAGGTTCTATCACCGAGTCCTTTATAATTTTCAAACTGTTTTCTAAAAAGCTTTATAATTTCCATTAAGCAGGTACTATCAAATTAGCGTTAAATCGCTGGTTAAATTTTTCAATAAAGTATTTTGACAATAACGGCGACTCCTTCTCTATATTCTGATGAACAAAGAAGTAAAGTTGCTCCATACCTTGAGCTTTCCATTCGCCTATTCTATCTAACCAATCATCTAGTCTTGGATAATCGGAGGCATGATTCGCTCCTACGTACCTTATAAAAGCCGTTGGGGTGGTCATTCGCATGTGCATCAAATCTCTTCTGCCCGCAGTATCAGTCAAAATATTTGTCACATTATTTTCTTCAAACAAGCTATAAACCTCATTGGCCACAGCAGCATCTTGAAACCAATCAGTATTTCTTAATTCTATAGCTAAAGGAATATCAGCAGACCAGTCACTCACAAACTTCACCAATCTATCCATATTAGCTGGTTTGAAATTATCATGTACTTGAAGAAAAGTCATTCCAAGTTTATCCTCAAAAGCTCTAGCCGTTTCTGCAAACTCTCCTACTGGAATAGTTACATCATTCAGTCTTTTAATATGACTAATATAACGCGGTACTTTCGGGAAAAACTTAAATCCCTCAGGTGTTTTATCATACCAGGTTTTGGCTTGTGCTGGAGCATAATTATTGTAAAAAGTGGCGTTAAGCTCTATGGAGTTAAACTGGGTGGAATAGTAGGTCAGTTCGTCTTTCGTTCCTCTCGGGTAGAAACCTTTCAAATCTCCCCTATTCCATTTGGCACAGCCTACATAAGTTTCAAGAGGCTTCTGTCCGCTTTTAAAAACCCTTAAAGTTTCTGGGTGGTCTTCTGGCAATGTAAAATCTATTAGTTCGGGATTGCTTACTCCTCCAAATTTCATAATGTTCTTCTAATTTGTACGCTTCAATTTAACACTTGAAAATCTTCTTAAAAAATCTTTAGTCGCTTTCTCTTATCATAATACAGTGCGGAATTCCGTCTTCTATATAATCTTCTCCTATTTCCTTAAAACCTAAAGCTCCATAAAACTTTGTCAAATATTTTTGTGCACCAATTTTAATAGGATAGTTACCATAAATCTCTTGACATTTTTCAATTGATTTTTGCATCAAATCTCCTCCAAAACCATATTTCCTAAATTCTGGATGTGTAATAACTCTTCCAATGGCCGTGAAACCATCAAAATATTGATTCAAATCAAATAAGCGTGTATATGCCAAAAGCTTTCCATCCTCATTTTTACCCAAAATGTGAAGAGCCATTTGGTCTTTGAAATCTATATCTTGATAAACGCAATTTTGCTCTACCACAAAAACCTTTGAACGCAAGGCTAAAATCTCATAAAGTTCGTCTAGCGTTAATTCACTATACATCAAGCACTTCCAGTTCATCGTAATATTTTTCCTCTTCATCACCTAAACTTTATCTTTCCTCCATTTTGACAAAACGTAATTCTCTTCCTAACTTGCGAGCATAGCTATAAAAACAAAGAGAAAAAAAGCTTTCTTAGTTAAACACTTTGGCACGGCTATTGCCCTTAATAAACCAAGTTAGAACTGATTATTCTAATGGTTAAAATTTACAAAAAATGCCGCATGTAAACTGATTACTTACTGCGGCTTTTTTTATGCCTGCCTAATCAGTACCAGCTTCTTCAGCTAGTGCATCTTTCAGACTTGAATTAATTTCAAAACCAAAAATAAGAATTACAGCAATTAGGTATATCCAGACCATCATCCCGATAAGTGTACCTATAGAGCCGTACAGCCTGTTATAAGAATTGAAATTAACTAAGTAGTAAGAGAAGCCATTAGTTGCCAAAATACACAGTATTGACGCCAGCATAGCCCCTATATTAAAAAAACTCATTCTTTTGTTTTTCCCTGGGGCAAAATAGTAAATACTACCTATTCCTAAAAAGAAGATAATAAAAATAGAAACATACCTTAATAGCTGAATCATATAGTAGGTAAAATCTTCACTTAAGAAACCTACTTCAAATAAATAAGCAATTGAAAACTTACCAACAATCAAAACGACAATGGCCGATATCATAACCAAAACCAACAAAAAAGTAAGAAAAAGTGCAACCAACCTCCCTTGAACAAAATTTCTCTTATCATCTTTTTCTAAAGAAATATTAAAGGCCCTAATAAGTGCCATCATTCCATTAGTGGCCGCATAAAGGGCAAACAAAAAACCAAAAGAAAGTACATCTACACGCCTACGACTAATGATATCTTGAATGGTATTTGCGGCAGTGCTATAAATCCCTCTAGGCAAAATATTCGCTAAAAAGTCCATTATCTGCACATCTAAATTATCAATTGGGATATAGGGAATGAGCGTAAATAAAAAGATAACGGCAGGGAAAATAGCTAACAGCAGCGAAAAGGATACAGCCGCAGCCCTTTGGTCAATGTCAAATGTCACAATCTTTTGCCAAAGAATAGTAAGCACTAAATAAAGGGAAACTGTGGTATTCCAAAGATATATACTCTTCAAAAACTTTCGAAGTTTCTTAACTAAGGCTATATCTTTTAAACTATTCATGCAGTTTTAAAGAAAGGTGCTAACGCTATTTCAATATTTTCCGGACAGGCCATTATCCTATCCGTAGCTGTATTGACAAAAACTAAAGTAGTTTCACCCAGATGAATTCTTTCTTCCTGCTCATTGTAGATTTCATAATTGAAAACTATTCTGGCCTTAGGTATTTTGTTTAAAATTACCCTAATGGTAATCATTTCATCATATTTGGCAGGCGAAATAAACTTAGAGTTGTTTTCATACACGGGCATTATAAAACCCTGGTCTTCAAAATCTTTATACCGCACGCCTAAACTCCTAAGAGCCTCTACCCTGCCTATTTCATAGAGCCGTGCATAATGCCCATAATACATGTAACCCATTTGGTCTACATCGGCATAGCGTACTCTATATTTATAATCGAAACTAAACATTAACGAATTCCTCTTTTGTTCATAGCATTATGAAATTTTCTGGCATTGGAGTTATGCTCAGAAAGTGTTGTAGCAAAATTGTGGTAGCCAGAAAAGTCTTCTTTTGCACAGAAGTATATATAACTATGCTTACCATAATTTAATACAGCGTCTATTGCCTTTTTCTCAGGCAAAGCAATTGGCCCTGGTGGCAATCCTTGAATCTGATAAGTGTTATAAGGAGAATCTACCTTCAGATGAACATTCAAAATTCTTTTCAAAGCAAAATCACCTACCGCAAATTTGACCGTAGGGTCAGCCTGCAATGGTATCCCCTGCTTAATTCTATTTACATAAACACCTGCTACCGTTGGCTGCTCGTCAGACTTATTGGTTTCACTCTGCACTATACTCGCCATGATACCTACTTTAATAGGCGACATACTGGTAACCTTAGCTTGAGCTAATCTATCAGCATTCCAAAACGTTTTGTATTCGTACTTCATTCTGTCTAAAAACTCGTCTTCGCTGAGAGTCCACCACATAAAGTATGTATCAGGCAAAAACATACACATGATGTTATCTGTAGTGAAGCCGTACTTTTCACATACGGCAGGGTCATTAAGCTTAGCAAGTAAAACTTCTTTGTCTATTGATAAGTTTTGAGCCAGTCTTTCAGCCAAATCTTTTTTTAAGCGAATGTTATTGAAGGTTAATTTAACCTCGTCTTGGTCGCCAGACCTTAGTTTGGATAGTATGGTCTTATTCCCAGCATTTGGCGGAATCTCATACCTCCCAGGCTTTACTAGGTCTCTGTATTTCATAAATTTACTCAAAAAACCAAAGCTTATCTGGTCATGAATTAAGTTTTGCTTATTCAAACTGTCCAAAACAGTTTGATAAGTGGCACCTTTGGGTATTAAAATAACCGCACTTTTTTCAGCATCCAAATTAAGATTTGGACTCTTAATAACTTGCCAAAAGTAGAAAGAGAACGTAGCCGCCAAACTGGTTACTATCACCAGTAAATAGGCCAAAAGCTTTTGTTTTTTAAACATTTAATATTTCAATTATTTCAGTAATACCTAGACTCTTCTGCTCACCAGAAGCCATATCTTTTAAACTATATTTTCCAGACTTTATTTCTTCAGAACCAATGGCTAATACGTAGGCTATACCTTTCTTATTAGCATAGTCAAACTGTTTTTTCATTTTTGCACTAGTCGGATATAACTCCGCAGCAATCTCGGCATCTCTCAACTTCTTTAAAATAGGCAGACACGCTCGCTGCGACTCCTCATCAAAGTTAGTTAAAAGTACTTTAGTGCTCTCTGTGGCATCTTCTGGAAACAATGCTAACTCGTCTAATACGTCGTATATTCTATCTACACCAAAAGAAATCCCAACACCCGATAAACCAGATACGCCAAAAGTACCCGTTAGATCATCATACCTTCCACCACCTGAAATACTACCCATTTTCACACCAATGGCTTGCACTTCAAAAATAGCTCCTGTATAATAGCTCAAACCTCTGGCTAAAGTAAAGTCAAGCTTAACATGGTTATCTTCCAAACCAAAATCATTAACCATACCTAAAACTTCTTCTAGCTCGGCAATGCCTTTAAGGCCAATTTCCGTTTCAGAAAGCCAACCTTTCAAAGCGGCTAAAGCCTCCATATTTCCTTCAGGAAGTTCAAAAAGCGTTTGAAGCGAAGCAATGCTTTCGGCAGAAAAACCCCGCCCTACCAGCTCTTCTTCTACTTTTTCTTTTCCTATTTTATCTAATTTATCAATAGCTACACACAGTTCACCTTCTCTTCCGGCTGCACCTATGGCTTCCGTAATTCCAGTAAGAATCTTTCTATTATTTACTTTAATGGCAAAATCAGGTAACCTTAATTTTTTAAAAGCCTCGTTAAGCATTAGAATAATCTCGGCCTCACATAATAGGGAATCTGTACCCACCACATCTGCATCACACTGATAAAACTCTCTATACCTTCCACGCTGTGGTCTGTCTGCACGCCATACAGGCTGAACCTGAAACCTTTTAAACGGCATGGCCAAATCATGACGATTCATAGCCACAAAACGAGCAAAGGGTACTGTCAAATCATACCTCAAGCCCTTTTCTGCCACTTTTGAGAGCATGGCTGGTGCACCATTATCAAAATCTTCTTGTTTTAGTTTTTTAGCAAAATCTCCTGAGTTCAAAATCTTAAAAAGAAGTTTATCTCCTTCTTCACCATACTTACCCATCAGTACAGATAGATTTTCTACAGCAGGAGTTTCGAGCGACAGAAAGCCGAACTTTTTAAACACCTGCTTAATGGTATCGAGTATATAAGTACGTTTTGCCATTATTTCAGGCCCAAAATCGCGTGTACCTCTAGCTAAACTTGGTTTTGACATAAATTTTAAATGTTTCCTGCCACAAAAGTAAGCTTATTCTAGATTTTTCATTGATAATTATAAACAGAATAACTACCTTTGCACCCTCGTTTGAGATAAGCAAAGAACTAGATTTAAATATTTATACAATGGCAGTTACAAGATTAAAGAGAAAAGGACTAAGAAACAGAGCTATAGCAAACAACAAGCAAGCTACTATCAAACGTCTTACGCAAAAGCCTCAAATTGAAAAAGTAGACGTAGAAGAGCTTAAAGCTTCTTTCACGAAATAATTTCTTTTTGCATTCTAAATGCATAGGTCTCAATCTTATTAGAAAGGTTGAGACTTTTTTGGTTCATACCTATTCAAGTAGGGTTTATTATCCCAAATCCGCACCATAAAAAAGTCCTAATCGCGGAGCAATTAGGACTTAAATAAAATCTATTATGGTCTTACTAACCTCTGGATTGTGGTTTAGGCTTTCTTGGTCCTTTTCTATTTCCACCTCCATTAAAGTTTCTATTACGCTTTGCTATCCTGATGGCGTCTAGCTGAGATTCGTACCTTAAACCACGGCTAAAAAACCATAGCCCGCCTAATAAAGCCACAAGACCTAAACCTCCATGTAACTGATGCTCCCAGTGGTGTAACATCTCTGCTCCAGAAATTGCCAAAGCGAAAGCACCCGCAGCTATCAGCACAAAACCGATGACCACGTTCATTTTAAATTTTTGACTCAATAAGAGTTTCTGATACCAATTCTTATCTTCATTCCTTTTATAAGGCTTATTTTTTGAAGAATTATCGGCTTTCTTGTCTTCCATTTTTTTTGCTGTTTACTTAATTCTATTTTTGACCACAAATAGCACTGGTCAAAGATCTAGATGAAAAATATTATTAGTTTTCTTATTCGTTTCGTTCCACGTAAGTACTTACAATTATTTAGCCATATTCCATTAAAGATATATGCAGGCTTTATGAAAGGTGATGCAGTGGAATGCACGGTTTGCAATGGCAAATTTAAGAAATTTTTACCTTATGGTAGATTAGAGCCTAGAGAGAACGCACTTTGCCCTTCTTGTCTCTCTTTAGAAAGACACAGGCTTATGTACCTCTACTTAAGAAAGAAAACTAACTTTTTTGAACAAAAACTAAGCGTACTTCATATAGCTCCGGAGTATTGTTTTATTGACCGTTTTGAGGAACTACCTAATTTGGAATACCTTACTGCAGATATTGAGTCGCCTTTAGCCAAGGTAAAAATGGATATTGAGAAAATTCAGTACCCAGATAATTCCTTTGATGTCATTTTTTGCAATCACGTGCTAGAACATGTAGAGCATTTTGATGTAGCTACTGCCGAACTATACAGGGTTTTGAAGCCGGGAGGCTGGGCCATTATGCAGTCGCCGCAAGACATGCAGATGGAACACACTTTAGAAGACCCTACCATCACAGACCCTAGAGAAAGGGAACGTGTCTTTAAACAGTCTGACCATCTCCGATTATTTGGAAGAGATTATGGTAAAGAACTTGCCAAGGCTGGCTTTAAAGTAACCGAGGATAATTTCGTCAACAAACTACCTCCAGAGCAAGCAAAACGATTTGCTCTCCCTATGGAGGAAATAATATACTTCAGTCAAAAATGAAAAGATTCGAAAACAAAAAAGTTTTAATTACCGGTGGAAATGGAGGAATAGGCCTAGAGGCCGCAATTAAATTTATAGCAGAAGGAGCCCAAGTGGTGGTCTTTGACATAACGAAGAAAAAATCGGCCGAGCTAGAAAAAATCAAAGGCGATGTACATTATATACAATGTGATGTATCAAAATCTGCCAATGTCAAAGCCGCTTTTGAAAAAGCCATAGCTACAGTTGAAAAAATTGACATCCTAATTAATAATGCCGGTATTCTTGGCCCAAGGGTCAAAACTGAACATTACCCAGAAGAAGACTTTGACCTTGTAATTGACGTCAACGTAAAAGGTGTTTTCTACTGCATGAAAGAAGCTATCGCCATTTTTAAAACGATAGGCGGTGGCGTTATTGTCAATACCGCATCTGTGGCAGGAAAAATTGGTATGTCGCGTCATTTGGCTTATGCTGCTAGTAAACATGCCGTACTGGGAATGACAAAATCTGCAGGTGTAGAGTACGCCAGACAGAATATACGAATAAACGCCGTGTGCCCTGGTTTTACAGAAACCTCCATGTTAGACACCATCAACGAAGAACCAGAGTACAAACAAATGCTTCGTTTTGCCACGCCTATGAAGCGTTTTGGAAAACCTCAAGAAATAGCCACCGCCATTCTTTTCTTAGCCTCAGACGAATCTAGCTTTATGACTGGGCAAGGCGTAGTTTTAGATGGCGGCCTAAGTGTGCAGTAATACACTAAAAAAAGAACTTATATATTTTACTTACATCAACAATATAATACCCTATGAATTACAAAAACGCATTTGACCTTAAGGAAAAAGTAGCCATCATCACTGGAGCAAGTAAAGGCATTGGCGAGTCTATGGCTCGTTTTTTTGCGGCTCATGGAGCCAAAGTAGTTATCAGTAGCCGGAAGCAAGATGTACTAGATGAGGTAGCCGAGAGCATCAGAAAAGAGAGCGGTGCCGAAGTACTGCCTATAGCTGCCCATGCAGGCGATATGACACAGCTCCAAAACCTTTTAGACCAAACCATAGAGAAATTTGGCGGTGTAGATATCTTAGTAAACAATGCTGCTACTAACCCAGTTTTCGGTCCATCATTAGACTGTGATGGTGATGCCTTTGACAAAATAATGGCCGTTAATGTGAAAGCTCCTTTTGAGTTTTCTAAAATGGTTTATGCCTCTATGAAAAGCCTTGGTGGCGGAAGTATCATAAATGTGAGCAGCGTGGCTGCCCTTACACCAGACCCTGGCTTAGGCATGTACTCGGTAAGTAAAGCATCATTAAATATGCTAACGAAAGTACTGGCTAAAGAATGGGGAACAGATGGTATTAGAGTAAATACTATTTGCCCAGGTTTAATAAAAACTAAGTTTTCTCAAGCCTTATGGCAAAACGAAGACATCATGAAAAGGTTTACCAAGCACATGCCTATTTCTAGAATAGGTACTGTAGACGAGATAGGTGCACTTGCTCTTTATTTAGCTTCTGACGCATCTTCTTTCACTACGGGAGCAGTATTTACCGCAGATGGAGGAATGACTATCTAAGCTCATTTCTGAACCATTCTATGAACAACCTCTTTGTCTCCTACTTTAACTTTTAGTAGCTGAAGTGTTTGAGAAGAATGATTTTCGGGGAAATTAAGATTCAATTGGTTTTGACCTTTTTCCAAATCAAAATCTTGTGTCTTAATTTCCCTACCTAAAAGGTCTATTAAGCTCACACTAGCTTTAGCCCCTTTCTCAGAAATAACCTCAATGCTAACTGACGAAATATAAGGGTTAGGATATGCTTTGACTTTAAAGTCTAAACCCTTTTCTGAGGAAAGAACCGCCATTTCATTCGGTATATTTTGGTCTAACCAGGCTAATCTTAAAGAAATCCAGGATTTGAGCTCATCCACCTCACCTTCCCATGTAGAAGAAACAGGCTGAGGCTGCGGCCAAACGTATTGACCTAGAATAGGCCAGCGTTGAAAGTTTCTAACCTGTGCTTCATTAATTTCTTCTGCTAGTTCATCCACCAAACCTAGCAATTTACTTTCTTCTAAAATCCCATTTGAACGAAGCTCGTCATAGGTGTTTCTATAAGCTCTCACAAAATTAACATCGCTCAAAAATCTTTGCCACCAAAAAGGTACCTGCCAAGTATCATCCGGACAAACACTATTGAAATTATAAGAAAACCCCTGATAAGAAGCTCCATTACAATAATCCGCATTTCCGTAACTAATATCGTAATCCCATGGCGGGCCTAGTTTCAATTTTTCATTCTTGCTTTTGTATAAAAATGTACTTATCCGATAGCCATCTACATTTTTTGCAACCTCATTTACAATGGTCATCAGTACAAAGGATTCCATATCAATGTACTGCTGATACCCTGTAGCCGAATCAGAAAATTCTTCTGATTGCAAAGCATCTTCAAAATCATCAACGTAGGTTTGAATATAATTTCTTTGAATAGTAGTAATATCTTTTGGGTATTCGTAAAAAAACTCAGATGGCTTAAATGCACCACCTGGTTGATTTGAATATTTCGATGTCCAACTTCCATTGTTAGAGCCTGTATTTTTATCAATTTTGATAATATAACCTCCCGTCAAATCTTCTCCTGTTTCTTCATCTGGCTCTAGCTTTGAAATATCTACTCTGCCCTTATCTCTTTTCACCTTCTCCATGAAAACATAAACACCTTCATAGCTTCCATTGAGGTAAAGTTCTACATACTTGGTTCTGCTTCCATAAAGTCCCATTTGCTCCGCCATGCGTAACGTGAGTACATTATGAATCAAACTTTTCTCATTGTAAGAAGGGTAAAGTATCCAATCACTTTCTTCCGGCCATCCGAAGAAGCCAAAGTTAATATCTTCGCCAGTTGCGTCCCATGTCTCAAAACCAAAAGGCTTTTTAGGGAATGACTGCGAAGAAGAGCCTCGGTATTCTATGCCTATATTACCATCATAAACGGTAGTACCATAAGGCGTATTCCGTTGACCTTCTCCATTATAAATCAACTTCATTTTTGCCATTACCTTTGGCTCATCTACTATTTGTTTACCTTCGGTATCAATATAAACTAAGGGTAAATTAGACGAAAATTGAGCCAAAGCTGGCAACCCAAGAAGGAGGAAAAACAGTATTCTTTGCATATTTTTTTATTCTTAATCAAAGCTAAGTTAATAGTGCATTAGAAAAAAGAAAAGCCGCCCAATCACTAGATTAGGCGGCTCAAAATAAAATCAATTACAAACTTATAGTGTCAAATCTCGTTTTATAAAATCTTCTTCTTCAATACCGAATGCAGCAGTGACATCCTCATAAGACTTAGACTTTAACCTTGCTGTTTCTAAAAACTCAGCCGGTACTACCACCACCCTGAAGAGTTGGTCATTCAAATATGCTCCGTCTAATGTAGAAAAATCGGCAATATTACCACCTAGGTAAAGCCTTACATTACCTTCTGTAATGTCATTATCATTGGTTCCGAAATCATATTCGTAAGTCAAAATTCCTTGGTCTAAATAAGCTGTTTGATTCAATGGTCTCCAAATAGGTCCAAGTACATCATCATCATCCCATTTAATATATACTAAGACTACGTCTGCAGGGTATACATCAAACCCATAAGGCTCCACGTGCTCAAATCCATTAGCCGGCGTAAAATCTAAAATAAGCTCAAAGGCTGAGGCATATACCAAACCACCATCTTGACCGGCTGGCCCAGGTGCTCCATCAAGTCCATCATATCCTGCAGGGCCTCTGCAAGAGCTAAAACCAATAACTAATGCTGATGCGATAAAAAGTAGCTTTTTCATAATCTATATAATTTAAACGTTTCTGATTTTTTGTATGATTTTTAGATGTTGGAATTCAATAAAAGGTTGCCCGTCCAAACAAAAAGCACCTAAAATGTAGGTGCTTTAAGATTCCATTAACAGTTCACCTGTTAATAACGAAGGTTTTATCTATTTCGCATAAGCCACGGCTCTCATTTCACGAATTACCGTTACTTTGATTTGACCTGGGTACTGCATTTCTTTCTCTATTTTTTGAGAGATATTAAACGACATCATGCTGGCGGTTTCGTCATTTACATTTTCTGCATCCACTATTACCCTTAATTCTCTACCGGCCTGAATAGCGTAACATTTTTCTACTCCTTTGAAATCAAGAGCTAAATCTTCTAGGTCTCTTAAACGCTGAACATAAGAATCCATCATCTCACGTCTAGCTCCCGGCCTTGAACCACTGATGGCATCACAAACCTGAATAACTGGAGAAATTAATGAAGTCATCTCTATCTCATCATGGTGAGCACCAATGGCATTGCATACCTCTGGGTTCTCTTTGTACTTTTTGGCAAGTTCCATACCTAAGATAGCGTGAGGTAAGTCTGACTCTTCTTGGTACACTTTCCCTATATCATGCAAAAGACCAGCTCTTTTAGCCAACTTAACTTTCATACCCATTTCGGCTGCCATGGTAGCACATAGCTTAGCCACTTCTCGAGAGTGTTGCAGTAAGTTTTGTCCGTAAGATGAACGGAATCTCATTCGGCCTACCATTTTGATAAGCTCTGGATGCAAGCCGTGAATCCCGAGGTCTAGCACCGTTTTCTCTCCTATCTCAATAATTTCGTTGTCAATTTCCTTTCTGGTTTTATTCACCACTTCTTCAATTCTGGCCGGGTGAATTCTACCATCTGTCACCAATCTATGCAAAGACAGCCTAGTGACCTCTCTTCTTACGGGGTCAAAACTAGAAATAACGATAGCCTCAGGCGTGTCATCCACAATAATCTCAGCACCTGTAGCGGCTTCCAAAGCCCTAATATTTCTTCCTTCTCTACCAATAATCTTTCCTTTGATTTCGTCACTTTCAATATTAAAAACTGACACACAGTTTTCAATTGCCTGCTCGGCGGCCGTTCTTTGAATCGTTTGAATAACAATTTTCTTTGCTTCCTTCGTAGCTGAAAGCTTTGCCTCTTCTATGGATTGTTTCACATAAGCTGATGCATTAGATTCTGCTTCTGCTTTAAGAGCATCCATTAATTGTTCTTTGGCTTGGTCTGCAGTTAAACCTGCAATTTTTTCTAGCTGCTGCACATGAAGACTCAGTTGCTTATCAGCTTCTTCTTGTCTTTTTGTAGCTACTTCTAACTGATTGGCTACCTTATCTTTTTGACTTTGAAGTTCAGACTCTTCTCTTTTATTTTTCTCCATTAAAGAAGCCGCCTGCTGCTGAAGTGTCCTTACCTTTTGCTCATTCTGAATAATAATATTCTTCTTGTTGTTCGTGGTTTCTTCAAACTCCTCTTTTAATTTCAAGAAATGCTCTTTGGCTTCCAACTTCCTATCACGCTTTATACTTTCAGCTTTCGATTCAGCGTCTCTTTTAATACTCTGGGCATTAGACTCGGCATCTCTGAGAATGCTCTCGGCCTTTCTTGCAGCTTCTTCTTCTTGATTTTTAGTGGTCTTTTTTAGTAGCGACTGCCCTATAAAGTATCCTGCTACTAGGCCTCCAATGATGCCTACGATTAACAATAAATATTCTGACATTAATTCTTTTTTTTAATAATTCGTTGAATGAATATTAAAGAAAGGAATTCAAAAAAAAGGGAGAATTTAACCGTCTAAACGGCTATCAATTTGCTCTAGTCTACCATTAACTTCATTTCGGAGTTTCTCATAGTTTTTGTGAGCCTGTAAAGCATCCACCATGGCCTCTACCGCCACGGTAGAAAGCAAGTCCTCAAAGTTTGCCACTGCACCGTACTTATTATGAAGTACAGCAAGGCGGTCATTTATTTTAATAGCAGCTTCTCTAAAATAGGGTTCTTCTTCTGGCGACAGTAAAAACGGAATAGGTTCTCCGTTAATTCTAATATTCGCTTTTATCTTTTCCGACTCCATTATTAGTAAGCAAAAACATATTTATCACTTCAATAAGCTTATACAATCGTCTATTTCGCTTATTAGAGTTTGGATTAATTCTCTAATTCCTTCTTCACTTACCTCCTTACCTTCTATATCCGTTACAATCTTAGCGATTTTATTCCTAATAGTAAAATTTTCAGCACTTAAGCCCTCTAATTCACCCGGAGCATCTTTCACTTTCGCTTGATGTTTTTTCACAAAAGCCAGCCTGCTTTTCAGGTCGTCTCTTTCTTCTTTTACCTTTTTTAGTTCAAACTCTAAGCCTATAATTTTCTGTTCAAAAGTTCTGACCTTAGCAATACGCCCATCCACTTTACCCGCCAACTCTTCAAGGCGAGCAAACATCATGGCATTCTCTTGGTAATATTGCTTTTCAGATTCCATTTAAATAAAATTTGATAGCTCTAAAACACCTCTTAGATAAGGGATGCTTTATCACCTTCTTATTTCTGCACCCAGCTGATTTTCGAAGGTATATATTAATTTACTCATAGTTTTATCAATCACCTTATCTTGAAGTGTTTTTTCCGTATCACGTAAGATAAAACTAACAGAATAGGACTTCTTCCCTTCTCCCAGCTTATCACCTTCATAAACATCAAAAACATTTACTTCTTTCAGCAGTTTCTTATCCGACTTCATAGCCAAATCTTTTATTTGAGTAAAGCTCACAGCTTTATCCACCACTAAAGACAAATCTCTTCTTACATCTGGGAATTTAGATATTTCGCTAAATGTAACTTTATAAGAATACTTCTTCAAAACATAAGCCCAATCAATCTCCGCATAGAAAACTTCTTGTTTCAAGTCTGCAAACTTCAAATGAGAAGCCTTCACTTGGCCTATACTAGCCACTACCTTATTATTCAAAGTAAGGTCAATCCCGTAATCAAATAGACCTGATTCTGATTCTTTGCTTCCCAAACCAGATAACCTCATGGTTGCGAATATTTTTGAAACCTCGTTTTTAAGGTCAAAAAATGTCACCTTTTCTGATTTCTGTTGCCAAGATTCAGATAATTTGTTTCCAGTAACCCAAAGTCCCAACTTTGATTGGTCAAAGTAACTGACATTACCATCAGTTTCTTTTTTACCATACACTCTACCAAACTCAAAAACTTTCAAGTCTTTACTTCTCCTATTGATGTTATAGGCTAGGGTTTGTAATCCAGAGAAAAGCAAACTATTTCTCATTTCGGAAAGGTCTTCTGTCAGTGGATTTAATAAAGTCACCTGAGAACCTTCTTCTTCGTTTAAAACGGCATTTTGAGACGGCTTAACTATTGACAAAGTTTGAATTTCATAAAAACCATTTGCCGCCAATAATTCTGAAATCTTTAAGCTTTGCGTTTCAGGAACCACCTCTCTAAAATCAGAAAGATAATCAGACGAAAGGTTTTCCGACAAGGCTATGTTATCAAAGCCATAAATCCTCAAAATCTCCTCTACCACATCAGCTTCTCTAGTTACATCAACTCTATAGGCTGGTACGGAAAGGCTCATGCCTTGATTATTTTCTTCTACTATTTTAATATCTAGCTTTTGAAGTATTTCTTTGATTAAACCCTGCGGCAAAGTTTTGCCTAAAAGGCGGTCAATATTTTTAAACTTAACATCCACCTCATGATTAGGAACCTTAACCGGATAAAGGTCAAAAGACTTATTAGCCACTTCGCCACCAGAAAGTTCTAGAACCATAAGTGCCGCTAATTTAAGTGCATACCCCGGCATTTCTGGGTCAGTGCCTCGCTCGTATCTAAAGCTAGCATCAGTTTTTAAACTGTGCGTGGTGGCTGTTTTTCTAACTCTATCAGGATGGAAGTATGCCACTTCTAAAAACACATTCTTCGTACCGTTTGACACTCCAGAGTTATCTCCACCAAAAACACCAGCAAGACCAATTGGCCCTTCGATATCGCAAATGGCTAAGTCTTCTCCAGAAAGTTTTCTTACTACGCCATCTAATGTTGTGACAGTTGTTCCTTTTTCAGGTGTCTTTACTATAATCTTATTGCCAGCAATTTTATCTGCATCATAAATGTGCATTGGTTGACCCAAAAAGTGGCAAATGTAATTTGAAATATCTACCAAATTATTGATGCTATTGACACCAATGGTGGTTAAGAAACCTTTGAGCCAATCTGGCGACTCTTTTACTTCAACATTTTTTATCTCTAAACCACAAAACCTTGGACAACCTTGAACATCTTCCACCACTAAATCAATAGTAGCCGATGCATTGCCTAAAACAAAACCAGATACATCTGGCAAATTTATTGGAGCACCAGTGACAGCCTTAATATCTCTTGCGGTACCAAAATGAGAAGCCGCATCGGCTCGGTTTGGTGTTAAACCAATTTCAATGGCATAATCAGACTCTAGCTTAAAATAAGTAGCTGCTGGCGTACCTACTGGCAAATCGGTATTAACAACCAAAATACCATCATGTCCTTTTCCCAGTCCTATCTCATCTTCCGCACAAAGCATGCCTTCCGACACTTCTCCTCTGATTTTAGATTTCTTTATAACAAAACTTTCTCCATCTCCTGGATAAAGCGTGGTTCCGACCGTTGCCACTATGACTGTTTGACCGGCGGCTACATTTGGTGCTCCACAAACAATGTTTAAAAGGTTATCCTGCCCAATATCTACGGTAGTACATTTCAGTTTGTCCGCGTTAGGGTGCTGCTCGCAAGTCTCCACCTTTCCCAAAACCAAACCTTTCAGCCCACCAGGAACAGAAAGAACCTCATTTAAACCCTCCACTTCTAAGCCTGTGGAAGTCAAAAGAGCAGAAAGCTCTTCTGGATTTTGGGGAAAATCAATAAGTTTTTTTAGCGTATTATATGATATCAGCATCCTTTTCTATTTTTTCAATCCGCAAAGATAGAAAAAGATGGATAAGGTACTTGAAGATTTCTACCCGATTTCTTCTTTCAAAGATTCTGCTTTCTCCTCTACATAAGATTTAACATCGTCAAAAAGGAAGACCTTGCCGAAAGCTCCCACGCCCACAGTCTTATAAGTGCCATTAATTTTCAGCTTTGTAAGAGAGATAACCTTCAGGTCTTCTACCTTAACGTTATTATTGAGGTACTTCTCCATACTATTCAAACCAATAGCCTCTCCTAGTAAAGCTCCTAGTTTTTTTATGGTGTCGCCATCTACCTCTCCATCAATATTACCTAGTTCGTTTACCTTTTCGGCCACAGCAGCCTGGTGTTTTTCTAAAGATGGGTTTGTAAAAACACCTATAAGAGCAATTAATAATAAAAAGAAGAGATTGTTTTTCATGGGTTATAGATATGGTTTTATAGTAAACGTATATTTCTCGTTTTATTTCAGCACCTAATCTCAATCGGATGAATAATACCGTACATAAGTTGCCTTGCCTAAATAAAAACCAAGTCTTGGTAAAATATTTAGCCAAAAACAATCCATTAAGACACTTACTATCAACCATGTAAATCTATTGCTAAATATATTAGCTATTCTTTGCTAGTAAATTGTGCAAGGATACAATATCTTTGTGGCAGACAAAAAGAAATTCCTAGAACTCTAAATATATTACCAATGTCCGAAAACAAGGAACGCTTAAAAATTCTTCAAACCACCATAGACAAATTAGACAAGGCTTTTGGAAAAGGAACTGTCATGAGACTTAGTGACACTAAGGTTTTGGACGTGCCTACTATAGCTACGGGGTCTTTAGGACTAGACCTAGCTTTAGGAATTAATGGTTTCCCAAGAGGAAGAGTTGTTGAGATTTACGGACCAGAATCTTCTGGTAAAACCACCTTAGCAATGCACGCTATAGCCGAAGCTCAGAAAGCCGGCGGGATAGCCGCCTTTGTAGATGCCGAGCATGCTTTTGACCGTCTTTATGCAGAGAAATTAGGAATTGACACAGCAAACCTTTTAATATCTCAACCAGATTACGGAGAGCAAGCTCTAGAAATTGCAGAACACTTGATTTCTTCTGGAGCTATAGATATATGTGTGATTGACTCTGTGGCGGCACTGGTACCTAAAGCCGAATTGGAAGGTGACATGGGAGACAGTAAGATGGGACTGCAGGCAAGATTAATGTCTCAGGCTCTTCGTAAACTTACTGGTACTATAAATAAAACTGGCTGTACATGTATTTTCATTAACCAGTTGAGAGATAAGATTGGTGTAATGTTTGGTTCGCCTGAAACTACTACGGGTGGTAATGCATTGAAATTTTACTCTTCTGTAAGATTAGATATTAGAAGAATAGGTCAAATCAAAAACTCTGATGCCGAAGTAGTAGGTAACCGAACCCGTGTGAAGGTGGTTAAAAACAAAATGGCACCTCCGTTTAAGGTTGTTGAGTTTGATATCATGTACGGCGAAGGAGTATCCAAAGCTGGTGAAATATTAGATTTAGGTGTTGATTTAGATATTATCAAAAAATCAGGTTCTTGGTTCTCCTATAAAGAGGACAGATTAGGTCAAGGAAGAGACTCCGTTAAAAACCTTATCAAAGATACGCCAGAGCTTTTGGAAGAATTAGAAAAGAAAATTAAAGATGCTATTTCTGGAAAAGATGAAATTGTCTTAGGAAAAGAAGCAGTTACTGAATAAACAATTTAGCAATCAATAAATAATCATTATTAGGAAAGCGTTAAAGAGTAGGAGATTTTCTCCTGCTCTTTTTTTATGAAAAAAATTCTAAAAACCACAGGTCTCATACTAACGGCATTTTGCCTAATATTTTACCTCATTTACTTCGGGGAAATCAACTATGCTCTGAGACAAGCCAAAGGCCAGTTAAAAATAATTTTAAATACTACGCCTATAGAAGAGGTGCTTGCAGATAGCAATTTCCCTGATAGCTTAAAAGCCAAAATTGAGCTTATACAGGAAATTAAAAAATTTACAGTAGACTCATTAGGCTTAAAACCAAGCACAAGTTATCTAGACTACTATGAGCAACATGGTAAACCCATTCTCTGGGTTATAACTGCTTGCCCTCCTTATAGTTTAGAAAACAAGAAATGGGAGTTTCCTATAGCAGGGGAATTTGCATACAAAGGACACTTTGAGAAAGAAATTACCCAAAAAGAAGTGGCCCAATTAAAACGAGAAGGGTTTGATGTAAGAGTATCTGAAGTTTCGGCTTGGAGTACTCTGGGCTACCTATCGGATCCAATTTTGAGCAGTATGCTAGAAAGGGATGAAGGCTCATTAGCAGCACTAATTATTCATGAACTTACCCATGGAACACTTTTTGTAAAAAATGATTTAGCGTTTAATGAGAACCTTGCGGATTTTATTGGCGACCAAGGAGCATTGCTCTTCCTACAAAGTAAATATGGGAAAGGAACGGAAGAGATAGAAAAGTATAAAGCTTCTAAAGTATTTTATGAGCAATTTTCAAAACATATTGCCCATGGAACAGAAAAACTTGATAGCCTATTTCAAACCTTTCCACCTGAAATGGCGTCTATTAAGAAGGATAGTTTAAAATATGATTTGATTGATGAGATTATGCTATCGGCTGATTCACTCTCCTCAAATCCTAAATATAAGTACCGAGGAAGAGGCACTATAAACAATGCATACTTCACCGCGTATAGAACTTACCAAGGAAAACAAAATGACTTTGAGAATGAATTAAAATCAAAGTTTAACAATAATTTTAAAGAATATTTATCGCATTTAAAAAGTAAATTTCAGAGCTTAGGAAGATGATAAAAAGACCCGTCATATTAATTGTAATTTTAATGAGTATAGCCCTTTATGCTTTTGTAGGCAAAGGCGTACTTAGGTCAGTGGAAAATCATAGTTTTCAAGCTGGCGAGAAATACACATATAAAGTAAAATATGGCTTCCTGACCATTGGTCAGGCTAAAGTAGATGTACATTCTAAAATTTTCTCAGTTAATAACAGACCTTGCTATAGAGTAAACGTTATAGGTAAAACAGCAGGTTTGGCTAGCTTGTGGAAAGTGAGTAATATGTATAGGTCTTTCATTGACACCACGGCTTTTATCCCTCATAAGTTTGAATACAGTGCGAGGGAAAATACTTATTCAAGAGACCAAACATTTACGTTTGACCATCAAAGCAATAAAGTAAAGAAGTTTGAAAAAGAAGAAGTTACGGAATACAAAATCCCTGATTATGTTCAGGATGTAATTTCAGGCTACTATTATTTACGTACAGTAGATTTTTCTAAAATGAAAATAGGGCAGAGTGTAAAGGCACCTCTATTTTTTGATGATGAGCTGTACAACATGCAGGTTAAATACGCCGGAAAGGACGAAGTAAAGACTAAATTCGGTAAAATGAAGGTATTGAAACTAAATCCAATTCTCCCTAAAAATGAGTTATTTGAAGGCGATAACGCTATTAGGATATTAGTTTCTGATGATGAAAATCGTGTTCCTATTAGGTTAGAAATTGACTTCTCTTTTGGAACTATCTCTATGGAAATAGTAGCTTACAAAAATGTACGAAACCCATTTATCTGGAGCTAATTTTAATAAGAAATACTTACACCCTCTTTTTACCGAAAATGTAATAATCTAAAGAGTATCTCCCTGGACCCCAGATATATAAAGAGATATAAGGAATTAAGAAAAGTAAGCCTTTTTCCATTCCGCTTAAACCTTTACTTAAATTAACTAGAAAAACGGCTACTACCATTGTAAATATTAAAATAGCTAAAGCTGGCCTGGTAAATAACCCTAGTAAAACTAAGATAGAACAGAAAAGCTCAGCAAAAATGGTAAGTAAAAGAGAAGGTACCTCGCCAATTCCTATTGGGTCTCCAAAACCATAGTCTCCACTTATCACCCTACCAAGTTTAGAATAACCATGCGGAATCATTAAAAAGCCCACACCTACACGAAGTATGAAAATAGCTAAATCAACATAGGGAGGTAATGCGGTTACCCTAAAAAACTTTTTGAACATTATAGATTGATGCAGTTATAAATTTTAGGACAAAACAAATTAATCTACTTCTTCATAGTCAACATACTGACCACCTTTAAAGCCTTTTTCTTGCCTTTCTTTTGGTACGTAATCTACATTTATTTGACCTTCCTTTTTTTCCTGAGGCTGGCTGTTCTTATTAGCTCTTTTTTGTTCATTTACCATTTGCTTACCCACAATGAGCCAAAACAAGAACCTCCTAACAGGTGGTACAAATGCTATAATCAGGAAAACAACTAAAATTATCTTAAACATATAATAATTCTTTATCTAGATAGTAAAAGTAGAAAAAAGCTTAATTTTTAACTACTAAAGTAACTCCAATAATGCCGGCAAAGTTTCAGAACTACTTGGTCTTGGTGCCTTATCGTTTACCAAATTTCCTTTTTTGTCGATAATCATATATCTCGGGATGCTTGAAACCTTATATCTGGCAGAAACTTCATAAGAATGACCATTCTCACCAAACTCCTCTAAACCCAGTTTTTCAACTGCACCACGCCATTTCTCCAAATCTTCATCAATAGATATGTAGAGAAAAACGATGTCTTTCTTTTGTTTTGAAGTAAGACTCTCATGCATACTCCTGCTGGCAGGAAACTCTTTCCTACATGGCCCACACCAGCTAGCCCAAAAGTCAACATAAATAACTTTCCCTTTATATTTTTCGAAAGTAAAAGCCTTGTCGTTCAAGTCCATTATAGAAGGTAGATTCCCTCCCTTTTTTAACTCTTCTACTTTGGCCAGTTGTTCCTCTCTTTTTACTTCTGCCGCTACCACATCGCTAAAAAAGCTTTCTGAAAGATAGTCTTGAAGGTTTTGACAGTAAATCTGACTAGTCCAATACCTAAAAGAAGAAGTACTTAAAGTTTTATGACTAGTCTCAATAAGTTCCGTTAAAGTATAATCTAATACATCACCTTTTAAATACTTAGTGGCATACTCCGCTTTATCTTTCATTGACAATACGCCATCAGCATACTTTTGAAAGTTATTGGCTTCTGAATTAAAATAAGTCACAAAATAGGGCAAGAAAGCTCTATAGCTTTTAGAAAGCATTCGTTTAGGATTGTTAATTCTTTGTGGATCTAAACTTGCTGTCATTATCCGTGGCAATGATGTCACTTGTTTTAAACCCGTATTGCTATTGCTGTTGTTGATAGAGTATGCTAATAAAAGGTGCCAGTAGTTATAATTAATATTGGCCTGTACTAAATCAACAAACTCTTCTGAAAGCTCGTCATACGTCTCATGGTTTTTCAAGAAACTCATTTGAGCATTTCTTTTGTCAAACAATGCCAACTCCCATTCATCAACATTGACCATTTTAATATTTTCATACTGTAAACTTTGATCAAAGTCTTCTCTATATTTTTCTTCAAAAGCAGCCGTAAAAGAGGCATTTGCTCCAGCATCCAAAAGCTCCTTAAGGTGAGCTTCCTGGGAAAAACTAGCCTTCAAATAAGCATCACCTTCCTCTGCAGTAAAAGTTTTAAAAGCCACAGTTTGAGGAAAACTGAAAGCCATAGAGCTTAACATCACAGCTATTAGTATAAACTTGTATTTCATAAAATATTTCTTCCAAAAAAAACTTAATCAAAGAACCGCTTTTCATTTATAAGAACGTTTCAATAAAATGAAAGTTCTGAAGCTAAACGCTTAATTGTATAAAATAAACGCAAATAGCTAAGTATAATGGCATAGTTCGGCACATACCTGCTATTCTTTTATGAAAAATCATCACTTTTGTACATTCAAAAATCAACATACTACAATAATTCGATAAATGAACTTTTTAAAAACACTCGTACTTCTACTTTTTGCTAGCCCTCTTTTTTCACAAACTGCTATCAACTTTGAAATAGATGTCACCAAGAACACTGACACTTTTTATGTTTCAATAGACTTAGAAAAAGCCTTATCAAAAGAAAACAACATTTACCAGTTTTCTGCGACAGCACCAGGCACGTACCAAACGCAAAACATAGGACGCTTTGTTAGCGACTTTAAAGCCTTCAATAAAAAAGGAAAAGAGATAAAAGTCGTTTATAACGCTCCTAATCAGTATATCATTTCTAAACCTCATAAAGTACAAAATATTCAATACAAAGTAGCAGAAACTTTTGATACCGAAGTGGCATCATATCCTGTTTATATGATGTGTGGAAGCAGCATTGAAAACGACCATGCTCTTATTAATACACATACAATGTTAGGCTACTTTGAGGGTATGCAGAGTAACCCGATGAAAATAAAAGTAAACCAAAGAGAAGGTTGGAAAACAGGAACAGCTTTAGAAAAGAAAGACGGATACTACTGGGCAAGCTCCTTTGACCACGCTGTGGATTCCCCTATTTTAACAGGAATATTAACATATGCCGAAACCCAAGTAGCAGACACTCCGATTAGGATATTCACTTATTCTGAGAAAGGAAAATTCACATCGGAAGCCTTATTAGAAAACATGAAGGATATGCTAGACGCATCAAATAAGTTTTTAATAAAGTTACCTGTAGAAAACTATACCTTTTTATATTACTTTTTGCAAAACCCCGACGGACAAACCGGTGCTTGGGAGCATTCTTACAGTTCAGAGTATGTTTTAACAGAAAATGAGCCTACAGAAGCCTACATGAAGCAGGTTACGGACATAGCCTCTCATGAGTTTTTCCATATAGTAACACCACTTAATATTCATTCTGAAATTATAGAATCATTCAATTTTGTAGAACCCACTCCTTCTCAGCACCTATGGTTGTATGAAGGTGTAACGGAATGGGCTTCCAATATTCTCTTATACAGAGGTGGTGTGGTTAACTTTGACGAATATATCAAAAACAGCATTCGCCAAAAAATACTTATCAACGAAAACTATTTTGATAAAAGCTGGAGCCTTGCCAGAATTGCTAGAGAATCATTTAACGAAGATGGAGCAAAGCAATACGGAAATATTTATTATAAAGGTGCATTAGTAGCCGCTTACTTAGACATAAGGCTTTTAGAACTTTCTAATGGAAAAAGAGGCCTGAGAGAACTCATGCTTGAATTAGTGGATAAATATGGCAAGGGAAAGCCAATTTCGGAGAAAAACTTTTTCAATGATTTAGTGCAAATGACTTACCCAGAAATTGCCGATTTCATTCACGACTACATTGAAAACGCAGAACCTCTTCCTAACAAAGAATATTTAGGAAAAATTGGTCTGAATTACTCTGGTGAAGGCAAAACCATTGAGATTAGAAAAATGGTAAACCCTACAGACAAACAACTAATGCTTTTTGATGCATGGAGTAAGAACCTCTAAAGGGCTTATAACATTATGGCACAAGGCTATTCATTAAAATGGATAGCCTTTTTTCATTCTATTACACCATCCTAAAATATACATTTGTATACAAATTGCAGCCTTTCATCCCTTAATGAATCGATTAAGTACAATCCATTCTTGCAATAAACATATAATCATTATATTAGTTTACAAGTCAGAAAAAAACACTTAAACCCAGCACACTGTTCAACAATCCTAATTCAAAAAGTGAAAATATTATTTAAAAAGCCTATGTGCTTTACTTTAAGCTAAATTTTGAATTTAAACATAAAAGAAATGAGATATAACCCCGATATTCTAGAAACAATCACTCTTGAAAGAGAAATACCAAAAGAAGAAAGTAAATCTCAGGTTTCAATTCAACGATTAGGTTCTCAAGATTTAATACTATTTAAACAACTCATAGAAATCTTTAAGGAAACGTTTGATGGGCAATCTAAAAAAGAGATAGACGAATTTAGCCTAAACACTATGCTTCGCCATGTTACTTTTGTTGGTTTTGTAGCAAAAATAGACAATGAAGTAATAGGTGGACTAACAGGTTATGAAATAAGAAGTTACTACAAAGATGAATCAGAGTTTTTCTTATACAATTTAGCGGTAAAGCCTGGGTATAAAAAAAAGGGCTTTGGTAAGCTACTTATGAAAACCATTCTGGGATTCAGTAAAGACATGGGCCATTCTAGACTTTACGTAGGAGCTCACATAAAAGGGAGCAACGCTGTAGACTTTTATAGGAATAGCGGTGCCACTGAATATAAGGTCTCAAAATTCGTATACGAGCTCTAGAAGAGTTCGTATACATATAAGTGATTGCCTGCTAAATGAGTTTTTAGTAGTATTTATGTAATCTGAAATTGCAACAGAAAGCTTTTGCTGCTACCTTCATGGCCTGAAACCCTTGAAAAATGAAAAAAACTGCAATTTTAGCAAGCTTATGCCTACTCTTCTTTTCCTGTAAAGAAGCTGAACACAAAAAAACAAATATAGTGTATATCATGGCCGACGACCTTGGCTATGGTGATGTGGGTGCCTTCGGTCAATCCCTCATAGAAACACCAAACATTGATAAACTAGCCAAAGAAGGCATGATGCTCACAAGGCATTATGCTGGAAATACCGTTTGTGCTCCATCACGCTGTACCTTAATGACAGGTAAGCATAATGGTCATGCAAGGGTTAGAGGGAATGCCCGTGTACCTTTATTAGATGAAGATTATACTGTAGCCGAACTCTTAAAAACAGCTGGATACACCACGGGTTTAGTTGGAAAATGGGGTTTGGGCGAGGAATCAAGTTCCGGAATTCCGAACAATCAAGGTTTCGACTATTTCTATGGCTATTTAAATCAGGCCCACGCTCACAATCATTATCCAGCTTTCCTCTACGAAAATGAGGAAAAAGATCAACTAGGTAATGAAGTAGAATACATGACGAAAGGAAACAATGCAGGTATTGCAGGCCACTCCACCAATAAAGAAGTTTACTCCAATGACAAGTTTATTGAGAAATCGTTAGCCTTTATTGAGGAAAATACTGAAAAGCCATTTTTCCTTTATCTACCTGTAACCGTCCCACATGCCAACAATGAGTCTCAACACTTTAATGAATCTGGCATGGAAGTACCGAGCTTAGGAATTTACGCAGATAAAGATTGGCCAGAAAACCAAAAAAGGCATGCAGCCATGATAGGCGAACTAGACAAAACAGTAGGCCTAGTAATGCAAAAACTAAAAGACCAAGGATTAGATGAAAACACGCTAGTAATATTCACTTCTGATAATGGACCACACAATGAAGGTGGTGCAGATTCTGAATTTTTCAACAGCAATGGACCCTTAAGGGGAACTAAAAGAGACCTGTATGAAGGTGGCATAAGGGTACCAACCATTGCTAGATGGCCAGGGAAAATCAAAGCTGAAAGCACGTCTGAACATGTTTCTGGCTTTGTAGATCTTTTTGAAACATTAAAAGAACTAGCCAATATTGATGATAAACATCAGACAGATGGTATCTCTTTTTTACCAACTTTATTAGGAAAAGAACAAGCTAAACATGATTTCCTATATTGGGAATTTTATGAACAAGGCGGCAAGCAAGGTGTCTTATTTGATGACAACTGGAAATGCGTAAAACTTCATGTTAACGACAGCACGAAAACTAAAGTTGAACTTTATAACATTGCCAAAGACATTGAAGAGCAAAATGACCTCGCTTCTGTAAACCCAGAACTTGTAGCAAAAGGTTTACAAATAATGAATCAAGAGCATACACTTTCTTCAGACTTTAAATTTAAATTTGAATGACTATAAGCAAATTGGCTGAAGAGCTACTTCTAAACGTAAAAAAAGAAGAATCAACTGATAATTTAGAGGAACAATTAGCTATACTGACCTTAGGGCAATTAAAAGAAGAATTAAAAACAGATAGCCAAAAGAAAGCTTTTTGGATAAACTGTTATAACGCCTATTATCAAATTCTTAGAAAAAACACCAAATTACTGGCCCCTGAAATTTATACAGAAAAGCTTATTAAAATAGCTGGCGAAAACTTTAGCCTTGACGAAATAGAACATGGTATTTTACGCAAATATCGTATCAAGATATCCTTGGGCTATTTACCTAATATTTTTGCCCCTATTCTAATAAAATCACTCGCTGTAAATAAAGTAGATTATCGAATTCACTTTGCTTTAAACTGTGGTGCAAAGAGCTGTCCGCCAATAGCTTTTTACAACTATAACAAGCTAGACCAGCAATTAGACATAGCCACTTTATCTTTTTTAGAATCCGAAACGGAGGTATTTTACGATAAAATGGAAATTCACACTACCAGTTTAATGAGCTGGTTTAGAGGTGATTTTAGTGGAAAAAAAGGAATTAAACAAATCTTGGAAGATAAACTAAACATACCTACCACAGGATTTAAATTGATTTACAAGCCGTATTCTTGGGAAGACCAACTCCTTAATTTCGAATAGCTTAAACCCAAATTATTATTTATTCGCATATTTGACAAATATTCAACTCTCTTTATAATGAAAAACAACAGAAGGAATTTTATTAAAAACGTAGCATTAAACTCTGCAGGTTTAGGTTTATTAGGAACCATCCCAAACAGTGTAGCTGCTCATAAATCAATCATAGCCAAACCAGACCTAATAAAAACGTGGGACAAGCCACGCTTAAAATTTGCTGTAATTGGCATGAATCATGGTCACATTTATAGCATGACAGAGGCCATCAAAAGAGGTGGCGGAGAACTAGTTTCTTACTATGCCAAAGAAGCTGAGTTAAATGCAGCTTTTGGTAAAAGACACCCAACAGCTAAACAAGCTAAAAGCGAACTAGAGATTTTAGAAAATCAAGACATTAAACTTGTTTTAAGTGCTGGAATTCCCTGTGAAAGAGCTCCATTAGGAATAAGAGTAATGAAAGCCGGTAAAGATTATATGTCTGACAAACCAGGCATTACTACCTTAAAACAATTAGCTCAAGTAAGAAAAGTCCAAAAAGAAACTAGGCAAATTTATACCATTGTTTACAGTGAGCGTCTTGAAAACAGAGCTACCGTAAAAGCTAGTGAATTAGTAAAAGCTGGTGCCATAGGCAAGGTGATTCAAACCATTGGTTTAGGACCCCACAAAATGAGACCAGAGACCAGACCAGACTGGTTTTATGATATGAATCAAGTAGGAGGTATTATTACGGATATTGCTTCGCATCAATTTGACCAATTCTTACATTTTACAAATTCCACCGAGGCAAAAGTATTGGCCGCACAGGTTAAAAATGTAAACCATCCCCAGTATCCAGGTTTTGAAGATTTTGGTGATGCAATGGTGCAAGGAAACGGAGGCTCTGGTTATGTAAGAATAGACTGGTTTAGCCCGGACGGCCTAAATACATGGGGAGACGGAAGATTAACCGTTTTAGGTACCGAAGGCTTTATTGAAATAAGAAAAAACATTGACATAGCTAGGCATGACAGTGGAAACCATCTTTACATGGCTGATGGTAAAGAAACCATTCACATGGATTGTAAGGAGATTGAACTACCTTTTGGTCCTCAAATGGTAGATGATGTTTTGAATAGAACTAACACTGCAATGTCTCAAGAACATTGTTTTTTAACCATGGAACTAGCCTTAAAAGCACAAAAACTAGGCCTAAAGAGCAAATAACGATGAAAAATAGAATAACCCTATACTCTGTACTACTACTTACTATTTTAGTCGCTTGTAAAAAAAAGGTCAAAGTAGAATTGCCTAACCGACCTAATATTCTCTGGATTTCGGCAGAAGATTTAAGTCCTAGAATGGCAGCTTATGGCGACTCCACCATAGCCACTCCAAACTTAGATAGACTTGCCAATGAAGGCGTAGTTTTTGACCATGTATACACATCTGCAGGAGTATGTTCTCCCGCCAGAAACTCCATTATCACTGGTAGGTACCAAACTAGTAATGGCGGCCATAACATGCGAACTATGGGTATACATGAAACCGAAAAGCTTGGTTTACCTAAAATGTATAACTCCGTCCCTCCACCTGAGGTTAAGTGCTTTCCAGAATATTTAAGAGCACAAGGCTATTATACCACTAATAACCTAAAAACTGATTATCAGTTTACTGCACCGCCAACGGTTTGGGACGAAGTAAGTAAAACAGCAGACTGGCGAGGACGAGATGGTGACCAACCTTTTTTTAGTGTTATTAATTTCACTACCACCCATGAATCTCAAATATGGGCAAGAGCAGACCATGAGTTGAGAGTTCAGCCAGAAGATGTACAGCTTCCACCCTATTACCCTGACAATATCACCTCAAGAACCGATGTAGCCAGACATTACAGTAACATGTCTGAACTAGATGACCAAATAGGTGAAGTATTAGCAAAACTTGAGGAAGATGGTTTATTAGATAATACCATCATTTTCTTCTGGGGTGATCATGGTGACGGACTTCCATTTTTTAAAAGAGAGGTTTATAGAAGAGGCCTTCATATTCCTTTAATAGCTAGATTTCCAAATAAAGCAAATGCAGGAACTAGAAATCTTAATTTCATAAACGCCATAGACCTTGGTCCTACTATGCTTTCTCTAGCAGGAATAGAAACACCTTCTCAAATGCATGGAAAAGCATTTTTAGGGAAATATAAAGCGGAGTCCGACCACGAATATATTTTTGCGGCAAGGGATAGAATTGATAATGATTATGACCGGGTGCGTTCCGCCATGGACCCTCAGTACCAATATATCAAAAACTATAATCCAGAAAAACCACTATATATGGATGTAGATTATCGTAAGGGCATACCTACAATGAATATGATTCTAGCTCTCAAGGAAGAAGGGCAGCTAACGGAAGAACAGTCTTTTTGGTTTCAAGAAACGAAACCTGAAGAAGAGCTTTACGACTGGCAGAATGACCCTTATCAGCTAAACAATTTAGCTGCAAATCCTGAATATGCAGAAACCTTACTTAGGCTAAGAGAAGCTTTGGAAAACTGGGTAGCCGAAACGGGTGATTACGGAGCAATTCCTGAAAAAGAAATGCTCCGCGAAATGTGGAACGGACAAAACACCCCTCCACATACAGCCAAGCCTACCGTCTACCCAATAGGTGAGAAAACCAAACTTACTAGTATGACTGCAGGAGCTTCTATAGCATATAGAAAAAGAGGAACCGAAAGGTGGGAAGTATATACCAAACCAATAGAAACGAACTCCGAGTCATACGAATGCATGGCCATGAGGCTAGGCTACGAACCGAGCGAAATAGTAATCTTTTAACATTTAAAGGTTATTTGACGCAAAAAGCTTCATAATTAAACACTAGAGCTTTCCAGTTTAGAAAAAGGAATTGCATATTTAAAAAATAATAAAAATAAAGCTTGATGAAGAATATTTTTGAAGCCTCTGTTACCAATGAAATTATTGGTAGAATAAATCAACTTTCACCTGAGAGCAAAGCAATATGGGGTAAAATGTCTGTAGCCCAAATGCTGGCTCATTGCTGTGTAACGTATGAAATGATATATGATGAAACGCACCCAAAGGCTGGTTTCTTCAAAACCCTTATAATGAAGCTTTTTGTAAAAAATATAGTGGTAGGTCCAAAACCTTACAAAAAGAACAGCCCTACCGCTCCGGCTTTTGTAATCAAAGACCAAAGAAACTTTCAAACGGAAAAGAAAAGGCTGATTGACTATCTGAATAAAACACAGGAACTGGGAGGAACTTACTTTGATGGAAAAACCTCAAACTCCTTTGGTAACTTAACAGAAAGTGAGTGGAACATCATGTTTTATAAACATTTAGACCACCATTTAAGTCAGTTTGCTGTTTAAGAATGAAGCTAAAAGCACTCATAAAGCCATCTGCTCTTAAAGAAGGAGACAAAGTCGGAATTGTCTCTCTATCTTCTGTTTTAGATGAGAAGAGGCTTTTAGAAGGTAAAGAAATCATTGAAAACGGCTTTGGTTTCAAAACCGTTTTTTCAAGTAACATATTAAATGTTCATCATAATTTCGCCGGCACAGACCATGAAAAAATAGTAGCCTTTCAGGCGATGCTAGACAATCCTGAAATCAAAGGGATTATAGCAGGCAGAGGTGGATATGGTGCGTCCAAGATTATTGACCAAATTAATTGGGATAGGTTTAAGCAAAATCCTAAATGGCTTGTTGGATTTTCTGACCTAACGGTAGTTCATCAAAAACTTCAAAGTTTAGGTATACAGTCTATTCATGGGCCTATGATGGTGACGCTTACTAATGATACAGCATCTACCAGATCCTTAAAAGAGGCATTAACTGGGAAAGTTTTAAAGTATAAAGAAAGAGGTCACGATTTTAATAGAGAAGGCGAATGTGCTGAACAAATAATCGGAGGAAACCTCTGTCTCTTGGCTCATAATATTGGTTCTTCTTCTGACATCAGTTTTGATAATAAAATCCTATTTCTGGAAGACGTGGGAGAGTATTCTTATAATATTGACAGAATGATGGTACAATTAAAAAGAGCTGGTAAACTTAATAACTTAGCAGGCTTGATAGTCGGACAGTTTTCTGATTCTAAAGAAAACGCCATTCCCTTTGGTAAAACGGCATATGAAATCATTCAAGAACATGTATCCGCATTTCAATATCCTGTCTCATATGATTTCCCAATAGGTCATGATGATGAGAACCTAGCTATAAGATGTGGCGAGGTAATGAAACTAGAAGTATTAAAAAACAAGGTTAAATTAAGCTCTATTTAACAGTAAGTATATAAAAAATGAATCAAACTAACACGCTAAAAAAAACTCAAAGAACATATATAGCTATTGCTTTTAGCCTATTATTATTGGCTGTAGCTGTATTTTATCTGATCCAATCTGGCAATATCTCAAAAGGCTCGTCTTACATGAGTATTCTTTTTAAAGCTGTACCTATGAGCATAGTTATAGGTTTGTCTGCATCTTTTTATTTAGGAAATAAGCACCTTAAAGAAGCACGAAAAGCTAAAAACCTGTCAAGCAAATTAGACTATTATAAAAAATCTGTTTTTGTAAAGAACTTATGCCTCGCCATACCTGGTTACTTGGCATCCATTGCAGCCATCATGTCTGGCGAAACACAGTTTCTGTTTATTGCTTTAGCTGTTTTGGTCGTTATGTTGATTGCTTTTCCTTCAAATAAGAAAGCTAGCTCTCAGCTTGAGCTCAGTGACAACGAAGCTGCCGAACTAAAAAAATGGATGACAGCTTAATACCGTTTATTTAAAATCATATGGAAAACCTTCTTGAAAAATTCTATACTGCCTTTTCAAAGCAAGACGCTGAAACTATGGCCTCATGCTATCATAAAGATGTAGTATTTGAAGACCCAGCTTTTGGTAAATTACACGGAAAAGATGCAGGCGACATGTGGAGAATGCTTTGCAAAAATGGAAAAGACCTTGAAATAACTTTTTCAGAACCAATAGCCGATGAAGAAAAAGGCTTGGTTAAATGGGAAGCCAAATATACCTTCAGCCAAACAGGACGTTCGGTTCATAACATTGTCTTGGCAAAGTTCAAATTCAAAGATGGTAAAATAATAGAACACACAGACACCTTTAACCTTTATGCATGGGCTAAACAAGCCATGGGCTTCAAAGGTATTCTATTAGGGAATACCCAATTTTTTAAGAAAAAACTTAATCAAACAACTACCTCCACCTTGAAAAAATTTCAAGAAAAGCTTTAAGCCTAGTATCTAATTTCCTTTCAGTCTTAGCCGTTTTATTGCTCAGAAATAAGCATATCGCCATTTTTAATCGATTCGTAGCCACATTACCTTCACTTAACCTTTTAGCGACTTTCATTTACAAAGGACTGCAACCTTAGGCCTTTCTATGCCATCTGGTGTATAAATTATGAAAGAACCATTCATCTAGTTTAATGAACCACTTGTGTATAAACCATTACCTTGCTATACACAATACCCATACCTTTGAAGTGTCATTTAGGAAAACATATCCCAAAGGCCAAAGCTATTACGACATAAAAAATACAAAAAATGAAAAAGCTATTACTTACAATTTTCGCCCTTACAGTAACATTGAGTTCGTGGGCACAAACCAATTTCCAGGTCACAGGAAATGTTCTTGATGAAAAATCAGAAGTCATGCCATTTGCCAATGTGTTGCTGCTAAATGAAGCAGACAGCTCTTTAAATAAAGCAGTAGCTTCCGACATAGATGGGGCTTTTATTCTTGACAATTTAACCGAAGGTGGATATTTTGTCAAAATTTCTATGGTAGGTTATTCCGAATTTGTGTCTCCTAATTTCAAGTTAGGACAAGCCACTCCGAACTTTGAATTTCAGCCAATAAAACTAACAGTGGCATCAAACGAACTGGGTGAAGTAACAGTAACGGCGAAAAAACCTTTCATAGAACAGCAGATTGACAGAACTGTGCTAAACGTAGAAAACAGTATAGTAGGAAGTGGCAATACCGCTTTAGAAGTACTGGAAAAAGCACCAGGCGTAGTAGTTGACAGGCAGAACAACGCTCTTAAGTTGAAAAATAAAAATGGGGTTCTAGTACAAATTGACGGAAGACGTAGTTATTTATCAGAAGAAGCTTTGATGCAATTGCTAAGCAATATGAACTCTGACGAAATCACTTCAATAGAAATCATTTCTAATCCTTCTGCTAAATATGACGCTTCTGGAAACTCAGGAATCATCAATATTAAATTGAAGAAAAATAAAGCTTTTGGAACAAATGGCTCAATAAACGTAGCTGTTGGAGATTCTTACCTGCCTAACTCAACAGATGATTTATACCGAGCATCTACAAACATCTCATTAAACCACAGAAACAAGAAAGTAAACGTTTTTGGGACGGCAAATGCAGGTAGAAATGCTTTTTATAATGACAACCATCTTATGAGAAGCACAAACTTTGAAAGCTTGAGAAGTGAGTTTGACCAAGTATCACAAAGAAATGGTAATGGTATTTATAGCTCCGCAAAACTTGGTGCAGACTACTTCGCTACCGATAAAACTACCTTAGGAATTATGTTTGATGTAAATAACTGGAATGGCAACATGAAGTCTTCTGGCTTAACAGAAATTATAGAAAGACAAAGTGATGTGATTAACCAGAGCTCACTAATTCCAATCTCTGATAGGGATATGGATAACTGGAACTACACTGCCAATTTTAATGTAAAGCATAACTTTGATGATAAAGGAAAAGAAGTAAGTTTTGATGCTGATTACAGCGGTTTTAGAAACTACACTTTCCAAACTTTCGAAACTGACTATTTTGATAGTAATCAAAACTTGACTGAAAAAATACTTCAACAAAATAGCACTCCTTCAGACATTAATATTTATGCTGCCAAAGTAGACTTTGTAATACCAACAGCCAACAAAATGAAAATTGAGTTTGGAGCCAAAACTAGCTATGTCAAAACCGACAATGACTTTGTGTTTGAAGTAGAAAATGACGGAGCATGGACTATTGACCCAGGCAAAACAAATCACTTTGTTTATACCGAATTTGTGAATGCAGCTTACTTTAACATAGGAAAACAGTGGGACAAAATAGGCTTCCAAACTGGAATAAGAGCCGAGCACACTAAATCAGAAGGTAACTCTATCACCCTTGACCAATCTGTACCTCGCTCCTACTTAAGCCTTTTCCCAACAGCATTTTTAAATCAGAAAGTAAATGACAAAAACTCACTTAGATACTCCTATAGCAGAAGAATAGGGCGTCCTAACTATCAACAACTTAACCCATTTTTATTCTTCTTAGACCCTTATACTTTTGAGCGTGGAAACGAGTATTTAAAACCACAATTTACTGATAACCTAGAACTTACATATACCTATAATAATGCCATCACTCTTACTTTAGGCTACGCCAATACTAATGACTTTATGATGCAGGTGATAGAGCAAGATGATGAAACTAGGGTTACTTTTCAAACAACCACCAACCTTGAAAAAGTAGAAAACTATTCTGCCAACTTATCTTTCCCTATTCCAGTTACTAAATGGTGGAATATGCAGAATAACATAAACTTATATTATGTGAAATATTATGACAGCGACTTAAGCGGTGGTACTTTAAATATAGACCAAACGGCATTTAATTTTTATACTAGTAACAACTTGAGCTTTAAGAAAGGTTGGTCTGCAGAAGCTAGCATGTGGTTTAATTCACCTCAAATAATGGGAATTATTAAGCAGTCAAAACCTCAATACTCTGTAAATGCCGGCGTTCAAAAGACAATTCTTGAGAAAAAAGGGCGTATCAAATTTAACATAAATGACATCTTCTTAACCTCTTTCTTTGCAGGTGCTATTGATTATGAAAACGTAGACTTACAAATTGATAACAGATGGACTAGCAGAAGAGTTACTTTGAGTTTTAACTACACATTTGGTAACCAAAACGTAAAAAGTAGCAGAAGAAGAAGCACTGCTACGGAAGACTTAAAAAGCAGAGCCGGCGGAAACGGTAACTAAAAACAGCTATTAATTTTCTAAAGAAGGTCTCTGATTTATTCAGAGGCCTTTTTTAGTTTTTGATAAAAGGCCAAAGCTTGGTCTTCTACATATGTACTTTTTTGCCCTGACTGCATAAAACCTACATGCCCCCCTTCTTTGGGTAATATTAAATTAAGGTTAGCATTACTTTGTGCTTCACCCAAATCAAAGCATTTGTCACCTAAAAATGGGTCATTAAGAGCCTGAACTATCAAAGTTGGTACTTGCACCCTACCTAAAAGAGGTTTAGCAGAGGCTTGAGCATAAAAGTCAAATGCATCTTTATAACCATGTAAAGGAGCCGTATACCGGCTATCAAATTCAAAAAAGTCATTGGTTTTAGTATTACCTTGAAAGAAACTATTATCAGGAAACTGCAAGGACTTTTGTTTAATTTTCACTTCTAATTTCCTTAAAAAACGATCCATGTAAAAGCGTTTCAAAGGCTTTTGTAATTCTTCTACAGAATTCTGTAAATCTAAAGGTACAGAGGCTACTGCCGCCAGTTTAACCTCTGCAGGTAAAAGCTCAGGCTTTTCGCCGACCAACCTTAGTGTTAAACTACCTCCCATACTAAAGCCTGCCAATACCACTTCTTTATATCCCCTTTCCTTTATAGCATATTCTAAAACAGCTCTTAAATCCTCCGCATCTCCATGATGATAAAATTTTGGTAACCTATTCATTTCACCGCTACAGCTACGACAGTTCCATCCCAAGCCATCAAAACCTTGCTCTTGAAACTTCTGAATCATTCCCGTTACATAATGCCTCGAGGCATCTCCCTCTAAACCATGTGTCACTAATATGAGCTTATCGTTGTCATTATTAAGCCATTCTAAATCTAGAAAATCACCATCAGGAAGCTCTATTCGTTCTTTTTCATAGGGCAAATCGACCTTTCTAAAAAAACTTGGATAAATGGTTTGAAGATGGCCTTCAAATTGCCAAAATGGAGGAGAAAAAGAAGTTTTCAATTTTATAAGACTGTTTTTAACAAAATATCATCAATAACGAATTGTCTTTAAAGACTTTCGTCCACTTCTAAACAACAGTAAAAACGCCTTGATAGTTTACCTCTAAAAATGAAAAGTCCATCTACGCCGTTCTTTTCAGTACGGCGAGATGAACTCCGATTATAGCTTATTTCACTTTTATGTATGATTATCTTAAAAAGAAAGCAGTAAGTCGTCTATCGAATCAGTGCTTTCTTTGTAAATACACGCCTCTCACCAGCCATACTTACTAGAAGGACACCCTCCGAAGTTCTTTGAGGTCTTACTTCATAGCCTTCAGCTGTATCATAAATATCATAAGGAATATTCCTACCCGTAACATCTAAAATACGAAGCTCCGAGTCTTTTATATTGGTTCTAATCTGAATAGTGTGATTTCTCACAGGGTTTTCAAAAGTGAAATAATCACCATCTATTTCATAATTAACCGCTATTGTTTTAGAGTAGGTATACTTTCCATTTGAATCAATTAGCTTTAGTCTGTAATAATTAACACCTTCTTTTGGGTTATAATCATCATGATTATAAATAGTCTCAAAGCTTTTGTCTATTCTAGCTATTCCTTCAAAGTTTACAGCATTATTACTCTTCTCCAGCAGAAACTTATCAAAGTTTTCATATTCAGTAGCTTCCCAAGAGACATTAATTCTACGCTCTAACTGCTTTCCCTTTAAGGAAACTAACTTAACTGGAAATACCCCAAGAGCCGGGCTCTCTGGATCTAGCCCTACTACTAAAGTGTTATTTGCCACACCTATACCACTAGCACCCGTTGTAACCATTTCAGATATATCAAAGATATTAGCAGGTTCCGTCCCAAGCCAAACAATCCCATCTCCTTGTAAGAAATCTTCACCAAAGAGCTCTAATATAGTTGTTAAAAGTCCCCCAATGAAGCTTGTAACTTCTTTTTCAAATCCCTCTTCAAAAAGGCCAAACTCAGTAGAAATAACGCCTTCGTTATCTACTCTTCCAAAAATATAAATATCTCCATCAACTACTATTTGGTTATTATTCTCAAAAGGAAGAAGCTCTATTTCTGGTACTCCGAATTGCAAATCACCGCCCACATGAATATAGCCACCATTGGTAAACTCACCATTGTTAAGGAAACCAGCTTCCACCACTACTGTAGAAGTAGCCGTATTTATAAAGTGGCCAAAGGCGTTCTGGAAATATCCTAGAAGCATTCTAGCCCCTCCAGTATTATTACATGTTCCTCCATTAAGAAACAGTCCAGCATCACCTAAAACATCTAAACCAAACACAGCATCAGAACCATTATTATTCCAAACCGACCCTAAACCAACCTCAACAACTCTTTCTCCCAATAACTGGACTGTGCCAAAATTATTTAAAAGATCTATTTCAATAGGTGAAGTCAAATAATTGCTTCCATCTCCTTTTTGTCTTAAAAGGGTAACATCTATTTCATCTTGGTCAATATTAATGGTTCCAATATTGGAAGCCCCAAGTATTTCAATACCGTCACAGCTTAAATTAAGAATTCCTGAGTTAAATAAGTTTTGAGTCAATAGCGTACCCGTACTTAAATCAATTAATCCATTATTTAAAAGCCCAATATTATTAATCAAGGAATCTAAAAAAGTCAATGCCCCTGAACTATTAACTATAAACGAACCCCCATCATTTAATATTTTCCCGCCTAAGGTGGCTGTAGTACATGCTAAATTTATGTCACATAAATTTAAAATTTCTTCGCTCACCACAGTCCCTGCGGTACAATCTAACAAGCCATTCCCTAAAAGACCGACATTATTGATAACTGAATCTAGAAAAGTAAGAACCCCAGATATATTTAAATTTATACCTCCACCATTGTTTATTAATTTCCCTTCTAAGGAGGCTGTAGGGCAATCTAAGTTAAGATTACCCAAATTAAGAATATCCTTTGTCAATAAGGTTCCTGATGTACAGTCTATTAAGCCCGTATCCAAAACACCTACCTTGTTTATCACGGAGTCTAAGAAAGTCAGTGAACCTGTGGTATTAGTTATAAAAGAACCGCCATGGTTTTTCAGCTTGCCTCCTATGGATATAAGAGGATTTCCGTCAATGATATTGACAATTCCGCCCTCATTGATTTCTAAATCAAAATTACCAATGAACTCGTTAGCGGGTAGAGAGCCACTCGCTGGACTCCAATTTCCACCAGAAGTAACACAAATATCAATTACCGAAGTATTATCAGTAATAAACCCTGTCCACGAATCATTTACACATATTCCTCCATCATTTGATGTAAAATCACCTGCACCACTCGCCAGTGGCCAAGTAGGTTGGCACGCACATTGCCCAAATACTAAATCAGGACTTATAATTATTATAAGTAGTAATAATAGTTTTTTCATGACAAGTCATCGGTTTAAGGTTGGAACTGATTAGAACCAAAGTCTGATACAGACCCTGTTTTCAGTGTTAATGATGAAACCGAACCCAACTTTTTTAAAGATGGTTTTTGGTAGCTTTTTTTTCCTGTCTCTTGTAATTTGATAATAGTTGATTTTTTCATTTCCTGACCTTTTTAGTGAGATTCTAAGAATACATTGAACAATAGTTGAAAAACTGTGCCATCTGGGAAATAGGAAAGCTTTTTTTTACCAAACGGCGACATTATTGACAATTGTCAATTTTTCAGGTTAGCATTTCTAAACTCAGGGTAAACCCTTAGTAGCGTGCCAAAAAAAAATGGAGCGTTATAAAAAGAAAAAACCTCCTAAAAGGAGGCTTTCTTGAGTACCCAGAGCCGGGGTCGAACCGGCACGATATTGCTACCATTGGTGTTTGAGACCAACGCGTCTACCAATTCCGCCATCTGGGCATTCTTTGGCTTGGGGGTGCAAAAATAGAATAACAGGATTTATTCACAAAGCTTTTCCTCCAAACTTTTTCAATTATAATTTACTTGGTCTTATTCATACCTAAGAGACTCTATAGGGTCTAACTTGGATGCTCTGTAAGCGGGATAAAAACCAGAAAGTAAACCTACCCCTATACATACTACCAGCCCTATTATAATCCAGCCCCAAGGCACTAAGAAGACTGATTCGTCAAACATTAAAGAAGAAACAAGGTTTCCACCTACAATACCCAATAAAACGCCTACCAAGCCTCCAAAAAGACAAATAATTATAGCCTCTATCAAAAACTGTAATCTTATTTTTATGGGGCTGGCACCTAAAGCCTTTCTTACTCCTATTTCGCGTGTTCGCTCCGTAACAGACACCATCATAATATTCATTAAAGCTATAGAAGCACCCAACAGCGTTATGATTGAAATAACAAGCCCACCCATTTGCATAGCACCCGTAATACTTTCTGTCTGTTTCACTAAACTATCGGCACGTTCTATTTTAAAGCTATCATCAAAGCCTATTTCATCTCCACGTACTCTCCGCATCACAGCTGTAGCTTCTCCAATAGCCTCCTCTATATTGTCTACACTTTCTACCGAGGTGGTTATTTCATAAGAAAAGTTACCATTTATATCATACTGCCTGCCCGATGAAAGTGGAATTAATACCACCCTATCATCTCCTCCACCAGATAAACTTCCTTTTTGGTCTAAAACCCCAATCACTCTATACTTATTTCCTTTAAAAGCAATCTCTTTTTCTAAAGGAGCTTCCTTCGGGAAAAGTGTTTTCGCAAGCTCAAAACCTATTATGGCAACTTTTGACGCCAATTCCATATCGGTCTCATTGAGGTTTCTGCCATTTTGAAGGTTATAAGCCTTAATTCCTAAAAATTGCTCATCTACACCAATTACTCTGGTGTTAGGGTTGGTTTTAATAGAGCCATTCTTTACCTCAGCACTTCCTGTAACACCAGTATATACACTCACCACGGCATCTTCCTCCGCCATAAAGAGCTCTTTAAACTTTTTGGCTTCTCTATATACTATAGGTGGCAGTACTTTATCTCGCAGCCCACCTCGCCTACCTTGACGTTGTTCCACCAATATATCGAAGGTATTAGCTCCTAAACCAGATAAACTTTGATTTACGTTATTTTGAATACCGTCTACCGCTGTCAAAATCCCCACTAAAGCCAGTATACCAAATGCTATAATAGTGGCTGTAAGAACTGCTCTTAGCATATTGGCTTTTATAGCTCTAAAACCCTCTGCAATGTTTTCTTTTAAATTCATTTATCTTTAGATTTTATTCTAATTCGTAGTGTTTCGGACACTATTTGGTAGCCAAATCGGTTATATTTACAAAATTGGAAAGAGTAATCAAAAGTAACAAACCAGTGAAACGAGTCTTATTGCCGCTTATCATTTTTTTGACCATTTCTGGGTCTTTACGAGCAAATCAGCTCCTAGTTCCTATGGACGACAGTCAAACTAATCACCTAAAATCTTACGGTTTGGTGTATTGGATATTGGACAGTTATGACCTAGAGGTAGACTGGCTTTTAAATTACCGCGGTGGTAGTTTTATGTTTCCGGCTACGCAAGAATTTATCAACGAATGCGTAATAAGAAACATTAGTTATGAAGTAATCTCAGAAGCCGATGGTGCTCAAATTTTAGCTTTTGTAAAAAATCCTGACGCCAACATGGATGCTGTCAAACTTCAGAAAGTACCCAAAATAGCTGTTTACTCTCCAAAAAGCACACAGCCATGGGATGATGCCGTTACCATGGCCTTAACTTATGCAGAAATCAAATATGTCAAAGTTTTTGACGAAGAGGTTTTAGAAGGTAAACTTCCTGAGTATGATTGGTTACACCTACACCATGAAGACTTCACAGGCCAGTTTGGTAAGTTTATTAGAATGCGTGGCCAGTCATGGTATCAGCAGCAGCAGATGGAAGCCGAAGCCATTGCCACTAAATATGGTTATGATAAGGTGAGCCAAGCGAAATTAGCTGTGGTTAATAAAATTAAAAACTTTGTTTTAGGTGGTGGCTACATGTTTGCTATGTGTAATGCAACCGACACCTATGATATAGCTTTGGCAGCAGAAGGACTAGATGTAGTAGAGTCGCCTTACGACGGAGATGGTGCAGACCAATCTGCCGACACAAAACTGGACTTTAGCAAAACTTTTGCCTTCAAAGACTTCTCCCTTATATATGACCCATACATTGTTGAGTTTTCAAACATTGATCATACTAGCCAAGAGCGTCAGGTCAATGAAAGTAATGACTACTTCAACCTTTTTGAGTTTTCTGCTAAGTGGGATCCTATTCCTACCATGCTTACGCAAAACCATAGTAACCTAATAAAAGGGTTTATGGGACAAACCACAGCTTACAAGAAAAACTTGATTAAACCGGAGGTGGTAGTTTTAGCAGAAAACAGAGAGCTGAACGAGGCACGATACATTCATGGTACAGTTGGCAAAGGCTTCTGGACATTTTATGGTGGCCATGACCCTGAAGATTATCAACATTATGTAGGCGAAGAACCAACAGATTTAAATCTTCATCCAAATTCTGCTGGTTATCGTTTAATATTAAATAATGTATTATTTCCTGCGGCAAAAAAGAAGAAACTTAAGACCTAGGCATGAGCTAGTTCTTCCTTTTCCTCTATCGCTTTGTCTGCTCTCAAATAAGTATTCACTGCATTTAAGTACCATCCTGAACTTACTAAAACCACGTTCTTAATGATATATTGACCTGTTAAGGTTAATGTAAAATAAGACTGCCAGGTATCAGACTGAAGTAACACCAATGGAATAAAAGTACAAGCCATATGACCTAGCATCACATAGAAGGTTAACTTAGTCAGTTTTGGAAACAGCCACATTATTCCTACCAAACACTCAAAAGCCCCAAAAACTGGCATGAATACATCAATAGCTATGAATGGTGCCAAGGTTAAATCAAAAAGCTTATGAACTAAGTTTTCAGCAGGCGAAGTACCTATGACTTTTAAAAAACCAAACCAGAAAAAAACCGTAAACAGTGCTACTCTACTAAAAAGGTCAACATTTCTGAGAGCTTTATATCCGTTAAAAACATCTTTACTCTTCATAATTCTAAATCTTTAAAAAGTGTAAGCCAAAGTAAAATTGACTTACACTTATGATACCGCCAAATCATCCACAATAAGCATGCAAAGTATATTTGATGGTAATAATATATTTCTAAAACTTTAGCTGAAGGCTTAAAACCGCACTTCTGCCATCAGATGTCCAGATTCCTGGTCCTGGATAGCCTGTTGGTCTTTTGGTATAATAAGTTACATTTCCAATGTTGCTCAAACTTCCCTTCAATACTAAAAAATCAGTTAGCCTAAAGCTGGTATTGAAATCAAGAATACCATAAGAAGGCACTACCCCTACCGTTCCGTTTTCGACAAAATCAATATTCAATGGGTCAGAATAAAAAGACGAAGTAAAGCTATACTGTAAGGTAGCACTCCATTTCTTAGTTTTAAATAAGAAACCGTTTCTACTTATAACCTGAGGTACTCCAGGCAGCAAATTACCATCTACCGAAACATTTTCTGTCCCATTGGTCACTTCGCCGTTTAGGTATTTACCCTTCATAAATGAGCTAGCCGTAAATACAGACCATCTAAACTTAGGGCTATTATGAATGATAAAGTCTAAATAAGATTCTAATCCATAAGTTATGCTGTTGCCTATATTGGTTCTTAAAACAAAAGTGTTACCATTAGTATCATTAATAACCTGTTTACCCATTCTGTCTTTATAGTAAAGGCTGAATACAGAAATATTATAAACCAATTTACTATCAAAACTCTTCCCTTGTAAACCCAACTCCATATTTGAACCAGAGGCGTCATGCAAGTTTTCATCTGCTATTTCATACGAATTAGCAGGAATTATATCCGCAAAAATAACAGGACGATAGGCCTGCGACCAGCCACCATAAAACCTCAAATTATCTTTTGGTGTAAAGTTGAAATCTAAGCCTAGTAAAGGAAACTCATGCTTAATATCGGTTGGTACTTCGTTTTCTGGATAATCATTAATTCTTCCACGCATTTTGGTCAATCCTTTCTCAAAACGTAAACCCGCATTCACAGAAAAGTTACTCGTCAAATTAAGTTTCTCTTCTAAAAACATAGCCACATTATCAGTATAATAATGTATATCTCTTCCAAAACCTGCAGCACCTACGGAATAAATTGCTCCTTCATCCACATCACTACTTCCTTTTTGACGGCGGTGTAAGTCATTTCGGATTAACCTAACACCGGCATGAAGTTTTGCACTTTTATTAAACAATGAGTGCTCATTACTAAATGACAACTCTGTGGTGTAGGAATGATAATTATCAATATCCACTTGACGTGCAGGCATTAAACCTGTGTTAAAATCAGGTTCGTCTATCACACCTGACACGCCAGTAAATTGAACACTTTTCCTTTCACCTAAAACCGCAGATACCATTAATTTCAAAGTTGATTTATCATCAATGTTGGAAGTTAACTCTAAGAAAGGCACAAAAATATCTGGAGAGTAATAGTTTCTATCCCGCGTACTTTGCCTCGGATTACTAGCAAACTGCTCTTCTGTCAATGGACCAGGAATTCGATACGTGTAAACTGATCTAGCCAAACCACCCGACAAATTCCAAGTATTGTTAAATCGATAGTTCATCTTTATGTACTCCGACTCATAATTTGACTCTGCATTGTCTCGGTAGCCGTCAGACACTCTTTTAGAAAAGTAAGCATAGTAAGAAAACTTACCAACGGTTCCTCCCAAAGCATTATATGTACTTTTCAAACCATAAGACCCCACAGAATTAATGCTTTCTACACCTATTTTCTTGGTACTATCGGCACTTTTGGTGACATAGTTAAGCATTCCTCCAAACTGTGCCCCATATTGCAAAGAGCCTGTTCCCCTGATCATCTGTATCTTTTCAATAGACTCCATTGGCATACTAAAATGACTAGCCGGATAACCGTACATATCGGAATTTGTCACTACATTATCTAATCGCACATTATACTCCCAACTTCTATGTGGGTCAAGTCCTCTAGACGAAATGTTGATTTGATTTCCAGAACCGTCCATATCGTAAACAAAAACACCTGGAATCTTAGCAAAAATTTGTCGGGCATTCTTTTGAGAAACGTCCGCATCAACAGCGGCCATAGAAATTATCTCTGTCTTTTTACCACCAATTAACACATCAGTTTCTTCTTCTTTAATTTGCTCTATTCTTGCAATTCTTTCAGCATTCACCTCCACCTCCTTCAAGGCTTCTGAGTTTTTTGTCAAGGCTATTTTTGACACATTTAAGCTTAGCTCATTTAATACAACTAATTGCTCTACACTGGCATAACCAATAAACGAAATCCTTAATTTATAAATACCGTAAGCTAAGTTTCTGAACTTAAATTTTCCTTCAGTATCTGAAAAAGTCGCCAAATTAGTTCCTTCTATACGAACCACAGCTCCTGATATTGGCTGTGATAAGTCATCCGATACTTCACCTTCTATTTTACCTGTTTGCTGGGCGTACAATTCCCCTGCTCCTAATACTAAAATTAGGAGGATACATAATAAGCATCTCATCTCTAAACCTTTTACTTACTAATGAGATTTATCTTTATTACCCAAACCTACGGTCAAACCAAAATTTATGAGGTAATCAGCAAATGCTGCATCACCAGCTCTGGGTGAACCTGTCAATTTTTCAGTTTCCAAATCTGTTAAGCTTTGTGGCCTATTTCTATAAAAAACTACGGGCACATTCAGGCTAAACATTAATTGGTCTTTCATAAACATAATTCCTGGGTCTAGTGAGCCTGCCATTCCTGGTCTTCTGAAGCCTAAACTCCCTCCTATCACGTCTTTGACCGGCACTCCTTCAAACCTTCCTCCCAAACTCAAGCTTATGCTTGGTTGAAAAAACGAATAGCTTAAACCAGCAGAAAGGGAATATTGGTCTGTGACCGACATGATAGACTCATTTTCAAGGATAGGATTAAGTGTTTCTCTATATGTTCTAGTTCCGTTAGTCTCTTTTGGATTTGACAAATAAAAGCCGGAGCCATACACGCTCAATCTAGTACCCAACTGCTTAAAACCCTGAAAACCTAAAGTTATACCAAAACCACCATCGCCTGGCTGAATAGATTGGTCCACCGGTCTTACTTCTTCAGTACCATTTATGCCTACATTATAAAAAGTGCTAGTAGCTCCATAATCTCCAGTAGGTAACTTCACTCCAACATTTATAGACATATTGGCATCATGAGCTTTACTTACATCTTTGAGCCAATAACCAAACCCAAGTCTGGCATCTGCCAAACCCTTTGAATAAGAATTATGCCTTTCTGTACGGCCATGTTCATAAAGTGAACTTCGGTCATTATAAACAATAGGTAAATTGGCTGTCAAAAAAGTTCTATTACCCAGGCCATAGGTAAAATTCAAATCTAATGAATGGCTATAGTTAATAACTTCTGAGCCATTTGACACTCTATCTGGTTCTTCATGCGTTCCTCTAAAGTGTCTAAAAGATTTAAAATAACGGTAGTTAGCACTGAATAGGGCATAACCTTTTCCCGTTTGAAGCGAAGAATTGGGATTTCCAGAACAAGTAGAAAAGTGTCTGATAGCTACACACCCTTGTGCAGAAACATATATATACGGAACAGTGAGCAACAGTACTGTTGCAAGTAATTTTCTTAACATTTTGAATGAAATTTAATGTAAATAATAATGCACCGATAAAGCTTTATCGATGATTTAGAGTACAATATTTAAACATTAAACTAACTTAGGAGGAGGCGTGTCAATTCCTAAGGAAATAGAAGAAAACAAGTTTTTATAGCTAAAGTTATGAAAGGCCAATTCTGAAAAAGCTAGGTTTAAGTATTCAAAATCATTAGACGAGCTTGACTGGAATTTAAGAAGCATCCAGTTAGAAAACAGACTATTACTATTTGAGTTTTGCTGCTTATCTGAATCTTGATTGTTATCTACTTTATCAGATAACATACTAAAAATTTCTCTTGCGTTGGTATTTTTGATGTATTTGAAATAGAGCGTATCGTTTTCAAAATTTCTTTCTACCAAGGTGTAGAACTCTCCATTTTTCTCGAATAAACCATTTCCTTTTTTGGGACTTTCCCACTCAGAAGCATAAGGAAGAGCCATGGCCATTTTAATCTCTAAGACCTCAGGACCTTTAACGTCTGATAAAAAAGAAGAGGTTTCTATACTACCCTCTTGATGAAGAAGATTTAACAGCACAGTAGGAACAAGAAACAGATTGACCATAAAGCATATAGCCAATAACAATGCCCCCAGTCTTGTACTTTGTTTCTGTTTCAATGGTTTAAAATAAAATTGAAGGTAGGTAATAAATAGTATTTAACCATAAATTGACTTTCAAAAATGATTTATCGGTATCTAAAAGCATTTCAATCGTGCCAAACTTTTATTTTCAAAAAATATAATTTTAGAAAGCTACATCTTCTCAATTAACATCGACAGAATACACCACAAGGTATAATTCTTATTTTTCATAGACTTTTCAAAGCTAAATGGACTGATATTTGCGGCTCAAAATTTGGACTACTTAAAATACGAGCATGAAAAAAAACTACCTCTACGCATTATTTATAATTGGCATTACCGCTTTAGTATCCTGTAACGATAAAGACGAGGTACTCTCTATAGAAGCTAATGAAACGGATATTGCTCTGGAAGACGCCTTATTAGCTAGTTCTAACAACGTGGGCAAAGCATTTTATAGAATGCCAGATAGTGACGAATTTTCGAAAATACCTCAAGACCCGAAAAACCCTTTAACCGCCGCAAAAGTAGAATTGGGTAAATTTCTATTTCACGAAACAGGAATAGCTCAAATCCCCACAATGAATATTGGTATGAATACCTATTCTTGTGCGAGTTGTCATCATGCTAAAGCAGGCTTTCAGGCATGTATGCCACAAGGAATTGGCGAAGGTGGTATTGGATTTGGTCAAATTGGTGAGTCGAGAGTTAAAGACCCAGCCTACCCAGAAAAAAACTTAGATACACAGCCTATTAGGTCTCCGTCTGCTATGAATATGGCTTACCAAACTATCATCCTTTGGAATGGTCAGTTTGGAGGAACTCATCAAAATATTGGAACTGAAGCTTCATGGACAGAAGGTACACCAAAGGCTACAAATAAACTAGGCTTTGAAGGCGTAGAAACACAAGCCATTGCAGGTAGAGATGTTCATAGACTGATGATTGATAAAATTTTCATGAGTAATGTGGGCAATTATCGTCAGATGTATACCGATGCCTTTGACGAAAGTAGTTTTAATAACCCAGTAGAGTTAAAAACAAATGGTGCATTGGCCATTGCAGCTTATGAAAGGTCTCTTCTTTCAAATCAATCTCCTTTTCAGTTATGGCTTCAAGGTGATTATAATGCCATGCTAGAGGAGGAAAAGAAGGGTGCAATCTTATTTTTCGGAAAGGCTAAATGTGCATCATGTCACAATGGACCTTCTCTAGCCAACATGGATTTTCATGCTATTGGCATGAAAGACTTAACTAAAGGAAGTTATGGTAACCTGCAGGTTTACAATGTGGATGAGACCAACGTAGAGCATAAAGGGAGAGGTGGCTTTACTAACAGACCGGAAGATTTATACAAATTCAAAGTTCCTCAACTGTACAACCTTAAAGATTCTCCGTTTTATGGACATGGGGCTTCTTTCACTGCCATAAGAGATGTTATAGAATATAAGAACAAAGCAATTCCAGAGAACGCTAAAGTTTCAAATAGTCAATTAGATCCTGCCTTTACAGCACTAAACCTTACAAGTGAAGAGATTGACTTATTAACCTCCTTTATCAAGAATGGTCTTTATGATCCTAACCTAGAAAGGTATGTACCCTCAAGTCTTCCATCTGGTTTAGGCTTCCCAAACAATGACATGCAAACCCGAATTGACCTAGGTTTTTGATCTAACTCTTACGCCTAAATCTTTTAAAATTTCGGTTTCTTTTTGCGTATAAAAAGAATGTGTTGAAATTAAATTAGCGGCTACATTGGCTACCATTCCTGCTAAAAGGAAATAGAAAATAGCCGAATGCCTATCTGTCATTTCAAGTACTAAAATAGCAGCTGTAAAAGGGGTTCTGGTTACTCCGGTAAGAAAACCAATCATACAAACCAGTACCATTAAATTATGGGTATCCTGATCTAGACCAAGCGTATTTACCAACAAATGTCCCAATGCAGCCCCTGAAGCCAAACAAGCAGAAAAAACACCCCCTGCTCCGCCAATACAAAAGGAAAACGAACTACCTAAAACCCTAGCCGGAAACGTAAACCAAGGCAAATCTTTACTGGTGAATAGTACTTCATTTATTAAATGTTTCCCTGTACCCATGGTGAAACTGCCCGTAAAAAAGACCAAGGTAGCAAAGAGCAAAGAAAGGCCTAAAACAAAAAGAATTCTATGACTTCCTTTTTTAACCTTTGACCTAAGTTTAGCTACTTCAGAAATACCTTTGGTAAAGATAGAGCCCAAATAACCTGAGATAAATGCAAAACCAGCTACCCAAAACAAACCTAGTAATGGTAGTTTGTCTATTTTTGGAAAACCAAGAAAAAGGTAAGACCCCAGAAATAGCTGAGCGGTAAGCCCAGAAATGATAACCGCCCCAAAAACTGCCGTACGAAATTTTCCTATATGAGATTTGGTAAGGCCTTCTACCACATATACTATTCCACCTAGTGGGGTATTAAATGCTGCCGCCAAACCAGAAGCTCCTCCAGTTATAAGCATTACTTTTTGAGAAACCTTTGGCCAGTTTTCAGGAACAAGTCTATAAACAGTTTCAAAGATAGAACCCGAAATTTGAAGCATAGGCCCTTCTCGTCCTATAGCACCTCCGCCTAAAAGCATGACTAAGCTACTAAGTATTTTAACCACAATGATTTTCAGGTTCAGAAGTTTATCTACCAGTAAACCATTTTTTGTTCCAGCCATACTAACAGATGCCATAAGTTGAGGTATACCTGAACCTGTGGCATTTCTTTCATAACGCTGTACCAAGTACCAGCTTAAAAACATAAAAACAGGAGCTGTAACAAAAATCAAATAAGGATTGCTTTCAAAAACTTTAATACTGGCTGTTTCTGCCCATTCGAAAAGTTTCTCATAGCCCACAGAAATAAGTCCCACTAACACAGAAGCTATCCAAAAAGGGATAGCTTCATAGGGTATTTGATTTTTTAAATTCCCTGGAATACGCTGAATTAGCTTCAGCCCAAAGCGTGACTCTTTCCAGTCTCGCAGTTTATGCTGCCAGGCTAATTCCCATGGTTTTAAGTGGTATTTCGGTCTCAATAAAAAATCACACTTTAATATTAAAATTTATTTCAAACTCGATAAGTAGCTTACTAAGTTCACCAATTGATTTTCTTCAAAAGGATATTTAGGCATTAGAGAAACATCCAGCTGCTTTATCGACTTTATATCACCTAAGGCATATCTGGTAGTTTCAGACTGCCCTAATAGTTTAATATTCACATCATCCTCCGTTTTAGAGGTAATGATAGCTTGGAAAGAAGAGCCATCTTTCATTACTATCTCTTGTGTTTCATAGCCAAAACCCATTCCTTCTGAAGGATTAAGTATAGCGTTATAAAGTCCTTCTTTAGTTAGTTTAGCACCTATTTGTCCTAATCCAGGCCCAAAATCAACACCTTTACCGTTTACCAAATGGCATGAAACGCAGTATACATCAAAGACCTTTTTACCTTCTACTACTTTACCCGTTTTGGCTAATAAAGCCTTCACATCTATCTCCGCGGCATTATTATCACCAAAGAATTCACTGGCCTTCGCTCTTATGTCTTGATGCCAAGTTCTCATCATGTGCTCTTTTGCTATATCCATGACATCAGCTGGCACTTTACCTGCTTTAATTAATTCCCAAAGTCTAGACTCACTATCCCAACCGTTCATTGCCTTCATAGCCTCCTGCCTCAAACCTAAATCAAGACTTTCATCCTGAAAAATATCAATCAACAAGTCAGTCATTGATTCAGAATCTACTGCACCAAAACGCTCTGTGGCATTCTTAGCTTTTTCTAAATCAGTATCTAAACAAAGTTTCTTTACCTCTTCAATACCATAAAACTTATAGAAGGTATTAGCAGCATCTTGAATATTACTAAGCTCTGTATCTGTTCTTAGAATACTAACTAGACCTTTGCGTTGGTCTGTCAGCTCAAATTTATCTACAATGTCAAGAAAATCAGAATTACCCAGCTGCCCTACAAAATTAGAAACCTCTTCCTTTAATTTTGGATAAGCCGCTAAATCGTCAATATCTAATTGTCTAAAAATAACAGACTTCTCCATTACATCAGCGGTTTTAGCAAGCAAGTTTAAGAGTATGCTATTCTTATCACCTGCCTTTTGAAAATCCATGGCTCTATAATATTTCCATTTTGATTCAGTGGATTCTGAAGCTAAAATTTGTCCAAGCAGGTCTAAGGTTCTTGAGCTTCTGCTTCGCCAAACTATGTTCTTACTAGCTTTAGAATCTATCCATTCTGTACCTACTTGATCTAAATACTTTGAAAGGTAATCATCCCATTGGCCTTCCGCCGAAATCCCTAAGGCTTCTAAATACCATCTATCTTCACCATTATAAGATAAAGCTAATTTCACCCAAATATCAGCAGCTTTTATATCACGAATAGCAATAGCAACTTCTCTTTTAACTTGTGGGGAGGGGGAGGCATCCTCTGCTAGCTCTAAATAAAGTGCAGAAAAATCGGTACCTTTTAACTCTCTAGCTGCCCTTACAGCTGATATCCTTAAATTTGAATCCTCAGATTTAGCTGCATCCAATATGTATTCTTTACCATTAGGTAATTTACTTAACAGCCAAAAAGCCCTTGCCTTCATTCTGGAATCATTGCTAGCATAAAGAGCCTTTAAAGCGGCTTCGGCCTCTTGACCCATTTCGTTTAAATTAGTCCAAGCAATATATCGTGTGGCCACGTTTGGACTCTGCAAAGCTGCTATATTTCCATCTATAGATTCAAAATCTGGCTTAGTTGCTGTGTAATTATGCCCTTTAGGAGCCACTCTATAAATTCTTCCACGGTTTTGATCTCCTATGGCGTGCCCACCCACTCCAGGGTCATACCAATCAGCAATAAATAAGGAACCATCAGGAGCTACCGTCAAATCAGAAGGTCTAAACCATTTATCTCTATTAGAACCATCCAAAATACTTAACATGCTAGCGGAGTAGCCCGCACCATCATCTTTAACAGGATAAGCCCTTACCACATTTGGCCCTGCATCGGTATGAATCATTTGATTTTGATACTTCTCAGGAAGAAGTTTCCCTTCATACACTACCATTCCTGTAGGCGAACCAGCGTAAGTTTGTAATAAATTAGGAACCACACCAGGGTCATTTTGATGCCAATGCCTTAAAGGAATAGAATCTTCCATATTCACTCTTCGAGTTCTCCAGTCTGAGCCAGTATTTTCATCTTTGAAACCGTAGTTTCCATAATCCATCACATAATTAATTCTTACACCTCTATTTCCGTCATCATCATTATCAGACTGCCACATTAAGCCATAAGAATCTACTGCCACTTCATAGTTATTTCTAAAATTCCAAGCCAAAATTTCTACGTTGTCGCCATTTAAGTCAGACCTGTACACCATTCCTTCGCGGTATGGTTTACCGTCTGCTCTTATAACTCTTCCCTGTGTATCGTAAAGCGGTTTGCCTTTTTTGGTCAATAGCCCTTTACCAGCGTTTCCGTAATTGAAATAAAACTTACCGTCAGGTCCAAACGTAAAAGCATGCATGCCGTGGTCATGGTCTTCGCCACCAATACCCTCAAAAAGAACCTCCTTTTTGTCTGGAACGTCATCTCCATCTTCATCAGTAAAGACATATACATAGGGGCTTCTTGAAACTACTACTCTGTTTCCGAAAACACCAATTCCTAAAGCAGAGTTAATGTCATTCCCTTGATAAAATACAGTCGTTTTGTCTGCTTTGCCATCACCATCTGTATCTTCTAAAATTAAAATCCTGTCGCCTTTCTCCTCTACTCCGTTCTTAGGGTTCAGCTGACTTCTGTAATTATAGCCTTCGCAAATCCACACTCTACCTCTAGCATCAATATCCATATTAGTAGGGTTTCGCATCATAGGTTCTGACGCAAAAAGAGTCACCTCTAAATCTTTATCCCCTAAATCTATTCCTTCTAAAGCATATTCTGGACTTCTTCTTTGCTCTTCTGTTAAAGCGTCGTATTCTGCCTTTGACAATTCTTGATGGCCACTGTTACACGACATTAAAAAGGCTGCAACAAAGAGAAAAGTCAGTATTTTATACATTTTAATAAAAATTTTGAGGGTTAAGATATCTTATGCTATTACTTTCAATAATTCTTTTAGCGAACAAAAACCTAGTAAGGTTATACGAATCATAATATGCTGATTCTGGGTCAAAACTCCCGTAACGAACCATTCCGGATGAATGAATAAATTTTAGTTCTCCCAAATATATGGCAACATGCGTCACTTTGTTACCCTTATCTGTCTGTCTGCCAAAAAACAATAAGTCGCCTTCTTTCAACTTCTCAAACCCTGAAGAGGTATCAATAGCATCACCCACTAAAGCCTGCTGTGAAGCATCTCTTGGTAGGTATATTCCATTCATCATAAAGGAAGTTCGTGTAAATCCGCTACAATCTACACCTTTCATACTAGTGCCTCCCCATAAATATGGGATACCCAAAAACTCTTGACTTGATGCTATAATACCATTATGTTTTGCCTTATTGACAAAGTCCTCTACGGATTGTAAGTCAGCGTTTGATATGTAGGCTATTCTTTCATCTGGATATTGCACTTTGGTACTCTTAGAACCAGTTTCTAGTTTCCTTAAAATATTACCAAAAGTTAAATCAGATACTTTTAAGCCACTTAATAATGGGTTTTGATAACTAAAACCATAGGCTCCTTTATAAACGACTTTGTTAGCTTGTGAATCAAAACTATCATCAAAAGCAATGGCAGAATTTTCTATAAAGCCAATATAAGCATCTGGTGTTTGCACCCTAAACCAAGAACCTGACTTTTCTAATACTCTTAAGGGGGTTCCTAATAATGCTTGGGTAGAAAGTTCAGAAGACTCAGCAGCCTTTGACCTAATATTACCTACGGACACATTAATATAAGCCAGTGTGTCTGCTAAGTCTTGACTCGGTAAAAGCTGCATGGCTTCTACCAAGTCTAAACCTACTAGTAAGCTCTTTACTTTTTGATGTAATTGAACGTCATCAATTTGCCCCTTAAGGGTATCATTGACTAGTTCATATTTGAAAACGGAGGTTCTCCCATCAGGAGCGTATTCCATTTTTAGAGTTTCCAAAGAATTTAGTAACCCTTCATTTATTGACGAGTCTCTACATGAAACTGAAAAAAAACATAAAACTATTACTATTAAAACTATTCCTTGTCTTGAAGGTGATTCCATCCTTGAGCCGTAATCTGTACTTTCTCGCCTGAATTAGTCACTAAAATATTATTTTTATCTTCTGTAACGAAACCTATCGGCGTAATTTCCGGAATAGCCTTTACTTTTTCATAGTCTTCCTGAGAAATAGTCATAAGTAACTCATAATCTTCTCCACCATTCATCACCACCGTAATAGGATTTACTTTAAATTCATTTGCCGTGGTTAAGGTTTTATTTTCTATAGGCAAATTGTCTACAAAAACAGTCATTCCTACGCCAGACGCTTTACTTATGTGTAGGATTTCAGAGGCTAAACCGTCTGATATATCAATCATACTGGTAGGAACAATGCCCTTTTCTTTCAAATCATGAACGATGTCTGTCCTACCTTCTGGCTTCAATTGACGTCCTACTAAATACTCATGATCGTTAAGCTCTGGCTTCATTTCTGGATTATCTAGAAACACTTGCTTTTCTCTTTCTAGTACTTGCAAGCCCAAATAAGCCGCTCCTAAATCACCTGTAGCACAAAGCACATCATTTGCTTTAGCTCCATTTCTGTAACAAATGGCTTCCTTAGCAACCTCACCAATAGCGGTAATAGACAGTGCCAAACCCGCCCTAGTAGATGTGGTATCGCCTCCTACTAAGTCTACTTTATAGTTTTCACAAGCAGCATTTATACCTTCATATATCTCCTCTATGGCTTCTACTGAAAAACGGTTACTAAGCGATATACTTACCGTTACCTGTTTAGGAATACCATTCATAGCAGCTATGTCTGACATATTAACCGCAATAGCTTTATAACCCAAATGCTTTAAAGGAACATAAGAAAGGTCAAAATGTACCCCTTCTACAAGCATGTCTGTAGATACTAAAGTATAATGCGTACCTGAGTCTATCACGGCAGCATCATCTCCTATTCCAAAAACGGTAGATGGTTGGTAAATTTTAACGTTTGCCTTTAGCCTGTCTATCAAGCCAAACTCTCCTAATTCTCCTAATTCTGTTCTTTTCATCCTAGTATAGAATAAACAAAAAAAGGCAGGCATTAAGCCCACCTTTAAATATATGTAATGTTTCTTATTGCGGTATTAATGTATACTTGTTAGTAGTATTCCCTGTTTTAGGATAAGCTCCATTTAAAGTAATTTCTAATTCTGATGCATCATCAGGCAAACTATTAATAGTAAAAACTAAAGTACCTCCAGTTCCTGTAGGTTCAGGAGTCAAACCTGAAATAGTCAACTTAGTTTCTCCATCTACCGAATAAGTACCTGAATATGTTTGACCATCCACATCTGTAAGACTTGCTTGTGGCGGTGAAGATAAATTTAATCTGTATGAAGAATATGCCGGCTTAACATTGCCAGACCCACCTGCAGAATAAACAACCGCTGAGTTTTCAAGGACAAGTCTCGGTATCCAAACTTTGGCAACTCGCTCTGAAATTGGGTCTACTTTATCTCCGCAAGAGATAAGGAAGCTCACCATAATTACTGCTACTGCTAAAAGACCGCTCGTTTTTTTCATTCAATCGTTTATTTTCGATTATTAAATATATGCGAAATTATTTCTTAATAGTGCAAAGCACAATTTTTTTGCCAATTATTTCAAACTAAATAGTTTTAAAGTTGTTGACTTCTTTAAATACGACATTTTTTTTCAAATGGATGCTTCAAAGAAATACAAAAAAAGCCAGTTAGCTCTAAGGAATGGACAAGATAAAGAAGAAATTTGGGTGGCTCTTCACGGAATAATTTATGATGTATCTGATTCTAGATTATGGAAAAACGGCAAACATTACGAGCACTGGGCAGGTCAAGACCTTACAGATGAGCTTGCTGATGCCCCACATACCGAAAGTGTTTTTGAAAAGTTTAAACAGGTGGGAATTTTAGAGGATTGAGTAATTTTGTGCCATGAAAAAATACTTTGACACTTTTCTGCTTTTCGGAAGTTTAGGTCTTTTGGTTATTTGGGTTGACCAATTTATTTACAAAGGTGTAGACATGAAAGACTGCTACTTCTTTCTGATGTTTGCCATAGCTGGTTTTCTAACCTATTTATTTAGGAGAGGACAGAAAAAGATGGATGCCGATAAATCCAAAGAAGAAGCTCCGAAAAAAAGCATGGAAGCGAGACTAAAAGCGAACTACGGAAAAAAGAAGAAAAAGAGCTAATCCAATCAAAACAAAAGCATAACTATAGGAAGTATAAAAACACCATCTCCCACCCATCGGTAGCGGTCCTGCTGCAAGAAGAATGCTTGTTTGGCTGGCATAAAAGAGAGTATTTGGCTCATTATGGCCAATAGTAACCCAGCTTTGTGAATATAATCCCAGCCGTTAGAGAAAAAGAAAATGGCTAAAAATAAGACTATAAAACCCAAGATTCGGATAATTCTTACGGTAGTTTTTTGACCGAAAAAATCAACTGTATTATCTGATGCCTTCTTTGAAAAACTTTCAAAATAGGAGAAAACCAAAAGGTTTTGCGAAGCAATAATAAAGAACATAAACGCCAGAAACCAGCCGCTCAAGTTAATGGAAGAGTGCTGCACATAGGCTATGCCAATAACAGCTAAACAATAGCAAATAGCCGTAGTGGGTTCTTTGAGCCATTGCATTTTGGTATTTTTCAAAAACTTATTCAACACAAAAAAGTACATCACTAATCCCACACTCAAAACACAGCCATAGTAAAAAACTGTTCTTGGTATAAAAAAGCATAATACAGCTGCAATGATACTTAAAACTACTAAAAGTACAGAAAGGTTATATTGATGCTCTGCATGAAACTTATGCCGAGTGGAAGGATTTTCTGGATAAACTTTGATATCTAATAATCTATCAAGAATGTAAATTATCCAAGTAGTTAGTCCCAAAAGAATTAAAGAAGGAATATCAGGAGTTCCGCTCCCGTCAGGAAGTTGCCAAAACATGTAAGAGCTCAAAACAGCCCCTAAAACTACATTCAGGCTCAAAAGATTAAAGTACTCTAAGATTTTTTTCAAGATTTCACAAAGGTTTTAAATCCATTCCCACCTTTATTCTGCCTTCTTTGGCTATCAGGAAGTTTCTACCAAATAGCACTTTCTTACCTTCTCTTCTATACTGAGCCAATGTTTTTAGAGGTTCTTTATCTCTGGGCGAGCCATCAAGTTTATTGGTCACCATAATACACCTTGCACAGTTTTTCACACCACTAATCTCAGTATCGCCAATTTGAATTTGACCCAAGTCATCTTCCCCAAAAGCCTTTAGACCTTTAATAACAATGTTTGGTCTAAACCTTAACATTTCTACTGGTTCTGTAAGTTTAGAATTTAAGTCTGCTAAACTTTCCTCACTTGTCATGAGAATAGGATAACCATCAGCATTACTTACAATTTCTTGATTTTGAGCGTATCGCTCGTCAATCAGCCTTTTCGAACTCTCGGGCTGAAACATTAAACGGACTTTCTTCATTAGCTTTTCAGAAAACCAATGACTTACTTTTGATGACACCTGTATGGCATTAAACTCATCGTCCCAGACTTTTATAAGTTCATTATCTCCCTCCGATTCTTTGATAGAAAAAGTAATGCTTTCTCCGTTTCTATCATCAGTAATCCTTAAAGTTGAAGCAGCTAAAGAAACTTTAAAATGTACCATTTCAGGCATTTCCCGCTGGGTAACATGATAATTTTGCTCATCTACCAGCACCCACCTTCGGTCAAAGGCCAGCCCTCTACTGGTGACATCAGTTTCAGAAAGCTCTATTCCAGGAAGAGACTTTATGGGATATATATAAAGTGTAGAAATCTGCATGAAGCAAAGTTAAACTTCCTTTTACAGAAATTGGCTTTATTATTTGCCAAACTTTAATCCGAAGGTCATTACTTCCGTCATGTATTCGTTTTTACCTGCAAACTGATTGGCCACACCGGAAGAGACCGACATCAGTTCTAACTCTCTGTTTCGTACTCTGTTCTTAACATATTGACCAAAAAAAGTAATACCACCTAGCCCTACTTCACACACCAAACCATATCTAAATGGCGTAGCTTTTATACCGCCTACTACCACAGGAGCCGAAGGTACATTATCTTTAATTTTAGTGATAGAGTTCCCTACTACATTCACACCTATAGTAGGGCCAAAACCTAAAGAAACCACACGCTTATCAGAACGATTATTAAAAGACACTGTAGGAATAAGCTTAAAATTAAACCCTGCTTTCACTACATTATAAGGCACAGTGGTAAAGGACTTAGAATAAGAATCTTCGTCGGCATATCGCCATAAAATATAATCAGAATCCCCATCAAATGCTCCAGAAGCAAGTGTGTCTGGAGAAAAGGATACGGAGTTTTCCATTCCAGCAGGACTACTCGATTGTAATAAAACAGAACTAGCATCACTGTTTTTTTCTTTTCCAAACTTCTCAAAACTAAAGAAAGCCTCTAGTCCCCCTTTTAGTAATAAAGATGCCCTGTGATTTCCATAAAGTTCTAAGTGCCTATTGACACTGGCAGCTAAATAAGGCGATTGAAATACCTTTACGGTATAAGTATTCTCGGGATAAGATGTTTGAAAGTAAGAATCTAATTGATTTCCAGTGGTATTTCTTAAAAGATTAGCTACCAAATTAGCGTTTAAAATTTCATATCCTTCTGAATAATTAAAGCCCAAATAGTAATTCATATAATAGCCTGAAAGACGCTTACGCTCTTTTCTTAGGTACTTTTCACCCGAATTATCTTTAAGAAATGACTTTCTGGTTTGGCTGCTATTTAGCTTTGCCTGCATTTCTAGAAGCATCTTATTGAAGTCGTAATTCTTTAAATCTTCATAGGCACTAGGGTCTTTGGCTATAAAGAGAAGTTCTGAACTATTCCCTATCAATACCTGCAAGGTGTCTGACTGTGCCATCACCACATCTGAAAAGAGAAGCAGCATAACAATAAATATCTTTTTCATGCTTAAAGTTTAGACTTCTCGTTGGTTTTGGTTGACTCTAAAAATTTAACCCAAAGCTCTCCTATTTTATTCTTCTTTTCAGGCTCCCAGTCTCCAGTTCGGTTATACTCTCCTACCCTTTGGATAAAACGTACCACTTTTACATTTGACCTTACCCCTTCTTTATCTTCTTCAGGAATAATCAATGTGATTTTTTTCCCTTCTAATGCTTCTTTCTTTTCTAAAATATCAACATTTCCCGCTAACATTAGGTTAGCTGCTGCTACAGGTTTTAAATCAATATCATTAAATGAAACTTCTGTTTCTATACGAGATATTTCTATTGGAGACAACGCATTTAAATTCCTTGAAACATCTTTCACTTGAATTTCATTTATACTTTCATTCAAAGCTGAACCTTGCGTTTTAAAACTGCTCACTATTTGTGGTTTAACACTAACTATCTTCGTTTTAGGTGCTATTTCTATATTTGAAGCTAACACCTGATTAGAAGCAACTGCTTGATTAATAGTCACTACCTTATTTGAAGCTACCGCCTTTTCCCCCTCACTTTGAACCATTGGTGTTACAGCATCAGACACAGCCGTTTCTTCAGGCGTAATTTTCCAAAAAACAAAAAGAGAAACCAAAGCAACACAAGCCGCCAAAGCGAAAGGCCAAACCCTTTTCTTAGATTCTTTTTGCTCTATTCTAGCCCAAACATCTTGTTTGTTCCATACGGGCTGAGACGCCCCAGAAAGAAGCACATCTCTTATTTCTTCAATATCTGAATCTAGTTTCCTTTCCATAGATATTTGTAATTTTATTTCTTAACATTTTTTTGGCGTGGCTTAATTGTGATTTGGAAGTACCTTCCGAAATCCCCAAATCCTTGGCAATTTCTTTGTGAGAGTATCCCTCCATTACATACATATTAAACACAGTCCTATAACCCGGTGGTAATTTCTCCACCAACACTAAAATATCATCATGAGCTAATTGTTTTAATACATCTGGCTCCAATGCTAGATTTTCAGCCACACTTTGTGGCAGCATTTGAAAGGAATTGTTTCTTCTAATTTCTGATAAACATTCGTTTACCACTATTCTTTTCATCCACGCTTCAAAACTTCTTGCGTTCTCAAAATTGCCCTTACTCGCCGATTTAAATATAGACATAAAAGCATTTACCACCATATCCTCAGCGGCCATGGCGTTGCCCATATACCGTTTCGCAAGCGAAAACAGTACATCACTATATTTCTCGAAGACTTCTTTTTGAGCTTTTGGATTATTACTCTTTAGAAGTTCAATTGTTTTGAGCAAAATCAATATTCGATTCTATTTGACTATATAATGCCTAAAAGTAAAAAAAGGTTGTATCCACCAAAATAGAATTACATAAAAATATACTTCGTTTTTTAACTTTCCTTGGCTAATTTCGCAGCTGCAAATAGAAGCGAGAAGCTGTCAAATAAAACGAATTAAGCCAAAAGGATGAGAGAAATTCAATTCAGAGATGCTATAAAAGAGGCCATGTCAGAAGAAATGCGTAGAGATGAAGACGTTTTTCTTCTTGGTGAGGAAGTAGCTGAATATAATGGTGCCTATAAAGCTAGCCAAGGAATGCTAGACGAATTTGGCCCTGATAGAGTATTAGACACCCCTATAGCCGAATTAGGTTTTTCTGGTATAGCTGTAGGTGCAGGTATTAACGGACTAAGACCAATAGTGGAGTTTATGACTTTTAACTTCTCTCTGGTTGCTATTGACCAAATTATTAATGCTGCCGCAAAAATCATGTCGATGTCTGGCGGTCAATATTCTTGTCCTATAGTTTTTAGAGGACCAACAGGAAGTGCAGGTCAATTGGGTGCTCAGCACTCTTCTAACTTTGAAAACTGGTATGCAAATACGCCAGGTCTTAAAGTAGTTATACCTTCAAACCCTTACGATGCCAAAGGCCTTTTAAAGTCTGCCATCAGAGATAACGACCCCGTTATTTTTATGGAGTCTGAGCAAATGTATGGTGATAAAGGTGAGGTACCTGAAGGTGAATATTTAATCCCAATTGGTAAGGCGAATATTATACAAAAAGGTGATGATGTAACTATCATCTCTTTTGGAAAAATGATTCCTCATGTAGTTTTACCTGCTGTAGAAGCTTTAAAGGAAGAAGGTATTAACGCCGAGGTCATAGATTTAAGAACGGTAAGGCCTATAGATTATGCTACGATAGTAGAATCTGTTAAGAAAACAAATAGATGCGTGGTAGTAGAAGAAGGACCTCCATTGGCGGCCATTTCTTCTGAAATTTCTTACCACTTACAGCGTAATGCATTTGATTATTTAGATGCACCAGTAATTAGAGTGAATAGCATGGATATTCCTTTAAATTATGCTCCTACGCTTATAGAAGCTACTCTTCCAAATAAAGCAAGAGTACTAGCTGCAGTTAAAGAAGTTATGTACAAAGCCTAAATATTAAAGTTAAAGGCTATAATACGTTTAAGCTCGGAGAAAATTTCTCCGAGCTTTTATTTTGCCAAAATTCTAGCTAATTATACATTGATTAAATAGCAAAACAGCACATGAGTACAATAAAAATATTAGTGGTAGGAGCAGGAAACATGGGAGCTTCTCATGCCAAAGCCTACCATGACATGCCTGAATTTGAAATATGTGGCATAGTTTCAAGAGGAGATAGCAAGAAAAAATTAAACGAAAGTTTAGACACTGATTATCCACTTTTTACAAATTACTATGAAGCTTTAGAGAGCACAAAACCAGATGCAGTAAGTATTTCAACCTATCCAGACACGCATGAGGCCTATGCCATAGCAGCTTTGGAAGCCGACTGTCATGTATTTATAGAAAAACCTCTTGCAGACACCGTAGATGGTGCTGAAAGAGTAGCGGCTTTGGCTAAAAAGAAAAACAAAAAGCTCGTAGTAGGCTATATTTTAAGAGTACATCCTTCCTGGGAAAAATTTGTTGACATTTCCAGAACCATGGGTAAACCTTTGGTAATGCGAATGAATCTCAACCAACAAAGCCATGGCTATATGTGGGATGTACACAGAAACCTTATGAAGAGCCTTAGCCCAATAGTGGACTGTGCAGTGCATTATATTGACATCATGTGCTTGATGACGCAGTCTAAACCAGTGAAAGTTTCGGCTATTGGTGCAAGACTTACAGATGATGTCCCAGATTGGAATTACAATTATGGACAACTACAAATAAGGTTTGAAGATGGCTCTGTAGGCTGGTATGAGGCGGGCTGGGGACCTATGATGAGCGAAACCGCCTTCTTTATTAAAGATGTGATTGGTCCAAAAGGTTGTGTATCTATTGTGGCTAAAGACGCTGAATCATCAGGAAAGTCTGACGATATTGATTCACATAGTAAAACACAGTCGCTTAAGGTGCACTATGCGGATATTGACAAAGAAAACAATTTCAAAAAAGAGGATGAATGGATTATCTTGGATGATGAACCTGACCATCAGGAACTCTGTAACCGTGAACAGCAATATTTCTTAAAAGCCATTCAAGAAGACTTAGACCTTACAGAGCATATTAACGATGCCGTAAACAGCCTTAAAGTAGCTTTTGCTTGTGATAAGTCTGTTAAGACTGGTGAGATGGTGGATATTTAAACTTACAAAATATCTAAATTTCAAAAGAAATTAACAGACGACTGAGATAGTTTCAAAAAGAATTTCCAACAGTCCGTTTTTTTTTTCAATTTTGTCATAACCTCAATTTAAAGGCAATGAATGAGTAAAGAACTAGAGAAGATAATAGACAACTTAGAAACCGTTTTTAGAGGAGACGCTTGGCATGGCCCTTCTGTTTTGGAAATGCTTAACAGCCTTCCAGAAAAAGTAGTTGACCAAAAACGTGGCTATTCTAAAAGAACTATTGCCAAATTGATCTATCATTTGGTAGCTTGGAGAATGTTTATCATTGAAAAGCTAGCTGATAACATTCACTACACTTTGGAAACAGAAGAAGACAATTGGGGAAAACCTGAAATGACTTCTCAGGAAAATTGGCAAAACCTTATTCAACTCTTTAAGGATACTCAAAAAAAACTGGTAGACCTTTTAGAGGAGCAAAATGACGAATTACTAAACAGAAGAGTTCCTGGTGAACACTACGATTTTTATAAACTTTTAACTGGTATGATTCAGCATGACACCTATCACCTTGGCATGATTTGGGTACTCTGGGAATAATAACAACATGTATATGGCAGAAACTAAGGAAGAAAACAGAGAACTGGTAGAACGTCTAAAGACACTTCTTAATGCAGGATATCACGGAGGTGCATGGCATGGCCCTTCTGTTTTGGAAGCAATAAAAAGCATAACACCTGAAGAGGCTAGCTTTAAAACCCCAACTGTTCATACAGCAGCAGAATTAATATATCATATCACCAGTTGGAGAATTTTCACTATTAAAAGACTTCAAGGAGATTCTGATTATCAGATTGACAACGAAAAGAAAAACTTTGGTTCGGCTCCTAAAGTAGATGAATTTGAGTTAGAAACTCTCATCATGGAATTAAGTCTTAGCCAAGATGAACTTATCAAGGAAATGGATAAGATTAATGATGATTTTTTAAGTGAAATTGTCACAGGCTCTGAGTATGATTACTTCACATTGATAAATGGAATTATACATCATGACATTTACCATTCAGGTCAAATCAATATTCTTAAGAAAATGTCGGCAGCCTATGTAGATAATGATGGCGATGAGCTCAGCAGCAGGTATTTTGACGATGGCTTAGGCGATGCATTTTAAAACAAAAAAGGCGATGTGAAATTCACATCGCCTTTTTTGTTTACTTTAAAGTGATTATCTGGTAGCTCTGGTCAAATGGCTGGTTCTTCCTAAAAGAGAGAATCCTATATAACCTCTAACTTCTACCTTCTCTGTACTCACTTCTGTAATGGTACAAGAATATAGTTTACCATTTCTCGGGTCATAAATTGTCCCATCTTCCCAAGTGTTATCGTCCTCTTTTTTAAAATCTTTCATAAAAACTAATCCCATCACAGGTTTCTTAGCTAAAACTGGGTCTGGATTTCTGAAATCTACCCTTGGTTTTCCGTTCTCATTAGGTTCTTTTAACCAAACTATTTTACAGAATAACTTGTCTCCATTCATAAAAAACTGAACACGACTGGTTCTTTCTTCATTATACCAAGTTCCGTCAGTGATTTTTTGAGCATTCGCAAGGAAAGAAATAGCCAAAAGGCTAAATACTAGAATCGTTTTTTTCATAAGGTTTCTTGTTGTTAAAGTGCTTTTTTAAAAAAGTATAAAGTGTGAAACTAATAAAAAATCCAATAAAAGAGCCTACTAAGACATCTCCTGGATAATGAACACCAACATAAATACGACTATAAGACACTAAAATTGCCCAAACCAATAAGAGTTTAATAAACAGTTTCTTCTCTCTGAAAATAAAAAACAACCCGCCAAAAAGAGCAAACGAATTAGCTGCATGCGACGAAGCAAATCCAAATTTACCTCCACAATGCCCCTCCAACAAATGAACAACACTTGCCAAAGCTTCATTATGACATGGCCTTGGTCTTTCAAAAAAAGGTTTCATTAGCCCAGAAGTTATAAAATCTGCCAAGCCAACAGCAGCAATCAAATAAAATACATAGATGACAGCCTGCTTAACAGGAAAGCTTCGTGCTATATAAAATATCAAAAGTAAGTAAAATGGAATCCAAGTATTGCGGGCTGTTATAATACCCATAAAACCATCTAAATATGGAGCATGAATACCATTGAGAAAGATAAACAAAGCTTCATCTAATCCTCTTAAACTGTCCACTACTGTTTCCATAAAGGTTTCATTAAAACTTAAGACTCAAAACCCAATGCCTTCCTTACTTCATGCATTGTTTGTTTTGCTATTACTTCGGCTTTCTTCTCCCCTTCTATCAATTTGGCTTCAAGAGCTTCCTCATTTTCCATGTAAAAGTTAAATTGCTCTCTCTCTTTAGAAAAACGAGCTATAATCACATCAAGTAGAGCCTTTTTTGCATGACCATAACCATAATTCCCTCCCTCATAGTTAGCTCGCATCTCTACTATTTGTTCTTCTGAGGCCAGTAATTTATATAATGTAAACACATTACAAGTATCTGGATTTTTCGGTTCTTCAAGGCCCTTATCATCAGTTACTATTTTCTTAATTGACTTATAAAGAGCCTTTTCAGGCAAAAATATATCGATGTAATTATTGTAAGACTTAGACATCTTTTGACCATCAATACCTGGAATAGTCATTACGGACTCGTCTATCTTTGGCTCAGGTAATGTAAACACCTCGCCGTATGTTCTGTTAAACGATGACGCAATATCCTTTGACATCTCTAAATGCTGTTTTTGGTCTTTTCCTACAGGAACAAAATTTGCCTGATAAAGCACAATATCTGCAGCTTGTAAAACCGGATAGGTGAAAAGGCCAGCATTTACATCAGCTAGTTTTCCAGATTTATCTTTAAATGAATGAGCATTTGCCAACATAGGATAAGGTGTTTGACAATTTAAATACCACATTAACTCCGTGTGATACTTAGCTAACCTAGACTGACGATAAAAGAAATTTTTCTCTGTATCAAAACCACAAGCCAACCATGCAGCAGCCACTGCTTGTGTATTTTCTTTTAATACTGCTGGGTCTTTGATAGACGTTAAGCTATGTAAATCGGCAATAAAAAGAAAAGACTCATTTTTAGGATCTTTTGAAAGTTCAACCGCAGGAACTATTGCCCCTAAAATATTACCCAAATGTGGTTTACCTGTTGCTTGAATACCTGTCAGAATTCTGGCCATTCTATTTTAAAATTGTTTTGTAATTGAGAATGTAAAATTAGAGATTTAGGGCATGATTGACCCAAATACTTTTCAATTTTTAAAAGAACTAGAGAAAAACAACAATAAAGAATGGTTTCAAGACCATAGAAAATGGTATAATGACAGCAAAAGCAATTTCATTGACTTTAGTGCAGAAGTATTGGAAGGCTTAAAATTAATTCAACCAGACCTTATTAACACCGATATCAAAAAGTGTATTCTAAGAATAAACCGCGATATCAGGTTTTCAAAAGACAAAAGACCTTATAAAAACTATTTTGGTGCAGGGTTTGGGCCTGGCGGCAAAAGTAGCGGACGTATTGACTTCTATTTCCAAATTCAAGCCCATAACCAAAGTATGCTTGGAGCCGGAATGTGGAGCCCTACCGCAGAAAATCTAGCTAAATTTCGACAAGAAATAGATTATAATCCTCAAGATTTAAAGAGCTTGATTCAAAATAAAGCATTTAGAAAATTCTTTAATGAGATAGAAGGTCAAAGGTTAAAAACTAAGCCTAAAGGATACGAGTTAAACCACCCTGATATAGAGCTACTGAAATATAAGGAACTCTTTTTCTTGAGGAGATTTAAAGAAACTGAAGTTTGTCAAAAAAGCTTTGACCAAACCATAATTAAAGGCTGCAAACTTTTAAAACCTTATCAGGATTACCTTAATGCTTTGTTTTTTGATGACTTTTAATTCATTGGATATTATCCAAAAAGCTATAATCCATTTCTGGCCATGGTTCAGGCCGGCTGTGACTCAAAGTTCTTTTAATTACATCTTCTAAATTATAATCTCTCTGTTGCGTGGCAAATACCGTTTCCAAGTACCTCGAAAAACACATTTTTCGTCCTAGAAAACCATCGCTGATTGGATAATTTATATCCTCTTGAATCACAATCCACTTTATAGACAAAAAAAGTTCCTCTAAAGTAAGGTCAAAAGAATTACCCAGCCCATTAAATTTCTTCTCCCCGTGCCACTCAGAAACTAGATTTAGAAGGTCTTCACTTGGTTTCTTTTTAGTGTAGCGTAAATCAGCTTTAAACTGTTTTAAATCAATATTGTTTTCTTGAGAAAGTTGAATTAAGGCATTGCATATCCCTAATGGAAACATACGCCCAAACTTTATTTTGTTATAAATGTCAACTATCAAATTGGCATGAGAAAGTGAGGTCAATACCCCATTCTTGAAAATATCAACTCGATAATCAAAAACAATATCACCTAAAGGTTTGCGATACGCCTTATAACCAGGAAAAGAAACAGATATTACACTTCCGTTACTACATTTTTCGACAACAACACTCTCAGAATGTCTTAAATTTGAGATTACAGCACTTTTAAAATCATACTTTTCAAAAATGGATAGAAGCCTTATTTGTGCTGCATTAAAATTCATCTATTTCACTTAACATGAATGGAATTTCCTATAATTAGGAGGAGAATATGTCTCTAAAATAGAAATATTTTTCTAGCTAGAAATGAAATTTGAGGGTGAATTCTAGAAAAAATCCAATTTTCTGTATTATTTTCTTTGGAAAGGAACTTTTAGTCTCGTTTTTTTTTTGTATAATTGAACAAATTGTATAACAGGCTAAATATCATAGATGTCGCAAAGTAAAAAAGGTAGGCCGCCTACCAAAAAAGTCGGACTGAAAGAAGGTTACTATATAGAAGTTAAAAACAAAGGCTCCAATTCAGGTATCAAACTTCGTAAAGAAAACATGATGCAGGTAGAAATGGCCATTAAGCAATACGAAAAAATTAAGATTGTCGCTTATGTAGGGCAAGTTAAAGCCGGAAGATGGTTAGATGGCAAATATAAAGGCCAGAAAACTGCCTAGTTAAGTAAGATAGTAATCCTTACAAGCAAGCTCATTGAAGTTTTTAAATAAACTCTTCAATGAGCTTTTTCTTTAAGTCAGGTAGCACCACACTTGCTGAACCTTCCAGAAAAATAATGTTTTTATCCCTTTGGGCGGATTCTGGAAAAACCTTGTCAATTATAAATTTCGGAGAACTTCTTGGCACATATCTTATCAAACCTGCGGCCGGATACACCTGTAGGCTAGTACCTATCACCAGAAATATATCTGCTTGCTCACATAGCTCTACCGACGGCTCTATCATAGGTACAGCTTCGCCAAACCAAACAATATGTGGACGTAATTGCCCGCCACATTTTCCTTTATCCCCTAAATTTATTGGTTTTGAGCCGATATCAATTATTTCATTAGGATTTACTTCGCTTCTGACTTTAGAGAGCTCTCCATGCAAATGAAGTACACTAGATGAACCACCACGCTCATGCAAATCATCTACATTCTGCGTAACAATTTTCACATCGAAATATTCTTCTAATTCAGCTAGTATTTTGTGGGCCATATTCGGCTTGGCTTCAGCAGCAGCTTTTCTTCTTTCATTATAAAACTTCAAAACCAAGGCAGGGTTTGCTGCAAATGCCTCCGGCGTTGCCACATCTTCTACCTTATGGTTTTCCCATAGGCCATTACCATCTCTAAAAGTTTTCAAACCACTCTCCGCACTGATTCCAGCACCTGTCAAAACTACCAAGCTCTTTTTCATAAACTAAATATAGCTTAGATACCTTTTTCTGACAAGTTTGATAAAATTTTCATGGCAGCGTTTGTATCATATTTTAACACAAAAATATGGTCATGATTTACGCCAGCAATCACATTACAGCTAATACCTTCACCTGCAAGGGCATTTGAAAAAGCAGCTGTAAAACCTACATCATTTAAATCAGAAAATACCTTTAACGTAATCCAGGAGAATACGCCATCATAATTCAAATTTAGTTCTTCCGCTTTGACTTTCGTTAAAACCAAAGAAATGCCTTCTGATTCCCTGAAAAGAGCCAATACATCGTCAATGTCAATTCCGCTCAAACTTTGAACAGATACAAAAACAAAATCTCCCGAATTGTATTCGGGAGACATGTTTTCTATAAGACTTTCAATGCTATTTTTAGCCATTTATCCTTTTGCTAATTCTAAACATTCCTCTAGTGTAAGTTCTTCAGGTTTTTTATCCTTAGGAATCTTTATATTCCTTTTACCTACTTTAATGTAAGGTCCATATCTTCCATTAAGTACCTGTACCTTATCATTTTCTTCAAAAACCTTGATAGTTTTTTTTGCGTCGGCTTGGCCTTTGGCTTCAATCAATTCTGCCACTTTAGCATCATCAATAGTAAGCGGGTCTTCCCCTTTAATACTAATGTACTTGCCTTTGTATTTGATATAAGGACCAAACCTTCCTTTCCCTACTAAAACAGGCTCATCTTTATAATTAGCCATGTCTCTTGGCAAAGCACTTTCAGGGTCTTTTCTTTTAATTTCTATTAATTCCAAAGCCCTTTCCATCGTTACTTTAAAAGGATCTTCTCCTTTTTCAAGGTTATAATATTTTCCATTATGAAGAATATAAGGACCGTATCTTCCCTCATTAACCACTAAAGCGTGGTCTTCAAAAATCCCTAATTCTAATGGCAACTTGGGTCCTTTGATTACCTCTAGAGCCTCCTCCATGGTAAATTCCGCTATTATAGTTCCCTTTTTAAGACTAATAAATTCTGGTTTATCCTCATCAGTAGATTCTCCAATTTGAAGATAAGGTCCAAATTTACCCAGCTTAGCAAAAACCTTTTTACCATCTTCATCAGGATACATTCCTAACTCATGAGCATTAGAACCTGCAGAACCATCAGAAGCTTCCGCCTTTTCTATTTTATCATGAAACTCCTTATAAAAACTGCTAATCATGTTTTGCCAAGGCATTTTACCTTCCGCCACATCATCAAACTCGTCTTCTACACTTGCAGTAAATTTATAATCAAGAATGTCATTAAAGTTGGCTACCAAATAATCATTAACTATGAGCCCAATATTGGTTGGAAACAGCTTTGACTTCTCTGTCCCAAAAGTTTCAGCACCATGGTTTTCTTTTATTTCACCACCTTCTAAAACATACTCTTTATAGTCTCTTTTCTCCCCTGCTCTATCCTCTTTTACGATATAGTTTCTCTTAATAACGGTAGAAATGGTAGGAGCGTAAGTAGATGGTCTACCAATACCTAATTCTTCTAGTTTCTTCACCAAACTAGCTTCCGTATATCTTGCAGGGGGTCTTGTAAATCGTTCTGTTGTTTTTAGGGTTTGAAGCTCTAACATTTGACCTACATTTAATGGAGGAAGCATGTCTTTGTTTTCTTCGTCTTCATCATCGGTAGATTCTAAGTAAACTTTCAGGAAACCTTCAAACTTGATAACTTCTCCTGTTGCTGTCAATTCTTCGTCTCGCGTAGAAACGCCAATTTTAGCAATCGTTCTTTCTATCTGTGCATCACTCATTTGCGAAGCAATAGAGCGTTTCCAGATAAGGTCATAAAGTCTTTTCTGGTTTCTATCTGCTCCGGCTTCTGTTACCGAAAAATCGGTTGGTCTAATGGCTTCGTGAGCTTCTTGAGCCGACTCACTTTTTGTTTTAAATTTCCTTACTTGAACAAATTCCTCGCCGTAAGCCGACTTTATTTGGCCGGTGGCACTGTTTACCGCATCCTGTGAAAGATTGGTAGAATCTGTACGCATGTATGTGATTTTACCACTTTCATATAGTCGCTGAGCCACTTGCATGGTTTGAGCTACAGAGAAACTTAATTTCCTAGAAGCTTCTTGCTGAATAGTAGAAGTAGTAAATGGCGGTGCTGGTTTTCTTTTGGTAGGTTTTACTTCTAGGTTATTAATCTTAAAGTCTGCACCTATACAGTCATTCAAAAACTTAACGGCATCTTCCTCTGCATCAAAGTTTTTGCCTAATTCTGCTTTCAGAATCTTATTTGGCTCAATATTAAATAAAGCCGATACTTTAAATGAAGATTTAGAATTATGAGATTCTATTTCACGCTCACGCTCTACTACTATTCTTACAGTAACAGACTGTACCCTTCCGGCTGAAAGATTTTTTCTATCAGCCCCTCCTAATCTAATCTTTTTCCAAAGTACTGGAGATAGCTGAAAACCCACCAACCTATCTAGAACTCGCCTAGCTTGCTGAGCATTAACTAAGTCAATGTCAATACCTCTGGGACTTTCAATGGCCTTAGTGATGGCATTTTTTGTAATCTCTCTAAAAACTATTCTTTTGGTATCATCAGCCAAACCCATAGCCTCTTTAAGGTGCCATGAAATTGCCTCTCCTTCGCGGTCATCATCAGTCGCGAGCCATACGGTAGCACCTTTTGCAAGCTTTTTCAGCTCTGTTACTACTTTCTTTTTATCAGTTGAAACCTCATAAGTAGGCTCAAAGTTATTATCAACATCTACCCCAAGTTTCTTATTAGGAAGATCTCTTATATGACCAAAACTAGACTTGACCACAAAATCTTTTCCTAAATAACCTTCTATGGTTTTTGCTTTCGCTGGGGACTCTACAATTACTAAATTCTTCGACATATATTTTTTTGTTGCTGTATTAGCTTCAGTCTCGATTTAAGGACAAATTAAGTACATATATAAAGAAAGAGAAAGAATAAATTCATTATAGCCCTGAATATAAACCAGCATAGCTATAAACGAAAAAAGAAGAGACGAAACACAACACCCTAACTGCCAACACAGTATGAGATACCAAAGGAAGACCACAGGTGAATTTGAAGAAGAAAATAAAAGTATTAGTTCTTTCCTATAAATAGGAGAAAGATGACGCTTTGCTCAAAAAAAGACTATTCTTGCACTTCTAAGTGGCAACTCAATTATCGCTTTTTTGTAGGGGGTATATAGTCAAAACCGTTTTGAACCTTTAGGTTATATTCAAAAAACTCCATGGCTCTTCTTACATTTTTCCTGTTCACAGCTATAAAGTAAGGCTTTCTTCCGTTTTTCCTTATCAACCGGGTATCAAGTTTATAAATCGTTCCTTCTGGAAACTTTGAAATGAATTTTCTTGGGACACTTACTTTTAAGTCACAAGGAACCTGCTGACCATCAATAGTCTCTAGTCTCATTGATGCATTATTTGCATCCAAAACAGCTTCTGCAAAAACATCTAAGAAAAAACTCTTATTCACTTCAGGAATTTCATCAACCAGCGATAACTGCATATTCTAACCGTATATATTTCCTACAAAAATAAAATTTTTAGCATTTTTTACAAAACATTCTAAAACTTACTGTGAGCAGTGGGTTTTGAAGCATAATTTCTCTACTTTTGCACCTCGTTTCCAAAAAAACATCTAAATGGCTGAGGTTAAGATATTTTCCGGCACTAATTCAAAGTATTTGGCTAGCATGGTAGCCGATTATTACGGTAAAGAATTAGGCAAAACTTCGATAAAGAGATTTGCTGACAGTGAAATCTCAGTTGCTTACGACGAAACTGTTCGTGGTTGCGATGTCTTTTTAGTGCAAAGTACTTTCCCTAATGCCGATAATCTTATGGAGCTGCTCCTGATGATTGACGCTGCCAGAAGGGCTTCAGCACATTATGTAGTGGCGGTTATTCCTTATTTCGGATACGCTCGTCAAGACAGAAAAGACAGACCAAGGGTAGCTATAGGTGCCAAATTAGTAGCAAATATGCTAATGGCAGCTGGTGCTGATAGAATTATGACACTAGACCTGCATGCTGGTCAAATTCAAGGCTTCTTCGACATCCCAGTTGATCACCTTGAAGGTACTTCGGTTTTTGTCCCCTATTTAAAAACAAGAAACTTAGATAATCTAATATTTGCATCTCCTGATGTAGGAGGAGTAGCGAGGGTAAGGAAATTTGCGACTCACTTTAATGCAGATATAGTAATATGTGATAAGCACCGTAAAAAAGCTAATGAAATTGCTTCTATGCAATTAATTGGGGAAGTAGAAGGTGCCAATGTAATCTTAGTAGATGACTTGATTGACACTGGTGGAACCATGTGTAAAGCAGCTCAAATTATCATGGATAAAGGAGCCGCTTCTGTAAGAGCCATTTGTACACACCCTGTTTTATCACATAAAGCACATCAAAATATTGAAAATTCTGTTTTGGAAGAATTGATAGTAACCGATTCAATTCCTTTGAAACAAGAAAACGAAAAAATCAAAGTTCTTTCTGTAGCTGAGCTGTTTGCAAAAGCCATTGGAAGAATCAGAGATAACGGATCCATAAGCACACTTTTTATAAATTACCAACATCAAATAACATTTTAAAAAATGAAAAAAACCGAGATTGTAGGGTTTAATAGAGCGAATCTTGGTCGTTCAGCTTCTAATCAGCTTCGTGCTGAAGGGCAAGTACCATGTGTACTTTATGGCGGCAAAGAGCAAGTTTCTTTTTATGCACCTGCTTATTTATTCCGTCCGTTAATTTACACACCGGATGCCTACGAAGTAAAATTGAATATCGAAGGAAAAGAATACCAAGCTATTCTTCAAGATAAACAATTTCACCCAGTGAATGACACTTTAACTCATGCAGATTTCTTAGAAATCACTGCTGACAAAGTAATTAAAATTTCTGTACCAATTAGATTGGTTGGTACTCCTGCAGGTTTGTCTGCTGGGGGTAAATTGCAGCACAAACTTCGTAAACTAAGACTTCAAGGACCAGCATCAGCTATTCCTGAGTACGTTGACGTAGATGTGACTTCATTAAAATTAGGTGATTCAGTTAAAGTTGAGGTAATAGACCTTCCAGGTTTATCTATCCTTGATGCTTTATCAAATCCTGTTGCGAGTATTGTTATTCCTAGAGCAGCTAAAATGGCTGGCGACGAAGGTGACGATGACGAAGAGGATGGCGAAGAAGATTCTTCTGAAGCAGCTGCAGAATAAGATTTATTCTGTTCTCAAATTAAACACTGCCTTTTTGGGCAGTGTTTTTTTGTGTCTAATTTTCATCAAAAGGCATTTCCATTTAACACAAACATAGCTTTCCGGTAAACTTCAATTAACATTTGCTTGACAACTTGCGTCATGCAAAAGAAATATGACTACAGAACTATAGTAATTTCCGATGTCCATTTAGGAACAGCCGGAAGTAAGGCTATTGAAGCTACCAAGTTTATCCGCGATTATACCTGCGAAAGGTTGATTCTTAACGGAGACATTATTGATGGTTGGCAATTAAAAAAATATGGTGCTTGGAAGAAAAAGCACACTGCCTTTATCAGAGCCGTTCTTAAAACTATAGAGAAAGACGATACGCAGGTTTATTATGTCAGAGGCAATCATGACGATTTTTTAGACCAATTCTTACCGTTTTCCGTTGGTTCCAACTTTAAGATAGTTCAGGAGTTAGTACTAAACTCTGGAGAAAATAAATTCTTCGTAACACATGGTGACGTTTTCGATTTAGTTACTAAAAAAGCTAAATGGCTTGCTCACATTGGCGACCTAGGCTACACAGCTCTTTTATGGTTTAATAAGAAGTATAACCAATACCGTGTTTTTAAAGGCAAGCCCTATTATTCATTATCAAAAAAAGTAAAAAATTCTATAAAAATGGCAGTAAACTATATCTCTGACTTTGAGGAGCAACTCTCAGAAATGGCTAAATCAAAAGGCTGCAACGGCATCATTTGCGGTCACATTCACCAGCCAGCTATTAAAACTATTGACAATATAAAATACATGAACTCTGGTGACTGGATAGAAAACAAATCTGCACTGGTAGAAGATTACAGCGGAAACTGGGAAATAGTGTATGACGCTTCACACTTAAACAATGACTCTTTAGATGAATTGCCAATTGAATTCGATGTAGATATGGAAGAGCCAGATAGAGAATTTGAAGAATCATATAGTCATATTTTTGAATTGAAATGAAATGAAAATAATTTTCATTGTTCAAGGGGAAGGCAGAGGGCACTTAACACAAGCCATTAGTCTATTTCAACAGCTTCAAGGTTCTAATCATGAAGTAGTGGCTTGTTTAGTGGGGATGATAAAACAAGATGATTTCAGCTCCATTATTGAGCAAGAAATAAATACTAAAGTCCATTACTTCAGCAGCCCAAACCTGATTTATAACCAAGCGGGCAAAGGACTAAGCTTAAAAAACACTATAATTCAAAATCTGAAGAAACTCCCAGAACACAACCAAAGTCTTAACAAAATGAAAGGCTGGATGGATAAATACCAGCCAGACCTAATCATCAACTTTTATGATTTCTTAGCAGGCATCTATCAACTAAGATTTTCGCAGTCCGCCCCTCCTATGATATGCGTTGGGCATCAGTACCTTTTACTGCATGAGCAATTTGTATTTCCAAAGAAAAGGTTGGTAGACAGAATATTGGTTAACTTAAACAGTAAAGTGACTGCCTTGAGAGCCAAAAAGATGTTAGCTCTATCATTCTCCCCATATAAAAACCATAAAAAAATTGTAAGCATACCTCCACTTATAAGAAAATCGGTGCTTTCTGAGCCGACCTCCCAGCACGCCTACTATGTGGCCTATATGACCAATGCTGGACTATTAGAACAATTGACCAACTGGCACAAAGAACATACAGATATTGAAATTCATTGCTTTCTTAAAACAGAACAAGAGCAGGAAGTCACACAAAATCAAAAAAACCTTTTCATCCACAAACTAGATGCTAAGAAGTTCTTAAGACTAATGGCAAATGCCAAAGGGCTAATCACCACGGCTGGTTTTGAGTCGGTTTGCGAGGCAATATATTACGGTAAGCCAGTAATGATGGTCCCAGTACCAAATCACTTTGAACAAGCTTGTAATGCTCTTGACGCTTCTCGTTATGGGGCAGGCATAAGCCAAGAGAGTTTCAACCTTGACAATTTTCTTACATACACCTCCACTTTTCAAAGCCCGATGATTCCGTTTAAAAATTGGTTAGCTGAAGGCAGGTCAAAACTGATAGCAGAACTTGATTCTTTTGAGCAAGTATTACCTCTTAAGCAGGCATAGATAAACGAGCTTGCTGCTATTTTTTGCCAACATATATTTACGTCTAGCTACATCAATCCAAATGCCCTCCCTTTTCGAAATTCTTTATACCGGCATAGGAAAACTATAATACCAAACTAAGAATAAAAGGATAGAGACACTCTGCCAATATTGCTCAATAAAACTACGTACCTCTGATAAAATATCTTTCATCTTTCTCTTTTTTAGATATTTCAAATATATAGTCCTAAAGTTTCCTATTTATTATCGCAATATTAAGAAACAAAAAAGCCCAGAAAATCCGGGCTGTTTTGCAATTACCAATATGAATCAAGTTTAAAACTGTTTAGAATACCATTATGAAAAATGGTAACATTTACTTTTAAATTAAGAAGTATCCAAAATAATATGGGAACTTCAATTATAGCTTAAAGTTTAGTCCAACACTAAATGATCTACCAGGGTTATGGCTGCTGAAAATCTGATTTTCGGCTTTGTATGATTTATAAACAACATCTACCGTATCGTCTAGAATATTTGAAACTTTCACATCAAGAAATAGCTTTTCTGAAGAGCCTAGCTTCTTATTTAATCCGAAATTCAAACTATGGAATGCCTCAGTGTAGACATCAGGAAATAGACCAATACCTACAATATTAAGTGTACTACCTTTTACATTGTAGAATAACCCCATGTCTAAGCCTTTCTCAAAACTGTTATAGCTTATTCCTCCATTAAAAATATAAGGAGCCTGACCAGCCATTTTACGAACCGCCTCTATAGTTTCGCCATCTCTAACATACTCCAGACGAGAATTATATTCTGAATCAGACATGTCAATCTGTGATTTAACCGCTGAAAAGTTCAGACTTAACTGCCAATTTTGCATAGCCTGACTAAGGAAAGACAGGTTTCTTATTAACTCTAGCTCTAGCCCTAACACCATACCATCTCCCACATTTCTTGGCTGGTACTCTGTACTTGTTTGTTGCTCAGGAATACGAATTAATTCAATCGGATTTCTGAATTTTTTATAAAAACCACTTAAAGAAATCAACTCACCTCGCTCACCATATTTTTCCAACCTCAAGTCAAAATTATCAATCTTAGTCTCCAGTAGTTCTCCATCCCAGTCTGAGTAGGTAAATAAACTTCCGTTAAAAATACGATTGGTAAGTGGGTCAATAATTTGTGCAAATGATAGCTCCTTAAAAGAAGGTCTAGCAATTGTTTTTGCATAAGCAAATCTAGCATTAGCTAACTTGCCTAACTTATAAATCACGTTTAAAGAAGGAAATAAATTTACAGAGCTAAGTACCACCTCGTCGTCTAAATTTCTGCCATTTACTATATCTCCGCTCGCATAACTCTGATCCCTTCCAGTATGATATTGTTTAAAATCTTCCAATCGCAAACCTGCAATTACCTTAGTTCTATCTCCGAAACTCATTTCGTTGGACACATAGTATCCTTTATTAAGGCTTCTTGAGTTATATTGATTTGGATTAGGGTCGTTATTACCTGATTGATAGTAAATGTTATTTGGCTGCTTGTTCGGGAAAATATTTCCATCATTGAGAATTGTACTAAAGTCATCAGTAGCCCAAGTTCCTCCTGCTTTCCCTCCGAAGAAGGCCATCTGAAATTGCTTAATTTCAAAATTCCTTTCTTTTCTAAGGATATTGGCTCCGATTCTAACTTTAGCTGAATTACCTTTAAAAGCATAGCCATAAGATAGGTCTACCCTTCCATTCTGACCTATTTCGTCCAAGTCACGCCAAATCCTCGATGGTAATCCGCCGGCTCCTGCAGAGAACACAATATCATTATTGTTGGTATAAGTAAATGCTGACTTTCTAATATCTGGATCTTCAGATATAGAGTAGGTAGTACTTAACTTCCAGTCTATTTCTAATTTATCATGATCTAATAAATGTGTTCCAGCTAGCAAGAAATTACTAAGAGAACGCTGGTTATACTCCAGGTTATTTGATTTGGCGATATACCCTGATTGACCTACAGCTGCACCATCATTATCAATATCAAAAATACCTGCTCTCTTTTCTCCATTCTGAAGCCTCATGGCAGTAAGCCTAATCTTAGAGCTTTTACTCTTAAAAGCCAAACCAGCTAAACCTCCAAGAAGTACACTCTCATCTGTATATTGCCCATTTTGAACTGTAGCATATCTCATTTCTGTTAAAGAGGCATCATTATACCTTTGATACTCCCCATAGCTCACATCATCATAAAATTGATAATCAAGTTTATAATTTAATGATAAAATATAGCCCAATTTATTAGAACTTTGTCCAAGTAAACGTTGATTACCAAAGGTTATTCCGCCTGAATAATTAAGCGGACTCTTTTTGGTTTTAGTAGCTAGTTCAGGATTAAAACTTTTCACAAACGAAGTCACCTCTTCTTTAGAATGACCACTTATAGGAGTAGGAACATTCATTCCAGCTGCCAATTCTGGTAATTCACGAGAGCCGTCATCAAAGCCTAAAAAATCATATTTCCCCCCGTCATAAGTTAAAAAATCAGACTTTAAGTTAGCCTGAGGATTATATCCAAGCCCAAAAGAAACATTAAAAACCTTATGCTCAGGAAAAGCTTTTGTCTCCACATTCATTAAACCTCCAGTAAAGTCAGCAGGCATTTCAGCAGAAAAGTTTTTGCTTACCATTATATTGTCAATAAGACTTGTAGGAAAAATATCCATTTGCAGTGAATTTCGATCAGGGTCAAGGCCCGGAATATCCACTCCATTTAGTGTGGTTTTAGTATATCTATCACCAAGTCCTCTTACATAAACATATTTTCCGCCTTCTATTGAAACTCCAGTGATACGCTTAGCCGCCTCAACTGCGGTAGCATCACCTGTAATTTTCATTTTAGCAGAAGAAATCCCATCCAAAATCACGGAGGAATTGTGTTTTATCATGGTAATGGCAGCTTCTGAGGTACGTAAAAGCTCTGCCCTAACTACCACTTCATCCAAAGTCTTGGTGTCTGTATCTAACACTATGTTTTCTAGATACACCTCTCCTTTCTGAGCGTCAATTAGAACGTCAGTTATAGTTTTTTTCTGAAAACCGACATAGCTAATAATTAAACTATGTTTACCATAAGGTACCGTGAGGGTAAACTCTCCATCAATATCAGTAAATGCTGCGTTAGTAGTTCCAGCTAAAGTAACAGTGGCACCTATGGCACCTTCTCCTGTAGTGGCCTCAGTAACCTTTCCTCGAAGGATACCCGTTTGGGCCATAATTTGGGTACTTATTAAAAGCAAACCCAGTGTTAGTAATTTTTTAAACATATTCATATTGGTTATTAAAATAAATTCTATCAAAAAAGAGAAGAAACCGAAAACGCTCAATGTGTTCTCGGTTTCTATTATCTCAATTAAAGATTTCCTGACTGAGAAGCCCAAGTCCAAGAAAGAACACTTAAGTCAGCAGAGTTAGTGGTACCCGCAGTAACTCCTGCAGGAACCTCACCATTCACATGACTTGCAAGAGCCGAAGCATCCACACTTAATTCAATCCCTTCAAATGTTACCGCTGGTGCAGTCACACGATTTATTTTCTGGTCAGCTCCAACTCCTACGAAGTAAAGATTTTTAAGTGCTACACCAGAATTCTCATCTGTATTGATAAGGTCTTCTGAACCAGCTGCATTAATATACCCGTTTTGGATAGTATGACTTCCAGTAGTCGAACCTTCTGGTCCGTCAAGCTCGAAACAATGACCTGAAACCGTAATTACAGCGAAGTTTGATAAAGTACCAGTCCAAGCCTGATCCGTGTCAATTCCGTCATCACCAACATTCCAAACTACTACGTTTGACACATTTACTGTTCCACCGAACCACTCAATTCCATCATCCTGATTAGCAACAACCTCGATATTCTCGATAACAGTACCAGTACCAACGCCACCTAATGTTAAACCGTTGATTTCGTTACCTGCACCAATGTTAGCACCACCATGTCTTATAGAAATATATTTCAAAACACCTGAGTTATCAGCAGCGTCAGAGCCACCATATAAACCATTAGGGTCAGAAGTTGGAATACCTTCAATTTGAACTTCAGAAACATCTCCTGAAGAGTTTGATGCAGAAATAGGAGCATTACCTAATACAATTACACCACCCCATAATCCGTTAACATCTGGATCTAAATTAGGGCTAGCGAAGTTTCCAGCAGTGATATCATCTTGGCTAATTTCATCGGCAACTGATGTAAAGATAATTGGGCTAGTTGCAGTTCCTTCTGCCATTATTTTACCACCACGAGCTACTAAAAGAGCAGTAGCGTTAGCACCAGTTCCAGCTTGACCTTTGATAATAGTACCTGCCTCAATAGTAAGAGTAGCACCTGACTCAACCGTAATTCTTCCACCTAATATGTAAACCTTATCAGCAGTCCAAGTAGCATCCGCTGAGATATTAGAGGTTAAAGTAACTTCAGTGGCAACTGCTCCAACGTTAATAACAGCAGTAGCTTGAGTTGACTGACCTTCAGAATCTGTTACTACTAAATTAATAGAAGCGGCACCGGCTGTAGACCCAGCATCAAAAGTGATAGAAACAGTGTTACCTGTAACAGTACCTGAAGCATTACTAATAGTTACACCTGAACCAGTAGCTTCATAAGTAGCCGTTAAATCTGAATCAACTGAAACATTAAAAGTAACAGAAGAACCAGTAGTACCGGCGTCTACATTTGTAGCATCACTGCTAGCAGAGGTAACCGTTGGTACAGAATATACAGCCTCTGCAGGCACATCGTCATCTTCGCAAGAAGAAAAAACTAAAGAAGAAGCCGCTAACACGGCTAAAATCATTTTTGAAAATTTCATTTGTTTGGGAAATTTGGAGTTTTAAAAATTCTTTGAATTCGTTTTTTTAAACTTGATTTTAAACTCTACCTTTTCAGGCACTTTAATAGTATTTGATTCTTTCATAAATTCTCAGACTAGCGTATACTTCTACTCTGAAATTTGGCACAAAGCTAGAATAGCAATATTAACTAATTGTTAAGCCAAGATTATGTAGCTGTTAATTATATAAAACACTTATTACAAGTAGATTAAGGAGAAAGCAATAGCTAATTGAGCAATTAAATCAAACACAAAAACTAAATATGCTTCTGCTACGTATATAATTATGTAGACAATCTGAGTAGGGTTAAGCTAAGAGTTTTGAAAAAAAATAAATATTTATCAAAATTAGCTAACTTACAGAGCGTATAGATGTTAGCGAGAGGATATTTTTCGTAGATAGCACCGTCCAATAAAAATAGTGAATATTTATTTGCGTTGTATAATGAGAAAATCTACCTTTGAAACATTAAGAACGAAGAAGTCAGGAAACAAAAAATATTTAAAATAAAAGTTGTGTGGATTTAGTAGCGGGAAAGGCTGGAACATTTTGTTCCAGTCCTTTTTTTTTGTTTAGTACTTATCTCCTTTAAATTTAAATAGTCATATATACCTTAAAAGCAATCTTACTTGCTAAACTGTTCTTCTTATATTTTTCAAGAAAGTAATAGAGTCATCAATATTCGGAAGTCTACTATTCTAAAGGCTTTAATACTATATTTAACTCAAGAGAGTTTTTTACCAATTTCTCTACCTTATATACGTTCAATTTATTTTCTTCCAAGTCTAAAGCCATACTATCCTGAACTTCAAGCACTATCCACCTTATTGAGTAAGATTAATAAAAGCTGTCCACTTTAAAATTCCTTTTTACATAAATAAGTAAGGTCACTTTCAACAAAATCCACTACTTTTGTATCCCGTAATCATAGCAAGGAATTTATCCATTTTCAATGAGCGGGCACAAAAAAACACCAAAATACATCTTCGTTACAGGAGGTGTTACTTCTTCACTCGGTAAGGGAATTATAGCTTCATCTTTAGCAAAGTTGCTACAGGCAAGAGGTCTTTCAGTTACTATTCAAAAACTAGATCCTTATCTTAATATTGACCCAGGTACTTTAAATCCTTATGAGCACGGCGAGTGCTATGTAACTGAAGATGGTGCCGAAACAGATCTTGACTTAGGTCATTACGAACGTTTTTTGAATGTTCGGACTACTCAAATAAACAATGTTACCACGGGAAGAATATACAACAATGTGCTTAGCCGTGAGCGTAAAGGTGATTTTCTAGGTAAAACAGTTCAGGTAATTCCTCATATTACAGACGAAATCAAAAGAAACATCTTAAACTTAGGTGAAGAAGGGAAGTATGATATTGTTATCACAGAAATTGGTGGTTGTGTTGGTGATATTGAATCTTTACCTTTCATTGAGGCTATTCGTCAATTAAAGTGGGATTTGGGTGAGAAAAACATGCTCACCATTCATTTGACACTTATTCCTTACTTAAGGTCTGCAGGAGAATTAAAAACAAAGCCAACGCAGCACTCTGTAAAAAAACTACAAGAGTCTGGTATTCAGCCAGACATAATTGTGTGCCGCACAGAGCATTCTTTACCGGCTGATATCAGAAGAAAAATTGCACTTTTCTGTAATGTGCATCCAAAATCTGTAATTGAAGCGAAAGATGCTAGCACAATTTATGATGTGCCGCTTTTAATGGAAAAGGAAAAACTAGACCAACGAGTGCTTTATATGATGGATATTTATAACGACAAAGCTCCAAATATGACGGAGTGGAAGAAGTTCCTAGGTCGTTTGAAAAATCCTATAGCTCAGGTAACTATTGGTTTGATAGGTAAATACGTGGAGCTTCCTGATGCTTACAAATCTATTATTGAATCATTTATACACGCAGGTGCTGCTAATGAGTGTAAAGTAACCATTGAGTGGATACATTCAGAAAGTTTTACTTTAAGTAATATCCAAGAAAAGTTAGGTCATCTTGACGGTGTTTTAGTAGCTCCAGGTTTTGGAGAAAGAGGTATTGAAGGTAAAATAGCTGCCGTTAAATATGTAAGAGAAAATGGTATACCATTTTTTGGAATATGTTTAGGTATGCAAATGGCCGTAATAGAATATGCAAGAAACGTCTTAGGTTGGGCTGATGCCCATTCTACAGAAATGGCCGAACACACAGAACACCCAGTGATTCACCTGATGATAGATCAAAAAAATGTACAGGATAAAGGTGGCACTATGCGTTTGGGAGCTTATAACTGCGATTTAACTAAGGGAACTTTAGCTAGCAGTATCTATGGCAAAAAGAAAATCTCTGAAAGGCACCGTCACCGTTGGGAATTCAACGAGGCCTTTACTAAAGATTTTGAAGCGGCAGGGCTAGTAGTTTCTGGTATAAACCCTGAGAATAATTTGGTAGAAATAGTGGAGTTACCTTCTCATCCATTCTTCATTGGTGTTCAGTTTCACCCAGAATTAAAAAGTACAGCATTAGAGCCGCATCCTTTATTTATTTCTTTTGTGAAGGCCGCAATGGACTTCTCATCTGCTAAAGATTAAAGGAATAGCTTTTCAAATTTGCCTTATATACTTTGAAAAATTACTTCGATATAAAAGTGGACTTCAAATTATTGAAATAAATTTGAGTGAGGTGAGGGTACTAGAAACAATAATGGTGCAAATTCTAATTTTGAAAGGAAAGGAATTGTGGCTTAACCTTATGCCATTTAGCCCTTACTTAAGTTTTTTATTGTAAATCTTTAGAACAAGTAATATGGAGCACGAACTTAAAATATTACCAGAGTACTTTGAAGAAGTAAAACGTAGAAACAAAACCTTTGAGTTAAGGGAAGATAATAAAAACTATAAAGTAGGTGATACCCTCAGACTGCTTGAATTTGATAATGAGCACTATACCGGCCGAGAATGCCGCAGAACAATATTATACATCCTGAAAAATGTAGAAAAGTATGGCCTTAAAGAAGGTTTTGTAATACTCGCCATGAAATAGTATTACTTTTTTTTACAGTATTGAGGTTCTAATAATATGACTTTTAAACCTCTAGAGCATTTAGTTTGAATTAGTTTGCTCTAAGTGATTAGAAATTAATTTTAATCACTTGACTTTGGCTAGTCTTAAGCATGTAGCACACTTGTTTAATTTTCACGACCTATCACTACATAACGAAGACGACTTATTTTTTTTTGGATCGTTTGTTGTAATTGTTAGGATAAGGAGGTTTATAAAATAGATTTGAATGATTTTTTTAATGTGGAGTATTCCCCATTGAATTATAGACTTACCTAAAAAACGTGCTATGTTAAAAGTTTTGACTTTTGGCATAAAAAGAAAAATTTGGGTCGATTAGCGGATAGGCATTTAATGTTTTAGACCACTAATAATTTTAATCCTAGCAAATGAAAAATTTCCTAATAATACTAAGTGTTTTAGTTTTTACACATACTAAGCTATACTCACAAAGTATCAGCATCCAGAGCCCAAGTTCGCCGATATGTAACGGTCAGGAGACTTATTTACATTTTGATACCACTGGAGTATTTGATACAAGCGAAGAATTTATTCTTTACAGGCTAAACTTTGATGAAAGTATTACCGAAATAGGAAGAACGCAGAAAGACAGTTTAGCCCTATCTTCTACGTTTTCTTCTAATGTATTTATACAATCTTCAGTAACTGCTACTTCTTCAGATACTATTAGACTGAATGTAGATGAGTTTACAGGTTTGTTTATGCAGTATGGTACAGAGCCCATTTGTGAAGGTTTTTCTAACACTCTGGAAATTTATACTGGTCTAGTAAATGGAGACGATATTACTTGGCTTAAAGACAATGAAATTATAGCCAATGCAAAAGCAAACATATTTAAGGCCAGTGAATCTGGCACCTATACAGCAAAAGTGCAAAGAGGGAACTGCACTTATGAAGTAGGTGGAAGGGCCAAAGTGGTTATAGGACAAATTAGAAAAGCTGATTTAAGCTCTGCATATTCGGCAGAAGTGTGTAGCGGTTTTTCGGTTAACATAAATGCCAGTGTTCCCAATCTGGACCAACTTACTTACCAATGGCACTTTGATGGTTCACCTATTGAAGGAGCCAACACGAAGGATTTTGCAGCAAAAGAAACAGGAAACTATCAACTATCTCTCTCGCAAGGTAACTGCACAAGTCTCTCAGACAACTTCAAGGTACGAATAGGTGGTTTAAAACCGGGGAGCATCATTCCTCAACCTATTTCGGCTATTGATGATGTAATAACTGTTTGTCATGACTTAAATGCAAATCTTAGTATTTCTAATTATCTGCAAAACAATGACATTTCTGTGTCTTGGTTACGAGACGGGACTAAAGTAGCTTCTGGAAAAAGTGTTTTTGTTAAAGAACCGGGCGAATACCGTTACCTTATAAAACAAGGAAGCTGTGAGGCTCTATCTATGCCATTAAAGCTTCAGAATAACTCAAAGATGCGTGGTTTAAATTTGAATAGTATTACAGAACTTAACACATGTGAAGATAAAACAGTTAGTCTTTTCACAAGCTCAAAAAATAACACAATTAGTCAAAGTTCTTATAACCTCAAACTTTATAAAGACAATAACTATTTAAAAGATATCCCATTCTTATTTGATGTGTTAACTATTTCAGAAAGTGGAAGCTATCATGTAGAAGGCAATTATGGCCCAGCTACCTGCATAGTCTATTCAGACACCCTTGAAGTAAACATTGCTGATAATACCGTTCCGTTTGATATCTATGCTAATGTTGATGAAATAAAAACTTGTGCAGACTCCACCATTATTGGCAAAAACTTAAACCTAACAGGCATTGACGGACCTACCGTAATATACACCTGGAAAAAAGATGGACAAGTTATTGCAAATTCTAACCAGAAAGCTTTAATCGTAAAATCAAGTGGTAATTATAGTCTTACTGTAGAAGTGGACGATACCTGTACTTATCAATCAAATGCTCTAAAAGTTACATTAAACGCTCTAGATGCTAAAATAGTAAAACCAAAAAGTGGTTTATGTGCCGAAAACCTTAGTCAACTTACTCTTCAAATAGGTGATAATAATGTTAGAACACAAAATGCCCTAGGCGATTTACTTTTTAGCTCTGATATTTCTTACCAATGGTATTTAGATGAAACATTGCTAGGAACAAAAGCTAGTCAAACCATCAATAAGTCTGGTAGTTACAAAGTAGCTTTAAAATATCAATCTTGTGAAATTGAAACGGTACCAACTAGTGTTCAACTTTTACAAATAAACAAACGCCTGTTACCTCTGGCCGACACCTTAAATATTTGCCCAGATGGTGGTGTGGCACACATTTCTGCTGCTGCCATAGTAGATACCTACCAGTGGCTTAATGATAGCCTAAATGCTACTTCAAATGCCTTTGAGATTTTGGCGGATAAAGTTGGCTCTTATAGAGTATGGATGGAAAAGGAAGGCTGTGGTACTTTTTCAAACAGCAAAACCATTAAACTAAGTAATGAAACTCCAACCGCAACTATAAGCGGTGGAGAAACCATTCAAATAGGAAAAACCTCTCAATTAGAAATAAACTTAACAGGCTCCGCTCCATGGATTTTAAGTACAACCGTTGGTGAAACCATTACTGCCAATAAATCTCCTTACTTCTGGGAAGTAACACCTCAAGAAACTACCTTATACGGATTAACAACAGTTTCAAATCCCTGTGGGTCTGGTCAGACTTTTGGTGACGCCACTATCACCGTTTTAGTTTTAGGAAATGAAGCAAACAGAATGGAAGGACTTTTAGTTTACCCTAATCCTAGTAGAGACCAAGTACGCATTGAACTAAGCCAAAAGCCTGAAAAACAACCCATAGTAAACCTTTACAATATGAAAGGGGAAGTGCTTAAAACTGGGCTTATTTCTGAAAAAACACTAGACATGAATATTAGTAGTTTGGCAGAAGGAAATTATTTAATACGCGTAGTTTCAGGGCAGCAGGTTATGACACGTAAAATTATCAAAAGAGGCTTCTAGTTTCCTATTTCCCCTAATTCTACTCCTTCTGAATAAGCCATTTTTACGTCGTTTTCGCTGAAAGCCTTCTTTATCTCTTTGTTGAGGTCATAGGTTACCTCCCAAAAATCATCAGGCTTAACGAAGGGCTTTACCCCTATCACCAAAAAGTGCGACTCATACTTTTCAATACCAACCAAAGGTGCTGGTTCAGGCATTATTCTAGCATTTTTAGCCATCACAGCTTGAATAATTCGCTCTATCTTAGGAAAACTTTCTTCATACGGCATGCTAACTTCTAACTCTAACCTGATGGCACCCTTCTTTGAAAAATTCGTAACCACGTTCTCCGTTATTTGACCGTTGGGTATAATCAAAGTCTTTTTTCCAGGTGTTCCCAAAAGCGTATTAAATATTTGAATTTCTTCTACTTTCCCAAATTTCCCATCAAGTTCAATCCAGTCACCAACTCTATAGGGTTTAAAAACCAATATGATGATACCAGAAGCAAAATTACCCAGCCCTCCCTGAAGAGCTAGGCCAATAGCAAAACCCGCTGCTGCTAAAATACCAACCAAGGCTGAAGTGTCAAAACCTGCAATGCCTGCGGCAAACAGAATAACCGACAGTTTCAAAACCATATCAAACATGGAAATCAAAAACGTGGTAATTTCTGGTGAAAGTGTAGATTTCTCTAAAGAGGTATTAGCAATTTTAGAAACTTTTTTAATTATCCAAAAGCCTACAAACAAGACCAGTATAGCTCCAATCAAACTTGGGGCATATTTTATTACCGTATCTACAGCCATAGAAAGGTATTCCTTAATATCAATACTCATTATTGCTTTGTAATTTTGTAACCGACTTCAAAATAATGAATTGTTGGTCAAGAAACTCAACAATTTTAATAGCTAGTTATGAAAATACTGAAAACAGTTTCCAAAATACTTCTTGGTTTTATTGCATTTTTACTAATAGTGGTGTTTGCTATGGTCACATATATTGACCGGACACCTTATGAAGAAATGCCCTATTACAAGGCATGGAAACAGAATATCAGCGACTTAGATATTAGTCAAACAAGTTCTAACGATTCTTTAAAAGTAGGCTGGGCTAAAATCAATATCACGCCTAAAGACCCTATTCCCTTAGCAGGTTATGGAAAAAGGCGTGGAGCCTCTTATAGTACCGTGCATGATTCCGTATTTGTGAGAACTATCTTACTTGAGAAAGAAGGTATAAAAACAGCCTTAATATCGGTAGATTTATTGATAGTACCCCCAACTGTGAGTGACCTAGTCAAACAAAAACTTGGCAGTACAGATTTGACTTTTGACCATATTTATTTTGGGGCTACGCATAGCCATAACAGTTTAGGAGCTTGGTATAACACCCTGGTAGGTACACTCTTTGCCGGTGAGTATGATGCTGAAATAGAACAAATGATTTCAGGCGGGATAGTTAATTCTATATTAGCCGCTAAAAAAGAGATGGCTGCCGCTACCGTAACTTTTGAAAAAAACTTAGATACACATGATATAAGAAACAGGATTGTAGACGGCGGAAAGATTGAGCCTTTTATTCGCTCATTAAGGTTTAAAACAAAATACAAAACTGCACTTTTAGCTACTTACGCCGCTCACTCTACCGTTTTAAATGCTAGTACGGTGGCACTTTCAAGAGATTACCCAGGTGTTTTGGTAGATTCTTTAGAGAAGAATTCTGTAAACTTTGCTATGTATATGGCAGGTGCGGTAGGCAGTATGGGACCCATGGAAAATGGTGAAACAGATTTTGACGAAGTAAATAATCAGGCTCTGGGTGTTATGAATGAAATCAATTCAGAAAACGAGTTTGAATCACTTTCTGGAAACCCTGAAGTATTGTCCTTTCAAATTTCACTCCCCTTAAGAAAACCTTCTCCAAGACTAACAACAAATCTAGCTTTGAGACCATGGGTTTTCAAATGGCTCTTTGGAGATTCGCCGAGCTATATAAAAGTGCTAAAAATTGGAAATAATTTGATGGTAGGTATGCCTTGTGATTTTTCTGGAGAACTTATGGAAAGCCTTGACAACTACGCCAAAACCAAGGGTCTAAACCTTATAATCACTAGCTTTAACGGAACTTACGCAGGTTACATTACTGCAGATGAACACTTTGACACTGAAACCTATGAAACCATTACCATGAGCTGGTTTGGGCCTTATAATGGCGATTACTTTTCTGAAGCCACTAAAGACATCATTGATTTAGTGAGTAAAAATTAAATTATTACTGTCTGACAAAAATAAAATCAATACTCATTTCATCATTTGAGACTACAGCCTTCAGCGTGTCTCCTTCTAATACATAATTTATAACTTTTGGAAAGTCTATTTCCTGATTCTCAAAAGTGAATGAATTAGGAGTTTGGCTAGTCAAATTAAACTTCACCTCTGGTTCACTGGCTACTTTAACTTTTAAATTCCAAAGTTCCTCTGATCGCTGAATAGTCATAAGTTCTTGAGAAATAGTATCTCCATCACTCATGGTAAAACCCACACCGGTGTAAACGCCGTTTTTAACCTCCCAATTTTCAAATGTTTCTCTATTTTCTTGGTCATTTATCCGAACCCAATTGCCTTCTAACCAAGCGAAACTGTCCACTTTTCCGCAAGAAGTTAGAAACAGAACGAAAAATAAAAACGTTAAGGTTAATCTCATGCTGTTTGGCTTTTTAGAGGCATTTTAAGTACTATCTTAGTTCCACAGGCTAAACCTTTTTTATCCGATAAATCTACAATTTCTAGCGAATGTTCTTTCTCTGAATCTTTAAAATAATTATCCAGACGTTGCTTTGTTAAATCTAAACCTATCGATTTATTGTTGAGGGTTTTACTTGCTTTTATTTCTCTAGATTTTTGACGCCCAATGCCATTATCTTCAATTTCTATCAAAAACTCTTTATTTGAATAACGACTTACCTTCATTTTGATAATTTTCAATCCTTCTTTGGAAGATAGGCCGTGCCAAATAGAGTTTTCAATAAATGGCTGTAAGATTAAAGAAGGCACCCTAATTCCGGTAGTTTCAATACCATCTTCTACACTCATTTCAAACTTAATCTTATTAGAAAATCTGATATTCTCAATGTTCAGGTAAAGCTCCATAGTATCAAGCTCTTCTTGCAGCGTAATATCTTTTTCTTTGGAGGTTGCTAAAATAGTTCTTATCAATTTCGAGAATTTATTCAGATAATAAACGGCCTTATCTTTCTCATTATTAATGATATATAACTTAATAGAATTCAATGAGTTAAAGATAAAATGAGGATTCATTTGAGAACGCATCATCTTTTGTTCTAGTGCTAAGAATTCCTTTTCTCTCCTTAAGCGGTTTTGGCGATAAACAAAAAAGAAAATACCACACAAAAGCGATAAACAAATAGTGGCAACAATGAATATTTTCTGATTGTCTTCCAGTTTCAAATTGGCAATTTCATTTTCCTTTTCTAAAATATCAATCTGATTCTTTTTTCGCTCCGAGTCATATTTAAGAATAAGGTCTGCTACATACCTTTGGTTAGACTCGTTCAAGTATTTCTCTTCATTTTCGCTATATAATTTCGAGAATTTTAGGGCTTCTTTGTAGTTCCCTTCCTTCTCACTTATTGCTGCCAAAATACGATATGACTCTGCCACAAAATAGCCCATATTTCTTTCTTTAGATTGAGATAGGGCTCTTTCCACATATTTTTTACTTTCTATAATATTTCCTTCTTCTTCTAAAGCCCAGCCATAATTCAAGTTTGCCATGGCCAAATAATATTTGTCGCCTATTTCCTTTGCTTGTTGAATGGTGGGTTTAATAATACTTAATGCTTCTTTGTACCGTTGCTGTTTTAAGTAAATTTGACCTATGCTATTATTACATATAACCATACCCAGCTTAGAGTTTATTTTTACGTTATAATCCATAGACTTCCTGTAAAATATCAGAGCAGTATCTAGCTTACCACGTTCTTCATAAATACTCCCAAGGTTTTGATAGTTAATAGCTAAGCCTAGGTCATTCCCTGTCTTTTCTTCTATTTTGGTAGACTCCACAAATTCCTTTTCGGCCAGTTCGGGCTGCCTTAAAGAAATGTAAATATTACCTATGCTATTCCTAGCCACTGCAATGTTCCTCATTCCAGTTTTGCTATCACTCCCCTCTGATTCTGCTAATTCTAAAGCCTTTTTATGTAGGTCTAAAGCTTCTCTAACCTCCTCCATTCGCCTATGAACCACGCCCATCATGTTAAGAGCAATCACCTTAAAGTCTACATTTTCGCAAAGGTTTGCATAGTTAATAGCCAGATTTAAACTTTCCAGGGCCTCTGGATATTCCGATATATTTCTGTGCATTAAACCCTTTTGAATATAGATATAGGTTAAGCCTTCATTATATTCTGATTTTTTAAACTCACTTAAATATTTTGCAAGGATACTCTCATCTCTTCGTATTGGGAAAAGCAAGCTATCTATCTCCGCATAATCTTTTGAGTTTATTTCTATAATCTCCGCTGCATTTAGCTTTTTTTGTCCGAGCGAGACAAAAGGAAATACCGCCATTATCATGACGGTTAGTACCATTAGTATTTTTAATTTTTTAAGCACTAAAATTTATTAAGAAATTCGGCTTTCCTGTTTCTAGAAACAGGTATATGCTTTCCATCCTCCATGATGATATAAGAATCTGTTTTTAAATATTCTTTTACCTTTGAAAGATTGATAATAAAGGAATTGTGAACTCTAAAAAACTCAATATCGCTTAGTTTTTCGCTTAGCTTCTTTAAAGTTTGGGTAATAAATAGCTTTTCTCCGTCCGTCAAATAAATAGATGTATAGTTACCGTCACCTTCGCAGTAGAGTATAACTTCAGGTTTTAAGAAAACTATTTTACCATCAATATTAATACCTATCCTATTGTTCCCACTACTTGATTTTGACATCACTGTCATCAGTGTTTCTTCAAACTTATCTTTGATAGAATGCTCTTTCTGAAACTCTTTCACCTTGTTACAGGCTTCCATGAGGTCATCAGAATCAATGGGTTTCAGCAAATAATCTAAGGCTCTTTCTTTAATGGCATTAATGCCATACTGATCATAGGCGGTAGTAATAATTACCGCAAAATTTCTTTCTGGAAGCTGATCTAAGAACCGGAAACCGTCCATTTGCGGCATTTCAATATCTAGAAATACGCAGTCAACATCTTGTTCTTCTTCAAAATATATTAAACCTTTTCTTGGGTCAGTAAATGTGCTTACAACCTCCACCTCAGGGCAGAAATTTTCCAGCTCCCATTTAAGACCTTCAATAGCCTTTGGCTCATCGTCTATAATTACAACTTTTATCATGGTAGAATGCTAAGTCCACAATTTACGCGAAAGCTTCTAATTACATGAAAAAAGTGTGTACATGGTAGTATTTTCTTTATAATTGGTCAAAAAACACTACCATGTAAATCTTATGACTGTTTTAAGCCAGCTTTTTCTACAATTTCATCAACCACTGAGGGGTCTAATAATGTAGAAATATCTCCTAAATTTGACACATCACCTTCGGCTATTTTCCTTAAAATTCTCCGCATAATTTTACCTGAACGTGTTTTGGGAACACCGCTTACGAAAAGAATTTGGTCTGGTTTGGCAATAGGCCCAATAATACGTGTAACTGTAGCCAATATATCACGTTTTGTTAATTCCTCTTCATGAACAAGGCTCTCCATAATGATGTAGGCAAAAATCCCTTGCCCTTTAATTTCGTGAGGATACCCTACCACAGCAGATTCCACCACACCCGTATGAGAATTAAGTGCATCTTCCACTTCTGCTGTACCTATTCTGTGACCAGATACGTTAATGACATCATCTACACGGCCTGTTATTCTATAATAGCCCTCTTCATCACGCATACAGCCATCGCCGGTAAAGTATTTGTTTTTATAGGTCGAAAAATAAACTTGCTTACAGCGGTCATGGTCTCCCCAAGTAGTTCTTATAATAGACGGCCAAGGGAATTTGATTACTAAATTTCCATTCACACCATTTCCTTCTATCACCTCTCCTTTTTCATCAACTAATTCTGGCTGAATTCCTGGTAACGGTAAAGTGGCAAAAGTTGGTTTAGTAGGAGTTATATTGGCCAATGGCGAAATCATTATACCTCCAGTTTCGGTTTGCCACCAGCTGTCGCAAATGGTACAATTTCCCTTACCTATATTATCATTATACCAGTGCCATGCCTCCTCATTAATAGGTTCGCCCACAGAGCCTAAAGTTTTAAGCGAACTTAAGTCCTTATTTTCCCAAAATTCTTTTCCAAAACCCATTAAAGAACGGATGGCCGTAGGAGCTGTATAAAAAATATTTACTTTATGACGCTCTACTATATCCCAAAAACGTCCAGCATCAGGGTATGTAGGCACACCCTCAAACATTAAGGAGGTTGCCCCTGCTGCCAGCGGACCATAAATTATATAGGAATGACCCGTAATCCAGCCTATGTCTGCCGTACAGAAATAGACATCTCCCGGGTCATACTGAAATACGTTTTGAAAAGAATAGGTAGAGTAAACCATATATCCACCACAGGTATGTACTACACCTTTAGGCTTACCAGTAGAACCTGAGGTATAAAGAATAAATAGTGGATCTTCAGAATCCATTACGGTAGCAGGGCAGTCCGCACTTACTTTCTTTATTTCTTCTTCCCACCAGTAGTCACGCCCCTTAATCATAGAAACTGGTGTACGGGTACGAGTAGCTACAATAACTTTTTCTACCATCGGACAGCCTATCAAAGCATCGTCCACGGTTTCTTTCATAGGTATTTTTTTGGTGCCCCTAAAAGCTCCGTCGGTTGTAATAATTACTTTACAGTTGGCATCGTTAACTCTATCTGCTATTGATTTCGCCGAAAAACCACCAAAAACTACCGAATGGATTGCCCCAATTCTAGCACAAGCCAAAACAGCTATGGCTAATTCAGGAATCATAGGCATGTAAATGCAAATACGGTCTCCTTTCTCTACTCCATGATTTTTCAAAACATTTGCAAAACGGCTTACACGCTCATGAAGCACCTTATAAGTGAGCGTTACGGACTCATCTTCTTTCTCATTCGGTTCCCAAATAATAGCCGGTTGATTTGGTCTTTCACGAACATGACGATCCAGCAGGTTTTCGGTAATATTCATTTTACCACCTACAAACCATTTTATACTTGGTTCTTCAAAGTTCCAGTCGAGCACCTTAGTCCAAGGTTTTTTCCACTCAAATCCTTGTGCCACTTCACCCCAGAAACCTTCTGGGTCTTCCACACTTTTCTTATAGGCTAGTTCGTATTCTTCGAATGTATTAATTCTCATTTCAATGGGTCGATTCTAAAATTAAATTGGTCTGTAAATATAGCGAATAAGTGCCTTCAAGCTATAAAAAGACAGGAAAATGGCACAATTAAGACAAATGTACAATACTGCAGTTAAAGCCTACAACTGTTCTCCTGAAATTGACAATCAATAAGATGGACACTATTTAGGCGTAGGTATGTACCATAAATCTTTTTGAAGGTCAATACCTCCACCTAACTCTTCTTGCACCACACGGTCAATCACATAAATGCCTTTCTTAGCCATGTTAGGAAAAGAGTCAATCCCATTATTAGGAAAGCCAACACGTGTTCTGTGAATATTAAATTTATCGGCAAATTTCCTTCCAAAAGCCTTTTCTACGCCTTCTTTTCCAATCATAAAACCTATCAAACCTCCCCAAGTAGCGGTAGGGTTATCAGAGTCCCAGCCAGAAAGAGCACCAATTTTTATAGTTTCTTTAAGGTCTCCTTCGCCATAATAAAGGCTAACAATGCTGGCCGCAAAGTTTATTCCTGCCGCAAAGCAGGCATTACAATACATATTTCTTGAGGTCATATCATAGCCATCTTCCTGATTCACCTGATATCTTTCATAAACGGCGTCTCTTGCTTCTTCCCAAGTTTTTCCAGCCTCATATTGCGATTTGACAAAATCATACATCTTAGCCGAATACGTTTCATTTGGCAAGTGCTTACGAGCTTCCTCCGCCATCCACTTAATATTCTCAGAAATTGGTTTTGATTCATCAATACTTGCCGCCAAAGAATACATAATAACATTAAATTCTGAAATTAACTGAGCATCATCTCTAGCTACCGTCTGAATAGGCAATAGTGATAACTTCATAGCCACATCTGGCCTGGAAGGAGCATAAAAGCCAAAAACCTCTGTGGTAAGCTGAGCATCAATCATCTCATACTCAGGGTTATTTTCAGGGGCACCCGTGGCAGGAGGTACTAAACCTTCGTTCATCAAGTCTAGTGCCTTTTGATTTGACACCCATAAAAAGTTTTCCTCCTCTTTTTTGATATGCTTTAACCAACCATCTCTTATTTGCTCGCCAGATAAAAGGCTTGTTTTGTTTTTAAGCAAAAGCTCTTGATAAATATATTCTATGTCTGTATCATCATCTGCTCCCCAAACTCCACCTTCATCTTCTAGTACAAAATCAAGCGTGGGCGACCATTGACTTATTTTATCGCCTGAAAAGATGTTTGGAATATCAGGCTTACCCCAATCCTCTCTGGTATAAAAATCTCCTGTTTTTATTTCACCTATATTACCAACTTTGTCCATTTCGGTCACTAAACCAGTCCAATTGGCAATGCACTGTCCCAACCAAAAACCTTCCAGTTTGTTTTTATAATCGGCTCTTGAAATTGGTAAATCAGATTCTTTGGGTTCGTATTTGGCATAAAGCAAATCCGGATTTTGAAGTGTGTTTGGCTCTGGTTTTTGACATGAGCTGAGGGCTAAGCCTATTAATAGGACAGAATAAGAGAAGTATCTCATGAATGACTGGTTTAAATATAAAACTAAATTATTTTCCGCACACTTTCATGAACATGCTCAATAGCATTTTTATCAGTATTCGTTCAGTTTGTCTATTAATGAAAGCTACATCAATTTATTTTACTATTAGCTCCTCCCTTTATAAACTCGAATCAAATGTTAATTTGGACAAGAAGTAATTGCAGCTTTAAATATTTTAAAATTTTCAGTTTCAAAGCCCGGTTTCAAAAGAATACTCCCATTGGAATAGATAAAAACCTCAGAACTTAAATTTTCCGTTAATTTACTCTCAATAACAGTGGAATAATTAGAATTCGAAATTAAGTCCGTTGTAAGATTTGAATTAATTAATAAATCATCCGGACAATTTGGCAAAGTCAAAACCCAAGGCTCAAAGCCCTTTGAATTAGCATTTGCACTAAAGAACATTTTATTTTCAAAACGAAAAAATCCAGATGGGTTAGAATTCCCAGGTCCGCTTCTTAAATCATAAAATAACTTTGTACCTTCTTTAGTTCCATCCGAAACCCAAAGCTCATATCCAGAAACACCCTGACTACCATCACTGGCGTTAAAAATAACATTCCGGGAGTCCATTTTTCCAATTGTACGTACATCCCATGGGAGGTATGTAAAAGAAAGGTAAGGCTTTTCGGATAAAGATATTATAGATTCAGGGTAGTTTTGATTAATCTTAAACAGTCTAAAATTACATCCCACCCTAGCTTCAAAAAACAAATCTCCATTGTTAAAGAAAAAGTTACCAGGGTCGGAGCTGGAGCATTCTCCATTGGCCATATCACTAACTAATACTGTATTTTCAAATGTTCCATCTGTTTTTAACAACTCAAATCCCATATTTGAAAAATTGGCAGAGAAATAGAAAAAATCACCAAGGATTGCATTATTCTCTAACGAAATTGGGGCACCGTAACCATAAGAATAAGTGCCTATTCTATTTGTTCCTAATTCAGTCCCATCCGAAAACCATAATTCTCTGGTATAATAATCCAATTCAACAACAAACAAAACGTTTGAATTAAATGCTTTAATATCAATTATGTTAGTATTAGCCCCACCGGCAGAAATGTCTTTAACAAGCTCAATACTTAGCGTTTCTAGATTTAACTTATAAAGCTCTCGACCGTAAGCATTCGTTTCGGCCGCTACGAAATAATTGCCTTGAGCATTGACTAAGTATTTAGAACCTTTTGTTACTTCATTGCCAGCCTCAAATGTGGTGAAATGAGTCACCTGTAAGTCAGGAGATATCTTAGAAATAGTATTGTATGTCGAAAAAACTGAATCTTTCTTAATATTGGAGGCTGCATATAATACATTGCTTGGATCCACAGCAGAAAAAGAATCACCCCCTATATCAGAAATAAGTCTTTCATATGATGCGTTTATATAAATCCGATTATTTAAAAGAACAATTTGGTCTATTGGGTTAGCCGTTTCTAATACTTTTACAGTTTCATAATTTTCAGGATTCGTCTTAAAAAGAGATTTCACGGTTCCTTCTTTCTCAAAAGCCTGAAAATAAATAAAGCCATTAAATTCAAAGAAACCTGTAGGTTCTGAACTGGGAGTTTGAATTGTATCTTTATTTAGTTCAAAAAATAAGTATGTTGAATCATTCTTTGTTTTCCATAATTCTGTACCATTAAATCCATCGGTCGCTAGAAATAATAAATTACCATTAACTTCTCTAAACTGTTTGGGGAAAGAAGAATTTTGGGACGACCCAATTCTTCCATTAGGTTCCTTATTTATATTTTCCAATAGGGAAACGGTTCCCTCTTCAAATTTGAATAACTCTGACCCTTTTGGCGATTCGTTTAAGCTAGAATAGATGTACTTATTTTCAAAAAAAGTAATTTCGCTTATCCTATTGCCCATTCGTTTACCATAGGTTCCTGCCGCGGAGGCAATATAAACATAGGAGTTAGAATTATATCCAGTATTTATAAAGATCCTGTCTCCTCCCTTACGCCAAGCACCAATAGGCACATTAATACTAGCCAAAAGTTTTGTTCCTTCTACTGTTCCGTCTGAACCAAAAATAGAATTACTAGCTCTAAAAACAATCCCATTATTGACTGAAAACATTTGAGAACCAATATAATTATAACTACCAGCTCCCGAATATAAATCTTTCAACATGTATGTTCCTGCTTCAGTACCATTCGTTACCCAAAGTTCATTTCCATATTCTATACTCTTTCCTATGAAGAAAATTTTGTTATCGAACTTAGCCATATGGGTGTTACCATCTAAACCATTTGCAATTCCTGGACTAATATCCTTTAGTAAAAAAAGTGAATCACTACCAACAGAATTATAGAATATCTCATATCCAAAGTCTCCAAAATAACCAGCATAGAATGTTTTTTCATCTATCTCCCCAATAGCCTTAACACTTCTCAAATTCTGTGTCGACTTTAGCGTCAGTGTATCATTCGAAGTAAGATCTAATCGATTAATAGATTGAAACCCTGAAGCCAGATTTGTAATAAAGAGGGCCTGATCATTTTGAAAAAGGAACCTATTTGAAAAAGGAAATAACAATTTCAAAACTTTTTCAGTGCCTAATGTTGTACCATCAGTCTTCCATAACTCATCTTCTTTAAGAAAAACCAAGTAGTTACTATTTTGAGCGAGATTTGTTATTTTGATTTCCCCAAAATTGTATACCATAGAAGGCCTTGCTTCTCCATCAGTTTTGAATAGGCAATAACCTACAGCATTTTTATACCCAACAAAGTATAAATTATCTTGAAAAACGATACTCTCGCCATACTCCGAATCTTTCTCAGCTATCTGTATATCAGTAACCATATTAAAGCTCTGGGAGAACAAACTATTTGAAAGTATAATAAAAACCAGCAGGGTTCCAAATTTCATAGAATTTTGTAGAGTTAGTAATGTAAAAGCTACAGTTCCAATAGAAAAATTCATTGCTTTTTTCAACCTTATTTTCTTGCTCTCAAACCTAAATAAATAGTGCCTATTTCAACAAGTATAATAACATAGCACCTTGAAAAATCTTTATTCAAATATAGAGTATTGGTATTAAAACTAGCAATCTGCCAAATTATCAAAGCTTTGTTTGAATTAAATATCAATCCCCTTTTTCTATTTGTCAGTTTATATGATAGCTGGAATATGAGGTTGATAAGCAAATTATAAAACTAATAATACCAAACCATTTTAAATCCAGTCGAACTTTATTCTAAATTCATTTATTCAATGCCCCGTAGCCTCTCCAGCTCCGCTAGGAATTCTGATGGTTTCTACCATTTCTTGTACGTCTTCTGGTGGTGCTGGAGTGAATTTTGAGATGACTAAAGACACCACAAAATTGACTATCATACCAACCGTACCGAAACCTTCTGGCGAAATACCAAACCACCAGTCTGCCTCTGTAGCCGTGGCATCATCACCTATCCAATGAAGTCTGAATCTGGCTATATAATACATGGTAATAAGCAAGCCAATTACCATACCAGCTATAGCTCCTTCTTTGTTCATTCGTTTATTAAAAATACCTAGAATAATGGCAGGGAAGAAAGACGCCGCTGCTAAGCCAAAGGCCAAAGAAACCACTGAGGCCACAAAACCAGGCGGATAAATACCAAAATAACCTGCCACACAAACAGCCACAAATGAAGATAAACGAGCTGCTAGTAGCTCTGCCTTATCGCTCATATTTGGCATATATTGTTTCTTCAATAAATCATGCGACACAGAGCTAGAAATAACCAAAAGCAGTCCAGCTGCTGTACTTAATGCCGCCGCTAATCCTCCTGCAGCCACTAAGGCTATCACCCAGTTTGGTAGTTTCGCTATCTCAGGATTCGCTAAGACCATAATATCTTGGTCAATCATTAACTCATTAGTCTTAGGATCTGCTAGGTACTGTACCAAACCATCTCCATTCTTATCTTCAAAACCAATCAAACCTGTTTTTTCCCAATTTGAGAACCAATCTGGCAATTCGGAATAGGCAGTATTACTTACCGTTTCTATCAAGTTAGTTTTTGCAAAGGCAGAAATAGCAGGTGCTGTGGTGTATAGAATAGCGATAAATGCTAAAGCGTACCCTGCAGATTTACGAGCATCGCTTACTTTGGGTACCGTAAAAAACCTAACAATAACGTGCGGAAGACCTGCTGTACCCACCATTAAGGCAGCCGTAATAAAGAAAACGTCAAGCTTTGATTTACTACCAGAAGTATACTCGGCAAAGCCTAGCTCTTTTTGAAGTCCATCTAATTTATCTAAAAGATAAACGCCGTCAGACATTTTAGCACCAAAACCTAACTGCGGTAAAATGGTGTCTGTCATTTGAATAGAGATAAAGAATGCAGGCACCATAAAGGCAAAAATCAAGACACAAAACTGTGCTACTTGTGTATAGGTAATTCCTTTCATGCCACCCAAAACAGCATAGAAAAAGACTATGGCCATTCCTATGATTACACCCGTGTTTATATCTACTTCTAAAAAGCGAGAGAACACTACACCTACGCCACGCATTTGACCCGCCACATAGGTGAAGGAAACAAACAAGGCACACACTACAGCCACTGTTCTGGCGGTGTTTGAATAATACCTATCTCCTATAAAATCAGGCACTGTAAACTTACCAAACTTCCTAAGATAAGGTGCTAATAATAAAGCCAGTAAAACATACCCACCAGTCCATCCCATCAGGTAAATGGAGCCATCATAGCCCATAAAAGAGATAAGACCAGCCATGGAAATAAACGAAGCCGCCGACATCCAATCTGCTGCCGTCGCCATGCCGTTTGCCAAAGGCGAAACACCTCCGCCGGCTACGTAAAAGTCTTTGGTAGAGCCTGCTCTTGACCAAATTGCGATTCCAATATATAATGCGAAAGTTACGCCTACTAAAATGTAGGTCCATATAGTTATACTCATCTCTTAGTCTTCGTTTACGTTAAATTCCTTGTCTAATTTGTTCATCAGTCTGACATAGACGAAAATCAGAATTACAAAAACATAGATGGCTCCCTGCTGTGCAAACCAGAAACCTAATTTAAAACCACCCATTCTGATGGTATTTAATTGGTCTACAAAGACAATTCCACAGAGGTAAGAAACGAAGAACCAAATACTAAGAAGAATAGCGAGGTATTTGAGATTTTTACGCCAGTAGGCGGTTTTATCAAAATTTTTGGGTGTCATTATATAGGGTTGATTATTATAGATTGACTATAGAAAGCAAACTAGTAATAAATTTCCCTCAACGGAAGAATGACATTCCTTTTTTCCCGAAAAGAAAGACAAACTAGGGCAAACCCTGATTTGAATGCCTTGACCAATACAAAAAAGGTGGAAGAACAATACTGTTCCCCCACCCTTTAATAAATATATCTAAATATTAATACCCGTCGTTTTGAACGATGTAACCTTCAATATTAGAAGCACCATCAATGGCACTTTGAGGTATTGGGAATAATCTCATTTTAGGGTCAGAGTTTGTTTTCTCCGTCCAAGAATCCTCGTATTTACCAAAACGAATTAGATCCGTACGACGGAAACCCTCCCAATAAAGTTCAAAACCTCTTTCAGCAAGTAAACTCTCTAAATTAATAGACTCCAATGCTGGCGGAGTTTGAGCAGGACGAGCCGTTCTAGAAGCTCTTAATGTATTCACATCTGCAAGTGCCCCTGCATTATCACCGTTTCTAAGTTTTGCTTCTGCACGCATAAGGTATATTTCTCCTAGTCTCATCAAAACTAAATCTACGCTACTAAAGTTGTTAGCGTTAGGAGATGTACGGCTAAACTGATACTTAGCCACACGGTACCCAGCTCTATGAAGTCTTCCTTCATTTGTAAAGTCAACTTGTAAGGTATGATCTACATAGCCTACATTTTTATCTGGTCCGTTACCCTTAATTTGTTTAACAGGGTAAATTCTGAAACCACCTTCACAAGTAATAAATTGTCCGTCAGAATCTTTTCGAGGTCCCCAAGGAGTACCTCTGATAATTCCACGGTTCATTTCAAACTCCTCAGGAGTCATACAAACGAAATTATCTTCATCATTTAAAGGCGATTTACCTTCTAAGTTTGCAAGTTCTTCCGAAACCTCAACATTATGCTGGTAAAATCTAGCATCAGCTGCAGGGTCTACATCTCCATAACTATCTACCCACGTTTGATAAAAGTCTGAAGTAATGGCAGGACCATCTGTTCCATCTGAACTTGGATACTCCAACCTTCCCCATTGAGAACCTGCTATAGACCAATATGCCCAACGGCTATGCTCTCTTCTCAAAACACCTCTTTGATCAAGGGCAAAAATTAACTCCGCATTTGAATTATTCTCATCGTTAAATAATTCGAAGTATTCAGGAGATAAAGCAAACTTGGCTGAGTTTATAATTTTATCGGTGTACTCTATCACCTTGTCCATGTCTTCTTGTGCAAAATCTGGTGTACCATATGGGTCTTTGTACACAGCCATATTAAGGTGCAGTCTAGCCAAGAAACCGTATACGGCACTTTGGGTAATTCTTCCTGGACTTCCTGTATTTCCAATACGATCCACCACAGATTCTAGTTCACTTTGGATATAATCAACAGCAACTTCTCCTCTTAATATCTCTGAGGTTTCGCTTGAAGACTCTTTTCTAAAAACTAAGCCCCAACCATCCAGCATGATCATATTTAGATAGGCTCGTAAAGCCACCATCTCATCTAAAGGACCTTGTGCTGCAGTATTTCCAGCATCCACAAGCGGACGAAGTACCTCAATAGCCGATAGGGTTCTTGAGATGTTAAGCGTAAGTTCATTCCATGAACTTCCTACTAAATCATTACCTGGAGTAATGGTGTGCCTATGTGTATCTAAAAACTTTCCACCATCAAACCAGTCCGTACCTCCTCGGTATGGTAAAATGGCATCATCACCTGCGATGAGCTGTAAACCATAGTAATTAGTATGCCTCCATGTCCATGATACCTGACCGTAAGCTGGAGCTATGGCTCCACTAATAACCTCTGACTGACCTTGACCAAACAAGGATTCATCTAGTACTTCTTCTTTTAAATCGGTACAACTCCAGTCTACCACTGTGAGCACACCTATTGCAAATGCAAGTAAGATATTTCTTTTCATTTGAATTTATATTTTAATATTATTAACTCCTCTGGCTCATTCACCTTTAAGGCTTTACAAACCAGCTAGATTTCATTTTTGTATTTAGAATGTAACATTTAACCCAAGTAGCAATGTACGAGGCTTAGGATATGTAAAGCGGTCAATACCGAAAGTCTTAACTCCGCCAATAGAATCACCAGAGTTAATTTCTGGGTCATATCCCGTGTATTTAGTGAGAACAAATAGGTTTTGTCCTGTCACAGAAAAACGAATATTATTTACCCACTTATCAATACCCAATGCCTGAGGACTTAGCTTATAAGCCAAGGTTGCATTATTCATTCTTAAATAAGAACCATCTTCTAAGTATCTTGTAGAAACCTCATTAGAGTTAGTGATTCCTTCTTCTGGATATTGAATAGCGAAATCTGTAGTATTGAAAGAAGAGGCTAAGTTTCCTTTATTGAAGATTGACATAGCTGTATGGTTATAAATCTTATTACCAGATACGCCGTTAAAATTAAGACTTAGGTCGAAATTCTTATATCCAAAATTGGTATAGAAGGCATATAGCGTACTCGGCAGAGCCGAACCAACAACTATCCTGTCATTCTCAATCACCTGGCCATCTCCGTTTTGGTCTTTAAATAGGTTAAGTCCATCATCACCTATTCCAATAAATTCTTTCATGAAATAAGAACCAATAGCTTCTCCATTGATATAACCATTAATGGTAGCTCCAGTTTGTCCCGCACCCTGTGCTGCACCAGTGGTTAAAACTGCGTAAGGAGAGTCAACAACTTTATTATTGATAAATGTTACGTTACCTCCAATATTGTAATAAAAGCCATTTTGACTGCCATTTTGAAAGTCAAGAGCTAGTTCAAGTCCTGAGTTTCTGATTTCCATATTTGGAATATTAGTCCAGAAAGTAGGTGTTGGCTGTATTGGGTCGGCAGGAACAGCCTCCAATAGAATGTTAGTAGATGCTTTGTTAAAATAATCTACTGTACCAGTCAATTTATTACTGAACAAACCAAAATCTAAACCAATGTTACTTTGCGTAGAAACCTCCCACTGAATGTTAGGATTTGCTAATCTGGTATAAATAGTACCATAAGGGTAGTCATCTAAGGTAGTAGAGTTAGGATCCAAAGGATACGTGTCATTCTCATCACGGCTATCATTGAAATTTGCCTGTGTAATTTTTGATGGAATCTCTTGATTTCCTGTTTGGCCCCAGCTGGCACGAAGCTTTAAGTTAGTAAAGGTAGAACCCGACATAAAGTCTTCATTAGTGATGTTCCAACCAGCAGCAAAAGACGGGAAATAACCATACTTGTTATTTGCTCCAAATTTAGAAGACCCATCTGCTCTAAAAGTGGCAGTTACCATGTACTTATCTGCAAAACCGTAATTCACTCTACCAAAGAAAGACTGAAGCTCGTTTCTAGTAGCGTATGTATTGACAACAGTAGGCTGCTCTGTAGTACTTAATTGGTCTTGATAACGAGGCTCGATATCATTATTTGCAAAACCAGTACGCTCAAAAGAAGTTTGATTGTCAAAAAACTTTTGATAAGAGTGACCTGCCAAGAAGTTCATGCTGTGCTTTTCTTTTGTAAACACATAGTTTAATGTATTCTCAATAAGACTATTACTGTTTTTAGCATAAATAGAGTTCAAAGAACCTAAATCTAGACCTTCTAGTAAAGCATAAGGTACCGTTTGAATGGCTCTTTCTGTTGATGAGAAATCAACACCAAGGTTAAGCTTATAAGTAAGGCCTTTGTACAATTCTAAACTTGGAGAAATGTTTGCAATTAAACGACTGTTCACCGCATCATCAGAATAAAGCTGCTGTCTGGCTATTGGACTCAAAATATCATCTAATAGTGTAGGCTCTCCGTTAGTCAGTGCAGGAATGGTAGGGTTTAACCTTAGCATATCCGTTACCATACTCGTTCCGTCTGGTCTTGAATTCTCTGTTTGAGCTCCTATGAAGTTATAAGCAACTTTTAACTTACCATTTAAAGCCGTTTGGTTTAAGTTAAGCCTCCCAGAATAACGTTTCAGGCTACTATTATTTAAAATACCTTCTTGATTATCTAAACCAAGAGAAGCAAAATAGGAGAACTTCTCACTTGCAGCACCACTCATAGATAGGTTAGTAGCTGTAGAACGAGCTGTTCTAGTTAATTCATCTTGCCAATCTGTATCTCCACCAGCATCAAATAAAGTACCACCAGCTGCAACTACATTTTTACGAAAATCTGCAGCACTAAAAACATCAATCTTATTTGCTAAAGAAGAAGTAGCAGTGGATACAGATAAATTAACTTCTGACTTACCTTCTTTCCCTTTCTTTGTAGTAATTACAATTACACCGTTTGCAGCTCTTGCTCCGTAAATAGCGGCAGCAGAGGCATCCTTCAATACGTTTATAGACTCAATATCCTGAGGATTAATAAAGTTAAGAGGGTTACTTGCAAAACCATTTGAAGAGTTATCAAGTACAAAACCATCAATTACGTAAAGCGGAGTAGTACCAGAACGTAAACTTCCTACACCACGAATTACAACATCCTGAGAAGCTCCTGGCTCTCCACTTACAGATGTAACATTTACCCCAGCAATTTTCCCTTGAAGTAATTGACCTGGGTTAGAAACCACCCCTTTATTAAAGTCTTCACTTTTTATAGTTCCTACAGAGCCCGTTACATCAGATTTCTTTTGAGTACCATATCCTAATACCACAATATCATCTAATTGATTTGCCTCCTGCACAAGCTGGATATTGATAGTAGTTTGACTTCCTACGATAACCTCTTGTGTAGCATATCCTATAAAATCAAATACTAGGATAGAATTCTGGTCTTTAACATCGATACTAAAGTTACCACTAGCGTCGCTAAGTACTCCGTTTGTAGTACCTTTTTCACTGATAGAGCATCCTATCATTTCTGTTCCGTCGGTAGCGTCTTTTACCTGCCCGCTAACTTTTATAACCAAAGGAGCTGCGTAACTCACACTTGACATGAGCAAGGAACATATCCCTAGATATAAAGTGAGCTTAAAATAGAGTTTTTTCATAGTAATTAAATTTTGAGTTTAGTTTAAAGTATATCCTTTTAATATTAAATAATTAAGTTCTCTAGTCTTAGAACATTTGCAATATTGGTAATATTTCATGAATTGCTATAATTAAATAACTTTTTTTACTCTGCCTATTTCTAATGCTATTTTGACCTCAATCAAATTAAATTTGTCATATAACAATGACATTTAGATTTAGTGGATAGCCGTGAGAAAGCATATACTTCAATGTTAAAACGTAAAAGTAAAGACTAACTGAGATAGGAAAAACACCAAACAAAAATGATAACAGTTAGTTAATAAAGGGCAATTAGCTGAATCGATTAAACATTTCAGCAAGACTCTGATTAAACCTTAAGAGAAAATTCACACCCATAAAAACTACATTTAAGTAGAGTAAAAGTTAGACATATTAGCACCAAACAGAATAGCACAATATTAACCCATGCTTAAGTTTCAAATTACAGAATTTCAATAAATTAAAAATAGTAATATTCAAAGATTGAATCTAATTCCCAGATGACACCTTTTCGATAATTCAATTGAAAAAAATCTTATACGCTTAGCTTTATGAGTCTAAAATATTCCCATAAAAGCGAAAAAAAGAAGAAAGACAATGGTCTGTTAGCCAAACAGTATGCACAAAAAAAGGAAGACAAATGAACAAGGATATAGTTTCCTAATTTCACCGTCTTCCCTTTTCTTAAAATAAGTAAACTACCTTTTTAAAAATCGTATTTATAAATATCTTCAATAGAAGAAGTATCGCCAGCTTGAGCTTCAAAAAGCTCTTTTATCAAACCTGTCTTCAATTCTAATATCCAAGCATGAACATGAGGACCATCACCATTTTTCCATGCTTTTTGGATTACAGATGTTTTAATCAAGTTTTTAGCTTGCTCTATGGCGTTAAGCTCACATAATCTATCAAATTTGGCGTCTTTATCTTCAATAGCCGCTAACTCTGCATCATTCTTCACAAAGACATCTTTAATATGTCTTATCCACTTATTGATGATACCAATATTCTCATTTGACATGGCAGCTTTTACACCTCCACAGCCATAATGACCTACTATCATTACATGCTTAACTTTTAAAACCTCCACAGCATACTGCAGTACAGATAACATATTAATATCTGTATGAACTACTAAGTTGGCCACGTTTCTATGAACAAAAATTTGACCTGGCTGTGTATTAGTAATTCTATCTGCTGGGGCACGGCTATCTGCACAGCCAATCCACAAAAAGTCTGGACTTTGGCCTTCGGCCATTTTATTAAAAAAAGTAGGATTAACTATGTTTTGAGCTTTAGCCCACTCTTTATTATCCTCTAATAATTTATGATATGCCTCCATTATATATCATTACTTTGTTTAAAAATTAAATTTTCTCTTCTAAACCTATTTTCTCATCTCCTTTACCAAACTTAAGCTTGGTTCTGGTTATGTCCAAAACATTAACTTTTATATTCTTTTTGGCCGCATCTTTAACAAAATCTTCGATGGTTAAGAAGATATCATGGTCTATAAAATCAATATTTCTACCGTCCAATGTTAACTCGTCTCCTTCTTCTAATTTACTTAGGTTTTTAACCAACTCAGCACGGTTATAGAAGAAAACATCCTTTTGGAAATCAATAATAGTATGATTGCCAGTTTTTGAAGGTTTAATTACCGACTTGAAGTTAGTATAAAGTACGTAACCAATACCTACCATTAAACCTATTAAAATCCCCACTAAAAGGTCAGTAAACAATACTGCAACTATGGTTACAATAAAAGGAATAAATTGGTCATGCCCTTCAGCATACATTCTTTTAAACATTGCTGGATTAGCAAGCTTATAACCTACAATGATTAAAACAGCAGCCAAGGCTGAAAGAGGAATCATATTTAAAAGGTTAGGAATAAACATCACACAAACCAATAATAGGATACCATGAAAAACAGCTGACATTTTAGTTTTACCACCAGCCTGAATATTTGCAGAACTTCTTACAATAACCTGCGTAACTGGAATACCCCCAATTAAACCTGACAACATATTACCAGCACCCTGAGCTACCAACTCTCTATTAGTAGGAGTAACATTTTTTCTAGGGTCTAACCTATCTGTAGCCTCCACACAAAGCAATGTTTCTAAACTGGCAATAATAGCAATCAAGAAACCTGTTTTAATTACATTAAAGTTTGTAAAAGCCGACCATTGAGGAAACCTCAAAAGTTCTAAAAAACCGGCTGCAGATTCTGTTTCAGGAAGTTGCACCATGTGTTCCGATGCTAAAGAAAGATTCTCTGGATAAAAGTAATTGATAAATATACCTGCAAATACTGCCAATAAAGGTCCGGGAATAATTCCTAAGACTTTGTTTTCTTTAACCCATTTTTTATCCCAAAGAATAAGAATAGCTAAACACACTATACCAATAACCAGTGCACCGGTATTAAAATTTCCTAGGTTAAATAACTCAGAAATAGTATTTTCTCCATCACTTTGTATAAAGCTAGAATCCCCTTCAGGATCTGTATCAATTCCAAAAGCATGAGGGATTTGCTTTAAAACAATGGTAATACCAATAGCCGCAAGCATTCCTTTAATTACAGATGAAGGGAAGTAAAAGGCAATTTTACCTGCACCTACAAAACCTAAGATTAACTGAATAAAACCTCCTATCACCACACTGGCCAAGAAAATCTCATATATCTCAAACTCATTAATGGCAGAAGCTACAATAACTGCCAAACCAGCTGCTGGACCACTAACTCCTAACTTGGAACCACTAATAGCTCCAACTACCACACCACCTATTATACCAGCAATAATACCAGAGAAAAGAGGAGCCTCAGAAGCTAAAGAAATACCTAAACATAACGGAAGTGCTACCAAAAACACCACCAAACCCGCCGACAGATCGCCACCGACATTCTTAAACGAAAATTCGTTTTTCATAAAAAAATAATTGATTGAAAATTAAAAAAGAAAAGACCGGTCTCTTTACAAGACAGTTCTAACCAAACGGTAAATTATAATTATATGCAGTCGGGCGGTGGCCCAAAAATAGAAGAGAAATCACCATCATAGTATGATGGGCTTTCTGTAGTATAAAAGGAACTTAGGCCAATGAAAGAGAAAAACTCTTCGGTTAAACTGACGTTTGCTAATTTTTTTGCATCTAATTCGTCACGAGAGTCGTCTTCATTGTCATGTTCTTCATTACTTTGAAGCAGTGTACTGATGTTAACTTCAGAAATTACGCGTAGCACATACACTTGCCCACCTAAAAAGGTTAGCAAGAATAAAAGCAGAGCAATATTTTTGCACAGTTTCTTAAACATCATAATCAACGTATTAGAATCAAAAAACGGACTAAAAAGTTTCATCAAACGAAAGAAAATTTCAATCAATGTCATTAAACCAGCAAATAGAAGCTCATAATCAGGCAATAAGCCTTGGAAAAATAGATATCACGGCTTATGCATTACAAAACCCAAACAAATGGAGTTCTGAATTTCTTAGGGCAGTTCTTAAACAATATCAATTTTTAAAAAAACTCGAAAATAAAATACCGACCTGGTCTGATAATAATGGGCTTATTGGTGCTGAGATGATAAACATTGAGCAATGCTCTTCCGAAGAAACAGGACTGCATAAGTTTGACAATTACGCAGGACAGTATGCTCTAGACCTAACTGGTGGTTTTGGCGTTGACTCTTACTTCTTATCTAAAAAGTTTGACGCACTAGTTTCTTGCGAAGCAATATTGTCTTTACAGAATATTGTCAAATATAACTTTGATAAGCTTGGCGTTTCTAATGTTGACTTTGTCAATCAAAAAGCGGAAGATTACATAGAGAGTTGCACTAAAAAGTTTGACTTGATTTACCTAGATCCAGACAGGCGAGGTGAAAACAACAAGAAACTCGTTTTATTGGAGGACTGTAGTCCAAATTTAGTAGAAATACTCCCTCGCCTTTTAGAGCTAAGTTCAACCATCATTGTTAAATACTCTCCTCTTTTAGATATTCAGCTGGTACTGAAAACACTGAGTAATATCAAAAAAGTAGAGGTAGTGGCTGTTCAAAATGAAGTAAAAGAACTTCTACTTACTATTACAGCTCCGGAGGAGCAAACGCCTGTCAAAATCATATCTACCAACATTAAGAAAGACAAAACCGAAACTTTTATCCATACTATTGAAGATGAAAACGAAGCCTTTTCAGTATTTCAAGAACCTCAGAAATATTTATATGAACCTAATGCGGCCATTATGAAGGCGGGAGCTTTTAAAAGTGTAGCTGTTAAATATGAGATAGCTAAACTAGCACAGCATAGTCACTATTATACCTCCGAAACTTTAATTGAAGATTTCCCTGGCAGAACATTTACTATAGAAAAAGTGTTGTCTTACAGTTCAAAGGCCTTAAAACCTATGGCAAAACAAAAGTTTAATGTTTTGGCGAGAAATTTTCCTTTAAATCCTGTGACCATTTGCAAGAAACACCATCTTAATACAGGAGGAGAGGCCTATTTAATCTTTACCCAAAATCATAAAAACGAAAAGATAATTTTATCTTGCACTCGCACTTTTTAACCAAAAAATTATGAAAAAAATAATAGCATTTTTACTGCTTATATGCCTAACAGCTACTTCTAGCACATTCGGTCAGCATATTTTAAAAAGCTCCACTTTATATGAGGGAGAAGTATTCACTACCGACTATATTTTTATCCGTTCAGAAGCTAAAACCTTAGAAAAAGACTGGAAAACCTATTTATCAAAAACTGGGAGTGTATCTGAAGACAAAGACCTTTTAACTGTAAAAGTAAACTCGAGCAATATTAGCCGTGACTTAAAAACTATTATCAGTTACATAGTAGACCACAAAGAATTCTCTGCCGTACATGTTATTTTATTAGATGACAACAATCGCTCTTTAGATGTCAACCAAATCAACCCTCAGGCTTTAGAAAGATTACTCTATGATTTTTATGACCTAGCATATTATAATGAAGAGCTAAGAATGGCCAATACTGATTTAGAATTAGCGGAGAAACTTCATGACAACGCCGAAAAATCAAAATCTAGGGCAGAAAGAGCCCTAGCTGCTAACCTTAGAGCTCAAGAAAAATATGGCAAGAAACTTACCGAAACGCCAGAAAAACTTGCGGAAATTATCCATGACAAAAATGAAGTTTATCAACAAATTCTTCAGCGTGATGTAAACGTGACTGATAGCTCCAAAACTGAACCTGACGAGCTTGACAAAGAGTTTTCTAAGCAGGAAAAGAAAATTATCAAGACAAGAAACTTAGAAGAAAAAAATGCGGATAGGCTCAAAAAGGCTGAAGACCAGTTTGAAGGTTTGACAGACGAATTATTAGCTGCACGAGTAGAACTTCAAAAAGCTACACAAGTATTCGAAAGTAAAAAAGTGGTGATTCAAGACTTAAAGAAGAATTAAGCTACTTCAGTTTAAACTTCTTTCCTGGCATTGCTTTTACGAGGTCTTGAAATTCAAGATTAAGTAAGAGTGATGCCAGTTTGTTTAGTGGGATATTTGTTTCAAAACTCAGGTCGTCAATTTGCATTTCGCCTTTTTGCATGAAAAGTGCTAGCACTTTACTCTCATCATCAGTAAACTTGGTTAAGTCCAAAGCATTACTCGGTTGCTCATAAGTAGGTTCTCCATCTAGTGTCCAATTTAAGTCACCAATTATGTTCTTAGCAGAAGTTAAAATCTTGGCCTTATTAAGGCGTATTAAAGTATTTGGTCCTTCAGAATAAGTCATATTTACAGCCCCTGGCACTGCATATACTTCTCTGTGATAATTATTACCATATTCCGCCGTCACTAGCCCACCTCCTCTTCTAGCTGATTCTACTATAATAACAGCATCGCTTAAAGCCGCAATTATTCTATTTCTAGCTATAAATTGAGGACCTACAGGCTTTACATCATTTTTATTCTCTGTTACTAAAGCTCCATTTTCAGTAATATCTTTCACATACTTTTTATGGGCCGCAGGATAAACAAAATCAAAGCCACCAGCCATAACAGCCACGGTTTGTAAGTTATGCTTCAAAGCCGCTTTATGCGAGGCTATGTCTATTCCATACGCCAAACCACTAATTACGGCCACACCATATTCGGCGAGTTCCGCTACAAGGTTTTCGGTAACTTCTTTTCCATAATCTGTTGCTTTTCGGGTGCCTACTATACCTACTGTTCTGGTATAATTCAGGTCTTTTGTTCCCTGACAAAAAATGATTGGCGGAGCATCATAAAGGCCTTTAAAACGCTGTGGGTAGTTAGCATCTTGAAAACTTATTATTTGGAAATTCTTTTTAATAGAGTCTTCTATGAGTTTTTCTGCCGCTTGCAAGCCCTTCCTCGCTTTTTTAATGGCAGAAATAATCCCCGGACCTATTCCTGGCGTTTTCAGCAATTTTCCTTCTGGAGATTCTAAAACCGCCTGTGCCGTTCCAAAATAACTTATTAAGTGCCTAAAAAGAACGCCTCCTATGCCATCTGTTTCCTTTAGAGCCAGCTTATACACTAAATCTTCCTGCATAGCCTATCCTCTAATTTTAACCAAAACCTCTTTTACATAAGTGAGCCTATTAATCACATCTTGATTAGAATTTCGCTTCACTTTTTTCGATTTCAGTTGATCTTTGACACCTTGAAGCGTGTAATTATCTTCATCTACCAAAGCGATAATCTCGCTTAGCTTTTCAATATCCTTTTTGGTAAAAGCCTTATTTTTTCCTCTTGTCTGGATTTTCAGATTGAATTCTCGTTCATAAAAACGAATTTTTGAAGGGGCTACTTCAAAGTGTTGTGCTACCTCTTCTGTACTGTAAAACAGTTTGATATCTTTCATTGTAGGTTCAAAAGTATGCTCAATTTATCAATCTAAAAAGCATCAAATATGCTAATAGCAATTTAGCTAAAAATTTTAGCGAACCTGTAAGCCCTTGCTTTCTAATTCCTTCTTTAAGTTTTCGAAGTCCAATTTTTCCGATTCTCTAAGTGGAACCGTGCAATTTGCCATAAAAACCATCCCTAGATTTTGAAGTTTTAATAAACCTTGCGGTAACTTCTCAAAAGAGTTATTTGAAACATCCAACTCTTTTAAATTACTTAAGTTCAATATTTGCTCAGGAAAAGACTTAAACTGATTGTATCCTACATCCAATAATCTTATAGAAACTGGTAGTTCGGGTAACTTATCAAGTTTATTATGATGAGCAAAAAGTGTTTCTAGCTTTTTTAATTGACCTATTTCCTGCGGTAAATCCCATAAATCATTATTAGCTACCGCCAATGTTTTAAGATTTCCCAACTGACCTATATTGTCCGATAAAGCACGCAACTCATTATAATAAACATCTAGCTCCTGCAAATAAATAAATGCCCCTATATTTTTCGGAAAAGCCTTTAAACCTCCATTATATAAATTCAGATTTTTAATAGGCGGAAGCTTTTTAAACTTCTGATTATGGAAATTTGACAAATAGTTATTGCCCAGAAATAAATCATTTAAGCCTCCAAACTTCCTCAATGACTTGGGCATTTTAGTAATTCTATTAAACTGAAGATTTAACAATGACAAGGAATCCTGTCGCTTGGTTTTTATTGATTTATCCTTCAATAAGTTTTTTGTCAAAGTCACGGTCTTTAATTTTTTAAGTGACCACAATCTCCTCGGAATCTTCTTCAAGGCATTATTTGATAAGTCAAGTTTCTCTAAGTTCTTACATTTATAAACTGCTTTAGGGATTTTAGTAAGCCCTAAGTTTGATAAATCTAAGTTTCTTAAAGTGCCTAACGTGTCCTTGTTTTCTAAAATATCTAAGCTAGTACTTCCTAGTTTATCATCATTGAAAAAACTAAACCCATTGGGTCCTTCACCTAAACTTCTCATTTCATCTATATGACTAACATAAAACTTCTCTACAATAGGCTTCAATCTAGGAGCAATGGAGTTAAGAGATAAAGTATCAATAACTCTTTCAAAGTTTCCCGTTTCTTTAGAAATACCATATCGCCTAACTGTAAAGGTCGCCAAGTTTAAATTTTGCTGCTCACTAAATCCAAAAGTCACACTTAAATTACCATTTATATCAGCTAAAAAAAGACCATTCTCTTTCATTTGAGCCTCTAGCACATACTGAAGCCTTTGTTTTCTAGCTATTATGGAGCCATCATTAGAATGAGGTTTAGCACCCTCCTTCATGAGCATCTCGGCTAGGTTTTTATCATATTTAGTCTGAAAATCGAGTTCTGACAGTACTTGTATTTGCCCTAAACTGGGCATACTAATCAGTAGTAAAAGTGTTAGGATATGTTTCATACAACTAAATAAGAGAACTTTAGTTACATAACTGCAATTTTAGTTCAACTATTTTTATTTATTCTTTAGCCCAGACTTTTTAATTGAAAAAGCAAAGACTTTCGTAGCCTTCGGCTCAAATTCCAAATGAAATAGGTTTACCTTTTCCTTCCAAAAACATGATATAAACCCTACTTTTGCAGGAATTTTTCAAACATATCTGTTTAAGGCAATAAAATCTTTTAGAATGACCTCGCACGAAATAAGAAAAGCATTTCTTGACTTCTTTAGCTCTAGAGAACACTTAGTGGTTCCTTCTGCCCCATTGGTGGCTAAGAATGACCCTACTTTGATGTTTTATAACTCTGGAATGGCACAGTTTAAAGACTATTTTTTAGGAAATGCCACTCCCCCATCTAAAAGAATTACCGATACACAAAAGTGCCTCCGTGTAAGCGGAAAGCATAATGATTTGGAAGAAGTGGGTTTTGACACCTACCACCACACCATGTTTGAGATGCTAGGAAACTGGTCTTTTGGAGACTATTTTAAAGAGCAGTCTTTAAACTGGAGTTGGGAATTACTGACCGAAGTTTACAAACTTCCTAAAGATAGAATCTACGTTTCGGTTTTTGAAGGTGATAAAGCCGATGGCGTTCCTTTTGACCAAGAAGCATTCGATATCTGGAAAGACATTTTAGGCTCTGACGAACGAATCATTTACGGAGATAAGAAAGATAATTTTTGGGAAATGGGTGATGTGGGACCTTGCGGCCCATGTTCTGAAATCCATATTGACCTTAGACCACAGGCTGAGGTTGATAAAACTCCAGGAAAAGAATTGGTAAATGCAGACCACCCTCAAGTAGTGGAGATTTGGAACAACGTATTTATGCAGTTTGAGCGTAAAGCTGATGGTTCTTTAATTCCACTGGAAAACAAGTGCATTGATACTGGAATGGGCTTTGAGAGGCTTTGTATGGCTATTCAAGGCAAACAGTCAAATTATGACACCGACCTTTTCCAAAACACCATTCAGGTTTTAGAAGAAATGAGCGGCCTTAAATACGGGGTAAACGGAACTTTAAACGCCGACAGCTACAGCGATGTAGCCATGCGAGTGGTGGCCGACCATATACGAGCAGTAGCATTCGCGATTTCTGATGGGCAGCTACCTTCTAATACTGGTGCGGGTTATGTTATCAGAAGAATTCTTAGAAGAGCTATCCGATACGGTTACTCCTACTTGAACTTCAAAGAGCCTTTCATGTGCCAGTTGGTACCTGTTTTGGCTAAACAATTTGAAGATGTATTCCCTGAGCTTAAATCTCAAGAAGCATTTGTCACTAAAGTAATCGAAGAAGAAGAAAAAACTTTCCTTAGAACTTTAGAGCAAGGTCTGAAAAGACTAGAGACCATCTTTGAAGCCGATAATGATAAAAAGGTAATTGAAGGTAAAACAGTATTTGAGCTTTCTGATACTTTTGGTTTTCCGGTAGATTTAACTGCTTTAATAGCAAAAGAAAAAGGTTTTGATATTGACGAAGTTGGCTTCAAAGCGGAACTAGAAAAACAAAAAGCTAGAAGCCGTAAAGATGCTACCAAAGAAGCTGCAGACTGGATTGCAGTAAATGAGTTGGACAACCCTGAATACATAGGTTATGACAATGAGGAAGCTATAAGTGGGCTGGTTCAATACAGAAAAGTAAAAACAAAGAAAGGCAGCGAGTATCAAATAATTTTAGAAAAAACACCTTTCTACGCCGAAATGGGTGGTCAGGTAGGTGATACCGGTGAACTAACTTTTGATACTCCGAAGGGTACTTTCAGCGTAGCTATTAGCGACTGTCAATTAGAAGCTGGGCTTCACGTGCATATAGCTAAGAAAGCTCCTTTTGATGATTATTCTTTGGAAGATTTAAAGGCCGCTAAGGTTACAGCCAAAATTGATAGTGCAAGACACAGCAATATCAAGAAAAATCATACAGCTACACACTTAATGCTGTCTGCATTAAAACAAGTTTTAGGCGACCATATAGTGCAGCGTGGTTCTTATCAAAATGATGAGTTAACCCGTTTTGACTTCTCACACTTTTCTAAAGTTACCGATGAGGAACTTAAGCAGGTAGAGGATATTGTCAATGAAAAGATTAGAGAAAACATAGCCTTAGACGAGCGTAGAAATGTGCCAATAGATGAAGCCATGAAATTAGGAGCTACGGCTACTTTTGGTGAGAAATACGGCGATTTTGTAAGAGTTATCATTTTTGACCCTAAGTATTCTTTGGAACTATGTGGTGGTTCTCACGTAAGTTCTACTGGGCAGATTGGTCTGTTCAAGTTCACCACCGAAGGTTCTGTTTCTGCTGGTGTAAGACGTGTAGAGGCTATTACGGGTATCAAAGCTTTAGAAAAAATGCGTGAGCAGGAAACTGCTTTAACCTCTCTTAAGGAGTTATTGAAAGGCTCTACGGATCTAGTTGCTTCTGTTCAAACCTTGTTAGACGAAAAATCTGCTTTACAGAAAAAAGTGGATGCACTTGAAAACGAGAAACTTCAAGGTGTTAAGACTGGCTTGCTTCAGAAAATTGAAACCATTGATGGCGTCCAAGTTATTGCAGAGAAAGTGAGCGTACCAAATGCAGATGGACTTAAGAAATTGGCTTATGACTTAAAAGCTAAAATGGAAAATTCCTTCATTGCTTTAGGTGCTGACATTAATGGAAAGCCTCTTTTGGCAGTCATCATTGACGAAACTTTGATGAAAGCCAAAGAGTTGCATGCAGGCAAAATAGTAAAAGAAGCTGCCAAAGAAATGCGTGGCGGTGGTGGTGGTCAGCCGCACTTTGCTACAGCAGGAGGTAGTGATGTCTCTGGACTTGATAAAGCGATAGCTAAAGCAAAGAGTTTTATAGCCTAAAATATTATGAGCGAAGTCATTTTCAGACCAGCCATTTTAGAAGATTTGGAAACCCTGAAAGGTTTTGAACAAGGTATCATCAAGGCAGAGCGACCTTTTAATAGCACCCTAAAAGAAGGAGATATTAGCTATTATGACTTAGGTGAGCTAATTAAAGCTGAAGATGCGGAAGTGATAGTAGGAACTATTGACAATGAGGTGGTTTGCTCGGCGAGTGTTATCATTAGAGATGCTAAGCCATACTTCAAACATGAAAAATATGCCTACCTCGGTTTCATGTTTGTCAAACCAGAATTTAGAGGAAGGGGAATTAATAAAGGCATTATAGCGGAGTTGAAAAACTGGGCAAAAGCTCATGGTATTACGGAGACTAGGCTCACCGTTTACACCGAAAACGAAGCTGCTATAAAAGCCTATGAAAAAGCAGGTTTTGAGAAACTCATTGTAGAAATGAGACTCGGCCTGGACTAAAAATTATATTATATGAAATTACTAGTAATTGGAGCCGGAAATATGGGTTTGACTTATGCCAAAGCCATTAACGATTTCGGGATTTTAGGAGACGACAAAATCATGATTCTGGACAAAAGCCCAGAAAAATTGGCTGAGCTAAGAGCCGATGGTGTTTTTGAAGTTTTTGAAGAATTAACCGACTGCGTTCCACAAGCTCAAATGATAATGGTGGCCGTAAAGCCACAGCATAAAGATGGGCTTTTTGAGGAAATGAAGCCACTTGTCAAATCAGATACGCTTATTATATCTGTAATGGCTGGTGTGACCATTGATAGTATGCAAAACGCATTGGGTTTAGAAAAAGTAGTGAGGGCTATGCCAAATCTTCCTGCACAGCTTGGTTTGGGTATGACTACCTTTTTCGCTGCCACTGCAGTTTCTGAAACAGAACAAGAGCTAATGGGAAAACTATTAGGCTCTACCGGGAAATCTTTAAAACTGGACAAAGAAGACGATATCAATACCTCTACGGCCATTCACGGAAGTGGACCTGCTTATATTTTCTATTTCATGCAAGCCATGATGGACGCCGCAGAGCATTACGGTTATGACGAGGCTACCGCAAAACTCTTAGTTACTCAGACTTTTGAAGGTGCTGTACAGCAATACAAAGAAGGCAACTTTACCCCTACCGAATGGATGGATAGAGTAGCATCAAAAGGTGGAACCACCCGTGCAGCTCTGAATAAGTTTGATGATGAAAACGTAAGAGAAGGTATTAAGAAAGGTGCTATCGCTTGTTATGATAGGGCTATTGAGCTGAGTAAGATTTAGAATTCAGACTATAGACTTAAACGAAAAAACATGGTTCCTTTTGGAGACCATGTTTTTTTATGCTGTACCTTCTGAGCGAAATCTATCTAATTTATTTTGTAAATTTATAAGAAAATCGTAGTCAAATATGAAAACTTATAAATCTGAAATTAGCTGGTCACTTGCTGTTCCTCTTGCCCTCATTTTACTTGGCTCGCTTATTATGACTATAATGGGTCAAAATTGGCCAACTATTCTAATCATGCTGCTTACATGTGCCTTTGTGTTTCACTTGTACGCAAGCACTTCTTACCGAATTACAGAGAATAACCTGATTGTCAAATCTGGGTTTATTGTAAACATCAATATCCCAATTGGCAGCATAAAATCTATTAAACCAAGTAAAAGTATATTAAGCTCCCCTGCCCTTTCACTCGATAGAATAGAGGTGTCGTATGGCAAATTTGATTCTGTTTTGATTTCGCCGAAGGAACGCTCTGCTTTCATAGCAGAACTTAAGAAAATCAATCCAGAAATTGATATTTCATTAGCGGCTTAAAAGTTAATCGTTCCCAGTATTTTTAGCTCTAAACGCTTCCAGTGACTTTAGAATGTGATTTCGCATATGAACCTCCGCCTTTTCAGCATCTTTTTCTTCCATGGCCGTAATAATAGCCAAATGCTCTTTGAGCGTTTGTTCTGGCTTGCGTAAAAGACCAGCCTGAAAAGCCTTTAAATGTACATTGCTAAGCATTTCTAACTGTGCTATTACCTTGTTGCCACTCCATTCTAGAATGTAGGCATGAAACTTCCTATCAGCCTCCGCATAGATTTCAGAATCAATATTTTCATTCCCAACAAATGGCTCAAAACAGGCTTTTAGTTTCTGTATTTGCGAAGCATCAATATGCTCCGTCGTAAGTTTGGCAGACAAACCTTCCAATACCGCTCTACATTCAAAAATATCAATCAGCTCGTCAATGTCAATTGATTTGACAAACATACCACGCCTTGGAATACTTTCCACCAGCATTTCATTTTGCAAACGCTGCAAAACTTTAAGCAATGGACTCCTGCTTATTCCTAATTGTGCTGAAATTTTCTCTTGAATAATTTTCTCCCCAGGTTTTAACCTTTGGTCAAAAATCATCTGTTTCACCTCTGAATATATACGGTCTACTAGTTCTAAGTGCTCCACGCTAAAAGGTTCTATTTCTATTTAAGGATGCAAATTACATCTTTTCAAAAAATATCAAATTGTATTTTGAATTCAAAACGCAAAAACATAGGTTTGTCACATGATATCCCGAAAGGATAGCATCTTCTTAAGTTCTTAATGTCAAATTAAATAATGAAAAATTACAAAATAGCAGCTGTTAATGGTGACGGTATTGGCAACGAAATAGTACCTGCAGGCATGGAGTTATTGCAAGCCGTGGCTCAAAAGCACGGTTTTACCATCACTTCAGACACGTATCACTTTGGGGCAGAGCACTATCAAAAACATGGTTGTTTCTTACCTGAAGATGGTTTAGAGACCATGAAAAAGTACGACGCCATTTATTTTGGAGCGGTTGGGCTTCCAGAAGTTGACGATACGCTTCCTTTTAAATTGTTTACTAATTACATCAGAACGCAGTTCAAACAATACGTAAATCTAAGACCCGTTCACCTTTGGGATGGCATTGCCAGTCCTTTGGCAAATAAAGGAAAAGAGGATATTGATTTTGTAATTATTCGTGAGAATAACGAAGGGGAGTTTGTACAAAGTGGGCGTCAAATGTATCCAGATAGTCCAGAAGGTTTTGCTACTGACACCAGCATGTTTACCAGAGCAGGTACCACAAGGGTAGCACATTATGCCTTCAAACTAGCTCAAAAAAGAAGGAAACACTTAACCAATGTAACGAAATCCAATACGCTGATTAATTCTCTTGCTTACTGGGACAGAATTATTGAAGAAGTGGCAAAAGAGTACCCTGATGTAGAATACAGAAAAATGTATGTAGATAACGCTTCTGCAAGTTTTGTACTGCATCCTGAATACTTTGATGTAATACTTACCACCAATATGATCGGGGATATTTTATCTGACTTGGGTGGTGCCATTATGGGAAGTTTAGGCTTAGGTGGCTCGGGAAACATAAACCCTGAAGGTGATTTCCCTTCTATGTTTGAGCCTATTCATGGTTCTGCTCCAGATATTGCCGGTCAAAACATTGCTAACCCAATTGGTCAGTTTTGGTCCGCGGCTTTGATGCTTGAGCATTTAGGAGAAAACAAGGCCGCAGCAGATTTAATGAAAGCCGTACATAAAATGACAGCATCTGGTTTAAAAACAAAAGATTTAGGAGGCGACTCTTCTACGCAAGAAATGACAAAAGCCACCATAGCTGCTTTAAACGCATAGATGTTTGACCTAAGCAAATATATTATCCATGACCTCACGCATACATTTGATGAGAAAATAGCGGGTTATTCAGACCAACCTGCTCGCACCCTCTCTGCTAATGGATGGAATGCAAAAACCCTTAGCATCTATTCTCATGCTGGTACGCATATGGATGCTCCCTTTCACTTTGGTGTGAGCGAACATACCATTGACCAGTATAGCCCTGATGAGTTTATGGGTAAGGCGTGGATAATTGATGTTTCGGTCACAAAGCCAAAACAATTAATTCTTTTGGAAGATGTCATCAGTCAGTTAAGTAATTTCCAAAACGGAGATAGTTTGCTTATTCGAACTGATTGGTCGAAAATGTATGAAGACTCCAATTTCAAACCAGACTTGCCTAGAATAAGTGAAGAATTGGCGAATTGGTGCGTTAAGCACAAAGTAAAAATGCTAGGCGTAGAGCCCTTATCTGTTGCAGATGTGGAAGACCTTGCCGAAGTCACCAAAATCCATCAAATATTATTAGGTGGCTATGTCACCATTATTGAAGGCCTGAATAAGTTAGACAGTATCAAATCGGAAAGTGTTTTTTTAATTGCATTGCCCTTAAAAATCAAAAACGGAGACGGTGCTCCAGCCAGAGTTATCGCTTTTGAAGAAAGATAAATTGGAACAAAACGTACTTACATATCATCAACTTACTGAAGGCCTTAAGGCTTCTCATTTTTCTTATTCAAAAGAAGAATTAAGTACAAAAGTGCATGAGGCTTTTGATGCTATCATAGTTTTAGACGATGACCCTACTGGCACCCAGACGGTTCATGACATTCCGGTATTGACAGAATGGTCTGAAACACTATTAGCAAACGAACTTTTAAACGACACAAAGCTTTTCTACATTCTGACCAATTCTAGAGCTTTAAATGCTGAAAAGGCTGAAATACTTGGTTTAGAAATAGCTAGAAATATAAAGAATGTACAAGAAGACCTTAACAAAAACTGCCTTGTAATCAGTCGCTCTGATAGCACTTTAAGAGGGCACTACCCTCTAGAAATAAACGTTTTAAGTCAGGTATTTCAAAAGGAAAAAGGTGTTCATTTTATAGTTCCTGCGTTTTTTGAAGGAGGAAGATACACCATTGACAATGTCCATTATGTACGTGAAGGCGAGCAAATGATACCTGCAGCAAATACGCCTTTTGCTCAAGACAAAGTCTTTGGTTTTAAATCTAGCAACCTTAAAGATTGGATAAAAGAAAAGTATAATTCGGAAATAGAAGACACGCAAATACACACTATTTCTCTGGATGAATTACAAAACGTATCAAGCGGCCAAACCATAAAGAAAATTAATCAATTTCAGTCTGGCGATGTCTGTATTATAAATGCTGCCTCTTATGATGACCTTAATCAAGCCATCTATTGCATATTTTCATCCAATGTTTATCCATTCTTTAGGTCTGCGGCCTCGTTAATTGCAGCTTTAGCTAGCCAAAAACCTAAATTAATATCGAATAAAGACTTGCCTTTAGAATCCAAAAATGGCGGTTTAACTGTTTTGGGCTCTTACGTGCCAAAATCAACAAGTCAACTAGCTCATGTTTTGGCAAACGTTAAAATAGAATCAATTGAAATTGACATTGAAGCTCTATTGAACAATACTGGAAAAGGTTCTCAAGATTTTGCGGAGCAAATTGACAATCTTATTTCAGTAGGTAAAGATGTTATTTTATACACCAGTCGTAAACTAATAAGCTCCACTGAAAAAGAAGCCAATCTGAATATTGGCTCTATAGTATCTACTTTTTTAACAGATATAGTAGCTGCACTAAAAGTTACGCCAAAGTACGTGATAGGGAAAGGTGGAATCACTTCAAGCGACTTGGCAACAAAAAGTCTTGGATTAAAACGAGCAATGGTTATGGGTCAAATGATTCCAGGAGTGCCCGTTTGGAAGACATTTGAGGGAAGCAAGTTTCCGTACATGCCATTTATAGTTTACCCAGGAAACGTAGGAGATGAAACTGGACTTAGTCAAGTTATTGAAATATTAAAAGCGTAAGCATGAAATTTAAAGGAAGGCATTATGTGGTGGTTGGGATGTTTGTTTTATCCCTCCTTTTGTACATTGACCGTGTATGCATTTCTGTGGCAAAAGACGCCATAGGGACAGACCTTGGCTTAAGCGACAAAACCATGGGCTGGGTACTATCTTCCTTTGCTCTAGGTTATGCTCTTTTCCAAATTCCATCTGGCAGGCTCGCTGACCGACATGGCCCTAGATTAGTCTTAACCAGTATAGTTTCTATTTGGTCTATTTTTACCGCTTTCACTGGTGCGGCTTGGAATGCCGTTTCATTATTAAGTGTAAGGTTCTTATTTGGAGCTGGCGAAGCTGGTGCATTCCCTAGCATGTCTAGAGCGGTTTTTTCTTGGATACCATTAAAAGAAAGAGGTTTGGTTTTGGGACTAAATTTCTCAGGCTCACGAATTGGTGCCGCATTTGCCCTGCCTTTAGTAGCATGGCTTATTACCTCTTACGGCTGGCGAAACGCATTTGTTATTTTAGGTGTGGTGGGTATAGCGTGGGCTGTTTTATGGTGGATGGCCTTTCGCGATTTACCGGAAGAACATGCAAAAATTAGCGATGCCGAAAAGACCGAAATTTTAACGGGACGCCAGCAAGTAGATGAAAGCGTATCGTCAAAAGTACCTTTAAAAGAGCTATTAAAATCGAAGAACATGAAAATTGCAATAGTGCAGTATTTCAGTAGCAACTTCACTAATTTCTTTGCTCTTACATGGCTCTTCCCTTATCTAAAAGAAACCTATTCACTAAACACAATGGAAGCGGGCTGGTGTGCCATAGCTCCATTTATAGCTGGTGCATTTGGCAACTGGATAGCCGGTGCAGCTATTGACCGAATTTATTCAAAAGGAAACTGGAATAAATCACGGAGCCTACCAGCCATCATCGGTTTTGGAATGGCAGCTGTCGGCCTTATTGGATGTAGTTTTATGACCACTCCCCTCTCTGCCGTAATTATGCTAAGTATAGCCATTTTAGGTGTAGATATGACCATTTCACCATCTTGGGCACTCTGTGTAGATATTGGCAAAAAAAGCTCAGGAGCGGCATCTGCCACTATGAATATGGCGGGAAACATTGGCTCATTTCTTACTGCTCTTGCATTCCCGTATTTGGCAGCATGGACGGGCTCATCAGACTCTTTCTTTTACATAGCAGCCATTTTAAATGTAATAGCCATGTATTTATGGTCAAAAACCAAAGCTGACCAAGGTTTGGCTTATTAAAGTAATTAAGATTAATGACACGTTTTAAAGTAGTATGTGTGGGTGCAGGGTATTTTTCAAAATACCACGTAGAGGCATGGAAGAGAATGCCAGAGGTAGAACTTGTGGCTATCTGTGACCTAGACATCTCAAAGGCTCAGAGCTTGGCGGACCAATTTGATGTAAAGCAAGTTTTCGCCTCAACCGCGGAGCTTTATGAGAATATATCCTTTGATATTTTAGATATCATTACACCCCCTGCCACCCATTTAAGTCTGTGTATGGAAGCCTCGGCTAAAGGAAAACACATCATCTGTCAGAAACCTTTATCGCCTAGTTTTTCAGAATCTGAACAGCTGATTTCTGCCATGAATGCATCTAAAACTAAATTCATGATTCATGAAAATTTCAGGTTTCAGCCTTGGTATAGAAAGATAAAAGAGCTTTTAGAGCAAAACGCCATTGGGAGCGAGATTTTCTCTATCAATCATAGAATGCGTTTGGGTGATGGCTGGACAAAAAACGCCTATGCGGAAAGACAGCCTTATTTTAGAAATATGCCAAAGCTACTAATTCATGAAACTGGCATTCACTTTGTAGACGTTTTTAGGTTTCTAATTGGCGACATCAAAAGCGTTTATTCTAGACTAAGGAAGCTTAATAAAAACATTGCTGGGGAAGACAGCGGTCTTATTCTTTTCGACTTTGAGAATGGCTGCCAAGGTGTTTTTGACGGAAACCGCTACAATGAATCCAACAGCGAAAATCCAAGATATACTTTTGGCGAAATGCTAATTGACGGGAATGAAGGTTCTATTCGTCTGGAATTAGACGGCTCCATTTACCTAAAAAAGCTAGGGCAAGATGAAACCCAAATAGCCTATAAACATGAAGACAAAAACTTCTCTTCTGACTGTGTTTACGCTACTCAAAAGCATTTTATAGACTGCCTTATATCTGGCAATGACTTTGAAACCAATGCCAATGATTATTTGAAAAACCTTCAAGTGCAAGAAGCCATTTATCTAAGTGCAGAGAAAAGAAAAGAAATTGACCTATAAATATAATTATTCAACCAAATCAAAAGAACCCTAAAAATGAAACTAATATATCTAATATTCTTATTTGGCACATTTGCCAATCAAAAAGCCGATTACATAGAAGTAGAAGCTGAAAACTTCAAAACTCAAACTAACAACGAACTTCGTCAGTGGACCAAAATAGAAGATGAAAGCGATATAGCTCTTTCTGCAAGTGGTGGAGCCTATATGAAGTTATTACCAGATACTAGAGTAACCCATGATGATAAACTTATACATGGTGTTAACTTTAGTCCAGAGCCAGGCCTTTCCGTCTTGTCTTATGATGTCAACATCAAAAAAGCGGGTAAGTATTATGTATGGGTAAAGGCGTATTCGTCTGGCAGTGAAGACAATGGGCTCCATGTTGGCATAGACGGCACATGGCCCGAAACTGGCAAAAGAATGCAATGGTGCGAAGGTAAAAACCAATGGACCTGGGCCAGCAAACAAAGAACACAAGAAACCCACTGCGGCGAACCTGAACTAATATTCCTAGATATAAAGAAACCAGGGAAACATACCATCCAATTTTCTATGAGAGAAGATGGTTTTGCTTTTGATAAGTTTGCTTTAACAAGCCAATATCAAGAACCAGTGAACTAATTAAAATAACTTTAATATCAATTATCTCCCAACCCAATTAATATAAAAATCGATGAAAAAATTACTTTTATTACTTCTTCTTCCAATAGCCTTCTTCTCCTGTGCAGACAGCAAAAAGAGCACTAAAGTTAGTATTACGGGAAACCAGTTTTTAATCAATGACGAACTCACCTATAAAGGCAGGGAGTGGGAAGGTCAAAAAATAGAAGGACTACTCTTTAATTCTAGAATGGTGCAGGGGATTTTTGATGATACCAATCCTGAAACGCAGGATAATTTTGTTTACCCAGATACCAAAACATGGGATGCCGACAGAAATACAAATGAGTTTATTGCAGCTATGTCTGATTGGAAAGCTCATGGTTTATCAGCCTTTACACTAAATCTTCAGGGAGGAAGCCCCTTAGGATATGGAAACAAGGGTTGGATAAACACCACTTTTGATTCAAAAGGTGAACTAAAAGCAGATTACATGGCGAGACTAGAGCGTATTCTGAACAAGGCTGATGAACTAAATATGGTAGTAATTCTTGGTTATTTCTACTTTGGTCAAGACCAGTTCTTAGATGATGAGGCTGCCGTAATAAACGCTGTGGACAATATTACCAAATGGATTCTGGAACACGGTTACACAAACATCCTAGTAGAACTAAACAATGAGAGTAACATTCAATACGACCATGAAATACTTAAAGTGGCACGTGTACATGAACTTATAAAACGCGTGCAAGACACCGAAATAAACGGAAATAGATTATTAGTTAGTACTAGTTTTGGCGGTGGAACTGTACCAAGTCAAAAAGTCGCCGATGTGTCTGACTTTATTCTGATTCATGGTAACGGTGTGAAAACACAAACTAAAATGCTAAGCTTTATTGAAAGGGTAAAAGACGTGGTTAAAACGCCTAAGCCTATTGTCATAAACGAAGACGACCATTTTAATTTCGAGTCTGACACCTGCAATTTTGTTACCGCTACTAAACAGTACGTGTCTTGGGGTTATTTTGATTTCAGAATGAAAGACGAAGGTTTTGAAAATGGCTTCCAAAGTGTACCTGTAGACTGGGCTATTTCATCGGAAAGAAAGAAATCATTCTTCAATAAAATGAAAGAAATTACGCAGGAGTAAACGCACTCTTCTGCATTCAAAAAGGTGATTTAGGTTTTACCTAGGTTGCCTTTTTTGTGTTAAACGTTTCCCATGTTTCTATATTATGAGTCTATAATTGTCTAAGCTTGCCTGATAGAACGTATATTGTTAAAATATTTATACCTAAACCAGAAATATGAAATTAATATCTTTACTATTTACACTAATATTTGTCAGCACCGTAGTCATGGCTCAAACCTATAACATTTCCGCTACTATCAACGGGGCAAATGAGGTTCCGGCGGTTGAAACGGAAGGTTCGGGTACTTTGACAGGGACTTATGACTCTAGCACAAATCAAATTACAATAACCGTCCCGTACTCAAATTTAACAGGAACGCTTACAGCCTCGCATTTACACAAGGCTCCAGCAGGTACAAATGGTGCAGTTATCATTAATCTTGCTCCTACCACAGGAAGCAGCTCAGGAACTATTTCTGGCACATTTACGGTAGATGAAATGGATGAACCAGACCTTATAGCTGGAAATGTATACATCAACTTACACTCTACAACGAATGGTGGCGGTGAAATTAGAGGTCAATTAGCATTAACGCTACCTCCTCCTGCTGCCAGTAAAGAGCTAGAAGTAGCGTCTGGCGATTTTTTTGTAAAAGATAGCACAAGAGGTGTAATACTAAAATCACCAAATGGCTCTTGCTTTAGAATACAAATAAGTGATGCAGGAATACTAATTGCCACATCATTAGATTGTCCTTAAAAAACGGAATTGACATAAAAGCTTTCCAAATCAGTGGATTAAATATCATTCAATTTAATCCACTTTTTTTATTCAAATATCAAAATCACAAAAGCTGAAACATGATTTCGCTTATGATGATAATCCACACCGTATTATAAAACCTTTCAGGTAAATTGCAGTAAAGTCTTCATATTGTGAGTGATTTATTAATTCATTAAGCCTTCTTATAGCCTCTATGAAACCATTTTTATTCTCCTTTCTATCACTAATAATACTATTCGGCTGTACTGAAACAAACGAAAAACAGAAAAACGTGGCCATGTGTGCTCCCGTAGTGACCGACAGCGACTGGTACACTTCGGATAATAAAGCACCACTCTTTGAGGGAATGGGTGATTTAAGTTTCCCTATTTCTACGAACAATGAACTAGCCCAACAGTATTTCAATCAAGGTTTAGTACTTGCCTATGGCTTCAATCATGCCGAAGCTGCTCGCTCCTTCTATTATGCTTCAAAACTTGATAGCACGGCGGCCATGACTCATTGGGGTTTTGCTTATGTCTTAGGACCAAACTATAATGCTGGCATGGAGCCCGACAACTATGAAAGAGCTTATTTGGCTATTCAAAAGGCTAAAGCACTTATAAATCTACAAACACCTCAAAAAGAAACTGACCTAATAAATGCTCTTGCCAAAAGATATGTAGCCTCTCCTGTGGATGACAGAAGCCAATTTGATAAGGCATATTCTATCGCCATGGATTCTCTCTACCTTAAATATCCAAACGATGCCGATATAGCTAGCCTCTATGCTGAATCTGTCCTAGACTTACACCCTTGGGACTTGTGGACTCCTTCTGGAAACCCACAAGAATGGACAATTAATATTTTAGCCGCCTTAAAAAATGCTTTAAAAATTGACCCAAAACACCCTGGAGCACATCATTTTTATATTCATACTCTAGAAGCTTCTCCTAATCCAGAAAACGCCCTTGAAAGTGCCAATTTTTTTGACGACGGTTTGGTACCAAATGCTGGCCATTTGGTACATATGCCTTCTCATATTTACATTAGAACTGGCGATTACCATAAAGGAACGCTCTCTAATATTCAGGCCATCGCAGTAGACAGTAGTTATGTTACCGCCTGCCATGCACAAGGAGCATATCCTCTTTCTTATTTCCCACACAATCAACACTTCATGGCAGCTACGGCCACTTTAGAAGGAAATAGTAAAATGGCTATATATGCTGCCGATGCAGTGGCAGCAAATGCCAATCTCCTGCTCATGAAAGAACCGGGCTGGGGAACCATTCAGCATTATTATACTATTCCCTACTACGTTTATGTCAAATTTGGAAAATGGGATAAAATACTAAAATTGACGAATAAGGCGGAAGGTTTAAACTACCCTAAAGCAATAGAACATTATGCCAAAGGAATGGCATATTTAGGTAAAGGCAAAAACTCAAAAGCTAGAGAAGAACTAAACGCTTTGAACAAAATTGCCAGCCTAGAAAGCCTAAAAGAAATCACCATTTGGGACATTAACACAGTATATGATTTAGTAAAGGTAGCTCAGAATGTACTCCATGGTGAGTTACTTAACAAGCAAGGTCATTTTAAAGAGAGTATTGAACACTTCAGCAAAGCCGTCATTATTGAAGACAACTTAAACTATAATGAACCACCTGATTGGTTTTTCTCTGTGAGACATCATTTGGGAGCTGTGCAAATAGAGGCGGGAATGTATAATGAAGCCGTAGCTACCTACAAGGAAGATTTAAAGCGTTTACCAAAAAATGGCTGGGCATTAAATGGTCTTACCTCCGCCTATGAAAACCTTAAAGACGAAGAGGCAGCTTTAGCTACAAAGAAAAAGTTTCAGAAGGCTTGGGCTACGGCGGATGTTGAATTAAAAGCTTCTTTAGCAAGGTAAATCAATTTAAAGTCGCCTCCATAACCTTAATTTTTAACCGTAATTTCGCCTTTCAATAGAAAAACGAATGAGCGAAGTAGAAAAGTTAAGTCAAAAGCAAATTGACGAGTGTTTGGCAGTTTTACAAAACCTTAATGCCAATACCAGTCAAATTATTGACATTCCAGAAGAAAAGCGACTAGCACTAATAAAAGCTGCTGGACTCTTTGCTTTGCCTGATAAGGAAGAACTTTCTAGGCGTAAAAAGGAAGCAAAAAAACTCTATAAAAAACGATTAAAACAGAAAGACAAAGAAGCCAGAAAAACGACTGGAATTCGGTCTGCAAGAGAAGCTAGTGTCTTCATTGCTCCTAAAATGATAGCCCTTACGGGTAAAGAAACAGAGCAAATAAAACTGGATACACCTAGACAATGCTACGTCTGCAAAGAGTCATTTGACACCCTCCACCATTTTTATGACACCATGTGTCCTGACTGTGGTGATTTCAACTATGCTAAACGTTTTCAAACAGCGGACCTTACAGGACAGTTTGCTCTGGTTACAGGTTCTCGCTTAAAAATCGGCTATCATATCACGCTTATTATGCTTCGTGCCGGTGCCACTGTAATAGCCACCACACGTTTTCCCGTGGACTCCGCTATGCGTTTTGCTAAAGAGCCTGATTTTGCTGAATGGGGCGATAGATTGAAAATCCATGGGCTTGACCTTAGGCATATTCCTAGCGTAGAGATATTCTGTAATTTCATAGAACAGCGTTATTCGCGACTAGATATTTTAATAAATAATGCTGCCCAAACCGTCAGAAGACCAGCAGGCTTTTACCATCACATGATGGCAAACGAAGCCTTGCCTACTGCTGAACTCCCGCTTTTAGCTCAAAAACTACTTTCAGACCATAATGATTGTTTAAGTGAATTGAGAACGTTAAGCAGTACTTTCTCTGATAAAGAGCAAAAGAACTTACCCGTAAGTTGGCATGGAAAACAATTAGGAATTGGTTTGAGTGCATCTGCTCAGCTTTCGCAAATTCCCTACAGTATAGATGATACTTTACCTACGGAAGAGGTATTTCCTGTCGGTCAATTAGATGCTGATTTACAACAAGTGGATTTAAGAACAACCAACAGCTGGCGACTCAAACTTGGTGAAATTCACACCAATGAAATGTTGGAGGTTCAGTTGGTGAATTCTGTGGCTCCTTTTGTCCTATGTAACCGTTTGGTGAATATCATGAAAAAGGAAAACACAGGCATGAAACACATTATCAATGTCTCTGCCATGGAAGGTAAATTTCACAAATGGCATAAAGAAGACAGGCATCCACATACCAACATGGCAAAAGCGGCACTGAACATGATGACGCTTACTTCCTCGTCAGATTTTGCTAAATATGGTATTTACACAAACGCCGTTGACACTGGCTGGGTAACTGACGAAGACCCTGCACTCTTAGCCAAGAGAAAGCAAGACTTACATGATTTTCAACCTCCGCTAGATATAGTTGATGGTGCTGCCAGAGTATTAGACCCACTCTTTGATGGTATAAATACTGGAAAACACTGGTGCGGGAAGTTTCTGAAAGACTATAAGCCGACCGACTGGTAAAACTAGTATTACAAAAACAGTTTTACTCTCTTTCTTAGGAGTCTCATTTGCTTATAGAAGAAAGTCTAGGACGGGATTAAAACAACAATTCCATATATTGGCGGCTAAATTATTCAAACCCCGTTTATATGAAAAAAGTCTGCTTGATAGCTTTAAGCATTTTAGGTTTTGTTTTTAACTCCTTTGCTCAAGACCTTTTCCCAGATGGTACAGAAATTCCTGCCTGGTTTCATGATTACTCCAAAGTGCAATTAGCCGATTTAGGCAAAACTTTCACAATTACAGATTTTGGTGCAAAAAACGATAGCACCGAACTTCAAACAGCTATTATTCAGAAAACCATAGACCAAGCTCACAAAGAAGGTGGTGGCGTAATCATCATACCTAAAGGAACTTACCTAAGTGGAGCTTTATTTTTCAAGGCTAACACTCACCTGCACGTAGTAGAAGGTGGAAAGCTAAAGGGCTCTGATGACATTAGCCATTACCCCAAAATTCCATCTAGAATGGAAGGGCAAAACCTAGATTATTTTGCGGCTCTAGTAAATGCTTATAATGTAGATGGCTTTACTATTTCTGGGCATGGCACCATAGACGGAAATGGTCTTAAATTTTGGGAGGCTTTTTGGCAAAGAAGAAAAGAAAATCCTCAATGCACCAACCTTGAAGTCTCAAGGCCACGCTTAGTTTTTGTATGGAACAGTGATAATGTTCAAGTACAAGATGTGCGACTTCAAAACGCTGGATTTTGGAGCAGTCACTATTATCAGTGTAATTATGTCAAGGTTTTAGATGTTCATATTTCTTCACCGCATGAACCCGTTAAAGCTCCCAGTACAGATGCAATTGACTTAGATATTTGCTCTAATGTGCTCGTGAAAGGCTGTTACATGGCGGTAAATGATGATGCCATTGCTCTGAAAGGAGGAAAAGGACCATGGGCAGACTTGGTGCCAAACAATGGAGGAAATAGCAATATAATTATTGAAGACTGTGAATTTGGTTTCTGTCATGGTGCTTTAACCTGTGGCAGCGAGTCTATTCATAACAGGAATATTGTGATGAGAAACTGTAAAGTAGACCAAGCTGTAAGATTACTTTGGCTTAAAATGAGACCAGATACCCCACAGCGTTATGAATATATAACGGTAGAAAACATCAAAGGACAAGCTAGAAGCCTAATCTATGTAAAACCATGGACTCAATTTTTTGACCTGAAAGGCAGAGCCGAAGTGCCACTTTCTTTTTCTGACCATATCACCATGAGAAACATTAAACTTGATTGTGATATTTTCTTTGATGTGGCTATCACAGAACATGATAAGCTATCAAATTTCACTTTTGAAAACATGAAAGTCAAAACTAAGAATGCCTCTTTTGACCAAAGTATTATTGACGGTTTAACCGTCAATAACCTTTTAGTCAATGGAGAAAACATAAAGTAAAAACCTATAAAAATCACTCCTCTGGCTTAGGAGGAGTGGTTTTTGATTTCAATCTTTTAGCATCTTTTAAGGCCTTATTAATTATCCATTCTAGCTGTCCGTTCACACTACGAAATTCGTCATCAGCCCACCTTTCAATCTGCTTGAAAGTTTCTGGTTCTACTCTTAAAACGAATGTCTTTTTCTTACTCATGCATCTAGCTTAGTTCAAGGAGCCCGTGTTTATCACCGGTGTCGCTTCTTTATCTCCACATAAAACCACCATTAAATTACTCACCATAGTAGCTTTTCTATCATCATCAAAATCTATAATACCATCATGGCTTAACTTCTCTAAAGCGTCTTCCACCATACCTACAGCACCTTCCACTATTTTCTTTCTAGCTGCCACTATAGCCACAGCCTGCTGTCTTTTTAACATGGAGCTTGCTATTTCTGGTGCGTAAGCTAAATAGCCAATTCTTGCCTCCATCACCTCTATTCCAGCCATTTCTAGCCTTTCAGTAATTTCGTTTTCTAGGGCGTCATTAACCTCGGTCATGCCAGATAGTAAAGTGATTTCTGCATCATTTGCCTCAAAATTATCATAAGGAAAAGAGCCCGCCAATTTTCTAACGGCTGCATCAGTCTGCACTCTTACAAATTCCTCATAATGGTCTACATCAAAAGCGGCCTTATAGGTATCTTTTACCTTCCATACCAAAATCACATTGATAAGAATTGGGTTTCCGACCTTGTCATTAACTTTTACTCTTTCACTATCAAAGTTTCTTGCTCTGAGCGATATTTTTTGTCTTGTAAAAAATGGATTAGCCCAAAAGAAACCATTAGCCTTCACGGTGCCTTTATATTCACCAAATAGCACCATCACCTTGGAGCTATTCGGATTGACCGTAAAAAAACCTTTAATAATTAGTGGAACCAATATTACCAACACCAATACCGCAGGGTGCTTTAAAGAAATAAACGCCACAGCAATAAGCACAAGTAGGGCAAACAGAATACCGATAAATACATAGCCATTAAATGGCTTCAAGTTTTGTTCTTTTGTCATTGTAATATCATTTTGATATCACAATGATAGTGAAAAATAATTTCATAGAACGAAAAAAATGATGAACGGTAAAAGTGTATCTAAAACGATTTTCTACTAACTTTAACAAACCCAAACAATACCCTATGAAAACAATACTTAGCCTGTGTGGCATAATTTTACTAATGGCTTGCGAGAAGGAGTCTACAACCTCACTTTTTAATGGCAAAACCTTTGATGGCTGGGAAGGCGACACTTTGAACACTTGGCGAATAGAGAATGGTGCAATTATTGGCGGTAGCTTAGATGAAACCGTCCCAAATAATGAGTTTTTATGTACCACAAATGAGTACGACAATTTCCATTTGAAACTCAAAATAAAACTCACGGGAGAAGAAGGCTTTATCAATTCTGGAATTCAATTCAGAAGTAAAAGACTCCAAGACCCTGCTTATGAAATGACTGGCTACCAAGCCGACTATGGCGATAAATACTGGGTAAGTCTTTACGACGAATCTAGAAGAAATGTAACCCTGATAGCTCCAGACTCCACAGAAGTACTTTCATGGATAAAAATGAATGACTGGAACGACTATGAAATAAAAGCTGAAGGGAAACGAATCAGGCTTTACATTAATGGTCACGAGTCGATAGACTACACCGAAGAAGACGACACCATTCCACAGTCCGGCTTAATAGGTTTGCAAATTCACGGAGGAGGAAAAGCAGAAGCCGCTTTTAAGGATATTTATATTGAGAGACTTTGATTTGTTGGCTGTCTGGTGATAGATGTCCGGTGCTTGATGTTTGGTTTAGGACAATGTGCATAAAAAATCAATATTCGGTATAAAGCCCTACACTGTTTGAACATTGTCAAAAGGCTCGATTTATGATATTATAAAACAACTGGAAAGGCTTAAGTCTTTTGATTATGTGAGTTTGTAGGGTGATGTTTTTTCTGGTTCGTCTTTTTTCAAAAAAAGATGAATGCCCGTCTGGCAAGACAGCCAAGAATAAGAATTCTCTTTAGCTTGCAAAACACGTAAAGCTATCTAATTCAAAGAAAATAAAACTTTATATATTAAGTAGCCAGAATATATTCAACCCTATAAAATGAAAAAACTAATCCTCTTATTCTCCCTTTTCCTACTAATCCCAAAACTACACGCTCAGTCAAACAAAGTAGACCGCGACTACTTTTTAGAAGCCTCCATGCTAGGCTACTTTGCTAAAGACGGCACCAGAAACCCAACGTTAAAAGCAAACGAAGGAGATGTGGTACGTATTACTATCACCAATGCTGAAACCATGACCCATGACATTGCCATGGAAAAACTAGGCATTAAAAGTAGCACTTTAAACGAAAAAGGAAGTAGCACCAGCATCACTTTCACGGCAGTAGAAAACGACACTTATTTCTGTACAGTGCCTGGCCATAAAGCAGCAGGAATGGTAGGGAAGTTTGAAGTAGTAGAAGGAAGCCTGAAACAAGCAATTATCGCAGGAATTTATCCAACAAAAGATGGGAAACCGCTGAATCTAAACTTTGAAACTGGTACTCTAAAAGATTGGACAGCGGAAGGTGCAGCCTTTAAAGAACCCATATTCTCTCAAAACACTTCAGGAATCTATGAAGAAGACAAGGCTCTTAGTGCCGAAGGCAAATACTTTATAAGCAGCGGTGGTTCAAAGCATCACGATTTAAAAGGCACTTTAACTTCTACCTCATTTCTAATTACTGAGCCTTATGCTGCTTTTAGCATTTCAGGAGGTGCATTGGCAGACACACGGGTAGAACTAGTATTGAAAGATAATGACGAAATAATCTTTAGTTCAACAGGACAAGGCCGCTCAAACTTGCAGCCTGTGGTTGTGGATTTACGGTCTTACTTTAGAGAAGAAATGTTTATCAGAATTATTGATAATGAAACGGGCGTATCGCCTATCTCTTACATAGGAAAAGACAAATGGGCTCATATCAACTTTGACAATTTCCTATTTTATTCAGAGCGACCAAGCTTCCCGAATGAACTAAACCAAGAGGACATTATAGTCATGCCTCCGCTTGACCCTATCCTTAATTCTGGTCTGTCAGGACAGGAAGCTGTTAAGGCCATGACTATTCCGGAAGGTTTTGCCATAAAGCTGGCTGCATCAGAGCCAGATGTTATCAGACCTATTTGTTTTACGATTGACCCTAAAGGAAGACTATGGGTGGTGGAAGCTCACACCTACCCTACTCCCGCCCCAAAAGGTGAAGGGAAAGACAGGATTTTGATATTAGAAGATACCGATGGCGATGGTACACTAGATAAAAAGAAAATCTTCATGGACGGTCTAAACTTGGTCAGTGGTATTGAAATTGGCATGGGAGGTCTTTGGTTAGGAGCTGCCCCTAATTTTCTTTTTGTACCAGTAGATTTTGAAACAGATAAACCCACTGAACCTCCACAAGTATTATTAGATGGCTGGGGAACACAAGACACCCATGAAGTGCTAAACAGTTTCCATTGGGGACCAGATGGTTGGCTTTATGGTACTCATGGCCTTTTTACACATTCTGAAGTTGGAAAACCAAACACACCAAAGGCCGACCGAATCAAAATTAACGGAGGTGTATGGCGGTATCATCCTACGCGTCATGAGTTTGAGGTATTTGCTCATGGCACTAGTAATCCATGGGGATTAGATTTCAATAATTACGGACATCCATTTATTACGGTCTGTGTTATTCCGCACATGTTTCATGTTATTCAAGGAGCCAGGTATCAGCGACAGGCTCACACTCATTTTAACCCTTACACCTATGACGACATCAAAACCATAGGCGACCATGTGCATTATTTGGGTGATAGAGGCCCTCATGCTGGTAATTTCAGGTCGGCAGCTGCTGGTGGTGGCCATGCTCACTCTGGAGCTATGATATATTTAGGCGGCAGTAATTGGCCTGAAAAGTATCATAATAACATCTTCATGAATAATATTAATGGTGCCAAAATGAATGTGGATGAACTCCGCAGGAATGGCTCTGGCTATTTGGCTTCGCATCAAAAAGACTTTATCACCATGAATGATTCTTGGTCGCAGTGGCTGAATTTTAAGTATGATGCCAGCGGCTCTGTTTGGGCCATAGACTGGTACGACCAAAACCAATGTCACAGCCCAAACCCTGATGTGCACGACAAGAGTTTAGGAAGGATTTTCAAAATTGCTTACGAAGGCGACCAATGGGTGCAAGTGGATTTGTCTAAAGCTACCGACATGGAACTGGTAAACTATCAATTACACGAAAACGAATGGTATGTAAGAACTGCCCGTACGCTTTTACAAGAGCGAGGCGGAAGCCCGGAGGTGCACGCCGCTTTGAAGGAGATTCTTAAAACCAATCCTGATATAAGCAGAAAGCTAAGAGCCTTATGGACGCTTCATGTAACTGATGGAATTTCGGAAGAAGAATTAAATGCTTTGCTAACGCACAAAGATGAAAACCTCAGAAGTTGGGCTATCCAGCTCTTAACAGAGCAAAAAACAGTTTCCGTAACCACTTTAGAGCTTTTTGAAAATATAGCTAAGAAAGACGAATCACCCTTGGTACGACTTTATCTTACATCTGCTATGATGCGACTAGCCCCTGAAGAAAGATGGAAAGCAATGGAAATACTTATTCAAAAAGAACAAGATGCCGACGACCATAACCTACCCTTAATGTACTGGTACTGTATAGAACCTTTGGCAGAATTAGATGCTAGTAAAGCATTAGATTTGTCCGAAAAAGCCAAAGTGCCAAACCTCCTAAAGTATATGATAAAACGCGTGGCTGCTATGAATAGCACCACCTCCAAACAAGTTCTTAAAAACCTTTATGAAAAATGGACAAAATCTGATTCTCATCAGCACCATGCTGAGATGATGTTGATGAAAGAGCTATTGAATTAAATAAAAACTGGCTAACTTGTTAGCCATACTCTAAACCAATTACAAAATGTCAAAAAGCCTTATCATTCTATTTCTTTGTTCTTTAAGTTTAAATGTTCTTGCACAAGAGCAAGACTTTAAATGGCCTGAAGGAAAACAAATGGCAATTAGCCTTACTTGGGATGATGCCAGACCAAGCCAAGTGCAAATAGGAACGGCTATTTTAAATGAGTACGACACCAAAGCCACGTTCTATGTTTTGCCTGGCCCTGTATATGATGAATTAGGCGGCTGGAAACAAGCAGTTAAAGACGGTCACGAAATAGGAAACCATAGTTATAACCATCCTTGTTCTGGTAATTTCTTATGGGCACGTAAAAATGCCTTAGAAGGTTATAGTGAAGAAAAAATGGAATTAGAACTAGAAGCTGCCAATGAAAAACTGTTTCAAATGTTAGGCGTTACACCCACGCAATTCGCATACCCTTGTGGTCAAACATTTATAAATCGTGGAACAGAAACAGAAAGCTATGTACCCATTATCTCGAGAAATTTCGAATCCGGCAGAACATGGCTTGATGAAGTAGCAAACGACCCAGCCTTTTGCGACCTAGCTCAACTAACAGGTGTAGAAATGGACGGAAAAAGTTTTAAGGAGATACTAGCCTTGATAGAAACCGCCAGAATGGATGGACTTTGGTTGGTACTAGCAGGTCACGAAATCAACAAAGACGGCCCTCAAACCACAAGAACCAAAACCCTAGAAAAGCTCCTACAATACCTCAACGAAACTCCTGAAATATGGGTAGCACCTGTAGGTGAGATTACGGAGTATGTTAGGGGGAATAGGGAGTTGGAGTGATTGGGAAGCAACTGTCTGCACTATGATTAAGTTGATTAAATGATTAACGAGAAATATAAATATTCTGATTTAACATCTAAGATTATTGGCTGTGCCATGAGTGTTCATAGTGCCTTGGGAAATGGTTTTCAAGAAGTGATTTACCAAAGAGCTTTACAAATAGAATTTGCGGATAATGGCATCCGTTTTAGCCGAGAACATGAAATGCCTATTTTCTACAAACAACAACATATTGGAACTAGGCGAGTGGACTTCTTAGTGGAAGATGTCATTTCTGTTGAACTTAAAGCTGTAACTAAAACAGAAGACGTTCACTTAGCTCAAGCCATAAACTATTTAGAAGCCTATGTTTTGGAAGTTGGTCTTTCATTAAACTTTGGTACAAAAAGTTTAGAATTCAAAAGACTAATCAATTCCAAATTCAAACAAGCGGCACAACGAAAAATCAGGTAAATCCAATAATCAAAAAAATCAGAGGTTAAGACTATTCTCGGCGAATCTGCTTACCAACAAACAAAAAAGCCTCTGAAATTAATCAGAGGCTCAATTAAAAACTTCAGAGCTCAGCTCTTCTACTTATTCCCCTGAAGGTAAGTCACTAAAGAAGCTAATTCTTCATAAGAAAGGGAGTTCGCTAAGCCAGCTGGCATCATGGAATTTTCCATTTCTTCACGACTTTTGATATTGTCTTTAGCTACTTTGGTAGCATTTCCGGCTATATCTCTAATGGTTAACTCATCAGCAGATTCTGCCGTTACAAAACCCATATAAGAGCCGCCATCTTTAGTTTCAATCATGAAAGATGCAAAACCCTGCGAAATAGACGCATTTGGTTTTAAGATGGACTCTGTAATCTGGTCACGATTCATGATAGAGCCTATCTGCCCCATAAACGGTCCTTTCATCACTTGTCCTTTTTCTACACTGTGGCAAGCTATACAGCCTTGGCTTAAGAATAATGCTTTCCCTTTTGACGCGTCACCTTTAATCTCTCCCATGGCCAGTATCACATCTTCTATTGATGCCTCTCCTACTTGGCCTTTCTTGTTTTTGATAGCGTTAAAATCTACTTTGTTTACTACTTCTTCTGCTTCTTCTACCACAGCCGTTCCTAAGGCAGCTATGCCCATTCTGTTGCGGTCGTTTAACCAAGCATAGAAATCTGCTTTTGATTCACCAGCGGCTTCCATTTCTTTTAATAAGAAGGCTTCTATAGCCTCTGAACCTTCCCAAGTAATGCCTTTATAATATGGCCCGTGCGTATCTGGTCTGGTACTCCACCACCAGCTTCCGTCATAAGGAGCTTCAATATTATAAAGTCTGGCAAGCGTGCTTAACACGGCCTCTTTATCTTCCGCATCATCATAAGCGGCAATTAAACCATCTACAACTTTGGTGTCATGCATGTATTTCAAAGCCCATAAAGCTAGTTTCGGATTGCTATCAAGAGCTTCCAAAGTTTCATCAACGGCATTTAGATTCACCAAAGTTCGTACTGCTAAATGAGGCAGCACAATCTCCGAATTTGGTGTAGCATGTGGCCCTTCCGTACCTGTTTCTGGTATTTTAGCAGATGCTGGCACCTGAATTTCTAATAAGGTTTCAGCTGCTTCTTCCTTTCCTAATCTACCCAAGGCTATAATTGCAGTAGCTTTTACACGAGGATTTGCGTCTTCCACCGCGTCTATAAATGGTTTGACTGGCACAGCATCCAAACAGGTTTTTCTATCTGCCAAAGCACGTAAAGCAAACTCACGCATCTTATCTTCCTCACTTAATTTCAATAATTCTGCTACACCGTCACCACAAGCAGCCTGAGCATAAGTATAAAGTCCTGCCACACGTACTTGTAAGGATAACGTTTTATCAATTGCTACTTTTAAAGCAGCTGCGGCTGCCTCAGCAAGTGGTCTTTTTAATAAAGCCTGCTGAGCATGAAAACGCGTTACGGAGTTTCCTGCTTTTAACAGCTCCGCCAACTCTGCTACAGAAGCAGCTTTCAAATCTGGGAAAGCTTCATATTGCCAATCTTTAGGAACTACTTTTACTACATATCCAATATCAGGATTCCCCTTATAACCTGCTCCGTCCCATGCGGCTAAAAACATTCTTCCTGAGCCATCCACGTCTACATCAGAAATTTGCGAAAGCTTAATAAACTCTTCGTCGGCCTGTGTGAAAGTTGGGCCATCCATAGTAACTCTGTGAATGTAAAGCTGGCTTTTACCCCAGTCTGCCATCATTGGCACATGATTATATTCTGCTGGCCACCGGTCATCATCCATAAAATAACTTCCTGTACCAGACCCTCCTCCTAAATCTTTAAGAGCAGGAATAATCTCGTCTGTAAAGTTTTTGAATAAGGTAGGATAACCAAATTCGGCACTTTGCAGGTAGTGAATAAAACGAATGTTCCAGCCACCGCCATCGTTAGTATTTCCTCGGGTATAAATATTCATAAATGGGTCAATAGCCACATCATAAATATTACGTGTTCCGTGAGCGTAAACCTCCATTTCTGTACCGTCAGGTCTTACACGCACTATTCCACCACCAAGCATGGTCATTTTTTTACCCGTAGCATCTTCTGCTTGGTAGAAACCAAAATCGCCAACTGCCACATAAATCCAACCGTCAATTCCCATTCGAATTCCGTTGGTAGCATGGTCTGTTCCTCTGCTTCTTAATGATTCTGGCGAACAAATATTTTTTATGAGAGGTTTTGATGGGCCATCGGCTACGCCATCTTGGTCTTTATCTTCAAAAACTACTAAATCCATTCTAGCGGCTTCTCCAGTAGTTTCGTCAAAAACAGTATGAAGTACGAAAACCTCATCTCCCACGGCCATAATACCTCTTGGGTTATCTGCTTTCGCAAATTCTATATGCTGCTCGTAAGTGCCGTCGTTGTCAGCATCAATTAGTTTTACGATACTTCCTTTTCCTGGCTCTTTTCCTAAAGAACCCATCATATCAACACCCACAAAAACTTCACCTGTAGGCAGCACCGCTAAACAGGCTGGGCTAGGAACCACATCTGGTCCTGCTATATTTTCCATCACCAAAGCCGTGCTATCAGGCTCAAAAGTATTAGGGTCAAAACTGGCTGGTGTGAAATATTCGGTCAGTTCCTGTACATCAGCAGTTTGATTTTTTGAACAGGAGAACAAAGCCAAAAGGCTAAAAAGGGCTAAATAGTTTTTAAACATTGTAAGAGGGTATTTGCTAAAGCATTTAATTTAAATCAAAGATAAAACTATTGGTGCATAGGTTTTAATGGTTCAAAGCCATAGGAAAAGAAAAGTAAGGCCTTAACATTCCAAAAATCTACTAAATAGTTAAAAAACAACATGATACAGGCAAGTGCAAACGATTGCCTACAGAAAGCAAGGCACTAGGTCGATGTTTTAAGTACTTTGGAAAATATAGGACAGTTAAGTATGAAAATTAAATTACATTAGTCTTTCTATAATTCAACCCTTATTAAAATGATACCTAAAAGCCTAATTATATGCGGCATAGCCACTTCAATGCTGGCATCTACCCTTTCTTGTGCACAAACAAACGGATTTGAAAAAACAGTACTTTCAAGAGAATTTCTATCTGAAGGTGTAGCCGTAGCAGACCTTAATAAAGACGGAAAGACAGATATAATTGCGGGCTATTACTGGTTTGAGGCTCCTAAATGGGTTCGCCATGAAATGTCTCCTGCAAGACCCTTTGACCCTAGAAAAGAATACAGCAAGTCTTTTTTGAACTATGCTTTAGATGTAAATCAAGATGGCTGGGATGATGTGGTAAATATTGATTACCCTGGTACTCCTGGGTATTGGTTTGAAAACCCTAAGAACAAAAAAGGAGCTTGGAAAAAACACATTATAGCCGACTCGGTAGGCATAGGAAACGAATCACCAGGATTTATAGATATGGATGGAGATGGCAGAAAAGACATCCTGTGCTCTGATGTTAAAAAGAAACAAATTATTTGGCTGCAAGCCCCTCAAAAGAAAGGAGATACAGAATGGAAAAAACATGCCATCAGTGCTGAAAATGTAGCAGGAACTGACCGATTCTCACATGGAATAGGCTATGGTGACATAAACCACGACGGCATAAAAGATGTGGTAATAACAACGGGCTGGTATGAGGGAAAACCAAATAAATCATCTGGCGATTGGACTTTCCACGCTGCGGACTTAGGGGAGCCATGCTCTCACATGCAAATTTTAGATGTAAACGCTGATGGCAAAAATGATGTGGTAACGGCATCTGCTCACAAATTAGGGGTTTGGTGGTATGAGCAAATTTCAGAAAATGGGAAAATCAATTTCAAAAGACATTTAATGAGTGAAACCACTTCTCAAACGCACTCTTCCATCATGGCAGATTTAAATGGCGATGGAAAAGAAGAGTATATAACAGGCAAACGTTTCTTAGCTCATAATGGAAATGACCCAGGCGATGACGACGCCCCGCTGATTATGTTCTTTGAATTCACGCCTGAAAAAGCACCGTACTATAAAGAGCATTTGATTGACAGTGACTCCGGTGCAGGACTAAACCTAGATGTGTTTGATATGAATAAAGACGGGAAACTTGATATAATCATTTCTAATAAAAACGGGGTTTTCTTATTAGAGAATAAGTTGTAATCTCAGTTTTTTTTTGAAAAATCAGTTGGCTTAGTTTATCCTTTTAAAGAAAAAGGTGTCATGCTATAAATCAAAACCCTCTTGGCCAGCGTTAGGCTAAATGAACTGACGACCTACGTGATTTTTTATGTTAAAGAATAAGACTGCTTTCAAGGCCTTTTGCCATGCCATAATAGGAAGAAGATGTAAAAACACTTGCATAATATTCTTTTGCATGTTTCTATCGGCTTGTCAAACGGAATTAATACCGCCAGATACATTTATAAAAACTGTGGTTACCAACGATTTTTTATCAGAAGGCGTAGCCGTAGCAGACTTAAACAATGATGGTTTAAAAGATATAGTGGCGGGTTATTACTGGTTTGAAGCACCAAACTGGACCAAACATGAAATATCTCCTTCAAGAGCTTATGACCCGCAGTTAGAGTTCAGTAAATCATTTTTGAAATATACCATAGATGTAAATTTGGACGGTTGGGATGATGTGGTAAACATTGACCATCCTGGCACTCCGGCTTATTGGTTTGAAAACCCTAAGAATGGAACTGGTCATTGGTTAAAGCATAGCATAGGAGATAACATGCTGATAGGCAATGAGTCTCCAAATTTTGTAGATGTAGATGCTGATGGCAGAATAGACTTGCTCTGTGGCGACGTTAGCAGCAATCAGGTCATTTGGCTGCAAGCCCCTACTATACCTGGTCAAACCACATGGACACGTCATGCTCTTACAACCGAAAATGTGTTTGGAACAGACAGCTTTGCACATGGTTTAGGCTACGGAGATATTAATGGAGATGGCATAAAAGACGTTGTGATTAAAGAGGGTTGGTTTGAGGGAAAAGCAGACAAATCATCTGGAGACTGGCGTTTTCATCTAGTTAACTTAGGCGATGACTGTTCTCAAATGCAGGTTCTTGATGTAAATAAAGATGGGAGAAACGATGTGATAACCGCATCTGCACACAACCTTGGCGTTTGGTGGTTTGAGCAGCAAGAAGATGGCAACTTTAGGAAACATTTAATGAGCGAAACCACTTCTCAAACTCATGCTACCGTCATGGCTGACCTCAATGGCGACGACAAAAAAGACTTTATTACTGGAAAAAGATACCTAGCACATAATGGTAAAGACCCCGGCGATACTGATGCAGCTATACTTATGTGGTTTGATTTTTCTTACAATACTGCACCCTATTATAAAGAGCACCTAATTGACATTGATTCTGGTGCGGGGTTAAACATTGCCGTGGCTGACATGAATAATGACTTAAAAATGGATATCATCATTTCTAACAAGAATGGCGTTTTCTTGTTGGAAAATGATATGTAGAACAACAAAGTCAGTATATTAAAACAACAAAAGACCTCCCGAAAGAGGTCTTTTCTAGTTTATATCTATCGTTGTTATTACTTCCCCATTGGCGAAGCATCACAATCTACGTCACCCACTGTGTACTGCAAACCATCTAAGAAAAACTGCAACAGTTCTGGCGTAAAACTTTGGGCATTATGAGATGGTGAAGAGTAAAACACACGTCCTTTTCCATGGTTCTTAATCCAAGAAACATAACGAATGGCATCACCATTTGGGTTTCTTAAGCCTTCTATTTTAGAAGCTTCAAAATATAGAAGTGGTTTGAAGTTCTTTTTGGTATACGCATTATTAAAAACGTAAGGCTCATCTTTATGCGAGAAACCTTTGCCATTAAATGCTGCCACTAAAGGGTGAGCAGCATCTACCAATTCAACATCAATAGTCTGTTGTTTTGGGTGGTAATCAAAACTTCCTCCCATCATTTCGCTGAAAGCCATTGACTTATTCTGCATCACTATGCCGCCATGCAGAGCCATTATACCACCACCTTTTTTCACATATTTAATAAAGTCTTTCTCCATTTTATGTGCTTTTTTCATGGCAGCAGCTGAGTCTAAACCGGCTTCGTTTTTCAGCACATCCCAAAACATATCACGGTGGTCGCCAATGCTACAGTTGTTATTCATCACCACGGCATCGTATTGCTTTAGGTTTTTCTTTTCTAAAGCAAAAATGTCTTTAGTATAGGTCATTTCAAAACCACCCGATTTTTCACTCAAAATTCTAATCATAGCCTCTGTATGAGGAATGACCCAGTGTTTAAAACCAGTATGCAATGAAAAAACTAAGACTTTCCTTTTCTCAGAAGTTGGATAAGTCAATTTACTAGGAGCTTTGCTTTTAATTTCTTGAAGCCAAGCGTCCGTCAGAGGTACTTCTGGTAAACTTTGGGCATTTGAAACACCACAAAATGCCAATAAAACAAGTGCAAGAAAAGATGATATTTTGATTTTCATTTTAGAAAGGGTTGAATATTTATGCATGCAAATTAATCAGACTTTTGCTAAAATTCAGTTTATTCTAATGCCTTAAACCCAGATACATAAAGCTATGATACTTTTCTTACGATTTCTGATGTCTTTCTACTAAAGAATCTTAGTTTGCTCGTTTATACCTTTCTATAATCTCATCACATCTGTTTAATTCTAAAATGTCATTAGAGAGTTTCTCTATGGTCCATTCATGGCAGGCAGCACAATTTACGGCTGCACAGCTAGCATTTACAGGTGGTACACTGAGTTTTATGGTCTTTTTATTTACCTTGTATTTTGTGAAAGTGCAGCAGCCAGTTGGAGTATGTCCTCCCCATAAAATATCACCGTCACTAGTAAACTCTAAAGATGGCAGCAGAATATAGGTAGTCACAGTAGTCCAGTCAGACCATTCCCCTTTTGCGTCTTTCCTCCTCTTTTCGTAGGCATTCTCCCATTCTCCTACAAGAGCCTTTGGTTTTATGTTATTTCCACCACAAGCAGCTAAAAGAATGACTAATACTAAACTTAGTATGCTTTTCATCTTAATTCAAAGTTTCACTTGGCTTTGTTATATCTTACCATGGAGTTGTCGCAAATATTTAGTTCGAGCTGCTTATCCGTAAGTGCAACAATTGTCCAAGTATCACAAAGAGCACAATTGACTAATTCGCATTCTTCCTTTACTACCAGTTCACTTAGTTTTAAAGTATCTCCTTTCAATTCAAACGCATTAAAAGTGCAGCAGGCCTCTGAAGGTTTTCCGTCCCAAAGTATTTTGCCATTATTGGTAAATTCTAAAGATGGAAGGGCAGCAAAGGTATTTATTGTTGTCCATTCTGTCCATTCGCCAGATTCCTCTTTTGTTCTTATTTCATAAGAGTTATCCCATTTACCAATAAGCTCTTTAGGTTCAACGCTGTTAGTACAAGCTCCTAAAAGAGCCATCATCATTATAAGTATTGTTTTCATATTATTCTTCAATCTTACTACTTAAACGAAGACAGCCTAGAAATGGTTGTATACAAAAAAAGCCAGCACATTTCTGCACTGGCTAACTAAATAAAAACGTCAATTAAATAAGTTCAGGAGCTTTTACGCCCAGGTCAATCTCAATAAACTCAGGCTTACTTTCCCAAATAAAACGGAACACATTGATGGTCGCATCTATTTCTTTAACTCTAGCTTTAGAAATGAAATCTGTGTGCTTTGAAAGTTCTCCTTTCATCATGTTGGCTGCCGAGTAAAACTTGGCCTGCTCTTCCTTAGAAATCTGTTGAAACTTTCCGGCATCTACTTGGTAAGTATGAATGACGTGTCTAACTTCTAACCAAGGATGTTCTGCTGCATTTGATTGAAAACTGAATCCCAAAAGAACGATAATGGCTGCTAATAACTTTTTCATAATAGTAATTTGTTTTTTTTATTGAATTACTACTTTGACATGCAAAAGTCCTAAAGGTTTAAGACTGATTATAAGCATTCTACCAAGGCCCTAAATTCTTCTACCAATAGGTCAAAATACAAGATACATTACAAAAAAAATACTAGAACTAAGACGGCAACTTGGTAAATTAATCAGGAGTTACTTGGCAAACCAAGAATTAGAAGCTTCTAAATTTAGCTGCCCAGCCAACACATTCTCTTTGGTATAAAGTTTTGCTTGTTCCTGACTTAACTGATGAGACCAAGCCACTCTTCCTTTGGTATTTGCACCTTGCCCTACATTGCCGTACTCGGCATAAAGCGTAGTCTTTTCTACTTCAGGTCTTGACCAGTTATCCCAGCCTTTGGCCAATATAGGGGCATTTAAATCACAATGAATAAAAACCGTTTTAGCATAATCTCGCCATGGCCTTCCTAAATATACTTTGTCAATACCTTCGGCAGCGGTAATTTTACAATCCTTAAACACATAACCGTATTTCACCCACCTAGGTGTAGATGCCGCTGTAATAAAACTGTTAGATTTACAATGGATTCGACAGTTTTCAAAAAATGCCGTAGCTGAGCCAAAAATAAAATCTACAGTACCTTCTATATAGCATTCAGAAAAATACTGTCTTGAGTTTTCGCCAGAGGCAAAAATGGTGTCTTGATTACCTAGGAGCTTACATTTCTTAAAAACACATCTATCTCCTTCTACATGCAAAGCCACGCCCTGTCCTACTCTTCCTGCTGTATTTTGTATGGTTAAATTTTCAAAACGTATATCGTTGCCCATTACTTTGACCGTATAGGAATCAAAGGTTTCCAACTTCCCTTTGCCCGAATAATCATCATAACTGATAATAGTGCTATCGGCGGATTCGCCAAGAAATGTAATGTTTGTCAATGTGCTGTACACCTCTATTTTTTCTATATAAACACCATTTTTTATTTTTATAGTAATAGGTTTTGGTAAATAAACTCGAACGGCGTTTATAGCATCTTGAATGTACTGAAAATCTCCTGAGCCATCTTTTGCCACGGTTAAGTCATGCTGCACTTTTAAGGGTTGGGCCTGCAGACTGGCCGTACTAAAAATAAATAGGAGAAAGAGTTTGAATACTTTTTGACACATAATGTATAGGGTTTGACGAACATTTATAGTTCTATTAAGGCTTATTCTACTTTCAAAAATATAAAATATGCCTTGAGTTCATGAATTAAAATGAGGACTTGCCTAAAGACTTAATCTTTGTCAAAACAAAAAACAGTGTTAAAGGACTACAAATCAATAGAATCAATAACATTTACGTTTAAAATACTAATTCCTTTTGAGTCAAAATTAATTTGGCTTTTACAGCTTTTTCTAATGAGAAATCAGCATACATTTGAACCCAAATTGCAAAAGCCAAGTACCTTAAACTAAGAAATTAGCATACATTTGGCTGCCGTGATAACAAAAAACATACTTCCATCTAATTAATAATGAGCAAACAAGAAATAGATAACATAGAGTTAAAATACTTAACTATTGATGATTATGAGGAGCTTAAAGCTGCCATGATAACGTCATATAACTCTATGCCTGATGCATATTGGAAAAAGCATCATATAAAGTCCCTTATAACGAAGTTTCCTGAAGGGCAAGTGGTGATGAAAATAAACGGGCAGTTAGCAGGTTGTGCGTTATCCATTATTGTAGATTATGAAATAGTTTCTGATAATCATACCTACCGAGAAATCACAAAAGACTACACCTTTGATTCCCATACAGATGAAGGCGACATGCTTTACGGAATTGATGTTTTCATCAAGCCAGAATTTAGAGGTTTGCGTCTTGGCCGTAGACTTTATGATTATAGAAAGGAGCTTTGTGAAAAGTTAAACTTAAAAGGGATAGCCTTTGGTGGTAGAATTCCTAACTATCACAAATATGCCGCAGAACTTACTCCGCTTAAATATATAGAGAAAGTAAAGCGTAAAGAAATACATGACCCCGTTTTAAACTTTCAAATTTCAAACGATTTTCATGCAGCTAAGATTCTGAGAGGATATTTAGAAGGCGATGAAGCTTCTAACGAGTTTGCTGTACTTTTAGAGTGGGATAATATTTACTACGAAAAACCTTCAAGAAAGGCTGCTACCAAAAAGAAAGTGGTACGCATAGGTCTTATACAGTGGCAAATGAGGCCATACAATGACCTTGATGAGTTACTGGAGCAAGTAGAGTACTTTGTGGATGCAGTATCTGGGTATAGAGCCGACTTCGCACTATTCCCTGAGTTTTTCAATGCTCCGCTAATGGCAAAGAATAACCATATGTCGGAGCCAAACGCTATTCGGGAACTTGCTAAATACACCGAAGAGATTGTAAAAAAGTTCTCTGAACTATCTATCTCTTATAATATTAACATTATTACAGGTAGCATGCCTGAAATGAAAGGTGAGCAGCTTTTTAATGTAGGCTATTTATGCCGAAGAGATGGTTCTGTGGAGCGTTATGAGAAAATCCATGTTACGCCAGATGAGGCTAAAGTTTGGGGTATGCAAGGCGGTTCTGGCTTAAAAACTTTTGACACAGACTGTGGCAAAATAGGTGTTTTGATTTGTTATGATTCCGAATTCCCTGAATTAAGCAGACTTCTTGCTGACGACGGCATGGACATACTCTTTGTTCCGTTTTTAACAGATACTCAAAACGGTTACTCCAGAGTACGTTATTGTTCTCAGGCTAGAGCTATTGAAAACGAATGCTACGTGGCCATAGCTGGTAGTGTAGGAAACCTACCAAAAGTACATAACATGGATATACAATACGCTCAATCTATGGTATTTACGCCTTGTGATTTTGCTTTCCCTGCAAACGGAATTAAGGCAGAGGCTACACCAAATACAGAGATGATAGTATTGGCAGATGTAGACATTGATATGCTGCGTGAGCTTAATCAATTTGGTGCGGTAAGAAACTTAAAAGACAGAAGAAAAGATGTTTATCATCTAAGAAAGAGCTAAACTTCCCGTAGTTCCTAATATTTAGTCCGTTTGGTTTATACTGAGCGGACTATTTTTTTATTTTTGATAAATCAAGAAAACTAAAAATTTGGAACGCATTCATCACATTTTTAAACAAATCACAGATATATCTGATGAAGATTGGGCCTATTTTTCTTCTAAACTAAAGCGTGTAGAAATACCCAAAAAGACAAAAATTTTAGAGGCTGGAGAAACTGAAGGCTACTTGTCATTTGTAGAAAGCGGAGTAATGAGATACTTTGTTCCTAAACAAGACATGGAGAAAACATTCTGTTTCGTTTTTGAAAATTCTTTCAGTTGTGCTTATGACTCTTTTTTAACTCAGATGCCCTGTATGTACGCCGTGGAAACTATCTCTGAGACCGTACTATGGCGTTTAAGCTATTCTGATCTCCAAGATATTTACAGTAACACCAAATCTGGCAATACCATTGGGAGAAAAGCTAGTGAGCAAGAATATTTAAAGAAAGCAAAAAGAGAACTAGCACTTTTAAACTACAGTGCTGAAGAACGTTATCTTAATTTATTTACCGAACGACCAGAGTTAATTCAAAAAATACCACTGCAATACATAGCCTCATATATAGGCATTACTCCTCAAGCATTGAGTCGTATTAGGAAACGAATTTCTTAACTTAGGTTCATTGCCCTAGTTAAGTGAATATCGGACTTTTGCATAAATGAAACCCCTAATTGTCTTACTAGGTTCTTTTATTCTTTGCCATGTAATCCTATATTGGATAAATGGTTCAACTAATTACCAATTGGCTGGCAGAGTAAGCATGGCTATCATGTTACTCTTTACGGCTTTAGGACATTTTATGTTTGTAAATGGAATGGCAAGGATGATTCCCGACAATATTCCATATAAAGTCTTAATAGTTCAGGCCACAGGAATAATAGAGATTGCTTTTGCAATAGCTCTGCTCTTACCAAAGTACAGTTACATAGCTGGAATACTTCTTATCATTTTTTTCCTACTAATTCTACCAGCAAACATCAAGGCGTCTATGGATGGTTTAAACTACCAGACAGGACTACTTGATGGAAAAGGCCTTTCCTATCTTTGGTTTAGAGTGCCACTACAAATGTTATTTATAATCTGGGTTTACTTTTCGGCTGTTAAAGATATCCTATAGAGGGAAGGACAGAATTACTCAATAGCAATAGGATCTATTTCACTATTTATCAATATCTTTAAAATTAATACCCTAATGAAAACTCTAAATAAAAAACATGATAGCCACCCTATTAAGCAAAGTCTTTTTGCCATTATCTCTCGCCATAATCATGCTTGGCATGGGCATGACCCTTATTCCAGCAGATTTCGGACGAATAGTTAAATACCCAAAAGCTGTTTTAATTGGTCTTACCAATCAACTCATTTTCTTACCCATCATTGGCTTCTTATTAGCCATTTCTTTTGACCTCGACCCTACCATGGCAGTAGGTATTATGATTTTGGCTTCAGCTCCTGGCGGCCCTACTAGTAATTTGATAAGTCAAGTGTGTAAAGGAAACATCGCCTTATCTGTTACCCTAACAGCCATTGCTAGTTTTGTGAGCATTCTTACCATACCTTTTATTCTCTCCAATGCCTTGGAATACTTTGGTTCCTCCACTGGTCAAACCATCAAACTACCCATAATGGACACCATACTTCAAATAATGGTGATTACCGTTATCCCTATTTCTATAGGCATGACTATTAGAAAGTACAAAGAGGCTTTTGCGAACAGGATGGAAAAACCTATGCGTACCGCCTCTACTGTCATTTTTATTATAATTTTCATTGCCGTTATCGCAGCTAACTTTAGTCTGCTAGGCGAAGCTTTAAAAAGAGTGGGAATAGTGACCTTGCTTTTAAATCTAGCTACTATGGGCTTTGGATTTATGACCGCCAAAATTTTCAAGCTTGATTTTAAAAGTGCTATTTCTATTACCGTAGAAAGTGGTATTCAAAATGGAACATTGGCATTCGTGATAGCCACCACCATTCTAAATAATGTAGAATTAGGCATTCCTACTGGTGCTTACAGCATCTGGATGTTTGTTACCGGCGGAATTCTAATGTGGAAGTTGGGGAAAAGAAAAACTGCTTAGATAAAAGGCGGTCTGATTAACGCAGGCCGCCTTTTAAATACCTTACAATAAATTAATAGGAAATTCAGCGAAGGTATCTGCCCAGCCAATTTTAATATGAACTGCTCCAGATGCAGCCTCGTACATCGCAATAGATAGTGCTTCTACATTTTCAGATGTTTTTGACACCTTACTTGTCAAACTTGCCAAAGCCTTTGAATAATCAAAATTATACGTTCCCCAGCCATTAACCGTTGGGTGAAATTTGAGTGTCCAGCTATCTTTCTCTGGAATGATATACATAGAATATGTACCTGGGAAAAGTACAGTCTCGCCTATCTTAACAGATTTCAAGAAAGTCACTTCTGTAGTTTCATTGGCTCCAATTCTCCATGGCTCACCAAATTTCACAAGTCCACCAAAAATCTCACGACCTTTAGCTTGTGGACGAGAATACATGATTTTAACTTGAGTCATAGCTGCCGCTTTTTCATCTACCGTCTTGGCAAACAAAAAGTCATGTGCAGAAGCACTAGGAAAATAAGCCATGTCTAGCGGGCTTGCATCCATCTTTGGGAAATCTTGAGCTGAAAGCTGAAAAGAGATAAGTGCTAAAAGCACAAAGGTTAGTTTTTTCATTGAATGTTTTTTTATTGTTTACGCAAGCATAATGTACACAGGCTGCATTTAGTTCAGGTTTAGCAAGCTAAAAACCTTTTCTTTTAATAAATTCAAAGAAATGTGTAATGATTTCAGATTATAGCCACTAACCAATCAAAAAAGTACTTTTGAGCAGCGATTTTTATAAAATATCTATTCTGCCTTTTTCTGGTATTATTATCAAACTCTGTAGAGCATATACTAACTCTCAGGAAGACTTTGAAGATTATTATCAGGAGGTATGTCTGCAGATTTGGCGAAGCAAAGACAACTTCAGAGAAGAGTCTGAATGGAGCACATGGGTTTATCGCGTGTCATTAAACGTATGCTTGACCTTACTAAAAAAGAAAAAAAATAACATTCAACACTTTTTATCAGATTCACTTCCTACTGAAAAAACGGAAGACAATTATGCATTTTCAGACGAAGCTCTAAACCTACTTTATGCTGCCATTCGGAAGCTTTCCGAAGTAGATAGAGCTATTATAATGCTCTACTTAGAAGAAAAACCTTATCAGGAAATTGCGGAGATTATAGGAACAAACCCAAATAATGTAGGTGTACGCGTGGCAAGAATTAAAACAAGACTAAAAAAACTACTCGATGGAAAAATCAATTGAAAATATTTGGAAAGAAGGCTTTTTGAAAAGCGACGCCTTGATTGCACCGAAGGTAAATAACCTTTACAATCAAAAGTCAATCCATATAATTGACAAGTTTACAAGGATGTTTAAGATAAACTTGATTGCTATAGTGGCCTTCTCTTTTATCTTCTTAGGCTTATCATACTTTGTGGGAATACCAGTAATGGGTGCTATCTTTTTTGTGGTACTTAATGCTATGGCTTTTGTGAATAAAGGTTTGCTACAAGGACTACAAAAAATTGATAAAGGTGTGAGCAGTTATCACTATTTAAAAACTTTCAATGAATGGATACAACAGCTATTATCCGTCAACAAAAAAATGTCAAGGTTTATCTATCCCATTATATTTTTGTCTCTGATACTTGGGTTTTATTTTAAAGATGCAGAGGGTATTTTCTTAGGAGAGAGACTTTTATCAAAGATTTTAACAGACTTCCCAGACCTGTCTTTAATATTTGGTATTCCTGTTGTGGCTGTGCTGGCCATACTTCTAATCATTGGCATCTTAGCTTATTTGGGCGACAAAATTTATGAGTGGGATTTTAAAATAGTTTACGGCAGAGTTATGAAAAAACTAGACGAATTATTGGGCGATTTAGAAAGCTTAAGAGATGAAAAATAACTAATTATAAAAAATAATTTCCCTTCAGGTGTAATAATTAGAGTAATGAGCCACTAACCATTAAAAAAGACAAACAATCATGACATTAAAAGAAGCCAAAAGTTTTTTCGAAAACTTAAGAAACGAATCAAGCAAAAAGTCCGAAATAAAGATTTACAACAAATTCATACATATTCTAACCGAGTTAAATAATAGAGAACTCTCAGAAGAAGAAATTCAATCGGTAGAAAGCAAGCTCACCAGTTTGGATTTAACAAACGAGAAGAGCATCAAATTTTTAAAAAAAGCACTAAAAGATTTTGAAAACTTCCTGAAAGAGAATCTCTCTTTAATCTCAAAAGGCTATTACACCGGTATTTCTATGGGTTTAGGAATGTCTTTTGGTGTGCTTTTTGGCATCGTGTTCCTTTCGGGTTTAGAAAGGTCTATGGGAATCTCTTTGGGTATCTGTTTAGGTATGTTTGTGGGTTTACTTATTGGAAGAAACATGGATGCCAAAGCTCAAGAGGAAGGGAATGTGATTTAGTCAAATACCTGGATACATAAAAAGCCACCTATTTTCACAAGTGGCTTTATAAAATATTATGTCAAGCTCAATTAAAGCACCGTAATAGGAAACTCTGCAATACTATCCGCCCAACCTACTTTGATATGTACTTGTCCTGAATCAGCTTTATACATCGTAATTGATAAAGCTTCTATGTTCTTTTCAGACCTAGTAGGCACTGCCGAAACTGTAGCTAAATCTTTAGATTCATCATAACCATAGCTTCCCCAACCATCTACATTAGGATGGACTTTAAGCGTCCAGCTATCTTCTGATGGCGTGCAGTAAAGCGAATAACGACCAGCTGCTAATACGGTTTCTCCTATCTTAACTGGCGAATAAAAAATAACCTCTGTAGACTCATTAGCACCCAATCTCCATGGCTCATTATACTTTACCAAATTGCCAAAAATCTCTCTGTTGTTTACCAATGGTCTAGAATACGTAATTCTTACACGCGGCATAAGGGCTGCTTTTTCGTCTGCTGTCTTAGCAAAACCAGCTCTGTGAGCACCACTCGGGTAGTAGGCTATATCCATGACACTTTTATCTAATGGAGCAAAATCTTGAGCTGAAACCTGAAAAGCAAAAAAGCTTAGTAAAACAATAAATAATTTTTTCATCCTCTATAAAGTCAATTTTGATTAATAAAGTCTGAAATTAAACCTTTTAAATAAATTCTACTTATGAAATAGACAAAATTGCTAAGAAATACGTACCTCAGTAGATTTCTTTCAAGTCCTCAAAGGCCAACTTTAGAGGGAAAGAACACTTAATTTTAAATCAATTATCATCAACAAGACCTTCCATATTTTGAAAAGTATATTAATAATATTCGCCACCATTTTGATGGCACAATGCACCAAAAAAAGTGTTCCTGCGGCTACAGAAACCTCAGAAACAGCAATAAAGTATTTAGCCTTAGGCGATTCTTACACCATAGGTGAAAGCGTAAGCTCAGGAGAACGCTGGCCTGTGCAGTTAACAGAACAACTTAAAAACAAAGGTTTAGAAATTAGCTCTCCTCAAATTGTAGCCCAAACGGGCTGGACTACCGATGAATTAAACCAAGCACTAAACGGTGCTCAGCTTCCAAACGACTTTGATTTGGTTTCATTACTTATCGGTGTAAATAACCAATTTAGAGGCCGCTCCGTAACAGACTTTAAAAGAGAATTTGAACCGCTTTTAGATAGGGCGATAGCTTTTGCTGGAGGTAATAAATCGAAGGTATTTGTAGTTTCTATTCCTGATTACGGTTTTACACCTTTTGGCCAAGGCAGAAACCCAGAGAAAATAGCAAAGGAAATAGATGAATATAATCAGGTTCAGAAAGACATTTGTACCTCAAGAAACATCGCATTTTTTGACATTACACCTATCTCTAGAGAAGGTTTAAAAGACCCTGAATTAGTAGCAGGAGACGGACTGCATCCGTCTGGAAAAATGTATGGGCAGTGGGTTGAATTAATGCTTAATGACGTTTTAACTTTGGCAAAATAATGACAGACATCAAAGCTAAAATAATCCAACTAGACCAAGAAGATCCATTAAAAACATTCAGAAATGAGTTTGTTTTAGATGCCACCACCATCTATTTAGATGGTAATTCATTGGGTGTACTGCCAAAGAAAACCAACCAAGTTTTAGAAGAAACAATAAATAGACAATGGGGCCACAGACTTATTCGAAGCTGGAACGAAGACTGGCTAGAAAGTAAAGAACGGATAGCTTCTAAAATAGCAAAACTCATAAATGCCGAGCCAGACGAAATCATCATAGCCGACAGTGTTTCTGTCAATCTTTATAAATTGGCTTTTGCTAGTTTAACATATCAAATTAACAAAAATGAGATACTTACAGACAGCCTAAATTTCCCAAGCGACTTATACATTTTTCAGGAATTATGTAAACAATCTTTTCCTGACAAAACGCTGAATGTGGTTCATCAAGACAAATTTGAGGACGCCAATACCAACGTATTAGATGCGATTACAGAAGACACCTCTTTGGTAAGTCTAAGTCATGTTACCTTTCAAAATGCTTTCCGTTATGATGTAAAAAGCATCAATGAAAAAGTCAGAGAAACTGATGCTTTAAGCCTTTGGGATTTAAGTCATGCTGTAGGTGCAGTGCCCGTTGATGTTAAAGCTTTAAAAATGGACATGGCAGTGGGCTGTACTTACAAATACCTTAACGGAGGCCCAGGAGCTCCGGCATTTCTTTATGTTTCTAAGGAATTGCAAAGCAAGCTTCAAAACCCAATTGCAGGTTGGTTTTCGCATGCCAACCCTTTTGATTTTAGTCCAACCTTTGAAGGGGCTGAAAATATCCAAAATTTTGCTGTAGGCACTCCTCCAGTCTTATCAATGAAGGCTATTGAACCAGGAATTGACATCTTCTTAAACGCAGGAATTCAAAACATCCAAAACAAATCGGAATTACTGTTTAAATTATTCTTACAGTTGTTTCAATTATTTCTGAAAGAAAGAGAATTTTCAATTTCAACGCCATTAAACCCTGAAGAACGAGGCTCTCACATAGCCTTAACACATAAAGAAGCCTACCGAATAAATCTTTCTTTGATAAATCCTCGTATAAATAGAAAGATAATTATCACCGACCACCGTCCGCCAGATATTATTAGAATAGCTCTTACACCATTATATTTAAGTTTTTCGGAACTCTGCGAGGCTGTAATACGCTTAGTAGAAATAGTGGACACAAAAGAATTTGAAAATCATTCGCCTGTAAAAAGTGGCGTTATTTAAAACATAGATTATGAAAACCTTATTAATAAGCCTTTTACTCCTTTTTAATCTTCAAGAGTGTGAAAGCGGTAATCAAACCACCACTGTAGAAGAAATTCCCAGTGAAGAACTAGCCAAATATGAAACTGCCTATTTTGCTTCAGGATGCTTCTGGTGTGTCGAAGCCATTTACGAAAGCCTAGAAGGCGTTAAAGAAGTAGTTTCTGGCTACTCTGGAGGTAAAGAGAAAAACCCAACCTACCAGCAAGTAGGTGCTCACAGAACAGGCCATGCAGAAGCTGTAGAAGTGTATTATGACCCATCAGTTATAAGTTTCGCTACATTAGTTAAAGTATTCTATGGCTCGCAAGACCCCACCACCGTAGGTCAGCAGCCAGACTTTGGTGACTCTTACCGTTCTGTTATTTTCTATAAAAATGCAGAAGAAAGAGCCATTGCAGACGCAGCTAAAGCAGCCATAGCAAAAGACTACAAAAAGCCAATTGTAACAGAAATAGTGCCTTTTGAGAAGTTTTGGAAAGCAGAAGACTACCATCAAAACTATGAGAGACTAAACCCAAACCAACCTTACGTAAGGTCGGTTTCTATCCCTAGGTTAAATAGATTTAAAGCTAAGTTTCCTGAGTTATTGAAGGAGGGGGAGTAAGAATATCACTCTTTCGGCATCACCTCTATAACAGATTGAAAAGTAATTTTACCATCTGTCACTTAGTATCTATAGAGCGAATGATATTTATTGTATGTATCGGCAATAACCTGAATCTGAGAATATTTAATTAAGCCTTTTGCCACTTGATTTTTAAGCAATGAGTAATCTTCAATTAAAGGTAGTAAAACATCTATATAAGTTTCTTCTGGTATAAAGTGCATTTCGCCATTTTTTCCTACCACGTAAGTTTTTTCTCTTTTAGGAGGGTGTCTAATTGTCGTAATTCTTATCTGATTCCTATTCCTCTCACGGGTCACAAACTTAGTTGGTGCGGAGGCTTCAATCAGCCTTTCTTCATAATATAGATTAATGGCTCCAACGGAAATAATATTCATCAGCTTCTGAACCGTTTTACCATTTTCTACATAACGTATATTTTGAAAAACGGTAAATTCAGTGGCTAAATATGCCACTTCACTTGCTTTAAAGTTTACCTTTTTATTTGAATTACTTTTAATAATTGAAATTCTATTATCAAAGAAGGTAGTTCTGGGCACTTTACAATGAATGGTATCATTCCCAACAGTGACTATTATCCCATTAATAAAAGATTCTTGTGCCAAACCCAATTTGGCAAACAAAAGAAGGAGTATGGATAGTTTTATAAAATTCACAAAACAATTAAATAAAAATCCCTCAACTCGTCAAATCAGCTAATAGACATTTCATTTCGAAACAATATTTAAAACTCATCATCCTTAGGCAAAGTATCAAACCACGTCTTTTTCAAAATAAGCGTACATAGCACCGTGACACCTAAAGTGATAAAGAAAGGTACCACTTCTAAGAAAACCAAATACATAGGGAATATAACGAGAGACGTTTGCCATATAATACCCACAAAAACATTGAACATATCTCTTTTGAAATAAGTATTACCTTCCCAAGTGGGATCTTCCGCCATAACCTTTTCTCTAATAGGTTTCCAGAAGCCCCATGGTGTAATGTTTTTATAAAAACTTTTAAGTGTTTTTTCTTCTGTAGGAGGAGCAGCGTATGTTCCGGCCACAGCTGCTAGTAATGCTATGAAAAGCATAAGCGGAAACGTATACAAATCTAAAACCCCTTCAAAAATAAACCTGAAAGACAAAGCAGGCACCAGCCCCCCTACCATTCCCCAGAAAAAACCAGTGCCATTAAATCGCCACCAGTACCATTTTAGCATATTAGAAACTACATACGAGCCATATAAGCCAGAAACTATCCATTGAAGTATATCATTAACATCCCTGGCATAAAGGCCAAGCACAAGACTAACTAAAACCATAGCAATACCTGCCAGCCAATTGCTGTACTTAATGGTTCTATTACTCGCTTTTGGGTTGATATATTTTAGAAAAATATCATTGACCAAATAAGCTTGAGTTGCATTAAGTGTCCCTGCAAAAGTTGACATAAAAGCCGCCAAAAGCCCTGCTAATAAAAGACCCAAAAAACCAACTGGCACAAACTCATGAATAGCAGATGGTAAAATTTGTTCAAAATCAATCTGTCCACCTACCACCAAATCTAATCTTTCATAAAAAATGAGGGCTAAAGCCGCAAATCCTGCAATCATAAAATAGCGTAAGGGCATCAAAATAGCACTTACAGACCCACTAATTAATGCAGCTTCGCGTGGCGACCTGCTCGACAAAATCTTCTGCATGTCATAAGTAGGTGCAGGACCTGCAAAAGACACCAAAAGCCCTTTCATCAGCATCATCATAAAAAACAATGAAAAGAGATTGTAACCATCACTCTCTATTTTAGCATTTACTTCTGGAATGATATGGGTCCAATCTAAGTCTAACCGTTTGCCAAAGAAAGGTGTCATCCAACCATCTGGCACATTCAGTCCATGCGTTGCCACCGCGTTCATGGCTATTACACCAATCACTATTCCGGATATCATAAGAAGAGCATACTGCAAAATATCTGTCCAAACGATGCTCATCATCCCACCCAAAAGGGAATAAAACACAGCAAAACATGTGAAGATAATCCCGTAAAAATGAGGCACATACTCGGGAGATATTTCAAAAGGAACATAGGCAGAGATTAGCTCCCACGGCACAAAAATCTCAACAAACTTGCCTATACCTATAAAACCATAAGCCAAATAACCCATGCCCAAAATGATGGCAAAAACTACAATAATACTGTGAGATAAAGCTGCACCTTTTCCGCTAAAACGCGTATTAATCCATTCTGCTCCCGTGGTTACATTAGATTTCCTGAGCCATATGGAAAGGAAAACCATGAGAAATATCTGATTAAAAACCGGCCAAAGAAATGGAATCCAAGCAGATTTTAAACCATAAACAAAAAGCAAAGTAACCAGCCACATGGTGCCGGAAATATCAAACATGCCAGAGGCATTAGAAAGTCCTAGATAATACCAAGGAATTTTGTTGCCACCTAAGAGATAGTCGGCTTTAGAACGCTCCGCCCTTTTCTTTAAAACAAGGCCTATGGCCACCGTAGCGACCAAATAGAGCAGAATTATCAAAAAATCTATAAGGTATAACTTCATTTAAATAAGGCAGAACTTTGAGATTCAAAGAAAAGCTTACAATGCTACAAAATCTAAGCAAGAAGTTTAAGGAATCACTATTTTCTTTCTCAATAGACTTTGGTCACTTTCCATCACTAAAATATAGACTCCACCTGACAATTTACTAACTGGAATAGAAATTCTTGTTTCCCAAGTAGCTCTTGGAATTAATGGAAGAACTCTTTTCCCCTTTTCATCATAAAGGCTAATCTTAACATTAGTTTGTATTTCTGGTGACTCTAAATAAACAAAATTCTCCGCAGGGTTGGGGTAAGCCACGTTCATGTCAACACTTACTATATCTTTTTGTAAAGCTTCTGACATTTCTGAATAACAAAGCACGCCATTCTCATAAGTCTTAAAGCCACTCACCGTAAATTCGCCACTTTCCAAAACTTTGATATTAGAACTCGTTTGAGATATCACAAGACCATCTTTCTCCCACTGAAAGCCATCGTAATCGGTTTCATTATCAATCTTCACGTCAAATATAGCTTCTGAAGATATGACTGGCTTTACTGGATTCTCGTATTTTACAGCCGATAAAAGTGGTGATGTTTTTGAAATACAACCAGGAGCATAACTTCCATAATAAGAAACAGTGGCTATATCATCAATAAGTCGATTTTGCAGTTCAACTCCATCAGACCAAAAGTAGGTATCAAAACCAGCATTTGCTTCTACCGAAAGGCTAGTTCCATCACAAAAGCCTACGGTGGTATCAGCCAAAGCTACAGTGCTATTAATAGTTATACCAACACTTTTAGCAAAAGTAGGAAGAGGAATATCTTCAATAACTAAGTTTTCAGCACTGTACTCACAACCAATGGCATTTTTTGCTTGATAAGAAAAAGCCCCCCCCCTTAGAATTTCTATGGCTGGCGTTTCGGCATCATTACTCCAAATAATATCCGTAAACCTAGCGTCACTAGAAAGTACTAAAGTTTCTTCATCACAGATAAAGGTCTTACTTGAAAAAACAGTTGGTTGGTCAAAAACTACCGCATCTATATTGACTGCCGTTCCTATTTTGAAATTCCCTAAACGGTTTGTTAAATCGGCAGAAACTACGCCAGCAGGCATAAAACGTTCATTTCCACCGCCGCCATCAGACCATCGGTAAATACTATAATTTTCAGGAACACTTACTCTCGCCTGGTTATTTTCAAAACACTCCACTGTCAAATCAACCAATGGATTTAATAAAACGGGCTCACAAGCATCAAAAAAGCTGTTATTCAATTTTTCTAACCAAGCCTCCGCCAACTGCTCTAGCCCTTTAACCTCCGCAGTATTACCAAAATGCACACCGTCATACCTTGGTATCATAAGAGCATCTGTAGACGGTCCCTCGTAAATGTTAAACCCAGGCTCATTAATAATTCTATCGTGCGAGTTCAGAACCACTTGGGAGGTTCTTCCATCACTATAAGAGACACGCGAAAACATCCAAGCCATGTTATGCCCAAAATCTGACCTGATATTTTCAATAATACCTTTATAATAGCCGAAAATCTCGTCTTCTACCGGTACTCCCGGATATGTATCTGTTTCTCCCTGATGCCATAAAACCGCCCGAATACCAAAAAGTGAAGCATAGTGCTTCATCGCAGTTTTTAAGTATTGATACGGAAAACCTGGCTGAAAGAAACCCTGAAAAATAGCATCTTTAGTAGGTTGACCAATGGAACTTTGATACCAATTACTACTAAGAGTTCGGGTCAAGGCTGTATTAAAAAACATGATTGGCACATCTAATCTCTTAGCTAGGCTATCGCCTATTTGACCCCAACACCATGGCGTTAGTCCAATGGGCCCAATATTAGCATTGTCGTTTAATTGGCTAAAAACGAGTTCTGTATTGGGTTCTTTACTAAAATTTTCATTCAAAAAATCTGCCGTATTCACTCTATCGTCCTTTGCTCCTGTACCTCCGTAACCTGGAACACCTTGTGCATTTGACTGACCAGAAATTATAAACACCTCTCCTACTCCAACTTTATTTAGCGTAGCTATTCCAACTTCCTCTTCTCCTAACAAGCCTCTAATTTGAAGTTGATACCAACCACCTTTAACGGTCAATTTCCCTTTAAAACTTCCAATGTTTGAATTATTTTCAATCGCCGTCCAATCTAGAAACTCAGTTAAACTTCCGTCGCGATATTCTAAAAGACGAGCCTGAATTTGGTCTACTCGCTGTGCTACAGTACCGCTAATGTATATATCGCCTTCATTAGTCAAGTTTCTTTGAAAAACTGCTCTTTCTGTAGGGAACTGAATACTTATTTGACTACTGGCTGAAAAGCCAACAAACATTATAAAGATAAAGTATGGGATTTTTGTGAACGGGATCAAATAAAGGCTTTTCAAATCAATGGGTTATTTTGGCTTGTGAAGATATTAAAAGTTTCAAAATGAACGGATTGACACGTCAACTATTATAATTCAGATTGATTAAAAACCTATTTAGAACGCCAATATGGATTTTTAGCTTCTATAAATTTAATAGGCACTTCCTCATAAAGTTCTTGTAACCATTTGGCAAAGTAAGCCATACCCGCCTCTTCAGAATCCGCATGACCCATCACTATTAAAGCCTTCTTGTAACCTAGCGAAATGGCATCTTGTACATAAGGTACCGTTTCCCATTCATTGGTCTCCCCTACTATTAAAAGCTCTGTGGCTGGATTAGCTAATCTATTAAAATGACTTCCAGAGCCCGAAGCACCTAAAGCCATGCCTACATTAGTAAATTTCTCTTCTGGGTCACCTACAGTTCTAAGTGTTTTAGCTCCAAACTTAGTTTCAATATCGGCTACTATCTCTGCTAAGGTCATTTCTGGAATCTCAAAAAACACACCGTCCTTTCTGTACTGTTTCCAGTCAAAAACATCAATCACGCCTTCATAAATCATGTCAGGATTGTTCTTGTGAATGTGGTCATGAAAACGCCAAACCACCATATTATTATCTTCTATAAACTTCAGTTTAGCTTGCTGAATTGGAGAGTCGGCGTGTGTACTTAAGTCATCTGTATGCGAGTAAAAAGTAGGCTCATGCGTAATTACAAAATTCAAGCCCGTGGCATTTGCCTTTCGGAGCACCTCTAGCGTAGCCATAAAAGTGGTAGCTATTCCTTTTACTTCCGTATTAGGGTCACCAGCCTTTACGTTATCCACAGTTTCAGCAGACCATTCACAGTTTACCGCAGCCTTAATTTTATTGATTACATCATTTGCTGTAAGCTGCCCAAAACTGGGCGAAGTGCAAAAAGCAAGAAGCACTAAGATTATCTTTTTCATTTTGGGTTCTTATGGTTGAACAAAAATAATGGATAATTCCTACTCAAACCTTACCATTAGATAAATCCTCCATACTTCTAATTTTCAGGTAAAGAAGCCTTTATAGTTTCTCTTTGAAGGTCTGGTAGCCAAAGCTCTTATGCAATTCAAAACTACCGTCTGATTTAAGAACACCAATAGAAGGCAAACCAACGCCATTAAAAGTGGTAGTTTTCACCATGGTATAGTGAATCATATCATCAAAAACCACCTTATCTCCAATCTTTAGAGGCTCGTCAAAGGCGTAGTCTCCCATAAAATCACCAGCTAAACATGTGGTTCCACCCATTCTATAGTTATGTTTTCCCGGAAGTTCTGTCTGATATGCTCCTAAAATACGTGGTTTGTAAGGCATCTCTAAAGTATCTGGCATGTGGGCTGCAAAACTAACGTCTAATATGGCAACATTAACCCCCTGAGCATCTACAATGTCTTGTACGGTCGACACTAAAACGCCAGTTTCCCAAGCTATAGCAGAACCAGGCTCTAATATCACTTCAATATTGTACGTTTTTCTTAGTCTTTCAATTTGCTTGGCAACATGGCCAATATTATAACCAGAACGTGTCATAAGGTGACCGCCGCCCATATTTAACCATTTCACTTGATGCAGTAAGTCTCCAAACTTTTCTTCTACATGAACAAGTGTACGCTCTAAAACAAAAGAATCATTTTCACATAAAGAGTGAAAGTGAAGTCCTTCAATACCTTCTGGTAGTTCTTTTCCTAAAGCCTCTCTGGTAATCCCTAACCTGCTTCCTACTATGCAGGGGTTATACATATCGGTTTCTACCTCGGCATATTGTGGATTAATTCTTAAACCCATAGATATAGGGCAAGAGTAATTCTTTACCTGCTCTTTATAGGTTTCGTATTGGTTTAAAGAATTAAAGGTAATATGTGAACTATAACTCATTAACTCCTCAAACTCCTCCTGTTTATAAACAGGGGCATAAGTATGAGCTAAGCATTTCATTTCCTCAAAAATAAGACGTGCCTCATTTAGACTACTGGCCGTAGCTCCGCTCAAATATTGCTTAACCAGCGGAAACATTTTGTACATGGAAAATCCTTTCAAAGCCAAAATAATATGACCTCCACTTTGCTCCTGAACAGAGTTTATTAACCTTAAATTATCTACTAACTTGGCTTCTTCTAAAACGTAACAAGGAGAGGGTATTGATGAAATATCCATTACAACGGTTTCTTTTTTTTACAAAAGTTGCAATTTCCCTTAGTTCAAATGCGGTTTCTGCTGGATTTTTTTGAAAACAGATGTGGAAGAAAACAAAAGAACCTGAATCATGATGGCTAAAGCTATCAATGAAATGATTTCAAACTGTGAAGAAGATTGTTTTTGGAGCATGATACCATTGGTCTCCTCCCAAAGTCGTTGCCCTTCCGAAGTTTGAATATTTGAGAGTACAGTAAGTTTAGCTAAACCTTTGTGCGTGAGCGTTTTGTTGGTTTCAGCAAGAGAATTATCCTTCAAATCATATCCTATTTGAGAGATAGAAGGCACTAATTCTTTAAATTCTAAGAAAACTCTTTTCTCTAAATCTGTAAATTGAGTAGAAGCATAATCTTCTACCAGAGAAGACATTTTAACATCTAAAGCCTTTAAATGAGCTGAGGTAGCGGCATTAAGTTGATGAGAGTTTAAGCTACTAATTACTAGCTGCTCTCGCTCATGAAGGATAGAAGACAAATCAAAAATGAAACCTTCTACCATGAGTCTATCTTCATATATGGCCGAAAACGACGTCTGAAGCTGTGTTACACGCTTTCTGTCCATCAAATTGCTCCAAAGTAAAAGAGAAAGTACGCCACCAAGCACTGCTGCTATTTTCACTTTACCCTTAATTCCGTATGCCCACTTTTTTAAACTCATATCCAAATATATTTATTGAAATATTTCCATCAATTATACAATTATTCATACGTATTTCCTAGCATTTTGAACAACACATGTTTTAAAAAAGAGTGTCACACTCCTCAAAAATGAGACACTCTTAAGTTCTAGTTAATTTGAAAACTCAAAGGAATGGTATATCTGACTCTAACGGGTTTTCCATTTTGTATTCCTGCTTTCCACTTAGGCATTTTTTTAATGACACGTTCCGCTTCTTCATCGCAGCCAAAACCTATTCCTTTCAGCACTTTGACATCAGAGATGCTTCCATCTTTCTCAACAATAAAAGTCACTATAACCTTACCCTCCACACCATTTACCGTGGCATTTCTTGGGTAATTGAGGTTTCGACCTAGCCATTTATACATTTTCTTTAGTCCACCTTCAAACTCGGGCATAATCTCAGAGCTTAAAAACTCCTTTTCTACTTTAGGCTCCACTGGTGGTTCTGGTGCTTTTATGGCTAAGCCATCTAGTATTTTGGGTCCAGAATTCTCGAAGATATCCGTTGAGGGTTTTCCTTCCTGTTTGATAGTACTTATAACTGCTATTTCTACTTGCTCATCAGTAGGAACATCCGCTTCTACAATCTCTTTTGTATCTGCCACAGGCTCTACAAATTCTGGAATCACAACCTGCTCAAAAACTTCTTGTTTTACAGGTGGAATCGGCTCTTTTTCTTTTGGCAAATCCACTGGTGGTTCAAACCACTTTTCCAAATCATGAACTGTGTAAGGATTGGCTTGTGGCACCACTTCTATCGTTTTTGATTTTACTACAAAAAAACTACTAAGTGAAATAAAGACTACTCCTGAAACGCCAAGCACAAAGGCTCTTGTCAAATGTGAACTGTACTTTTTTCGGAGGTCATAAGCACCATACTCTTTATTTCTGTTTTCAAAAAGCATGTCGTCTAGTGTTTTAAAATCTTTCTCGTTTTCCATTATTGAAATTCGTTTTTTGGTCAAAGAAATCCCCTGCCAGAAATTCTGGAATATTTAATAAGAAATTAACTAGTATGATACAGGAAGCCGGCCCTTCTTATGCTCAATGTATAAGGAATATTTCAAGAAACAAAGCTTATAACTAAAAAATTAGTTATAAGCTTTCAGGAAGCATAAAGTGTATTTGAGACATTTATGAAGGGATATTTTCAATTCCGAAAGGATAATGTCAGTTTGAGCGTAAGTCCTGTTTCATCTTCTTTGCGTGGATAAACTCTCTTAAATCCTTTCTTCCCGTAAGTGTGGATTTAAGCTGTAAAGTACTTGGGAACTAAAATACACATTCCACAATCATAGTTTATTACAACTATTATCTAAAGTAGCCCAAAAGAGCTTTTGGACATAAAAGCTATGTGGAATATTGTTTTAAGAATAAGTAAAAACTAAGAACGCTTTAATTAAAACTCAAAAAAGAACACCATGAAAAAGTCAATATTTGTAGCCGCTCTTTTATTACCCCTTTCCACCCTTTTAACTGGCTGTGCTGCCATAGCTGGCATCTTTAAAGCAGGTATGAATTTTGGAATTATACTTGTGCTTATCGTTATAGGTCTCCTACTATATTTCGGAATTAAGATGCGTAAAAAGTAGGCCATTTCTACCATGAAAGTAGGCTTAGACTAAGTTTTGAGTTAGTTTAATCTCTCAGAAAAAGTGTATCGGCTAACAATGAAAAAAAGCCATCTCATTTTTTAGTATAAGATGGCTTTTCGTATATCGCTTATTGTTTATTCTTCGTAGGTAACCAAGACCACAACTGGTTTGCTCAATATGTTGGCACTATTACCAGCTTTTGTATAGATTCTTATGTTTACATTATCGTGAATATAGCTAAATTGATAATTACTGTGCTCAAGATGATTTTCTGGCACATAGGTATTAGTAGCGTAATTAACATGAACATCTACCGCTAAAATTCTATTTGCACCTAAACCATGAGCGATATAAGATGTTGTACCTTCTGTGCTAGCAGTTGTACCAGTAAGCCTTTTCATTTTTATTTTTGGAGCTGAGTCTCCGAGTTGCGTATAACCGTGTAACTTGGTGTTCCCATCTCCAGTAAAAGTGGCTACATCTCCTGTATTACTCGCATTAATTCTAAAGTTAGCATTAGCATCAGTATCGTTAGATTGGTATTTTATATGCCATTTTTCTGAAGAGGAAAAATTTTCAAATGTTATAGCATCTACAGAACCATTATTATTTTCCTCAATTAACAAACTAGGGTTTGTTGGCTGACTATTAGAACGAATGTGTAATCTTGCTCTAGGCTCATCTTCATTAATACCAAGATTATTTCCGCTATTCGCCGTACCAGGACCATCAATAAAAAATAAACCGTTATTTGAACCCGAGCCCTCAAGCATCTGAATTACTCCCTTTTGCGAATCTAGGGGTGTATACTTTATTTGAGCTCTGGTCTGACCAGTTGAATTTGCGAAAGTAATTCCATTTGCACCAGCATCTCCAGTGTTTCTAAGTTCAAAGAAAGGCGTTGTGTCTTCAAGAAGGAAGTCACCACCTTTAACATGAAGTTTCTCTTCTGGAGCCGCTGTACCTATACCTACATCGCCAATGTCAGTTATTCTCATACGTTCCGATGCGGTTGTCGTACCTTCAGCAGTTGTATAAAACCGCATAAATGAACCGAAGTTTTTTGATGTGAAAGCAGAGCCAGTAGTTCTAAAGTCTATTCTAGAAGTTCCTTCTACAAAACCTTCTCCAGAGTGGCCCCCACCCCAAAATCTACCTATTGTGAAATTCGCAGGAGTTGCTCCAGGTGAACTGATAGTTCCACTATGACGAAACATATTAACTATGGGAATTGCGTTCGTTTTTATTTCTATTTGGTTCCCTGTGCTATGGTTTCCATCGTATCCATCGGGTGTTAGCTCTATGCTCTGCCCAAAACCAAGGCCTATGCTTAACAAGAAGGCACTTGAAAGTAGTATAATTTTTCTCATTGCTTAAATAAATGTTTAGTTATTGGTTATATTAATTATGGTCATCAGACCAATTCTTCTTCTCCTGGAAACGGGCAACTGGAAGCCATTTTTAAGTATCACCTTAGTTTCGCTTGCTTTTTTAATAAATCTGGTATTGATAAGATGTGACCTGCACGGTCTTACAAAATTTTGAGGATCCAGCATCTCTTGAAATTGTTTCAGCGTCTTGGCAAGAATTATTTTTTTACCACTCGTGAGATGAACAATGCTGTAGTTAATGTCAGCCTCTATCCTTATTATGTCTGGCGGAATAATTTGTGCTTTTTGTATAGCACGTACCTCATTAAAGTTGTAACTCATTTTCTTGGCTCATTTTGTTTACACAAAGTTGGAAACCAATACAACCGAGTACAATTCTATAATCATGTGATATTTTGTCACCCGATCTGATTACAAATTGACAAATCAACTTGGTTTAGTTTGATCAGAAAAACACTGCGTTCACAGTGTTCTGTCCTTTTGATAGTTTTGCAGGGTAAGAAATTGTAGAAACAAAGTAGATTACGGCTATTTTAACCAGCCTTTTTGAACACCTAAACGAACCAATTCTTGTAAACTATTGATGCCTAATTTGCAATAGATTCGTCTTCTATGTGTATTGACAGTGTTGATGGAGATAAAATATTCTTTAGCTATTTCAGGACCTGAAAGACCACAGGTCAATGCTTTCGCAATTTTAAGTTCTTGCTTAGAAAGTGAGCGGGTATCTAGTAGTGGATTTTCTAAACCTGAGATTAAATCCTGCACTATGGAGGATGAAAAGTATTTTTCTCCATTAAATACTTTTTGAATAGCTACTATAAACTCTTCTTTTCCTGAATTTTTCAAGATATAACCATCCGCCTTGTCTTTTAATAACTTTATGATGTCTGGTATCTCTTCATGCATGCTTAATATGAGAACTTTTATTTCAGGAAAGCTTTTCTTTACTTCTCTTAGCAATTCCTGACCATCCATTTTTGGCATGTGATAATCAGTTATTAATAAGTCAGGCTTCAATACAGCAATTTTTTGAAGTGTTTCCTGTGCAGATTGAGCTATGCCAACTACCTCTATACATTCTATTGTTTCAAATATTGCGGATAGTCCCTCCAATATCAATAAATGGTCGTCAGTAATAAAAACTTTAATAGTCATGGCTTTTGTTTACAAAGGTCTGTAGGGCAAATTAACAATTCAATACAAGAAGTGCATGATTTTTTGTCACTATATCAGGTGACATTCTGTACATTACTTAGGCTTTTGCCTTTCTAATCACCATTTATTCATTTACTTGTAATTCGAACAAATCAGGAACTCAAAAAAAGTAATTCATGAAGCTACCACACAGCAAATATTTTCAAGAATCTCTCAAAGTGATTTTCTTTATGATTCCATGCATTTTGAACAGCCTTGTAAGTTTTTCTCAACCGCCCTCTGGAGACGCCGAAATTGACCGTTTAAATAAGTTAGCTTTTAGATTTACTTATGACGAGTCAAAAAGGGATTCACTATTCATAGTAGCTACACAAATGAAAAAGCTTGGCCATGAAAAAAATAATGAAATTGGTCAAATTTATGGCCACAGGTTCTGTGGCTTATCATTGGCATGGCGTGGTATGTATGAAGAATCGCTTAAAGAAGAATTTATTTTCCTGGATTTAACGAAAAAATTTAATCGTCCCGAGGAGGAATTAAAAGCTTATGGAGATATGGGCTTTATCTATATGGATATGAAGCGATATCAGGAAGCTAAAGAAATATACTTAGTACCGACTAGAAATGAAGCCCTCATAAAGTCAAATCCAAAAACAGCTTCAGCTTTTTTCACCAACCTTGGGGTAGCTTATAAAAGGGAGAACAAACTTGACAGTGCTTTAATGATGTATGAAAAGTCCTTGGAATTAAAAGCAATTGCATTTGATACGTTGGGAACATTATCCGTCATGGTAAACCTAGCTGTTTTACACGGAGACATGGGTAACTTTAGTAAAGCAAAAAATATTTTCAAAGAGAATATCGCTATGGCTCGAAAACTTCAAAATAAAGGAGACCTATGGCATAATTTGAGTGGAATGGCGGTTGTTTTACTCAAAAATGGTGAGCTGAATAAATCCATAGCACTATTGAATGAAGCTCTCTCTGTTGCCAACGAAATAGAATCTAAAACTTTTCAGCTACAAACATTAGATATAATGGCCCAGAACTATACGGAAGCCGGGCAGTTTAAAAAAGCTTTTGAAGCCCATAAAAAAGCTCGAGAGTTATCAGAATCTTACCTAAATGAGCAAACCAATGCTAGAGTGAGTCAGCTAAGAGAGACGTTTAACGCAGAAGAACGCGAAACTGAAAACAAACTCTTAAATCAGGAATTAAATATTCAAAAAACCCGCCAATATGCTCTGGCTGGTGGCCTAGGCTTTCTGGCTGTCTTGGTTTTACTCGCGTTTTTTGCATGGAGAAAGAATGAAAGAAAAAACGTGCTTATAGAGGCTCAAAAAAATGACATTGAACTTCTAAACACCTCGCTTGAAAAGAAAGTACAAACTCGTACTTCTGAACTTTTCTCCGCTTTAGAAGAAATAAAGGTGGCTACCTCTAAAGGGCAGCAGAAGGAAAGAAAACGCCTTGCCTCTGACTTGCATGATAATCTTGGCTCTGTACTTTCGGCCATAAGCATGAATTTAGAAGCCTTAGACCCAAAGGCCTTAAATGAAAGAGAACAGCGTCTTTATGCTAATATAAAAACCATGACTTCAGATGCCTATAATGATATAAGGCTTATCTCTCACAATCTTTCACCGAAGGAGCTGGATAAAAAAGGTGGTCTTAAAATGGCGATAGAAAGGCTTATCAAAAAATTAAATGCAGCCAAAAAGACAAATTTCACCTTTAATCATAGCCTTAATCAAAGATTGCCGCAACGTACCAATGTTAATATCTATGCCATTGTTTTAGAATTAACAAATAATGTACTTAGACATGCCGATGCTCAAAATGCCTTAATAATTTTATCAGACGATGCTCAAAATGTTAGCCTCAGAGTTTCAGATGATGGCATAGGTTTTACCAATATCAAATCAAAAGGCCTGGGTATAAGCAGTATCTTAACCAGGGTGGAAGAACTTAATGGTAAACTATCAATAGATAACAGTAAAGGGAGTGACATTAAGATAAAAATACCTTTATCATAAAATCGGATGTCTAAGGGCTTTAGTTTAATTTCGGAGAATTTCAATCCAAAACGGCATTCCCTTCTTCCCAAAAGAACACTCCTTTTGACTTGTCATAATTACCCTTTTCGTTAAGGGTATTGGACTCATAAAGCCTGCCGTTTACCATAGTCCAGATAACCGAATTAGAGTTACGGATATTCTCTAAAGGATTCTTATCTAGCACTATTAAATCTGCCAGTTTCCCTTTTTCCAAAGAGCCTATTTCCTCTTCCATTCCCAGCAACATTGCCCCATTAGTTGTTGCCGTTTTAAGGGCTTCCATATTAGTCATTCCTCCTTGTGAAAGCATCCATAACTCCCAGTGAACGCCTAATCCTTGAAGTTGCCCATGAGCTCCTAAATTAACTCTTACACCTGCATCACTTAGTTTTTTGGCACTTTTTGAAACTTTGATATAACCGTTTTCATATTCTTCCATCGGTATCATGGTTCTGTGCCTAGCCCTGCTATCAATTATTTCTCTTGGGGTAAAAGTCAAGAGCTTTTTATCTTCCCAAACATTGGTGTTTTGATACCAATAATACTCCCCATTCACGGCTCCATAATTAACGATTAAGGTAGGCGTATATGATGTTCCGCTAGCCCCCCACAGCTTGATAACATCATTATATAATGGAGCCACTGGAATATTATGTTCTATACTGGAATGGCCATCTAGCACCATGGTCAGGTTATGAAAGAAAGTAGAACCACCTTCCGGCACCACAGCCACTTTTAAATCATGAGCAGCTTTAATCACCTGCTGGCGTTGATTTCGTCGAGGTTGATTATAACTCTTCACTGTAAATGCCCCAAAAGCCTTAGTCCTATAAACGGCCGACTTGGCATCTTCTAAATCATTGATATTAGCTTTAAAAAGGGCATCTGCACCATATAAAATAGTTCCGGTAGTGAAGAGTCTTGGCCCTACCATTGTGCCTGTTTTCACCATTTCAGATTGCGAAAAGGCCAGTTCTGAACTAGATGATGGGTCATGAGCAGTGGTGACTCCATAAGCCAAATTTGCATAATATTGCCAATGTTTTTGTGGGCTAAGCCCTGTTCCAAATTGCCCTAAATGGGCATGTGAGTCAATAAGACCAGGCATAATGGTTTTGCCAGAGGCATCAATAACTTTGGCATCTTTAGGTATAGAAACTCTACCAACGGCCAATATCTTATTTCCATCAATAAGCACCGTCCCCTTTTCTATCACCTTATCATTTTTCATAGTGATAATTCGAGCATTGGTAAAAGCTATTTTTCCTTCCGGCTTATCAGCTTTTAGAACCAAGCCTATTTTTAGGCCCGTGGAATCTGGACCAGTAAGTGAGTCAGGAGCACCAGGTAAAAATGCAAATCGCTCATTTATTTCTTTACTGAAATACTCCTCGCCCATAGTCCAATGCAGTTTTTTACTATCCGCTGACCAATGAATATTAATTCCTGCATCTTTAGCCAACTGGGCTATGGGTAAACTTTTGGTATTATTATCAATTTCAAGTGTCTGTCCTGTTAGCGGCATGGCAGCTATATAGACTTTAAAATAATTGGTAAAGGCCACCCATTTCTCATCTGGGCTTGGCAGCAGTCGATTGGTGTATTTAGATTTAACAAGTTCCCTTTTGTCCTCACCTGCCAAATTCACAGAATACAGCGTTTTAGTCAAACCGCCCGATTGATAATAGATTCGTTTTCCATCTTTATTAAAGCTTGGAAAATCACCCCCATCGACTACTTTTTCGACCTCCTTAGACTCACGGTTTAAAATATAAATCCCTGGCTCTTTGGTATATTCATAACCTAATTCTGAACTGCCACCTTCCTTTTTGAAGACTATCAAATCATTATCAATTGGCGAAAAAACTGGCATTCGATAAATGCCTTTTTCTGTGCTTATCTTTTGGGATTCTGAATTTGATAAATCTAGCATATGTATCGCACCCATTTCCACATCATTCCAACTTACATAAAGTAGCTTAGAACCATCTTTTGAAAAAGAAGGGTCATACGCTAAATCTTCGCCATCAGTTAATCTTTCTGGTTTACCATCTGGCAATTGTTTCTTCCATAAATAGCCCGCCGCATTAAAAACTAAAAGTTTGCCATCTGGTGAAGTAACTGCATGGCGTATGGCTTTAGCGGTGAATTGGTCTGGTGCCACGTCATTTTTAAAACGTAAAGCGTTCACTATTTTATGATTGGCACTTGCCTGAAAAGGTATAATAGAGGCGTCACCAGAACCTACTTCAATTTTTCTAATCTTCCCTTGAGCCCAAACTATGATATGTTTATCGTCTGGAGTCCAGTTGAAACCTGTAAACGCTCCAAAAACGGCCCACGTTTCTTGTTGATCTTGGCTGAGGTCTTTATAAATAGGCCATTCTCTACCCGTTTTAAGGTCATGTAAAAACAAAACAGATTTCTCTCTGATTCGTCTCACAAAGGCCATCAACTCCCCATTATGTGAAATGACTGGACGGATAGCTCCGCCAGAACCACCCGTAACGGTTTCTGTTTTACCATCCTCTAAGCCATAGCGTTTAATAACATAAATCTGGCTGTTAGGGTCTTTATTATATTGAAAAGCTCCGCCAGGATACATGTCTTCACTGAAATAAACGTATTTCCCATCAGGTGACAGCCAAGGCTCACCTACGTCTTGTTGGTCGTTTTTTCTCTTTGTCAATTGAATTCCTTTCCCACCTGAAGTATGGTACATCCAAATTTCCCCCGCTCCTAGAGAACGTCCAGAAGTAAAATGTTTTTTACAAATGATATAGTCGCCATCTAAACTCCAAACCGCATTATTAACCAATCTAAAATCTTCTTTGGTAATTTGCTCTGCATCTGAGCCATCGGTATTCATCATCCAGATATTATCCGCACCGTCTCTATCGCTCGTGAAACTTATTTTCTTACCGTCAGGGCTAAAGCGAGGTTGCACCTCAAAAGTGTGCCCACCGCTTATCAGTTTTGCCTTTCCGCCGGAAATAGGCATGGTGTAAATATCTCCAAGGAGGTCAAAGACTAGTTGTTCACCATCTGGACTTACATCCACATTCATCCAAGTGCCCTCATCTGTTTCTATTTTAACTTCAGAATAAGGAAGTGCAGGTTCGCTGACATCCCATTTTGGTTTTTCTTGGGCTGTAGTGCTTAAGACCGTACAGAATGATAGAGCTAAGAGTAGTTTGTTTTTCATGGTTTAAGGTTTGTAATAGTTTGAAGTTTACTTTCCAAAATTAGTTTTTAAAGACGAGTTTCTTTTGATATTAGGATAACGAAAAGTTACTTTTAAGAAATCTATAAACGAAAAAAATGAAAGAGGGAGAGTATTTAAATATAGTTTCAGATATACATGAAATAGACATTATTGATTTATTCCAATCTTTAAAATCACAGCATATGATTGAAGGCGAAGATTTTAAAATTAAACATAATATTGCTGATTTGAAGAAGAACAAAATATTTCATTTAGAATTTCCAATGAATTTTAATGGAGGAAATCTAAATGATATCATCAAATCTGAAGAGCAATGGGTTGACAAAACTAATTTGGATAATATTCATTTAGGAAACGAAAATTATATTATTTGGAAGGATGTCGATTGGGCATCAGAACCAAGGTTAAATATTGACAAACTAATACAACCAATTACGCCAATATTTAATGGCTTGGAGTCTATTTGCATGAGAATGTGTTGTGGAATACATGCCTTTGACTTTACAATTGAGAATATCAAACAATTAAAAAACCTTGATTACGAGTTCTTAAAAAGTGAATTGAACAGGGTAATTCAAGAAGTTGAAGAAATTAATGAGCTGGCTGTCAGCAGTAGTATACTAAACCAATCTTTTGAAAAAACTGTATTCTTGAAATTACTAAATCATTTGAAGAGCAATTTGTCTTAAAGGACCTTAAAACATCCTTGTTGCTCAAGAAATAATGCACTCTCAATTTCAAAAAAAGGTCATTGATGAAAAAATGACGCCCCAAATTCAGAAGCGTCATTTCTATTCAAAACTAAGAGTTTCTATTAATACTCATGAGGCAATTCAATATCCACCTTCTCATTCCATGGCAAACCGTGTATGTTTAGCTGCTCCATGAATGGGTCTGGGTTTAGCTCTTCGCAGTTATAAACGCCAGGTTTCATCCACTCTGCGTTTGTAAGCATTAACATTGCTCCTATCATGGCTGGCACACCTGTGGTATAAGAAACCGCTTGCGAACGCACTTCTTTGTAAGCCAATGCATGGTCGCTATTATTCCAGATATAGTATGTTCTATCTTTGCCATCTTTGATACCTTTTATTTGACAACCGATTGAGGTTTGACCTGTATAGTTCTCCCCTAAAGATTCTGGTGGCGGAAGTACAGCTTTTAAAAACTCTAAAGGCACTATCTCCTGTCCTTGAAATTTGATTGGAGCTATGCTCGTCATACCTACATTTTCTAAAACTTGTAAGTGTGTGATATAGGCTTGACCAAAAGTCATCCAGAAGCGTGCTCTCTTAAGTGTTGGGAAGTTTTTAACCAAAGACTCCAACTCTTCATGGTAAAGAACATAAGATTCTTTCTCACCTATATTTGGGTAATCTATAGGCTTATGAATGCTCATAGCCTCTATTTCTTTCCACTCGCCATTTTCCCAATATCTACCTGGCTGCGTAATCTCTCTGATGTTTATCTCAGGATTAAAATTGGTAGCAAAAGCTTTTCCATGGTCACCAGCGTTACAATCGATGATGTCTAGGTAGTGCATTTCGTCAAAATAGTGCTTGTTGGCATAAGCCGTAAACACCTGCGTAACGCCTGGGTCAAAACCACAACCTAGAAGTGCCATCAGTCCTGCTTCTTTGAAACGTTCTTGATACGCCCACTGCCAGCTGTATTCAAACTTGGCAACATCTTTAGGTTCATAATTGGCTGTATCCATATAGTGCACGCCCGTTTCTAGGCAGGCATCCATGATAGTTAAATCTTGATATGGCAATGCCACATTGATAACCATTTTAGGCCCGAATGACTTAATCAAAGCCACCAATTCAGGTACATTATCGGCATCAACACCGGCAGTAGAAATACTAACATCGTGCATTTCTTTGATGTCAGCAGCTATTTTATCGCACTTTGACTTTGTACGACTTGCCAACATAATATCCGTAAAAACTGAATTATTCATGGCACATTTATGAGCAACTACCGTTCCTACACCGCCTGCACCTATGATGATTACTTTTGACATGTTTGTTTTTTGATGTTAATTTCCTCCTTCTGTAGGAGGTTGATATTTGATACCTTAATGGCAACAATTTCTTCTGCAAAGAAAAAGGAATTTTGGGAATGTTGGTATTCTTGGAAATTAAAATTGCGATTTCTAGCTATTTAAATAAAGACCTTGCATTAAAAATCAAATTTCTTAACAATGCGTTGATGTTCTTTTGAGACTTTATTAAAATTCAGATTACAACTGAAATATATTTTGACTTAATCAAAACTTCCCAAATAGGTTTAGTAGAAGTATTGAATTCTTCCTTTTTAGACTTTGTCAAATTTATGCTTAGAAAATTAATTCCCCAACTTTTGTTCTTGACCCTAAAAATTCACAAAACGAGATGAGTTTCATTTGCAAATTTGTTCATCCTATTCGATATCTCTTATTAATTACGGGTTTTTCAACCTTTTTAATCTTAAAAGGGCCTCCATATAATAATAGTCAGCATAAATAATAGGCATATCTATTTCAGAATCATGCGGATAATGCCCAGTAGAGTGTAGCAATAAAGCTTCGTTAGTGTCTCCACTTAGGTATTCACTACTTGATAATTTACTAATGTAACTTTCAGCAGCCTTTTCATATTTTTCTTTAAGTGCAGGTTCTTCTACTAAACCAGCTAGCTCTAACATTCCGCAGGCCGCCACAGCTGCTGCAGACGCATCTTTTGGGGCATTAGGTATGGCAGGGTCATCAAAATCCCAGAAAGGAATACCGTCTTCCGGCAAGCGGTCAATATAATGCTCAGTTAATCTTATAGCGGTTTTCAAGAACTCTTCGTCGCCAGTTTCTCTGTAAGCAACAGAAAAACCGTAAATACCCCAAGATTGCCCTCTTGCCCACATAGATTCTGTGGCATAACCTTGATGTGTATATCCTCTTAAGAATTTTCCAGTTTTTTGGTCAAAAGAGCCAACATGGTAAAGAGCACTGTCGGAGCGTACTAAATGCTCCATGGTTTTTTCAGCATGACTCATTGCTACGTCATACAAATTTTGACCTCCACCGTTTTTTGATGCCCAAAAAAGTAGTTCTAGGTTCATCATATTGTCAATTATGGTATTGTATTGGTAATTTTCCATTTGGCTAGGCCAAGATAATATGGTGCCTACTTTAGGGTCATAGAGTGTAACTAGATTATTGGCGGCAGCTATCAAAACTTCTTTATACTCCTCGTCTCCAGTTAACCTATATGCATTACCGTAACTAGAGTTCACCATAAACCCTACATCATGATTCTCGGCTGGTTTATATGCTATTTCTTTTAAAGGTAAGGTAAAACGGATTGCATCTTTCATTAACGCTTCATCACCCGAAGCTTCATAAGCATACCATAAGACCCCTGGCCAAAAACCACTACACCAGTCTTTAACATCTACCAAATTCCAATTGGTTTTACCTTCTGAGATATTTCTAGGGAAACTATCCACTTTTGTGAGAGCACTAGCCGTAATTTTAGTTTTCTCTGCTAAGTCGCTCAAAACTTTATATTCTGCAGTAGAGCTGTCGGATTGTCCATTATCTTCTGATGAAGTACACGCTAGTACTGAAAAAACAGCTAGCCAAGACAAGGCTTTTAGGGTTTTCATTTATTTGAAATTAAGTGAGAAAATTGTTCTTTTCTTGAATTGCAATTTTAAATATTCTAGGAGGTTGGTTGGATAAACTATGAACCAAAGGCTATAAAATATCACTCATTATCGTGTTAGATTCATCTTCAAAACCTCAGGAGGCTTGCTATTTCTCTAAATAACCTTTGATACTCAAATGAAGAATTTCGAATTCAGAATTCTTCGAATGTGTGAGTTTTTAAAAAATAATGCAATATCATTCGCTTAACATTGTCTGCTTTTGCCTTACCAAATCACATCTCAGTGAATTTTCAAACATTATAATGAATTAGAGAGCGTCTGGAGCAAGAATAAAATGGCTTTAATACATATAAAACTTCGTGTATTCATTTGCCTTTTTTTTATAATTAAGAAATACAAATTCTCCGAAAACAGAAGTGCAAGAAAATCTCAAAAAAAGAACAAAAAGCACCTTAAAACGTGAAATAGTACACTCATCTAGTTAAATATTTATAGTTACTCACCCTAAATGGACGATGTGTTATAGCTTTTGGCTAATAATTTACACTCCCTTTTCTCGATAGTCTCTAATATTGTTCAAGCAATTTATTGAATCAAAATCAAAAATCATTTTATAACCTTAACTGAAAAATTTATATGATAAAATTTCAACATTATCGGAGAAATCTGAACCGCTTTTTAAGTCTATTTTGGATAATAGGCTTTATTACTGCTGGAGCAATTGGAACAGCAGGTGCAGCTGAAGCATCAAAGGCTGCTGCAAGAATAACTGGAAAAGTAGTGGCGTCAAGTGATAATAAGGGAATGCCTGGCGTAAATGTATTAGTGAAAGGAAGTCAAAAAGGTACATTTACAGATAGCGACGGAAATTATGCTATAGATAATGTAGATGCCAATGCCATATTAGTATTTAGTTTTATTGGTTTCCAAAGCCAAGAAATTCAAGTAGGTACTCAAACTATTATTAACGTTACTTTGGCAGACGATGAGCGGTTGCTTGATGAGGTTATCGTGGTAGGTTATGGTACAGCAAAAAAGGAAACGTTAACAGGTTCTGTAGAACAAGTTTCATCAGAGGCATTTGAAGATTTAGCGGTAGGTAGTCCTGCTTTGGCTCTTCAAGGTAGAACTCCTGGTTTAGTAGTTTCTCGTACTTCTTCTAGACCGGGTGATGAAGGCGTTAATTTCCAAATTAGAGGAGCTTCTTCTATTAATGGTATTGACCCGCTTATAGTTATAGATGGTATACCTTCTATAAACTCATCTACTTTTAATAATATGAACCCAAATGATATTGAGAGTATCAGTGTCTTAAAAGGTGGGTCAGCTTCTGTATATGGTTCTCGTGCTGCGGGTGGTGTTATATTAGTAACCACTAAAAAAGGGAGTGGCGATGTTAAAGTTGAAATAAGTTCTGTTTATCGTATGGGTACTGTGGGGATTCGCCCACCATCACCTACAATGTCAGAATATGGACAGCTTTACTTAGCGGCTGTTGACGAAGACTTAGCCTCTAATAAGCCTCCAAGGTATTTCTTTTGGAGCGACCGCTCTACAGTAGAAAAGATAGCTTCTGGATATGAAGGGTATTATGATTTGCCTATTAATGGGAATATATGGTTAGGTAACTCTGCCAAATTTGATGAAATGTTTGGTAACTCTACTTCAACTCAGCAAAACATTAGTGTTTCTGGTGGAACAGCCAAGAGTAATTATCGTGTGTCGGCAGGTTATGATAAAAATGTTGGTGGTTTAAAAGTTGCTGACGACACTGCTGATAAATATAACTTCTCTGCAAATTATGGTATTGACATTACTGATAGATTAAATCTTAATACCAATATTACTTATTTTCATAATAGTTTTTCTGGACCAGCTGCTGGTTTAGCTAGAGAAGCTGCTACATGGGATGCTCCTTTATTTCCTACTTATAATGACGACGGACAGTATTATGCCAATTTTGGTGGAGTCAACATTACTGGAGATAGAAATGCAATAGCACAAGTTAAAGACGCTGGCCGTGAAAATCTGAAAAGAGAGCAGTTTAAAATCTCAACACAGGCTACATATGATATTACAGACCATTTAAGTGTTACAGGTTCTTATGCTTTAAGTAAACAAAACAGTGTTTGGCAAAGGTATGCAGTAACGGTACCACTATATAGCTGGCAAGGAGGGTTCTCAAATAATATAAATAATACCACTTTTATAGAAGAAGGAACAGGTCCTAATGGCGTAGACGGTAACATAACGTACAATAATTATAAAGGATTCTTAAACTACACGAATAGCTTTGGTGACCATAATGTATCTGGTATGGTAGGTATAGAAGCTGAGAAAAGTGTGATTGACGAGTACTATATGAGAAGAAATGGCTTTGTGGATTACGGAGTTTATGATTTAAACATTGGAGCTACAGACCAATTGGTTACAACATCAGGTGGTGGTAATACTTGGGGCTTTTTCGGTTACATCGGACGTTTGAATTATGATTACAAGGGTAAATACTTATTCGAATTACAAGGTAGACGTGATGGCTCTTCGAGATTTGCAGAAGGTAGTAAATGGTCTAACTACGGTAGTGTATCTGCTGGTTGGATATTATCTAGAGAAGATTTCTTAGTAGACAGCGATTTGATTTCCTTCTTAAAAATAAGAGGTGGTTATGGTGAATTAGGAAGTACTTCAGGTATAGGTAATTTTGGATATTTATCAACTGTAGGTTTTGGTACTACCGTTTTTGGTCAAACCAATGCTGCTCAGCAAGCTACTTCAAGTGCCAGTAGTTTATTTAGTAGTACTACTACCTGGGAGCGTATTGCAACTACAGAAATCGGTGTAGACTTTGGTCTGTTACAAGATAAAGTGTTTGGTTCATTTGACCTTTTCCAGAAAAAGAATATTGGTATGCTAGTTAGAGGTATTCTACCTCAAACGCTGGGAACTGCGGCTCCATATACTAACATCGGTACTTTAGAGACAAACGGTTGGGAAGCCATGATAGGATATAGAGATAAAATAGGTAAGGATTTAAGCTTTACTGTAAGTGCTAACATGAGTGATACCAGAAATGAGATTACTAAATATGATGGAGCACAGTCTATTGTAGAGAATTTAAATGCTGCGGATGCAGGGAGAAATATTTTGGGTAAACCAATTAACTCTTTCTACCTGTGGGAAACTGACGGATATTTCGGTTCTCAAGAAGAAGTGGATGCTTATTACAACAGCCTTAACGCTGGTGGGATATTACCATCACAGACTTCAAATGATGCCTTACGTCCTGGAGATATGAGAGTAGTTGATTCTAATGGAGATGGAACCATTAATACAGATGATTTAACTTATCACGGAGACAATGCTACTCACTATGTATACGGTTTGAATTTTGACATCAAGTATAAGAATTTTGACCTAAGTTCATTCTTTCAGGGAGTTATTAATCAGCAAATTTACAGAACAGGTTATTTCGCTCAGCCTTTTCAGGCAGAATGGCAGAATCAATCTAACACTTGGTTAGGAAGAACATGGACAGAAGATAACACAGATGCAGAGTTCCCTAGATTAACTACGCAACGTGGATTATCTAGCTGGAATTACAGAAGTAAGGATCACATATTACAGAACAATAGATATTTAAGGTTGAAATCTTTAATTCTAGGTTACAACATTAAAAATGTTAAGGTGGGTAATTCTGCAATTGATAACATCAGAATTTATTTATCAGGAAATGATTTGTTCGAATTTACAAGTGTGAAAGACGGTTATGACCCAGAATTTAGAGCAAGTACAAACGAAAGCGTTTATCCATTCATGCGTACCTGGGCGGTGGGCTTAAAATTATCTCTTTAAGCTAAGTTTTAACAAAAAAATATTACAGAAGAATGAAAAAAATAATACACATAATAGTACCCTGCATGATGGTGCTCTTTACATCTTGTGAAGATAAGTTTATAGACTTAACACCTCCTGCCTCAATAACGGATGACGTTTACTATACAGAAGCTGAGCATTTTTTAACAGGTTCTAATAGATTTTATACAAACCTCATTAGATGGAATGACCAAGGCATATATGCAGACCATGGTTCTGACTTAGTTGGTTATACCGAAGATGGTGGTATGCAAGAATACAGTAGAGGAGATACGCAGGCTCCGGCAGAAGATGCTTATTATTCTGGCCCTTATACTGCCATTAGAGATATGAATCTTTTATTGGCAAGAGCGGAGGCTTATGAAGGAAATGATATTGGTGAGTACGTAGCTGCTACTAAATTTCATAGAGCGTGGCAGTATTTCTTTTTAGTGCAACGCTTTGGAGGTGTTCCTATCGTTACAGAGCCTTTAGACGTTGATTCAGAAGAGCTTTTTGGTGCTCGTAATAGCAGGTATGAAGTAGTTGCCCAAATTTTGGCTGACTTAGATGATGCTATTGCTGGTTTACCAACAGAGCAAGATATTCCGGGTGGTGATAAAGGAAAAATTAGCAAATGGGCAGCCATGGCATTTAAAGCAGAAGTGCTTTTGCATGAGGCTACTTGGATGAAGTATGTAGGTACTAGCACCGACGGAGACGGTTCTTCTACAGGAGCTGGTAGTGCAGGTTTTTCTGAAGCTAATATTAATACTTACCTTCAAGAAGCAGCTACTTTATCTAAAACGGTAATGGATAACGGTGGTTATGAACTTTGGGATCACAATGATGACCTTGACAAGTTGAGCTCAAACTTCTTGTTTAACCTAGAAGATGGTGGTTCTAATCCAGCTGGATTAGATAAGGCGACAAATAAGGAATTTATTTTCTATAATAAATACGATTTCACTTTCAGACAAGCTGGAACATTAGTAAGTCATGTATTTGAAGGTAGAGTAAAACCGAGCAGAAAAATGGTAGATATGTTTTTATGCGACGACGGTTTACCAATAGACCAATCTCCTAAGTTCCAGGGCTATGAAAATACGCCTGATGAGTTCCAGAACAGGGACTATAGAATGAGAGCATATTTCACATACCATAAAAACCTTGGTGAGATACCTCAAAATGGCGATGTGCTTTTAAGTGGTACAAATAACTTCGGTTACTTCAACTCTAAGTTTATGAGCTGGAAATGGGGAACAGACCAAGCTTATAGAGCTACTACAACGGAAGCCTATGATATGCCATTTATACGTTTGGCAGAAGTATACTTAACGTATGCGGAGGCTTTATATGAACTTAATGGTAGTTTGACTGATGCTCAAATGGCTGAGTCTATTAACTTGGTGAAAGCTAGAGCAGGTTTACCTGGAATAACTAACGCGTTTTTGTCTGCTAATAACATGGACTTAAAAACTGAAATTAGAAGAGAGCGTACTATTGAGCTGTTTGCTGAAGGTGGTACAAGGTTTAATGATCTAAAGCGTTGGGGAATTGCAGAGCAAGAGTTAGGTGAAACTATCTATGGTGCGGTGATAGAAGGTACTGTTTATGAAGATAATATTGACTTATATGATCCTTCTAAATATGGTTACGGAGAAGAAAGCACTATGACTGGAGTAGGTGAAAGAAGGTGTCTTATAGTACAGCCATCTACAATACGTAACTTTACTAAAGATGATTATTTATTCCCATTACCTACATCTCAGACGGGTTTAAATAGCAGCTTAAGACAAAACCCAGGATACTAAATTGGTTAGTAATAAAGAAAACAATAGTTAAAGAGGTTTCGGAACGGCTACGGACAATTGTCTGTAGTCGTTTTTCTTTGGGTCAATGTCTAAAGAATGTGGAGTGCTTTTTTGCATTAGGTCTGCCAGGAAGCAGCTCAATGCTCTATCGATAGCAGTCGGAATTAAATACAACTATCACACTTGAAATTTAAGGTTACGAAAGTATGCTGGATTACTATCAACGCCTACAACCCGAGATTCAAACGGGGACGCCTAGTACCGTACGAAGGCCGCAATGGAATTGTGGTGTGACCGGGCTGGCGAACCAGAGGCGTACCGTACGCTTTACGGCCTCCGACCGTCTACTCGATTGGCAAGTCGTTGTTATTCATATTCTTCTAATATCAAATACCAATCGTATAATTCTTTTCCAAGTGTATGTTGAAATCCTGCCTTAGTCACAATAGCTTTTCCTAAATCTGTTCTAATAGGAATTACCCCACTATAAACAGAGCCAGCTTTTGAGTTATTTTCTGTAATATTCACAATCATCATTGAACCACTATCCCAATTTGCATAAGCTAAAATGTAGTCGTAAAAATCCTCACTCTTATCTTCCACATTCATTCCAACATTTAACTCTCTCAATTTAGTGCCGGGCCAAAATTCTTGATTTGGGTCGATATCTTGTAATGGAGTTAATTTAATTTTCTTCATATTTTATTGTCAAATATTTATGAATCAAAACATTTATCTGTGCCACGCAATTTCGCAAGCTAAATAATTTCGTATTATCATTCTAACAATCTTTACATCCACTGATGTTGATACAAAATAGCAATAAACATTATCTTGTACATTAATCCAATGCTCCATTGGTTTCCCATCTTCATTTATATACAATCTGTGCATAGCCCGACTACCTATTTCTGGAGCTTTTATCATTTCAGATACAGAAAAGAAAATACATTCTTCCTCCTCAGTCAATGAATGAATTGGTTTAAACCAAACTTGGTCTGGTCTAGAAAATTCTGTTTCACTATTTTCAAACTTTAAATGTCCATGAGCACATTTTAACAAGACCTTCTCAAATCTTTCTATCTCAATGTTTAATCCACCATCTTTATCGGTATTCAATGCGAGTTTAAGTCTGTCATGAAGTTTGTTGTTTCGAGTTAGAGTCCTTTTAATAGATTCTCTCGATAATTTATCAATATCAGTAGTACCACATGAAGCACATTCAATAGCACAAGCAAAATATTCTTCATCAATTGAGAATCCACTATTACAATCAACACAGGAAGGAACAACAGGAAGATTCTCAGGATAAGGTTTGTCAAGAAGAATCTTTGAAGGAACATGGTCTCTATTCTCAGGATATGCACCACAATATGCACACTGTGTATCAAGTCTAGAATCGCTAAATGTTTTAATCTGCCTCATTAAGTACTGCGGTCGTTTTCAATGCTTCCCAACAGCGATATATCAGGACATATGTCCGATATATCGCAAATATTTTATCTAATCTAGGAGGTTTTTAATTACCGAAAAAGTATTCAATGCTACTACATGCGTGTACCCCCGCCTGCAGTCGGAGAGGTTTCTGTTGTTTTAGTACTATGGTGACACAGCAACATTTGATTGTAATTAATATTAGTTCCTTCTTCAAGCATATTGCCGAAGCAATGGTTTTTAGCAAAATTTAGTCTTTAATGCTGCTAAATAATAGTAGGTGTTAAGTCTCCAGATAAACGCTTATTGTTCAGCTTCAATCTGATACACCTTAAAGTTGTCTACGGTCATGTGATTTTTAACAGTTCTAAAGCCAAAATGGCCTGACGTATAAGGGTTTTCGTCAGTGAAGTCTACAAACAAAACATCATCTTTATAATACTGCACCGTATTGTTTTTTGCTATAATCTTAATGTGGTAGGTTTTGTTAGGTTCAAGCATGTATTCGGCGTCTTTTAAGTCGTGCTCGGGTAGGAGGGGTCTTTCGCCATTTCCTATGTATCTTCTAAATCTGGTGGTGCCGTTGTCGTTTCCACCCACACCCATATAATATAGTCTCAGCGAATCATAATTTGAGAATTTACCACCACGTTTTTCTGATGCCGCAAATAGGTTTTCAGGATTCTCTGGGTCATTGGCCATCCAGAAACAGTTAAGGTCTGACACGCGGTCGTTAGCACCTCCATCTTGAATAATAAAAACGTCGTATTCTATGCTAATAGCCCCTTCTAGCTTTTTATTAAGCCAAACCGTGCAGCCAGAAACATCATCTATTTCTAGTTTGCTATTACTAACAAAGGTATTTCCCTTGGGCATTTGCTCTACTTTCCAGTTTTCTAAACCTTTGTCAAAATCATCCTCAAAAATCAACTTGCTCTTATAGCTTTTGTCTTTAATGATAACCTGCTTAGTATTGACATTACATGACACCGCAACCGTAAAAAGTGCAATGCTTGATGCTGAAAGTAGCCACTTAATTTTCATAATTTTATTTCGTTTGATTCCAAAGTCTGTATGGGTCGTCGTGCTGTTCCATTTGTTCTAATAACAAGGCTTCCATTTCCGCTAGCTTAGCGGCATATTTTGGGTTTTCCGCAAGGTCGGTTTCCATTTCACCTGATTTTTTATGCTCTGGTAAATACTCGTTTGGGTTTTCAGCCAAATTAAACAGCTGGGTTTCTCTTACTGCTCCATCCATCACATCATATTTTATGAGTTTCCAGTCGCCGCTTTTGACAGTACGCATGCCTGGCTTTGTTCCGCCTGCATAAACGCCATACATCACATCTCTAATGACATCTTTTTCACCATTTAATACAGACACAAAACTTTTCCCTTCTACCGTTTCTGGGATTTCTATGCCTGCTAATTCACATAAAGTTGGCAATAGGTCTAGCTGATAAATGTTGCCTTCGGCACGCTTATTTGCAGCTAAACCAGGTCCTTTTATGATAAAAGGAACACGCCATGTATGCTCATAAAGGTTTTGTTTCCCCTGCAAACCGTGTCTTCCTATGGCCATGCCGTGGTCGGCAGTATAAATGATATAGGTATTGTCTAATTCGCCAAGTTCTTCTAATCTTTTAAGTACCTTACCTAGTTGAATATCAATATTTTCAGAGCAAGCGTATTCTCTTCCAAGTTCATTTCTAATGGTGTTTTCGTCTCTGTTTTTCCATACACCACTTACTCGCTCTTCATCTCTTAATTCTGGATGCCCATGAAAGAAGGGGTGGGCTTCTAAATAATTATCTTGTAGAATAGGCTGCTTGGGATTAGCCAATGGCAAGCTGTTTTTGTCCGTATGGTTTGTTGCACCATATTTTTCTAATAATTCAGGTGTTCCGTTTCGGGTGTCGTGAGGGTGAGAGAACCCTAAGTAAACAAAAAACGGGTCTTGCTCTTTGGTGGCTTCTCTATCATCAAGATATTCCAAGACTTGTTTTGAGTGCCATGCACTACCACTTTCTTCTGTTCCGCCTCGTTTAGTAGCGTCACGAACTACCGTAAACTGCTTATTGGCATTAGGGTATGAGTTTCCTTTTTTACAGGTTCTCATGGTTTTGTAACCTGCTCTGTTAAAGATTGCCCCTATGGTTTGGTCGTCTATCATGTTATAGCTGGTGTCCTTTTGAACCTTGGCACTGTTTGGAAGATGCCAAAGCGTTCTACCAGACATGGTCATGTGTCTTGATGGCGTACAAACAGCCCCATTCATAGAGCCCATGTGTCTGGCCGACTCTATCACAATTCCCTCTTTAGCTAATTTGCTAATGTTAGGCGTTTCTAGAATGGAGTTTGGGTCATAGGTTTGTAAGTCAAAAGGAGATTGATCGTCTGCCAACACAAAAAGTAAATTGGGTCTTTTCTGCTCTTTTGACTCCTCATTGTTCGCTGAAGTGCAAGAAAACAAGGTTCCCAAAATCACAAGTAGAATAGCGTAGTTTTTCATTTTATAAGTTTTGTTCTATAGGGTGTTTATAATTTAAGGGCTATTTGCTCAATTCTTCTAAAGTCCAATAGTCTTCTCTATCGGCGGTTTTAGCTCTGGCATTTCTTACCACTCTTTTATGGACACCACCCTCATTATTCATGGCTCTTACATAGGTTAATACATCTGCAATCCAGTCGTCACTATTACTTTTTAAAGCCATCATGATACCATATTCTTTACCCTCTATCGGGCCAATCAGTCCATTCAATAGTATTTTACTTAGTATTGTTTTGTCGCCAATTACACGTTTACTGCCTATAAGCGGAGGGGCAATCAATGTACCGTCTTCTGTGCCAAGGCCTTTTAAATCTGGACCATGACAAGTAGTACAAAGCTGTTTATAAGAGTCATAGCCTCTTAAGATACTTTGTTTTTCACCAAGACTTCTTTCGGCAATCATCTCTTTTAATTGTGTCAGCTGAGAGTCATCTTTTTTGAGGCTTTCGCTTACCGAGTGCGATACTATCTCATTTTCAAAATACTTATCGGCCATTTCATTCAAAATGTCGGTAGCTTTTTGGTCTTTAGAAAACCGCAAGCTTAATGCGAGTTGATTGACTACCTCAATATCTGAATCTTGTGCAAGGTTCTTTAGACTAGAAATTATGTCTACATCGCCATCGCCTAAAAGGCGTTCACTTAATCTTATGGCCGTTATCCTAACTCTTGGCTCTGCGTCTTTTAACTTTTCTGTAATCAATTCTTTGTCAATTACACCCATTCCTTCTAGCGTCCATAATGCATGAACTCTTTCTATTCCAAAGTCTATGTCGCTGTTAAATAATTTATCAAAAAACGAGACATTGCTTTCAGCAATATCCTTTAATTCTTCCACCACAGACTTGTCATCATTTAGAATCAACAGCTTTTGAGCAGTATTTCTATACCAACCATTCGAGTGTCCCAAATATGGAATTAACTCTTCGGCAGATTTACTGGAAAGATTTGGTTTTACATCAGGAGTAATGTCTTCATGTACTATTCTATAGATTCGTCCTCTCCCTATATTCTTATCTAGCTCTTTGCGAATTATAACAGGTCTCAGCGAGCTTCCTTCTCTAGTCCAATTACTCTCTTGAATAATTCCTCTGTACATATCTACTATGTATAAAGCTCCATCAGGGCCCGTTTTGGCCTGCACTGGTCTAAAGTTTAGGTCAGTAGATGCCATGAACTCTGCTTCATCATAGGCGTTATAAAGTACTTTCTTACCATTCTCTGTTTTTACTTTTGCTCGTCTTATAAGGCGACCTACTGGCTCAGGAATAAACAAATCTCCGTAGGTAGAAGGAGGTAGTTTGTGGCCTAGAAATATCTCCTGACCGGCCACACCTGTAAAATGGTTTAGTGTATTGTCTTCACGCAGTCTTTTTGGCCCACCTTGCACATCTGGCGTGCCTACTATAGGCCATGGTTCCATAAACCCTTCTGACAATCTACCTTCAGGGTTATAATCTCCATAAGCTGGAGGCTGTTGAAATCCATAAGCTGGGTTTTCACTTCCGGCAGAAGAGTAATAGTTAATCCCCATTTCGTCTTGTGTAAGTCCCCATTGGCCACTTGGCATATTATCAAGCGTATCTACTTGAATTCCGCCAGCCTGAAATTTGAAACGCATAGGATTATAAGTGGTGTACACCCAGTTGTCCAAGTTCCAAACCAGTCCACTTTGCTGATGCTCTAGGTTTCCTCCTCTCCGTTTGGGATTATAATAAACACGTTCCTTTTTGTCGGCTACGCCGTCATTATCGGTGTCTTTGTAACTCCATAAATCATACGAATAAGTTTCGTTTACTATCAGCTCGTCTTTTAGTGGTAAAATCATTCTAGGCAGCATCAGGCTATCTATAAACACAGTGCTTTTGTCCATTTTTCCGTCACCGTCAGTATCTATGAGTAGCTTTATTTTGCTAATGGAATTATTGGTGCCAGAGCCGTCCACATCTTGCATGTAGGTGTTCATTTCGGCCACGTACATTTTGCCATCGCCATCCCAAGCTATAGCCACGGGTTCATCCACCATGGGTTCACTGGCTACTAATTCTACTTTGTATCCAGCAGGTAAATAAAAAGTCTCCATGCTTTCTTCAGGAGAAAGGAAAGTGGATGGTGCTTCGCTAACCATTTCTGGTTTTTGGTATATTTCGTCAGAATATGTTTTCTCCTTACAGCTGCTTAGAGCAAATATTCCAATAACAAAAGCGTATTTATTTTTCAATTTCATTTTTTATAATTTCTCAACTATCACAAAGTAAGCTCCTAGTTCTTCTTCATTATCTAAAGTAAACCATGTTTTTAGTTGCGTTTGGCCTTTTTCTAGTTCGATTTCAAATTCGACATATTCTGAATCAGAATCAACTTCTTTAGACAAAGCGAGGTCTTGTATCGCTAATCTGGCAGCGGTAATGTTCAAAGCCTTCCCTTTTTTACTTGCTCTTACACTCGTTCCTTCCTTTGCAGGTCGAATGGGGGCTTCCGCATTCAGAGCTAATTTAGTTTCCATAGGCCAACGGCGTAGTTTAACGGCGTATTTGCCGCTTTCTGCCACTTTTAGTAACCAGTAGCCATTATCTCTGTAGCCACTTCTGATATGCCTTTGATGCCACGGGCTTGCTACGGCATCTGTATGCCAGTCATGCGAGTAGAGTTTTACTGGGTTTTCCGCCTCATGGCCAACATAGATATATGGTTGGTCTTGGTATGAAGGAGAAATTTCCGCCCACCAAGCGTCATAAGCTGTTTTAAATTCATCCAATTTTTCAGGATGTTGCTCCGCAATATTAACACGCTGCTCTGGGTCAGTGTTTAAGTCGTAAAGTTCTTCCCCATTAATTAATCGCCAATTTGACTGCATTAAAGCAGTCCTTCTCCATGGTTCTGGATTTTCAATTCGCTGTGAATTGGTAATAATTATTCTATCTTCAAAACCTTCTGTATTGCCAGCCATTAAAGGCGTCAGGCTTTTTCCGTCAAAGTTGAGTTCAGTGCTAGCCTGTAGTTCACAAAGGTCAATTAAGGTAGGAAGGATATCATAGTGAGCAGTTAACTCGTCAATGTCTTTTCCGGTAGAAATACCGCCATCTTTCCAGTGAATAAAAAGCGGAACCCGGTGGCCACCTTCATACATACTAGCTTTAACACCACGCATTCCAGCATTAAAACCTTTGCCAACAAAACCATCCAGTCTATCTTCTCCTTTGGCCATTTTGGCTCCGGCTGCGGTGCCATTATCCGTAGTGAAAATGATGATGGTATTATCCATTAATTCTATGGATTTTAGATACTCTACCAGCTTACCTACATTTTCATCAACATTTGCTATCAGGCCATAAAAGGCTGCATTCGGTATGTTTTCATTGTCTTTGTATGGGTCAGAATATTTATCATCTACAAAATACGGGGAGTGTGCCGCATTGGTAGATAGGTAACAGAAGAAAGGCTTGTCTTTGTTTTCGCCTATGTACTTTTTAGCGTTTTCAAACCAAATGTCTGTGCAAAAACCATCAAACTTCTCAAGTTTTCCATTGTGAATATAGGTGTCATCAAAATAGTCATTATCCCAATAATCCATGGTTTGTTCTATTCCGCCACCACCATGTACCAGCACTTCGTCAAAACCTTTGTCCTCTGGTCTGAAAGGGTAATTATCTCCTAAATGCCATTTACCAAAAATACCTGTGCTGTAACCATTTTCTTTGAAAATTTGAGCCATGGTAGTCTCTCTTTCTAATATCAGCGAACGGCCATTCACCGTATGCCAAACCCCTGTTCTGTTAGAATGATGGCCTGTCATGATAGCGGCACGCGTGGGAGCACAAGTAGGCGAAACGTGGTACTGTGTAAACCTGGCACTGTTATCATGGAGGTAGTCCATATTGGGTGTTTTGATATACTCATTTCCCAAACTCGAAAGGTCGCCATAACCTTGGTCATCCACCATGATTAGGATTACGTTTGGTTTTCCTTTTTGCTCTTCTTGCGATGTGCAGGAAGCAAACAGGAGTACTGAAAAAAGCAGTGAAATGTATTTTGTTTGACTCAAGTTCATTGTCATTTTAATATATTTTTAATTCAAAACAGTCTCTAAAGAGGAGTAAATGGCACTTTTCTTATTCTAAAAAAAACTGCTGTTCTTTCGCTTACCTTCCGGTAGGGATTTCATTTTTTTATTGTAAAAAAACGAAACAAAAAAAGCAACACCCTGTAAACTCACACACTCAAAATATTTAATATAAGGTAGTTGTGAAATGTTCTTACTTTAATGATTTTGACCGTGTTCAAACAGTACAGGGCGATATAAGGATTTATTACAATTATTCCTTTTACTCGAATAACTAAAACTTGACATCTACTCTCGTGGTCCGGCCTGACCTAATGGGAAAGGCTTAAAACCGATTTGTAATGCTGGACTATCTTCTGATAAAGTAAAATCACCGTTCGTTGGGTCTGTAAAGCCTGGGTCTGCAATTATTGAAGGCTTATCGTTTCCGAGCGACTGCCAGTCTGACCAGCTCATGAGAGCTTCATTAGATTCGTAAATTCTGCTTGGGAAGCGATTTTGACCTCCTAAAACTTCACCAGCAGTAGACCAAACCAAATTGCTATCCGCTACAAAACCGTCTTTTTGTTCCACATTATATTCATAACCTCCTGCATAAATTGGAGTCTCATCACTGAGCAAAATATTATTCTTTAATATGAAGGCTGTATGCGGTTGTAGTTTTGCCATCATCACCACACTGGCGTCTGCGAAGGCAAAAATATTGTTTTTAATCAGGTTGTCTTTTCCGTAATGCTGATTAAACATGGCATGTCTACAGCGATACGCCAGATTGTTTTCTATCAATATATTAGTGGTGCCCTCGTCACAGTAGATGGCCCATCCTCCATATTTTCCTGCCCATATATCATGAAATTCATTGTTTCTAATAACGGTTCCAGTTTGATTTCCTAAGGTATAAATACCACCCAAATCACTTAGCACAGAGCCGTCACCATTTTCTAATTTACCAATATGGTGAATGTGATTATACTCAAATATATTACCTGTAGCCAGTGCTGGGCCATAGCCCCATGTCCATCCCGTGGAAATTCCTGAATAGTAAAAGTTATAGATTTCATTATGATGAATCTGGTTGTCTGGGCTTTGCCCTATCCAAATACCTACGGCACAATGGAAATATTTGCCGCCATCATAAATTCGGCAATCGGCTACTTCATTATTACTGCTAGCATCAGCTGGATTTTCTAATACTGGAGGTAGCTCCGTTCCAATATCTTCAGGTCCTATTTTTCCTCTTGGGCGAATTTTAGGACCAATCAGAAGGCCGCCAGCTCCTAAGTCATGAATATCACATCTCAAAACACGATTATTTGAGCAACCTAATGACATTTCAAGACCGTAGTTTCCTATGGCTGTTATTTCACATGCCTCAAAAAGGCAATTATTAGCCCCTTTTAAATATACCGAACCATCCATTCTAATGTCTGCTTGGCTATAGCCTGACTGCTCAGACGCTCTTGGCAAAACCCAAGTAGTATGACTAAAAGTTAAACCCTTAAATTGAATATGTTCAACAGACTTACCGTTCCTATGATCACCTTCTAAACGAACCACATTTACCAAAGAAGGGATAGTGGCTACTATGTCTGTTTCGCCTTCTAGCGGGAAATAATAAAGTTTTTTGTCTTTTCTATCTAAATACCACTCACCGGGTTTGTCTAGCATAACACGGCCACCTTCTAGGTAATAATCATCATCTCCTTCAATAGCCCTACCACCTTTTTTGGTAGAAATTACCTTTTTGTTTTGACGGTCAATCTTGTCAATAGGCATGTGATACTCTAACCATTTATTGAAGACAACTGCCACGCCATCTTCTGCACCTTCTAAGTAATGTTCGTCTTTTTGACTGTATGAAAAATCATAACTACTGCTTCTTCTTAGGTCTTTAGTGTCTGCCCCTTGAGATATTGGCACTTTTAAGTAACCACTATTTGGGGTTCTGGCCTGAATAGCACGATGACTATTTACCCATAACTGCTCAAATGGAGCATACCTTTCTAAAGTTGACAAATCTGAAACCAGCACTTTATGACCATTAAGTTCTGTCTCTGCCCAATCGCTTACTTTCAAACCGCCACTAAGTATCGGTTTTTCGTCATCATACGCACTGTAGGTAACAGGGAACTCTTCCGTTCCAGAATCTTCTGCTTTTAAAACAAAAGGCTCAGAAAGTTGAAAGGTTCCACCTTTCAGGTATACAGTCACGGGCTTACTAATAGGCTGCAAGTCCCTTATGGCATTTCGTGCTTTCTCCAAAGTGGCAAAGGGTTTATTGGCACTCGTTCCGTCGTCTGTATCACTACCATCTGTAGATACAAAGAAGGCTATCTCATTTTTTGATGCGGTATCTGAACAAGAAGTGGATGCATATAGTATTCCAATTAATAAGAGTAATTTAAATTTCATGCTTGTTGTATTTCTAGGGTTATTTATTATCTCGTATTTGAAGCTGGATTACTTTCTTGTTGGCATCGTAATTCACAGCTTTTGTGTTTTCATTGAAGCTTACGCTTTTTGATTTCTCCGTATTATATAGTGTTAGTGTGGCATTGGCCTGTCCATCAAAAGTTATGCTTGGCTTTGTTCCAAAATTCTCTACCAGTGTGTAGTGTTTTGATAGCGAATGCAATAGCGTTTGGGAGTCTCTTCTCAAATAACTGCCGTGACCTATGAACACTTCGTTGATATTATCTATGTCCGTTTTATCAGCGTTTTCGTCAAACTTTAAAACCGTCAAGTAGGCATCAGTTTCCCATCCTTCTATATTTATTTGGCTATTTCGGTGTTTTAGACGACCGTCTGCCAATAAATTAAAGTAGACAACCGTGGTTTCTCCTTTTTGTGTAATAGATACTTTTAAATAGTTTTTGCCGTAGTCGCGGGTAATGACTGGTAGCTCGTTTTCATTTTCTAAAATGACGGCTGTGACAAATTTGGTACGTGCAGTTTTTTCAAAATGACTGATAGACCAATACGGCTTGCTGATTTCAGGTTTATGGTCGGCGTAACCCATTTTTTCTGTTAATCGCATGTTTTCAGGGAAGTCATGCGGACGCTCGCCACCGGGAGGGAAAGTCTCAGGAAATAGAGGACGCACTCTTATTTTGGCGTCATCTTCCTGAATTTTTAAATCAATACCACCTTTTAAGTTTGACTCGCCATTATAGTGCAATAACCACTCAAATTGGCCCGGTTCATAGGCCAATAAATCATCAATAACTAAGATGACATCGCCCACCCAAATGAAGTTTCTATAGTTTCTGGCAAGAATTTGAGAATAAGGGCCTGTAGCATTTGCCAGTAAGTATTTAAAGTCTTTTCCTTCAATAAGGCTATGCAGTGAACCTGAATTAACATTTCCGAAATAAGGGTCGTTTCTGTTTTGGGCTTTGCCATCAAAAAAGACAACGTTGTGAGCTTCGCTTTGGCAGTAATACTCTGTATAAAGCGGACTCAAATAGCTGGCACTGCCGGGGTCCATGATGAGGTTTTTGCCATTATGAAATAAGATATAGGAACCTGCATCAGCATGAGCGTGATTCCATGTAAAGCCTGATTTGACAGCTAACATGGTTTTATTATCATCCCAAGAGTTTCTCATGGTAGCCCAGCCCATTTCTTCATAAAGGTGTGATTTATGGCTACTCGGTTCATAAGAATCACTCAGAGTTGGTAGATTGGGCATTAGTGCTAATGCCTCTGCAGATTTCCAATATCTAGATTCCTCATTACTTACTTGATTTAAATACCAGGCGTACTGCTCTTTTTGAAAGCCGGCAGACCATAGAAGCTTGATTATTCGTTCGCCTGTGGCGTGTACATTGGCATCGCCAAAGTTTACCGCAAAATCATTTTCACCATTGGTGTAGTAGGTGGTATTGATGAAAAAATCCCCCAAATTATCTAGAATGGGGGACTGATAGTACGTGGCTTTAGGCCACACGTTTTTATAGGCAGAGAGAAATAATAAGTATTGCGAAGCGGCGTATTCGGCATAGTTAAGGCTTTCATAAAAGCCACCGTCTTTATCAAATGTTGAAGGTTTGTTTTGGAGCACGCTACCCGTGAAGTTCATCCATTCTTGGGTGTAGTTTTCTGTTTCTTTAGCCCAGTTGCTGGCTTCTGGTATTTCGTCTCTTATGGCTAAGGCCGCAAAACCCGACATGTAAACACAGGCACTCCACCAGTTATGCCCCATGGTGTCAAAAGTGTGCATGTTTTTGTCAGGGTCTAGCCAGTCTTCTTTTGCTGGTATTATGCCGAGAGTCACTATGCGTTGGGCTAATTCTTTACGTTCACTTTTGGTGAGGAAATCATAAATACTGTCAAAACCCACGGCTATGTCATAGCTGGTGTGCGAAGTTCCTAAACCTGCTTGCCACGGCGGGTCTCGCTGAAGCAATATTCTTCCTTCCCAAGTGTTTTTAGAAGCATAGTCAAATAGAAGCTCTTTTAACCTTTTGGCAAATTTTTCTTCGCCGGTGAGCCTGTAAGCCAAGCCAAGTAATAGGCCATCAGAAGAGCGTAACTTTTTTTTCTCAATTAATTCTAAGGCATGCTCATGCTGGTTCTCCCAGTTCTTTTTTACAGATTCGTTGGTCTTTATTTGCTCTTTTAGGCGAGCAATATTTTCATCCGTATAGATTAGGTATTTCCTGTTTTGGGCATTGGCCGAAAGTACAAAAGCACAAAACAAAAGGAGGAATAAGCTTCTTAGCATAATTATAGATTAAAGTATCATAATTCAAAAAGTGGCGTATTTTTCCACTTTTCACTAAGTGCAATATTATTTCTTTTGCAGGCTATTGAGTATTACTCATGTTTCATGGACTATAAATTATGAGTTATTTGGGTGAAATAGTGCTTATTTAAGCCTAGAAATTATTGGCTATGTTCAATATTTCCCTTCTACCCAACCTTTGGGAATACTATCCCAAATATTAACTGTGGAATCGCTAAAACATTTATCTAATTCGCATACTAAATCCCATCTGATTCTATGATAGTCTGGTGTTATGGAAGAAAACTCAACAAGTAAATCTAACTTCTTTACTCTTTCAATATCACTTCTATCTGCACCAAAGCCCTGATAAAAACGCTGAGCACCAACTGTCGTTGATGATTCTATCAAACTTCCCTGATATGCATATTCATAATGGATGTTTATTTTCATTTTCCTAATGTAAGCCCGGGTTACTTCTAACTTGGTATAAAAAGAACCTTTACTTAAATACTCTTCTTCACGACAACTATGTATCGTGTTAGATAAAAAGATGAATAGGATGACAGCAACACCCCAAGCTAAAAATGCTCTATTCCTCTTGAGCAGTACAAGAGCTTTTCTCCATAAAAACAAAATATTTTCAATCATTTTCACTCGCTGAAGAGTCTCATCAAGGGACTCTGCAGCCTTCTTTTCAAATTATCCAAATACCAAGACTTCGCAACGGTAACAGCGGAGAAACCCTGCTCCGCAAAGTCTTTTTGACTTTGTGGAATATATTTTTAGGTCTTCGGACCGATACAATACCGCCCTATTGTTCTTATTCTAAAGAAACAAATAACAATTATTCAGGCCAGAGGCCTTTATATACCTCTCCGAAGCTACAAGCTTCGAAGAGCGGAGGAACATAATTGATTATTGTTCCCACATTTCCTTACTGAACAGAGCATAAATCCCATAAACAATTGAATACATTACAATTAGGCTAAACCAAAAATAGCATGAATAGTATAACATATCTAACCAAAATTGTGAATCATATAACCGATTTCGATTTATTACTATCATTATTAAAATAAAAATAAGAGTATTGGTGGAATTATATATTAGTCCAATAAAATATGTATTTGCCCTTCCAATAATATTTTTTATTAAATAAATGTTGACAATAGAATAAATTAACCACAAGACAAAAATGGCACCATGAAACAACAGATAACCCGATGCCAATCCTGCCGAAAGCCCAATCATTGAAAGGATATTAAAACGCAGGAGTTCCTTTAACTTTATCATTTATGCCGATTAAATACTTTGTCACCCTTTTACCAATATATACCTCGCTCCGCAAAGTCTTCCTGCCTGTCCTCCATTCGGCGGATAAATCGACAGACTGGTTCGACTTTGTGGATATGTTTTTAGGTCTTAATACCAATACAATGCCACCCTATTGTTCTTATTCTAAAGAAATAAATAACAATTATTCAGGCCAGAGGCCTTTATATACCACTCCGAAGCTACAAGCTTCGAAGAGCGAACTTCCTGATTATTACTCCAAAAGCAACCAATAAAAGAGGGATACAAAGTCTAATAAATTCTTTCATTTTAAATACATAATTTCACAAAATAGAAGTCACTCTAAATAAGCCCCACATCCTTTAAGGTCTTGATAAGACCGCCTAAAAACAACAAAATCCCGCTTAAATAACCTCTAAACGCCCAAAAGTTATCCTTGGTCTTTCGATTTTTAAATATAAAAATCAAATAAACAAAACTTGAAAACATTAAGCCTATCCCTAATAAAACTCCCATTATTCACTAGCCCCATTTTCATGTTTTTCAATTACGGCATTCGTACTTCTTTCAACAGTAATTAAATTTAAATCCACTAACTGTTTATAACCTTGATTTGCAGCTTCATCAATTCCTTTCATTATCCTTGTACCTAAATTTACAATCCCTTTTCAATAACTTCTGGAGTAGGTCCTGGGATGACTCTATCTACGAGAACTTCCTCTACCCTTGCTCCGTAAAGTCTTCCTGCCTGTCCTCCATTCGGCGGATAAATCGGCAGACTGGTTCGACTTTGTGGAATATGTTTTTCGGTCTTAATACCGCATGAAATGTGAGTCTCTACGTCTTCTTTTTCAAATTACCCAGATACCAAGATGGACAAACTAATGGCAATATACATATCACCAGAGTAATCTCTGTCTGTTATAAAAAATAAACTGCCAACGACTATAGGTGGTGTTTTGGGAACTTATTACATTCAACGCTCAGAGTCTCTTAGGCCTTACGGTCCTCCATTCGGCGGGTAAATCGGCAGATGGGGCAGCTCCTAGAGGGGAGGATTTTATACGAGGGTTACTTGGTTTTATTGAGGGGCTTGTCATTCACTCTGTATATCCTTTTCCCTTTTAGCGTTATTTTTTATCAGAAGTCCGTAAATCAATAAAAGCTTTTTTTGCATATATTCTGAGAAATTCATCTCCTCTAAATCTGAAAAAAATATGATCTTTTTCATTAGAATGTTCTTGAGCTCCTAACCAATCATGATCGAAGTTATCGGGCTCTTTGAAACCTATCTCTTCTAGGTTTGTCGGATGCTCCATATAGAAATGTTCACTCATTTGAAAAAAAGAGACGGAACTAAAAACAATTTCACAAGTCTCTGGAGACTTCTCTGAAATCCATTTCTCAGACTTTTCCCATCGAAGAGTAATTCTATTGTAAGGAATTTCAATATTTAAGTCGTGTAAATGATAAAAATTATGTAGATCAATATAAATTCCATTTACCTCCAAGGCAATCGAATTGTCTATTTTAAATTCTGTTTTCATTTTAATGATTTTATATAAACGCTACCTCCCAAGCAAAACAATCTCTTCCCCTGCCTCCGTATTGATATCATACAAGAAGGATGGTTTTAAAGTCAATTCTTTTAGCGTAGCCGATTCGGAAATTAAAGGTTGTTTGATATTTGCTGTTTGGTAAAATGGATTTGTATTTCCCGCTTCTGCTAAATTCAAATCGTAACCTTTACTTAGGCTTAATTCACCATAAGAACGAATACGGCAATTGCCCCCTAGTTTTGATTTGATAATCACCTTACTCAGTTTTCCATGCTCCCATTCCATAGAAGTTATTTCAAAACCACCTCTTGCTCTAAGGCCTTTAACGCTGCCTTTTTGCCATGCATCTGGCAATGCAGGAATCAAATGAATGGCTCCGTCATGACTTTGGAGCAACATTTCTGTTAAGCCAGAGGTGAAACCAAAATTACCGTCAATTTGAAACGGTGGGTGAGCATCTAGCATGTTTGCGTAAGTTCCTCCTCCTTTTGGGGAGTCTGGGCGGCCTACTAATTTGATTTGCTCCTGCATTAATTTATACGCATGATTTCCGTCTAAAAGACGAGCCCATAAATTGATTTTCCAGTTCATTGACCATCCTGTAGATGGGTCACCTCTTTGAATTAAGGTGTTTTCAGCTCCTTGGAATAATGCTGGATATTGATATGGCGATATTAGATTAGAAGGATATAACCCATACAAATGCGACACATGACGATGCTTGTCTTCTGGGTCATCTAAGTCCTGCATCCATTCTTGCAGCTGATTGTGCTGGCCAACTTGCATTGGCGGTAGCTTTAATAAGGTGGCTTCCATTTTAGTTACTAAATCGGCATCTACATTTAGCGTTTTGGCAGCACTTATGGTTTTGCTTAGCATATCAAAAACCAGCTGATTATCCATAGTAGTTCCTGCCGCTATATAGACATTTTTAGGACGGTCTTTAGGCCCATGCTCCGGCGAAATGGAAGGAGAAACTACCAACCAACCATTTTTAGGCTCAGGACTTAAAACGCTTAAACAAAACTCGGCAGCTCCTTTCATGGCAGGGTATACCGATTTTAGGTAATCCACATCACCGCTAAACATATACTTTTCCCACAGGTGCTGACTCAGCCAAGTGCCGCCCATAGGCCACATGCCCCATGTGGCACCATCTACTGGTCCGGCTATTCTCCAAAGGTCTGTGTTGTGGTGCGTTACCCAGCCATCAGCGTCATACATAACTTGGGCGGTTTCTTGTCCTGCATCTGATAATTCTTTTACCAAATCTATCAAAGGCTCATGCATTTCAGATAAATTGGTAACCTCTGCAGGCCAATAGTTCATTTGCGTGTTGATATTGACCGTGTAGGCACTTTTCCACGGTGGCACTAATTGGTTATTCCAGATACCCTGCAAATTAGATGCTTGTCCGTCAGGCTGTGAAGAAGAAATTAATAGATAACGGCCATACTGGAAATATAAGGCAGCCAGAGAAGGGTCATCACTTTTGCTAAATTCCTTGATTCTTACATCTGTTGTTTTTTTAGCTGCTTCTGTACTGCCTAAATCAAGAGACACTCTATTAAAATAGTTTTGATAAAGGGTCGAGTGGTCTTTTAACAGGCTGTTATAGGTTTTCTTTTCGGCTTTAGCTATGTAAGCTTTAGCTAAGGCATGAGGGTCGGCACTGATGTCATTATAGTTTACAAAATTAGTGGCTACCGAAATATAAAGCGTTACACTGCTGGCATCTGACACCACTAACTGGCTGTCGGTAGAGCTTATATTTCCACCATCTGGTACTATTTTCACTCTTGAGTCAAACTCCACTTGCCCTTTTATGGGTGGAGTGCCCTCTTTTAGTCGCTTATTTTTATTGTCGCTGCCAAAGCCCGTCATCACCAAAGTATTGTCGTTTTCCATAAATAGGGAAATCTTAGCAGGTTCAGGACGGTCCATACTTGCGGTGAAACTGATTTTCTCGTTTTGGTCAGCGGTCAATCTCATGACAATCACCTGGTCTGAGAAAGAAGTGAATATCTCACGTTTGTATTTGACACCGTCGACAGTATACGTGGTGGTATTTAATGCCTTTTTAATATCTAATTCCCTGTTGTACTCAGAATAATTATCGTGATTGGCAAAGTTTAATCTTAGGTTTCCTACTGTTTCATAAGGCATTCCATGAGAAGTTTTGGAAACAAAGGCATCATTTGCAATGGCATGAGCTTCACTATATTTCTCCTCAAAAATCAACTTCCTAACGTTCGAAAGAACACTTTTAGCTTTAGGATTATCATTTCTGTGAGGACCGCCAGCCCAAAGCGTAGCTTCGTTTAACTGGATGTTTTCCTTAGCAGGATTTCCAAAAACCATAGCACCAAGACGTCCGTTTCCTAATGGAAGGGCTTCGTTCCAGTCGGCGGCAGGGGCGTCATACCAGAGTTTTAAGTTTTGAACCTCCTTTTTGTCACAGGAGTACAGAACTGCACAAACTAAAAAACTTATAAGATATTTGATTTTCATGCTGTTTTTGTTGGTAATGTTTGATATCAATTTATTGTCACTCAAAGTTTATAATGCCATTTTATTATGGTTCTCGAGGCTAAATATTCGAGAAACTATTCTTTCCACTCGTCAAGACAAAGTGCTTCTAATAGGGAATTTCCAAAAAACGAAACGGTGTAGGTTACTACTACATCAAACCAATGTCTAAAATTACTTCCCCGCTAATTCTATTTTAATAACAGAAACTGTAGCGTCTGGAGCCAATAAAGGGACAGAGACTAATACCTCACGCGATGTTCCAAGAGATTCCAAAGCTGTATCAGGGTCAGTCAATACGGTCGCTCTTTTAACTTTAATGTCTTTGTGTAGCTTTAATGTTCCGGTTTTAGGCCAATCAAAAACATGAGCATAAATAACACCATCCTTTTCTGTATAGCGTCCCCATTTTGGTTTTTCATAAGGACTAGCAGAAGCACCATATACGGCTTCTCCGTTCTTTGAAGTCCATTCGCCCATAGCTTTTAAACGTCTAATACTTTCTGCTGGGAATCTTCCGAAACCATCAGGTCCAATATTCAATAAAAAGTTACCGCCTTTTGAAACGATATCTACTAGTTTTTGGATAAGTTCTTCGCTGCTTTTCCACTTATTATCTGATGGTTTGTAGCCCCAAGAGCCATTCATGGTCATGCAGGCTTCCCAGTCAGAGTCAATCCCTGTATCCGGAATTTCTTGCTCTGGTGTACCAAAATCTCCTGCAAATTCGCCTTCCATATCCATACCTTCCATGCCGTTTCTACCTTTGTCTACTCTATTATTGACAATTGTATTAGGCTGAATCTCACGGATATACTTATAAAGGTCTTTGCCCATTTCTGTGGTATAATCTGAAATCCAATCGCCATCAAACCACACCACGCCAATGTCACCATAATTGGTCAATAGTTCTTTTACCTGAGGCTTCATGTAGTTTTTATAGTATTCAGGAAATTCTGGATTTACTACGGAAGGGTCGTCATGCTGTGCAATGTTGTAATTTGGGTATAGATTGCCTTGTGCTTGTGGATGGTGCCAGTCTACAATAGAATAGTAAAAGCAAAATATGATACCTTGTTTTTTACAAGCTTCTGATAACTCTTTTATAATGTCTCGCTTAAAAGGAGAGGTATCCATGATGTCATAATCTGAAACTTTAGAATCCCATAATCCAAAGCCTTCATGATGTTTTGAAGTGATGACAATGTATTTCATCCCGGCGTCTTTCGCCATACTTACCCATGAGTCTGCATCAAACATTACGGGATTAAACATCTCAGGAAATTTTTCATAATCCTCTACAGTGTAGTCAAGTTTGTCCATGGCCCATTCGGCACCACCACCGGCAATATTTGTTCCTCTTTCTCCTCCTATAATTGAATAGGCTCCCCAGTGAATAAACATGCCGAACTTGGAATCTCGCCACCATTCCATACGCTCATCGTCATTCAATTTTTTAGTGTTGGCATTGCTTTGTGCATACGCAACATTGGTACCAAAGACCACCAATAGTAGTAGTGCTATTTTTTGTAAGTATTTCATATTCATTTATTTAGTGTTAATAGTTATATTCTTTTCTGACTGATTACGCATTATTTTTAAGTCCAACGTGTTGCCTTTGTTTTCTAGGTTAATCTGGAAAAAGTCTTTGACCGTTTTGACTTCTTTGCCCGCTGCTTCTAGGATAACATCACCTCTTTTTAGACCATCATTTTGTACTGCAGGGCTTCCACTCCATACCTTTAGAAGTATGACACCTTCAGGCTTACTTAAGCCATAGGCAGATTGTTCTTGCTCCGATTCCACACTTTTGATGTCGTTTCGTAGCCATGCCACTACAGGAGTCGTTTCCTTAGTAATTTCAGAAGCGTTTGACAATTCAATACCTTCTGGCGTTTTGGCAATGGCTTTTAATTCAGGTTTTTGTACGCCAAATTGGTGCATAGGGAAGTTCTCAAAACCTATTTCCATGGCAGGGGAGTTGCTAGCCACCGTGAAATCTAAGTTTCTTGGGTCTTTATACAATGGGTCGCCATAGATGCTGTGTTCATCCCTGTCATAAAGTTGAGATTTCATAAGCGTTAATTCATTTGGGAATAGGTTATAGTCTAACTCTTTTCCCCAGCCAGATAGTCTAACGTCTTGATAAGCATCACTTACTATATTATGCTTGAAAACGTCTTCGCTTTTTTCAAACCAAACATGAGGGTGCAGCGAGTTGTTGACTATGATGTTATTTTCTACGACTCTGTTAAATCCTTCACGGAGTTTTAAGCCATTGTGCAATAGCAGGTTGCTGTAAATGTGATAGTTGGAAGAACCGTCGTCCAAATCAATATCCCAGCCATGGTCACACCTGAAGCGGTTATTTCTAATAATGGTAGTTTTTATGGCATCCCATTTATACATATTAGGGTTTGCTGTGGTAATGCTATCCATCACATTTCGATTAGGATGCCAAAAGCGGTCTCTTCCCCAAGAATTAAACGAACCGTGGTCGCTGGTTTCAAGAACAGTGTTGAAAACATCATTAAACTCTAAAATATGACCACCCCAAGTGCCGTCGCCAATATTTATACCTGCTCTTGGGACATCATAAATGCTGTTATTTTTAACAGTGATGTCCATGGCCATAGAAATTTGAACGCCCGCAGTTTGTTTCTCTATTCTACCAATTCTGTAAATGAGGTTATCTTCAACAAGGCAGTTTCTTGGATAAAGTTCGTTTTGCGGACCAGAAACAGTGTCCATCTCTTCAATGGGTACAAACTCCTTATAAGTAAAAGACGGCGACCGAACAGTAGAGGGGTCACCAATAAACGATATGGCACTGGCTCCACATTCATGAATATGGTTACCCTTAATTACCAAGGCATCATTGTATTTACTGGCCATGATAACATTACCACCAAGGTTAGTGAATTCGTTATCCAGAATTTCGCAGTTTTCAGTTCCTTCAAGAAAGAGTACGCTTCCTCTGTAAATGGTCCAGTCGCTTCGTAATAGAGGTTCAAAATCCTCCAAGAAAGTTCGTCTAGTATTATCAAAACTAATACCACTGATGCTTACATTTTTCACTGGATTGTCAAGTGTACCAACTATTTTAATAAGGTCTTTTAGCTGTGAGACTTCTATTTGGGCAGTTTTAAGGTCTAGTTCTTTTTCAGGCCAGAAGTACAGTTTACTCGCTGCTATGTCTAAGTACCATTCGCCAGGACTATCAAGCTCCTCAAATACATTTTCCACCATCCTAAATTCAGGGTGTGGTTTGGAGTATCTGTTGTTTTGCTGTCCCCCTTCTAGAATCGCAGTGCCATCTTTATTTACGCCCGTAATTTTAAAATGAAAACCACCCCATTTTCCATTACGTAAAGCACTAAAGAAAGCTCCTTCTGGGTTCTTCCAAGTGGCCAAACGTTCTTTAGAAATGGCATCTTCCGCAAATCCCAGCCAGCATGCAGCACTTTCGTCATAGTTTGGATAACGAGCCAAAATTTGTGCTTTGTCATTAATTACGAATTGGTCAAAATCTAAAGATTCAGGCACAGCTGTTACATATATATCGTCTGTGTGTTTTTGCCAATCAGCATTTAACACTTTAGAGCCCTTTATTTTCACTTCCGAGGCATCAGTTCCTTTGATGCTTAGTCCGCTTAAGTTTGGCGGAATGATAATAGGACTGTTTAAATAATAATCGCCCTTTGAAATATTAATATTGATTTCAGCTTCTGGCTTTCTCGCTTTTATTTCACTGGCTCGCTTAACGGCATCATCTAAACTCCCAAAAGGCTTTTCTTCGGAGCCATCGTTTGTGATTTCACCATTAGATGCTACAAAAAGGCTTACTGTATCCTTTTTGAGAGCACAAGAGCTGATAAAGCTTATGGTTAAAATAAATAAAACTACTTTTTTCATATTTGATTAGATGCTTGCTTTTCCTTTTAAAATGCCAATTGATTGTAAAAAAATATCTGCTTCACGTGTGGTTTCTATGTAGCATCTGTCGTTTTCTTGTTTGCCTTTGTTGAAAAAACCATGAGGTTGGTCTTTGTAAATAAATACATCACACCTGCTACCTACAGCTTCCATTTTAGCTTTAAATTCATAAGCCGTTGCTACCGGAATTAATTTGTCTTTGTCGCCCAAAAAGAAGATAGTAGGAGGAGCACCTTTGGTGATGTTATGCATGGGTGAAATCTCTAAATAGCGTTCGCCCATTCTTTTATGTTCAAAGCCAGTAGGGCCGTTATCAATGACGGCATTGTATAAAATGGAGGCTACAGCTTTAGAACTTACAGATAAATCATCGGTAGGTTCGTTTACGCCAGGAAGCATGCTAACGGCTGCCGCCAAATGTCCTCCAGCAGAACCGCCAGCGGCTATCATTTTCTTTCTATTGATTCCGAAGGTTTTGGCATTGCTTCTTAAAAATCGCATGGCAGATTTAGCATCTTTCACAGACTCGTAAGGCGTGGTTTTATGCCTAGATTTTACGCGGTAATCTACCAGTGCAGAAAGAACTCCTCTTGTGGCAAAGTACTTGGCTTGGTCTTCAAACTGAAGGATAGTTCCCCCGTTCCATCCGCCGCCAAAAAAGAATACGATGGTAGGGTATTTCTTGTTTTTCTTATAGTTCTCAGGATAAATCAACCTAAGCTTTAACGTATCTCCATCTACTATTTTATAGGTGATGTCACTCGCTGATGTACCTTGCCCAAAGAGCTTGCCTATGAAGAGCAGAACTACTAAAGTTAGTGTGATTTTCTTTTTCATATTAATATGTTATTTCCATCTTTTTAAAAGCTTTTTCAATCTTAAATACTACCTGCGAGTCATCATTTCTATTGGTGGTGCCTTTTCTCGTGGTTATTAGCTTATCGGCATCATCGTAAAATTTGATGTATGCATCTTTCCCTTTCGCTAAAGGCATGTTTATGGTAATTGGATTGTCGGTTGACAGGGAAAAGCCTCCTTCCATGCTTTCAAGTGTTAATGTAAAAGGCTCACCAGAAGAGACAATATCCCAACCCATGTTTTCATACTTTTCCATGCCAGATAAGAACAAGAAACCTAGTTTATTATCATGGTTGGATTGACGAGTGATTGAAAACAGACCTCTTTGGAAAAAGGCTTTTTCGGCAGCTACGGAGTTTTCAGAAGCATTTAAAACTAATCTGTCAACCGTCTTTTTATCATTAAGTAAGACTTCAATTATTTGAGTATTAGGATATTTTTCTAGAGGAGAATAAGTAACATTTTCGATTGAGTTCTCACCATTTTCAAAATATGGATTAAAGACTACCGCAAACGGATTTGACCAAGCGGCTTCTTCTCTTTTTAGGATAAAGGTTGGTATAGGTTCGTCAACTATTTCTGCAGGAGCAGTGCCAGGACTTAGGGCATTTGACTTTGGAGAAAGTACATTATAAATCGTTTGGTTAGGACTGCCTTTGACCCACAGTTTCATGAGATTGTCTGGACTGTCTTTGCTTTTTAAGCGAAAGAGAGCTTGAATGTCTTCCGAGGAAATTACCTTTTTCTTTTCTGTGAAATAGTCGTATCCTTTTAAATCGCCCTTTTTAGAACTCAAATCATCTGTGGATTCAAGGTTTAAAGGCTGACTTTTATCCCCATATATTTCCAGCGATTGCCCTAGATTATGATAGATGTACTCATGCTTTTGTGTACCCTCGTTTTGTTTCTTTGAACGAAATACATCGACTATATAAGGTTTGGTAGCATTTGATTTGACAATGGCGGTAAATCGTTGTTGGTCAGCAACCGTTTCTGGTTCAAAGAACGAAACCTTTGAAAATGTCAATTTATCAAAAGAAGGTGTTTCTCCAACCTGCGGATAGAAATTGTCTAAAGTATAAGGATTATATGTCCGCATGGCGGCATAGTCAGATTTTCCGTCTACCACCACTGTATTATGAGCAGGAAACCTTGAATAAAAGTTTCTATGGTCTTCATGCCAATAGCTTGGTCCTTTTCCAAAGTCTGGTCCTAAAGCGTAATTATTGGCAAATAACTCTAAAGAAATGCCGTTTGCATGGGCGTGATTACCAAAAGAACCAACCGTAGAAATCATAACGGCATCATCTCCAGAACCCATTCTTTGGTTAAACATACTGACATTTGGAGCATAAAAAGTAGGAGAGTTTAAGCTCGGAAGTTCTTTTGAAGAAGCAGCATTAATCTTGTCTACGTAAAAGAATAATTGAAAGTAGTCTCTGGCTTTCCGTGTATATAAGTCGTCCGAAATCATTTTGTCTAGCAAGCTTGATATCAAAACTTCCTTCTCGGTATTGTTGTATTTTTGATAGTTTGCGATTAGCAACTCGAAATTCTCAGGAGGCAGTATTTTATGGTTAGAGTCACCAAAACCTAAAGTATAACCTGACGGGAATAGATATTGAAAAGAAGCTAAAGCAGCCTTTTCTATGATAGGATAATTCAGAAATTCGTTTTGGTTTGTGGCATTATCTAAAAGTGTCAAAATTCGTAATAAAGTGGTGATGACATGCACGGAGTAGGAAGGTGATTCTGGCCATATGCCCGTTTCAAAATCATATACCAACAGCGACTCTTCTATAGAAAGTTGTCTGTCTGTGGAGGTTTTGAAAGTGTGGTCTAGGAAGTACTCTCTTCCCTTATCGTTTTGGTAGGTTTTATCATCTTCTAGCACTAAACCGATATAAGTTAAAAAGCGAGCCTGGAAAAGATTCCAGTTGTTGTCGGGTATTCCTTTTTCTATAATCTGGTCTCCCCATTTTTGAAAAACCGCAATAGGGTTAGCCAAATTGGTGTTCTTTTTAATCAAATAATCATGCATGAAATCGTAAGCCGTTACCAAAGAAACCACAATACCTTCATGAATTACCTCAAATGTAGCCAGACCCGAAATGTTAGCTTGATTAGAGTTTGCTAAATCTATGGGGGCATCTCTGTAATGCATGCCGTCCATATAAGTTAAGAAAATGGGAGCCGCCAATTCAGCATACTTTTCATCATTAGTTAACCAGTACAAGAAGGCCGCATCTTCAGCAATGCCCATTATCTGTTCATTGATTTTTTCAATGGCAAAACCAGCTTTTGATGGATGAATCCATTCAAACTTATTAGTTTTTTTATGTGCCAGATAAAGGCCTCTAGGGTCATCTAAATAAGGAATGACATCTTCTAGCTTTGGCTTTTTATAATCTGTAGCCCAGTCTCTAGTGCCTGAATATCGTACTGTAGGCACAGGTGCAGTACCTTCAGAATGAGAGAAGTTACCTTCTTTTAAATAGACCTTGTTGTGTTTGGTTTTCCAGTTCATTTGTAAGCGAGAAACCAACCATTGAGGGTCTTTTTGCACTAAACTTAGGTATTTGTTTAGGTTCTTCTTTTTCTTTTCAACCAATTCATTTTTCCATTCAACCTGCTCCAGCGTTTTAAGGAAATCTGCTTTAGAGGCATTGTTGGTATAAATTCTTGGGTGCTCGGTGCTTTGTAAAAATGCTACCGAAACATTAAAGAGAACAGTTAAAATGATTATTAAATACCTTTTTGTCATGTCGTATTTTTCTTGGGTCTATATGTGTTTCAGTCTATCTGAATTGCAAAACCGTTATTGCTAAGCACTTTCAATTCTAATGTTGAATCACTGGTGATTTTTACTTCTTCTATTTTTACATGTGTTCTAGTTTTTACAGTTTTATCATCGGTGTAGACGGTTGCTGTGTATTGCTTGTTCTCGTCTAGAAATGAGAAGTCTAGCGTCACGTTTCGCTCTTCTGTACCATTAATACCGCCAATAAACCATTGCTTGCCCTTTCTTCGTGCGATAACTCCAAGCCTTCCTATTTCTCCTATGAGTACTTTAGTCTCATCCCAAGTGGTAGGCACTCCATCAAAAAAGGCTAATTCAGGTTCTGAACCAATATGTTTGGTGTCTCCCCATAAACCATCAAGTTTTTCAGGAGAACTGGCAGGTTTGTCGTACCAGTATAAAAATTGCAGAGGGCTAAAAAGGCACACCGTTTTTGCTAATTGAGATGCTCTCGAGCCCATTTTGTCTACTCGTCCATTGTAGTAACAAACGGTGTTATCAGCTGCTCCAGCCAGCATTCGAGTAAACATGGTGATTAAGGTGTGTTCATTGCTCACACTCGTTTCATCGCCAGCTATCCCTTCTTGGGTTAATAAATTAGGGTAAGTTCGTGAAAAACCTGTAGGTCTGTATTCGTCGTGCACATCTACAATCATTTCATAGGCGGCTGCTTTTTTTATGGCTTCATGTAGCCAATTGGTGGCATCTTGGTCACCCACTCTTACAAAACCGAATTTTATTCCAGATACGCCCCATTTTTTAAAAAGAGGTAATACTTCGTCTAATTGTTTTTCAAGGGCTCTACGGTTTACATAGAGAATCACTTTTACGCATTTATCGTCGGCATATTTACAAATAGATTCAATTTCAAACGGGCCTTTTGAGCGTTTAGGGTCTGGCGTGATGGTGGTGGCGTCTGAATTATTTGACATTTCATTTCCATACCAACCAGCATCAAACAAAACGTATTGCATGTTATGCTCGGCTACAAAGTTTATGGCAGAATAAGCTCCATCCGTGGTCAAAGTAGTTTCTCTCAATACTTTCCCAGGCTTTATCCATGATTCATTTTTAATTTCTGATGGGTCGTTAAGGTTTTGGATGATATAGTTATTTTCTAATAACTCACTTTCCGTTTTTCCTATCATAACGACACGCCACGGCGACTGAAAAGGTAATTTTTTATAAACCTTAGGTCCGCTAAATGAACCTTCAGAAATAATGGCTCCTGTTATAGTGTCTTGCTTTGGAGTACCCATTTCGCCATCAAGTGTAGATAGTATGCTGTATGCAGAGCTGCTTCCTTTACTATAACTTAAGCGAGCGTAATCCACTAGTTTGGCTTCTGCCAATGCTATTTTTGAGCCTTCACCCATGTCTATTAAAAGTGGGCGTTCGCAACCTAATTTTAGCTGGCTCAAAGGTATTTTCTTAATCTCGCCTTGTGCTGTAAGCACACCTTTCTCACGTTTTGGAGTAGACCAAAGCTTATAATCTTCTTTGAAATTGTAGGATATGTTTTCTTCAAGTCCTACTTCTAAAGCACCACTTTGCTCGGGTATCTCATAAGAGAAAGCGATACCTTCATTATAAGCTCGACAAATAAGGCTAACATAAGCATCACCTTTTTTTAGATAAATCTTTATCTGATTATAGTTGTCGGGTATGGTACTTAATTCGGAAAAGTCAGAATTCCATTCTTGACGAATTTTAGTCTTTTCTGTTTTTAGAATAGATAGCTTTCCTGAGAAATTCAATTCTTCAGAAATGAGTTTTAAGCTAGAAGGAAGAATTAGTTCTTGATTATTATGTAGGACTGAAAAGCGGATTTCACTTTCATCTTTAGAGTTTTCTAGTAGGAAAGTATTGCTTCCATCAGGAGATTTTAGCTCAATTTCCTTAGGTTTTTGAATCCCTGAGAACATAAAGAGCATTGAGGCTATTCCAATAAGGTAAGTTTTAACTGTATTTTGCATTATTTTATTCCTAATGTAATTTCTTGATATTCAGTGGATGGTACTTTAAATATCAATGAGGATTTTCCATCTTTTACAACTCTTTTCCCATAAAGAACTTTTAAACCAATATTTAACTCCGGTTTACCTTCTGACAGGGTATCTGGAAAGGTTAATAAAATAGCATCATCGCAGCTAAGCATCATTTTTTTTCCAGTTACCAGAGCCGCAGAGCCTGACTTCTTCCCGAGGATTTCTATAGAATATCCGTCTTTTGAGATTGATTTTCCAGCACCTAGAAATAGGGTGGAGGTTTCATTTTCAGTGCTAACTACTGTGTAAGTTCCTTCAAAGGAGATTCCTCCGAATTCATAAGCGTTATGATGGTCAGAAGAGAAAATGTAATCAGTTCTGTTTGCTAAACTCTCTATTTTTAAACCGACAAATGAGCTTTCATTATCACCTGACTTAAAGCTTTCAATACTTTTTATACTAGCTGGTTCAGTTTCAGAAGATGGCTCGTAAACAGTTACAAAAGGCTTTGTCCATGCTTCGCCATATTGTCTTACCACTGTGGTCAAAAGCGAATCTTTTACTATTTCGTCAGGAATTACCTTATGCCTGAATGCCTCTGATGGCGGTGTTGATACTTTGAATACTTCACGGTTCTCATTTCCTTGAACCCAAATATTCATATTGACTTCTTCTTGTCCTTTTAGCTTTAAGCTATATCTAGCTTTGAAAGGCTTTTCAATTTTAGCAGAGTGCTCATCTTTGAGGTAATCATAAGCTTTAATGTTTCCTGCTTTTGAGGTCAATTTTGAACTAGGTTCTAAAACTATGTTCTGATTACCAATGGTGGTGAATGCTAACTTTTGACCTAGGTTATGGTAAAAGTAATCATGGTACTTATCAGCTCCATCTTTCTGTTTCGACCTAAAAATATCAACGTAGTAACCTGTGGTTTCACCAGTTCTTATGATGCTCATGACGCGGTTTTGGTCGGCATTGGTACTCGGCTCATTGAAATAGAGGTCTGAGAAGTTAATATTTGGATAAAAACCGGTCTTTCTTTCTGAGGCGGGGTAAAGTGAATTTACTTCAAAAGCATAGTAACTCCGCATCTTATTATACTGCGATTTTCCATTGACAGACACTGTATTATGGGCAGGGAATTGAGAATAGTATTCTCTATAATCTGCCTGCAAATAGCTAGAACCTCTACCACCTTCTGGTCCTAAAATGAATCCTTTGCCATAGAGTTCCATGGCTATTCCATTAGAATGGGCGTGATTTCCTAAGGAGCCAAATTGCGATACCATTAGTCCATGTTTTCTGTCAAACCCATTTCGCATGGCTACCCAACTTACATTAGGGGCGTAAAATGTACTGGTGATATAGTCGTCAGGATTTGCTGGTAAAATACTGTGGTCTAGCTCTACTTTAGTATTATATAAAAACTCATTAAAGGCGTTTTTACGAAAGCCATGTTTTTCACCCTTTCCTTCCAACATATAAATCAGGGAAGTAAACTCTTCTTCTTGCTCACGGTTTTTGAACTGCTGAGCATTACTGACTAAATCTAAAAATACTTCTGTTTCAAGAGGTCCGTAATGTGAGTCACCAAAGGCCACGATTGATTTATTAGGATACAAATATTGGGGCATGATGGCTACTGCTTTTGGCAAAATGGGCATATCAGGCAAAATATTAATATTAAGTGCCTCTTGAATAGTCTTAACCAAGTGCGAATAGCCCTTTGCTACACTAAGAGCATAGCCTGCACTTTCATTCCATACACCATTTTCTTGGTCATAACCAGAGGCTAAAACATCTTTAACAGACCACTGCCTGGCTTCAGATTCATTAAAGACTCGATTCAGGTAATATTGACAACCCTTGCCATCGGCATAAGCATTGTCATCATCAAGAACCAAAGCTATTTGAATGACATAATTAGCCTGATGGAGATTCCAGTTGTTATCAGGGACACCATTCTTTATGATAATTTCGGCCAACTTTTTTAGCGAAGCCGTATAAACAGGAACTTGTTCTTTCTTATTTTTTTTAAGGTAATCGTAAAGGAAATCATAAGTTTCAGCCAATTCATCCACAATGTTTTCTTTAATCACCTGAAATGATGTGAGGCCTATTACATGTTGCACCTGTTTTTTTAGATCAATGGGTTCATTTCTATAATACAAACCTTGCATATAGACATCAAAAAGATGAGCAGCTAACTTGGCATAATCCTCATCTCCTTCGATATAATAAACCAAAGAGGCATTTCTAGCGACTCTTAAAATCCGTTCATTGGTGTTTTCAATGATACGGCCTGTTTTAGTGACATCTATCCAAGCCCATTCACCAGTTTCTTTATGCTGAAGATATAGACCTCGCTCATCCTCAAGGTATGGCTTCATTTCTTCAAACGATGGCATTTTATAATCTGTAACATAGTCACGCTGTCCTGTAAACCTCACGGTAGGTACCGGAGCAGTTCCCTCAGAATGTGAATAGAAAACACCATCCACATAGACCTCCGTGGCATGAGTTTTCCAATGCATTTGTAAGCGAGAAGATAACCATTCTGGGTCTGACTTAAATTGAACTACGTACTTTGATATTTTGCTTTTTATGGCTTCATAATCCTCTCTAACCTCTTGTGAGCTTTCTAGTTTTTTACGAATAGTTTCCTTGCTTACTTTTGGCGAAATAAGCCTAGGGTGATTCCTCTCAATGGTTTGAGGGAAAACAAATTGAGCGAGAGCCGCTTGTTTTAAAAACAAACTGATAAGCACAAATAATAGTAACCTCATCTTTTAACGTGTCCAAACATGACTGCCAGCCAGTAAGTCTTTATATTCCGCTTCAAATTCCTTCTTTACTTTCTTAAAAATCTTTGGTTCCACCGCAGATAAGTCTTCCGACTCTGCAAAGTCTTTTGTCAAATCAAACAGGACAAAATCAGTTAACTTGGCACCTTTTACAAAGTCAATATTGCCGTCGTACAAATTATGGATATGGGGCAGTTCTTCATTTTCTGCCACTAAACGAGCCATTATTTTGTAGTCGCCAGTTCTCATGGCTACTCTATGCTCGTTTATGGCATCATAAAAGGCCCAAATTAGTGGACTGCTTCTTTCAAACTTTCCTTTGTCTAAAAGAGACTTAAAAGACTCACCGTCTAATTCGTTCTCTGGTAGTTTTGCACCAGTCAATTCACAAAAAGTAGGTAAAAAGTCTAAAGAAGAAACCACAGCATCTGAAGTGCCGGTATAAGTCTCTTTGCCAATCCATTTCATTACGGCGGGTACTCTAATCCCAGCTTCGCTTGTCCATAATTTTCTGCCTTTAAGTCCAGCAGTAATTCCGTAGTTCTTTTTTGCTCCTGGATACCTGTGCAGCGTTTCAGGCCCATTGTCAGAGCTGAATACTATTAAGGTATTATCGATATTTTTTTCTTCTAAATAGGCTAGTAAGCGACCCACCGCAATATCTACATTTTCAACATTGGCGAAGTATTCTGCTTCTTCTCTAATGTCAGTATATTTAAGGTATTTCTGAACCAAGTTTTCTGGTGACATGATGGGCTCATGTGGCTCATGAAAAGCCACTTCTAGGAAAAAAGGGTTGTCATTTTCTTTCTTTTCTAACCAATCAATAGCCTCTGAAACAATTATTTGGCTACTGAAACCAATAATTTCACCCACTTTCTCTCCATTCCTTACAAAGTTTTTAGGGTTTTGATGACTTGGGCCTGCGTTATTATGCGTAGCCATCCAGTGGTCAAAACCAAAATGGTCAGGTTTTGGCTGTTCATCAGAATTAAACTTAGAACTGCCATGCCATTTACCTACTAAACAAGTGGAATAACCAACGGTTTTAAGCAAAGCTGGAATGGTTTGCTCATGAGCTTGAAGGTGTACCAAATCACGAATGTCTTCGCTTTTCTTTGGAGACGGAATAAAATCATAAATCCCAGCACGGTTTGGGCTTCGTCCGGTCAAAAGTCCAACACGAGAAGGCGAACAAACTGGTGCTGCCGAATAAAAATTAGTAAGCTTAATTCCTGTAGCACCTAACTTATCTAGATTTGGTGTTTCTATAAACGGATGCCCAAAAGAGGACAAATCACCATAGCCCAAATCATCGCATAGCAGCACTATGATGTTTGGTTTATCATTTACTTGTTTTTCGCTTGATTTAGTTTCTGAAGAACTAAAAGAGAAGCTTACTAGAATACCTATTACTAGGAAATATTTTATAACGCTTACTTTCATTTTTTTTTGATTTCTGATTGGGTTCTTTACACTAAGGCTGGCTCTCACTTTTAGAGAGGCAGCCAAGTGAAATGTATTATTTCTTTAAAACTATAGACTCAAGCTCTTCTAATGTTTTTCCTTTGGTCTCTGGCATCATAAAGGCCACAAAAAGTAGCTGCAAGACCATTGTACCTGCAAAAACCAAGAAAACCACACCTGCACCTATGCTTGGGTGATTAAACAAAAATGGAATAGAAGAAGGTATGATAGCTGCCAATATCCAGTGCGTAGAGCTTCCGAAAGCTTGCCCTGAAGCTCTCAGGTGGTTTGGGAAAATTTCTGAAATAAATACCCAAATTACAGCTCCTTGGCCTACCGCATGAGCAGCAATGAACAGAAACAAGAATACGGGAACTGCCATACCTGTCCAGCCCAAAAAGAAGGCTGCAGAAACTAGACTTAAGGAAATGATGTATCCTGCTGAGCCAATGTACATGAGCGTTTTTCTACCTAATTTGTCAATTAAGAAAACGCCTAAAAGTGTAAAGATTAAATTGGTTATTCCAATTCCAACACTGCTTAAAAGTGCCGTGCTCTCACCTAAACCGGCTTCTTCGAAAATTCTTGGGGCATAATAAAGAAATGCATTTATTCCAGATAGTTGATTGAAAAAAGCGATGAGAAAGGCCAGCGTTAAAGGGAATCTGTATTTCTTCAGGAAAATGTTTTCTGTATGGTCGCTTTTATCTGAATGTGTATTTAACTCTTTTATCAGTTTGTCAACATCAGCTGTAGGCTCAATTAATTGTAAAACCTCTCTAGCTTCAGTTTCTCTTCCTTGTGATAATAGCCATCTTGGGCTTTTTGGCACTTTCAGTGTAAATAGTACATATAATATAGCTGGAATGGCTTCTACGCCTAGCATCCATCTCCATGCATTTTCGCCAATGTTGCTCAGTAGGTAGTTTGATAAAAAGGCAATCATGATTCCGAATACGATATTGAACTGGTACATGGCCACCAAACGACCTCTATCTTTGGCCGGAGCTATTTCGGAAATGTAGGCTGGAGCAGCAATGGTAGAAGCACCTACTCCTAGGCCACCTATAAAACGTGCAAAAGCAAAAACGTATGGGTCATTTGAAAATGCAGAGGCAATAGCAGAAACGGCAAACAAAACACCAATGACAATCAATGTGCTTTTTCTACCATATTTATTCGTAGGAATTCCACCGAAAATGGCTCCTACCACAGTGCCCCAAAGAGCCATTCCCATCACTACTAAACCATGGAAAGCATCTGATGATTGCCACAAGCTTTGTAGTTTTTTATCCGCTCCAGAAATAACGACTACATCAAAGCCAAATAGGAAACCTGCAAGGGCAGCGGTGATAGACCACAATAATATTTTTTTATTCATTTTAAATGATAAGCTAAGGGTTAATAATTTATTTCAGGACTGACTCCAATATACGGCTACTATATGGCCTCCACTTTATCATAAAAGTTACTTTTTTCGCTAAAGTTTTGAGGAGATACCTTGATGACAACCTTTAAAATATGTTAAGCTTTTTTGAAATAATTATATTCTACAATTATAAATACAATTGATACGGGCTTGTATAAACCATGAACCAAAGGATATAAAATATAGGTCTTTTGCAAGGCTGAGCTTATAGAAGCCCCTTTTTGGTCGATTAAATTGATAGAAAGAAAGCGGTCAATCGCGATGGATGCTGAACGAAAAGCTAAATTGGATGCAGAATGAGCATTGAATTATGATTATCGCATCATAATTTAAAATGGCTTTTGACAATAGTTGCTATTCTTGTAATGAAAATCAACCCGATGAAAAAATGAAAATAAAGGCTACACTCTTATTCCTTTTATTAAGCTTAAAAATAACTGCGTTTTCAAAAAACATAGTACCTGTTTTGATGAATTTGCAGTCACCCAATGGTCAAATTTCTGTAAATATTTACAATGAGAATGACGCTTTTCAATACGCTATAAATGTGGAAAGAGAAGAATTGATGTCAAAGTCTAGCATGTCAATTTTTCCAGATTCTAAGGTTAAGATTGTTGAGACTAATTTAAATAGTTTTAAAGAAAAATGGAGTCCTGTTTGGGGGCAGTTTAGTGAGATTGAAAACCGTTATAATGAGCTTGAAGTTTCACTTTTATATGAGCGAACGCCGGTTAAACTTTATATCAGGGCCTATGATGGCGGTGTAGCCTTTAGGTATAAGGCTGAAGATATTCCACAGGAGTTAAGTCCTCAGTTTTTAATGGAATATGGATTATCGGAAACTAGTAATCTTTACACCCCTGCAGGAGAGAGCAAGCCTAAGGGGCCATTTGGCTTGGACTACCTTTCTGATGCTGCAAACAAGCAGAAGCTATTAACCCCTCTAATGGTGGAAGCTAAAGACAAGCACTTTGTCGCACTGCTAGAGTCTGATTTAGCCAGTGCTGCAGGTTTTAATGTGATTGATTTTAAGTTTGAGAATAAGCTAGTAGGGAGGAATCAGTTTGAAAAGAGCGGTGAAGGTTTAGTGACTCCTTGGCGACTTATTTTGATTGAGGAAAATATAGGTGATTTAGTAACAAATACCATCCCACTAAATGTGGCTGCACCAAATGAAATAGAAGATCCTTCTTGGATAAATCCTGGTAAAACGCTGTGGGATTGGCGGGTACATAGTTATCAGGCAGCAGATGGCTTCACATATGGAATTGATAACGAGAGTTATTATCGTTTTATAGATTTTGCGGCTGAAAACGACATTGAGTACTTCTTAATAGATGACTCTTGGTACACCGATGTAAAAAAAGGTCATATAGAAATGTCTGACAAATTGGACTTGCAAAAGGTATCGGATTATGCAAAAGAGAAAGGAGTGGACTTGATTTTATACTACGATAGGCACAAAGGAATTTATGGGGATGAGGAGCTTTTTCCGTATTACAGGTCTTTGGGCATGAGCGGCGTTAAGTATGGTTTTATGGGAAGAAATGTGTCGTTTTCTCGAGATGCTATCCGCTTAAGTGCTGAAAGCAAACTCTTGATTGACTTTCATGATAATCCAGTACCTTTTACGGGCATGAGCAGAACCTATCCTAATGCCATCTCAAGGGAGTATTGTCATGCTCAGCAAGATTCAAGAAGGGCTTTCACGCCCGAAGCTTTTATTAGAATGGCTTTGATAAATGCTTTGCAAGGGCCCTTAGATATGAATAATGGCATTTTTGATATTACAGGAGTTAATTCAGGTAAAAGGCAAAAAGGGCCGAAGAAGTTAAACTCTTTAAAAACTACAGTCACAGCTGAGGTAGCTAGAACACTTATTATTTTTAGTGGTTTAGTTTGTATTCCAGATGCTCCTGAGGCCTATGCCGCTAAGTTAGATTTGTTTGAATTTATCAAGAAAATGCCTGTAGGGAAATGGGACGAAACCATAGTGTTACACGCCAAAATGGATGATTATATTTCTACAGCCAGAAGACACGGCGACGAATGGTTTATAGGCTCTGTACATAGTAAAGGAGGGAATTTAGATATCAATTTAGACTTTCTGAAAGATGGCAAAGAATACGAAGTGACCTATTATGAAGATACTGAAGAAACTGACAGCAAAACGAATCCTGAGGTTTATCAAATTAAGAAAGGACTAGTGAAGAAAGGAGATATAATAAAGGCCAAAATGGTAGCTGGAGGAGGACACTGTTTATGGATTAGACCAAATAATTGATAATGAAACAAAAACTATCCCTAGCAATCATGGCTTTCGCCACTTTATTGGTAGCATCATGTGCGTCTGATAATGAATCTGAAGAATCTAAATCACTTAATAACCCAAACCAAAATATGACTACTTATGCGGATGATGTAGCTTTTCTTGAAAACTATATCGATATAATTCAATTATCTGACGAGTCAGGAAAATCTAAAGTAGCCCTTTCTGCGGCACTTCAGGGTAGAGTGATGAGCAGTAGTGCATTTGGTGATGAAGGAAGAAGTTACGGCTGGATTAACAGAGAACTCTTTGAGTCAAAAGAAACCTTAGAGCACATGAATACTTTTGGTGGAGAAGAACGTTTTTGGCTAGGGCCAGAAGGGGGGCAATATTCTATCTTTTTTGAAAAAGGTGCTGAATTTACTTTGGATGACTGGTACACACCCAGTCTTATTGATTTAGATGCTTATGAAGTTAAAAGTCAATCTGGCAGTAAAGCTGTTTTTACCAAGAATGCATTATTAAAAAACTATTCAGGCTTTCAGTTTGATTTGGGCATAGAGCGTGAAATTGCGGTACTTTCCAAAAGTGAAGTTCAGCAGAAATTAGGTTTGAGTACTATTGATGATGCCATTAAAATTGTGGCATATCAAACGACCAATACGCTTACCAACACTGGTGGTTCTGACTGGAAAAAAGAAACTGGTTTACTCTCTATTTGGCTCTTAGGCATGTATAATCATTCAGCCAATACCACCATAATGATTCCTTATGTTTCAGGAGATGAAGCCGATTGGGGTATTCCTGTAAATGATACTTATTTCGGTAAAGTACCAGCGGAGCGATTGATTGTCAAAGACAACATAATTTATTTTAGTGGAGATGGTCAATATCGTAGTAAAATAGGGGTTTCGCCTAGGAGAGCTAAGGATATAGCTGGTTCTTACGATGCTGAAAACGGGGTATTAACCATCATTAAATACAACAAACCTGAAGGTGTTACGGACTATGTAAACTCTATGTGGGAGATTCAGGAGGAGCCTTTTGCTGGTGACGTAATCAATGCCTATAACGACGGAGAGCCTAGCCCAGGAGAGAAACCTTTAGGCCCTTTTTACGAACTCGAAACATCTTCACCGGCTTTGGCTTTAAAATCGGGTGAGAGTGGAACACACAAACAATTAACATGTCATTTGGAAGGCGATATAGAATCCCTTGAGCCTATTTTGAAACAAGTTTTTGGGGTTTCCGTGGAAGACGTAAAAACGGCGTTTAACAAATAACTCATGGCAAAACTAAATAGAGCTAATTCGGGCTTGACACTGCTAGTTTTCTTACTATTGTTTTCTTTGGGCTGTAAGTTAAATAAACAAGTAGATAAGAAAGTTGCGAAGCAGAAACCTGCCGTTCAAAGTCTAAGCTTTGCCTATCAAACCATAACAGGAATTGGCCTAGATAGTCTGTATAATCGTAGAGACAACAGCGATATCATAAAAGTTGGCAATACTTATTACGTTTGGTACACTAGAATGGATAGCCCTGTGACTTCAGGTTATTGGGGTACTATTTGGTATGCCACTTCTACGGATGAAGGCTTCACTTGGAAGGAACAAGGAATGGCTTTGGATTTAGGCGAAAAAGGAGCTTTTGACAGCCATTCCGTTTTTACGCCAAACATACTGGTGAAAAATGGCAAGTATTATCTCTACTACACTGGTGTAAAACCTACCGAGGGAAATGTCAATAATGAGTTTGAAGGAAATTCTACAAATGACTTTACTGCCATAGGCTTGGCTGTTGCTGATGGTCCCAATGGACCATTTGTTCGTGTGAAGGATAATCCAGTTTTGAGTATTTCGGAGAGAGCTGAAGACTTTGACAGCTATAGAGTTGATGATGCCAGTTTGCTTCATAAAGAGGGTAAGGTTTGGTTTTATTACAAAGGGCGGTCTATGAGTCATGGAAAGGAGGGGCCAAAGTTGACTCAGATGGGAGTGGCTACCGCGGATAAACCAGAAGGCCCATTTGTGAAAAACTCAGAACCGATTTTAGATAAAAGCCATGAAGTTTTGATTTGGGCAGAAGATGGTGGAGTATCTTCACTAGCATCATTTAGTCAAAGCATTTATTCAGCTGCTGAAGGGCTTAATTTTAGCCCACTTTACCAGAATTTAGAGAACATTCCGAAGGCACCGGGTTTATACAGGCCAAGTTTAACGAATAGCTCTAAAAGCGATGCTGAAAACTGGGGAGTAGCTATGGTTCAAAAAAACAGACAGACCTATTTAGTGAGGTTTGAAATGAAAATAGATTAATGAAAAATATCAAATTGAGCCTTGGTGCTTTAATACTCTTATTTGTACCGTTTTCTTTCGTTGGACTTGACAGTAAGTTAGATGAAGCTAAGCCGAATATTGTCCTCATAGTGGTGGACGATTTGGGCTATTCTGATGTGGGTTTTATGAAGCAAAAGGACGGAATTGAAACTCCTAATATTGATAAGCTGGTAAAAAACGGAATGCTGTTTACTGATGCTTATGCTGCCGCACCCGTTTGTTCGCCTACACGGGCTAGCATTTTGACTGGTAAGTCACCAGCTGCTTTAAAATTAACGTGCCACATTCCGGGCATGGGGATGAAAAAATATTTGACCAAACTGAATAAAGGGAACAAGTTAAAAGAGGCTTACTTTAAAGGCCATTTGGCACATGAGGAATTGACCATTGGCGAAGCTCTGAAAAAGCAAGGTTATACTACGGGTTATATTGGTAAATGGCATTTAGGGGGTGAGGGCTCTATTTATACCGACGACGGTATTGTCAATCCTAATTACTTGCCTACGGCCCATGGTTTTGATGTAAACATAGGTGGCTGTGCCTATGGACAGCCCTCAAGTTACTTTTCCCCTTATAAAAATGGGACTATTAAAGACGGTCCAGAGGGTGAATATTTGACAGATAGGCTTGGCGATGAAGCGGTGAACTTTATTGAAGACCATAAAAACAAAACCTTCTTTCTGAATTTTGCGACATACACGGTTCATACGCCATTAGCGGCTCCAAAAGAAACATTAGAGAAATTTGGTGGCAATAAGTATTTCGCGATGATAGAAAAGCTTGACCAGAACGTGGGCAAGGTAATGGATAAATTAACAGAGCTAAGTTTACTTGAAAACACGGTTGTTATTTTTTATTCTGACAATGGAGGTCTTTGGGGAAACACACCGCTGAAAGGAAAGAAAGGAACGCTGCATGAAGGCGGCATTCGTGTGCCTATGATTGTGAATTGGTCTGGAAAAGTAGAGGAGGCCAGTATTTGTGAAAATCCTGTTACCAGCGTAGACCTTTTTCCTACACTATTGGAGTTGGGTGGAGGTTCAGTTGCGGATTATGCTCAGTTAGAAGGAAAAAGCCTTTTGCCATTATTTCAGGGTCAAAAAACGCTTCCTGAAAGGTCACTATATTGGCATTTTCCACATCATAGAAAGGAGGGCTTATCTATGGGAACAGCTATAAGAAAAGGCGACTGGAAATACATTTATGAATTTGAAACAGAAAAGGAGTTTGTTTATAACCTGAGGGAAGACCTGGGAGAGCACACTAATTTGATTGAAAAATATCCTGAGATAGCACAAGAATTAGCGGCTGATTTAAAGCAATGGCAAATTCAGGTGGATGCCGAGATGCCTGAATTGAATCAGTGATGTTATATAGAATTTAGGAGTCAGCCTTTACCTCAGAACCTGCTTGTTCAATGTATTGACTAGGGGTTACGTCAAATAATTCACGGAAGGTTTTACTGAAATATGCAGTAGAATTAAAGCCCGCCATATAGGTGATTTCCTTTATGGAATACTCGTTTTTTAGTAGTAAGTCAGATGCGTATCTGAGGCGGATAGTTCTGATAAAATGGCTAGGGTTATTTCCTGTTAAAGCGTTAATTTTTCTGTAAAACTGCGACCTTCCTAGGTTCATGTCTTTAAGTAAGTCTTCCTGCTTAAAGTCAAGGTCACTAATGTTTTTCATTACTATTCTGGTGGCCTTATCTAAAAATGCCTCGTCTATGTTGTTGGTAGTGACTTCTCTTGATGGGAAAAGTCCACCAATCTCAGAGAATCGCTGGCGTAGTCTGTTTTTCGCAGCTAAAAGGTTGCTTATTCTCGACTTAAGTACATCAATAGAAAAAGGTTTAGATAAATAACCATCTGCTCCGTTTTCATACCCTTCTATTCGGTCTTCTTCTAATGTTCGAGCTGTTAATAATATGATAGGAATGTGAGAAGTTTCTAAATCCGTTTTCATCAATCTACACATCTCAAAACCGTCCATTTTGGGCATCATCACATCTGAGATAACCACATCTGGGTGGTATTTTTCAATCATTTTAAGCCCCTCTTCTCCGTTTACAGCCTCCCTAACTTGGTAGAAATCTTTGAGGTCATTTGTAAGGTGTACCCTGAGTTCTTTGTTATCTTCTACTATGAGCAGTATTGGCAGTTTCTCACGACCAATTAGCTTAGCTTTCTTTTCTTCATTGTTTACAGAGGTGGTGTCGTTAGATATCAACATATCATATTCCACGGCTCTCATGGAGTTTATGAGGTACTCGTTTTTGACATTTTCTACATTCTTGGGTTTGGACTTAATGTCATAAGGTAGTTTAACAGTGAACTTTGTGCCTTTTGTACGTTTAGTATCTATTGATATTTCTCCACCATGAAGTTCTACTAGTCCTTTGGTAAAATTGAGGCCAATACCCGTTCCAGATTTAGTTTTGTCAATGCTGTAAAAACGTGAAAAGATGTTTTTCTGTTGGTCTGCGTCTAAGCCTATGCCTGTGTCTTCCACGGTTATAAGAATGTACTCTGTCATTTCCTTTGGCTTAAATGAAAGGAGTTTGGAGCTGCTGTTTGGTAACTTTTGTTTTTCTACCGATACTGATATTATTCCCTCACTATTCGTGAATTTTATGGCATTGGAAATTAAGTTGGTTATGATTTTTTCAACTTTATCAAAGTCAAACAGACAGTTTATGCTCTCAGCTTTACTTTTAAATGTATAATGGATGTCCTTTTTAAGGGCCAAGTCTTTAAACAATGAAAATATCTCCTTGCTAAAGTGCACTATATCACCTTTTTCTAATTGCATAGGATACATGCCAACATCCATTTTTCGGTAATCCAATAGTTGGTTTACTAAATGCATTAAACGTCTGGCACTTCGCTGTATAGAGGTGGCCGATGTTTTTATCACTTGAGGGTCATTTCCAAAATTGGCTAATATCTTATTTACTGGGTTCAGAATTAGTGTTAATGGCGTTCTAAACTCATGAGACACATTCATGAAAAACTCAAGTTGCTTTTGGTCGAGTTCATGCTGTTGGTCTTCTCGGATTTTAAGAGTATAGAAGTGCACAATAGCCCATAATATAAGTGAACCTATAATGAAGTAAATCAGGTACGCCCACCAAGTTCTCCAAAGAGGGGGAGTGATTTCAATGTTTAGATATCTAGTTTCGGCCGAATCCCAGTCACCAGTTAGCGAAGCTTTTACTTCAAAAATATACGTACCAAACTCTAAGTTTGAGAGGTTGACCACTCTGTTAGAACCTAAGTTAATAAATTCATTATCAAGTCCTTTCATTCTGTATGCGTACTTGACTTGTTCAGAATTGTCAAAATGAAGAGCCACTATCTCAAAAGAGATATAATTTTCATTATACTTCAGACTCAGGTCTTTGGTTTTTGAAATCCCTTTATTTAAAAGTACACGTCCGTTTATAGTATCTCCTGCAAAAACTATCTTATTATTTAGCTTAAACTTGGTTATTAACGGGTGAAGAGAGTCTGTAACCGAGCTTTTAATATCTTTTGGATGAAAGATGTTAAAACCATTAATGCCACCAACTATTATACGTCCGTTTTTCGTTTTTTCAATGGATTTGCTTTGAAACTCAGGGCCTTGTATCCCATCATGTACATTATAGTTTTTGAAGCTATCTGTTTCAGGGTCCAGTTGAGATAGGCCGCCTTTTGTGGTAATCCATATTTTGTTGTTGTCATCTTCTTTAATTCCTATTACCAGATTATTGGGCAAACCGTTATTTGAGGAGTATGATTTATCAAGTTTCAAATTTGGATTTAGCTTATAAACCCCATAGTCAGACCCTATCCAAATATTTCCTAAATGGTCTTCTGTCACATAGTTAATTCCAGCTCCTTCCAAATTGTCTTCTTTAATAAGATTAAATGAAATATCTTTTGGAATGTAGTCGTTTAGTTGTTCTAGTTCTACATAATTTAAACCGAGAGAAGTACCTATAAAAAGGCGGTTTTTAGAATCAATAAAAGAACAGATCACGGAGTTGCTTACCAGGCTGTTCTCTTTAGTGTTTGTGTTTTTATAATTGGAAAAATGATTGGTTTTAGGGTCATACAGGCTTATTCCTTCCGTTCTTAACCCAAACCATATCCTTTTTAGTTTATCTTCAGTTCCCGTCCATACGGAGCTTTGACCAATAGAGTTTGGATTACTTTCTTTATGGAGGAAAGTCTGGAAACTATTATTTTCCGGGTTAAACTTGTTTAGCCCTCCGTCTAATGTACATACCCAAATACTTCCATCACTGCTTTCAAAAGTGTATAGAATCCTGTCGGAACTTAAGCCGCTTTGTCTGCTACTGTAATGTTTAAAAGACTTTGTTTTCTCGTCAAAAAGGTTGAGTCCACCGTTATAGGCACTAATCCAAATTCTACCTTTAGAATCTTCTAAAACAGACTGCACGATTTTCTCATTTAAACCATTTGGGTTATTTGCTTGAAAATAGTAATGGCCGAAAGAATAATTAGTGGGGTCTAGCTTACTCACTCCTTTGTCATAACTACCTATCCAGTATATACCTTTTTTATCTTCAAATATTTTTGCGGGTTTGTTGTTCGGTAGTGAAAAAGGGTCTGAGATATTACTTTCGATATGCCTTTCTAGCTTTATTTTTCCCTTTGCTTTCGAAAATAAATATAGTCCAAAGGCATCGGAGGACACCCAGTAAAGCCCGTTTCTATCCTGGTAAAAATCATGAATAGGAATGGTCTTATTTACTAGAGAAACATGTTGAAATTTGTTTTCTTTTCTTTTCCATAAAATAAGGTTTGATAAGTCATTGCCTATCCAAAAATCTCCATCAGCATCTAAAAATACTTTTTTTGGCTTATGGTTTAGCTCGTAGGGTTTTTCGTTTTGTATTGGTATTCTATCAAAGTTGTTTTTTGTTGGGTTATATCTATTTAAGTTTTGACCGTTGGTTCCAATCCAGATTTTGTTGTCTCGGTCTTTTAGAATAACGTTCGCTATGTTGTCATCTAAAGAGTTTAAGTCAGTTTGGTCTTTTAAATAGTAAGAGTATTCATAGTTTTTTGCATTGACACTATGATCTCCTAGGGCTATCTTAATAAGACCATTATTGGTAGCTACCCATAGTTTTTTAGTGGTATCATCAAATAGTAAGTCATTTATGATTTTTTGAGAGCTGTTTGCCAATGAAATTTGGCGATAAAGATTTATTCTAGTGAAAGCATTGGTTTGTTTGTTATATAGATTTAATCCGTTGTTAGTTCCTATCCATATATTGCCTTGGCTATCTTCTACTATCGCGTTGATTCTATTATTGCTTAAAGAATTGGAATTGTTTAATTCAGACCTGAAAATCTCAAATTCATGGCCATTGTATTTGTTCAATCCGTCTATAGTCCCAAACCATAAAAAACCTTCCTGGTCCTGAAAAATCTCGAAACAAGTACTGCTTGAAAGACCATTATAAGTGTCTAAATTTTCAAATTTTAAATTATTGAATTGGCCAATACAAGTACTGGCAAATAAATAAAAGACAATAAAAATGTTCTTCTTAAAAATCATTCTAATCTTACTTCAGTAATCTTAAACTATTCGGTTTTAACATATTTTCTTATGAAAGTTGCCGGGTGTTTTGTAAGAGACATTGAGCTTAAATCATCTCCGTGATGAATTACGTTCAATAAGGTTGGTATCCATCATAATGGTTTCAGAAGTGAATATACCATTTTGATTTTTCATATTCTTAATTAGCAATTCGGCAGCCTTAATTCCCATTTCAAAACCAGGCTGGTGAATAGTAGTTAAAGAAGGGGTAATTACATTAGAAACAGGTTCGTTGTTAAACCCCACTATGGCTACCTCCTCAGGAATTTTTATTCCCAAATTATTCATAAATTTTATAGCTCCAATGGCCACGTGATCATTGGCACAAAAAATACCGTCAAACTCAACACCCTTCTCTAATAAGCTCTTTATAATGCCTATGCCGTCACTTTCCATTAATTTAGAACTGATAACATGTTCCTCTTTAAATGGAAAACCACTGTCTATTAAAGCCTCTTTATAACCACCTAAACGATTCTTGTAAATCTCTAAATGTCCCGGGCCAGAAAAATGAATAATGCTTTTACAGCCTTTTGATATTAAATGTTTCGTGGCATCATAGCCTCCTTTAAAATCGTTTATAATGACGTTATTATTGCCTACAATATCACAATGCCTGTCGAAAAAAACGTAGGGCACGCCTTGCTTATTTAAGAGTTGAAAATGGTCATAATTTGAAGTTTCCATAGATATCGAAATCAAAACACCATCCACTCTATTCGCTACCAATGTTTTTATAATGTTTCGTTCCCTTTCTAGTTCTTCTAAAGATTGACAGATGAAAACACTGTACCCCGTATTATAAGCTGTTTCTTCAATGCCCTGAATAACAGAAGAAAAGAAATGTCTTGAAATTCGAGGTACCACCACACCAATGCTATTGGAGACATTTTTACGCAGATTAGACGCCATCAGATTACGCTGATAACCCATACTTTGAGCCATTTCCGAGATTTTATCCTTGGTTTTTTGACTCACTCTAGGACTGTCATTTAAAGCTCGCGAAACCGTTGAGCTGTCAATGTTTAATCGTCTTGCTATGTCATGTATCGTTACCTTACCTGTATCCATTCGCCTTTTAAATGTGCAACAAATATACAGTAAACTATAAAAGCCAATCGATTGTATTTTGAAACATTTTTATACCTTTACGCATCAATTACAAAAAACAAAAGGATGAAAACACATTATACAGCTAGGTACGCCGCTTCTCCACAAGATGTTAAGAGTTATGATACCGATAAATTAAGAGATGAATTCTTAATTGATAATTTAATGGAAGAGGATAAGATAAACTTGATCTATTCTCATTTTGATAGATTTATAACTGGAAGTGCAGTTCCTACTACTTCAGCCTTAAAGCTGGAGAGTATTGATGCCTTAAAGGCAGATTATTTTCTTGAAAGAAGAGAGCTTGGAATTATAAATGTAGGTGGTGCTGGAACAGTAAGTGTGGATGGTACTTCTTATAAATTGAAAAACAAAGAAGCCTTATATGTAGGCCAAGGAAATAAAGAAGTAGTGTTCTCGAGTGATTCGGCAACAGAACCTGCTATGTATTATTTGAATTCTACGCCTGCTCATAAATCATTTCCGATAAAGAAAATTGGTCAAGATGACGTTGAGGTTATCCAATTGGGTTCTCCCGAGACAGCAAATGCACGTACTTTAAGAAAGTATATAGTTAACAGTGTGGTGGATGTTTGTCAATTACAAATGGGAATGACCACCCTGAAATCAGGAAGTTCTTGGAACACAATGCCTGCTCACGTGCATGATAGAAGAATGGAGGTTTACTTCTATTTTGAAGTAGCAGAAGACCAAGCTGTATGTCATTTTATGGGTCAGCCACAGCAAACTAGACATATCTGGATAGGAAATAATCAGGCAGTAATATCGCCGCCATGGTCTATTCATTCAGGTTCAGGTACTAGTAGCTACAGTTTTATTTGGGGAATGGCAGGTGAAAATTTGGACTATGCTGACATGGATCATTGCAAAATAAATGAATTGAAGTAATAAGCTTTTAAAGGAAATATCATGTCAATAAAACTATTCGATTTAACAGGTAAAATAACTTTGGTAACTGGTGCCACTCACGGCTTGGGTATGGCCATGGCCAAAGGATTAGGGAATGCAGGTGCCAAAATTATAGTAAACGGAAGTTCATCACAGCAGAAACTAGATGACGCCGTGCTGGAATACAAAAAAGAGGGTATTGATGCTTACGGAAGCCTATTTGATGTAACAGATGAAAATGCTGTAAAAGCCGCTTTGGCTAAAATTGAAACGGAAGTAGGGCCAATAGATATATTGGTCAACAATGCCGGAATTATTAAAAGAACGCCAATAGTTGATATGGAAGTGGCTGACTTTAAAGCAGTAATAGATGTGGATTTGGTAGGGCCTTTTATAGTTTCTAAACATGTGGTAAAAGGCATGATTAGCAGAGGCGGCGGAAAAATTATCAATATCTGCTCTATGATGAGCGAATTAGGAAGAGATACCGTAAGTGCTTATGCTGCCGCAAAAGGTGGATTAAAGATGCTGACGCAAAGTATGGCGACGGAGTGGGCGAAATTTAACATCCAAACCAACGGAATTGGACCAGGTTATTTTGCTACAAGTCAAACAGCACCAATAAGAGATGACGGACACCCTTTTAATGAGTTTATCATCAAAAGAACACCGGCTTCACGTTGGGGCGACCCAGAGGATTTACAAGGTGCAGCCATATTTTTAAGTTCTAAAGCAAGCGATTTTGTAAATGGTCATGTGGTTTATGTAGATGGCGGAATTCTGGCAACTATTGGAAAACCAGCCAATGAATAATTATAAAGACATTAGAATGAAATCTATCAACTTCACCGTATTTGTATTAGGCGTATTATTACTCGACTCTTGTGTTCTAAAAGAAAAAGTCACCACAGTTAAAATTAAAAATGAGCTTGGTTTTGAAAGGACTTTTGAGACAGTAGTTTTAAGTAAATCAGACCTGAATATGGAAGACCTTTCTACCGTTGGAATTAAGGATAAAGAAACAGGAGAGCTTCAGCAAACGCAATTGGTGGATAATGATGGCGACGCAATTATAGACGACATCTTATTTCAGCCAAAAATTGCAGGCAATTCTGAGAAAGTTTATGAGCTAGTTAATGTAACAGATGCTGAAAGGCCAAAAGCAGAAGAGTTGTGTTATTCTAGGTTTGTACCAGAAAGAACGGACGATTATACCTGGGAAAATAATAAGGTTGCGTTCAGAATGTATGGGCCACGTGCTCAGCAGATGATTGAAGAAAATATCCCAGGTGGTACACTTTCTAGTGGAGTGGATGCTTGGCTTAAAAAAGTAGAATATTCTATCATCAACAATTGGTATAAAAAAGAGATGGAGAACCAAGGTGCCTATCATTTAGATTCGGGCGAAGGTTTGGATAATTTTCATGTAGGTCAGAGTAGAGGTGTAGGTGGAGTAGCTATTAAAAAAGGTAATTCATACTATTTTTCAAAAAACTACACCAAATGGAGAACCATTACTACAGGTCCTATACGTACTAGTTTCTACTTAGAAATAGGCGATTGGGATGTAGATGGAAACCCAATTAAAGAATCGAAAATTATAAGCCTTGACCTTGGTAGTAACTTATCAAAGTTTGAGGTAACTATATCTGGAACAGACACACTTTCGGCAGGATTGACACTGCACGAAAAAGATGGTGAGTTAAAGGAAAATAATGATAACGCCTGGGTGAGCTATTGGCAACCACATGCTGATTCTGAGCTAGCAACGGCCATTGTGGTTCCTCAAAATACCTTTTTAGGATTTGAAAAGTATGATGTTGAGACAGCCGACTTAAGCAACGCTTATGCTCATATGAAAGTTGATAATAATAAAGTGGTTTATTATGCTGGCTTTACGTGGGAAGAAAGTGGGCAGTTCAAAAACCAAAAAGAGTGGGAAAGCTATTTAGAAGCCTTTTCAAATCAAGTAAATACCCCTTTAGTGGTTAAGGTTCTGCTAAAGTAAGCATGACGAATTAAATCCGGTCTTGTTCTTTGGTAATGGCTTCTACGGTTCTGTTTACGGCGTTTTGTTGGTAATATCGGGGCGACATGCCGCTACCATCTACAAAATAGTCTTGCTTCACTAATTTACGCATAGGCTCAGCCGCCAAACCTTTGAAGTTGTTGTACTTATCCCAAAGTTCATCAGGCGAAGGAAAATCGTCCAGACTTATTTCCTTTTCTACTTCACCTTCGGTCAATGTTTTATCGTGAAAAACAAAGGAATCTCCATTGCTCGTAAACACGAAAGGAACATAAAGAATATCGGCATAATCCAAAGCCTGCTGCATCCCAGCACCTACCAACTTATTATTGCCTTTGGCCTCTATAACCGCAATAGGGTTATTTGATTTATGAAATAGCAGATAGAGTCCGCTCTTTTTCGTTGTCCACGAGTGCTAAGCTTACCCTGCACTATCACACGGCCGTCCGTAAAGAAATACTCTTCCCTAACCTGCCGCATCATATCCCAGCCTGCTTTCTTTATGGCAGGGTTTATAAACTTAGTACAGATGTCTCTTTCGGTGAGGGACTTCTTGTTCATCTAGGGTCTTCTTGGCTTATATAAAATCTGGGTTCTCAAATATCAAAGATAAGCTAATAATTCATTTCTACTACGGAGCTATTTCCACCATTCTTAAGCTTCTTTTCAGCATCCTTCTCTTCTACAGAAATGTCTTCATCTGAGTCAAAGAATTCCTTCCAAAATAAACCTATCAAAAAAGCTCCAAACATTAATAGAACTACTCCAAAAACAGTCCAAAAAGAGTTGCCGCCTGTTTTCGCTTTAAGTTTACTTTCTGATGACCATACGCCATAGAGGCTTTGTCTTATCTTATAAGACTCATTCAAATTCTGAAAACTAATAAGATTGTCATTCATTTTCATTAAAAGTTATTGGTGGTATTATCATATACGCATCTTCTCCTATTTCCTTTAGTAGCCAGTCATCAAATTCAAAAACTCCATCCCTCCTATTCGAATTGGTAAAAGCGGGGTCTAAACCTTTTTCGACAAAAGACTTACTCTTTAAGACTATACTACCATGCCGCCTGTAAAGGCTTTCTATTTTCTTAGCATTAGCCATTATTTGCTTCAATGCATTTAGGGCTTTCCTATGCCTCTTCCTGTAATTATCATTATGAAATGCATTCTTACATTTTTGTGAACAGTAAATTTGGTTATTACGTCCATATACTACCTGATGACATGTTTTGCATGTTATATTTTTCATTGTATGTTGCTTTATTTTTAGCGGTTCTAACGGATTCAAATCGTTTTAAAACGATTTAAATCCGTTAGTTTTTAGAAACCGAAATCACGAAAGGTTTACTTCCAGGAGTTATCTTGCGAATTTCCTCCTCGTTTCCCTTGCATTAACCAGTCTTCTAATTCTGCCTTTTTAAAATAAAGCTTTCCGTATTTCCTATAATGCGGAATACTTGACTTAGAGTCCTTGGAGCAATACTGATAAACAGTTTGCGTGGCTTTCTTAATGAAAGTAGAAGCTTGCTTGATGTCAAGCCATTCTACTTCCTCTTGCTGCTCTGAACTACTGCTCTGAAGCATTTCCTGTTGAACAATGTGACGGATTTCCGCTAAGAGGTCATCAACTTCGACCCCATTTAAAACTAATGCTTTCATAAGTGCGTGGTGTTAAGTGTATGTGTAAAAAAAAACATTGGGTGTGTCTACATAGGCATATTAATTTTAGTAATTATTAAATTGAAAATACCTTCCATAATCTCCTTTACCTTCTCCTCTGAATCATATCTCCCGCTTAGATATTTTAAAAATTGCTTATCGATTTGTGAGATATCAAGCCAATCAATTATCCTAGGCTGTTGTACGCCCAAGGGGTAAACTTCTAACCAGTCCTCTAGATAGTTTAGATAAGATTCCGAACCGCCAAAAACATGTTCAACCTCCTTTGGCATCAATTTCTCAATGGCATTCATTAAAACATAGAGAGGATAATCATCAGTGTAGGCACCTACATGAACAGCTACGCCAAATTCACTTTGAACACTTTTAAGATTTTCAGATATGACATCTCTAATATTTTGGTCTATAGTTTCCAAAACAGACGTTTGTGCCACCTCATATTTAACCCTGATTCCTGGCAGATCATAAGGCTCAGTAAACATCTCCGTAAGTAAAGCCATCAAAGCCCTAATATCTTGACTTTCTGTCTCAATAACAGTCTCAATTTCTTGACCCTCTAAATCGGCATAAACTCCCTTACTAAAACTTCGGAGCATAGTATTCTTACGCATATATGTTAACCTATAATACAAAGGGAATAAGTCACCATTTGACGCAGCTGCGATGTTGGTATTTAAGAATGGGAAGATTGTAAACTTGTGTGATTTCATACCACAAATATAAATGTTATTATCATAATAACAAATAATAACAAATAAATTATCGTAAGTTTAGGAAATCAATTAAACCAAAACTGCAGCGAAATGATAAAAGGAAAGGGAGGAGTCGGCGGATTTGTATTGCAACTTGTTCTGCAACCTGCCCAAAAAAAGCAAAAAGGCATATAAACAAAAAGACTCCACAATCTATTGATTATGAAGTCTTTATAACTGAGCCTCTTATCGGGATCGAACCAATGACCTACTGATTACAAGTCAGTTGCTCTACCAGCTGAGCTAAAGAGGCCTCTCTTTTTAAAGGAATTTTAAAGAAAGAATCTTTGTGTTTCCGTTAAAGTGATGCAAAAGTAGTATTGACATTTTTAACCTGCAAGCTTTCTGGCAAAAAAAACATCATTTTCTTTTACTTTTTTTCCTCTTAAGAAACCTCTCTTATTAGGTTCAGCTTTTCCTTTATTTTACTGGCTTCATTTTCAGCCTTTTCTATCTTCTTTTGATATTCAGCCTTGATTTTCTCTGCTCCTTTAGACCTACCAAAAAATTCGATATTTGTTTTTAATTGAGTCACCTCATCTTCAAAAGTTCTAAGCTTTCTAACTAGATCATTTTCTTGACGCTCTAAAGCACGAGGGTTGCCGCCAGTTTTCAGCGTAACCTCCACTTCGTTTTTTAGCATCAGCTTATCTTTCTCATCCTTGTCTATATCTGAGGAGCTAAGCACATAGGCGTTTATCGCCTCCACAAATCGCTTCTGAATGCTATCCATACTTTTCCTAGGCACAAAGCCCAGTTCACCATATTGCTTCTTGTAAGCCGCCAGTTTTGTAAGATCTGTCTTCTTGTCTTTTATCTCGCCTTCTATCACCGCACATAGCTCCTCTTTTGCTTTAAGGTTAGCCACATACTCTTTCTCTTTCTCACTGCCTTCCGCTCTTTTCAAATCAAAGAATGCATCACAAGCTTTTTTGAAACGCTTATAAATAGAATCTTTAAATTTCTGAGGTACGTGACCGTAGTTTTTCCAATCTTTCTGAAGATTAATGACTGTGTTGGTATTATCTGCAGAAACGTCACCAGCTTCTACTAAAGCCTCCACTTGCTTACATAAGCCTTCTTTAGCATCTAGGTTCACTTTACGCTCTGCTTCTAATTTATTAAAGAAAGCAGACTTTGCTTTAAAGAAATCTTTCAAAAGTTTCCAGAAAAGCTTACTCGTGTCTCTAGCTTTATCTCTCGGCATTGGCCCCTTTAATTTGGTCCATTGCTCCTGAATCTCTTGAACTTCTTTTGTCTTTGCGTTCCAATCGTTTATTCTATCACTATCAAAATTGGCATAAGGCTTTAATTTTTCAACCAAAGAAGACTTGGCCGCAAAAACCTCACCCATCAATTGTTCATTCTCCTCATTCTGCCCTCTTCTTTTATCATAAATGATATCAAAAGCAGCTTTCATACGTTCCCAAAGAACCTCTTGCTCTTTTCTTGGACCAGGACCAGTTTGCTTATACTCATTAAGGTACTCATTCGCCTTTTTAAGTAAACTACTGGTTAGCTCTTGGTCTTTAAGGCTAGCAGCTATCTCCTCTATTTTAACGACAAATTCCTCTCTTATTTCGAGATTCTTTTTACGATCAAGTTCTTTTAACTCATTTTGGATACTTCTGATATCAAAATATCTATCAAGCAAAGCATTATAAGCCGACCATAAACTTCCATTATGTGGTGAGTTTACATTTCCTGCATCACGCCATGCATTTTGAACAGCCTTAAAAGCTTCCCAGTTTTCTTTTGACCCACCTTTCTCTTCTTCATCCACTACCTCTCTTAACTTCTGGAGGAGGTTAGTTTTCCTTTCAAAATAGTCTTCTTTCAAAGCATCAAGATTTCTAAAAAATGCATTTTTAGAATCTCTAATCTGAATCATTAAAGATTCAAATCTTATATCGTAATTATCATTCTTAAAAGCAAAACCTTCATCATTGCCATTGCTAGCTACATATGCCGCTTTGGCTTCGTCTACCTCTGCTCCATGAATCTCGTCATAAGCCGCTCTTATTTCTTTATAAACGGAGTCAACATTTCTCACATCATTTACATTGACAGAACTTTTAGAAATCGCTTCTAGCATTTTTTCAGCTAAATCCACGAAGTCCTTTTTGTCAAACTTGTCAACATCGATATCGTCAGAACTGAAATGTTCGGCTTCATCGTCTTCTATTTCTTCAATGTCTTCCTCAGATGCTTTAGGGCTCTCCGCCGGGCTTGACTCTTCAGCTACTGTTTCAGAAACTACTGGTGTCTCTACCACTACCACTTCCGGCTCAGTTACTACTTCTGGTTCTTTTACTATTTCAGGCTCCGCCACTACTTCTGCAGAAACCTCTTCTACCACTTTCTCTTCAGGTGTAGTTTCTAATCCTTTGTTTTCTACTTCTTCCCCAGCGTTCTCTTCTTTCGTATTCATATCTTTTTTGTTTTCATCCGAAAAATCTTTCTCGGCACTTCCGTTATCTAAAGGAGTGTTGTTGTCAGACATCATGTTTTAAGGTAAAATGATTCTATATATTTGCGACTGCAATTTATTAATAATACACCAATAAGAAGAAAATGGTTGGAAAGTCGACTAAACAGAATAATCTATCGGGTTTACGTGTAAATTACAATAGAGACGAGCTTTTGGAGCAAAACATTGGCTCTGAGCCCTTTTCTCTCTTCTTTGATTGGATGGAAGCGGCCAAATCTGGCGAAATTAAGGAACCCAACGCCATGGTTTTGTCGACCATTCGTAATGAAAAACCTACTGCAAGGGTGGTTCTACTCAAAGGTTTTGACGAAAATGGCTTCGTTTTTTTTACAAATTATCAAAGTCACAAGGGTACAGAACTAGAAAATAACCCAAATGCAGCCATGACTTTTTTTTGGGATGCACTACAGCGTCAGGTAAGAATTGAAGGTGTTATTGAAAAAGTCTCAGAAGAAGAGTCTGACGAATATTATCATTCTAGACCAATTCTTAGTCAAATAGGTGCTTGGGTAAGTAATCAAAGTACCGTTATAAAAGACCGAACTGTGCTAGAAGAAAAAAATGCTCAATTAGAAGAGAAATACAAAAACGTAAACCCAATCCCAAGGCCCCCACATTGGGGTGGCTACAGGTTAAAGCCTACTCATATAGAATTTTGGCAAGGCCGTCAAAACAGGTTGCATGATCGCATTCTATTTAGTAAAAAAGAGAATAATTGGCAAAGCGAAAGACTAAGTCCTTGATTTAAGACCGCCTTATATTATCTAGTATTACCGCTGTAGCTACACCAGCATTTAATGATTCTGCTTTCCCGAAAGCTGGAATTGTAATTTTGTTACTTACCGTTTCCTTTAATTCAGCTGAAATACCATGTGATTCTGAACCCATTAATAATACACCACTTTCAGGAAAACTTAGTTGATGTATATTCTGACCGTTCAGGTACGCTCCATAAACAGGTAAATTTAGCTCTGTCAAATACTCCGAAAGGTTGGTATAAAAACAATTAACCCTGCCAAAAGAGCCCATGGTAGAACTAATCACTTTTGGATTATAAAGCTCCACAGTATTTTCTGAGCATATAATCTTATTAATTCCGTACCAATCTGCTATTCTTATTATAGTACCCAAATTCCCTGGGTCGCGTATTTCATCCAAAGCTAGTACCCACTCCTTCTTAACAGTAGGCTTTAAATTCGGCTTACAAGCCACCACAGCTACCCCATAATTATTACTTCTAAAGGAGGAAACCTTCTCTATATCCTTTTCAGAACAGAGGTTTATTTCGGCATTAGTTATACGTAGCTCACTTCCTTTTTCTGTAAGGTATACCTCTTTTACATCAAAATCAGACTTAGCCAGCTCTTCCAAAGACTTTTGTCCCTCCACTATAAAATGACCGAATTGCTGTCGGTATTTTTTAATATGTAGCGATTGAATGTATTTTTGCTTTTGTTTACTTAGTCCATTCACTTTTCTGAGCCGTAGTTCGTTCTAAACCTAAATTAATAAAGTCCTCCCCGATTATTAAAAGAATCGGCATTCGAAAGGTATTGAAAACATTTTTTAAATTCATATTGCTCACACTCTTTTCTAGCTTTTTGCTGTCTTGCAGCCATAAAGTTCAGCTAAAAGAGAATGAAGTTTTGCTAGGAGAGCAAGATTTCAAAGGCAATACCAAAGTGCATAGCGAAGAGCTAGCCACATTGATTCCGCTTAACCAAAGACCTAATAATAAACCGCTTAATATCCCTTGGATTCAGTTTACACCGAGAGTCTGGTTTTATAATTTTGGCTTAAATCAGTTTAATCCAGTTAAACAAAAAAGAAAACTTGAAAAATACGAAGGTCAATTAAAAAACTACCCTGAAGAATTCACTGCGGACGCCAAAACCGAACGTATTAAACAACGCTTTAGAAGGAAAATAAGAAAGACAGAGGAAAATCTTGCTTCTGAAAACTCATGGCTATGGAGAAACATTGGCGAGCCGCAGGCCATTACCAGTAGTTCAAAAGCTGAAAACACATCTAAGATTTTAGAAAAATACCTAAAAGACCGTGGTTATAAAGATGCAGAAGTGTCTTACGCCATGGACAAACCTCTAGGGTCTGACATGACAAAACTAACTTACCTAGTTAAAGAAGGTAAGGGTTACGTTATTGACACTGTTTTTTATGAAGTTCTTGACCCAAAACTAGATAGCTTGATTTTTGCCCACGAAAGTGAGCAACTTATTAAAGTCGGCGATTTGTTTGACATACAAAAAGTAGAAGCCGAGAAAGCTAGAATAGAATTATTGGCGAAGCAAAAGGGCTACTACAACTTCCTAAATCAGTTTATAGTACACGAGGCCATCAATGCCAACTATTCTGAAGAAGAGTTTTACGCTAAAAAAAGAGGAAACCTTAGATTCACCGTTTTAAACCCTCCAAACGCTGACGCTCATAAAAGTTATGCTATAAAAGAGGTAGTTTTCAAAGGATTTGACCCGTATGCTGTCAACATTTCAAACAAAGCAGATACCGTTTTAATTAACGAAGTAAAGTACATCACCCTTAATAGCGGCATTCCTGAGAAAATCTTAGACAAGAAGGTTATCTCAAGGCCTGGGACTGTCTATAACATTGATGAAGTTTCTGAAACTCAAAGACAAATTGGTCTTTTAAATCAATTTTCGTTTGCTAGTTCTCAAATTAATCCTATTAATAATGAAGAAGTAAGTTTAGAGTACTTTGCTCCGCAATTACAGAAATACTCCATTAGTACCGGCCCAGGGCTTAATCATGTTTATAATGGTAGTTCTGGCTTCTTAGGTTTTGGTGTACCCGTAACCTTGACCGCCAGGAATCTTATCAAAAAGCTAGAGATTTTTGAGGCTTCTGGACGTGTTTTTAGAGAAGGGCAGCCATCGCCCCTTGGCACTACGGATGTGCGTGGTAGCTGGGAAATAGGCACTAATGTCAGTATGACCTTTCCAAACATTACTGTTTTAGGGAAAGACATTGAACGCTTGCGATTAAAAAACCCAAGAACGCAGCTTGGTGCTGGATTTAACTACTCCGAACCTTTCTGGGGAAACAGACTAAATTTTAGACTAAATAGCAATTACCGCTGGCAGCCAACCCGATTTACCACTGTTTTCTTATCGCTTTTAGACGCCAACCTTATCAATACCAACTACAACTTAAATGATGAAGCTGGTCTAAGTTTTTATAATAGCCTGCTGGAGCAGGAAGCTTTAGGAAACAACTTAAAGACGACGTTTGACCCACAGTTTGTGAGTAGTCTAAACGCCTCCTACGTTTATAACGACCAAAACTTACAAGAGCCTTACGCAAGTTCTAAGTTTCTGAGAGTATTTGTAGAGTCTGGAGGAACTTTACTCAACCTCCAAAAAGATAAAGACCGTATCGGTTTTATAGAAAAACTACTTCCATTACGTCAAGATTTCAATTCGCCTGACACAGTGAGAAAGTACTTTAGGTTTATAAAAATAAATGTAGATTACAGACGCTACGTCAATCTGGCACCATCAGCCAGTTTAGCATACAGATTAAATGTAGGGGTGGCAAATCCTTATGGAAATAAGTCCTTACCATACGAAAAGAACTTCTTTATAGGTGGTAGTAACTCTGTTAGAGCCTGGTCTCCACGTGCCTTGGGGGTAGGTTCTGCTTTACCTGATACAGCCAGTGGAAACATAATCCCTCAAACTGGCGACATACTGCTGGAGGGAAGCATAGAAATAAGAAAGAAGGTAGCCCGATTCTTTGGAGATATTCAGCTAGCTGCTTTTCTAGATTTTGGTAATATTTGGAAATGGCATCAAATAGAAACAGAAGCGAAGAAAGACAAAGCTAATTTCGATTTCAATCGATTTTACAAGGAATTTGCCGTAGGCACAGGTTTTGGATTAAGGTATGACCTCTCCTATTTCCAATTTAGATTTGACTGGGGTATAAAAGTTATGGACCCATCTAGAGACCAAGGCGACCGATTTGTACTCGATGAGTTTACACTCAAAAGAAATAGCAGCTACGGACTTAACTTCAACCTTGGTATAGGATACCCTTTCTAAGGGAAAACCCATTAATTATTCGGAATCAAAAGTAAATAACAACAGATTCAAACAACAGCTTGCTCATTTGCCTTATATAATTGTACAAAATTCGGATAATTCGAATCAAGTAGACGAAGCGTTTTTTAAATAGGCATTCATTCCTTACTTTTTGGCTATGAAATCAAACAGAAGAGTTTTCCTTGGTCAATTAGGCCTTGGACTAGCAGCCATAGAAGCAACAGGTCAAACTATTAAGCCATCAAATATTACATCAGAAGAAACTTTCTGGGATAATGTACGAAAGGGTTTCCCATTGACGGACAATCGTGTTTACCTAAATAATGGCACATTTGGTCCCTCACCTAGTACTGTTCTTGATGCTATTAAAACCTCTTTAGACAAAACAAACACCTCTGGAGAATATGGCCATACCGACAAATACCGTAAAGTCTTAGCCGAATTTGTGGGTGTAAGTGAAGAAGAAATCAGTTTGACACATAATACTACAGAAGGTATTAATATTGTATGTTGGGGATTAGACCTAAAAGAAGATGATGAAGTAATTATTAGCTTACATGAGCACGTAGGCAATGCATTACCATGGTTAAATAGGGCAAAACTTCATGGTATAAAACTTAAAACTTTTGAGCCTGCGGCCACAGCAGATGAAACTTTAGAAAGAATAAAGAACTTAGTAAGTTCCAAAACCAAAGTTATCACCGTACCGCATATTAGCTGTACCTTAGGTCAGGTTTACCCTGTCAAAGAAATAGCAGACTTTGCCAGACCAAAAGGAATTTTCACTGCCATAGACGGTGCACACGGCACAGGAACTTTTGACATTAACTATAAAGAATTAGGCTGTGACAGCTACGCTACTAGTTGTCATAAATGGATGCTTGGCCCAAATGGTTCGGGATTTCTATACTTAAAAAAAGAACATTTGGACAGAATTCAGGCCATTCAAGTGGGAGCCTACTCTGATAATGGCTGGGATTTATACAGCACACCTCCCTCCTTCCCTGCTTATAACCCTACAGCTCATAGATATGACTACGGTTCACAAAGTACTCCGCTTTATGCAGGAGCAGCAGCCTCTGCCGAATACCATATGGCTTTAGGAAAAAACAAAGTTGAAAAGCGAGTTAGAGAATTATCTCAATATCTATATGCTGGTTTAGAAGAATTAAACGGCTACCTAGATATCTTAACACCAAAAGAACCTGAGTCAAGAATATGCATGGTAACATTTAAACCTAAAAACTTAGAATACAGGGAATTCTCTAAAAAGGCATCAAAAGCTGGTTTTAGAATAAGGGTAGTACCTGAAAGCAAACTAGATGCCATCAGAATATCTACCCATATTTATAACTCAAAAACGCAGTTAGACGATTTCTTAAAATTCACTAAAGAGGCTTTAACCACTTAGGCCACGCCTAAGCGAATTTTCGGTTTGTTTAAATGTCTTGCTTGGTCAGGTTTAAACTGAACAAACCATTTAAACACCTCCTCTAAAGACCTGGTTTGGAGCGAGTAATAAATAAACTGCCCTCTTTTCTTAGCCTTAATAAGGCTAGCTTGCTTTAGTAAATCCAAGTGATGAGATATACTTGGCTTTGAAATATTAAATTCGTTTGAAATTTGACCTGCTGACTTTTCTCCATCTTTTAAGATTTCAAGAATTGACCTACGGGTCTCGTCATTCAAGGCTTTGAATGTAGTGGTAATCATTATTTTTTTTAGGAAAGCGTTAGAAACAATTAGCCAAATATCGAATTAATTCATTAAAAAACAAAAAAGCTTTAGAACGAAGCTTGAAATCAATAGAAAAAGGCAAGCCAAAGCATAGCTTCAAAGAAAGCATTATCATTATATTTGCAGCCGTTTAGCTTTCCTTTATATAAATAAAGAAAAACTGAAAAATCAGTTTCAACATTTCGAATTAAGGTAGAATGAAGGTTTTAAAATTTGGAGGAACATCGGTAGGTACAGTAGAGAGTATCGCTAAGGTTCTAGCAATTATTGAAAATAATGTATCAAAAGGTAATAAAGTAGCCGTGGTTTTTTCTGCCATGGGTGGTGTTACCAATCGTTTCATAGAAATAGGCAAGATGGCCGCCCAAGATGAAACGGAATACATGGAGCACCTTCACTCGGTAGAAGAAAGACATTTTAATGCCATTAGAAGGCTGATAGATGTTAAACAACAAAGTGAACTTATAGCTAAGGTCAAGGTAATTTTCAATGAAATTGAAGACCTCCTTCGTGGCATATCTTTAATACAAGATATTTCACCCCGTACCATGGACTTACTTTTGAGCTTTGGAGAAAGACTATCTACCACCATAATTTCTACCACACTTAATAAAAGAGGGATTGACGCCACTTTTGTTGATGCTAGAAAATTGATAAAAACAGATAGTAATTTCAATAACGCTTCTGTTCAAACAGAACTTACCAATAAGAACATTCAAGAATTTGCGGCTGAAAACAGTGGCGTTTTATGCGTAACGGGGTTTGTAGCTTCAAATGATAAAGGAGTAACCACAACTTTAGGTAGGGGTGGTTCTGATTATACAGCTTCTATTTTTGGAGCGGCTTTAGATGCGGAAGTTATAGAAATATGGACTGACGTAAACGGAATGATGACTGCTGACCCTAGAAAGGTTAAAAACGCATTCACTATTCCTGATATTTCTTATGCAGAGGCTATGGAATTATCGCACTTTGGTGCAAAGGTGATTTACCCACCTAGCTTAACGCCTGCCTTCCTGAAGCAAATTCCCGTTAAAGTCTTAAATACTTTCAATGCTGAGCATCCTGGAACCACGGTTTCTAAGGTGAGCAGAAGTACGCCTTACTCTATTACCGGAATTTCTTCAATTGATGAGATTGCCTTAGTTAATCTAGAAGGAAATGGCATGATTGGCGTAGCCGGAACTTCGGCCAAAGTCTTTGGCATTTTAGCAGACCATAACATTTCTGTTATCTTTATTTCGCAGGCCTCTTCAGAGCATTCCATTTGTTTTGCAATTAACCCATCTGATGCTAGCCAAGTGGAAACCCTAATAAACGCAGGTTTTCAGTCTGAAATTGAAAGTGGTGATATTGACAAAATAAATGTACAGCCTAATTTATCTATCCTTGCAGTGGTAGGTGAAGGTATGAAGTCAAGCTCCGGAACATCAGGGAAATTATTCTCTGTTTTAGGTCAAAATGGTATCAATGTGGTAGGAATAGCACAGGGGTCGTCCGAGCTTAATATTTCTATTGTGATAAACAGAAAAGACATTAGTAAAGCATTAAACGCTATTCATGAGCGTTTCTTTGAAATTGACGGTTTCACTTTAAATGTATTTTTGGTGGGGCCTACTGGGCTTATCGGAAAAACACTTTTGAGTCAAATTGAGAACCAAGCTGCTTACTTAAAGAAGCACAAGAACACCAACATCAAAATTGTAGGTCTAGTAAATAGCCGCAAAATGATGATTGACTCAGAAGGCTTAGCATTAGAAAATTGGGAAGAGAACTTGAATGAGAATGGCGAAAAGGCCAATTTGAGCGAGTTTATCTCTGACGTTAAAGACTTAAACTTACCAAATACTGTTTTTGTTGACTCTACTGCCAATAAGGACATTGTTCAGCATTACGCTGGAATTTTAGAGAACAATATTTCTATCATCACTCCTAATAAAGTAGCCAACTCTGGTTCTCAAATTGATTATGATAGACTTCAGAAAATAGCCAATACCAGAAACGTGCAGTTTCTTTATGAGACAAACGTAGGTGCTGGTTTGCCAATCATTAATACGCTTCAAGGTCTAATTAACAGCGGTGATGAAATTCACCAAATTGAAGCAGTTTTGTCTGGAACGTTGGCTTATATCTTTAACAATTTTGACGTTGACAAGAAATTTGTAGACGTGGTAAAAGAGGCCAAAGAAATGGGTTATACCGAGCCAGACCCACGCGAAGACCTTAGCGGAATGGACGTAGCCAGAAAAATATTAATTCTAGCTCGTGAGTCAGGTTTACAATTAGAGCCAAGTGATGTAGAACTAACCCCACTTTTAAGCGAAAACTGTATGGCAGCATCTTCTGTGGAAGACTTCTATGTAGAGTTAGATAAAGAAAATGCCACTTTTGAAAAGCTTATTAATGACGCCAAAGCCAAAGGAGAGGTATTAAGGTACATCGCCAAACTTAAAAATGGCAAAGCCTCTATAGCTTTAGAAACGGTGGACAAAAACCACCCATTTTATAATTTAGCTGGCTCAGAAAACATTATTAGCTTTACCACCAGTAGGTACAAAACCAACCCGCTAGTAGTAAAAGGCCCCGGAGCAGGTGCTGAGGTAACTGCCATGGGTGTTTTTGCCGATATTATCAGTTTAAGTTCTTCATTAAATTAAGTCAATAATCCCTTGTCAGAAAGTATCAAAATATTCGCTCCTGCCACTGTGGCCAATGTATCGTGTGGCTTCGATATTTTCGGATTAGCTGTGGACAATCCTGGCGACGAAGTTATTCTTACCAAAAGGAGTGACGACAAAATAGTGATTCAAGAAATCACTGGTGACGAAGGAAAACTAACGTACGACCCAGAAAAAAACACTGTTTCCGTACCTATACTTAGATATTTAGATAAGATTCAAAACAAGACCGGTTTTGACATTGTTTTGAATAAAAAAATGCCTCTGGGCAGTGGTTTAGGCAGTAGCTCTGCCAGCTCTGTGGCTGGTGTATTTGCGGCAAATGAATTATTAAATAAGCCTTTAAACATAAGCGATTTACTTCCATTTAGCATGGAAGGTGAACGTGTGGCTTGTGGAGCGGCACATGCCGATAATGTAGCACCTGCCCTATTAGGTGGTTTTGTTATCATTAGAAGCTATGAGCCTTTAGATTTTATCAAAATCAACACGCCAGATGAGCTTTACGTCAGTATCGTTCATCCAGATTTGGAGGTGAATACTAAAGATGCTCGTATTATTCTTAGGCAAGAAGCTATTTTGAAAAAGATAATAGCTCAAACAGGAAATGTGGCTGGAATGGTGGCTGGACTTATGAGTTCTAATTATGGGCTGATAGGTCGCTCTATGACTGATTATTTGGTGGAACCCAACAGAGCCATACTTATACCTTACTTTAATGAGGTAAAACAAGCTGCTTTAGAAACAGGTGCCTTAGGGGCTAGTATTTCTGGAGCTGGGCCTTCTATTTTTGCTTTTAGCCAAGGCAAAGAAATGGCAGATAAAGTGGGGGAAGCTATGAAAGCTGTATTTGCGGCTGCCGGAATACACACCAACCTATTTGTCTCAGGTGTCAACCAAAATGGTCCTAAAATACTGGACTAAAATCTCATGATTACATACCGCGAAGCATCCAAAAATGACTATAAAGAAATAGCCAGAATACATGCTTCAAGCTGGAAAAAGCATTATAAGGGAATAGTACCCGATTACTTATTGACGGAGAAGCTTGACATTGACCGTTTAGCGATTTGGAAAGAAAGGTTAAAAAAAAGTAATGCTAATCAGCGAATTATACTCGCCCTTGACCAAAATAAAATCATTGGATTTTCATGCATTTATCTTCATCACTCATCAGGATATGGGGCTTTATTAGATAATTTACATGTATTAAGTTCTCACCAAGGAAAAGGAATAGGCCTGATATTAATGCAAAAGTCTTTTGATTGGGTATTTGAAATGACTCCTGAAGACCAACTTTATCTAACTGTGCTTTCTAAAAATGAGCCAGCCAAGAGCTTCTACTATAAAATAGGTGGCAGTTTTCAAGAAGAATACATGGAGGAATTCCCGAAAGGAAACAGTATTTTAGTACAAAGAATTTCTTGGAATAAAAGACCTACCCTATGATAAATAAAGTAATAGCCCTCCTACTCCTAACGGTATGTTTCAATACGGCAATAGCTCAAAAAGAACCAATGAAAATAGCCGTAGTAGGTTTGACGCATACACATGTTCATTGGGTATTGCAAAGAGCTAGTGACGGTGACTTTGACTTAGTTGGCGTAGCCGAGCCAAACAAAGAACTCGCTGAAAGGTTTTTCAAACAGCATAATCTACCGCTAGATATACTTTTTGATGATATTGACACAATGCTGGAAAACACAAACCCCGAAGCTATTTGTGCTTTTAATACCATTAGAGGGCATTTGGAAGTGGTAGAAAAAGCAGCCCCAAAAGGAATACATGTTATGGTGGAAAAGCCTTTGGCAGTGAATTTAGACCACGCCAGAAAAATGGAAGCTTTAGCTAAGCAGTATCAAATTAAGCTTTTGACAAATTATGAGACTACATGGTATCCTAGTAATCATAAAATCAAAGAAATTTTGACTGATGAAAAAGAAATTTTCGGTCAAATTAGAAAAATGGTAATTCATGACGGGCATCCTGGTCCTCAGGAAATCGGATGTAATATAGAGTTTTTAGCATGGTTAACAGACCCTTACTATAATGGTGCTGGAGCATTGACAGACTTTGGCTGTTACGGAGCAAACCTTTCTACTTGGTTACACCCAAATGAAAAACCAATTAGCGTTACCGCTGTAACTCAGCAGCTTAAACCACATATTTATCCTTTAGTAGATGATGAAGCTACCATTATAGTTACTTATCCTAATTCGCAAAGTATTATTCAGGCGAGCTGGAACTGGAACTATAACAGAAAAGACATGGAAGTTTATACCGAAAAAGGCTTTTTAAAAGCTAACAATAGGCATGACCTAGAGATAATGAAGAACGAGAAAGACGGCTCAAAGGAATATATGCTAGAAGAAAGAAAAGCTCCTTTTAATGACCCTTTCGCGTATATGATCGCCGTAATTAGGAATGAAGCAAAAATGTCAAAGTCGGACTTATCAAGTTTGGATAATAATATGACTGTGATGGAAATATTGCAAGCCGCTATGATTTCGGCTAAAGAAGGAAGGACTATTTTACTTTCTGAGCTGTAGGGAGAGTCATTTAAACATTTGTCATGATTTTGGCTTTTCTAGGCCAAAACCCCGCCAAATAGATTTACTTGAATAATCTTATCAATGAATTCTATTCATTTTATACCCCTTCAGGGTATCAATACTGAATTATTGTTGGTAGTTTATTTATTAATAAGCTTCATTAGCTTACCTGAGACCCATACAGAACCTGCTCCCAAAACAGCTCCAAGTAAAACGTCGGAAGGATAATGTTCGCCCGAACGAATTCTGGCATAACCCACGGCACCAGCATAGCCAAAAGCAGGAACAGCCACATACCATTTAGGAAAAGTGACCGTAAGAGAAGTAGCCGATGCAAAAGCAACTGAAGTGCTCCCTGAAGGCATAGAAAAACCATCTTTGTATTGAATAGGATTTATTCCTTCTAATTGACTAAAAGGACGTTCTCTTTTGATAGTTTTCTTTAGAATGTAGCCTATTCCATAAGTACCCAGTACTGCAATCCCAGACTGCAAACCCTTTTGTTTTAAATAATCATCTTGCTTAATAAAGCCTGCGGTTAAAATACTTATCGGTGTAGCAATAGCCACATAATCTGCAGATTGCGATAGGCCTAAGAAAAAATCGTCATTGCTTATATTTCGTTCTTGATTCCATTTCAACACCCACTTTTCTTCAATATTTTGCCCAAAAGCATTCAAATTGAAAAGAAGAAAAAAGGAAAAAGCAATCCATTTCATCTTAAAGAAATCCTTCAGACTTCATTGCTTTTTCTAAAAGCTGTCCTAAACCTTCACTCGCTTCTACTAAAGGGAGTCTTACACGAGCATGAGAAATGCCTCTTATCTCACATACTTTCTTTATTCCTACGGGATTTGACTCTCTATAAAGTAAGTCATCGAAAATATGAAAGCGTCTTTGTAAAGCCGCAGAAGCCTCAAAATTATTATTTAAAGCAGCCCAAGTCATTTCATGAAACTCTTTTGGAAAGCCATTTGCTATTACAGAAATAACACCTTGGTAGCCTAAAGAAACTTGTGGTGTAACCAAATTATCATCTCCAGATAAAAGAAGGAAATCAGCTGGTACTCTTTTGCTTAAATCTATGGCTTGGTCCATAGAAGTAGACGCATCTTTAAGAGCAATAATATTAGGATGAGCTGCTAAAGCAATAGTAGTATCTACATCAATAGCCGTAACAGTTCTACCTGGCACGTTATATAGAATAACAGGGACAGGACAAGCGTCAGCAATGGCTTTAAAGTGAGCTATAATACCTGCCTGAGAAGGTTTATTATAATATGGGCATACCGACAAAATAGCGTCAACATCATCAAAATTTGTCTTTGATATGTTTTCTAAAACTTGAGCAGTATTATTACCACCCAAACCGTATACTATAGGTAAGTTATTAGGGTTATTTGCCTTAGAAAAGGCTAATAGTTCTGTTTTTTCAGAAAGTGTAGTAGTTGCAGATTCGCCAGTAGTACCATTTACCACTAGGTAATCACAACCTTCCTCTGAAACATAGGCTATCAATTTTTTATAAGATTCAAAATCAATGCTTAAATCTTCTTTAAACGGAGTGATTAGGGCAGCTCCAACACCTCTCAAACTATTACTCATAAAATTGCGAATCCTATAAAATTAGAAGCCGCAAAATACGTCAATTAATTGCACTTAATAAAGAGGAAAACGCTTTTAAAAAAGTTCAGCTTTGACAGGTGCAAGAACAAATTAATTCACACAACCCTCAATTTGGGCCGTAAAAACTGCACCTCCGCTTACTTCAAAGCCTGGTTTTAAAACTACCATAGCTCCACCATCCAGTATGGTTCGCCCTCCTGTAATTCTATTAACAGCGGTAATACTGACTGAACTTTGAAATAATTTTGTTCCTGAGTTTAAGTTATCTACGGGCCCATTTAAGCTAATATTGGCTGGACAAGGTTCTGTACGTGCTGCGGAGTAATTTATCTTAATACCATAATCTTCAGATTGACCCGAACCATTATGGCTATTTCCAGGCAAATTACAAGCACTTAATTGCGACGAAGGGTCACAAACTACCCGCATTCTTAATTCTTGATTTGTTAAAACGCCGGTAACTGGCACCGTATAATCAAACGCGAAGGTTTTGTTAGGATAACTATAGCCACTGCCTATTTCTTCTCCCACATCTTCAAAGTCGCCATCATTATTATAGTCGATATAAACCTTGACGTAATTAGAATTCTTAGTCTTTATAACCACCGGATAAGTAATATCTGGACTAACCTCCGCCTGTTTATAGCAGCTATTATCTATGCTAAAATAGCCATCTTGTGAAACGCTGCCACTCTCTGAAACTATTTGTTCATCAAAATCAAACGAGGTAATGCCGAAATAACGGTCAGCCTTATTTCCTACTGTTGGATAACAAGCCTTTGCCATGGCTACCACTGGAGCCTCTTTCAGTGCATTTGACCTAAGCAAAGAACTACGTGCTTTTATTAAAGTCCCTCGCATTCTATCTTTTTGGTCTGCCGTGAAAAGTACTGCACACTCATCAGGAACATAGTTCATGATATTTCTAAACAAATCTCCATAAGGATTTCCTGTACAAGGATTTATTTCGTCAGAGCCTTTAGTGCAATCAAAAAGCCCGTTACTGATATAGGTACCTCCATAATGCATTGGTTCAGTATCGGCACATCTATCTCCTTGGATAGTAGGGCTGGCGTTAGAAGTACATGAAAAACCCTCTTCCTCTGAACCGCCAGAGCCATTAAAAGTATGATAAACACCTAATGCATGGCCAATTTCATGAGCAAGCAGTGTACTATTCTCACTTTTTAATCGGTCCGCTATCATAAGAGCTCCATCCAACTCAGCTCCAGCACCCGGAAAATATGCAAAACCAATCACACCATTTCCTTTTTGACTATCTATTTCATTTACTATCCAAAGATTATAATAATTAACATTTCCCCAGTTAGATTTAGATTTTGCAACCAATTCAGGTATTCCATTTGCCGTAGCAGAAGCTACACCATGCTCAACATACGATGTCTCCGTACTCATATCAACCCTAACAATTCCTGTGGTGGCTTCACAGTCAGGACCTCTTTGAACTAGATCAAACTCAATATTAATATTTTGACTATCTCCGTATCCTTCACCCGCTCTTAACTGATTATTTAGTCTTGAAATCATCCCCTCAATTTCCTTATCAGTCATGATGGATGCAGAAACATCAGGTTCTAATACATGTACTACTAGGGGAATTTTATACGTAACTTCAGGAGTAGAAGAAACTCGGACTCCTTTTTGAGTTTGAATAAAGTTGTCTATTTGAATTTCATTTAATTCAAAGCTAGATCGATAAGACACTGAACTTTTAAGCAAGTCCATATGCTTAAAATCAGTAGCACAAGGCTGAGATTGGGAATAAGAATCAATATATGAAGCCATTAGCACCATAAAGGCACTAATCCAATATGTCTTCATGGAGTAAACGGTTAGCTTAAGTTTTATCAGTTTTCACAAAAGTAACCGTAAATCTCAACAAACCGTTATCAATCAATACTTTATTGACAAATATCAATTACGCATTAGTTCTCATTAAAAGACTTTACTATTCGCATCCACCAATTTTCGCTAGAAAGACTGCTGCGTCTTCTAGACTTGGATTAATCACAAATCCTGGTAAAAGCACCACAGAATTACCAGCATCATAGGTAATATTACCACCAGAAATATGATTAGTCCCAGTGATTATATCGGAGGTTTGAATGAGAGACGCTCCTGAAGTAAAATTATCATCAGGATTAACCAAAGTTACATTTGACTCACATGGGCTTACTGGTTCATCTTCTATAATTGTAAAAATGTAGTCTTCTACTTCGCCATAAGGACTTGTAGTTGCACTATGGCAAGCTGTTAACTCATTAGAATTATCCTCTAATCTAACACGCATTCTAATAGAACCTAAAGTGGCATTCTCAGGTATCAATATATCTTCTGACTGAGTTTCTATTTGATTTGCAGCAACCTGCCAAACCTTTTCATCAGTCTCAAAAATACCATTTGCGTTAAAATCTAACCATACAGAAAGAGCGTCAGCATAAAGTATTCCTTTTGAGATAGATAAAGTATACGTTTGCCCTCTTATTAAACTTAGTCCTGAATTATATAGTGTAAAACCGTTTGAACTGCAGCCAGATGTTTGATTTAACAATTCTTCTGTCACTGTACTTAAAGAAACATTATTTATCACATCGCCAAATTTACAGTCTAAACCAGAGACATCGCAATAAGGAGATGGGTTCACAGTTATAGCTGCACCACTTCTATTAATACTCTCACAGGTTTCTGTACAGCTAACGTAATAAGTTCTTGACTCTGTCAAAGCAGGACTTGTAAAACTGTTCCCAGTAGCTATTGAACTCCCACCCATTTCTTCTTCAAACCAATTCACGGTGCCAGAGCATCCACTTGCAGTTAAAGTACCAGTTTCACCATACTCTATAGTAATATCTGCCACCGTAGGAGCATCCGGAATATTAACACAACTTGTAATTCCTAGGTCTTTACTATTTAAACTTAATTCTCCACACAAAATATCATTGCTAATATCACTTTGAAGGCTAGTAAAAGCTCCTTCCAAATAAATAGACAAATCTGAACCGCCAGCAAAGTATAATCCATAAATCTTAAAGTCTCCTACAGACAAACTCCTAAAATCGCTTTCGTCAGAAAACCTTTTAATTAATCCACTACCTGTATCATAAGCTAAATAGGTATAATCATAAGGAGAACCAGCCTCTGGAATTGGAGCATAAACTGTACCTTGGGTAACATCTATAGTATAAGCCGCAGGTAAGGTGGGAGTGTTTGGATAATTATTACCGAAATTAGAAAGAGTAAGTTGATAGATTCCAACAGCCAAATTTATTGAAATGGTACTAGTTAGATCAACCAAACCATTACTAGCGTTCTCTTGGGCAGATGATGCCAACCAATTTGAACAAACACTCGATGCGTTAAACGAACCGCTGTAGAGGTTCATTAACAAACCAAAATCTCCGTCCATTGTAAATTCATAATCACCAGCCTGCTCAACATAAAAAGTATAAACGTCATAATAATTTGCGTTTGATGGTCCTGAACAGCTCCCATCTGAATCTTTATATGACAAGTTGGATGGCGAGTCTGTACTTTCTAAAACTCCACTAAATGCTGAAATAGCATTTCCATAAGCAGCTAAATCAAAGTTTAAGTTTGAAGAGCCTTCTACATGAGTCTCAACATTATCAGGTGTAATAGTGCTAGATGCAGTGTTACAGGAGCCATCAGATATTGATATATTTTGGTCATTAATATCAAAGAATATATTGTTGACAGCTTCTACTTTAAAACGAACCTCAGACGAAACAATACTAGGAACAGTAATACTTTCAGAGCCATCATTTGCTGTATTGGCTACTAAAGAACTGAAGTTTATCCCTCCGTCAGTACTTATTAAGATATTGACATTACTACAATTAACCGGAGTTCCATCCGTCCCATTCACATCCCAAGTTATGGTTTTGGTCTCCCCCTGAAACCATAAAGTGGGAGTATTCCCTATGCTTACCTGAAACGGACCTGAGTCTGCAACGGTAAGCACCATTCCATCAGAGTCTATACCACCACCACCACTCTCATTATCTCTTACTGTAAATCTGAAATTAATGTCTCTTGCTACTTGAGCTAAGTCTTCACCTACATTGTCGTCAGGGTTATTTGATGAACCCAGAATATAAGAAACATCCGGAAATGTTCTGCTCTCATGTACAGAAGGGAGTTTACTCCTAAATAAAGGAGCTGTGGTACTATTAACGGCCGAATAACCTCCTACTCCTTGAATAGAACTCCCCAATGCCCCTTGGTCATTAGAGCTAGCTACATCAAATTGTTCCCAAACAAATGTAAGATTCCCGTAAGGTGTATTTGCATCAGTGGCTGTTCCTGTTAGTTCAAATGGTGTACCCTTAGGAATTACATAATCCGAACCTGCACTTGCCACAGGAGGTGTATTTCCGGTAGCACTCGAACTTATACATGTTCCTGCGGCACCTGAAATATTATTAAAAATCTGTTCTAAGCTTTTAACATGGAAATACTCATCTTCATTATTCCCCGAAATCACATAGTTAGTAGGGGACGAACAATTATTCCCATAACCCATCAAAGTAGTTCCACTCCCTGGCTCTACTGCAGCGGTATTGCTCCAACCACTGGTACAGAAAGTCGGACTGCCTGTACTGCCACCCATGGCATTAAAAGTGTGCCATGCCCTAAACTGATGACCTACTTCATGTACATAAAGACCAGCAATAGAACCAACAGGGGCACTTTCCATAAACTGTGTCATACCTCTTGCTTTAGAAGCATCTGAACAAGGGTCTGGACCTGCCTGTCCGCAGATATAACATGCTGACTGAACTATATTAAAAGTGTGCCCGACATCGTATTTAGATTTTGCCAACAAACCATTTGTGGCCATGTCATTAAAAGCTGTTTGAGATTTAATTGCACTAGCAAATGTCTCTGGATTATCATACGGGTCCATGTTCACATCATCAAAAATGATTGTCATGGTGGTGATAGACTCCGAAATTAATTGAAAACTAATAGCTGTTTCTATCTCAAAAATCAAATTGGCAGCATTTACAATAGACACAATTTTGTCTCTAACCTCCGCTTTTGTACCTAGTGCCCCAAACATCTCTGCCGGTGCAGCTGCAGCCATTCTATAGGTTCTTAAACTAGTTCCTACCGGAAAAGGGGCTTCTGAGGCAGTCCGAAAATTCTTTATGTCAACACCGCCCTCTTCTAATACATTACAAACGGCTTCTCCTAAGCCTCCAACATCGCTTATTGTATATAAATGAAGTTTTTCGTTGGTTTTATCTAAAGATTCAAAAAACACATACTTTCCATAAGCCTTATAAACACCAGATAATCCTGAAGGCGTTATTGTCAATTTTATGGGAAACTGCTTGTTTTCTGTAACACCTCCAAAAGTCTGAACGTCAGTTGGCTGAAAACCGTTGGCTAGTTTTATAAAGTTTAGATTAACCACCTCTACCCCACCATCATATAGTGGTAATTTTAATTGAGGAGTTAAGGGATTACTTATCAGCGAAACATTTAATGCCTTAATATCGAAATCAATAATCTTTCCTTCTCGTGGGGCTAACTGTTGTCCAAATGAAACCTTGGAAATAAAAAAAACGTAACAAACTATTAGTAAACTCTTAGAAAATAGATTCATATCAGAAGGGGGTCTGCAAATAAATTTGTCGTTTAATTTATAGATTTCAACACCTAAAATATTAACTACAAAAACAATGCCCCTGAATCCAGTTATGTACGAAAACGCTTATTAGTCATACATCTATCAATGAATTAACAGTGCTAATTTATTCTATTTCTCAAAAAAAGCTTGAAATTCCGCCTCAGAAATCATTGGAACGCCTAGTTTTTCAGCTTTGGCTAGTTTTGAAGGACCTGCTGCTTCGCCTACAATTAGATAAGTTAATTTCTTAGAAACCCCACTAACTAATTTACCACCATTAGCTTCTATTTTCTGTTCAATTTCTGCTCTTGAATAATTTTTAAAAGTACCTGTGTAAAGCAAAACCATCCCTTCTAGAGCCATGCTTTCCATTTCTGATACTACATTCTCCGCTTCAAACTGAAGACCTACATCTTTTAATTTTTGAATAAATAGTCTATTCTCTTCATCAAAGAAATAGTCTTTTATACTCAATGCTACTTTCTCTCCCACATCTGGCACATTTAAAAGTTCTTCCAACGTTGCCTCTTCCAAAGCTTCAATTGTCTTAAAATAATCGGCTAGTTTTTCGGCAGTTGTTTGCCCTACAAATCTTATTCCTAAACCAAACAATACTTTTGCAAAGGGCTGTTTTTTTGAGGCCTCTACCCCATTTAAAATATTTTCAACCGTCTTTTCTTTGAAAGAAACTCTTCTGGACTTACCCGTTAATTCATCTGTATGAACTTTTTCTAAACCTAAGATTTGGTCATGACTTAGTGCATATAAATCAGAGGCATCTTTTAAGAGGCCGTTTTCAATCAATATCTCAATTTTCCCTTCCCCTAAACTGTCAATATCTAAGGCTTTTCTTTGAATAAAATGTTCTATTCTGCCTTTGACCTGCGGCGGGCATGCTTTTTCATTGGTACAGTAATAGGCGGCTTCCCCTTCATTTCTAACTAATTCAGTTCCGCAAGCAGGGCAGTTTTTAATAAACTCTACTTTAGGTTTGAACAAATCAGCATTAGGCCTTGAGCTATCTACTCCAGTTATTTTAGGAATAATTTCACCTGCTTTTTCTACAAAAACATAGTCGCCCAGACAAATGCCCAAACGTTCTATTTCGTCTGCATTATGTAGCGTAGCTCTTCTTACGGTAGTCATCGAAAGCTCTACAGGCTCTAATTCGGCCACAGGCGTAACTGCTCCGGTTCTGCCTACCTGGTAGGTAACGCCTTTTAAAAGTGTTGATTTTGACTCGGCCTTATATTTATAGGCAATGGCCCATCGTGGACTTTTGGCTGTAAAGCCTAAATCTTCCCGCTGAGCGTATGAATTTATTTTGATAACAATGCCGTCTGTAGCACATGCTAACTTATGCCTTTTATCAGACCACGCATGCACATAAGCTATAGCTTCTTGAATATTCGCCACCTTTTGCCATGAATCAGAAACATTAAATCCAACTTTCTTTAAAGAAACTAAACTTTCCTCGTGGGTTTTAAAACTATCATTGTCGCTTAAAAATTGATAAACATAACAGTCTAAATTACGAGATGCTACCACCGCAGAATCCTGCATTTTAAAGGTACCTGCAGCAGAATTTCGTGGATTAGCCAATGGATTTTTCCCTTCTGCTACTAATTCTTCATTAATTCTATGAAACTCAGTATTTGGCATAAAGCCCTCTCCTCTAATTTCGAATGTTTCTCTATTTTGGAAATCACCAATTTGAAGTGGCAAAGACTTTAAAGTTTTGACATTGGTAGTAATATTATCTCCCTGTGTACCATCTCCACGTGTAAGGGCTTGTTTTAAAATACCATTTTCGTAGGTTACGGAAAGTGATATACCATCAAATTTTATTTCGCAAATGTACTCGTAAGGTGCATCTCCGAGCGTCTTTTTTATTCTTTCGTCCCACTCAATAAGCTCTTGCTCATTGTATGTATTTGACAGCGAAAGCATTGGGTATTTATGCTTAACAGTCTCAAAATCTTTAGTAATAGTACCACCTACACGGTGGGTAGGAGAATCTTCCCTTACAAATTCAGGGTGAGCTTGTTCTAAACTTTCAAGCTCTTTTAGTAACAAATCAAATTCCTGATCAGAAATTTCAGAAGTAGCCTCTTGGTAATATTTGAGGTTGTAATGGTTTAGCTTGTCGGTGAGGGCGTTAATTTTATCTAAAGGCTCCATTTAAAGAGATTTGTTTGTAACAAATTTCACCAAACTGAGTCAATTTCAAAACAATTGCAGCCTAGAATTAATGTATTAGATAAATGAACGTAAGATTTGCTCACGTCTTCGCCTACTTACTTTAAACTTTTCTCCTGAGTTTAATACCACATAAACTTCCTGCTCTTGATTAAGTACAGACTTCACATGCCTTTTATTTACCATCACTCCTTTTCGTGGAATTATGAAACTAGCATTATCATTTAGTTTTTCTGAATAGTGCTTTAATGTAAACGCAGTTAAAAAGTTAGCTTGCTCCTTTAAAAAAACCTTGGTATAGTTTCCAAACTCACTTTTAAAGTGAGTAATACTTTCAAAAGGAACCGTCTTTTTTCCGTAATCAAAAATAATAGAGTTACTGGTTAATGTTGAAGTTTTCATGGCAAAGTCAATTTTTGTTATTTAAAAGTTTCCATTTCCAAATTAGCGTCCTGACAAATTCAAGCCTGACAATCACGGCTATAAAGGACAAAGCCTAAGCATAAATCGCTTAAACGAGCTTTCTATGATTCAAACTTATAAAGCAGAAAGACAGCAGATGGCTTTTATGTATAGATGGTAGGTTTTTCTAAATAACTGGCAAATTTCTTTATGTACCCGTTTAATAAGGCAACTTGAGTCATACTCCTGCTAAGGTTTACCGTAAAAAATAATGCGTGTGGTCTTTTCATCACAACCTTGCATTATATTTGGATATAGAAAAGCCATATCCCAGAAACTGAAATATGGCTTAAAAAAAGTAAAAAAACTATACTACTCTTCGTAAGTGATAAGTACGGAGAATGGCTCGCCATCCATATTCGATCCAATACTTTGAAAAACAATATTACTATTATCAATTTGCACTTCATAGTGAACCGTACTTCCTACCGCACCATCATTAGGTAAGTACCTATTACCGGTCACTGAACTTTCTACAAGACATTGTACTCCTAAAATTTTGGTTTTGGTTAAGCCATGAGCCACGCTGTGGCTAGTTGCTGATAAAGGGATAATACCTGAAAGTTTTTTCATTTTAATGCTGGGGGCCCCACTTCCACCCAACTCAGTAAAACCTTCTACTCTAAAGTCAGATTCATTAGCCCCAGAACCACCTACCACTACTAATCCATTTGACTCATCATTCAAAATCAATGTTGCTCCAGCAGTATTATTGTAAGCATTAATCTCATTATTATCAAATATTAAGTGAAGACCTGTTAAAGTACCAATTGCAGCTGCACCAGTACTAGAACTTGTTGATGCTATGCCCGAATTTACATGAAAAGGAAGCGTTGGATCACTGTTTAAGATACCCACTTTACCATCACCTCTAACGGTTAAGATATTACCACTTGCACTAGAGTTAAATATATTAAAATAGGCGTTTGATGCAACATCATTTGTCTTACCATATAGTGTCCAATCATTTGAAGAACTGAAATTTGAAAACGTTATCCTAGCCCCGTCACCATTGTTATTTTCAGTAAGCCTTAACTGAGGAACGGCCGTAGTACCATTAGTATATATATGCAATTTGCCTTCTGGTTCAAAAGTCCCAATCCCCCCTCTGCCGTTTCTAGCCCAAAAATAACCTGCCGAAAGACTGCTGTGTGAAAGATTAAAACCGTCCTTTATCTCATCGTAAAATAACGCTCCCCTAAAGCTATTATTTTCGTAAAACCTTAACCCCGCTAGACTAGAAGCCGAAGTTGAATAAAGATTAACAAAGGAACTTGTGTTTGTTCCTTGAATCAATGACGTTGAACTAGGATCCAATACTATGGACTGCCCAAGTGATACTTTTACAATAGAGGATAACAATAAGAGTAGTATAATTTTTTTCATGATTGATTAATTTAGAGTTTTGCTTAAAAGATTTCTAAATTTATAATGACCACTCAATAAAATTTGAAAGTTTTTATCTAATGGTTCAGGGTTTTATTTTATGGCTTCTCTTATTTCAATACTTAGCTCATTGTCATTTATATATTCTATTAAAGCACGTCCTTTTCTTCTTGAAAGTGGAAGAGTTTCGCCTGTTTCTAATCTGGCAAACAACGCTCCTGACTTAGTCAAAACCTCTTTTACAAATTTAAGATTGACCAAAAGCCCCTTTCTTGGTGAGAAAAAATTTGAATTAGCTTTAAGTTGGTCGGAAAACAATCGAAGTGTGAAAGATGAGATTAAAGACTCACCATTGGCTACATTTATATTGCTATAGTTTCCATCTCCTTCAATATACTTAATTGAAGGTGTGTGAATCATCCGTTTACCATGATTCAAAAGAATACATGGCACTCCTGTTTTTGTAATGAAAATTTTCATGGCTGTTTTTTTTGTTCTACTTTTTAATAAGATGAGTGAAAAATGATTTCGCAATCGTTCAAACTCAATTAGGTCACTCATTATCAAACGTATAGAATAAATAAAAGGGAATTACCTATTTTGTATGGATGGTAGAGTTTTCTAAATAAAACAGCCGATTCTTTGTATAAACTACAATAATTAATTCAGTTAAAAAAAGCACCCATTAAGCACTTATAACATGACATTTAAACCTTAAATTTAAGATTCTATAAAACTTTTTTTGTGTACAGATAGACAATTATTAAGTGCAGTTGGTGCTAAATCCTGTATCAATTGTAATTCTTCAACTATCTAATTAAGGTGGTCTTTTATTATAATTCCAATAGATAGAAATCAAGACAGTATGTCTTTATCCTCCCCTGCAATTCTTACTTTTGCAAAAAAATACTTTCAAATGCCTATCATAGCTCCTTCTTTACTTGCATCAGATTTCGCTAACCTCCAAAGAGACATTGAGATGGTCAATGCTTCTCAAGCTGATTGGTTTCACATTGATGTTATGGATGGTGTTTTTGTACCAAATATCTCATTCGGTATGCCTGTGATCCAAGCCATTAAAAAGCATGCAAAAAAGACCATGGATGTACATTTGATGATAGTACAGCCTGAAAGGTACATTGAGACATTTGCCAAAATAGGGGCTGACATAATTACAGTGCACCATGAGGCATGCACACATCTTCACAGAACTTTGGCTCAAATAAAAGAAGCGGGCTGCAAAGCTGGAGTAGTTTTAAACCCTGCTACACCTGTTTCAGTTTTGGAAGATATTTTGATTGATTGTGATATGGTATTACTCATGTCTGTAAACCCAGGTTACGGCGGACAAAAATTCATCTATAAGACTATTGACAAAGTCAAGAAACTTAAAGCTATGATTCAAGAGCAAGGCTTAGACACCATGATAGAAATAGACGGTGGTGTAAATCTTGAAACAGGAAAACTACTTGTAGACGCAGGAGCAGATGCCTTAGTAGCAGGAAGTTTTGTTTTTGGCAACGAAGACCCGAAGGCCACTATAGCTAAACTAAAGCAGCTTTAGTTTCAGCCTCCGCTTACTCTTCCTTTATTTTCACTTACAAAAGCACCCCAGCCTTTTTTACCTGAGGCATTGCCTGTTAACGCTTTAGTTTTGGCATTCATGTGATGACAAACCGCTACAGCTAAAGCATCTGTAGCATCTAAAAACTTAGTTTCTAGTTTCTGAGCAAAGAGATTTTCAAGCATAAAAGCCACCTGTTCTTTGCTGGCATTCCCGTTTCCTGTCACACTTTTTTTAACCACCTTCGGAAGATACTCTACCAAACTAATATCTTTTGCTAATGCCGCTGCCATGGCCACACCCTGAGCTCTGCCTAGTTTAAGCATAGATTGAACGTTTTTTGCATAAAAAGGAGCTTCAATCGCCATTTCGTCAGGCAAATACTCTTCAATAATCCCCGTCATGCGTTCAAAAATCTTCTTCAATTTTAACTCGTGAGAGCCTAATTTCTCTAATCTGAGTACGCCATACTGTATAATCTTAAGCTTACTGCCTTTCACCTCTATCAAGCCATAACCCATCACATTAGTGCCGGGGTCTACGCCTAAAATTATTTTCTCTGATTTAGTCATCAGGCATAAAGGTAAGGCTTTTTGATACTCCCATACTTGCTTATCTTTGAGAAATTGAAATCAGTTTATTGAGTATTATCGCCACTGTTCTGGTCTTTACTTACGGCATATTTTGTTTGCTGTTGCTCGGCACTTGGTTGGCCTGGAAGAACTATAGCCCTTCTGGAACCAAAAGGCATTTTCATAAAATTAGCCTCATAATCCCTGTTAGAAACGAAGCTGAAAATATACTAAGACTTCTAACAGACCTACAAAATCAAACATTAGACAAGAAGTATTTTGAAGTAATTATAGCAAACGACGACAGTACAGATAATACCTCAGAATTAGTTAAGACTTTTAAAAATCATAATACACTTGACCTAAAACTGGTCAATTTGCCTCCCAAGGCGGTTAATACTTCGCCTAAAAAAAGGGCAATAACACACTGTATTGAAGAAGCTTCGGGCTCGCTTATAGTATGTACAGATGGTGACTGTACCGTTTCTGACAAATGGTTAAGCAGCATAAAAGATTATTTTGAAGAAAAAGACGTGGTATTTTTAAGTGCTCCTGTTTTCTTTTTGGATAGTGTTTCCTCCAATATTATTCAAAGGATTTGGACTAAAATTCAGCAGATTGAGTTTGCTAGTTTGATAGTTTCTGGAGCGGTTTCTATAAAAATGAACTTCCCTAATATGTGTAGCGGAGCCAATATCGCTTACCTTAAAAGTGCTTTTTTAGAAGTACATGGCTTTGAAGGAAATGAAGACGTAGCAAGTGGAGACGATGAGTTTTTGATGCATAAAATGTCAAAAGCATTCCCTAAAAAGGTGCATTATTTAAAGTCGAAAGACGCTATTGTCAAAACGGAAGCTTTACACGACCTTCAAAGTTTTTATAATCAAAGAAAACGCTGGGCAGGAAAGTGGAGCAAATACACACTTTTGAGTCCTAAAATTGTGGCGATCTTTATTTTTAGTGCGAATGCCGCTTTTCTTTACACATTGATAAGTATTGACCTTCCAAGCATAGCTCTCAAAATAGTACCCGAGTTCCTATTTCTTGGCAGCCTTTTAGTCTTCTTCAAAAGACCTTTCTTACTAATTTTCATCCCACTTGTTCAAATCATCTATCCACTTTACGTCTTACTTTTTGGATTGGTGTCGCTAAAGAAAAAACCTTATACTTGGAAAGATAGAAAACTCAGCTAATGTTTTACCGTACACCCAAATTATTAAAAGCCCTTTACCCTAGTCTTACTTGGCAGCGAGACAGTACGAAAAAAGAGCTCTATCTAACTTTTGATGATGGTCCTATTCCTGAAGTGACAGAATTTGTTCTTGATACACTTGATATATTTAATGCTAAAGCTAGTTTCTTTTGTATTGGTGATAACATAATAAAACATCCTAACATTTTTCAAAAAATAGTAGAAGCTGGGCACGCTATCGGAAATCATACTATGCACCATTTAAAAGGTTGGCAAACAGAAACTAGTACCTACTTAGAAAACACCTCTCTCTGTCAGGAGGAAATAGCGAAGAATTATAAAGGAAACCGCAAAAGACTTTTCCGTCCGCCCTATGGCAGAATAAAACGTAGTCAAATAAAGCAACTAAGTCAAGACTATGAAATTATCATGTGGACAGCTTTAAGCCAAGATTATAGAGCCGACATTTCTCCAGAAAATTGTCTAAAGAATACGATTCAGGCCACAGAGACGGGTTCTATTATCCTTTTTCACGACAGCCTGAAAGCAGAGAAAAACATGCGATATGCTTTGCCAAGATTCTTAGAAACCTTTGCCGACTATGATTTCAAGGCTCTTTAGAAGTTACGCTCTGACAGCCAGCCGCTCACTCTCCTAGCCCATTCGGCTTGTTTTACTTTATTCAGATTATGATTTGACTCGGCATCATATGCTTCTTGTAACTTATTCATTTCTCTAAAAGCCTCCAAGTACTCGTATTGAATGTAACTATTGAGGTCATCCATGGTGGTGGCTTGTATATTCCTGAGCTTCATTATAAGCCTATCCATTACCACTTTTGTAATGTCAAAATGAATTTGCTCATGCTCTAAAGACTCTTTATTTTTTGCCTCTCCTTTTGCCCAAGACTGACTCTGAATCATAAAAACCTGCGGACTAATGATGGCCGTAAGTCGGCCATTCCTAATGGTTAGTTTACTTCCTAAGGCTATAGTAGGAAATATAGCAGCGGCGTATCTAGAACCCATTCTAGGAGGAGCTTTAAAATCATTCCAAGTCACTTTTCTAGAATTATAATGAACCGTATCTCTATTATTCCGTGTTTCGTAAGGCTTGATTATAATATCAACTCCTTCGTTAAAAGCTTCTATCCTACTTTTATTTAGTTTGATATAATTGTCTGCAAATTCTAGGCATGAAAACCACATTTGATTTAGAATGGGTTCAAAAGACTCTTCCTTTAAATTATTGAGCGTACGCTGATATCTTGACGAGCTATAAGGCTTGCAAAGTAATGAGGTATCTCCTTCATGAACCGAGTAAATATTCAGATTCATGTTGGCTCTTCCATTTATTAAACCAGAATTATTTCTCGTCTCTGTAAAAGCCAAATCTGTAATTTCCGCTATCAAAACAACCCCATTTGAACGTTTCTGGAAATTATCCTCTGTTTGATTTAGGAAGGCTCTTTCTGTACCACTTCTTATTTCTAAGTCTGATTTGGTACCGTTTCTCGTATATAATTTTCCTAGAAAGTATTTTGAGGCTCGCTTATCTATTACCTCTCCATAGTAATAGCCATTTTCTCCGAAACCATAATCCTTTGTTTTAAGACTTAGCGTCATTTGAGCTTTCAGCCCTATGCATGAAAGCAGCAAAAGAATAAATAAATAGTGGCTTTTTCTTAACATCAGAAGTTTTAACGAAAATCTAAAGATAAACTGATATTTGGACTAAGAAATGATGTTAACGAGCTATTAACAGTAGAGCTCTTCTAAATTTTCTATATTCTTAGCAGAAAACCTCAGAAATGTATAGTATCCAGTCTGATTTTATTGAAAACCAATAAATATGAGGTAATTTCGTTTGAAACCAGTACTCTTTATTCAGGAAAATGCCCCTAAGGATTTTTACACTTTTTTTTCTCATTCTAAGTTTCCAAAAAACGGTAGGTCAAGAGGTATTATGGGCCTCAGAGGTTCTTAGTTATTCTTCAGAAAAATCAGACGTCTTTAATTCACCTAAATATAGGTCGGTCCAAATACTCGGAACACCCAGTGTATACCCTCAAATGGCTGATTCTCCTTGTGCATGGGAACCTAATGGCTCTCAATATGGGGAAGATTACGTGAAAGTGGGCTTCACAAAAGCAATTGATGTTCAACAAATAGCGATAATTGAAAATCTAAATCCTGGTGCAATTGCACGTATTTTTGGGTATGATGAAGCTGGCACAGAATATCTTCTTTATCAAAACACAGGACAGAAAACAACTGTAAAAAGTCGTTTTTGGAGGGTATTTGTTAAACCTATGAAGCAGCCTATTAATGCCATAAAAATTGTGGTGAATCATAGAATATCAAAAGGACGAAAACAATACGATGCCATTGCGATTTCTGATTCGCAAAACTTTATTGAGTTCAATATTAATGTGGCAAAGGATATTCCAGACGACTTACAAAAAGAAAACTTAGGTCCGACAGTGAATTCCCCATATGGCGAGGTGGCTCCTATTATAACTCCTGACGGTAATACACTTTATTTCACAAGATTAAACCATCCTGACAATATTAGAGATGAAAATGATAAGGATGCCGAAATAAAACAGGATATCTGGTTTTCTAAAAGAAATATTGCTGGCGTATGGATGCCACCAGAAAATTTGGGGCCTCCTGTAAATGATGCCAATTTAAATGCCGCAGCTACCGCTTCTGCATCGGGTTCGGGTTTATTTGTTTTAAACCTTTACAAACCTGGCGGAAGACAAGAAATAGGCCTTTCAAGAACTACCTTTAGTGATGGTAAATGGAGCTACCCTGAAGAAGTGAGAATTACTGATTTTCAAGCTAAGAAAACAGAAAAAGACAAAGCGGCAAACACAGAATACGCCATAAGCCATGACGAAAACATACTGGTAATGGCTCTTAATCGCTTACCAAGTTTTGGAAACAATGACCTCTACGTTTCTTTCAAAGAAGCAGACGGCTCCTATTCTAGACCTAAAAACATGGGTTCTATTCTAAACACGGCCGACAATGAAGGTTCTCCTTTTCTTTCTGCCGACAATAAGACGCTCTATTTTAATTCGAAGGGACATCCTGGCTTTGGAGACTCTGATATTTTCATGACTAAACGTTTAGATGAAACTTGGACGAACTGGTCTGAACCTCTTAATCTTGGTCCAAAAATAAACACGGAAAGATGGGATGCTTTTTTCACCATTCCTGCCTCAGGAGAATTTGCTTATTTAAGCTCAGACAATAATTCTTTAGGAGGGGAAGACATTTTCAGAATAAACCTCTTCAAATCCATCAAACCTGATGCAGTGGCCATTTTAGATGGTTCTATCATGGAAAAAGATGTAAATACCATTATTGATACTCCTTTAGGCTTAAAATCAAATAGTGACAGTCTAAACCTAAAAGGATTTAATATTGAAATCAATCCAGATACTAAAGCCTACAAAGTAATATTACCCGTAGGTTTTAAATACTATTTTGACATAAACGAGAAAGGTTATTTGAGTTTACAAGATTCGCTTGATTTGACCCGTGAGGGTAACTACCGAGAAATCACAAAAAACTTTCACCTATCTCCTATTAGAGAGGGCTCCAAGATGGTTTTGGAGAATTTGATATTTGCTCAAGGTAAATATGAGATAGAAACATCTTCTTATGACGAACTGGAAAAACTGGTCAAAATAATGAAGGAGTACCCTAAAATGAGGATTTTACTGGAGGGTCACACGGATAACCAAGGAGATTTTACACTTAACGTAAAACTAGCAAAAGACCGAGTGGACGAAGTTAGAAACTACCTTGTAAAAAAAGGTAAAATATCAGGTTCTAGAATTGACACAAAATCATGGGGGCCTATTAAACCAATTTCTAGTAATTCTACACCAGAAACCCGCAAGAAAAACCGTCGTGTGGAGTTTACAATCCTCAAAATGTGATTACTTTTGTTTCTTTGTGAAAGACTTCCCAATAAGATATTTTTTCATGCCATCTCGTATCCTGGTTCTTATCATTTTAGGCTTCGCTGGATTTTTAAGATTTAACCATATTGGCTCATATAGCCCATATACAGATGAAAAATTCACCTTACTAAATGTTCATGGAATATGTGTAGGAGGTTATAATCAACCCGAACTTACCGATAAGGATACTTTCACGCCAAAAGAATTCTGGAAAGACCGTGATTTAAACGACCATTACCAGGCCATAGCCCGTTCTGACTTTGGTACACATTTTACTTATAATGTGTTTCTGAAGTATTGGATAAAAGCATTTGGTTTAAAAGACGGCATGGTGAGAACCTTGAGCGTTTTGTTCAATCTATTGACCTTAGTCCTCGTCTTTTGGCTTTGCAAAGCATTTTTAAAATCGACCTATATTGGGCTAATTGCTATGTCAATATTAGCTCTAGACCCCCTTTTTATATCACAGAGCCATTTTGCTAGAAGTTATACTTTGTCCTTTCTTTTGGTGGTATTAGGCACCTTTCTTTTTTACAAAATATTAAAGTCAGAGAATAAGAAAGAAACTATAAAACTTGGCATTTATTATGGAATAATAGCTGCGGCAGCCTTATTAAACCATTACCTGAACTTCATTGTTTTTCTGGCTCATGTAATTACAGCGGCCATTTATTTGAGAAGTCAACGAAAGTGGCTTGTATTAATGGCTGCCGGTGCATTCACACTACTGGTTATGGGCTATTGGATGACAGCCGGCGGTGGTCAATGGTCTATGGAATTTCTTAAGGATAAGAATGCTCTTCATCTAAAGATGGCAAATTTGCCTGCCGACCAAAATCCAATGAGCGGAAATGTGGACCCGAGTAGTGCAAAAAATGTCAGTCAAAAAGCAATTAATATTTTCTTTGATAGCAATTTGGTAAGCTTTGACCTTTACCATTCTTTGCATGGCATTCTAAACTTGGCTTTATTTATATTTGCTTCAATACTTTTCGGTTTAACTTATAAGTTTACCAAAATTGACAAGCAGAAACTACTGCTAGGCTTCCTTGCAGCTATGCTCATTTTAGGTCTAGTGCTGCTCTCTTCTCATTATAAACTAGCTTTTATTTCAGCTGCATTTGTGCTTCTGGTTTTATATCATTGGTTTAAGCATCCTGTAGAAAAGGAACTTCGGCTAATTCTTCTTTTAACTGGGCTATTGCCTTTGTTTTATGTCATATTTGATGCTTTCAAAACAGGACATACCACTTCACTAGCTCATAGATACATCGGTGTTTGTGTACCTTTTCTAGGAATTATTTACGCCGTTGGTCTTTACCGGCTATTCCATCAAAAGAACAACTTAAAGTATTTAGCTATTATCCCTTTGGCGTATCAACTGTTTTTTGTTGGTTCTGAAATCAAATCAATTTTAGAAGACAACTCAGCCCGCTATTCTTTCAGAAATGAGGCTAGAGAGGAAAACCCATACCGAGCAGCTAGTCTATTGGTCATAGAAAATTACAGTGAAGGAGACACGCTTTTCATTCCTTCTTATAGCGAGAATGTTTATTCTGAGTTTAGAGATAAACAAAGTAAGAATATTTTAGATGCTCAATATTTGAATCTTTACTTACCAAAAGAGGCTAACTATATAGAAAAGATTGATGTAACGGAACCGAATCTTTTGGTTTTGAAAAAGGGAAATGGAGAGCGAAAAGTATTATTTGACTTCCAAGGTAAAAAACTAAGGTACTAATGAACGAAACCGCAAAAAATAGAGCGATTTATGCCATAATTGCCCTTCTTATTTTAGGGTCCGTTTGGATGGTGGTTCGGTTTGGCGTGAATGTACCACACTGGGACGACCACGCAATTCGTGTTTTGATTGATAATTTTTCTTGGAACAAATTAGGTGGACTTTTTAAGTTTCATAACGAACACCGCATCTGGCTTACTAGAACCGTCACTTTGATTTATAAAAGCATAAGTGGCCAGACCGATTTTAAATTCATGATGTATTTTGGTCAATTCGGTTTAGTCGGACTGATGGTTTTATACATTCTTCTAGTTCGTCACTTAAAGTTAAATAGTCTTGGCCTTTTATTTATAGCTCTTTTTATCTTCAACTTCTCAACAGTTGAAAACAGTTTATGGGGTATGGCCGCTATTCAAAACCACTGTATCCTTTTTTTTGCTGTAGGTTCTCTTAGCTTATTATCTACCTCTTATTTCAGTGAAAAAGTCTCATTTATTGGAGCCATAGTTTTTTCTATATTGGCATTACTCACTTCTGGAAATGCCGTTTTAATAGCCCCTATTGGTTTGGCTATTTTGTTTTTCTTAGGACGCAAAAGACAAATGTTAATTTGGCTAGGAATACATGCTTTAGTTTTCGCTATCTACTTTATAGGTTTTGAAAAGAGTGTATCGGAAAGGCCTCATATTGAAGATTTCTTCCTAAACTTTTTGGCACTGAATGGCTCACATTTCTATCCTATTTTGGATACAGTATTTAGCACCAAACTAGCCTACATACTCGGCTTTTTTAATATTCTTTTTGGCCTTTGGGTTATATTTAGATTGTTCTTTTCTAAAGACACCAATGAGAAAACACTTAATTTCTTAGCCATTCAGGCTTTCTTTTTAGGAACATTGGCTCTGGTAGCCATTGGCCGAAACGATTACCAGGTAGTTACCCTTTTAAGCAGTAAATACAAGATTTATTCCTTTCTAATTTTTGGAACAAACATCCTTTTTTGTTTACAGTTTCTAATAACTCCGAAGTGGAAATACATTTTTACGGCAGTAGCTCTTTTCCTTTTTGTGAATGCTGAGGTGTCTTACCTTGGTTTGATAAGAAGTACCCACATGGAACGCATAGCAGATGTTATCAATCTAAAAAGCACAGAAACAGATTTCAATAACACCTCTTATAATCCGCCTACATTTGATTTTGAAAAAAGCCTGCAAGCAGAAAAAAAAGAAGTAGACCCGAGCAAAATTGACAGCATTGCTTTTTCCGGAAATGATTTACTTTTCTTTGAAAACAATCTTCATAAATTCCATGAAAACTATATTTGGCTCAAAAGTAAAGATTCCCAGTATTTATTACCTTTAAGACTGGTCAAAGGCTCTCTTTTTGGAACTGTAGAAGGCATTGCCTATTTAGACAGAAGAAATTTCAAAACGGATTTTTATCAAACCTATCTCTTAGAGATTTCTGAAAATGAAACTGCACTGTATGACGCCGTAAAAACGTTAAAAATAGAGGGTATCCCTTTTACCGAAGCACCTAAAAACTGGTAAGTATTGAAAACTAACTACATTAAATCACTGGACGGAATTCGCTTTTTGGCGGTAAGCATGGTGCTTTTTGACCATTGGTCTGGTGACAGATTAGGTTTCCCAGCTTCATATCTGGGTGTTTGTATGTTCTTTGTTTTGAGTGGTTTCTTGATTACCAGAATTTTGCTTGCAGCCAAAGAAAAAGACACTAACCTCAACAGAGGTCACGGGTTTTCTTTAAAGCGATTTTATATCAGAAGAACTATCCGAATTTTCCCTATTTACTATCTAACACTTGCCATACTCTTTATTTTGAATGTGGAGCCAGTTAGAAGTAAAATAGGCTGGCTAGCCTCATATATGAGTAATAATTATATAGCCATTACAGATAATTGGTTAGGCTCAGTAGACCATCTTTGGTCGCTTGCGGTAGAAGAACAATTTTACCTTTTCTTCCCTTTTCTTATATTATTCTTGCCTTTAAAAAACATTCAAAAATCCCTGTTAGTCCTGATAGTTCTTTCTGTATTACTGAGGGCCTATTTTTATCTGTCTGGTGCCTCTTGGATTAGGCCTTATGTACTTATGCCAACCTGTTTAGATGCCTTTGGACTTGGTGGCCTTTTAGGCTATGGCGTTTATTATCAGAAAGAAAAACTTGTCAATTTCTTTTCAAAGACTTCCACCTTGCTTATTGGTACTGCTATTTATGTGGTGACAGTATTATGGCTCCAGGCCGTTTCTGAAGGGCATAATTATGTTTCTATCATTTTTCTTAGGCTTTCGGAATCCATTATTTCTGTGGCCATAGTTGGGTACCTAGTATGCAGAAGCAACACCTCCAGAGGTATACTTCACAGCATTTTTGAATGGCAGCCCTTGGTATATATAGGGCAGATTAGTTATGGAATTTACATCTATCATAATTTCATTTATAATGCTTATCATAGCTCTCCAAACAACCCATTTGTAAGAGTTGCTAACAAAATAACTTCGGTCTTAAGTGATGGCTTTGCTGGTACTTCCGTAAAGATTTTATTTCTTTATATCGCTGTAATATTGATATCAACGGTCTCTTGGTATTTGATAGAGAAGCCCATAAATAAACTAAAGCATAAATATGGCTACTGATATAACATTAAGCTTTAATGACTATCTAATTTCAAAGAAAATTGACATTGCACTCTTTCAAAAAGAAGAGCCCGCTATGTTTGCTGAATGGGAGGCGATGTTCAAAAAAGTACATCCTGATAGTTTTACGGCTCAAAAGAAGTTTTTGCTGAATCCTATTCGTAGAAAGTATTTATTGACGGAGGGTTAAATTAACTACAAATTGAGGCAAGCGTTTGTCATGATTTTGGATCAAAATCCCGCCAAACGAATAACAAATCATATATTTTAACGAGGGATTTCATCCCTCGCTATTAATATTACGCCCCTCTGGGGCTTTTCGACAACAAAAACTAGTTTTATTTCATTAAAACTTTACCCCCAAATCATCTGAGCAATATATATCAGGATAAAACATGACACGCCTAAAATACCAGTAGCTACTGCGTGAATTCTATAGCCCATACTTATCGTCATACCTGTCATTTGCGTAACCAACCAAAAGAAGCTATCACTTACATGAGAGACCACGGCAGAACCCGCTCCAATAGCCAAAACAGCTAAAGCTTTTGACACTTCTGTGTCTAAGCCTAACTCTGGAATCAAGGGCGTAATAATGGAAGCCGTAGTAATCATAGCTACTGTGGATGAACCTTGAGCAGTTTTTAAGGCGGCAGATATTAGGAAAGGTAAAAAGATACCCATTGGATAATCTGCCAATAAAGGAGCAATCATATCCCCCAAACCTGCGTTTTGAAGCACCTTACCAAAAACACCACCTGCACCCGTAATCATCACTATGGAAGCAGAATCCAGAAGAGCTTTTCCTACCCAACCTTGGGTTGAAAGCATATCGCGTTCCAGTTTTTTTGGTAAAGTAAAGGCTATTAACAAACCTATTATAAGAGCGATTATTGGAGTTCCGACAAAGTCTAAACCGCTTTTTAGTCCTCCTTCTCCAATAATAGAATACAAATCGTTAAAGGATTTTAGAACAATCAAAAGCAAAGGAATTAACACAGGAATGATAGAATGAAAAAAGCCTGGAGCAACTGCCAGTTTTTTATCAAATTCTCCTTCTCCTAAATCTGGAGCCGGGTCTAGCCATGTTTTTGAGGCATATGTTTTTGCAAAGATTATTGGTGGGATAAGAGCTATCAAACTAATTACTGCACCAAAAGCTATCACCAAACCTAAGTCTGCTCCTACAATGGCCGCCGTGGCAATAGGGCCTGGGGTTGGAGGCACCATGGTATGTGTAGCCATAAGACCAGTGGCTAAACAAACAGTGGTAACCGTTAAAGAGAGCCCTGCCTTTTTTGTCAATGCCTTATTGAGTGAGTTTAGAATAACGAAACCACTATCTCCAAAAACTGGGATAGAAATAAGCCAACCTACTAATGACATGGCCTCTGGCACTCTTTTCTTACCGATTAGCTTTAAAACGCCATTGGCAAGCCTTACAGCTCCGCCGGTGTTTTCTAGAAATGCACCAATCATTACACCAATAATAATCACCAATCCAATGCTTCCGAGTGTTTTACCAAAGCCCTCATTAATAGACTCTATGAGTTTAGGTAGCGGAACACCTGCCGTAAGCCCAAAGAGCAGAGCTACAAAAAGTAATGCTAGAAATGGATGTAATTTAAATTTGGTAGTGCTAATGACAATCAAGGCCACAGCTAGGATAAGGAGAATAATTAACATGTATTTTATATAGGGTTGAAGCTGTGAAAATAAGCAAATAATCACAGCTAAATAAAACGCTTCCCATATAATCTACAAAACATCCTACTTTAGGCTTTAAATCAATCGAAAAAAGGTAATATCAAGCTTCCTTATAAAAAGCTTTTAATACTGCCTCGGCTTCCTTATGCTGTGGGCAAAACTTATCTCTTGATGCTTTATTTGGGTCTTTGAAAGGAAACCATTTCCAAGCAAAACCGCCTGCAAACCATTCTTGCCTCCAAACTTCATCAAAAAGGGATTGATAGGCTCTTGCTTGTAATCCTTCGTTATCAGGCAAAGAATAATCCGTTTCCCATGGTTTATCAGCGGAAAAATCACAGCTCCTATATCCATATTCGGTAAACAGAATAGGCTTTTGATGTTTTGAGGCTATTTTATTCATTTTCTTTAAATGCTTTTTCCAGCCAGATTTCAAGGTTGCTAAATCCGGGCTTCTCTCTTTTGCCAAAGGGAAATAACCGTCAACGCCGATATAATCCAATTTGTCCCAAAATGGCACATCATCATAACAATCCCAGTTTTCTGCATACGTTAATTCTCCACTATATACTTTACGAATATCGGCAATAAGCTTTAACCAAAAAGCCGGGCGTTCTGCCACCATGGTTTCCATTTCGGTAGCTATACAAAAAAGTTCTACATCATTTTCCTCCGCTATTTTGGCGTATTGAAGAATATATCCACCAAAACTCTCTTCAAATTCCTTCCACTGTTCTTCTGAATCTAAAGTAAATTCTCCTGTATAATTTCCCCTTCCGTACCACATATGTGGCTTTAGCATTACTTTTTGTCCATTTTCATGAGCTAAACTTATGCATTTGATAACACCAGATGGCTGCTCTCCCCACCATTGATGTCCTTCTTTTGGGGCATCTGTAACTTTTGCATATCTAAAAGTAGCCTCTCCTTCTTTCACAAAACCATAAGGCATAAGTGCTGCCCAATCTGCATGTACACGTTCAGTAGATTCAAAGTGCGAAGAATCTATTGGTTTATTAGGAGCCACAAAGGATAAGCCCTTCATCTTTTCTCCTTTAAATACAAAAGGGGCTTTTTCTGTCTCAAGAAACATAAAATATCCTGCTGCTAACAGTACAAAAAAGCCAGAAGTCAATAGTTTTGTTTTCATAATGTTTTAATAGAAGACACAAGTTAGAGAAATAAGATGCAAGAAGAAAAACTGGAAGACGCACATAAGTTTAAACTTTGGAAAAGTCACTTATTAGAAAATGGGCTCACAATTCACGACGTGGAAGAAGTTTACACCAAAAGACGTTATAACGGCGAAGTCCTTTTCTCTACTTTGATGCTAGATGCCAGCACACCAGAAGGCGATAAAATTCCGCCTATTTGCTTTTTGAAAGGGGAAGTGGTTTGTGTCTTGATTTGTTTGATTGATGAAGAAACAGAAGAAAAATACCTCATTCTAGTAAAGCAAAGACGTATAGCTGAAGGTGGTTACACTTATGAGCATCCAGCAGGAATGGTAGATGGCACACAAACACCAGAAGCTATTTCTATACAGGAAGTGAAAGAAGAAACAGGTATTAAAATAACCGAAGAACAGCTTATCAACCTTTCGCCAGATAAACGCCTTTTCCCTAGCACTGGTACTAGTGATGAATCTATGTACCTCTTTGCGGCAGAATTAAGAATGAGTAAAAGTCAAATTGAATCCTATGAAAACAAAGAAATGGGAACAGACTATGAGTTTGAACGCATTACTACCCATATCTTCCCATTTTCAGAAGGGCACTCGCTGATAAGTAATACCAACGGAATGCTCCTTAATTTTTTATATCTGAAACATGTCCAAGACTTTGAACTTTTAAAAAGCCTCTAGATTTTAACAAACCTAAACGACTGGCTTCTACCATCAATATTCACTCTCAAAATATATATCCCTGGCGAATATTTAGCTACCTCTTTATTCAAGTTTCTTTTTAGATTTTTCCATTTTCCTGCGTCCGTTCTCAGCAGTTGACCATGATTATTGAAAACATGGTAGTTCAAGTCCATCTCATCTAAACTATCAATTCCCCTAAGGTTTATCTTTAAGTCAACCGGATTTGGGCTTAACTCCAAACCAAGAATCACCTCATCTCCTGGACAAACAGGCTTTATAAATTTAGAAATGGTAGGTCCTAAGCCCGTATTATCATGCACAAAAAGTTTTATCTCATAGCTATATTCTTGCTCATCGCATGGAATAGGAGCCAGCGAAGTAGTGGCTTCTTTAGATTTATAAGATCTAATAAGATGTGAATGGTCTTCATGGTGTAAGATAACGGACCAAGTGTAGTACAACTCTTCAAGAGGATTGTGGTTCTGGACTACCGCACTTAAATCCAAAGTCAATCCATCCTCATTTTTAAACTTCTCTACATCTTGTACGGAAGTTGAAATAATCTCTGGTGGGTAATTATTGACATGCACCTTAAACTGCTTCACCGTTGATTTTCCTGCCTCATCTGTGATAGTAAGGCTAGGTCTGTGCAATTTTTCATCACTGTCTGTATATCTAAAATCCGTTATTTGATTATTAGAAGTAAAGCCATTGCCAAAATCCCATAGGTAAGTCAAATTTTGACCTTCAGGGTCATAAGAACTGCTGGCGTCAAACCTAACATTGAGCGGAGCTGCACCATAAATAGGGTCAATAAAAGCTTCGGTTACTGGAGGAAAATTCGGATTAGGCTCGTTATAAATTCTTCTGATTTCATGCGTATCAGGAAAAAAGAAATTCATGTAATAAATACTACCGTCCGTAGGGTCTTCCGCAAAACAAACTGGATGCACATTTTCAGAAATACTTAATACTTCAAAAGGATTTCCTCTAAAATCAAACTTGAATATTTTAATCCATCCTTCATAATCTCCTTGAATGTAAGTTCCCTTAAAGCCCTTAAAATGGCCCGTACTTAGCCACAAGCCGCCTATAGAAGAATTCCCAGTAAAGGGCTCTCCTAAAAACTCTGGTGAACCTACGCCATAAGCTTCTCCATCTACAAAAGCTTGAGCAAAATCGCCACGCCATTCTAAAATAGGAGCAATGGCGTTTTCCGGAAAGTACTTTGGGTCGCTAAATAAATTATTCCGATAACTAATACCTTCAAAATATGGCCATCCGAAATTTCCCCCACCCGAATCTATCACATTTACCTCTTCCCTATTTTCCCAACCTACATCACCTACATAAAACGTACCTGGGTCTCCCAATGTCGCATCTGTACTTCCGGTTTCTGGTTTCAAACTAAACCTAAAAGGATTTCGGAGACCAAAAGCCCAAATTCTTGACTCCGCAGAGCGTGGTTCATCTGTTTGATAAAAAGGATTTGAGGGATATCCATCTCCATTTTCAGGATTTATCCTCAGCATTTTCCCATTTAATGAATTGAGATTTTGAGCCCTATAAGGTCCAATATTTTGGTCTTCTGTAATAATACCTTCTTCTAGCGGTAGCGTAACCAACTCATAGTAAAAAGCATCGCCGTTTTGAAAAGGCGGGTCTCTGGCTATGGCCGCATCTCCTGAGGTCACCATTAAGCTAGTATCAGCTCCAAAAACTAAGGAACCCATGCCGTGATTATCCATTAAAACGGGGATACCAGTAGTGTGCGTTTCGCCAATTAAAACCTTTCTAGAATCTAAATCTACCGTACTATTATTTAAAGAATCTCGATTGATCGTATAACGCGTTACTCTGCCTATAGAAGCTGAAAAGTTATCGTCATTTGCCCTACTGTAGAAAGTAGAATCTTTATAATAAAGATAATTTCTATCAACCGCATATAGGAGATAGAAATAGCCGTTTTCTAGAAAGTTTGGATGCAAAGCCAACCCATTTAACCCATGGTCTAAATAATCATAAACCTCTGCAGAAATATCTAAAAGTAATGTTTTAGCACCTGTATTTTTATCTACTTTGAATACATTCCCTCCCTTTTCCCAAGCATACATTTGCCCACTTTTATCAAAGGTCAAACCAGTGGGAGAAACATAATCTTCTGAAACTAATTCATCCACAAAACCAGGTGGCTGAGCCGACAAAGAGAAGCTACAAAGAAGAAGGAATAGGAGTTTTTTCATTGTGTATGATTTGGGTACTTTATTAGGAACGTAAGTCTTTTCTTGGTGTTTGGTTTTCGGGGGAATATTTTTAAACACCTGCCCGAAACAATTATTCTGCAATGCTCATTTCTAAAATATCACTTGCTGCTTTTGCATCAATATCAGCATGTTCTCCAAATGCGTTTCCTCGCTCTTCAAAACGCCTAGCAATTTCTGTAATAGTGGCCTCACCAATACCATAAGCAGTTCCACTAGTAGGAATACCAAGAGACTCATAAAAATCAATGGTCTTTTGAATAGCTCCTTCCACTAATTCTTCGTCGGTTCCAGAAAGCTCCCATACACGCATAGCATATTGAATCATTTTATCTTTTTTGGCTTCCATCTTATATCGCATTAAATAAGGCATTACAATAGCCAAAGTCCTTGCATGATCTATTCCGTGTAAAGCTGTTAATTCATGCCCTATTTGGTGTGTTGCCCAATCTTGCGGCACACCTACCTTTATCCAACCATTAAGAGCAACAGTAGCCGCCCAAACCAAATTAGCTCTAGCTTCATAGTCCTCAGGATTTGCAATAGTCCTTTGCCCCACAGAAACCAATGTTTGAAGAATTCCTTCCGCAAACCTATCTTGAATTTCGCCACCTACTGGGTAGGTCAAATACTGCTCCATCACATGTGTAAAAGCATCTGCCACGCCATTAGCTACCTGCCTTTTAGGTAAAGAATAGGTAGTTTCAGGGTCTAAAACCGAAAACTGAGGATACAAGAAGGAATTGCCCATACCAAATTTCTCGTCGGTTTCTTTTTTACTGATAACCGCAATGGAGTTCATCTCAGAACCCGTGGCAGGTAAGGTCATAACAGAACCTATTGGCAATGCCGCTGAAAATTGTGACCGCTTTCTTACAATATTGTTCCATTCATCACCACCTTCAAAAGGAATGGCGGCTGCCATAAATTTAGTCCCGTCCAAAACAGAACCTCCGCCTACAGCTAGTAGAAAATTAACGTTTTCTTTTCGAGCAACCTCTACCCCCGCCATTAAGGTTTCAAAAGTAGGGTTAGCCTCTATTCCTCCAAATTCAATGATATCGTAACCTGTCAAAGCATTTATAACCTGCTCATGCACGCCATTTGAAAAAATACTACCCCCGCCGTAAGTCAGCATTACTTTGGCATTTGCTGGAATATTTTTAGGCAACTGAGCTATAGTTCCTTTACCAAAAATGATTTTTACGGGGTTATGAAGTGTAAAATTATTGAACATAATTTTTTCTTTTTATTGATGAATATAAGGTCTTCTTTTCTTGATAGCTTAACAGATTAAGGGTGTATAAAGTTTGCTCAAATCAAAGTTTTAGAAATTCGAAAAATCAAGACGGACCAAAGTCACAAACTTTGCTATAAACAATTGGTAATTAACCGTTTTTTATTAACTTCAAGTATCAATTTCTACTCAATGAAAAAAATCATCGTCCTTTTTATATTACCCTTTCTTAGTGTAGGTCAAGCCTACAACCTACCCAGAGAAATGGCTGAAAATCCATCTTATATTTTAGAAGAATACTATGAAATCATAAAAAGGGATACCGCAAAACCAGAAATTCTACATTTCACAAAATACTTTTTCCAAGGAAGTACCATAGAGAAAACAGAATATGCACTTGGCACTCCTTATCTCTATGACCAAGAATGGCACAAAGGGAGCTTAAAATTACCTGGTCAAGATGTGGTGGAGGGTTATTTAAGTTATAATATGGTACATCAGCGTGTGCACTTTAAACCAAATTCATTTAGCAATCAAAGAATTTTGGTAGAGCCTGAATTTTTCATAATTAACGATGTCACCTACACCAGTTTCCCTGACGTTAGTCTTATGGCTTTTGCATATTTCACCTATGAAAAAGCAGGGCAATTTAACTTACTGTGCGATAACAGAAAGGTTCAATCCAATGACATTAATAAAGACATTTTAGACCCATACAATATCACCTCAAAACAGTATATAGCGGAGTATATTGATAAGCCTGAGTACTTTATTTTTAAAGACGGTGAAGCCTTTAAAGTAGAAGATAAAAACTATTTCTATAAACAATTTGGCTTCTCAAAAAAGGCAATAAAGACCTTTAAGGAAGAAAAAAACATCGATTTCAAAGAACAAGAAAGCGTTGAAATGTTGCTAGCACACCTCTCAAATAAGTGACTTTATAATTTTGACGGATTCTTCTAGTTCTTCTTCCGTAGAAGATGCAAACCCTAAGCGTGTACTATTTAAACCTGGGTAGTTACCGCAATGCTGGTTTCCGTCAGAGAAATATAAGTCGTTTTTTAAAGCTCTTTCAGCTAACTTTATCAAATCAATATCATCATTAAACTTGGTCCAGATGGACATGCCGCCCATAGGCTTTTCGAAATTTAGGTAAGTATCTAATTCTTCTTTAAGTATGTCGGCAAAGTAGTCTCTTCTTTGCTCATAAGTCTTCTTGTTCTTTCTCAAATATCGCTGTACTGTGCCTAGTTTTAATAATTCGGCTACCGCCAATTCCAAGAGTGTATCTCCCTGACGGTCAACTAAACGCCTAATTCTAGAAAAAAGGTCAATCTGCTCTTTATGAGCCACCAAATAACCTAAGCGAAAAACTGGAGAGATAGACTTGGTAAACGAACCCGTATAAAGAACAAAATCGCCGTGATTAGTAGACCCCAGCGGCATTATCGGATGACTGGTATAATGAAAGTCATAGTCGTAATCGTCCTCAAAAATGTAGAAACCGTACTTTCTGGCTAGCTGTACTAATTTGACACGCCTATATGCCGGCATGATAACCGTAGTAGGGTATTGATGATGCGGCGTTACATAAAGCATTTTGAAATCATGCACTTGACAAAGTTCCTCCAAATGCTCCACATCTAAACCTTCTTTATCCACTCGCACATTGACCACATTGGCTCCATGGTATTTGAAATTAATCTCTGCTGAAGACCAATTCAATTCAGCCATAGCCACAGTATCACCTCTTGAAACAAAAGTTTGAATGGCTAAATAAAAGGCCTGTGTAACGCCTCTGGTTATCATGATTTGCTCAGGACTTACATCCAAAGCCCTTGTTTTCAATAAATATTCCGCCAATACTTCTCTCAAGTACAAATGCCCTTTAGTATCAGCATAAGTATATTTGGTATAAAGATTACCTGCTGTCAAAGCCGTTTTATATGCTCTACTTAATTCGGCCACAGGTGCCAACCTTGGGTCTGGAAGTCCATCGTCTAAATGATAGGTTTCTTTCGTGAGGTGCAAATCTCTTTTTAAGATTTGTGGTACAGCTATTTGAGTGGCACTCGTCTTTTCAGTTTCAGTAACACCCAATTCTTGTGGCGAATCAGCCTCAATCTTAGTAGCAATGAAAGTACCGCTTCCCGGCTTGGTTTCTAACCAGCCCTGGTTTATCAACTCTTCTAAAGCAGCTAATACAGTTTTACGGTGTACACCCCAAAGTTCTGCAAGTTTCCTGCTTCCAGGAAGCCTTGCCCCTGCCCTAATAGTGCCACCTTGTACGTTTTCTATCAATTGGTCGGCTATTTGCCTAAAAACTGGCTTCTCGTTTTCCTTGTCAATTTTGATAAGCTCCACCATAATCGGACTATTTACTTTCTAACTTCTGGACTATTTACACCACCCAGTAAAAGTCTAGTTTTGTCATACCAATTACAAAGAATATGGAAAGAAAAACCAAAAGAACTACGCCAAGTAGAATGGCAAATCAAAGAGCACACTATGACGACCAACAGATATACGACATTCTGGATGAAGCTCTCTTTTGTACCATTAGCTATGCCGAAAACAATGAACCTTTCAGCATTCCGCAGTCTTTTGTCAGGATGGAAAATCATGTCTATTTACATGGCTCGGTGGGCAGCCATTTGATGCGAATGCTATCTGACGGCAGGTCTGTTTGCATTACAGTAATGCTGGCCGACGAACTGGTGATAGCCAAAACAGCTTTCCACCATTCTGTAAATTATAGGTCCGTAGTGATTTTTGCTAAAGGCGAATTACTTGAATCTCAGGAGGATAAATATGATGCTTTTAAGGCTCTCACAGAGAAAATGGTACCTAACAGCTGGGATTACCTAAAACCGATGAGCAAAAAAGAAGTAGATAAAACCACCGGCATCAGGTTTTCTTTAGAAGAGGCTTCCGCCAAAATCCGTCAAGGCGACCCAAGTCATGAAGAACACGAAATGGATTTGCCAATTTGGACCGGTTTAATTCCCATAAAACCGCTCCGTCAAAAGCCAGTGCCTGATAGCCATGGTGCCAAAATTGATTTGCCAGAACATTTGAAATGATGTGGGTTAGAAGATTATGTTTGTCATGATTTTTACGAAAAAAATCACGCCAAACGAATTTAAAATTATCCTTTTTGTGGAGGGGTTTCACCTCTCCCTATTAGTATTTCGCTCCTATGGAGCTTTAAAATATGATAACATAAAAAACTGTCGAGTTTTTGTTCCTCCAGTAATACGAGAAAAAATATAAACGAAATTAATTCCCAATATCGCCCTATGCTGTCTGAGAACGGTCAGATTCTAGTTTGATAGCTAGAAATACATATAGTTGATTATTAAAATTTTGAGTGTACGAGTTTACAGGCGGTCGGCCGCTGCCGGGCTGTTTTTTTTGTCTATTTTTTTTGAACGGTGCGACGACTCGCAAAAATGGACTCCCGGCCCTGTCTGCCGACAGGCAGGTGGAAAGCCAGCAGAAGAAAAGTGTTTTTTTTCAAAGGGAGTCAAAAGTGTTGTTAATAGTTTTTGGTAACTCCTTTTAAGGTCGGAAGACATTACATAAGAATCAAATATTTGTCATGACTTCCATAACGCCAATAAATAAAATCACCTCTCATTAGGAAGGGGTTTTACCCCTCCCTATAAATATTCCGCTCCGTTGGAGCTCTAAATATGATAACATATAAAACAGACATCACACCAAAAACAGAAGACATCATAGCCGTGTATGATAGCTCTGGCATTAACAGACCTACCCATGACGCTGAAAGAATTACGGCAATGTATGCCAACTCCAACTTGATAACCTCCGCTTGGGATGGTGATAAATTAGTGGGTCTTTCACGCTCTTTAACAGACTTTAGCTATTGCTGTTATTTGGCAGATTTAGCTATTAGAAAAGATTATCAACATCAGGGAATTGGAAAGAAACTGATAGACGTAACCCAAACAGAATTAGGAGAAAAGGTGACTTTAATACTTATTGCAGCACCAAGTGCGGTGGATTATTATCCGAAAATTGGTTTTGAGAAAATTGCCGCAGGCTATATCAAACACAGAAAATCATAATAAAAATGGCTAAAGAGCATCATTACACCTTAGAAATAACCTGGACAGGAAATACAGGTTCAGGCACGAAAGACTATAAATCTTACGAAAGAAGTCATGAGGTCAAAGTGAAAAACAAGGCTAATTTAGCCTGTTCTTCCGACCCCGCATTTAGAGGTGACCAAAGCAAACATAACCCTGAAGACTTGCTCTTGGCGTCTGTTTCTTCATGTCACATGTTATGGTATTTGCATTTATGCACGGTAAACAAAATCAACGTTTTAGCATATACTGATGAGCCTAAAGGCACCATGCTAGAAAACCCAGACGGCTCAGGCCAGTTTACGGAAATAACATTGCAGCCAAGTATCACCTTAGAAAACCAAAGCATGAAAGCCAAAGCGGACACTCTTCACGCCAAGGCAAACGAAATGTGTTTCATAGCGAAATCCTTAAATTTTAAAGTTCACCATAAAGCCAAATACGATGTTGGAACTTAGACCGAGCTGCGAAAACTGCAACAAAGCACTGCCACCAAATAGCCAAGAGGCCATGATATGTACTTATGAATGTACTTTCTGTGCAAACTGCGTAAATAACGTACTAAAGTCTGTATGCCCGAACTGTGGTGGTGGTTTTGAAAAAAGACCTATACGCCCAGCAAATATGCTCTTAAAACATCCTGCAAGTACCAAAGTGGTGTATAAGCCTCATAAATAAACTTGCTCAGATTCCAGATAAATATGTAATTTCATTGTTATTAAACAGCAAAAGATGAAAGGACATAAATATCAAAATACCGACGAATATATTGACATGCAGGAAGAAAGCTTGCAGCCGATTCTAAATCAAATTCGTGCTATTTTGGCCAAAACTATCCCTGAAGCCGAAGAGGTGATTAGCTATAATATGCCTGCTCTTAAATTCAAAAAGATTTTGGTTTACTATGCCGTCACCAAAAAGCATTTGGGCTTTTACCCTACCTCCAGCGGCACAGCGGCTTTTGCCAAAGAGCTGGCTCCTTATAATCCTTCCAAAGGAACTGTACGTTTTCCATTAGACCAGCCACTTCCTGTTGATTTAATAATAGCCATTACCAAGTTTAGGTATGAGGAAGTTTTGGCTTCATAAGTGTGGTCTTCCGTTTTTTAGTCAGAGTTTAAATTAACTTATTAGCCGACTTTGAGGCTCGTCAACGATGGCAATTTTCCGTAAAAAAGAGACTGCCCTTTTGAGACAGCCCCCTTCTGTTTACCAAATCTTAATTCTATCTTCCTCCGCTTTATAATTTTGATCACCTGGTTGCACCTTGAAAGATTCATAAAATGGCGTAAAATTCATCAAAGGCCCATTTACACGCCAAACCGGAGGAGAATGCGGGTCATTTTTTACATAATTGCGTAAATACTCGTCTCTCGTTTTTACACGCCAAATTCTTGCAATCGACATAAAGAAACGCTGGTCTGGTGTATAACCGTTAATCCTTGTGGTGTCTTGCCCCTGCTCAGTCATCTTAAAAGCATCATAAGCAATGGAAATCCCGCCATTATCTGCTGTATTCTCCCCCACAGTCAAAGCTCCCTTTAAATGCAAACTGTCTAGTACCGTAAATGAACTGTATCTATCAATTATCAACTGTGTCTTTGCCTTAAACTTGGTGTAATCTTCAGCTGTCCACCAGTTTTTCACATTTCCATCTTTATCAAACTGAGCCCCTTGGTCATCAAAGGCATGCGTTAATTCATGGCCTATCACCATGCCAATGCCCCCATAATTTATGGCGTCATCAGCATCCAAATCAAAGTAAGGAAACTGTAATATTCCTGCCGGGAATACTATTTCATTCATCGAAGGATTATAGTAAGCTGTGACCGTAGAAGGCGTGGTATGCCACTCGGTTTTATCTGGTGCCTCATTTAGTTTCTTGAGGTTAAATTGAAAGTCATTTTGCCTTAACGCCACCACATTTTCAAAATACTTTTCCTTGTCAATTCTCACTTCACCATACTCCCTCCAAACATCTGGGTAACCAATTTTCTTGGTAATGGTATATAGTTTCTCTTTTGCCTTAAGTTTAGTACTATCACTCATCCAGTCCAATTTATCTATCCTATGCTCAAAAGCCTTTTGGAGGTTATTAACTAGATCCAATACTCGCTTCTTGGAGGCTTCATTAAAATGCCTTTTTACATATAACTTACCTAATGAAAAACCCAACTGTGCATCCACCTTTTGAACCATCAGCTGAGCCCTAGATTTCTGAATGGCTTGTCCTGATATAACTTTTGAATAATCAAATGCAGCAGTTTCAAATGGCTCACTTAATATGTCAGCATAATTTGTCAATACATTCGCTCGTAGGTAAGTCTTCCAATTTTCTAAAGGAATAGCACCTAGAAGGTCATTTAATTTTTCATAATATAGGGGCTGACTAACATCCACAGAATCTGCGTCGGCACCAAAGCTCTTCAGCAAATTAACCCATCCGATATTGCCTTGTTTCTTATTTAGATTGGTCACTGCCAATTTATTATAGTTGGCCTTCACATCACGGCGTTCAATTCTTGTTTTATGAACTTCAGCTAGCTGTTTTTCAATACCATAAGCGGTCATTGTACTCGCTTCAGCATTCTCATAACCAGTTAGTTCAAAGAGTTTTGTTAAATAGGATTTATAAGCACTTTGTATTTCCAGGGTCGATTCGTCTGTTTTGAAATAATAATCTCTATCGGGTAAACCCAAACCTGTTTGACTAAAATGCAACATGTTCACATCACTATTTTCATCATCTGGAGAAACCCACATCCCTATCAATGACCAGTTTCCAGACTTAAATTCATCTATTACAAACTGCATCACATCAGAAACAGAACCAATGCTATTAATTTTTTCAAGAAGTGGCTCAACAGGTTCAAAACCCCTTTTATTTATGCGTACTGTATCCATCCCTGAACTATAAAAGTCTCCCACCATCTGTTCTGGACTACCTTTCTTATGGCTACCGGATGATACTTCAGTCAAGATATCTTCCAAAAGCTTTTTCTGAGGAATATTCAAAAACCTGTAAGAGCCCACACCTACCTGGTCGTCTGCGATGACCGCGGAGTCTAACCATTTCTTATTAACATGCTCAAAGAAATTATCACCTGGTTTTATGCTTAAATCAATTCCTTCAAACTCAAATTTATTCTGTTTCGTAGATTCAGGTTGTGAACACGCATTGAAAAAGAATGATACTAGAACTAGATAAATTAGTTTTTTCATAGGTTACTTTTGTTAATTCTTAAAATGAGTTTTGAAATGCATCTACCATCAAAAACTTAAGGCTACCGGCATAAAAAGTCAGTTTACTTGCGGGTACTTTTATTCCTTCCACATTTATTTCTCCATCAAATAACACTATTAGTCCTTCTTTAGCCTCACCCCATCCATTATCAAAATGTACTGCATGGATTTTAAATTGCTCTTCAGGTAAGACATATAAAGTGATTGGGATTCCATAATAACCACCCTCAAAATGGTTTGGATATTCCTTAAATGTAATGGCATTACACTGGCGACCAAATAAGTATTTCTTGGCTACTCCTTCAAACGGTTTTGCCCCAGCCCTTTTTAAGGCTAATGGAATGCTAAAATGAAATGTATGATGCTCTTTATAAGTCTGTACATAGTGCTCAGACAGACTGTAAGGGTATTTTTGATACTTCTCTGGTACCTCTTCCGCACTATATTCCTCAGCATCAATAGAAAAGAAAGATCCCCCCCCTTTTATTCCTTTTACAAAAACTCCATCTTCTCTATTTCTGATACATTCGTACACATCAGTTGCGTTATTGATAGAAATTTCTTGAGGAGTAAGAATGCCATTCCTTAATGAAGTCATATCCATTTTGCCAGAATATATATCCCAAATCCCATCTGCATCGTAATATTTAACAACCTTTTCAAAGATTTGTTGAGAAGTTAAGTCTTCAGCGGATTGGGCAAAGCTAAAGTGTTGAATGACTGAAAAGCAGATTATCAGTACCTTAAAGTTTAGAAACCCCTTACCTAAAAAGTTAATTGAACTCATGCATCATAATAAACAAAAACGAATAAAATCAATAGCGATAGCAACAATCAGCTCATAAAAAACCGCATCGTGAAATGCCTTGAATGCTGCAATAGTGAACAAGTTAAACAAGTTTTTTCTTAATGGGTATTTTATGAATGCAAATTGACCACTTGCATTAGTATAAAACCAGCTATGCAAAGTCTTCTCGTTTGCTGATTTATCCAATATTATGGAGGACAGGCAGAGCTTACAGAGCCAGTGGAATTTTCAAATCCAATTATAATACTATTTGCTACGCAAAGTCTTCTTGTCTGCCGAAAGGCAGGCCTGACTTTGCGTAAAATGTCTTTCGGTCTTCAGACCGATAGTTAAAATTTAACTTTGCGAAATTAGCTGAAACAAAAAACACAAAAAGGAAAGAATGATATATTATTAGAGACCAAGAGTACCATTTAGAGTCAAGCGGTGAAGACCGAATGACATAACCACGAGGTCAAAAAGGCCTCACGGAGCGGGATTTATCGAATCATCTAAGTGCTTTAAAATGTTATCTATTTCCATATTTGATCAATTTTTGAGTAAAACGCCTTTTGGTCCTCTAAATGATGGCAGCAATTAATTACACTAATTTAACCGGAACAAAAACCAAAGCAATTAAAGAATATCCATTATTCTAAACCAAGTAGCCATTTACTTCATAACATTTTAGTGGTCTTAAGCCCCAAAGACATTGTAATGAGATCAAAAAAGCCTCGTGAAGCAGACCCAATTCTTATGAAAAGTTACTTATTTTCGTTTCATAATTGCATAGCCGTCATCTACTCTAAAAATATACATTTCATGGAATCGATCCATCTGAGTTCCAATGTCAGTGATTTTTAATTCCATAAGTTTTTTGAATCCGAGATTTAATAGATACTTTTTAAGAACTTCCTTAGCAGTCGTTTCAACTAGGACGAACTCTCTATTGTCGTCCTCAGATTTTGCTTTTGTTTCATTTAAAACTCGCTTAACAAAGCTCTTCTTAATTTCTTCCTTATTTGGTCTATATATTAAGTCTAAAAACAATTTACCAGTTCTAGACAATTCATAACTCCCCAAAGCATTACTGAATGGCAGACTATTAGTTTTGTCTGTTGATTTTAATAATCCTATGATATGAAAATGATCCACCATTTCTCTTTCGAGATTAGGTAATTCAAATTTAATTAATTCGTAGAAGTGTCTTGTATAGTGAGCTTTGACTCTTTCAATAGAATACAGTAAGTCATAAAACTCATCGTATTCTATCTTATTTTCAATGTGTAAATTTAATGCGTTAGCGTACCATTTCGACTTCTGTATTTCATCTTCCTTTTCAAGCAAAGTCAGTATTTTACTACCTAGTTTTTCTTTTTCTTCTTCGTTAATTTTCTCGAAAAAATCTTTTCTTTTATCCTTATCAACGTTGTTCGTAAGATTCAGAAAGGCAACTAATTGTTTAGTAAATATTTTTTCTTTTATGGTTCTTCCACTTCTATATATTTTGAGCACCGATCCAATAACTGGAATTTCTTCAAAAACACCTCCGTCGATGACACAATTTATCAAGCTATCTGCTAGGTCAGCAGTTAAATCAAGGTCTATAGATTTTATTATTTCTTTACTCATTTTCTTCTAATTGCCTATAAAACAATTGAGAATCTACACTATAGGTGCAAAACCCCAACCTATATTCACACTAATCTAACAGCTTTTCCGTTCCAGTCAAACCTTTTTATTGACAAGGCCACTTTTTAACATTGATTCAATTAGCGATTAAGCCTGATTAAAAAAAAGCATCAAAAAACAGGCTCCCATACTAGGACAAAAAGGTCATTCTAGACCTTATAATTTCATTCAAACCTTTATATTTAAGCTTATCAATTGTCGGTTTACCGCAATCCGTTTTAACCTCAACCCTATCGCCAGATTCAGCTGGCCTAGAAACCTAATATGACTCAGCATCTAAAAGCCAGTGTTTTAACTATACTTTTAAGCGTCTTTGGTCTTACGGCCTCCATGGCTCAATATCCCAATTAAAATACTCATTAGGTGAGCTTTTCGAAAGAAGTATTGGTAAGCATAACTCTAAGCCAATTCCTAAATACTGTTAATTTTTCATAGTGTTTTAAACCTTTCTTTTTGGAAATAGTCTTAAAGGCATTCAAACTTAAAACCAAAAAGAAAATGAAAAACACAATCAAAATCACCCTGGCACTTACCTTATTACTTGGCTTCTCCATAAACGGGTTTTCTCAAAGAAATAACAAGAAAGTAGCTTCCAGCAAAACCGTGGTTACCAAAAAGACAGTAGTGACCAAGACTGTAGTTCCAAGAAAAAATGTGGAATATAAAACCTCTCGAAAGAAAGTGGTGGCAGTACGTAACTTGCCTAAACCAGCAACTGTAGTTAGGCATAACAACGTTTCGCTTTACTATGACAACAGTAGATTTTACAGACTAAATGGAGGTAGATATATTCCCGCTGTACCAAGTATTGGTTTCCAAATAAGAACACTGCCTATCGGTTATAAAAAGTTTGTGCACAGAGGTATAAACTATTACTTACATAACGGAATCTACTTTGTTAGAGTTAATAATTTTTATGAAGTAGTTAATCCTGAAATAGGAACCATTGTTTATGAGCTTCCCGATGAAGCCGAAAGAGTAAGTTTAAGCGGCAGAGCTCTGTATGAGTCAAATAACGTACTTTATGAAAGAATTGAAAGCAGAGGAACAAGAGCTTATGAAGTAGTAGGGTTTATAGAAGGCTAATAACCACATCAAAGGAAAAGCCTATATTTGGTACTTAAACTCTTACATGAAGAAACTACTAATTATAGCATTATGGAGTCATTTGTTTTACCCAATTTATGGTCAAACAAATGACTCTTTTTCAATACAACTAAGCGAAGATTTAGAACAGATTTACACACAAGAGCATATAACAGGGTTTTCTGTAGGCATTGTAAATCAAGATGGTACCCTATTCCAAAAAGGGTATGGCTATGCCGATAAAAAGACCAATAAAAAATACACCGAACACACGGTTCAAAACATAGCATCCATTTCTAAAACATTTATAGGTGTGGCTCTTTTAAAAGCTCAAGAACTAGGAGAGCTTAAACTTGACGACCCTATAAATCAATATTTGTCTTTTGAGGTAATAAACCCTCATTTTCCTGAAATCCAAATCACCATTCGGCAGCTAGCTACACACACATCTAGCATAAAAGACCCGCCGAGGTATGAAAAAAGTGGTTATGTTTTAAAGGATGACTTCGGGCAAGGGAAAGCAAACCGTAATTTCCAAGCGGCGTATAAAATGATGCCTCAAAGCCAATTTTTGGAGAAAATATTAGCTAAAAATGGAGCATGGTATAAGAAAAAAAACTTCTTAAAAGCACAACCCGGTCAAACCTTCGAATATTCTAACATAGCCGCTGGACTAGCCGCTCTTGTTTTAGAAAACGCCACAGGCCAGTCTTTTAAAGATTTCACAGAACAGTATATTTTCAACCCTTTAAAAATGGCCAATTCTGGATGGGCCTTTGAAGACATTGACTTTTCAAAACACTCAAAACTATATGCTGATAAAGACACCGAGTTAGCACTTTATCAATTGGTAAATTATCCAGATGGTGGCTTAATTACCTCATCGGCAGACTTAGGAAAATACTTAAGCGAATTAATATCAGGTTTTAAAGGAAAAGGTAAAATACTCACTGAGGAGAGTTTCAAAGAGCTTTTCAAACCGCAACTCACCAGTAAAAACAATAACGAAAGAAACGAAAGTACCTATAACGACGAATACAACATGGGCATATTTATGGGCATGTCTGCCAAAGGCCAAATGGGGCATACAGGCGGCGACCCAGGAGTGGTTACCCACATGTTTTTCAATACCGAAACGGGAGTTGGTAAAATCCTGATTGTAAATACCGACATAGAAAAAGAGGGAATTAAAGAATTCATTGACATCTGGAATAAATTGATAGCATTTGAAGATAAATTAAATGCTAAATCCTTTTAAAAATATGTCTCAAAAACAAACGCTACAATGGGCTTTACAGCGGCCCAAAAAGCTATTTCTGATTGACGGACTGGGGGCATGCCTATCTGCCTTTTTATTAGGCGTAGTACTGGTGGAATTTGAATCTCTTTTTGGTATACCTCTTGGTACACTTTATTTTCTCGCTCTCCTCCCATGTTTGTTTATTCTTTTTGACGTTTATTGCTACCGCACAAATAGTCAAAACACCGCCAAGCACCTCCTTGCCATAGCTTTTATGAATATAGGCTATTGCGTACTCTCTTTAGGTTTCATGGTTTACCATTCCGACTCCATGACATCGTTTGGGTTTGGATATATAATCCTGGAAGTTATTGTGGTTCTGGGTATTGCAGCATTTGAAATTAAGGTGGCGAAAGGTTTAGGGTTTGATAATTAACATCAAAAACCAGAACTTAAAGCATTACATAATTGTAAAATATACTACTAGACATTCCAAAAGAAATGCACCTATTCCAGTTTCCTGAGCAGAAAATACTTGATAGAATGAAGAACATAGTTCATTCTGAAGTAACTGATATAGAATGGCCTAATGCGGTGGTTAACGCTAAGAATACAAAGTATGAAAAAGCCATACATGAAAGTTCATTTAGCATATTCACAAATGAAAAAGGCAGCCTAAGGTTAAACTCCAATAAAAGAGACCTTAAAATTTGCGAGCAAACTTTTTATATTTCAAATCCATACGAGTCATTTAACTATGAAATTGATTCACAAGAATCTGTTGAAACCTTTAATATTCATCTTAACTATAATTTTTACGCCAAGGCTCTCTATGCCTCGCTAAACTCAAATGAACAGCTTTTAGAAAAGCCTTTTGATAGCAACACCGACTATGTTTTCACGAATCAATTGCATGTCAAAACCCCTGATTTTAAAAGGATAATACTGTCTTATCATGAAGATGAGGAGGAAGTCTTTCTGGCACAAATATTAACGAAGAGTCTGCACGTAGACCAAAAGGAAAAAAGAAAGCAACTTCAAATTCCGGCGGCTAAAAAATCAACACAAAAAGAACTTGCCAGAAGAATGTATATAGCAAAAGACTATATCTACAGTAATTATTCAAATGCCGATTTATCTGTCAAATTGCTTGCGGAAGAGGTTTCTATGTCGTCTTTTCATTTTTTAAGAACTTTTACCAAAATGTATAAAATATCGCCATATCAATATATTAAGGCAGTTAGAGTAGCAAAGGCGAAGCAATTACTTAAAGATACAGCAGTACCTATCAACGAAGTTGCCTTTTTGGTGGGCTTTAAAGAAGCCACTGCAATATTTCCAATCCTCAAAAAACAACTAGAAAAAACACCTAAAACGTTTCGAACAGAAATTAGCAATTTTGAATAGCCCTGTGCCTCGTGGTTGAATTTACATTTGTCAAAAAACAATGTAAATATGGAAATTCAATTGATTAGAAACGCCACGGTTAAAATTAAATTTGGCAACAAAACTTGGCTTATTGACCCATTTTTGGGTGATGTAAACAGTCTTCCGCCCTTTGCTGGAAAATCTGACAACCCCACAGTACCTTTACCTTTCACTATTTCTGAAATTTTAGAAGATGTAGATTATGTTTTGATAACGCATCTCCATCCTGACCATTTTGATTCGAAAGCGAAAGAGCTTATTCCTAAAACTATACCGTTCATAGTTCAAGCGGCCGACGCTCAAGAGGTAAAATCATTCGGTTTTGAAAATGTGAAAAGCATTGACCAAGAAATCATTATTGATACCATTAAAATCTCAAGGGTAACTGCTCAGCATGGTGAAGGAGATATTTTAAAAGTCATGGGGCATGTTTCTGGTTATATCCTAGAAGCAGACCAAGAACAAACGCTTTATATCACTGGAGACACTATTTGGTGTGATTCGGTTAAAAATAACCTAGATAAATTCCAACCTGACATTATCATTTGCAACGCTGGCGGAAACAGTTTCTACCCAGAGAGTAACCCTTTCAAAACTTACTTGGACATAGAGCGTTCTTATAAAGTAATCATGGATGAAAAACAGGTTTTAGAGCTCTTGAATTACAGAGATGAAACGACGGTTATCACTGTCCATATGGGAGCTTTAGACCATGAAACAGTCTCTAGAGAACAAATGAAAGAATTTATTAAGGCTAGCAATATTGACATGAAAAGACTCCGTGTACCAGAAGACGGAGAAGTCATTAAACTAAATTAAGTAAAATGAAAATTTACATAGTAGGAGCCGGAGCTATAGGAAAGGCTCTAAGTGTTTTTCTCCAACAAGAAAATAAAGATGTAAGTATTATTAGAGGAAGTGTAGACCACTGCCCTACAGAAAGAGAAACTATTAAAGTATTTAATCAAAAGGGAGAAGTTTTTATACAAAACATAAGCACTACCACCTTTAGTCAAATAGCGGAAATTAATGGTATAGTGTTAATCACAACGAAGACATTTGCTAACTCATTTATAGCGAATAAACTCAAAGGGAAAAAAGGTAACTTCTCCATTATTTTATTACAAAATGGTTTAAACATAGAAAAACCGTTCGGTGATTTTAAAGAGCTGTACCGTTGCGTATTATTTTCCACCAGCCAAGTTTTAGAAAACCAGGAGGTCTCTTTTAAAACGGTGGCTCCTTCTCCAGTAGGCCTAATAAATGGCAATTTAAATACACTAGGACGTATTCTAAGTATAATTAATACCTCTCATTTTGTATTTGAAACCGAAACAGACATTTTAAAACACGTTTGGGACAAAGTCATAATAAATTGTGCTTTTAATTCCATATGCCCTTTACTTGAGGTTGACAATGGTGTTTTTAAAAATAACAATGAAGCTTTAAAACTAGCCCGTACAGTTATTCTAGAGTGTTCAAATTTGGCTAGTGAATATGGTATAAAAACTGACGCCAAAGGAATTGAGAAAAAACTAATGCAAATAAGCGATCGAGCAAAAGGGCAACTTATTTCAACATATGAAGACATTAGGAAAAATAGAAGGACAGAAATAGATAGTTTAAATCTTGAAATTTCTAAACTTGCAGATGAATTAGGAAAACCCGAAATAGTCCAAACCACTACGCTATTGGGCAAATTAATAAAGCTGAAATCTGAGATTCTTATAAATCAAAAAATATGATTCCAAAAATGCATCAAGGTTTGAAAGGCTTTATTTTTGACATGGATGGAATTATTATAGACTCCGAACCTCTATGGAAAAAAGCCGAAAAGGAGGTTTTCTCTTCTTTGGGCGTACAGCTGACAGAAGAACTATGTCTAATCACCGAAAGAATGACCACATCAGAGGTTACTAAATTTTGGTTTGAGAAGTTTCCTTGGGAAGGAAAAACTTTAAAAAGTACTGAAAACAGTGTGGTCAACCGAGTATCGGAACTTATTAAAAAAGAAGGAAAAGCCATTAAAGATGTTAAGGATTTCATAAAAAGAATAAAGCTAGCTGGGTTTAAAATTGGTTTAGCCACCAACTCACCAGCTATACTGATTCCTGTAGTTTTAGAGAAGTTAGAGCTTTCTAACTATTTTGATGTCATAGCATCTTCAGAATTTGAGTTGGTGGGAAAGCCAAACCCCTCTGTTTATAAGACAGCCCTGCGAAAATTAAATCTTGATGCAAAGGAATGTATTGCAATTGAAGATTCAAACTCAGGACTAATGGCTGCCAAAAGAGCTGGCTTGAAAACTGTAGCTTTAAGCTCTGAAAATAAAAAGAGTGAATATGCCGACCATCAAATCCATCATTACAATGAATTTGATTTTTCGATAGTAAATTAAGTATCATTTTCTTCACAAAAGATTCTTCTATTGACCCTAACTATAGCAGTTTCAAAATCATGAACAAGAAAAACAGCGTATTTATAGCCACTAGTTTAGACGGATACATTGCAGATATAAATGGAGAAATAGATTGGCTACACGCTATTCCTAATCCTGAAAACAATGACATGGGCTATACCGAATTTATGTCGAACATAGATGCTCTAGTCATGGGACGAACCACCTTTGAAACCGTATGTGGTTTTGACATAGACTGGCCTTATCAGAAACCAGTTTTTGTACTAAGCAATACCCTGACAAAAATCCCAGCACAATACGAAGACAAGGCGATACTAACAAAAGGAACCCTTAACCAGATTCTAGCACGAATTCATGCCAAAGGCTTTTACAGCTTATACATTGATGGTGGCAGCACTATCCAAAACTTCTTAAAAGAAGATTTGATAGACGAAATGACTATTACCATAATTCCCACGCTATTAGGCGGTGGCGTTTCCTTATTTGGTGAGCTAGAAGAGAAATTAAACTTTGCATGTGTAGATTCTAAAATCTATCTGGATACGGTGGTTCAGAATCGTTTTGTAAGGGATAGGTCATAGGTGCTTATTGACAAAGCCTCTAAAGTCAAAGCACTGCATAAAAAACGATGAGATTTATGAAGGATTATATGCATAGGTAAAGCCATTTTACTACTTAGTAAGTTCTATGAAGTAGATAGATGTTATCAATTAGTGTGCAATACCACAGAACCTCAAAGACTGCGTAAAGCAGAAAATGAGGCTCTGAAAAGAAGAGCTCACTAAGAAAAGAGAGCCCTTAAAACCACCTTTCTATTAAATCCTTTATTTCCAATTTGGCAGCGTCTAAAATGTCATCAAGTTTATCTCTATTTTGGTCAAGCCCGAAGGCTGAAATCTGTTCCGACTTGATTCCCATAAAATCAAAATTTTGTTTTAAAGTAGCTGAAGCATACTCTTTCACACTACTTGACATATCATAGTCAAAGCCGCTAACTACAATCGCCATGGCTCTTTTCCCCATACATAAGCCACTAAAACCCGTTTCTGGACTAAAAGAAAAAGTTTTATCGCTTACCACCACCGCATCTATCCAGGCTTTTACTGTGGCTGGCATACTAAAATTATAGATTGGAAAAGCCAACACTATGTTATCTGCATTTAATAGTTGAGCTATGTACGCATGATGGTTTGCCAAAACCGCAAGTTCAGTTTCGGAGAAATCTCGTTTGCCGTGATTCCACTGCATAACCAGATTAAGGTTTTCTGGCAACAATAAATCCGGTGGATTTTCGGACAAATCAAGCTGTGTAAGTGTCGTTTTTCCTGCGGCAAGTTTCACAAATTCATCAAAAAGAATTTTAGAATAAGAGCCATGCCTCGCAGTGTAATTTATTACTAATGTGTTCGTCATATTTTCCGTTTTTTTTCTCAAAAGTACTGACCACCTATTGATAATTTTAATTACATTTATTAACCTATTAATAACCACAGTTATGATTAATTTAGAGTGGCTCCGAACTTTTGGTTCTATTTATGAATGCCGCAATATTACAGAAGCATCAAAAAAACTTAACATGACTCAGCCTGGTGTTAGCAAGCATTTGGCCGCACTAGAAAGTCATATTGGCAAAAAACTCTTTGAAAGAACTACACGTAAACTGGCCCCTACCGAATACGGAAAGTTCTTATATGCTCAAATCAATAATCCTCTTCAGGTACTACAGAAAATAGAACATTACACTAACCAAAGGACAAAAAAAGAGCGATTAGCCATTACCATAGGTTGCACATCAGATTTTTTCAAGAAAGAACTGATTCATAAGATTTACCACTTCGACATGTACATTGTCACACATTTTGGAAACGAAAAAGAATTGGTAGAAGCACTAGAATCAGACAAAGTTCAGCTGCTCATTGGCATAAAAAAGCATCACATCTATGAGCATGAATTTTCTTTCTTCAAACAGGAGGAATTGGTCTTAATTTGCTCCAAAAACATAAGCATTCCTGTGGAACTACTACACGAAGAAAAAGAGCGAATCAAATGGTTACAAAAACAAACATGGTTTGCATTTGACAATGAGCAAGCCGACATAAAAAAGTACTGGAAAGCTGAATTTAATAGTGTCTCTAAAATAGTACCTCGTTATATATTGCCTTCTTATTTGGCTATAATTGATGCTTTAAAGCACAGCACAGGCTTTAGCATAGCACCTAAACATTTATGCCAGGGAATAAAACAGCCTTTTAAAGCAGCTGCCACCATAGAGCAAAAGCGTTTTTACGCCTACAAACTAAAAAACAGTAATACCGAAGCAGTTAAGGTTTTTATGGAGAAAATGGAATTAAAATTGAATTAAGTTTTAACCTGTAATCAACATAAAAAATTATCCATTAAGGTGACTACGGTCATAGTTTGTTTTAGCATCTTATAGTAGTTTCATACCAAAGAAATAAACGCTTAGTCTATTAAAAAGTAAATCATGAATTATCAAATCAAAGCTTCTTCCACCTCAAATCAGGATGCTATCATTCATATAAAGGAGTCCAATGTTGATTTTGGCACTACGCCAAAATCAGCCGAAAGCTTACCAAATCCTGCTGAACTCTTCTTGGGTTCTTTTGCGGCCTGTATGCTGAAAAATGTGGAGCGTTTTTCGCATATGCTAAAATTCAGCTACACCAAAGCTACCCTTGAGGTAAATGCCAAAAGACTTACCAATCCGCCAAGAATGGACAACATAGACTACAGTTTGACTATTTATAGCGATGACAAAAGCCTTAATCCAGTCTTGTTAAAGAAGAATCTTGAAAAATTTGGCACTATTTACAATACAGCCAAGCTATCTTGCACTATTTCAGGTACAGTAAATACCTTAGAAAATGTTTGATTACTTGTCTTAACTTTGGCTAGTCTTAATTAAAAATAATCCATGTCAGAAACAAGGCTTAGCCAAATTGACAAGAAAAAACTAGAGGCGGAGATAGAACAGCTCAAGCTTAAACTAGCGGCTATAGAAAAAGAAACCTATGCTTTTGAAACAACGCTTCGTTCGCATTTAAGTGACCTGATAATAGAAGCACAGGAGCTTTATGTGCTATACAAAGAGATTAAGAAGAAGAAAAAGGAAAAAAGACTAGCACAGAAAAAGCGAGGTAAGAATTATAAAGAACCTGATGGCTTACTAAGCACAAAAAAAACAGAGACAAAATTAGCTACGTCATTAGAAGAGCAAAAGGAGAAAAAAAGGCTTTACCGTGAAGCCATGCTCCATGTGCACCCCGACAAGTTTTTCATGAAAGAAAACGAAACGGATATAGCTACAGAACTCACAGCTAAACTTATAGAAATTTATAAAAATGAAAACCTAGAGGCTTTACAAGCCTTTCACGCCCACATTTTTGAAGGAAATACGGAATTAATCCTAAGTGAGTCATCGGTTAATGTCAAAGTCTCCAATACCCAAAACTACCTTCAACTAGAAAAAGAACGGCTAGAGCAGGCTATCAATCTTGCTAAAAACGACCAACTTTATAAAGTCTTTACTGAAAATGAAAACCCTTTGAGTTTTGTAAATGAGCTAAAGACTTATTACGAAAACCGAATTTCCAAATTGAAAAACAGAACGAGGAAAGGACTTTAAAACTCGCCATCAATAATATATCATCTTGCTATAAATGTTTAATTAGAAGCTTTCTTCCGGAGCATTTTCTAAAAAAATTGAAGTCAAATCTCCTCTAATATATAGCTAATAAAAAAAGGACCGAATAATAAATTTTTGTTGGCTTAAAGATTTGCCTCTTTAAGATTAAAGGTTCCTAAAGCCTACCTGTTAGCATATTGAAAGACTCTAATGGAAAAAATCTAATTACAATAAAATAGTGATAACTTCATTATTCTTTTGAGCCATGTTTTCTTTCAATACTTTAATCCACCTTCTATGCAAAAGACTTTGATTCTGTCCGTTTTATTTCTAATATCATTTCATGCCATTGCACAAAAAAAAATCAGCGTTGAGTTTAACTTTTCGAATGAATTTTCTATCTCGAAATTACAGTATGCTTTAGATGATGGAAATGAAACCTATAAAGCAATTAAGCCTGAAATAGAAGGTAGCAAACTCATTTTTACTGGAAATTTCACTTCACAATATGCCACAATATGGCTGTATTATCCTACCAATAAAGAAACCAAACATTATTACTCAGCTTTTTGGCTTGGCGAAAAGCCAGCAAGCATTTCTATTGAAAAAACAGACCCTACCTTCCATTCGCCATTAGTGGCAAAATCACTTATAAACGCATTTGAAGTTTCAAATGAAGGCGGGAGGGCTTTAGACGCATTTACTTCTACTGAAAGCACCGACCATGAAAACTTCTTTAAAGAGCACGGAAATGCTTATAAAAAGAATGACTCCTTGGCTCGGATATTTTATGAAAAGTATGCTGCATTGTCCAAAAAGCAGATAGAGTACATTGAAAAAAATCCAACCGACTATTTTTCAATTTGGTACTTCAATAAAAACATTGCAGTATCGCCTGCTCTCTCAAGAGATAGCCTGATTTCTTACGCTCAAAAAATATTCAAAGATTCACCTTATAAATTCGAGCGGGAAAGAAGCCTTAGTCTCATAAAAAATACACCAATTTTAAAGAATACGCTGGCCCCAAATTTTGAAGTAAATGACATTAATGCCACCAAGATAAGTTCGGTAGAACTGAGAGGTAAATCTATTTTGTTGGTTTACTGGGCTTCTTGGTGTCTCCCGTGCATTGCCGAGATACCTACCCTGAAAAGAATCAGAGAAATGTTTTCCATAGAGCAGCTTGAAATAATTTCAATTACCAAAGATGAAACCTATCCGCCCTATCAAAGGGCTCTTGATAAATATAACATGGACTGGAAGCACGTTTATGGCAGCCAAGAAATCATAGACATGTTTAATGTAACAGGCATTCCTCAGATATTCCTAATAGATAAAAATGGCTATGTTAAATATTCACAATATGGCTATGAAGAAAGCAAAAGTGAAGGCTTAATTAACATTGTAAAAAAGACCGTGGAGGAGTAGCGTAACTTAGTCCTCATAGTTTACTATTCTGGTCGGATAAAAACACTGACTCCCGCCATACTTTGAACGCTTTCTATGTTTTTAGTCTGTATGTTATCTATCAAATGAGAAAACGCAGTAAGTTTATCTGTGGAGCTATTTTGTGGCATTCAGGCTTTAATTTGGGTGAAATTTACGGCATCTTTTATTTAATGACTGAGTTTAACAGATAAATTTCATATCTTAAAACACAAAAAGTAAATGAGAAACGCATATATTGAAAACTCTCTCAAAGACGAAAACCTCACCTACCGAGGTGAGTCAAACACAAGGTTAAATAGCCTTACGGATGCCATCTTCGGTATAGCCTTAACCTTGCTTATTTTTAATGTTTCTGATGCCGATTCCTTTAAAGATTTGCTTGTCTTTGCAAAGTCATTTCCAGCCTTGCTAGTAAGCATTGCTTTTCTATATATCATGTGGAAAGAACATGTGTATTTTGCAGTTTTATATGGCATTCAAGGCATTAGTTTGCAACTATTGAATGTGATATTCACCTCGCTCATTATCTTCTATGTGTACCCATTACGATTTCTTACCAGGTTACTGACTGACATGCTCTTTGGACTCTCCATGGAATTACGCATAGAAGCTCAGGAAATACCTGAACTCATGATTTACTATGGCGTCATATCGTTTTCTATCTATTTTACACTCTTCCTGTTCTATACGGCTGCACTTAAACAAAAAGCTAAATTAGCCCTGAGCAAATATGAAATATTCTACAGCCAAGCACACCGAAACAGAATGCTGGTAATGGCTGTGGTGCCTTTTATCTCATTAAGTATTTCGTTTCTTTTAAAAGATAAATCTATTTTATGGGCCAGTGTATTAGGAGGTATGTCTTATGGCCTATACCCCATTTTAATGACACTTTGGAGCAAACTTTTCAAACGTAAAAGTCAGACTATTTTGGAGATTGATTAAAACCCTAACTACTGCTTAGCCTTATCTAAATTTTAGGATAAGCTATCTTTAAATCTACTGGAAGTAGCATAATTCCCTTACCTGTATTATAGTTGAAGTACAGCTATAAAAACTCAGTCCAACGAAGCTCGCAGCTTAAGTGGGGTCTTAGCAAAGCTCTGGTTTAGTAGGTTCAAGGGCATGGAGGTTCTCGGCTATCGCTCGAACTGACATAGAAAAAACAATCGAAAATTGTCAGTTTGAGTGAAGACCCTGCCTGTCCTCCATTCGGCGGATAAATAGGCAGACTGGGAGAATAGTCTTTCAAGAACGATTTAACATCGATACCTTAAGACCTCCAAATCCCTGCTAGAGGCAAAAAATAGTGCAATAGCCATGAGGGAATTCGCAAAGCCGTTGTTAAGAAATCCTTAAAAACCTACCGAATAATAAATTTAAGGCTTGCTTTTTTTCCCGTTTCCTATTTTGAAAAGGTTTTATCTTATATTGTTCAATAGATCAAGACAAACGATATAAAATTCTCTAAAGCCACTATTACAATATCCACTATCAATAACCCATGAGTATTAAACATTCCCAAGTAAACTTATTAAACCATTCGGAAGCAAAAGTTAAATTGTTTGGAGACTATATTCAAAAGTATCTCAATATCATATGCAATGATAATTATACAGAATCGATACACATTATTGACTTGTTTTGTGGGCCTGGGGTTTATGAAAATGGAGGAGAAGGAAGCCCTATTATAGCCTTAAAAAACATAAAACAAACCTTTTATCAATTCATCAACAAACGTCCCAATAAATCGCCAAAAATACATTGCCACTTTAATGACATAGATCTAGCTAGATTAGAATCGTTAGAGAATCATATTAGAGATAAAAAACTACATTATAGCAATTTTGGTGAGCTAAATTTAATCAACAAGGACTACACACAAATCGTTAACGAGTTACCTCTTAAATTTAAGGAATTTAAAAACTCAAAAGCGTTTATTTTCATTGACCCATTTGGGTATAAGGATGTAAGAGCTGAGCATATTTTAAATTTATTAAACTGCAACCGGAAATCTGAAGTATTACTATGGCTACCAATTCAGTTTATGTATAGGTTTTCAAAATCTGGAACACCTGAAGTCTTGCAAAGTTTCAACCAGCAGCTAGGGATAAATAATAAAAATATACTGAATGAGTGGGAATATATTAGAGCTTTAAAAGAAGGTTTTGAAAACTTTCTTGGTTCGGATTATTTTGTTGACAGCTTTACACTTAAGAAAGAGGAGAATACCATATTTTGTTTATTTTTCTTTAGCTCTCATATTCGTGGATACGAAAAAATGTTAGAAACCAAATGGGATATTGACAATGAACAAGGCAGAGGATGGAAGTATAATACTAATCAAATAACTCTTTTCACAGATTTAGAAACTAATAAGCTTGAAGATTTATTGACAGTTTATTTAGAGAGTAAGAAGACAAATGGAGAAATATTTGAATTCACTCTAAGAAAAGGCTTTTTGCCTAAACATGCTAAGCAAGTTCTAACAAAACTGCAAGCAGAAAATAGATTAGAACTAGCAAAAAAAGACGATTCCGCTATAAGAAAAAATGCTTTCTACATTAATTATAAAGATTATAAAGACTACTTTGACAAAGTAACTATTAAACTCAGGTAAATGGCACAATCAAGTATAGAATGGACTGAAATGACTTGGAACCCAACAACTGGCTGTACAAAGGTCTCCCAAGGCTGTAAATTTTGTTATGCAGAAATAATGTCTAAAAGACTGCAAGCTATGGGCATTGAGAAGTACAAGGATAACTTTGAGGTAAGAACTCATGAAGATGCTTTGAAAACACCATATACTTGGAAAAAGTCCAAAGTTGTTTTTGTAAACTCAATGAGTGATTTATTTCATGAACAAATACCTTTAGAATTCATTAAAAAAGTTTTCAAGGTTATGAATGAAAATCCGCAACACGTTTTTCAGGTTTTAACAAAGAGAGCTGAGAGGCTGTTTGAGCTTCATAAAGAATTTAAGTGGACCCATAACATTTGGATGGGAGTTTCTGTAGAGGAAGAAAAGGTAAAAGACCGAATAGACTTCTTAAGAAAGACAAATGCCAGAGTCAAATTCCTCTCACTAGAACCATTAATCGGAGAGTTACCAAACCTTGATTTAGAAAATATGGATTGGGTAATAGTTGGAGGAGAAAGCGGTCATAATCCAAGACCAATGGAAGCAAGTTGGGTTCTTGATATTCAAGAGCAATGTGAAAAAGTAGACGTGGCTTTCTTTTTTAAACAATGGGGCGGAAAAAACAAAAAGAAAAATGGTAGAACTCTTAACGGCAGAACATACGACGAAATGCCCGAAATTGAGTTACAGCATAGCGTCTAATTCTGTGATGTAAAAAAAACTAAGCTTTAAAACTAAATCATTAAATATGAACGAATTCAATGTATTTATTGGAATAGCTACTTACAGACAAGGTTTGATTAATCCTGGCATAGCAGTAGACAATATGTTTGGTGTACATGGCTCTCCAGTGAATACCACACTTCCAAACGGTACAATTCTTAATTCTACAATCAACAGAACTCATAATCCAAATGGAGGTGTTAGAATATACTTTGGAGTTCAATTCAGGGAATGTATCCAGAACAATTATAATTTAAATGACAATTTTTTGGCAACAGTCCCGAATCATAATTCAATTGTTATTCTATAAGAAATCAAACTATGTCCTCTTCTATTTTTTAGATCATCACCCACAGTTTTGACCTTGAGTACAGTAATTGCAAACAAATGATTTCAACTAAAACTACAATTTCAGTTAAAGAAGAATAAGCACTGCAAAGAAGCCGAAAAAAAGCTTTGTGTGACAAATAAGCCCTAAAACCTCACCCCAAAAAACACCGTATCTAAACCATTACCTAACACAGCACATGCGATACGACGGCCAAAACGAGGAATATTTTGAAGTAGTACACATCAGCAGTGAAAACTGCCATTTGATAAAAGCCTCCAAAAACTCTGAGCTTTCTTTACTCTGGTTTGACTCCGACCATAACATTCTTAAAATAGATGGCCTTGAGCATCATTTCAAAACCAATGAGCTAATTTCCCTTACGGAGTTTCATAAAGTGGAAACCATAAAAGTGGACAAACTACGCTTATTGAAATTTAACAGGCCTTTTTACTGCATCTTAGACCACGACAGCGAGATTAGCTGCCGAGGGATTCTGTACTTTGGTGCAGCCACCCTACCTCACATAAGACCAAACGCCAAAGAACTAGACACCCTAGAAACCGTCTGGAAAATGCTATGCCTAGAAATGGAGTCTCGTGACAACCTACAGCTAGAAATGCTCCAGATGATGCTGAAGAGGATATTGATACTCTGCACGCGTATATATAAGGAGCAACTGAAATATGATGTGTCTGGTGGCGAACATTTTGACAGCCTTCGTACTTTCAATTTTTTGGTAGAAAAACACTTTAAAGAAAAACATAGGGTGGCAGACTATGCCGAGCTACTCAGCATTAGCCCCAAAAGCCTTTCTAACCTCTTTAAGAAAATTGGCAGTAAAACGCCCCTTCAATACATTCAAGAAAGACGCCTGCTAGAAGCCAGAAGACTTTTAAAGTATAGCGAGCGTAGTATCTCCGAAATTGCTTTCCATCTTGGCTTCTCCGATTTGCAGGCTTTCAGCCGTTTTTTTAAGAATAATGAGGGTATTTCGCCCAACGACTTCAAGAATTCTGAGCAAAAGGAAAAATTGCCAACTTAAAAGGAATTTCCGCCTATTTAGGCCTTCTCGTATTGCTGCACCTTTGTAACATCATTTTGATAATAACAATTAAAACAACAATACGATGTCAACATTTAGTGTTCCAACAAGAGAAGAAGTATCAGAAAACAATCAAGCCATTTTCGACAACCTTGAAAAAGGTTTAGGCTTTGTACCAAACCTTTATGCTTACTACGCAAAAAACGAAACGGCCTTAGGTGATTACCTAGCTCTTCAAAATCGCAAGTCTACTCTAAAAGCCAAAGAAAGAGAAGTTATAAACTTAGTAGTGAGCGAGTATAATGGCTGTAAATATTGCCAGAGTGCACATACGGTATTAGGTGGAATGAACGGTTTTTCTGAAGAGCAAATTTTAGAACTAAGAGGTGGCACTGCCAGCTTTGATGCTAAAACAGACGCCTTAGTAAAATTCACTCTTTCAGCAGCCTCAAATAAAGGAAAAGCATCTGCAGAAAGCGTAGAAGCATTCTTTGCAGCTGGCTATACCGAAGCTAACATGATAGATGTGGTGATTATTATCGGTGATAAAACCATCAGTAACTACATTCATAACCTAGCAGATTTCGCCATCGATTTCCCATTGGCTCAGGAACTTAATGCTGAATTAGTTTAAAACTATTTAGCTCCATCGGAGCGATATATTAATAGCAACAGCTAAGAATAAATATAGAATGTGTTTGGCGTGATTTTGGCCGAAATGCCAAAATCATGACAAACGCTCCCTTGGACTAAAAACACTCAATTTCTTATTCGAAAATCATATTCTTAAAAATCAAAACAATAAATACAATGAAAAATCTATTAGCTGCATTAGTAGCAACATTCGCTCTTACGTTTTCTACAACTACTTACGCTCAGTCTGATGCCACAGTAGTAGAACTAGAACAAACCGAAGGTGCGTTTACACAGAAAAGCCTAACACTAGAGCCTGGTACTTATGTATTTAAAGTAGCCAATGTAGGTGTAGACCGTGACCTTGGTTTTGTACTAGCACCACAAGGAAAATCTGGTGAAGCTCACCATATCAAAGAAGCTTACGTGACCGAACTTATCAAAAAAGGAGCGACTTCTAGCAGTAAAGTGGTAACGCTAGAAAAAGGCACATATGAGTACTTTTGCCCACTAAACCCTACGCCAAAATACACTTTGGTAGTAAAATAAGGAAATACGGAAATTGTTAAAAAAACTGTCCTCAGCTATATTGCTGGGACAGTTTTTCTTTTAATACAAGTCAAAAATAAAATACGGACTTCCGATTTGTCAGCATCATATGATATTTAGGTATAGATTAAAAACCTACTTCTTGATAATCAAACTTACATAAAACAGGACTCTCTGATGAAGCCAAATACGCTTTCCCATTGCTGATTACTATTCCGAGATAATTTCCATCCCCAGATCTTAAATAGATCAAGTCATTCTGATAAACATAATTACCATTTGTTGTATCTAATTTTTCAACAAAAAAATATGATCCCGATTCTATTCCCTTTTTATATGAAGCAGTCAAATCATTTGTACCACTAATAGTTAAATACAAACCTGAACCAACATTAATATCATTTAAAGTCTGTAAATAAACCAGATCATTATTTGTCAAAAGTCTCGGAATATTAACCGTTATCCCCCCAGTTCTAATAGATGTGACGCCTCCTGTGTTATTATGTACACCTAAAGAATAATCACCGGTACCGCCATTTGCCACGATATCATGCATTGAAATCCCCGATGCTCCTGTTGAATCCGAAGGGCCTACGTAAAACCAATTCCCTTCAAAAGCTACTGCTAATCTTACCTTAGAGCCGTCGGGAAAAGGCTGTGAACTAGGAACAGAAATACCAGAATATATATTAAATGAAATATAGGTACTACTACTATTACTAAGGTTCAAGTGCGATGGATTAGTATTCCCTTTATCCATCCCCAAATTATTGTAAGCCGCACTTTTAAAGTGAATAGAATCTCCATATCGTATGTTATCTCCGCTGCTACCATTAAGTTTTTTAACCACCCATATAGCTGCATCGGATCTTGAACCATAAGTAAGGTCTGATGAGCTACCGTGTGCCTTTAGGTAATTATTTGAACCTAGCAGCGGAGATATATTTTGGATATAAAGCTGGTCGCTATCTTTCATACTGCCTGAATGGCCAGAAAACACTAAATTTTGAGGATAATTTTCTAAGCTAGCTTTCCCATTACTAGATACTCCACTTAAAAAATTACTATCTATTTTTAGTTTAACCACATCTCCATATTCTATTTTAGGCTGCTGCAATGATTGCGGCCGAGTATAAGTCTCACTATAAATCAATGTTGATTCGGGGTTGGCTGGTTTCTGAGAATCGCTTCCCCAAGAAGGAAATTCATAATAAGAAGCAGCTACGGGGTCATTAGAATTATTAACTCCTGAAAAATCTAAAATACCATAAGCATGATTATAATATCCATTTTCATAAGAAAGCTGATACCTTGACGGGTCTAAATAAGGGAAGTCCGAACAGTTTACCTTGTAAGGATCATCTCCATGCGACTCCTGATAAGAGCTACAGCCCAATAATCTGCCTTTAGCTAGTCCGTCAAGATTATTTTGATATAAGGCAAAATTATGCTCGTGACCCCATACCCATGCGGCAATCTTATCTTTAAAATAAGGCTGAAAAGTATCATGAAGTCCCATGTTTTTATATTCAGTGTGCCAAATCCCATCCCAAGAAAGTGTGCCGTTTATCTTAGCATTTGCAGAGAAAAGCTGATGATGAGATAGCAAGATGGTGCTTCCGTCAAAATTGTCCAGTTTGTCTTTATGCCATTCTATCTCACTGCTTCTTAATTTGGGGCCTTGGACCGTTGTATTTATGGCATTATAAGGGTCAAAATCATTATATCCAGTATCCATGGCTAAAAATTGCCATTGGCTATTTTGAACTCTCAAACAGAAAAAACTTGCTACTTGTAAGTAGCTACTTCCCAAGCTTGCGTTTAAACCAGGTAGCAATTCAAAATAAGGATATCCATAACTATAATATTCGTGATTTCCTGGGATTGTAAAAAAAGGAATATTTACGTTGTTGGCTTGATATACCTCATTTATAATATTTGTAAAGTTATTTCTGCATTCTGTGCTTGTACCAGAATAATAAATGTCACCCAAATGAATAATTGCAGCGGGATTATGATTCACAATCAAGTCATTGAGCATTGCCTTGGAGTCATCCATACCCGTGCCCCAGTCTCCTATTATAGCTACTTTAGAACCTTGAGGGATTTGCCAAGGAATAACTCCGAAAGAAGATATTGAGTGGTTTTTCCAAGAAGCATAATCTCTCCCAGAAGGATGTGCTATAGACGAATATTCATAATTAGCCACCGTGCTTCCTATAAACTCTGCCCAGGCTTCATCACTATAAGGCCTATCAGGATAACCATCTGTACTGCTAGCCTGAGCTTGATAAGACCCACCTTGAGAGCCTTGCTGGCTTTGTGGTGTCATATAATCATCCGCTCCTTCTGGCTTAGTTTTGAAAAAATATGTTTTTAAAAAGGAATGTTCTAGGAGAGCTTTTAACGCTTTGTGAGGAAGTTTCTCTAGAGGAATTTCAGATTCAGGAAAATCCTTCGCTAGAATTGGACTACTCGTAAATGGGTAATCCGAAATCTCCTCTGCATGCTGAACAAAAGCATCATTTGCATCTAATATTTTCTGAAGCAATTCCGGTTTTTCAGAAAAAAAAACGGTAGCATTTTCATTAATATTAGACTGCCATTGAGACAGCAGAATGTGGTGTACGCGAACTGGAGGTTTTTTCATATTAGTTTCATGTTATAAATTATAAAAATGTAAAAAATAAAAAATTATTATGGGGCTAATAATTCTTAAATACATATTACGAGTAATGATTGAAAAATTAATCCAATTCCCTAAAACCTTATTAAATGGCTTTTCAAACATCAACATAAATCACTTATAATAAGAACGCTAAGCAAATAAACCAAAAGCCGAAGTTGTTCAAGTATCATAATCAAGTAATATTTTTATTTAAAACTATTGAAGTTGACAACTCGGATTATTTCAAAAAACTAAATTCCTTTTTCCCGTAAAATAGTTTTTCACAGAAGATTTAGTCAATGGATAAAGAACCGCTTAAAAGGAAAAAAATCATTTCTGTGCTAGTCGGTATGCTTTTCTTATTTTTCTTCAATACTTTTAAAGAGCCATGAAAAAAACGCCACTGCTACCATCAGAAATAAAATCACAAGTTGATTTAGTTAATGCCTCTCCTATATTTGAACACCCAATATGACTTCAAATATTTATGTACTAGGAACTGGGCTTTCCCACAACGGCTCTGCTGTATTGTTAAAAAATGGAGAGGTATGTGTTGGGATAGAAAAAGAACGCCTAAGCCGAGTAAAACATGATGGTGGGAACGACAACCTTGCCATTCAGTACTGTCTTGATGCAGAAGGTATTACTTTAGAAGATATTGATCTAGTGGTTCAATCTGCAAACTTTGAAATTCCAGACAGAAAGTATTACCAAGGAGAGCGTATTTTATCAAAACACCCGGAGCTAGAAGTTATTAATATTTCTCATCATTTGGCTCATGCTTATAGTGCTATTGGCACATCTCCATTTAAGGAATCTGTGGTGATGGTAATAGATGGTTGTGGTAGTCCTTTAGACCAATTCTTAAGTCTACATCCAGAGCAAAAACCATTGGTATGTTCATCTATTCTTGAAGAGAGTCAAATGCAATGCGAGAAGGATAGTTTTTACTATTTTGATGGTCAAAATCTAAAAACTATCTGGAAAGACTTTAGCATTATGTCTTCTCCTAATCAGAAGAGCAACATTTCATTACCTACCACGCTTCATTCTATTGGCGGTTTTTATAATGCCATAAGTCTTTACGTTTTTGGAGATATGAATGACCTCGGAAAACTTATGGGTTTAGCTCCATTTGGTAAATCAGGTATTTTTAAAATGGAAGCTTTTGAGTTTAAAAATGATAATTTATACCTCCAAGAAGACTGGAAAGAACTATTAACACAGCCGTCAAAATCCTATCAATACTTTTCTGACCATTTTGAATACTACGCCAACGTTGCAAAATGGGCTCAAGAGCAAATTGAAAAAGCTGTAATGACATGCCTAAAAACAAGATTAAATCATTTCCCTCACAAAAACTTGTGTTACACAGGAGGTGTGGCCTTAAACGCAGTGGCCAATACTAAACTTGTAAAGGAAAACTTAGCACAGAATATATATTTTGAACCTGCCGCAGGAGATAATGGTTTGGCTTTGGGTTGTGCTTTTTATGGCTGGCTAGCACATCTAAAAAAGCCAAAGAAAAAGCATAATGAAAGTACCTGCTTTGGTAAATCATATAACGGTTTCAGAATAAAAAATGCAATAAAGAAGCATTCAAATAAGAGTTGGTCAAAGACCGAATTTAATAATGAAGATGAACTATTAAACTACGTAGCTCAAAAAATTAATACAGGTAAAATAGTTGGTTGGTTTCATGGAGGCTCTGAATTTGGACCAAGGGCACTTGGCAGAAGAAGCATCTTGGCACATCCCGGAAAAAAAGGGCTAAAAGAACTCATCAATAAGAACATCAAATTTAGAGAAGACTTCCGCCCTTTTGCTCCCTCAGTACTTAAAGAAAGAGTAGCAGATTATTTTGAGATGGGGCTGTCTAGTCCTTACATGATTTTGGTAGATAAAACCAAAGCAGCATATCGCCAAACCCTATTTAATGTGACACATGAGGATGGCTCCTCCAGAGTTCAAACAGTAGACTCCAGTTGGAACCCTCGATATGCCAAACTTATTCAAGAGTTTGAAAAGCATAGTGGAATACCTATTCTTCTAAACACCAGCTTAAACAGGAAAGGTACACCCATGGTAGAAACACCTGAAGACGCAATAAATTTGTTTGAAGAAACTGCCATTGATATCCTAATTTTAGAAAACATGAGCTTGGAAAAACAAGAAGACAATACTAAAACATTGATTATTAATTTCATTGAAAGTAAAGGAATAGATGTTATAGAGACAAATCTTGACGGCTACCAATGTTTCCTCCCCGGCCTTTTCCTTAAAGGAAATAGCATTTTGATGGACTCTTCTAAAATGATTTATCCGGGAGACCTTTTACATGAAGCTGGTCATATTGCGGTAACTGAAGAGGCTTTACGACCATTCATAGGTTCTGAAAAAATGCCAGCAGAATGGCCGAGTGATGGTGATGAAATAGCTAGTATCCTATGGTCTTATGCAGCTATTGAACATCTTCAAATTAACGCGGAAATAGTCTTTCATAAAGATGGTTATAAGGGAGATTCCGAGTGGCTAATACAGCAATTTAGAAGTAAAAATTTTATGGGTCTACCACTTTTCTCATGGATGGGTTTCTGTGACGAAAGTAAACCCGAAACTGCGTTTCCGAATATGATAAAATGGCAAAGATGAAGCTTACCTCTCATATAAAATTTGACTTAAAATTTGACGAAGAGAAGCTTCAGAAAGACCTTTCTGTGCTCTTAGAAAACAGTTGGATTCCGCACTTCAACAAGAACAATTATGAAGGTGAATGGCAGGCTATTCCACTTTATGCTCCTGATGGTGACCAAAAAAATATCTTTGCATTAGGTAATGACAAATCCTTAAAACCTACTCCACTTTTAAGTCAATGCCCGTATTTGGAAGAAGTGATTAACAGTTTTAAATTCCCGATTCTGTCTGCTCGAATTCTTAAACTAGGCGTAGGGGTCCATATTAAGCCACACCAAGACCATGAACTGGGTTATGAGGATAATAATTTCAGAATTCACATACCAATAATCACAAATGAACATGTCCGTTTCATTTTAAATGGAGAGCGGCTTATCATGTTACCTGGCGAATGCTGGTATACCAATGTAAATTACACCCACTCCGTAAGCAACAAAGGCGATATAGCCAGGATACATTTGGTGATAGACGGTGAAAGAAACGCATGGTCTGACCAACTATTTTTTAGTAAGGCTCCTAAAGAAAGTTTTGTAAAATCTCCTGCAAAAATGACAGAAAACACAATCATAAGAACCATAGAAGAGCTAAAAAGAAGTGGGCTGGATAAAAAATCTGAACTCGTTAAGAACCTTGAAGTCGATCTAAAAAAGCTTAGATCTAGCATAAAAAATGCCCCAAGGTGATTTCACCAAGGGGCATTTTGCATTTATGAATATGAGCCTGTTTCTATGCTGCTTCTGCGGCTTGTTCTCTCATTTCGTTTGAAGGGAGAATCAAGAAATCTACTCGTCTGTTTCTGTCTCTGTTTATTTTAGAGCTATTCTGATAGTCTGGATATTTCTCACCAAAACTGTCTATAAAAAATCTACTCTCGTCTATTCCACATCCTTTAAGGTAATTAGCTGCAATAGCCGCTCTTCTGAAAGCTAATTTGTCATTAAACTCGGCAGAACCTGAGGCATCCGTACGTCCGGCTACTAAAACATATGTATCTGGCTCTTGCTGTAAGTTAAAGGCTAATTTTCTTAAGGCCGCTTTAGCGTCTTCGTTAAGCACGAAGTCTTCAACACCATACATGTCGCCTTTATCTAGTGCTACTATCACACCTTCACCAAAATGAAGCACGGTAGCTTCTTGATTTAAATTGGCATTTAAATCTTTAGCATAAGTTTTCATCCAGTCTGACATTAAGCTTCCTGCTCTTCCTTCTGTACTGTATTTTGAAATGGTGTCGGCCAAAGGGAAATTATAGGCAACCTCATTATTATAAACCTCATCCGTAAAAATCACATTGGCTTCTGCTATGGCGTTATTGGTGGCTGGAGCTGCCTCTATTTCCATATCTCCTGTATTGTCCATCATTTCCATTTCTGCTGAGTCATTCATTGCAGTATCTTCCGAGGAGTCCGAACTCTCATTACACCCGAAAACGAAAGTTGAAACGAATATTGAGCCTAAAAGTATTTTTGCGTATTTCATAATTGTATTAGTTTTGATTTGTACGATATCTTCTAAAAAGGCTATTCCTTTATCTTTTCAGAAGTTTCTTTTGCGGAATGTGTAGAAATGTCGCCCCGATGGGTGGAGTTTCTAAGGCATGGTATATCGAAACCAATACTTAAGAGCATTTCGCTTATTGCTAAATTGACCAAAATCACGATTTAGTATCACATGAAGAGTCAATTTCAGGAAAAAACTATGATACCTAGCATTCATATTAAGACGAAACCTTAATATTAGAAATTAAAAATCATCCTTTCTATGACACACAAGACCAGCACTTCCTTAATCGATTTAAGCCACACTATAGAAGATGGTCTTATTACCTACAAAGGTCTCCCGGCCCCTATTATTTGCGACTACATGAGTCGCGATGACTCCAAACAATTTTACGAGAAGGGTACACAATTTCAAATAGGTAAGATAGAAATGGTGACTAATACCGGCACTTATATAGATTGTCCTTTTCATAGATATGAAGACGGAAAAGATCTTTCACAGATAGCATTGGAGCGTTTTGTGGATATTGATGCTGTGGTGATACGTGTTCCTTTCTCTGAAACCATTGAGATAAGGGAGGAACATCTTAAAAACTATGAAATAGAAAACAAGGCAGTTTTGATACAAACCGACTGGGATAAACACTGGAACACTGACCAATATTTTGAAAACAATCCATATTTGACCGAAGGGGCTGCCACCTACCTTAGAGACTGCTCTGTTAAGCTAGTAGGAATAGACTCTCATAATATAGACGACACCAGAGGAAAAAGCAGACCAGTGCATACCATTCTTTTGGGAGCGGAAATTCTTATAGTGGAGCATCTCTGTAACTTAAATTTACTTCCCGACTCTGGCTTCACTTTTAGTGCGGTTCCGCCAAAATTCAAAGGCGTGGGTACTTTCCCCGTGAGGGCTTTTGTGAAAATGAAATAAAGTCTAGCCCTAAAGCTAAATCTATTAGCAAATTACTAAGGCCTAATTCCTTACTTTTAAACAAAAAAGCGATGTCCTATTGTAAATTTTGTCAAGACTTACCTGAAGATAATGTCCATAGATATTATCACGACTTCCAGTATGGCTTCCCATTAGAAACTGACAATGAGCTTTTTGAAAGATTAGTTTTAGAAATAAATCAAGCTGGGCTTTCTTGGAATACCATTCTGGTCAAAAAAGATAATTTTTTCAAAGCTTTTGATGGTTTTGACATAGCCACAGTAGCATCTTACCCTGAAGCTGAAAGGGAAAGACTACTTTCTGACAAAGGAATTATTAGAAATAAATTAAAAGTCAACGCTGCCATTCATAATGCCAACGTCATTTTAGACCTTCAAAAAGAGCATGGAAGCTTTAAAAAGTGGATTGAGCTAAATCACCCTTTGACCAAAGATGAATGGGTCAAGCTTTTTAAAAAGCGTTTCAAATTTGTCGGTGGAGAAATCATCAATGAGTTTCTTCAAAGTACCGGTTATTTACCCACACCACATGACCCTGACTGCCCTATTTATGAAAAGGTAGAGAAGGCTAAGAAAGATATGGGGATATATTGATGTTCGTTTTGTCGGAGGTTTTGTTCGACGGATGTTTTGTCCCCAGAGGGACAATGCAGCTTCTTGGTCTGCTTTTTTCTACCGGGTTTTGTCCCTAACGGGACACTATGCAAACTCTTCTTCTTTTTTTCTACCGAGGTTTCGTCTCTCACGGGACGTGTTTGGCGTTGTTGCTCCTTTTTTCTACCGAGGTTACGTCCCTAAGGGACACGTTCGATTGCTTTAGTTTTTTTTAGCGAGGTGTTATCCCTAAGGAACAATGCAGCTTCTTGGTCTGTCTTCTTTCTACCGAAGTGTTGGCCCCAGAGCGACAATGCAGCTTCTTGGTCTTCCTTTTTCCTACCGAGGTTTCGTCCCTCACGGGACTTGTTAGACATTGAATATCTGACGTTCTTGATTCCAGAAGCCCTGAAAGGGCTTAAGATGAATAAAAGAACATCTTAACATCACAAACCTTCTTTGGCGTTTTTTTTGCCCTTCATTCAAAAATTGTGACAAAGAAATCTACATCATTATTGCTCCAACTTATCTATCATTACAAAAACAGAACTCCAGGCAGGTACTGTTATCTTAATACCGCCACTCGTCTTTGCTGATTTTGCCTTTATATCTGCGTAATTTGAAGGTCCTCCGGCTCCATTTGAAGGTGCGTTTCCATTCACTATCACCTTTCTTGAGAAATCACCATTATCTGCTCCGCCTGCTAAATTATACCAATAATACCTTTCTCCTGCATTAAAATTTGTGGTCTTTATTTCTACGTTTTGTGGTGAACCAGAGGTATTTACTACTGCCACAGCCACTTCTCCAGAACTATACGTTGAAGCATAAGATTTCACCGCAGTTGGCATTGCTCCTAGTGCTTTATCAGCAGATTTCACTAACCTATCTCCTATTGTTTTCTGGAAATAATACATGTGATAAAAGGATGGTCTTGCATTCATTCTTGGGTCTTCTGAACTACCTCCATCACTAAACAGACCATGGTCGTTTCCGTTTTCCCAGCCGTTATACAAATCCCATCTGGCTGCCATTCCATACTTATTTTTGATAGATTCTCCCTGCACTATTACAGAGAAAGCACCACTGGTGTTTGAAACCTGCTGCATTCTATCTTTGGCCCACATATTCCATTCGGTGAAAGCTATTGGCTTCTCATGACCCCCATTTTTACTTATTTCACCATTTATAAAACGCATCATTTTTTCTGGTAGAGCTATGGCGTCTTTCAATATATTGACTGCCTCTGAGTTTTCATCATAGGGTGTTATATAATTATGAGCAATGTAAAAATCGGCCTCATTATCAATATTCTTTATCAATCCCTCATTCCATGTTTTAGTGGTATTAGATTGCCAGTCTTGTATTTCAGACTCTTGCATAACCGCCCCTATTTTAATTTGAGAGCCTATTTCAGCCGCAGCATTCCGCATAGAATCAGCAAAAACCTTAAAGTGTTTGGCATATAGTGCTCCAGTCAAAAACTCAGGTTGTCCATCTTGGTTTTTACTTACATCTATTCTATTTCCTTTTTCCCAAGTACCATAATTTTCGTTTCCTACTTCCCATAGCTTCGTTCGTCCATTATCATATCGTACCCAGTCTGCAGCTAGTTTGGCTGCCATCGCCACAGGGTCTTTGCTGGTTCCATATCTAGCAAAACTATAGTTCACACATATACTTCCTTCATTTCCTGTAGCGGCAAGCATGGCATAATAATTTTCCAACGAAGCACGCCAATTGTCGTTTGTTTGTCCATAGAAAAAGCTTGCATCCGTAAATGAACCATCTTCGTTCATAAACTGCCTAGGCACACCCCATTTCTCCATGTATTCTGCTGGTGGGGTTTCTTTAAAACCACTCACATTTGGGTCGTCTACAGGGAAAGTATTCCAGAAGTAAACGTTACTCCCACTTCCTGCTGGCCATCTGATAACCTGCGGATTAAGATTACTCACATCTTTTAAAAAACCGGGTTCATCCACAAAAGTGCCCATCCAAGTATTGGCATTATGCCCAAAAATCTTATTCGGAATTTTGGTAACAATGTCTGAAGCATCTATACTTACTGTATGGGTAATAGAAGAAGGTGCTGTGCCATCTATAAAGTCAGGAGCGGTAAATGTTTTAGGCTGCCAATTATCTAAAAAGAAACCAATGGAAGTGGCCAATTCAGGGTCTACTGCTGGTGCTATTGGCACTATTTCAACAGGCATTTCAATAGCAGGTTCTACAGAATTCTTAGAGCACGATAGCAGGAAAACAATACTTAAAAGGGCAGTAGCTTTAAACTGTACGGCATTAATTATTAGCATATTATTTAGGGTCAAAATCTTTTAATACTTTATTTCTCGTGTAGCACCTTTCTTATCAAAAAACTGCACAGAAAGCGTTCGCTTTGAAAGCAGTAGGCTCCGTGAAGATTGTGAAGTAAAAGCACTTCCATTCTGCAGTTCTATCTTTCTTACCTGTCCATTTTTAAGACTTTCTATGGCGTATATTTCATTGAGTTTTGCTTTCGTTTTCTTCCTATCTCCAGAAAGTAAAAAAGCACCTAGGCCACCTCTATTTTGTGAGGTCAAAACCATGGTTTGGCCAGTGGCATTCTGAATCCTCACTAATGATTTAGTATCACCAACAGCTACAAAACCACTACTATTTATGCTTTTCGGCGTAAAGCTACCTTCTCCATCACCTCTTAGTAAAAGTCCATTTTGGGCATCTAAACGCCCTACAGAAATTTCGTTACCAAAGTCATTCCCCGTCATCAAAACATCTAAGAAACCGTCTTGGTCAAAATCTTCTACTAACATTCCAAAAATGGGTGCAGTTTGAGCCAATAAAGGCATCGCTTTTAGTTCAAAGTCGCCATCTCCCTTATTTTCTAAGTATGATGTGGTTACCGTATTGATATTTAAAACCAAGGCATCTTTGACATCATCTTTGGCAAAAACGCCATAGATAGACGAATTGGCATATTTCTCATAGGAACCAAATCGTTGCCTTAAGGCATTAATTTGCTTGAATAAATCGTCTCTGACATTAAAAGGCACTTCTTCCTTCTCGTTTTCTTTTCCTAAATAATAAACGGTAGGAATGGCATCATAAACGCCATCTTTATCAAAATCTTTGGCATAAATGGTAAGCGGCGTTTCTTCTGAAATTTTGAAATTATTATTCCATCCAAGATTACCTATTACATAATCTATATCGCCATCATTATCAAAATCACCTGCCGCTATGCTGTTCCAAAAACCCGATTTAGATTCTAAAACTTTGTTCTGAACTCTCCTGAAGCTTTTACCACTTTCATTTTTGAAAAGAGTGATGGGCATTGCTTCACCCACTACTATTAAATCTTGCCAGCCGTCATTATCAAAATCAGTCCAGATACCATCAGAAACCAAACCAAAATCCACTAAATCAGGAGCTAAGCCTGCCGTGATATCATTAAATTTGATGGTCTTTTTAGAGTCATTTCTTAAAATAAAGCTGCTAGCAGCTTCTGGGTAAGCATTAACGGTATGCCTAGTTCCAATAAAAAGGTCTAGGTCGCCATCTTTATCAAAATCGGCGGCCTTTACCACCGAACCACTTTTTCTTCTTTTAGGCAAAGCATCTTTCAGATAAGTAAAGTTTCCTTTCCCATCATTTTCATAGAGTCTATCTTCATAATTGGCACTGGTCGACTTGAATTCATTGCTTCCACTCACAATGTATAAATCGAGGTCTTGGTCGCCATCTGCATCAAAAAATAGTACGCCAGCATCTTCTGAAGCTTTATGCGAATCATCAAAGGCTTTCTTTTCAAAACCACCTTCTTCTTTTTGAATTAAAAAAGTGCCTGAATAATTGGCTGCTCCAGCTATAAAGACATCTTCTAGGTCATCGCCATTAATGTCTCCCACCGCCAAGGCTGGTCCATATTGTGAAAACTTATGAGGAATCAGTTTTTGAATATCAAAATCTATATAGTCTTCTTCTTCATGTATGTAATCAATATTGAGTTCTTCTGTAATCTCTTCAAAAAGCCTTTGACTTGAAACCTTCACCTCCTCTAGATTTACCGCATCTTTTTCCGAAACCTTTATTATTTGATTTGCTTTGACATTCTGTAATTTAGAAACCTTTCCGCTCTGCCATATGACAGTCAGCTCCCTAATTTCCTCCATATTTCCTAAACCAAAATGAGCTACATTTTCTACAGTTGACAAATAGCCTCTATAAGGCGTATTTTCATAAGTCTGAGTTTCATTCTCACCATATTTGATTTGAATAACTGCTCCTAATCCGTTAATATTATCGGCTAATCCTTCACATTTAACTCTTAGAAAAGAGCTATTTTCTTGTCCTTTATTTAGGTAAACAAAAGCCGGTTCATTGATGTTGTTGACCACATAATCTAGGTCGCCATCATTATCAAAATCGGCATAGGCTGCTCCATTAGAAAAGCTTGGCTGAGCTATTCCCCATACTTCGCCTACAGCATCAAATGCTGGTATTTCTTTGTTTCCAGTATTCCTAAAGGCTTTGTTCGCCACTTTTCTTGAAGGCAAAAGGCCTAACAATTCTTCTAAAGGAGCTTTTCTTTGTACCGCCGCTTGAAAGCCATACACCACATAGTCTAAATCAGTTATGTCTTTTGGGAAACCATTGGTAATAATAATGTCTTTAAAGCCATTATTATCAAAATCTGCAAGCATGGGACACCAACTCCAGTCCGTTTCAGCTATGCCTGCCATCAGACCTATTTCACTAAAAAGCGGTTTTTGGGTCAAGGGATTGACACCAGCGTTAAACTGAAGTGTATTTCTGGCATATTGATAATTATAACCATACTTTTCATTATTCTGATAGGTAGAATAATTATTGGCTGGCACCATCATTTTCTTCCGATAGTTTTCTTCCGGAAGCATGTCTAATGCCACTATATCTACCAAACCGTCATTGTTCAAATCGGCCACATCATTACCCATGGCAGAGTAAGAGGTGTGCTTAAAATAAGCCGCAGCTTGGTCTGTAAAGGTGCCGTTTTGATTATTGATGTATAGAATGTCGTCCGATAGAAAGTCGTTGGTGATAAAAATATCTTTCCATCCATCTTGGTTAATGTCTGTAATGTTAATGCCTAATCCATAGCCATCTTTCAGGATTCCTGCTTTCTTTGAAACGTCAGTAAAATGTGGATTTTCATTAGTGCCGTCGTTTTGGAAAAGCTTATCCGTTCTTTTAGAAGAGCCATCGGTCACTTTTGTCTCATACTTATTTGGGTAACCTTGTTTTTCCAATTCATTGACCAAAAGAAAAAGGTCTAAATCGCCGTCATTGTCATAATCAAAAAAGGCTGCACTGGTGGTATGGCTGTTATCTGCTACACCATATTCTTCTGCCAAATCTTTAAAAACCGGAGTTCCTGTTTCATCAAGTCCTTGGTTAATAAAAAAGACATTGCTTCTAGACCCATTTACGGTAGCAGAAACGTAAATATCCATGAAGCCGTCATTGTTAATATCTACGGCTGTGGCTCCTGAGCACCATTTATCAGCTGTTGCTGTACCACTTTTCTCTGTAATATCTTCAAAACTTAGGGATGCTCCACCTTTATTAAGATAGAGTTTATTACTCACCTGATTTCCTGTAAAGTAAACATCGGTAAGACCGTCGTTATTGAAATCGGCGAGGGCTACACCGCCGCCATTATAGAGGTATTCAAAACTAAAAACGTTACGCGTGTTGGTCTCTGTAATATCATTTGAAAAGGTAATACCTGACTGCTCAGCCGAGAGTAGAGCAAAAAGAGGTTCTTGCTTTTTTCCGCAAGAAAGGGAAAGGAAAGCAATCAAAACAATCCAAATTTTAGCTTTGATGTATTTCATTTTAGACTAATTTCTCAAAACAAGGCAAAAAAATAGTAGCCAGGCAAAACGCTGACTACTATCTAAAATCAAACTCAATTATCTCATTACTTTAATAACATTACATCATCAAAATAGAAAGTCTCACTTTCGTCTGGTCCTTGAATCCTCCAGCCTATTTGTTTAAGCGTGGTTCCTGGATACCAGAAATCTAGGTCTTCAATTGCTATTTTATAGTAATTCCAAATGCCTGGAGCTACATCAATTTTGTTTTGGTCAGCAAACTCTCCAAAACCAATATTAGATGCATCAGACTGAATCCAAAGAGACATTGGTACCGAACCACCTTTAATAGCAAAAGTCAAATACTTGTAATCTGCATCATATTCTACAGATGGCCACCAGTTAGCTAATGCAGCTAAATGCCAGTTTCCGCCTGCAAAAACTTTTGACATAGAAGCTTCTCCTGCAAATGCTTCGTCAGTATTAACAATAAGTGGGTCGCCCCAAGAACCGTTATCAAATCCATCTGCAATACTATCTGTGAAAATTTGGAAAGCCTCGTCAGCATTTACAAACTCATTTCCTGTGGTAGTGATGGTTCCACTGCTGTTAGTAATATCTAATCTTACTTGAGTAAGGCTAGTTTGAGGGAACTTAAGTGTCATGGTTTCATTACCAATCTTATCTTTAGTGGTTCCTACTATTTCCACAGCCTCATTTGTACCCGTAAACACCACAGAACTTACATCGGCAAAGTTTTTACCTTTTAGCGTAATATTTCCACGTCCTTCGCCAAAAGTGATTTTATCTGCCGAATAAACAGCTGGTTTAGCTATTATCTTAAAGTCATGAACCACTTCACCATGAGAAGTCACAATCTTGATTTGATTAGTGGCCGTTTCGTCTGTTGGAGCCTCTGCAGGAAGTCTTATAATGATGGCTTCATCTGTATTATAAGTAGGGTTAAAGCTCGTTTGATATCCATTAAAATAGACATAAACGGCTCCACCAATATTACTTCCTTTTATTACCAAAAGGTCATAAGGCTCGGCACCTAAAATGACGCTATCGCTATAACTACTGATGGTATCTAAAAGATACACACCGCTTATGACAGGTGTACCCGTGCTAAATCCCGGTATACCAGAATCGTCTTTTTCGCAACTGGAAAGAAACGAAATCCCAGCTAACATCACCAATATGGCCATGCCCGAAATTTTCTTATATAAATATTGATTCTCTTTTTTCATTTTTCTTGTCTTTATATTGAGAAACAAGGGTTTCTCTGAAAAATAATTTTAGTTAAACTCGTAAGGAACAGGGTCTTTTAAAAGGTTAGGAGCCTGAGCCGTTTCTGTATCTGGAATAGGCAGATAAAACTTAGAAGGCACTAAAGTAAAACTCTCCTCATTTCGAATTATAAACTCAAATTCTCTTTTCTTTTGAGGTGTTCCTGTTCCCTCCACTATGCGTATGGTGTAAATACCACGTATTTGATTGCCTATCATATCTATCACCTTCTGCGGGTTATAGTAATAAAGTCTCACCATATCATACCAGGCATCACCTTCTACAGCAAACTCATACCTTCTTTCGTGTAACAAGTCATCTAATGTAAATGATGTTACAGGCTCTAATGTTGCTCTTTCTCTTACGGCATTGTAATATTTCAAGGCCTCAGGGTCACTGGTAGATGCATTGTTTCCTAAAATAGCTTCGGCATAAATAAAGTAAACATCTGCCAAACGCTGCATGTAGGTATTATTAGGAGCATTTTGCTGCTGTCCTAATCCGCCATTATCATCTGGCGTACCTACTACATATTTTTTAAAGTTGGCAAAGGTAGTCCATGCATCATCTGCAGGTATTGGTACTCTGTATCCGCCATCGGCTTTTATCAATTCTGGATAATGGTCTCCCGGAAGCATAAATGTAGCTTTTCTTCTTACAGAGTCTTTTGGGTCTGCATTTACCAAGTAATCATAAGAAGCTCCGTGGCCTCCACCCCATCCATCCTGGAATCCGGTTAGCTGACTATTGGCCGCAAACTGAGATTGAAATTGATTTCCAGAACCATAACCTCCATTACTCACCCATTGCAGCCCAAAAAGCTGCTCAGGATTATTATTATTGGCGGTTAAAAACAAATCCGGATAGTTTTCCATCAACTGAAAAGGACCGTTTTCTATCACATCTTTTGCTAATTCTTTGGCCTTATCTAAATACCCTTGGTCTCTTTGACCGTTGGTAGAACCTAGTCCTGCTCTGGTCAAATAAAACCTTGCTAGCATTCCTTTTGCTGAATAAGAATTCAGTCGTCCACTACCTGATGGAGATGAAGCAGGAAGCAATTCCACTGCCGCTTGTAAATCTCTTATAGCAAACTCCCAAACACTCTCCACTGTGTTACGAGCAAGTGTAGTATCGGCACCTTGTGCAAGGTTATCCGTAATGATAGGCACAGGACCCCAGTTTTGTACTAAATAATAATACGCCACACCTCGCATATACCTTGCTTCGCCAATAGCCCTATCTTTCGCTTCTTGACTCACCTCAGGTTTTGCGTAAGTCTCCACATTATACATTAAAACATTACACTGAGCCACAATGGTAAAAAACGAGTTCCATGAGTTTCTTAAATCGCCGTTTGTGTTTGACACATTAAACTGATAAAACTGCTCCCAGCTAGAGTTATAGGGTGTAAGCATATTGCCCGCACGGCCATCGCCAAAAGAAAGGAGAGCCTGTCCGTTTGAACCAAACCAAACCTTATTATAAAGTGCAGCCGTACCCGCCATTAACTCGGCATCTGTATTGAAAAATGCTGGAGCGGTAAGATTATCTAAGGGAGGCGTTTCTAAAAACGACTCTTTACATGAAGTAAAGCCAAAGACCGTTAGACCAACAAATAAGAGTTTTAATAAATTATATCTTTTCATTTTCTGAATATTAAAAATTATCTATGGTACTATTAAAAATCAAAAGAAGCTGACATGGTGTACATTCTAGAAGATGGGTAACGCCCATTATCAAAACCTGGAACGCCACCAGAAGTACCTACCTCTGGGTCATAACCAGAGTACTTAGTAAACGTAAACGCATTCTGCACACCTGCCGTCACTTTTACACCATTAAATGGCAATACCTTTTTCATTACTGACTTTGGCACAAAATAGCTCAACTGTATGTTTTTGATTCTTATATAAGAACCATCTTCTACAAACCTGTCTGTAGCACGGCCACTGTTACCATAACTAGTTCCTGAGATTCTAGGAACTTGAGTTCCTGGATTTAACAAGGTCAAAGTTTCGTCTAATTCAGTTCCGCTTGGTCTTGCAAACGTCACAGCCTCTTGGTATGCTCCGTGTATGTAGTTTCTGAAAGAACTGTTGTCAAATCTCAATTGATTGAACACTTGGTTTCCGTAAACTCCTTGCGTAAACACATTCAATTCAAATCCTTTATAAGATAATGAGTTAGAAAAACCGAACGTAAACTTAGGCCATGGGTTACCAATAAAAGTTCTGTCTTTATCATCAATCACCTGAATATTTTCTCCCAAAGCTGGGTCGTAGTATTCCGTTTCGTCAAGGTTTACATACTTCACATCACCCACCCAAGCTTGCTCAGGGTCAATGTGAATTCCGGTAGGAAGTGCTGCCGTAATTAAATCGTTATAATCTTCTATTAGGCCATCAGCTCTGTAGCCATAAAACTGGAATAAAGGCTGCCCTACAATAGAACGAGAAATCACTCTAGTATACCATGGGAATCTGTCAATAATGGCTCTATCAGTATTTAATTTCAATAACTTATTTCTATCAAAAGAGATATTAAAATCACTTCTCCAAGTTAAGTCACTTGATTTTTGCCCTCTAATTGGAGTAGTATTCAGTGCAATTCCAAAACCTCTGTTTTCCATGTCACCAATATTTACTACTGGTGCTCCAATACTACCCTGTCCTACTGTACCTGCATAAGCTGGTAAAGGCAAATCTGTAATCAAATCGGTAGTTCTTCTTAAATAAGCATCAAAAACTACTTGAACTCTGTCGTTCAACATATTCATGTCAAAACCAACATTGTAGGTAGTGGTGTTTTCCCATTTAATATCTGGATTAGGAAATCTAGCTGCCAAGAAACCTTGACCTGACTGCGTGGCCGCAGTACTTAATGGAGCGTAGGTATTCTTTCCCCAATACTGATTACCCGTGGTACCCACCTCAAACCTCATTTTAAGGTCATTAATAAAGTCCACATTTTCCATAAAGCCTTCTTTTGAGACTCTCCATGCCGCAGATACTGAAGGGAAGAAACCCCATCTGTTATTTGGTCCGAAGTAAGAAGAAGCATCCGCTCTGAATGTTCCCTGAAGTATATACTTATCGTCATACACATAACCTAACCTTGTAAAATATGACTCCTGAGAGTTATCATCTCTTCTACTTCCACTTAAAGAAGTTTTAGGGTCACCCAGGCTTAACTCAGATAATGCATTATTAGTAAAACCTGTAACTCTACCAGAAAGCTGCTCATTAAAAGAGTACTGTGCCTCATGACCTGCTATTACATTTACACTGTGTTTTTCTAAAAGTGTTTTGGCATATTGAATTCTTTGGTTAGAACTCCAGAAATAGTTATTACCACTATATCTTTCTGATGTAGAAATAGGATTAACGGCACCTTGTGTCAGTTCATTTGTACCAAAAGAATAAGAGGGTCTAAAAATTGCTCTAGCGTCTGAGCCATAATTCCCATTAAACTCAGCATGGAAAGTGAAGTCATTCAAAAAGTTCAAATCGGCATAGATAGTACCAAAGGCAGTCATACGCTTAAACTCATTCGTATTCGTATAAGCCAATGCTACTGGATTAGTTATCTTAGCAGAATACTGCCCAGGAATCACATCTTGAGGTCCTCCAAAAGTACCATCAGCATTATAAACAGGTGCGTTTGGCGATTGGCGAATAGCCGTGCTAATTACATTATCTTCGTTTATAGAAAGACTTTCGTTCGTTCCTGAAAGAGAAAGGTTAGTACCTATTTTTAGGTATTTTCTCGCTTGGCTTTCTAAGTTTATTCTAAAAGACTTTCTATTAAAACCAGAATTAGGGGCAATACCCTCTTGGTTCATAAGCTCTGTAGAAATGTAATACGTTAACTTGTTAGTACCACCACTCATAGAAAACTGCTGTTTTTTCATGGCGGCTGTATTAAACAAAGCCGACTGCCAGTTAGTACCTTGCCCCAATATAGTTGGGTCTGCAAACTCCATGTTATGACCGTAGCCTACCTCATCTGCCCATGCATTACTATAAACCGCATACTCTTGCAAATTCATCATTGGAAGTTGGTCTGGAAGAGTCTGAAAGTTATACATGGTGGTAAAATTGACCTTAGCATCACCAGCTTTACCTTTCTTAGTAGTAATCACAATCACCCCATTTGATGCTTTAGAACCATAAATCGATTGAGCAGAAGGACCACTCAAAACGTTCATAGAAGCAATATCATCTGGGTTTATGGTAGATAGTATATTTGACTGACCGTCAGAACCTATGCCTTGTGTAGGACCGTCTTGTGGTATAATCTGAACACCATCAATCACGTACATTGGTTGGTTATTACCATTAATGGTAGACAAACCTCTAATATAAACTGCAGCAGCTCCACCTGGCTTACCAGAGTTACTTGCCACAAAAACGTTAGGTGCTCTTCCTTGTAATGCTTGGTCTAAAGTTGTATTTACCGTCTTTTTTAACTCTGACTCTCCAATGTTAGTTTGAGCTCCAGAAAGTAAACGCTTACTAGAAGAACCATAACCTACCACCACAATCTCATCTAAAGAGTTGGTACTCTCTCTTAAGGTAATATCTATGATACTTTGATTTCCAACAGTAACTTCCTCTTTATCAAAACCAATAGAAGTAAAAACTAAAACATCAGAACTGCTTGCCTCTATGCTAAAGTTTCCATCAATATTGGTTATTGCACCCCTACTGGTGCCTTTCACTAAAACACTGGTGCTCGGAACACCCTCTCCATCTTCACTTGTTACTTTTCCAGAAATCTTTTTTAAGGAACTTTGGCCAAAGCCCTCCGCTGGAAGAAGATAAACTAGCGAAGCAATCACTAATAAACAGGTTGTTTTAAACCCTCGCAGCAAATAACTTCTCAGTAGTTTTTTTTGCATATAATTAAAATTAAGGTTGAAATTAAGGTTTGACAGTTGTGAAAACAGAAAGTTAAATACCTCCTCCCATGTCAAGAAAGTACAAATTTACCTCCTATTTATACCAAATCATTAATGGTAATCCCCCAATTTAAAAAACAAGGGTAAACCCTTGTTTTCTGATAGTGATACTAAAAAAAACTAAGCCAAAGGAATAGAAATAGTAATAGAAGTGCCCGTTTCACGGTCTGAATGCAGGTTTAGCATCCCTTTTAAATAGTCTACCCTAGAACGGATATTATTCCAGCCGCTGGAACCTTCTTTAATTTTGGTTTCGTCAAAACCAATCCCGTCATCTTCTACGGTTAAATTGACGGTTTCGTCTGAAAAGATAATTTGCACTAAAATCTCTTTAGCTTTAGCATACTTCAAAGAATTGGTTAAAAGCTCCTGTGTAATTCTATAAATCATCAGATTTTTATTCTTCCCTAAATCGTGTGCTTCGCCAAAATGCTCAAAGATGATGCTTGGTTCATTGCTATTCTGTTTCAAAACAAAATCCTGAAGAGCTTTAACCAAACCAAAGTTGGTAAGATTACTTGGCTGCATATTGCTAGAAATGTTTCTTAATTCAGTGCAGGCATCATCTAGCATTTGAACTGTATTTGATTGTGTCAAACCCCTGCCCATTAAAATTTTAATTCTAGAAAGCATGGTACCTAAACCATCGTGTAGTTCTTGAGCTATTCGCTCACGCTCTTTCTCCTGGCCTTCTATTAGTGCATTTAAGGTGTTAATCTGATTGTTTTTATTTGCATGATTAATTTCTAGTTGATTAATAGCACGTCTATTCACAAAGGCAATCACCAATAATACCAAAATCAATAATGTAAGAAACAATACACCCACATACATCTGTTGACGGGTTTCAAGCCTTTCAATTTCGTTTTCTGCCAACTTTTTCTCCAAAGCCAACTTTGCTACTGTAATCCTTTGTTTTTCTATCAAATTATAATCGCTAAAAGAGCGTAAATCTGATTCTATTTTTGATGTATAAATTTTCTCTACTGTCCTGAGCGTTATGTTGGCATATTTATAAGCATTCTGATAATCCTTTTTGTAGAAATAGTAATCTCGAATATTATCATAAACCTCTTTTTTTAGTTGGTAAAGAATCTCATTGCTTTCTATTATTTCTAAGCTTTTCAGTAAAGCCTCTATTCGTTTTTCTTGAAAACCCATCTCTCTGTAACTGGCTGCTTTTAAATAATATGCTAATGCCTCTAACCATCCTATTTTAAGCTTCTCACCTATCACCCTACTCTTTTCAGCATGCTCTAATGACTTTTCAAAGTCTCTAATTCGTGTATAATAATCAGCATAAGCAGAATGAATTCTACCTGTAAAAGCTTCATCATCCACTTCTTTATCTAACATTTCTGCTCTTTCAAGACGGTCTAAAACATTCTCAAACTTGTTTTCATGAATATCTATATTAGCCAAATTTACCAAATGACCTATTTCTAAAGATGGCCAGTCATTTATTCTGAAATAGTTAACCGAACTTTCAATATACTCTTTTGCAAATTTCTTGATATAAACTCTATCCATATAATAGGAGCCAATAGCCCCACGGATATTATAATAATTAACTGAATCACCCACCACCAGAAAGAACTCCATACTTTTATGAAGTGTAGCCATGGGAGATATGTCTGGAATGTTTGAATGCTCCTCATATTTAGCATAAGACCAATACGTGTAGGCTAAGCCTAGTGTATCTTTTTCGGTTTCATACTTTTGCAGCAAGCTATCAAGTTGTACCTTAGTAAAAAGTAAAGTCCAATCAGGATATTGATCTTGTGCAACAACATTTAACTGCCAAAAGAAACCAATGAAAAACACAAATGGTAGAAGTATCTTTGAGGACCTGCTCATATTGGTTACGCTAATGATTCAAACTAAAAAAGTACAATGATAAGGGTATTATTGGTAGATGACCATAAAATTTTCACAGAAGGTGTGGCTTCCTTGCTACATAATGAGCCCGACTTTGAAGTCATAGGCGAGTGTCAAAACGCCGCTCAGGTAAAAACTACGCTCAAAGATAAAGATATTGATGTGGTACTGCTCGACATAAACCTAGGTGAAGATAGTGGCCTAAACGTATGTAAGCACATTGTAGAAAAGCACCCTGCGGTTAAAGTTTTAGCCATGTCCATGTATAATGATGAGAGCTTCATTACTAAAATGATGAAAAATGGTGCATCTGGCTATATTTTAAAAAACACGGGCGGCGAAGAACTTCTAAAAGCATTGCGTACGGTGTATAAAGGTGAAAACTACCAAAGCAAAGAGGTGACAGATATTATCATGCTCAGCCTTTCGCGTCAAAAAGCACCCGAGAAAAATCTATATGATTTACGATTTACCAGAAGAGAAAAAGAAGTTTTAGAATTGGTATCTAAAGGTAAAACCACCAAAGAAATAGCTTCGGAACTTTTCATTAGCATCAAAACAGTGGAAACTCACCGAAGTAACCTTCTTTCGAAATTTGAAGTAAAAAATATGATTAGCCTGCTGAAGCTGGCTATGGAGTATGGGTATATAAAATAAGGAGGCCCATCATTTTTCCTAAATCAGATTCTAAAGACCGATAATGTTTTGTCCCTAAGGGACATGTTTTCGAATTCAATTTCCTTTTCTACCGAGCTGCAATCCCTAAAGGGATATGTTCTTGGAAACTTTTATTTTTTCTATCCACGTTTTGTCACCATGACACAAGTTCTACGAATTACGTTTTCTTTTTTTACCTAGGTGTCGTCCCTAAAGGGACAAAAGCAAAAACCTCTCGAAAGAGGCTTTTGCTAAATTTTTTATATCAATTTCCAGCCATCACGGTACTTGCGACCTACAAATTTATTTGCTTCGTCATAATTGGTGATTTTCATATTTTCACCATCCCAAAGCAGTTTCTTACGACCTTCAAACTTGGCACCTCTTCCTTTACCAGAAGTTCTTTCTTGGTAACTTCTAATAGCTAAATTACCCATAATCACTGTCTCGGTTAATGGACCAGAATAATCGAAAGATGATGTCAGTTCATTATGTTCTTTACTGCCAAAACCTGCTTTAACAGCCTCTACCCAGCTAGTATGGTGTCCATATTCTGACATTCCAACGTTTTTCATACCAGCATCATAACCCTTTGGCACTTCTATAATTTCACCCGTGTTAAGGTAAATCTTGGCTCTTTGTCCATAAGATGTACATACCATCACTCCTTTTTCTCCTTCCATAATAACGCCATTGGCACTATCTTCATCACCTACACTATGGTCGTCCGGAATAATATTAGGATGAAAAGGTCTTATTCCACCATCTGACCATCTCATGGTTACTTCTTTCTTATTTGCCGCTGTGGCTGGAAACTTCACTTGAACACTTGAAGAAGGAGGACATCCCTCAGGAATATATTCCGCCTCCCAGTCTTTTAAGAAAATTTGCCCTACACTACACTCTACTTCTGTAGGATAACCTAATTCTAAAACTCTAAACGCCGGGTCTATCAGGTGACAGCCCATGTCTCCTAAAGCACCTGTTCCAAAATCCCACCATCCACGCCATTTGAATGGGTGGTAAAGCGGGTGGTAATCTACCATAGCGGCAGGTCCTATCCAAGTGTCCCAGTCTTCGGCAGACATACTTTTTGGCAGTGGCATTTTCCCTGATGGTACAGGTATTCCTTGTGGCCAAACGGGTCTATTGGTCCAAATATGTACTTTATCCACATCGCCTATTAAACCAGCCTTAAACCACTCTATCATTTTCTGCTGCTCTGGATTAGATGCTCCCTGGTTACCCATTTGAGAAACAATTTTATATTTCCTGGCAGCTTCAGTCAGCATTCTGGCCTCATAAATATTATGCGTAAGTGGTTTTTGCACATATACATGAACATCGTTTTGCATGGCCATCATAGCCGCTACCCCATGATTATGGTCTGGCGTAGAAATAGTGACTGCATCAATGTCTTTTTGCTTGTCAAACATTTCTCTAAAGTCTCTGTAAATCTTGGCTTTAGGAAATTTCTTAATAGAACTAGCCGCCTCGTTTAAGTCCACATCACACAGTGCCACTACATTTTCAGATCCATTATTATAAGCGTGGCTAATATCACTTCTTCCTTTTCCTCCTGCACCTATTGACGCTATATTTAGCTTATCACTTGGAGCTTTGAAGCCTTTGCCTAAGACATGGCGTGGCACTATATAAAATGACCCCGCGGCCAAGGCTCCTTTCTTAATAAAATCTCTTCTAGTATTTGTTTTCATAGGGATAGGTTTTCTTTTTTTATAAAACTATTTCAATTTTCACAGGATATCAACTTCTAAACTAGCTTATCTGTATAAGCTAGTAAAATACGCCTACTTAAAGTATAATTTCTTCGACAACAGCGAATATGGGCTTAATTCTTAACAATCTTGTACGATTTGACCGCTCCCTCTGTCAGAAGTTTTATGATATAAACTCCGCTTGATTGCTTCGCCAAAACCTTTGACAGTTTTCTCTCCACTCTATTTAAATAATCTTCATAACTATCAATCAATTCTCCGTTTATATTATAAAGTTCAAGTTTCAAAATCTCTTTAGAGCTATTCTCATATCCTATTCTCAGATTTCCTCCAGTAGGGTTTGGATAAATCAAAACTGAGTCTAACTCTGAATATGCTTTAGATGTAACCACTGGTCTCAGCATAAATCTACTCAAAATGGGCAAATGGTCAGATGTATTATCAGGATAGCCATCAATATCGGCAAAAGATAATTGTAGCTGTGTACCGTTTTCTAGAGCACTATCAAAAAGCTCATCAGAAACCATTACATGGTCAATCACATTATCATAACCTATATAAGATTTCTCTTTATTGTCACTTAACACCTTGCTTAAAACCTTATAATTTGCCTCATCTGCCATGAAATGACTATAAGTAGATTCGCTAAAACCCGTTACCACGGTTTCGTCCACATCGTCATTGTAATCGCCTGCCATTATTATAGAAGCTAACGAAAAATGTAGGTCTAAAGAGTCTTTCAAAACCTCCAAATCACGCCTCCTCATATTATAAACCAGTTCTCTCTCATCTGGATTATTTCTGTTTGCCCTGGCATGTAAACCAATAATATGAAGTCGTCTTTTCACACCATCAACCTCCACATCACACACAAAAAGTGCTGGGAGTCTGCCACTGGCCCAAAACTTATCAAAACTATCAGGATAGTCTGATATATTAGGAGTACCGCCCAATAAAGGCTTCAGCTCCACCATTTCTACAGTGTTATATTTATATACAAAACATACTCGTTGAGCATATTCTGGGTCTCCGCTACCAGAAACAGCTGGAGAGCAAATACCCTCATAGTTTTCCAAAGAACTAACTAAATCATCAAAAGCGTTTAAGCTGGTAATTTCCTCTAAGATAAATACATCCGCATCTATCTCTGTCATAGTTTGTACTGCATTGGCCATTTGTAGCTGCTCATCACGAGGACCATTTCCCTCGCTACCAAACCATTCCAAATTCCACGCCGCCAAATCAAACGTATATTCTTTAGAGATGTTTAACTCACTTACCGGAATAGCTCCCAAATTTTCAATGTCCGACAATACTCTTGGGTAAATCTGAAATTGGTCGCGGTATTGACCCACCACACCCGTAATGTCAAATTCTCCTTGCGGTTTTAAATGCCCATCAATCTTGGTACTTGACCATATTCTGGCAGGACTTACTCTATTTCCTTGACTTACGCTTTCATTCACATTTGGCAGAAAAACAAAATTTGGGTCATTTAGAGTAACATTTTCTACTTTGACTAGTTTACCCGCATTATCTTCTAATTCCGAAAGCTCCACTAGCATAGGTTCTTTAGCCTCCCTTCCTGCTACGCTTGATGCTCTTTGGTTATTTTCTTCCAAAACCAATTCTTGGTTTAACTCAGAAAGTATACCATAAAACTGAACCTTATCCCCTATTTCAAAACCAAAATCGCCCTGAATTCTTATTCCGCTCGTTTCATCTTCTATATAATTAAAATCCGCAAATTCATTTGCAGACCCAGTGATTATTCCAGCTACCAAAACGGAGTCTCCTCCTTGTACTCTTTTGGCGTCTGCCACAGTCAAACTGCAATTATCCCTTAGGCTAAAAATAGGATATGTTGCAGAAATATGGTCAATAACCTCCGCCCCATAGTTATCAATACTAATGGATAATTCTCCTTCAGACAAACCTTCCTTAGCCAGCATTTTGACATAGAAAGGCTCATAATAAGCATTATTAGAAGACCTGAAAGTAAGCTGGTCAGACCAATTTTCACCATCAAGTGAAAACTCCATAACATTGACAGAAGGCGACCACACACTAAGTTCTGTTTCTGGCCAGTAGGCATTTAAAGTCACCGGAAAAACAGGCTCGTCAGTACATTTTGAAGAATAAGCATAGAGCTTTTCTGGCAAGCTTAGCTCTACCGAGAGTTCCCTTTTTAAAGATGTTGCATCTTTCCAGTTATAGGCTATTCTTAGTTCATCTATACTCAAAGTAGCGGCTTTGCTAGCACTTCCTTGACGAAAAGCCACACTACCGATATTATTCGAATCATGTTCTCCTGTTTTAGCAGAAACTAAACTACTAGGCTCATTATTCGTCTCATTTTCAAGTACAAAAAGTTCTACGCTATCATCTGAACTGCTCGCATTTTGAAAAGTATATTTAAGAACTAACTGATATGTTCTATTAAACTGAAAAGTGTTACTTCCATAATTAGCCGAGCTTGAAGATTTGCTCACGCCAAAAGCTATTCCACCGTCTTGAGCTTTGACAAATACCCTTCCTCTAAAATTTGTGCCTAAATCCTCCGGCCCTAAGTGAAGAAAATACTCTCCGTCAGAAGAGGCCTCTGCCACATTTACCAAAACCGAAGCATAAACAGCACCAGAGTTTTGAGCAGAAAAACCGCGATGAATATCCTGACCTCCGTTAGATAAATGCACAGAACCATCTTTAGAGGCTCCGCCAAATGTTAATCCGTCTGAAATCAAAATGGGATTAGTATCGCCTCCGCTATGCACTTCCCATGAAAGAGTGCTTAAAGGTGTGCCTTCAGGATAAGCAAAAGACTCTGTGAATAATTGGCTTTTCCCCAGAAAACTGGAAAAGATAAAAAGGATAGAAAATAGATATTTCAAGCGATAAAGTTTAAGTCGTAAAGTTCGGGAATATATTTATTGATATTAAGTAAGAACCTGATTAAATATGGAATAATGTAATTGGGAAATACTATTTTCAAGAATAGTAAAATAGAGGCCAACACTAATAAACACGCCTTTCTATATACCCTTTGGTCTGATTTGTGCATTTAAGCTTATATTCACATTCGGCATTTAGGTTTTAATGGCAAAACAGGAAATTATCAATGAATCAAAAACAGAGCTAAACCAGCTCAAAAAGGCTCTAGCCTTAGAAAAGTCCATTGAAAAGGTTCAGTCACAAATCTTAAGCTTAAAGCATAGTTCTGCTTTTAATGAAGTTCTTTTAAGCATTTTTCAGGTACTCCAAACTTTTGATTCTAACATCCAAAGGGCTCATTTTTATAAATTCAATGAATCAAAATCCAAGGACTTATCCTTTTGGGAAGTCCATAAAAATGCGGACAAACCTACGGTCAATGATGTATACCTATCTTATGAAGATAATATTTGGTTTAACACTATACATCAAAAACGGTTAAAGAATGAGTCATTTTGGCAAACACCCATTAGCCCAAAAGATAGCCTCTCAAAGCATTTAAATCAAGAGCGAAACCTTGCAAGAAACTTGCAGCTTTCAATGAGTTTTGCCTCAAAAACAGGGCTCATAATTTTTAGTGATTCTCCAAACTCGTTTGAAGCAGATATTCTTCAGCGTTTTAGTCAAGTTTATAATGACGCCTACCTCCGCTTGATAGAACTAAGAAATTCTGAATTGCTTATCAAAAATGTTGAAATAGAAGCGTCTTTAGAAAATGTACGGGTCAAAGGAATGGCCATGAAAGACACCACCGAGTTGCAGGACTTGGTAAATGAAGTCTCCCTTCATTTGAAAAAGCATCAAATTGATATTAACGGAGGTGTTTTTATCTGTATAAATCAGGAAATAGGCAAAGACGTGCCTTTATGGGGCTCTGGTGGAGCAGCCGAGTATGTTCAAAAAGCCGCAGTGCCCTACCTGGATAATCCAATATTTTTAAATTTACATCAGGCCATAACTAGCAGAACTCCTTTCATAGATGAAGTAATCAGCAATAAAGATAAAATAGCGTTTTTCAAACACCTTTTTAAGCATCATCCTTGGGACAAAAGCCCAAAAGAAGTACAGAAAAAAATGCTGGCATTACCTGGACCCTATGCCCGAGTAGCCACTATTTCTAAAAACACGAGCATATTTATGCTTAATAATGTGGGCAAGCCTTTTTCTGATTTTGACAAACAAACACTAATTCGCTCTGGGAAGGTTTTTGAGCAGCTATTTACCCGTTTTTTAGACTTACAAAAAGCAGAACAACAAACCCAAAAGCTCAAAGAACTAGAAGCTGTAAAAACACGCTTCTATACCAATATCACCCATGAGTTTCGTACGCCATTGACCGTTATTTCGGGTATGGCTAATCAGATTTCTACTAATCCTAAAAAATGGTTAAAGAAAGGTATTCCGATGATAAACAGGAATTCAGATAGCCTCTTAACACTGGTAAATCAAATGCTAGATTTAAGCAAACTGGAAAGCGGAAATATGGCCTTCAATAACCAGCAATCAGACATAGTCTCTTATATAAAATACCTAACAGAAAGCATTCATTCTCTGGCAGAAGTAAAAAGTATTAAACTAAACTTCAAATCTACGGAAGAACAAATAATCATGGATTTTGATAAAGATAAAATCCAGCAGATTATGATTAATCTACTTACAAATGCCATCAAATTCACACCTCTAAATGGAAATATAAAAGTCAGTATCAAGCTACTTACTAAACAAAAGCCCTCGCTTAGTATTAGCGTAAGTGACTCAGGCATAGGAATTTCAAAAGAAAACATACCACATATTTTCAATAGATTTTATCAAGTAGACGACTCCAGCACTAGAAAAATTGGAGGCTCGGGTATAGGACTAGCACTTGTAAATGAGCTCGTGCAGCTGATAGATGGAAGCATTCAGGTAAAAAGTAAACTGAACCATGGCACGCGAATCAAATTAAAACTCCCTGTTACTAATAAGGCTCCTATTGTGCATGAACCTGAGTTAGAATCCTTAGCAAAACCAGTTCTTCAAATCACTGAAAAAAATGTAAGGTCAAGAAAAAACTTACCACAAATTCTACTAGTAGAAGATAGCCCAGACATGGCAACTTATATAGTCTCTTGCCTATCTCAGTCATTTGAAATAAGGCTGGCTAATAATGGTCAAGAAGGCATTAATATGGCCATGGAGTTCATACCAGATTTAATTATTTCTGATGTGATGATGCCCCAAAAAGATGGTTACGAAGTATGTCATGAACTAAAAAATGAAGTAAAAACCAGCCATATTCCTATCATCTTACTTACTGCCAAAGCCGACCTACATAGCAGGCTAGAAGGTTTTGATAAAGGAGCAGATGCCTATTTGGCGAAGCCTTTTCATAGTGAAGAACTGATGATACGCATAAGTAAATTACTAGAATCAAGAAAAGCATTACAGGCTTTTTACCTTTCACAAATCACCAATACCTCCACCCAAATTAAGGAGGAAAACCCGCAAAATGAGTTCATTACGAAAGTTCAAGATATCATAGAAGAAAACATACTCCAGCATGCCTTTAATGTAGAAAGTCTTTGTCAGTTTATTGGAATATCGCACTCCCAGCTGCACCGAAAACTCATGGCTCTCATGGGTATTTCGCCAAACAAATTAATCAGGCAAATTAAACTTCAAAGAGGCAAAGAACTACTCCAAAATTCTGAATTAAACATTAGTCAAATTGCTTTTAAGTCAGGTTTTAGCGACCCTGGCTATTTCAGCAGGATCTTCAAAAAAGAGTTTGGTTTAACACCCCAAGAATGGCGTTCTTAGCATAAAACCAGATGCTCTTATTCTCCCTATCAAAAGCAGTAAAACAAACACTTCTCTCAAGATCATTCCCTAAAAACAGTCAAACACACAGTTTGTCCCACTATTTGGGCATTTTGTCCTACCACTCGCTATCAAGCACTTATACCTTTGTAATCAGGAAAAAATTCTTACAAAACGTGTGATAAGTAACACCAAGTGTAAACCTTCACCATTAGGATAATTTACTTTCTCAACTGATAGCCATGAAGACAAATAAACCGACAAAAGCTATAGCCCTAAAAGTCGAACCACTTGCTCGATAAGAAAAACATACCCTTCGGGTAATAAAAAGGGGTGTTCGTCCTAGATCGGTTTTTTGAAAATTTTATTGGACACATTTTTATTGCTTGAGACTTATCAAAACTTGCTTAAAGTAAATGTTATGAAAAATACGTCTGAATTCCATATTCCCGTAAAAATAGGTGCACGAAAAGAGGTGCTACCCCAGCAGATTTTAATGCTAAAAGCAGACCAGAACTATACAGAAGTGTTTCTTTTAAATGGTTCTAAGATATTAAGCTCTACCAATTTGGGCACTATAGAAAAACGACTAGCAGGCAATGCTTTTTTTAGAGTTAACCGCTCCACTGTCATTAACACAAAGCACATTATTAAGTCTGGACCAAATAACCTGATACTGCAAACTACAAAAACGGGCAAGTCTCAATTGATAAAAATATCACGACGTAGAATTAACCCCTTTTTGGCCTTTACTAACCCGAATAATTAAAACCCCTGTAAAAGATGAAGCAGCATACGACTGCTTGCGTCTTTTTAAACCAATAAATATGAAAAAACTTTTATATCTAATCCTTACCTTTTTGTGCTTCTCTTCTGTAAGTTTGGCACAAGATATTTATGTAGACGCTAGTGCTGGTGGAGCCAATAACGGAAGCTCTTGGACCAATGCCTACATAGGTTTACAAGATGCTATAGACGCAACTACTGCAAACCAAGAAATTTGGGTAGCTGCAGGCACTTACTTTCCTTCGGCTTCCCCAGACGACATATCTACCGACCCTCGTGACAAAAGTTTTCACATAGGCACAGACATAAAAATTTATGGTGGATTTGATGGTACAGAGACTGCACTCTCTCAAAGAGACTGGACTAACAATGCTACCATCCTAAGTGGAGACATAGGCACCGAAGGTAATAACACAGACAATAGCTACCACGTATTTATTACAGCTAACCTGACCAGTGCAGCCGTTATTGATGGCTTTACTGTACAAGATGGAAATGCGAATGGAAGTAGTACTATTTCCTACGCATCTCAATCATTTCATACATATTCTGGTGGCGGGATGTATAACTATTCTTCTAGTCCTACATTTACGAATGTGACGTTATTGTCCAATGAGGCTTTTAATGGTGGCGGGATGTATAATAGTTATTATTCTAGTCCTACATTGGAGCATGTGATATTCTCGTCCAATGAGGCTACCTCTACGGGTGGCGTAGGTGGCGATGGTGGCGGGGTGTATAATTTTAATTATTCTAATCCTACATTTCGGAATGTAATGTTTACCTCCAATGAGGCTGCTTATAGTGGTGGCGGGGTCTGTAATAGTTATTATTCTAGTCCTACATTTCAGAATGTAACGTTTACGTCCAATAAGGCTACTACTAACGGTGGCGGGGTCTATAATAATAATTTTTCTAGTCCTGCATTTCAGAATGTGACTTTCTCGTCCAATGAGGCTACTTCTAACGGTGGCGGGGTGTATAATAGTTATTATTCTAGTCCTACATTGCAGAATGTAACGTTTTCGTCCAATGAGGCTACCTCTAACGGTGGCGGAATGTATAATTTTTCTTCTAGTCCGAAGTTAATCAATACCCTATTCTTTAAGAATACAGCTTCAAGTGGAGCAGATGTATACTTATCTTCAAGTTCTATTGCCTCTGAAAGTTCTAACAATGCCTCGGATGCCTCAAATATATCAGGCACACGAACAGTAGACTTAAGTGGATTATACTACAAAGACATCATCGTAGATAGCACAGACCTAGACGGCCCTGATGATGTATGGATGACCGCAGATGATGGGTTAATAATTACAGGTAACTCTATTTTAAAAGGTGCCGGAACAGCTACTGGAGCACCGTCAGAAGACATTACAGGCTATACACGTCCTAGCCCTCCTAGCATCGGAGCGTATGAATACAATCCGTGCTTATTTGCGGCATCAGTAGTATATGTAGATTTAGCTGCCACGGGCAATGGTACGGGTACTTCTTGGGCAAATGCCTACACTGACCTACAAGATGCATTAGATGCTCGAATGGCTTGCACAGGTGTAGATACCATACTAGTAGCAGAAGGTACGTACTATCCTACCTCTAGCCCAGTTGGCATTACTACAGATGCAAGAGATAGAGCCTTTTATTTGGTAGATAGCAATGTAGTAATACTCGGTGGATACAGTGCTAGTGCAGGTACACCTATAGGAGCAGCCACCATCCTAAGTGGAGACTTAGTAACAGCAGGTACAGCCACAGATAGTGCGTATCACGTATTTATCACTGCAGGCTTAACCCTTGCTACTGTGCTAGACAATGTGACCATCACAGCTAGTGAGGCAAATGGAAGCAGCTACATAGTTTATGGTTCTTATCATTTTTTTCAGTATAGTGGCGGTGGGATGTATAATTATTCTTCTTCCCCAAAATTGACCAATGTGACATTCACTGCCAATACGGCGACTTACGGGGGTGGGATGTATAATGTTTATTCTTCCCTAAAATTGACCAATGTAACCTTTTCGGCAAATACGGCGGATGAGGGCGGTGGGATTTATAACAATACTTCTTCCCCTTCAATGGTCAATCTGACATTCACCGCCAATACCGCGACTTACGGTGGAGGGATATTTAATGTTGCTTCTTCAGCAAAATTGACCAATGTTACCTTTGCGTCTAATATAGCGAGTTCTGTTGGCGGCGGGATGTATAACAATTTTTCTTCCCCAACTGTGACTAATTGTATTTTCTGGAACAATAAGAAAGTTACAAGCACTACCGTAGCTGGAGCAGATATAGAAAATTTATATTCATCTACACCTGTAGTTACATATACCTCATTACAAAACTACGCTGGCGGTACAGGATGTATTACTGGAGATCCGCTTTTTGTGGATGCTGCCAATAGTGACCTTAGATTAATGGCTTGCTCGCCAGCAATAGATAAAGGAACTACGGATACCACAGGCCTAAATATAGGTTTGGTGGATTTAGCTGGAAATGACAGAGTCTTAAATAATAGAATAGACATGGGAGCCTATGAAGGTGCTAGTTCAGGACTAGCCATCTCCACAGACTCACTCACATGGATAGGAGCGGTAAGCACCGCCTGGAACGAAGCCTGTAACTGGTCTCCCGCAGGCATTCCTACAGCAACTAACGATGTAATTATTCCTTCTGCACCTGCAAACCAACCTACGCTAAGCGTAAACACAGCGGTAGCAAAATCTGTAGAAGTGCGAAGTGGAGCAAGCTTTACGATAGCCGTTGGCGGAGAACTTACCATTAATAATTCTAAGGCTATTGCGGGCAGAATCATTGCTTTTTATAATGATGGTACTGTAAATAACAATGGTAAACTAACAATGGGTAACCTCGCTGGAATAGGTAAGGTTGGCTTATACAATTTATCAACTTTTAATAATAATACCGGAGGAGAAATAAGCATTGATAGTACATCAGATTGGGGTATTTTTAACCGTTCTGGAGACTTTACCAATGATGCCAAGATAGGCATAGGGGCTAATTCTTCGGTAGGTTCTAACGCACTGGCTAATTTTGCGACTTTTAACAACAACGCAGGCGGAGAAATCAATCTTGACTATTCTTCTGATGCTGGCTTATATCAATATTTGGTGGGTATATTTACTAATGTAGGTAAAATCAATATTGGTGCAAATCATTCAACTGGCCCACATGGGATTAAGAATGAGGGCATTTTTAACAATAATGCAGGTGGTGAAATAAGCGTTGATAATGTAATCAACTATGGTATATATAATCTAAGAGGAACTTTCACCAACGTTGATAAAATAACCATAGGAGCCAATTCTTCAGGAGGAGATTATGGAATTCATAATTTGACAACCTTCAATAACAATACGGGAGCAGAAATCAATATTGATAAATCAACGATGAGAGGTTTATCTAACGAAGATGGCATATTTACAAATGCTGCTAAAATCACGATAGGTGCCAATGGGCCGGTGGGCCAGTATGGATTGTATAGTTCCGCTACTTTCAACAATAATACAGGAGGAGATATTAAAATTGATAATGCAAGCGATGATGGTTTAACTATCAATGATGATGTTTTTACCAATGAAGCCAAGATTACTTTAGGAAGCGTAGCCTCCCCTGGATTTAATGGAATTTTTAATAGAGCCACGTTTAGTAATAATGCAGGAGGAGATATTAAGATAGATAATTCATCAGGCATTGGCTTTTTTAATGTGTCTGGTACTTTTAGTAATCAAGCTAAGCTAAGCATCGGAGCAAATGCAAGTATTGGTGAATATGGAATTCGAAATAATGCTGCTTTTAATAACAATTTGGGAGGTGAAATTAATATTGACAATTCGACTGAAGCAGGCCTTTTCCATTATGGATTAGAACCTTTTCATAATTATTCTAAAATTACCATAGGATCTAGTGCATCAGTAGGTAAGTACGGACTGCTGAATGAATCCACTTTCAATAATAATGCTGGCGGAGAAATTAATATTGACAGCACTACTAATACGGGCCTTGTAAACAGATTAGCCTTAAGCGGCATCTTTACTAATGCAGCAAAAATCAATATAGGCACCAATGCTTCGGTAGGTTTAAATGGTATATCTAATATTGCAATTTTCAACAACAATTCGGGAGGTGAAATCAATATTGACAACTCAGGTGCTCGTGCCTTTTCAAGCACTTCAGGAACAGTTAATAATTCTGCTAAACTGACCATTGGAGCCAATGCACCTGCGGGCTATATAGGATTATATACTGAAGGAATTTTTAATAATAATACTGACGGAGAAATCACCATTGATAGTACATCTTCTATTGGTTTATGGCATGTTACAAACACCTTCACCAATCAAGCTAAAATTACCATAGGATCCATTGCTTCTGTCGGAAATTCCGGTCTACAAAACACTGCAACTTTTAATAACAATGCGGGAGGTGAAATCAATATTGATAATACCAATACAGCCGGTTTAACAAATGAACTTGGTGTTTTCACTAATTCTGCAAAAATCATCATAGGAACTAATACCAGCATAGGTGATAACGGTATTCTTAACAAAGCTACTTTCAATAATAATACTGGTGGGAATATTAGCATTGACCGCTCAAGTAATATTGGACTTTTAAATCAAGCTGGTTCGTTTACAAATGCCGCTAAGATAACTATTGGGTCAAATGCAAGTGTAGGTGCTTTTGGAATATTTAACGATGCAATATTTAACAGTATCACGGGCGGAGATATTAACATTGACAACTCAACTACGTTTGGCATAATAAATCAAAATGGTGAGTTTACAAATGCTGCCACCATTACTATTGGAGAAATTGGAAATGGAGGTCTTTGGAACAAAAGTATATTTAACAACAATGCTTGCGGGAAAATACTCTTGAAACGGGGTAAACTATTGAACAGTTCTGGTCATACCTACACCAATACAGGTTTTACCCATGTAATAGAAGAGCTTGAAAACGAAGGAACATTTACTAACAATGGCATCTTAAAATATGGTGTACAAACTGGAAACCCTGTCGTAAACTCAACAGATTCTTCCATCATTGTCAATGATACACTGTCTAACTTCTTCAGCTATGGCGGTACTTATAATGGTACGGTGAATGGTATTTTTTCTGATGAGACTGGTTCAGTTTCGGCAGGTGATTTTACAGCTCCAAATGGTTTTACTCCTAGATGTCATTTACCACTGGGTTTGCAAACTCTTTATGCTAGTATTACTTCCTCTAGCTGCAGCACACCCCAGATAGTACCTCTTCTTTACAATAATGCAGCGGCCACCGCTACAGACTTACTCACCTGGACAGGTGCAGTAAGTACCGACTGGAATGAAGCCTGTAACTGGGCACCTAAAGGTACACCAACTGCTACAAATGATGTGGTGATACCTGGAGGTTTATCAAACCAGCCTACCATCTTTACTGACAATACCAAAGCCGGGAGTATCTTGGTACAATCTGGTGCCACATTTACCATAGCAGCTAGCGGTAAACTGGAGCTTTATGGGTCAAAAGCTAATTTTAATATTGAATCACACACTTTCATTAATTACGGCACTGTAGAAAACCATGGCACATTAGCTATCGGAATTGAAAACTTTATTGACGATTATGGTTTGGTGAATCATTCTCACTTTAACAATAATGTGGGAGGCGAAGTCATCATTGATAGAAGTACAGAAGCAGCCATTTTAAATATTGGAACTATAAATAATGATGCTAATATTACCATAGGCTCTAATGCTGAAACAGGTAATTATGGTTTGTATAATTTCTCAAGCTTTAACAATACCTCTTGTGCAATTATTAAAATTGAACATGGTAAATTAAAAAATGATAACGGGACATTACTCAATAACATCGGCTATGTCTACGTGTCTGACACCATAAATAATGCAGGTACATTCACCAATAACGGCGTTCTAAAGTATGGTGTACTAACCAACAATGCCATTATAAATGCCACAGATTCTTCCATCATTATCAATGATACGCTTTCTACCATCTTTAACTATGGAGGCACTTATAATGGTACTGTAAATGGTATTTTCACAAATGAAGCTGCTACCGTTTCCGCAGGGACTTATCTAATAGATGGAGATGTTGATTTTAAACCAGCCTGCAATTTACCTGGTGGTACACAAACCCTTTATGCTAGTATAACATCTTCTTCATGTAGCACGCCAGTTACAGTGCCTTTCCTTTACAATAATGTAGTAGCCACCGCCACAGACTCACTCACATGGACAGGAGAAGTAGACACCGTATGGAACAATGCATGTAACTGGGCACCCGCTGGTATTCCTACTGCAACCAATGATGTAATTATTCCTGCCGGGCCTGCAAACCAGCCTACTCTAAGTGTAAACACAGCGGTAGCAAAATCTGTAGAAGTACGAAGTGGAGCAAGCTTTACCATAGCCACTGAAGGAGAACTTACCATTAACAATTCTAAGACTATTGCGAGCAAAACAATTGCTTTTTATAATGATGGTACTGTAAATAACAATGGTAAACTAACAATGGGTAATCTTGCTAGCATAGGTGAGATTGGCTTATACAATTTATCAGCTTTTAATAATAATACAGGAGGTGAAATAAGCATTGATAGTACTTCTGATTATGCACTCTATAATGAAACTGGCATTTTTACTAATGCCGCAGAAATTACTATAGGAGCTAGTAGCAACGTGGGCAACTTTGGGCTTTATAATACATCGAATTTTAATAATAATACAGGTGGCGACATCGTGATAGATAGAACCAACTCAAATGGGATACTAAATAGTAGTGCAACTTTAAATAACAGTGCCAAAATAACCATTGGGGCGAACACAAATGTGGGAATATATGGAATTAGAAACTTCAATGCTAGCTTAAATAACAATACTGGCGGCGAAATTTCAATTGACAGGTCAAGCCTGAGTGGCCTTGTAAGTATTTCTTCAGGGTCTATAAATAATTATGCTAAGATAACAATAGGAGCTAATGCTCTCGTAGGGCAAAATGGAATACAAAATAGCAACGTTTTTGACAACAATACTGGAGGCGAAATTCATATCGATAATTCCACTGAGACGGGCTTAAGAAACAGTGGAGCTTTCGCCAATTCTGGAAAGATTACAATAGGAGCTAATGCTCCTGTCGGTGAAAATGGCTTAAGTAGCATCAACTCTTTAATAAACACTACCTGTGCTGAACTTAAGATCTTCAAGGGTAATTTGATAAATTATCAAACTAGTGCTGCTACCGGAACGATTACAAATGCAGGCTATATTCTAGTTGTCGATACCCTAAAAAATGACGACACATTCACCAATGACGGCATATTAAAATATAGTGTACAAACGGGCAACACTATCATAAATTCAACAAATTCTTCCATCATTGTCAATAATACGCCTTCTACCTTATTCACCTATGGCGGTACTTATAATGGTACGGTAAATGGCGTTTATACAGATGAAGCAGCTACAGTTTTGGCGGGTACATTTATGCCACCCAATGCTTTTGTGCCAAATAATACATTGCCTTTAGGCAGCCAGACTCTCTATGCCAAAGTAACGCCTGACGGCGGAGCATGTAGTTATGTAGTACCATTCCTGTTTGATAACTTTAGAGAAATAGACGTCAGGGGTAATTATGTAAGCATAGCAAATGGAGACATGAGCCCATCAGTTTCAGACTTGACAGACTTTGGTGTAGCGGGTATAAACTTTGGAACTATTTCCAATATCTTTATGATTATAAATGAAGGTACTTCCACTTTAACTTTAGGCCCTAATCCTATTACTAAATCTGGACCTCATGCGGCTGACTTTACCATTCTTCAGCCAAGTGAAACTACCATAGCTCCAGGAGATAGTGTTTATTTTGATATTACTTTTGACCCTTCAGTTTTCGGAGAGAGAAACGCCACCATAAGCATTGCCAATGATGATGCTGACGAGAGCCCTTATACCTTCGCCATTCTAGGTAATAGTTTTTGTAACGCTCCTCCCACGGCCAGTATCACTGGTTCAGATAATCTTAGCTGTGCCATTACTTCTGTAACAAGAACCGCCTCTGTTGGAAACAGTTATTCTTGGTCTAATGGCGATATTACGGAACAAGCCACTATCAGTGCAGCAGGAACTTATACCGTAACCGTAACTGCTGCTAATGGCTGTTCAAGCACCGCTACTACTGAAGTAACTATTGACAATACGCCTCCTACTGCAAGCATCACTGGCTCAGAAAATCTCAGCTGTGACATTACTTCTGTATCTAGGACCGCATCTGGGGGAACTAGCTATTCATGGTCTAATGAACTAGGAACTAATGCCATTGCAAATATCAATACGGCAGGAACTTACACCGTAACTGTTACGGCAGCAAATGGCTGCTCGGCCACAGCTACCACAGCAGTCACTATTGACAATACTCCGCCTACGGTAAACATCACTGGAACGGACAGCCTAAACTGTACACAAAACACCGTAAACCGAACTGCTTCAGGTGGTTTAAGCTATGCATGGTCAAACGGTTTAGGAAATAGTGCCGCAGTTACTATTTCAAATACAGGAACGTACACTGTTACAGTAACCACAGCGAATGGCTGTACAAGTACAGCTACCACAGAAGTTGTTTTTGACAATAATTTGGTAGTAACTGCTTCAAATGATGGTCCCTATGAAGAGCAAGAAACCATTAACTTAATGGCAACCGGAGGACCAAGCTATTCTTGGGTAGGGCCCGATGGTTTCACTAGCAACATAGTAAACCCGAGCATAGCAAATGCATCACCTGCAAACTCTGGTATTTATACCGTTACGGTTACAAATGGTTTATGTACGGGTACCGCTACCACCAATGTAGTAGTAAACTGTAGCACGCCTGGCATGTCCTACTTTTTGGCATACAGTGATGGTGCAGTGCCTGAGGTATTCTCACCATTAGTAAGCGAAATGGAAGTACAAGCTTCTAATAGAAGAATGACCGTACTTGCTATCCCTAATTGTGAATTGCCATTAATAGAAAGTGCCAGACTTCAGCTATCTGGAACAGGTAATACCCAGTTTTATGTTGATAATGAGGCACCTTACTCACTTTATGAAAACAATGGAGCTATTTATGGCGATGTATTTGAAACTAACTACTACACTTTTATAGCTAGAGGTTATGCACAAGATAACTCTCAGGGCTTAGTGGTAGGCCCTGATGTAATTCGCTTTTGGGTGGTGTCCGGAGATAGAGAAATCAGTAGCCCTATACTTTCTACTAATGCGATTTGTGCAGGAGCTAACCTGAGTATTTCGGCTAGCACCTCTGGAGTATCTAATTTTAATGTGGGTAACATGTATCAAGCTTACCTTTCAGACGTAAATGGCAATTTTGAGAATCAAATACTTATAGGCAGTTCATCAAACCCAGCAAGTATTTCATGTACTATTCCAAACAATATAGCTGGTGGGAATAATTATAAAATAAAAATACGTTCTAGCTCGCCCGTGGTATCATCAGAGAGTTCCTTAAGCTTGGCTATCACCTCGTCAAATCTTAATTTATTATCACCAACAAACGATATTTTGAGCCAAACACAAACAGAGCAGGCCATTCAAAGTATCAATGCTGAAAACAAAATAGATGGTAATTCAGACGTAATGTACACAGCCGGAAATGCCATTTTATTAGCTCCTGGCTTTAGTGCTACAGCTGGCAATGTATTTAGTGCAAACATTGAAGATGTTTGCGTGGACTAATTAAACCCCTATTACAACATTTACTAAATCAACATAACACAAAGCATGAGCCGAGGCTCATGCTTTATTATTTTAAACCTACTCTATCACCAACCAAACATAGGCCTGAGCAGGAATTGTTACTTTGTAATCTATGGAGTAATCTCTATTGAGTGCATGAAAGGTGGCCTCTCCCCCATTTAATTTCACCTTGGCATTATCTACCAAACCCGTATAATACAGCGGTAAATTGATGTTTTTTTCTATAGCCCGCGGCAATGGATTATAGAGCATAACCAAACCCTTTTGTGCCAATTGAGAATTGACATGCATGATGCCATCCCAGTCACGTCCGTCCGCACGTCTGAGGTGAATAATATCTGAATTTAGAATTTCGCGGTAGTTTTTATACCAAGTAATAGTTTCTTTAACTACCTGCTTGGTCTCTTCAGTATCATAAAGTCTTGGTCCTCTATAACAAGCCTGAATGCCAGCACCATAATATTGCATCATCAGTTGTTTATAGTCGGTCAAATGCTCCGCCAAAGGTTCTAAAACTGCTTCTGGTCCTCCACCTTGATATTTGGTCAATGGCACAAAACCCCAACCCATAGAAGGCGTTTTTTCCCAAGTTCCGTCATAAATATTCTGACGATTAAGAATCTTTTGCTGCTCTCTGGACAGTGAAAAGTTCACCTCTCTATAACCCAAAGCTATTTTATGTGAACCATCTAGAAAGTACCAATCTGGTGAATTTATATACACACCTCTGGCATTTAGAAATTGATACAGTTCTTTCTGAAGTTTCATTTGTTCCCATTGCGAATCTTCCAGGCCTTTATGGCCAGGGTGCGTAGTAGATGCACAAACATCTCCTGGGTATGGTCCATCATGCTCTAAAAGGTCAAAACCAGTTTCTACTATAAACTTTTTAATACTTTTTAGGTAGTTCAAACCCCACTCACTTGCTAAACAAGGTGCATGACCAAAAAAGGCTCCTGTATTTGGTAAGCCTGTCACAGGGTCAATCACGTCGTTTTCGTCATCAATACTTCTGCTGCTAAACAGCGAATAACCTCCCAACTTTATCCCTTTGCTGTGGGCGTAATCTGCTAGTTTCTTAAACTTTGCAATATTCTTGTCAGAGGCATCTTCCATATTCAGTCCACTACCAAAACTCAGAATCACCATTTCATAACCCGTTTCTGCACATTGATCTATCACCTCCCGAACCTTCTTATCATCCGTGCTGATAAGATGCATAAAAATTGGATTTTGATTAGTCCATGGAGCTATGGTGCGGTACATTTTCCTAATAGCTAAACCCTGACGCTCTTTATCATAATTATCATGTAAAAGCTCATAGGAACGAATAGAGGTATAAGTTTCCTTAGGTTTCAGATTAATTCCAACGCCCAAATCTGGATAAACCTCCGCCACGCAGGGTGTTTGCAAAGCATAATTTACCTGAGAAGTATACGAGGAATCTACCTTCCAATGGGTGGCCTGGTCGCTCAGGCGATACTTCATGGCGTTATTATAAGCGAAGTTGTTTTCTATGTAGAGTTTTTGAGGCGTTTTCATTTGCTCTGGTGTTCCCACGACAGCAGATTCCTCTTCTACAGTTGCCAAAATCTCACTTACTACTTGGTCAATTTTCACAGAACGCTCCCCCACATTCTCCAAAGTCAGCCATTTAGAAATCAATGGAACACCATCGTATATAGCATAATGTATAGCCACTTTAATATTTTTCAACTCACTTTTAGGTGCGTCAAAAAATAAGGTCAACTCTTTACCACTTGGTAAGTTTTCACTGCTTGTCCAATTGGTGTTTTTTGTAGGAAATGGTATACTTAAATCGTCAATGGTATAAGTGACATATTGAAAATCCTTTTGACTGGCCGACAGTCCAGAGAGCCAATCTTCTAAAAAGTAGCCATGCTCTTTCTGTCCATAAAGTCCACCTATATTATACGTTTCACCGTCTATCTCTATTCTCGCTTCTGGCCTAAGAGACCTTATAAATTCGTCACCAGTTCTAAGGTTTTTAAAACTGGTGGTCGATACGTTTTTAGCCACATTTATGGTGCGAGAGAGCAAACCATTACGTAAAATGATATTATTCTTACTAACCAGAATTTCGGCTTTTTCTTCAATTGGGCTTACCAGCCAATCGACATCATCCTGAGCAACAGAAAATAAGGGAAAGAATACTAATAGAAGGTATTTCATGGAGTTCATTGTATTTCTTAAATTTAAAATAATTCATTGAAAAACAACATAGAATTAATCCTTCGATTTAAAGAAAACCAATAGAGCAATTCGATTCCGCACCGTCATATAAGTAAAAAGTACACCTCACGGTGTACTCTTATTTTTCTTATAACTTACGTCAAACCTACTCCACAATCATCACCCCTTGCATAAGCCTCCAGTGACCCGGGAAGGTACATACGTAAGGATATTTACCAGGCTTAGAAGGTACTTTGAAAGTTAAGCTGAAAGTTTCTTCCGGATTTACCAGAGGGCTAGCGAACAAAACCTCTGGCATATCTGGAACATAGTTTTTCTTCATGGCGTCAGTATCCATCATCATTTTGTCAGCTGCCGCTCCTACTTTTTCTTTAGCACCAATATCCGTAATAACAATATTGTGCTGCATGGCATCTGGATTGACAAATACAAGTTCTACTGTTTCTCCTGCTTTCACTTTAAATTCTGTAAGGTCATATTTCATGGCCTCTCTTATGGCCTTAATAGTAATCACTTTCACATTTGGGTCTCTTACTACCACCTTCCATGCTTTAAGCACTTTGCTTAAATAGGTATTACCAGCATCATCAAGTCCAATCAAATAAGCTTTCTCGGCATCACTAATTACAATATCCTTTGCACGGTAATCTATTCCCTGAGAGATAGCTTTATAAATTGAGTTTCTGCCAGCAGCACCAAACTCTTGAGCTGATTTAATCAATTCTACCACCTCTGATGGCGTTGAAACTGAGGTTTGTGACCTAATGGCTCTTTCAAGCACATAAGCACTCATATTTTGAGGCGGACTAAAAGTCAATTTTGTAGTCTTATGGTTATTAGAGCCGTCTTCTGTAGTAAGTTCACCATATTTATCAATATCTACCTCCACATTATATTCTCCTGCTATATCAGTACTGAAAGCAATATTTCCTTTCCAAGGGCCATTCAAGTTTCCGGTTATTGACACCGTTTCTCCAGCCTTAATTCCATCTGAATAATTTCTACTGGTCTGAACATTTAGCACGTCATTCCCTTGGAATCTTATTTCAAACGGCACAAAAGTGCCAGCAGCCAAGTCTTGGTCTCCCTGATTTTTTATTTCTACGGCCACTTCTACTCGCTCTTGCACGGCAGGAGTAGAAGGTGAAATATTAATTCCAGTTACCACTAAATCTAAGCCTTTGACAGAAACTTCTTTTTCCTCGGTCTTTTCCATCATTTTGTGATGGTCATGATTCATAATGCTTTTCTCTTTTGAAGATACTTTAGCCTGATTTGCCATGTGCACTTTCATCAGTTTACCATTATTTGCTGTAAGCACTACGGCAAAAGCATCAGGCAACCACCTGTCTTGCACTTTTTCAGAAGCCGTCAGTTTATCAAAGAAAGCTTTCTCTGCTTTGGCATTTAAGGGCGATTTAGAAAATACTAGTAGGGAATTTAAAACCACTAATGGCTCTTCATCATTTAATAAGTTTTTAGAAACTATCTGATCTACGGAGGCGGCCGTAAAAGGCATCACTTTTAAGGTGTTTTTTCTAACCTCTGCATTTGGATGGTCTAAACCTATTTCAATAATCGTCTGATTCATGGCACCTAAACCTTCTAGCGTCCATAAAGCATGAATAGCCGCAGGATTTAAGCCAATTTCGTCAGTGTCTGTGCTTCTAAGAATCTCTACCAAAGAAGGTACTACATCTTTTTCGCCACGCTCTACTAATAATCGCTGAGCCTGCATACGCCAGAACATATTATCACTTTTAAGAGCAGCCAAAAGACCCAAAGGTTTACTTTTTGATAGACTTAATGGCGTATATTTTTTAGCTCTTTTATACGCTACACGGTAAATTCTACCATGCGTAAAATCTCTTAAATCTGTTTCGTAAGCATTACCTTCTCCCATCTCAAAACCATCAGGTCTTGGATTATGCTGAATGATATAACTATACCAGTCTGCTACCCAAACGGCTCCATCAGGACCCGTTGATGCAAAAACGGGTGAGAACCACTCATCGGCACTCGCCATTAAGTTAAAAGCCTCTTTGTCTGTAAAATCTGTACCGTTTTTCACCATGTTATTTTGGTGAACAATGTGCCCCGTAGGCTCTGTTACAAATGCTATATTATTCCAATACTTCTTTGGAAAAGCTCTGGCCGTATAAAAGTTATGACCAGAAGCTGCCGTAAAACCACCAAATACATCCACTTGACGCACTTTAGGCGTAATAGGCTTCATATCTCTATGGGTATCTGTGCTTTTACTTCCGTTATTGACACGATTAGTGGCATTAAAATAAGAATGCGGAATTGCCATGTACCAGCCATGAGAGTTATTGGCCGTTGACCCAAAAACGTCGTTCGTTTCATTGAATGCAAAACCCCAAGTGTTATTTGACGTAGTAGTCATCCACTGTAAGTCAGAGCCATCAGCTTTGAACCTAAAAAACGCCTGACCAAATTTTAAGTCCTTTCCATCGGCAGTTTTGCCTTCATATCCAGAATAACCTACACAGCCCCAAATCCAGTTATCAAAACCATAATGTAGGTTTGAAGGACCGGCGTGTGTATCAAAAGTGCCAAAACCAGAGTAAATCGTTTTCTTGAAATCTGCTTTATCATCTCCATCGGTATCTTTCAGATAAATAATATCTGGAGCCTGCGTGACCACCAAACCACCATTAGCGAAAACCATTCCTGTAGGAATGCTTAGACCATCGGCATATTTACTAAATTTATCAGCTTTGCCATCGCCATCAGTATCTTCACACATTAAGATATAATCACTACCGCCTTCTGGTTTACGCTCATTAGGGTAATCTTTCGTGATTAACACAAAGAGTCTCCCTTTTTCATCCCAAGTCATGGCAATAGGATGCATCACATTTGGTTCAGCCGCAAACAATTCCAAAGTAAAATCAACCGGCACTTGAATGTGCTTCATTGACTCTTCAGGTGTCATGGCTAATTGCTGTAGCTGAACACCAGGACGCTGCTCGTAGTTTGGCAGTTTTGCCTCTCTATATTTGAAAAGAGCTGCATTTCTAGCCTTAAAGGCGGCCAAAGCCTCATCATTGACAGTCCAAAGTATGCCATTATATATCAAGTCTTGGAAACCTTTTTTACTCCAAGTTCTGTCATCATGCCCATAGGCTGTATAAAAAACCTTTCCTTTTCCATGTGTTCTAGTCCAAGTATAAGGCTCCGTTTTTACGCCTGGTTTATCCTTTGCTTGGTCAGCCTTGATTTCTCTGCTTGCCAACACATTGATATCTTCACCTAAATGACTGTGAAGATATGTTTCATCATAGGCCGTAAACGGACTTAGCCCTTTCATGATAGGATGATTAGGCTGCAAAGTATTGGTAGAAATAGAGTCCATGGTATGTCTCCAAAACTGCCCACCTACCAGTTTTATGTATTCATCAGAATTTCTGAAACAATAAGAGGCACAGTGAATAGGCAAGAAGCCTTTTCCAGAAGCTACAAAATCCAATAAAGCTTTTTCTTGGCTAGGAGCTATTTCATCAATATTGGCATAAATCATCAAGGCATCATAAAGAGCCAATGTTGTTGGGTTTAAATCCTCCACATCATCGGTATAGGTAAAATTGATACCTTTTGGACCAAGGGCTTCCATCAAACTTGGAATACGTTCTATTGGTTTATGATGTCCATTATCACCTAGAAAAAGAACTTCAAGTCTTCTACCGTCTTGAGCCAAGACGCTATTTGAAAACAGCAAGAGTAAAACAATAATTTTCTTCATAGTATATGTCAATGCCTTTCGGCAATCGGTTTATTTATTAAAATCTGGCAGGTATATTTTCTCTCCTCCTTTTAAGGCTGATTCGTGTGCCAAAATACCTACTGATGTCCAATTGGCAGATTGAACGGCATTAGGAAAAGGTTCTCTATCTTCTTTTAGAGCCATCACAAACTCATGAGCCAAATGTGGATGTGAACCACCATGACCGCCACCTTGAGCAAAACTCAAATGCTCGTTTTCTTCCACGTCATATACGCCGGCAGTAGTAAAACTTCTGATTTCTTCTGGTAAAAGGTGAGCATAATCTGGCACAGTAACTTTTGAAGGAATTTCTGGTTCTGGAAGTTTGGCTGTATGCAATACATGCTCTTCATCTTCTATCAAAGACCACTCAAAAGACTTCTTAGAACCATACACTTCAAAACTCTCACGGTACTGACGAGCTACATCAAAAAGCGAACGATAAACATGTGCACTTAAGTCTGAATCTTTAAACTTAATATGAGCAGACTCCACCGCAAAAGGCGAATTATGAATATCTGCCAATTCTTTTCTGATGGTTCCTGAACCAAAACAAGACACATATTCAGCTTCTAATTTTAATAAACCCGTAACAGGCCCCACACAGTGCGTAGCATAGTGCATAGGCGGTAAGCCCGGCCAGTAGTCAGGCCAGCCGTCCATGTCTTGCTGGTGTGTGGCTTTTAAAAACTGCACTTTTCCTAGCTCTCCTTTTTCATGTAACTCTTTTACATATAGAAACTCACGGGCATACACCACGGTTTCCATCATCATGTATTTCTTCCCTGTCTCTTTACAAGCCTTTACTATCTTCATGCAGTCTTCCACAGAAGTGGCCATAGGTACTGTACAGGCCACATCTTTACCTGCATAAAGCCCTTTTAAGGTTTGCTCCGCATGATTAGGAATAGGCGAATTAATATGTACTGCGTCAATTTCCGGGTCTTTCAATAACTCATCATAATCTGAGTATCTTTTTTCAATACCAAAGGCATCTCCAATGGCATTTAACTTCTCCACATTACGCTGACAAATAGCATACATGTTAGCATCTGGATGACGCTGGTAAATTGGAATAAATTCGGCTCCAAATCCTAAACCTACTATCGCGATGTTTATCTTTTTACTCATGTTTTTTTTTGCTTTGAGCTTTAGGCTTTTGGCCATTAGCGTTTTTTAATTTCTTTTTTTTAGTTGAGGATATGTCCTCGCTCCTTGTGAGACTGTTCTTCCATTCTGCTAATTTATTCGCCGATAGAAGGACACGATTGAGCTGGTAGCTGCATTCAATCATTTGTCATTAGAGCATTGTACATTCCTAGCTCTACCTTGTCAAAACCTTCAAATATTTATAACTGTCTTTGGTCAGTTGCTCCTCAGATTCAAATAGCTTTCTCCAGATATTAGCTGCTACAAGCTTTTGGCTGAAAGCCTCCACACTTATCACACCTTTATAATCAATTTCTTTCAAAGTGCTTATCACTTCTTCAAAATTAACATGGCCATGCCCTAATGTTCCTCTATCGTTTTCCGATAATTGAACATGAACCAAATGTTCCCCCATCTTCCTGATGGCATCTGGCAACCTTTTTTCTTCAATGTTTGCATGAAAAGTATCAAACATGAGCTTACAGGAAGGATGATTAACTCTCCCCATAAGCTCTACTAGCTCATCTGTACAGGAGACTAAATAGCTCTCAAATCTGTTCAGATATTCTAAGCCCAAAGTGATATTATACCTCTGAGCATGTTCAGATAAGTCATGAAGTACCTCAGCACCCCATTTTTTTTCTTCTTCCGTGGCTGGTTGACCCGTAAAAACTCCCAAAGCCGAATGAATAGGTCCAATCAAAAGCTCAGCACCTAGCACATCCGCACAGTCTAAAACAGCCTTATTAAAATCTAGTGCTTCTTTTCTCTTAAATTCACTCTTATCTATGCTATTGTGCTCAGGACCATTAATTGTTTCTGCTACCGCAGTTAATCCTAGCTCGTCTAGTTTCGTTTTCCATGGTTCCCACTTTTTGGGATTTGTATCCATAATTGGAATTTCAACGGTGTCAAAACCAGTCTCTTTTATCAGTTCCAATGTTGGAAACATTTCCTCTGTCATATCCACTCCCCAGAGTAAGAGATTCATTCCTAGTTTATTAGTCATCTTCCTATACGCATTTTTATTTTACAATATTATCAAGGAATATAACAATTAACTACCTATAAATTTGCTACTACTGACTGTTTTTTAACCTATATTTACAAAATAGGTTAACTTAATGACAAAATAAAAGAATCAGTAGATTGAGAACACCATTAGAAAAAAATATTGATAGCCCTTTAAGTTCCATTACCGTTTTAGATTTAAGGGAACCTTTTTTTGACCCAAACTGGCACTTCCACCCTCATTACCAACTATTTACAGTTTTAGAAGGTGAAGGAACTCGGCTAATTGGCGACAGTATACAGCACTTTGAAAAAGGAGATACCGTGCTTTTGGGGCCTGACTTACCACACCTTTGGAGAAATAACAAGAGCTATTTTGAACCAAACTCTGAATTATCAACCAGGGGAATAGTTGTTTATTTCACTCAGGAATTTTTAGACAACACGCTGAGCAGCCTGCCAGAATCTATCAAAATGAATAAGTTACTTCAAGATAGTTACAGGGGAATTGAATTTACCGGAAAATCTAGATTGAAAATAAAAGAGGAACTAATACGCCTTTCACAAACCGATGGCTTTGATGCCATTTTAACTTTGCTGTCTTTACTTAATACTTTATCAAAAAGTTCTGACACTGCATTTATAGCGAGTTTAGGTTATACCAACACTCACAAACAATCTGAAACCGAAAGGATGCATAATGTGTATGATTATGCCATGAAACATTTTAAACAAGCCATAAAGCTAGAAGATGTGGCAAATCTTGCAAACATGACCGTTCCTGCGTTTTGCAGGTATTTTAAAAAACGCTCTAACAAAACTTTCTCCGATTTTATCTCCGAAATTAGAATAGGAAATGCATGTAAAATGCTAGAAAACGAAAAACATAGTGTGGCAGAAGTATGCTACGAAAGTGGATTTAATACCTTATCAAACTTCAATAAAAAGTTTAAAGAAGTAACAAGTAAGACGCCAAGCCAGTTTAAAAGAGAATTAGTTGGCAAATAGATTTGTGACTATTTTCTAAATATTAACTTGCGAAAAAATCAACCTTAAAAAGATACAAAATGATAAAGTGGGGCATTATAGGAGTAGGTGATGTATGTGAAAAGAAAAGTGGACCAGCTTTTCAAAAAGCTGAGGGCTCGGAACTAGTAGCAGTTATGCGACGTACAGGAGCCAAGGCAAAAGACTTTGCCGAAAGACATGGCGTACCTAAATGGTACGATGATGCCGAAAAACTTATAAATGACCCTGAAATCAATGCTATATATGTAGCCACTCCACCAAATGGTCACGCACCTTATGCCGCCATGGCTGCAGCTGCAGGAAAACCCGTTTACGTAGAAAAACCAATGGCCAGAAATCATGCAGAGTGCCTAAGCATGATAGAAACTTGTAAAAAGGCAGGCGTGCCTCTTTTTGTAGCTTATTACAGAAGAGCTTTACCAAACTTCTTAAAAATCAAAGAACTTGTAGATTCAGGTAGTATTGGTACTATTCGTTTTGTGGATGTGAAAGTTCATAAATCATTAGAGCCAGATATTGTTGGTCAATCTGACAATCATGAGAATTGGCGTACAAACCCTGAAATAGCTGGTGCGGGATATTTTTACGATTTAGCTTCACACCAATTAGATTATCTAGATTTTCTTCTTGGCCCTATTACTAAGGCTTCCGGAATAGCGAAAAACTTTGGAGGAATATACCAAGCAGAAGATACCACATTAGGCACCTTTTCCTTTGAAAGCGGAGCTATGGGAATGGGAAGTTGGTGTTTTGCAACTTCTGAAAACTCAGAACTAGAAATGACAACCATTTATGGCTCTAAGGGACGTATAGCGTTTCCTTTCTTTGAAGGAACAAACGTTGATTTATTTATTGACGGCAAAGCCAAACAAAGCTTCAATTTTGAAATGCCCGAGCATATTCAGCAGCCACTAATACAAGGCATAGTTAACCAATTAAATAATAAAGGAGAAAGTGTTTCTACCGGAACATCTGCTGCTAGAACAAACTGGGCACTAGAGCAAATCAGTAAAAGAATAGATTGAAAAAAACAGAAACGCCAAATAGGAGTCAATAATGGAAATTATTGATTCCTATACATTAACTACCTCCACTTCAGCGGCAGGCTGCTCTGCCTGGCCATAAGCCGGGCATTGCTTTTTAACGCATGAAGAGAATATGTATGTTCCTATTATTAAAAAAGCAAATAATCTTAATTTCATCTTGTTTTTAAGTCTTTTCTAAGCATTCTTACAAAAAACGAACCACTTGCTTAGATATTTGAATTTGCGAGGCAATTTATGATTTCTCAAGCTTTTCAGCCTTGCCTCTTTCGGTTCTATAGCCTAATATTTTCATCATAGACTCTGAGTCTTGCTCTTCAGCAAAAAGCTCTGTTGTCAGGTTTCCCTCTTCGTCCAAATTCACCAAAACGTGTTTAGTAGAGGGTATTAAACAGTGCTGAATACCGCCATAACCTCCAAGTGATTCTTGGTACGCACCAGTATGGAAAAAGCCAATATACTGTTCTTCATTATCCTCATTAAACATTGGCATATAAAGGTCTTCTGAATGTGCTTCCGTGTTATAATAATCTGCCGAATCACAGGTCAAACCACCTAAATTCACCTTGGTATATGGTGCATCCCAATTATTAACTGGCAACATGATGTATTTCTGCCCAATACCCCAAGAATCAGGCAGTTGCGTAATGAAAGAGCCATCAATCATGTACCAAAACTCACGGTCGTTTTGCTGTTTGATGTCAATTACCTTATAAATAGTGGCCCCACTCTCCCCTACTGTATAGCTACCAAATTCGGTGAAGATATTTGGAACAGGCACATCATTTTTATTACAAATCCACTGAATATTTTCTATAATTTCGTCAATCATAGATTGATAATCATAATTAAACACCACGGAAGTCTGTATAGGTAAGCCTCCTCCAATATCAATGCTATCTAACTCAGGGCAAATCTTTTTCATCTCGCAGTATTTAAACATAAAGCGAGTAAGTTCAGACCAATAATAAGCAGTATCTTTTATGCCTGAATTTATAAAAAAGTGAAGCATTTTAAGCTTAAAGCGAGGGTCTGGCTTTATTTTCTCTAAATAAAGTTCGTCCACATCTTTATAACGGATACCCAAACGTGACGTATAAAAAGCAAAATTTGGCTCTTCGTCCGTTGCTATTCTTATCCCTATTTGAACCTCTTTTGCTTTATCCGCATGTTCTAAATAATGGTCTATCTCATCTAAATTATCTAAAACCGGTATCAGGTTTTTGTAACCATCATTAAGCATTTCAGAGATGTACTCTAAATACTGCGGTCTTTTGTGTCCATTACATATAATGTAATTGTTTTTTGAAATTTTACCTTCTTTTTCTAATGCCTGAATAATAGGCATATCAAAAGCAGAGGATGTCTCTAAGTGAATATTGTTTTTTAAAGCTTCCTCAAGAACAAACTTGAAATGACTGGATTTGGTACAATAACAGTAGGTATATGACCCAGAGTAATTGTACTTTTTCATAGCATTTTTGAAAATAAGCCTAGCATTTTCAATATGTTCCGAAATCTTAGGTAAGTAGGTCAGTTTTAGCGGTGTACCGTATTTCTCAATGATATCCATCAAGGGTACATTATTAAAAAGAAGGGTATTATCCACATCAACCCCAAACTCTCTTGTTGGAAATTCAAAAGTCTGCTGAATTAAATCAATGTATCTTTTCATTCTAAGCTATTCGACCTACAGTATTGTAAAATTTTAATTCCAGAAAGGGCTGGACCCGCAAAACCTTGTGCAAATGTGATATAAAATTCACAAATTGCAATTTAATTCCATAGCAAAATCATAATTTGTTAATAACAGAGCCAAACTCTTTTCAATGTCAAAAACGATAAAAAACATCCACTTCATAGCTGTTGGCGGAGCTATCATGCATAACCTCGCTTTAGCATTACTTCAGAAAGGTTACAACGTAACTGGCTCAGATGATGAAATTTACGACCCCGCAAAATCAAGGTTAGAAAAGGCTGGCATTCTTCCAGAAAAGATAGGTTGGAACACAGACAATATCACAAAAGACTTGGATGCGGTGATTTTAGGGATGCACGCCAGAAAAGATAATCCAGAACTAAAGATGGCGGAAGAATTAGGCTTGAAAGTATATTCTTTTCCAGAATATGTTTTTGAACAGACAAAAAACAAACAACGCATTGCCATAGCTGGAAGTCATGGAAAAACATCTATTACTAGCATAATACTACATGTATTGAAATATTATAATAGGAATTTTGACTACTTAGTAGGTGCTCAGATTGAAGGTTTTGACCTTATGGTTAAGCTTACTGATGACGCTCCTGTTATAATTCTTGAAGCTGACGAATACTTATCATCTGCCTTAGAGATGAAATCAAAGTTCCTTTTCTATCACCCGCATATTACGCTAATTTCCGGAATTGCTTGGGACCATTTTAATGTCTTCCCTGTTTTTGAGGATTATGTAAAGGCTTTTGAACAATTAGCCGATGGCATGCCTAAAGCAAGCACGCTACTTTGGGACGAAACAGATGATATAGCCAACATAATAGGCAAGCAAGTAAGAGAAGATGTAAATCAAATTCCATATACTGCTCACCCTTATGAAGTAAAAGATGGTAAAACTTCTTTAAAGACTAAAAATGGTAATGTTCCTCTGAAAATATTTGGAGAGCATAACATGAAAAATCTTCAGGGAGCTAAGGAGATTTTGGAAAAAATAGCCATTACCGAGGAGATGTTTTATGAGGCGATTCAAACTTTCAGCGGAGCTGCAAAGAGATTAGAAAAGCTAGGTGAAAATAAAAATACGGTTATTTATAGAGACTTTGCTCATGCTCCTTCTAAAGTGGGTGCTACCACGGCTGCAGGTAAAGAACTATACCCAGAAAGGCAATTAGTGGCTTGCTATGAGTTACATACTTATAGCAGCTTAAATAAAGACTTCTTACCGCATTACGCCGAAAAGTTAAACGCAGCCGACCAAGCAGTGGTTTTTTATAGCCCGCATACGGTGGAAATGAAAAAGATGCCATCCATTTCGCCAGAAGAAATCAAAGCAGCTTTTGGCAGAGAAGACTTAAAAATTTTCACCACAAAAGAAGAGCTAGACGCCTACCTTAAAGGAATAAACTGGTACCAGTCAAACCTATTATTGATGTCGTCAGGCACTTTTGGCGGCACAGATATACCTACGCTAAGTGAAGCTATTCTGAAATTGCCAGTTAAAAAAGAAGAACGAGCGAGTGCCCCTAAAAAGAAGTCTTGGAAAGGGATTTTTAAGAAGAAGGGGTAGATTATCGAGCCATAAATGATTCTTCAATGAAACCTAATATCCTTGCTATTTCTGGAAGCTTGATACCCAACTCTAGCAATAATAAGCTATTGAGTTATTTAAAAGAGGAATTCACAAATGAGGCGAACATAATTTTGTCTCAAAGCTTAGATAGCTTGCCACATTTTAATCCTACGCTTGACAAAGGTGAACTACCTGAGTCTATCATGAATTTTAGAAAAGCGATTGCATCTGCTGACGCCATTTTAATCTCAACGCCGGAATATGTTTTCAGCATGCCAGCGGTACTTAAAAATGCATTGGAATGGTGTGTTTCTACTGGAGTGTTCACCAATAAATCTGTTGGGATAATTGTAGGGGCGGCTTCTGGTCAAAAAGCGATGGAACAATTAGTTTTGGTTTTAAGCACTATTCAGTGCAAACTTAGTGCAGAAACGCAGTTGGTAATTTCCGGAATTAAGGGGAAGGTTAATCCTGCAATGAGCGGAGAACTTCAAAAGGAGTTAGATGTTTTTATGGACGCTTTTTTACTTCAAATAGAACACGGATAAACAAGACCGCCAGCCGACAGGCTGGGATTGGACACGGATTTTAATTTCCCCGTGTCCAAACACTTATTGCTAATTCTAACTCGGATAAACCCACTCCCCTCTATAATCTCTGCTTAGAAGCTTGTTAGCTTCAGGGTCATCTTTTATCATATCCTTCTCATGGTCCCAGATGATGCTTCTGCCTAAATTATTTGACAGCATACCTAACAATGACATATTGGTGGCTTGTCTGCCATGTTCTATGTCTGCATGAGGTAATGCTCCCGTTTTGATAGAGTTTAAGAAATCGGCCCACACTAATTTGATATTTTGACCGTCTGGTAAGTCTAGTTGCGGCTCTTCGTGCAATTGACTTGCGTTTTTATTATGTGGGTAAAACGTCCAGCCACCATGCCAACCCATGTGGAATGTACCCTCCGTTCCATGGAAATACGCTCCTACATTTTCACCTTGTTGTACTGGGCGTTTGTTATTGATACTGTGTTCCCAGAAACAAATAAAGTCCTCAAACTCATAAGTTACCAATTGATTTTCTGGCACCGTTTGAATGTTGTCATGTATCTTTTTCGTACTTGTAGAGAATATTTTCTTTGGAGCCTTCTCTTCTGTCCACCAAAGAATTTGGTCAAACCAGTGTGGTGCCCAGTCGCCAAGTGTTCCATTAGCAAACTCTCTTTGGCGTCGCCACGCTTTTGGGTGAATACTAGAATGGTAGTCTATTAATTTAGCTGGACCACAGTACATATCCCAGTCCATATCCGCTGGTTTAGGTTCACTAGGTTTTTGCTTACCTCCACCGCCAGCATAATTCACAAAAGCACGTACTTCCTGAATTCGACCCACTTTCCCTGATTTCAAAAACTCCATTCCGCTCACATTATGCGGAGAATACCTTCTATGGAAATCAACTATACATATTCTATTATTGGCTCTGGCGGCTTTTTGAATGGCGGTACCTTCTTTTACGGTATGCCCTATAGGTTTTTCAAGAAAAACATGGCAGCCATTATTTAGAGCATGAATAGCAATTAAAGCATGCCAATGGTCTGGCGTAGCATTGATAACAATGTCTGGTTTTGCATTTTTGATACAATCCCTAAAGTCTTTAAACTTCTTTGGCTTATCTGTACACCAAGTGTTCAATTCTTTTTCACAGGTAGTAACTTGAGCTTCATGTACATCACAAAGTCCCACCACTTCTACAACACCGCTAGCTACGGCTTCTCTCAAAATATTAGTACCCCACCAGCCGCAGCCTATTAGTGCCACACGGTACTTTGATGCATTTGCATAAGTGATAAAAGGCCTTGAAAGTATTCCGGCAGATGCCAAGGCAGAGGTTTTTAGAAATGTATTTCGATTCATGATGGTTGAAATTTGTTGCTTAAAATTAAAGCTATTTCAACTAAATCATAGCATAAAATAGACCAAAACAGGAATTGATTCATCGTTTTGGCTATTCCTGAGAATACCTCTTTTCGGCGAACTTTTCGTGAGAAATTATCATTTAAATTATAACCAAAATCGCCTTCGATGCCATTCAATTTCGATAAACCAACCAACAGAAAAAACTCAGGAAGTATCAAATGGGATAAATTCCCTGATGATGTTTTGCCCCTTTGGGTAGCCGACATGGACTTTGAAAGTCCTGCGGAAATTACAGAAGCCCTTCAGAAAATAGTAGACCATAAGATATATGGTTATGCCATGGGTTCAGACGAACTTTATGAAGTTATCATGGGGCGTTTGGCCACCCGTCATAACTGGAAAGTAGAAAAAGATTGGATAGTGCTATTGCCAGGATTAGTACCTGGTCTTCATGCTTCTGCCCGTATTTTTAATGATGCTGCTGCAGAAATAATGACCTCCACTCCTGTTTACTATCACTTAAGTTTGGCAGGAAAAACCATAGGTTTAAAAACCGCTGAAATTCCTTTTGTTTGGCAAAATGAAAGATGGGAAATGGATTTCCAAGAAATGGAAAAGCAGGTCAATGAGAATACTAAAATGTACATGCTTTGCAATCCTCATAATCCTAACGGGAGAGCCTTTGACAAAGCTGAATTGACAGCATTAACGCAATTCTGCGAGAAACATGATTTGGTACTTGTATCTGATGAAATCCACTGCGATTTGATATTAGACTCCAATGCAAAACATATATCTGTAGCATCACTGGATAGCCGTACAGAGCAAAATAGTGTAACACTATTAGCTCCTTCTAAGACTTTTAACATTGCTGGTTTAGGAGGGTCAATGGCCATTATCCCGAACCCACAAATAAGGAAGAAATTCCAAGATGCAGCCTTCGGAATTATGCCACATAATAATTATTTCATGGCTCAAACCATGCTAGCGGCTTATAAGCATGGCGAACCTTGGCGAAAAGAATTAGTTGCGTATTTGAAAGGCAATCACGATTACCTGCTAGAAGAAATCAATAAAATTCCTTCACTAACTATGACTCCATTAGAAGCTACTTACCTAGCATGGGTAAAATGCGACAGAGAAGACATACCAAATGTGGAGGATTATCTTGTCAAACACGGTCTTGGTGTTTCTGGAGGACATCAGTTTAAAGGAAAAGGTTATTTTAGAGTAAATTTTGGAACACAGCGAGCAAATTTAGAAGTAGCTGTGGAGCGATTGAAAAAGGCATTTTCTTAATTTTTGATATTAGGTGCTAACTTTACGATACTGGCCTGCTCATTCATATTTGTTCTTTTTTTAATATACTATACAAATGGCTACGGGCTCAAAGCGAATAGCCATTAAACATTTTCTAAAATAGCTGATAGCTAAAAGCCCAATGCTAATGGCCAATAAAACAAAACATGAAATACTTAGAACTATCAAATAAAGACAAAATGCCCGTTCTGGGCTTAGGAACATGGAAAGCCGCTCCTGGAGATGTTTACAAGGCTGTTAGAACCGCCATCACTTTGGGTTATACCCACTTTGACTGTGCCCATGTTTATGGTAATGAAAAAGAAATTGGCGAAGCTTTCGCAGATTCTTTTAAAGCGGGTGAAGCCAAAAGAGAAGACCTTTGGATAACTTCTAAACTTTGGAACAACTCGCACAGAACAGAGCAAATAGAACCTGCATTAAAGCTTACCTTGGCGAATCTTCAGTTAGACTACCTAGACCTTTACCTTATTCACTGGCCCGTGGTTTTGAAAGATACTAGCATGTATCCTGAAACTGCTGCTGACATGGTGAGCCTTTCGGTTACACCACTGGAAGAAACATGGAAAGGCATGATAGCCATGAAGGAAGCTGGCTTAGCAAAACACATAGGTGTTTCTAATTTTAGTCCAAGTAAAATGGATGGGATTATTGAAAAAACCGGTGTTACTCCTGAGGTAAACCAGGTTGAAATGCACCTTTTCTTGCAACAAAACGAGCTAAAGAGCTATTGTGATGAGAAAAATATAATATTAACAGCTTATGCTCCTTTGGGTTCGGCAGATAGACCTGCGGTGAGAAAATCGGCAGATGAACCTAAGCTTTTTGAAAATGAGGTTATAAAAGAGATTGCTAAAGAAAAAGACTGTTCAACTGCACAAGTAATGCTGGCATGGGCGGTGGTTAGAGGAACCACAGTTATACCAAAATCTGTAAATGAATCTCGTTTGGCTGAAAATTTAGCAGCTGCCGATATAGAACTTTCAAATACTCAAATGAAAGCCTTAAACGATTTAAACCAAGACTTTAGATTCATAAAAGGGGATTTCTGGTGCATTGAGGGCTCTGATTACACTTTTGATAGCCTTTGGGGCTAGGATTGTTTTTACTAAGAAAGCGGCAACTCTCAGAAATTGCCGCTTTTTTTATGTCAATTATTCAGCTGTAATCATGTTATCAGAATACGACTGGTACACACCTTCAAACTGCTTTGCTACTTCGTCTGGGAATAAATGAAAATCTCCTGCTTGAAGTGAATTTACTATACCCTCAGAAACCACCGAAGCATCTGCCGCTTCAGTAAAACCAGCAGCTGCTCCCATATCTGTGGCTATAGGCCCTGGATGAACGCTCAACACACTAACACCTCTCTCTCCCAACTTCACTTTCAAACCTTGTGTTAAAGAATATGCTGCTGCTTTAGAAGCAGAATAGGTCGACAAATCTGGGAAGTTTTTAATAGAAGCCACAGAGTTTAACTGTACCAGTGCTCCCTTGTGGCTTTCTAAAGTTCCAGCGAATGCATTCGCTACACGGAGTAAACCGAAAATATTTACGTCCAATTCTTGCTTTAAAGTGTCCTCTGCATCTTCGCTTAATGGTGAGGCTATTTTTGCTATTCCCGCATTATTTACCACAATCTCAACGTCCTTTGCGGCTTCAGCTAATGCATTGATGGAAGCCTGATTAGTCAAATCAGCCTGAAGTGTTACCACTTTGTTGCCATACTTTTCTTCTAAAGCCTTAGTGGAATTAATATCACGTACTGCCAAATAAACTTTTCTGGCTCCATGATTAAGGAAAGATTCCGTGATTGCTTTACCTATTCCTCGATTTGCCCCGGTTACTAATGCTACCTTATTGCTAATTGAAATGCTCATAATTATGTTTGTTATTAAATTTTACTAAGCAACCGCTTAGATTTGTTATAAAAAATATGTATAATTCTTAATTAGACCCGCTTTTAGGCATATTCAAGAGTGGGCACTTCTTTTCTGAATGACAATAATTTATCCACAGAAACATGGTCTCCATAATGCTCGGCATAATGAGCGAACACTATTTCACCTTTTGGATTAACCAAAAACTCTGCTGGAAGTAAAGCATGGTCTAATTCTGGTTCTTCGTCTTTTAAGGTTTTAGAAAGTTTATTGGCCTCCCAAACAAGCTTTGGATGAAGAAACAACTTTAACATTGAACTCTTAGAAGATTCTGTTACCCCAAATTTTTCAAAGAGAACTTTCTTTTCATCAGATACCAATGGAAAAGGAGTGCTAACATGCTCACCCACTTTAAGCATTTTTTCTGCACTTGATGGCCAAATACTGATGATGTCAATATCATTCTCGCCAAACTCATCATAGCGACGAATGAGTTCATTAGTTCTTAAAACACAAAAAGGGCAAGCCGCAAAACGATGAAAAGAAATAAAAGTCCATTTATTAGCCTGAAATGGTGTCACTTTATGATTCCTAATATCTTTAGTGGTAAAATTGGGAGCTTTATCCCCCACTTTAAGTCTAGCTACATTCATTTTTTCATTATTTACATTTACTAAGCAATTGCTTAGTTTTGGTTCAAAAAAAATCTATAAGTTCTTAAACGTTGTTTCAATAAAATCTTCCAGCTGCTCCTGTGTATAAATTCTTGATGCCTGTGACAAACCTTGAAGACAAATCATTAGATAGTTGGCTTGTTTCTCAATGTCAGCTTCACTTCTTCCTGGTTCTTGTGCCAAATTCACTTTAAAAAGCTCCTTCAGACTATTAGAAAACTTCATCAATTCCTCCGTGATAATTGAATCCGTTTTGTCGCAAGTTTCGCCCAGGGTCTTCGCCACCATACAGCCCTTTTTCAAATGGCTGGCTTCAGAAAAATCTTGGAAGTCATAGAAGTATTCTTTGATACCAGCAATACCGTTTTGAGAAGCTTTTAGTTTATCAGTAATACAACTCAACTTCTTCTTATAACACTTCACACTCTCTAAAAAGACCCCTTGCTTATTGCCAAAACTGGAATAAATAGAAAACTGGTTTATCCCCATTTCCTTCTCTAACATACGCACAGAAGTAGCTTCATAGCCATTTTTCCAGAAAACCGCCATGGCTTTTTCTATCACCTCCTCCTCACAATATGCCTTTTGTCTTCCCATTGATGACACAAAACTAAGCAAGTGCTTTGAAATAAAAAAGTAATTGTAAAAAAAATATCTTTATTGAAAGAATAGCTCCTAATTGAAATTAGTATTAACCTTTAATTATGGTCTAAAAAGCGAATTGAATAAAAGTTTAATTTTAGCTATACTTGTATGATTTATAATCTAAGTCTCTAATTTCACCACTATGAAAGTCGTTGGGCTAAGTCTTCTATTTTGTAATTTCTTTATTTCGCTTTTTGGTCAGACTATTTTAAAAGATATTGTTACAAGTAATTCAAGCTCTTACCCTGGCCAACCAATAGAGTTGAATGGAAGCATTCTTTTTAACACACAAAATTTACCGTATTTATCCCAAGGCGGCCTTTATACTTCCAATGGAACACTAGAAAGCACAAACCTAGTTAAAGGCAAGAATCTTCCTCAACGCAGCAGTAATTTCTCTTTCCTTCTTCAGTACGCGGAAAATTTTGGAGATAATATAATATTTATTGGAAACGAATACGATTATGGCAATGAACCCTGGATATCGAATGGTAGCCCTGATGGAACGCACAGAATTATCGACCTTATACCAGGAAGGGCAAACTCAATCTCGCTTTTTCTAAAAAACAACACCCTCAGAGCTTTTCATATTTCAGGAAATAAGGCATACTTCGTAGCCCAAACTGAAAACAGTGGAAAAGAACTTTTTGTTACGGATGGAAGTGAGACAGGTACTATCTTACTAAAAGACATTAATCCAGGAATTGCAAACTCCTACCCTGCCAATTTCACTAATTGGCAGGGTAAAACTTACTTCTCAGCCCAAAGTGCTAATGGTACGGAGTTATGGGTAACTGACGGAACTGCCACTGGAACTATACTGGTTTCAGATATCTACTCAGGACAAAGCAGCTCTTCCCCAGAAAACTTAATTGGCTCATCATCGAACCTCTTTTTTTCAGCTATTTCTGATTTAGGGAGGGAATTATGGAAAACTGATGGAACACAGGAAGGTACAGTTCTGATTAAGGATATTAGCTATGGTTCAAAGTCATCATACTTTAAAGACCTAGCAATTTTAAATGACAATCTGATAATCAATGCTTCTGGTGATATTTGGATATATCAAGAAAGTACAGGAACTACAGATAGAGTGTATATTAGACCAGGAGAAAACGCTTCACCTTCCAATTTTATCAAAACAAACAACCAACTTTTTTTCACGGCCAATGATGGAGTTCATGGTCAGGAGTTATGGAAAACTGACGGGACAAAGATTGGAACCAATTTAGTAGTAGATTTAAATAAAACTGGCAGTGCTTTTGTTAATCAACTTAACGAAATATCAATTTACGCTAGTCAAGATACAATACTTTTTATAGCAGACGACGGCATACACGGGAATGAACTCTGGAAATCTGACGGAACTACTCTTGGCACTGAAATAGTAAAAGATTTTGGAGAAGGAAGTAAAGATGGGATTTATAGATACATTACAGATTCTGGTTTAGGACCATATTTTGTAGCCGGCGATACTTTGGACAACTGTAAACTTTATTATTATAATTCTAATATAGGCAAACTGACTAGCATAAATGATTTACCGTCAAACGCTCCATTTTCAAATGCGTATCCGTTTTATGGAACTTCCAATAAAATGTTTTTTGTGGCCTACCACGATGAATTTGGTTACGAACTCTTCGTTTCAGATGGAACTCAAGTTAGCTTTCTTGGCGATCTGGTAAAAGAAGAATTTGGTTCACCGTCTATCTTCTTTCCAATATTATCCACAGGTAACTCAGAAGGGTTCTTTTTTACCTTTCCAGATAATGAGCATGGAAATGCATTATGGAAAACAAACGGAAATGAAGAAAGTACCAATCTGTTTTTCGACACCAACTCATACCCTGCAGAAAAGATTAATGACGTGTTTAGCTTTCATTCTGCTAATAGTGAAATTAGTGATTTAATAACCTATAAGGATCAAATTTTTTTACTAAACAGATATGGTACTTGGAAAAGTAATGGAATTGTTCCTTTTAAAAATATTAGTCCTTCGAAAACCTTTACTGATATAAGGAAATTTTGCATTTCAAATGAAACCTTATTTTGGAATGACGGAGCTACACTTTGGAGTTATAATGGGTCAGAACCTCCTAGAGAAATAAAAAAGCTTAATACTATTATTCTAGACCTTTTCGATGCAAACGGTAAATTATTTTTCACTAGCTATCAAAACTCTCTTATAGGCTTGTGGCAAAGTGATGGAACAGAAGCGGGTACCCACTTAGTTCGAAGTGGAATACATGCTGAAGAACATGCTGCTTTAGGAGACAAACTATTTTTTTCTGCGGAAGAACAAAATTCCGGAAAAGAATTGTGGATTAGTGATGGTACACAAATAGGGACATTTATGATAAAAGACATCAATCCAAACGAGTATGCTGGCTCTATACCACGAGATATTAGAAAAATAAATGATAGTACCGTTATTTTTCTTGCGAATGATGGTGTAACAGGCTATGCTCTTTGGAAAACAAATGGTACATCAGAAAAAACTGAAATGTTGATTGATTTATCTGACCAAACTGGATACACCGGAGATTTTATATTTGATGAGCCACTCCAAGGCTATTATTACATTTTTTCAAGAGCAACAAATATTAATAATTCAAAGCTTTGGAAAACTGATGGAACATCACATGGAACTTCAGTTTTCTATTCAGGATTAATTGTTAATGATTTTAATATAGTAATTAATGATTCCATAATCTATTTCCCAGCCTCTTTAAGCAGCCAGGAAGATTTAGATCTCTGGCAAACGGATGGCACGAATGATGGCACTTTTCAAACTATGGACATTAGACAAACAGGTATTAGCAATTTACGTTCTTACATATCTCAGTTCTTTTTCAATAACGATAAAGTCTATTTTACTGCCAACAACGGAGTGAATGGCTTCAACTACTATGTCAAAAGCTTTTGTGAAATAGCAAAAAACTTAAAAACTGTTGACATTCGAAATGGAGCACACCTCGCCCAAAATTCAATCACAGCCACTAGTAAAATTAGCATGAATAGAGTCGCTATTTTTGACGCGGGGAATTCAATAGAATTGAATCCTGGTTTTGAAACAGACTTGGGAGCAATATTCAAAACAAAGCTAAATGGGTGTATAACAGATTAGAATTGTGGTTGAATCTACTCAAGTAAAAGAAGATGAGTTAACAGCAATTGAAATGAACGAAGAATCGCTGAAAAAATAGCTAAACCCGAGTTATAATTTTGTACTCAACGAAGCTTGTAGTTCAGATGTGATGCCATCAAACCTCTGGCTTAAACAAGCCTTCACATTGAATATGATATAAGACCCTACTTATCTATCAAAGGCAAATTAAAATTTTTACCCGGCTGTTAGCTACAAAGGTCAATCTTTTATAATTTCCAAACCTCTCAAAAATCAATTAGATTTAAAGAAAGAATCTTAGCTAATGCCCAAAATATTGAAATTCACAAAACCAGCACCCATATTTAAATTCCTTTGTCTATTCATTTTTTTGTTATCAAAACTAATTTCAAGCTTTGCACAACAAATAAAGAACGTTCCAGATGCCTTTGCTCACCTAAATATTATGCCTGAAGTTTTTGTTTTGGACAACGACATTGACGTTCCTGTTAAGAATGGGCATTTTCAAGGTGTACAGGTCATTGAGCTAAATGGAAGTGAGAAACTTTTAATATCTGGTAGTTCGTCTAAACTCGCTTACATTTTGCAGGCAGATTTGGCTTCGCAAAAAACTGAAAAACTAATTTACCTCATGGGCGACCCATTTAGGCACGCAGGTGGTTTTCAGGTCAGTAAAGACTACTTAGCCATAGGTATAGAAGATAATATTATCAAAACCTCCTCAAAGGTTAATTTTTACAATCACCAAAGCGATACTCGGACCAATCCGCTACCAAGATTTACCATTGAAAGAGAAGGCGAACCAGAAGAGAAAACCGCTGGAGCTACAGGCATAATGGCTTTAAATTCATCAAACTCCTTTGTGGTAGTCAGTAATTGGGATAGCCGTATTTGGGATTTTTACAGGGTTAATTTGATAAGCCAAAAACAAGAACTTCTACATTCATTTACTGCACCCGACGACTGGGCAGGCTATCAATCCATAAACCTACTTAAAGATGATAATGCTATTTATGCCATTGGGTTTCATGGCGGTGGTCGAAACAATCAGGCAGATTTAATTCTTGTAAGTAGGTTAGATGCCTTCGACCCTATAATGCTTAAGATATCTACTAAAAGATTTAAGACTTCAAAAGGACTTGAATTTGGAGCAGCGGCTGGTTTACAAATTGACCAAGCTGGCAACCTACATATTTGGGGAACAGAAAAGACTTCTTCAAAAAAGATTCTCGTAAATAAATTCTAAACTTATGATTCTTTAAATTCGTTAAAAAAAATTATGCCTAATACAACACCCGAACATGACGAAAGAATGGCGACCATGACCTTTTCCTCTGTTTACCCGCACTATGTAACCAAAGTAGAGAAGAAAGGCAGAACTATAGGAGAGTTACATGAAGTAATTGAGTGGTTAACCGGTTTTGATGAATCGAAAATAATAGATCTTATCGCCGAAAAGGTAACCTTCAAAACGTTTTTTGAAAAGGCTAAACTAAACCCAAATGCTCCGCTCATTAAAGGAGTGATATGTGGCTATAGAATTGAAGAAATAGAAACTCCTTTGACACAGCAAGTTAGATTTTTAGACAAACTGGTAGATGAACTCGCCAAAGGACGAAAAATGGAAAAGATTCTCCGTAAGGCCTAGATTCTTTTTCGACAAACATATTTAGACATCAAAACTTCTCAAAATAGGAAAAGCTAACTATCGTCATATTAAATAGTTAACAAAACGCTTATTATTGCACCAAGCAAAGCAAGTATTTTTGACAATAAGAAAACACATTCATGAAATTTTAGAGATTAAGTTCCAGCGAAAGCGTGGGTTGAGCTTTATTGTAAATATTGCCCTTTCGGTTCTAATATTCCTTAATACTGTCGCTATTATCCTAAATACGGTCCCAAGTATTGGAAATCAATTCCGTATGTTCTTCTTAGATTTTGAGTTATTCTCCGTCTCCATTTTCTCTATTGAGTACATCTTGAGAGTTTGGTCCAGTGTAGAAAAAACTGAGTACAAACATCCATTTTGGGGTAGAATTAAGTTCATTTTTTCTCCTTGGGGAATCATTGACTTTCTAGCTATTTTCCCATTCTACTTTTCGTTTTTCAGAACAGACCTGGGCTTTGTTAAGATACTTCGCCTCCTTCGCATCTTCCGACTCTTCAGGGTTAGCAGGTACTTTCATGCCTTGCGTGTTATTCAAAATGTATTAAGAGATAAAAAAGAGGAACTTCTGCTTAGTGTTTCCTTCATCATATTTCTACTCTTAATTTCCTCAAGCCTTGCTTTTTATATAGAGCAAGAGGCTCAACCTGAAGCCTTTTCTTCTATTCCCGCTTCACTTTGGTGGGGTGTTAATGCCATGACCACAGTAGGCTATGGCGACATGCATCCAATAACGCCTTTGGGGAAAGTTTTGGGAGGGCTAATGGCAATTTTGGGAGTGTCTATTTTCGCCCTACCTACGGGTATCTTGGCAAGTGGTTTTGCGGAGCAAATTCGTGGCAAACGACGAGGCAACGAAAAAGTACATTGCCCCATTTGCGAGCATGATTTCTATTTAGCTGAAAGGCATAAGCATAAGCATAAGCCAAAATCCTAAAAACTAGGTTACCCCCTACTTTAAAATCTGATAAACAATAAAAGCAGAAACATAGGCCAGTACGCTCATGTAACCTAACTGAATCATTGGCCATTTCCAGCCTTTAGTTTCTCGGTACACCACCGCTATGGTACTCATACACATCATAGCAAAAACGTAGAATATCAACAAAGAGAATGACGTGGCGGTGTTAAAAACAGCCTCGCCTGTTTCAGGATTCACTTCTCTTCTTAGTCTGGCTTTAATGGTATTATCGTCGGCACTGTCTCCGCCTATACTATAAATGGTAGACATGGTACCCACAAAGACCTCTCTGGCTGCAAAAGACGTGATTAAGGCTATTCCTATTTTCCAGTCATAACCTAAAGGTTTGATAGCTGGCTCTATGGCTTTCCCAAAATAACCAGCGTAAGAATTTTCTAATTGAAAACTTGAAACAGCATTTTCTAAGTCCGTTCCTTCTAAAGCAGGATTTGCGGCAGCCACTATTTCTGGAGCTTGCTCTATTTTATCGCCTGGCCCATAAGAAGCCAATACCCATAAAACGATGGAGATAGCAAGAATTACCTTCCCCGCCTCAAAAACGAAAGTCTTAACTTTCTCATAAATGGTATAAAAAACCTGCCCCCATCGTGGTGCTTTATAAGTAGGTAGCTCCATCACAAAAAAGCTTCTCTTCTCAGACTTCATGATTTTTTTCATGACATAGCCAGCCATTAGAGCTGATAAAAATCCTAAAAGATAAAGCCCCATTAGCGTAAGACCCTGTAAACCAAAAACACCAAACAGCGATGTATTAGGTACTACTAGAGCAATAAGAATGGTATAAATAGGTAGCCTAGCAGCACAGCTCATTAATGGCGTTACCATAATGGTTACTAGTCTTTCTTGCCAACTACCGATAGTTCTGGCAGACATAACTGCTGGTACTGCACAGCCAATGCCGGACATAAGCGGCACTACCGATTTTCCACTAAGCCCAAAACGTCTTATCAGTTTATCCATCAAAACCACAACCCTAGCCATATAACCTGATTCTTCTAGAATGGCTATACCCGCAAAAAGCAAGGCTATTTGAGGAATAAACATAATAACTCCACCAACTCCCGCAATTACACCATCTGTCAATAATGAAGTTAACTTACTGTCTGGCAAAACAGCCTTCAGCCAATTGTTTAAATCTGCTATGCCACCATCTATCCAGTCCATGGGATATTCTGAAAGGGCAAAAACGGCATTAAATACCATGAAAAGGATTCCAAAAAAGATAACATAACCCCAAACTTTATGGAGCAGTATAGCATCCATTTTATTGGTTCTGGTAGTTACCCTTACTGTACCTACATGTACCACTTCTTTTAGAGCGGCACTTATATCTTGAAAATGACCTAGCGTTTCTGCCGCCTGAAAAGCACTTGGACTAAAACCATGTAATTGGGCTATTCCCTTAATTATCTCCTTTTCGCTTTCGTCCAAAAAGCTAAATTTATCTCCTTGTGCTAAATATTGACTAGCTAAATAATTATTATCTAGATTAAACGCTTCTTTTACTGCTAAAATAGCTGCTGCATCTTTCTCCTCAATTTCCACATTCTCATGAACGTTGCGTTCCACTAGAGCCTGCTCTAACCTTAGTTTTAGGCCATTTACACCTATTCCTTCTCTGGCATTAATCTCTACTACTGGTACTTTTAAATGAGCTTCTAGTTTTAAGGTATCTACTGCTGTACCTGCATCCAATGCCGTATCAAGCATATTAAGAGCTAAAACCGTGGGTATGCCCAAATTAGAAACCTGCTCAAAAAGAAGCATATTCCTTTTAAGGTTTGAGGCATCTACCACCACTATGGCTAAATCAGGATAATCAAGATTTTTGGGATTAGAAAGAACATCTAAAACTACCTGTTCATCTATAGACGTAGGGTAAATACTGTATGTTCCAGGAAAGTCAATGACCTCCACTTTCTCACCAGAATTTAACTTTGCAATACCTATTTTTTTATCAACTGTTACGCCAGGGAAATTCCCTACTTTCTGCCTAAGACCAGTTAACTGATTAAACAAAGAAGTTTTACCGCTGTTTGGATTACCAATCAGAGCTACTTTCATACAATAATGCTTTTTACTAAAACCGTAGCGGCCTCAGATTTTCGAAGAGATACTTGATAGTCGCCACCTATAGTGACGCAAACTGGACAACCGAAAGGAGCCTCACGGTCAATCTTCACTACAGTTCCTGGCACAAAACCCATTTCCATTAGTTTTAAAGACAATTCTTCGTCTTTAAAACCATCAACTAAGACAGATTCTCCCGGTGAAAATTCAGATAATATACTAGTGGCTTTGCTCAATCGAAAACTATTTAGAATCAGTTTAAATAAAACACAAAACTAATTATTTTGGTTCTACCCTCATTAGAAATATGCCTTAAATTCCAGAAACCTTCTGAAATTTATCTAGTAGGTCGGCATACTCCTTCTTATACGCTGTCATTTCTTCTTCAGACCAAGCTAAGTTCCGTTGGAAAATTGGAGCTACTTTATCTATAGACGCTTTAGTAGCCTCCCAGTCTAAAAGCTCCATTCTAATTCTTCTTGCAAAGAAATCTCTCAGTTTGGTAGCCATTTCTCTTTTAACCGCAAAAGCAGCTTCCGCCAAAATAAATGGATAATCTGGGTGAAGTTTTTCTGACAAGCCAGCTTCTCTTTCTACTAGCATAAGTACCTCTAGAGAAAGGTCGCCGTAGTTTTCGTAAAGGTGATTCACCGTATCTTCTGATAATAATTTCGATGCTTTCACTTTATAAACATCCATTAAAAAAGCAGCGTTTTGAGCTCCTACTAGTTTATGATTTGCCGTGACACATTCGGCTTGCTTATTAAGCAGTTCGCCAGCATAATCTATCACGTCTTTTGCCATGACACGGTAGGTGGTCCACTTTCCTCCTAAAAGGCTTAACAGTCCAGACTCTGGCAAATATTCTACTTCATGGTCTCTTAAAAGAGCTTTTGTCTCTTTTCGCTTACTACTCTTCGGAGCCAACAAAGGTCGTACGCCGCCAAAACCACTTGTTATATCTTTTCTTTCTAAGGGCTTTTCTAAAAACGGATTGACAGTTTCTAGTAAATAGTCTACCTCTTCACTTTCAAGTATGGGCTCATTAGCCATGTCAGAATAAGCTGTATCCGTAGTTCCTACCGTTATTTTATTGCCGATAGGTTTCACAAAAACCACTCTACCGTCTTTAGTTTCTGGTATTAGCATGGCATCTTCACCTTTCATAAACTCAGAAGGAAACACAAAATGAACACCTTTTGAAGGCCGCATTCTAGATTCCTCATCCTTATCTGCCATGAGCCTTACGTCATCAGAAAAGGGCCCGGTACAGTTTATAAAAAGCTTAGCATCTATCTCAAAATTTTCTCCACTAATTTCGTCTTTGACCAAAGCTTTAGTCAATTTCCCTTCAACATTTTTTTCAAAATCTTTAAGAGAAACATAATTAGCCACTATGGCTCCTTTTAACTCCGCAGAACTCACCATGGCTAAACTAAAGCCGGCATCATTAAAAGTACCGTCATAATAAAGCACCGAACTATGCATTTTCTCAGTAAGCCCAGGCATCCTCTTTAGTGTATCTGCCTTACTCAGCCATTTAGCTGAAGGCAAACCGTCACCAGCAGCAAACATTCCGTATAACTTAAGGCCAATGCTATAGTACATGCCTTCAAACCAAGAAAATACAGGAGTAATTAAGGGAATAGGCTTTGCCAAATGTGGTGCAATAGTCAATAAAGTTTTACGCTCATGTAATCCATGACGTACTTGCCTGAGCTGTTCTAAATCTAGTTGCTTAAAAGCTCTTTCTAAGTACCTTACTCCGCCATGAATCAGCTTAGTAGACTTTGATGATGTCTCAGCACAGAAATCGTTTTTATCAATTAAAGCTACTTTAAAGCCCCTCAATACTGCATCTAAAACCGCACCCGAACCACTTGCTCCTGCCCCTATAATACAGATATCAAATTTCTCTGTCCTTAACTTTCCTAACTGATGTTTCCGATCCATTTCCTATTTTTTGAAGAAGGCTAAAATTATGAGTTTATTCCTCCAAAGTGATTATATATACGTAGGAATAGCTTTTATTTTGAAGCCTGTAAGGCTCATGAGGCATTTGCCCCCAGCTATTGTCTCCGCCAACACCCCTTTGCAACAAATCAATATGAAGAATGGTTGCGTCTCTTTCAGAAACATCTGTAGGATGCATCTGTTTTTTTGTCATTCCCGGGTCAAAATCCTCCGTCATGTAATGTAAAGCACTGAAACTCAATGGCTGCAAACCTTCTACCTTAAAAACATGACCTTTATCATCAGATATGGCTACCCACTTTGTATCTGTCCTATAGCCATTTTCCTGAGGTCTTATATACGTATCTACAAACTGGTTTTTAACCAAACCGTCATAAATACCTAAAAACGAGGCCGTGTTTCTATCCTGATAATTTTCGAAAGGCCCTCTGCCATAGTAATTCAACACATTAAAAGCTTTTGGAAGCTGCATTCTCATTCCCATTCTTGGCAATTCTGAAACATTTTCATCATTAATACTTAAATCAGACTTCACCGCTAGTCTTCCTCCCTCCAAAATGGTATAGCTAATGCTATAGTCTGCCGAAACATCATTCAGGGTATAGTTAACTTTTATACCACCCTCAAAACGCTCTACAGATTTTAAGGTTTTGCTAGTATGGGCTGTACGCCAAACAGATGCTGTTTCTTGAAAGTTATGTCCAAAATCATTGTCAATAGGAGCTCGCCAGAAGTATGGCTGCGGCATGCTGCTCAAATAAGAAACACCATCTTTAGTAAATTTGGCAACGTTTCCCGTTTTCTTGTTCAACGATATTTCGATTCCATTTTCGTTGAAATTATATAGGTCTCCATCCTCCGATAACTTTGAAGTAGCTTTTATATTCTTTACTAAAATCACCTCTTTAAGTGGCTTAAAAAGAAACTCTTCACGAGCTACTTCGTGCTCAGCCGGAATCATGGCATCATAGCTTTTTTGCAAAGCGTATACTTGGAAAACATAGTCATTCCCATCTTCCAAAGCGGGTAAGCTTACTTTTCCTTTTCCATTGTTCACACTTAGTTCACCAGATTTTAATGCTAAACCGTTTTTTAATAATTTATAGGTGTAAGTATAATCTGTAAAGAAAGTTTGTAGACTTACGTCAAAGCTTCCTGTTTTCCAGTCAAAATTTTTGAAATGTACATTCTGATAAACTTTTTTCACTTCAAAAAGCCCTGGATGTGGTATTCTATCAGATGACACCAATCCATTAGCACAAAAATTTTCATCATGCCTTAGGTCTTGGCTTCCTAAATCTCCACCATAGCCAAAATACTTTCCCTTATATGGGTCGTTCACTTCTAAGCCTTGGTCTACCCAGTCCCAAATACAGCCACCTTGAAGATTATTGCTGCCATAAATCACATCCCAATACTCTTTAAAGTTACCGTTACTATTTCCCATAGCATGCGAGTACTCACACATGATGTATGGTCTTTTAGCTCCTGAGCTTGCATACTTTTTCATAGCATTTATGGTAGGATACATCGGCGTAACTATATCAGTATTTGCCTCTTCTCCTGCCTGCTCAGACTGAACTGGCCTAGTATCATCACGACCTTTCATATAATCATAAATAGCCTGAAAGTTTGAGCCATTACCACATTCATTTCCCATAGACCAAACTATTACCGATGGATGGTTTTTATCTCTTTCTAAAACCCTTCTTGCCCTATCTAGGTGAGCTTCTTTCCACTCTGGTAAATACGCAGGATGAACACTTTTATCAAACCAACCTTGCAACTCTGCTCCCATGCCATGTGTTTCAATATTGGCCTCATCTATTACAAAAAGTCCGTATTGATTACATAACTTCAACCACAACGGGTCATTAGGGTAATGTGAGCTTCTCACTGTATTGATATTAAAAAGCTTCATTAAACGGATATCTTCCAGCATACTTTCTTTAGAAATGACATGGCCTGTTTTAGGATCGTGCTCATGGCGGTTAACACCTTTCACAAAGATTCTATTTCCGTTTACCAAAAGTCCTTTGTCTGTAATTTCTACAGTTCTGAAACCTACTTTTTGGCTTACAGCGTCTATCAATACCCCGTTTTTATTTAAAGTTAAAACGAGATTGTAAAGGTTAGGCGTTTCCGTATTCCAAGGTTTTACGTTTTCTACTTTAATGGCTTTGAAATTCACCTGAGCACCAGTTATTTTTTGAGATTGCTGAGCTACTGTATTGCCGTTGGAATCAAACAGTGAAAGTACAGCATCATATCCACCAGTGTTTTTTCCTCCTACATTCAAATTGACCGATAGGTTACCATCTTTATAATCATTGACCAATAAGGCCTTTGAAAAGTAATCGGCAATGTGCGTTTTTGGTCTTGCATAAATATCAACCGCTCTTTCAATTCCTGAAAGCCTCCAAAAATCTTGGTCTTCTATATAACTTCCGTCATGCCACCTTAAAACTTTCACTGCTAGGGTATTGGTACCACTTTTCAGAAAAGAGGTAATATCAAACTCTGCTACCGTTTTAGAAACCTTGGTAAAACCTACCTCATTTCCATTTACCCAGATATAAGCTGCCCCTGAAATAGAGCCAAAACTTAAAATCACATCATCGCCTTCCCAATTTTGTGGAACAGTAAACTCCTTTATGTAAGAGCCTACGGGATTGTAAGCGTGGTCTACGTAAGGCGGATTCTTTGGGAATGGGTAAACTATATTGGTATAAATAGGAATACCATGCCCTTCTAATTCCCAGTTAGATGGAACCGGTATAGAGGTCCAAAGTTTTGAATCAAAACCTTCTTTCATAAAGTCTTTAGGACTTTCCTCTGGTGTATCAGCATATTTAAATTTCCACTCTCCGTTTAAACTCTTATAGTTTAGGCTGGCTTCTACATCTGCTTTTGCTGCTTCTAAACCACCAAAATGAGTCATCTCAGCATGGGGAGCTAGTTTGTTAATTTCTACTTTCTCTGGATTTTCCCATTCTGTGAATGTGAAGGATTGACTACAAACAAAAAAAGGACTTAGCAAAAGCAGTCCTGTAAGGGTTCGTGAAAATTTCATAGGGTATGTTGATTAGTTAAGCAAGCTCATAAATAACGGAACAGCCGTCTGTTATCTGAACTTGGAAGTGTTCTATATTAATATCAAATTTACTTAAATAAGCGATTTTCACAGCCTCTATTAAATTAGAAACTGAATCTTTTTTGACAATATTTATGGTGCAACCTCCAAAACCTCCACCCATCATTCTGGCACCTAAAACACCTGGTTTATCTTTTGTTAAATCAACCAAAAAGTCTAACTCATCACAGCTAACTTCATAGTCGTCTTTAAGACCATCGTGTGTTTGATACATCAATTCGCCAAAGGCTGGTAAATTACCTTCCGTCAATGCCACTGTGGCCTTTTTCATTCTATCTTCTTCAGACAGTACGTAAAGGCAGCGATCGTACACTTTTTCATCTAAATCTGCTTTATGCTTTTCTAAAGTTTCAAAACTTAAATCTCTAAAGCTGCTTACTTCTGGATAGTTTTTTTGGAAGAAGCTAAGACCTTGTTCACATTGCTCACGACGCTCATTATAAGCAGACTCTGCCAAATTATGCTTTACACCTGAGTTAAAAAGAACTACACTTATTTCATCCATTTCAAAAGGAAGATAAGTGTGTTTTAGGTTTTTACAATCTAACTGAATAACCTTCCCTTTTTTGCCCATTAATGAGGCATACATATCCATAATTCCGCACCTTACTCCAGCAAAGTTATGTTCTGCACTTTGGGCTATTTTAGCCAAATCTAGCAGGCTAAAATTTAAGTTGAATAGTTCATTAAGGGCGAATGCCAAACCACTTTCTATAGCAGCCGAAGAAGATAAACCAGCACCCAAAGGTACATCACCACCAAAAGTGAGATTAAAGCCCGCATTTAGTTTAGGGTTGGTGTCTTTGATTTCTTTGATAACACCTATCAGAAAATTCGCCCAATCTTTATTTGATTTTTTAATATCATCAAGACTTAGCTCATGCTCATCATTTAGGTCTACAGAATTCAGAATAACGGTATTGTCATCTCTTTTAGAAAGGCAAAAATAAATAGCCTTATCTATGGCCGCTGGAAGTACAAATCCGTCATTATAATCTGTATGTTCTCCAATTAAATTAATTCTACCCGGAGCTCTAACGGCAATACTAGGAGATGATTTAAACTTATCTTCAAAGGTTTTAGCTACTACCTTTTCGTTCATAGTGTATCAGAGGTAAATCTTGAGTTTTAAACTTAAAAAGCAAAGGTAGCTTTATTACTTAATGAAAATAATATGCGGCTAAAATTCAAAAAAACTATGCCAACAGGGTCGGCATAGTTTCAGTTTCTCTACCTAAATTTTAACCTTACTTCTTTATGAAATTACATTTCACTCAAAAAAACCAGAGGTTTTCTTACGTAAAAAAATAAGAAATCATACAGTTATAAAGTTGGCCTATCACAAATATAGATAGCTTTTAGTCCAAACTCTTATTAAAATATTACCATAAAATGATAAAAATGTGCGTGCAACCGTTTGCACACCAAATAATCGAAAGTCTATTATGAATGCAAACAATTGCACTGCGATAAGAAATATTTATATCTTGCCACTGTCAACAACAAAAATAAAGCTATGGCTAGGACCAATATCACCATAAAGAATATTGCCTTAGAATTAGGCATTTCGGCTAGTACGGTTTCTAGAGCTCTTAATGATCACCCTAGGATAGGAATCAAAACCAAAGAACGCGTTAGAGAACTGGCGAAAAAACTACATTATGTACCTAATCCAGCTGCAAAACTTCTAAAAAACAATAAAACCTTAAAAATTGGTGTCTTACTTCCTTTTTTAAAAGAGGAGTTTTTCTCCATGGCTATTTCGGCAATTGAAGACGCCGTACTTCCGCATAATTACCATGTGATGGTAAGTCAATCTAGAGACAGCATAGAAAGAGAGAAAAAGATGATAGATGCGTTTATATCTACTAGAATAGATGGATTAATAGCATCAGTTTCGGCCGAAACAAATCATTATGGCCATTTTAAACTCTTAGAGGAATATGGTATTCCGGTAGTCTTCTTTGATAGGGTTCCAAGGAACTTTGAAGCCAATAAAGTACATAGCAGTGTTACTAAAGGCACCAGTGATGCCATTCAGTTTTTGGTAAACAAAGGAATTAAGAAAATAGCTCTTATTAATGGTCCCGGAAACCTTGATGCTTCTGACCAAAGGTTAAATGGTTATTTAGAAACTATTGCAAAATTTGGTTTACCCACTTCTCAGAAATACATCAAATCAAGTAATTTAACTCGTGAAGACACCACGAAAGGAACGATTGAGCTTTGTGAGCTTACTGACAGACCTGAGGCTATATTAACTTTTAACGACTATGTAGCTTTGGATGCTATGGCCGCCTGCAGACAAAAAGGAATCATACCCAACAAAGACATTTTATTTGTCAGTTTTGCCAATTTACCATTTACTAGTCTCTTAGAAAACCCACCAATGGCTTCTGTAGAGCAGTTTCCAAGTGAAATGGGAGCTAAAGCAGCCGAATTGCTTCTTAAAAGGATGCAATCTGATGAAACAATGCCTTATGAAGAAATAACTTTAGACACCGAATTAAGGATTCATTAATGGCTTTCTTTTATTCATGAAATAGCCAGCTATAATAATCACTATTAAAGCACCAATATAGAAGGAGTTCGATATTTGAGTTTCTTCTTCTTTTTCTAATTCTTCTTCAATGACCTCTTCTGAGTTCAGTTTTGTTTCCAATCCCTTAGATTGACTAAGAAAACCAAGGTTTGAAAATACCTTTTCTGAAGAGAAATTTACTTTTCCTATAACATCACTCTTGGCCGCAAAAATTGCCACCAATACAAAGCCAATAACACTCCAACTAAGTTTCATAAATCATTTTTAAAAGTTAAACGCTCTTATAGGCTCTCCATTTAAGCCCACATAAAGAACATTATTTAGATAGAGACTACTTCTTACATCCCCACTAATATTTAAGCCAGAAGCCAACTGAGACACTGCTTGAAAATCACCTTTACCATCTCCTTTCAGCAGCAAACCATAATTAGCATCCGACTTGCCAAGACGTAATTTACTATGTGTATTATTCCCCAAAAGCAGTATATCATCTTTACCGTCTTTGTCAAAATCTTGAATATTAATTGAAAATACAGGAGCATACTGAGCCTCTTTAGGAAGTTTAGCAACTTTATATTTACCCTCTGGCTGACTTAAAAGTAAAGTAGTGCCCATGTAATCAGCTTTAAAATAACTGGCTGTTTTAAGTTCGGATGCTGGAAACAATTTATCCAAACCTACTTCTGAAAAGCTATTGTAGTTAGTGAAACTTGGTCTAAACTGTGGCAACTGATTTAAGAGTTCGTCTCGTGTAATATAAGGGTAGCTTTTCCCTTGAATGTAAAAACAAAAGAGCGGGTCTACTATTCCGTTATTGTCAAAATCTTTTGCGTAAAGCTCAAGAGGCTCTTTTTCAGAGGCCTTAAATTGAGTATTCAGGCCTTCATTCCCAATAACTAAATCTGGTTTACCATCTCCATTGAGGTCTTTGATCGCTAGGGTGTTCCACCAACCTAAATATGATTTTCCTAAGTAAGAATCGCTCACATCAGTAAACTTTCCGCCGTCATTTTTATATATCTTGATGCTCATCCACTCTCCTGCTAGCATCAATTCTTTATTTCCATCAGCATCTAAATCTATCCATTCTGCGGTTTTCACCAAACCTAAATTTTCAAACAATGTTTCTTCAATGGGCTTTAATCCTCCTTTTCCATCATTTACTAAGAAATGACTTTTTTCATGCTCTGGATATCTACCCGGTGAAATACCTCCACCCACAAAAACATCTGCCAAACCATCTCCATTTATATCGTTGACAGCAAAACAAGAGCTTGCTTTACTCGAAAATGCAACATTACTCAGCTTGAAATTTCCATTTCCATCATTTATATAAAGCCTATCAGCTAAGCTTACGTCATCTGCTTTTAGCTGATGATATCCTCCGCTAGCTACCAAAATATCTAAAAAGCCATCGCTATTAACATCTAAAAAAGCAGCATCTTGGTCTTCTGCTTTTTTGCCTGTTTCCGTATTTGGCAGAACACGCTTACTAAAATCATCATGCTCATTTTGAAGAAAAACCATGGCGGTTTCGCCAGCAGCTCCTCCTACAAAGATATCTTCCAAGCCATTTTTATCTAAATCGGCCTTTTGCATAAACGGTCCAGAAAAAGACTGCTCATGAATTAGAAGCGGCTGACGGTCAAAATCTCTATACTTGATTTTACTGTGACTGTAAGAAATAGGAGATTTAAGCTCCGCAAACAATGCATTAGTACGCTTTACCGACTCCTGATTATTTGAAGCATCGACTATATTTATACTTAAAGTTTTATTTGCTTTGACATTTGTCAAAACCTGTACTTCGCCTGTTGGCCATGTAATGGTCAATTTGTCAATTGTTTCTCTTTGACCCAAACCTATATTTAGCACAGGTGAAACAGAGGAAAGATAACCTCTACCTAAATTTTGCTCCACGGCCATTATTTCAGAGCCATTTTCTAAGCTTAGCTTTGCTCCTATTCCCAAGGGGTTTTTAGCAGAACCGTTTAGCTTTACTTTTAGGTAATTATTCTTACTATCGTTTCTAAAAACAAAAGCAGCTTTGTTGATATTGTTAACAATCAAATCTAAATCACCATCATTATCTAAATCAGCATATGCTGCTCCATTACTGTTTGATGCTTCTCCTAAGCCCCAATCTTGGGTTTTATTTTGGAAACCTCCGCCATTCTGATTTTTAAAAATGTAGTTACCTACATTGGATGAAGGCATTTTAGAAATCAACTCCAACACATCATCACGCTGTAGTCTTCCCTTTTCTTTCACAAAATCATTCATGTATTTTATGAAGTCGAGATTGGTAAAATCTCTAAAATAGCCATTGCTTACAAAAAGGTCTTTCCAGCCGTCATTATCATAATCTGCCAGTAAAGCTGACCAACTCCAGTCTGTATTAGAGACGCCAGAAAGTTGCCCTATTTCAGAAAAAGTACCATTCCCATTATTCAGCTGAAGCATATTTCTCATGTACTGATAATAAAAACCACTTCTTACATTAAGGTCAAACTTGTTAAAATTATCAGGTGCTAAAAGTAACTTTTGACGCTTGTTATCTTCTGGGAGCATATCTAGTGTAAAAATATCTGTATGCCCATCATTATTAATATCGGCCACATCATTACCCATAGAAAACTGACTGGTATGCCCTATACTTTGATCCATTTCATTCTTAAATACTCCGTTTTTTTGATTGATGTAAATATAATCAGGTACCGAGTAGTCGTTTGAAACGTAAAAGTCTGGCCAGCCATCATCGTTAAAATCAGAAATACCCAAACCTAGTCCGTAACTTAAAGCAGAGCCATTTATACCACTGATAGTAGTTTTATCTGTATAGTATCCATTCTCATTCTGGTAGTATCTTATTCCTTTCTCAGGGTCGTCTGTTTTCATAAACTCGGCAGTACTCGCCTCGTTTAAAATTGGTAAATTCTTTGGGTTATGATTAAGCAGTAACATATCCAAATCGCCATCACGGTCTGCATCAAAAAAGTAGGCTTGGTTACTAAATCCAGGGCTATCTATTCCATATTTAGCCGCTTCATCTTTAAACTGGGGTATTCCCGCTTCTGTATTTCCTTGATTGACAAAGAGCTGATTGACACGTTTATGTGCAGGGAGCGTTCCGGAGTAACATAAATAAATATCTAATTTGCCATCGGCATTGATATCTACCACGCTTACTCCTGTTTTCCAAGGGCCTGGTCTTCCTCCAGCACCCGAGATTTTAGTTATGTCTTGAAAATTAAAATCACCATTGTTTAGGTATAATTTATTCTCCGTCAAATTTGCGGTAAAGTATAAATCATCTAGGCCATCTCCATTAAAGTCTCCTGCCGCTACGCCAGCTCCATTATAAAAGTACTCATACATTAAAATATTTGTATTAAGGCCTTCTGTTAGGGTGTTTTGAAAGTTAATATTGGTTTTTGTGGGATATAGTAAGGTAAACAGGCTCTCATTCTCTTCTACTTTATCTGTGTCAGAATTAGAACACGAAGAGAGTATAAGAAAGCCAAACGCAAGACCTAATATTTTAAGGCTAAGGTGTTTTTTCATTGGTTATAAATGTAAAAAAATCTATCCCAATGTTGGGATAGATTTTTAATAATTCAATTTAAATAGGCTCGATTAATCAAAACCAGGGTTTTGAATCAAGTTTTCGTTTCTATTTAATTCACTTCTGTTTAATGGAAGGAAGTACATTTTGTCTGCCCATTGTCTATTTTCCTTTCCTTCATCCATATTGATTACTTCATAGGAGTAATCGTAAATTTCAGGATCGTATCTATAAACATCTACAGTTTTACCTGGTTTCAAAGTACCCACGATATTAATACCGTTTGCTTTTCTCCCTAAGGTCTCTGGGGCTATCATCCATCTTCTAGTATCATGGTAGCGTTGCTCTTCAAACACCATTTCAATTCTTTTTTCATGTCTGTAACGCTCCATTAAGGCATCGCCTGACTCAGTAAGTGCAGGTAAACCTGCTCTAAAACGTACTTTGTTAATCCAATTTTTAGCTTCCGCATCTTCACCTAATTCAATACAAGCTTCTGCATAGTTAAATACAGCCTCTGTGTATCTTAATATAGGCCAAGGTATTTCTTGCCATGTATTTTGATCTACAAAATCGTCAGCAGGCTCTGTAAATTTCCTCATATAATACCCAGTATAGCTACCATTCCAATCTTCAATAGGACCATTTCTAGTATCTAAACCAAAATGAGTATCTCCACTAGGAAGCTCATATTGTCCTGTTTGAATTTGTCCTAATGGGTCTCTTGGCTGATTAGCAGACGCTCTTGGCTTCCACTGTGCACCATCGTAAAGAATAGAGGCATAAAACCTTGGGTCACGATTTTCGTAAGGTTTAGCAGCATGCTCTTCGTTAGACCAATCAAAAGAAGAACCATCCATCATTTCGTAATCATCTACTAATAATGAAACCGGTGTATTTCCTGCCCAGTTATTGTATCCGTTAGGGCCATTAAAAAGACCTTGACGTCCACCACCTTCTCTTTTGGCACTAATAAAATACCTTCCGAATATTAAATCTTCTTCTCCACCATTTCTAGAAAGAGAAGTATTCATGTAGTTCTCTTTTCCTTGCTCAGCAGAAACTGGTTCAGAATTATTTAAAAAAGCACCAGTACCTTTATCCAAAACAGCTTTAGCAGCGGCTTTAGCAGCTTGCCATCTAGCTTCTTGACTTCCAGAAGTGTATCCCAACAATTCTTTGTTAGAAAAACCAGAAATTACAGAAGACTTTGCAGAAGCAGTTGGTATATCATGTAAATCACTGGCTGCATAAAGCAACACTCTAGATTTTAATGCCAATGCCGCTAACTCTGTAGTTCTTCCTGAAGCTAGATTTTTCCCAGCTAAAAGGGTAGCTGCATCATCTAAATCTTTCACGATAAAGTTCACACAATCTTCGTATGAATCTCTCGCCACTAAGAAGTCGTCATCACTTAAGCCATAGCTTTTATCGATAATTGGAAAACCTCCAAAATAACGAAGTAACTGCTGATAATAATACGCACGCATAAACTTAGCTTCACCCATTAAACGGTCCACTAAACCTGCATCCTGAAGTTGAGGCTCGCTTAATTGCTCTATCGCTATATTGGCAGCTCTGATATAGCTAAACATGTTCCCCCACTCGTAAGTGTTGTTAATCCAACCGGGATCTGCAGAATTAGATCTTGACTCGGTAATGGTAGTAATGCTTCTACCTGGGTGTGTAAACATTGTTTCATCTGTTAAAGATGCCAACATTTGTTCATCCATTCCACCGTTTCCTATACCTCTATAGATGTTGGTAACAGCTGCTTCTGCTAAGGCCGCATCTGTCCATACAGATGCTTCTGAAACTTCACCAAGTGGCTGTGTATTCACGAAATCATCATTACAGCCTGTTACTGCAAACAATGAGACCAAAAATGGTAATAATATATATTTTGTTTTTTTCATTTGTCCTTAATTAAAATGTTACCGAAATACCAGTATTTAAAACTCTGGCTTGTGGGTAGTACTGACCATTAGAAGATGCTGATTCTGGGTCTAACACTTTAAGCTTATTCATGAAGTCGAATAAGTTTAATCCATTGGCATAAATTCTAAGATTACTCAAACCAATTTTGGTACTAGCTGCGGCTGGTAAAGTATATCCCAATTCGAAGTTTTTCAAACGGATATAATCAGCTTTTCTAAACCAATAAGTATTTCCACCAGAGAAATACTGGTCACTTCTGTTTGCAATTCTTGGATGTTCACTACTTGGATTATCTACCGTCCATCTGTTCTCGTAAATATCTAAGAAGTAGTTACCAATGTTTCCAGACTCTCCAGCACTGATGTACTGTCTAGCACCGAAAGCTCCCTGAAGTAAAACAGATAAATCGAAAGCTTTGTAAGACACTGACAAGTTAGCACCACCTTGGAAAAGAGGGATATTATTGAAATCCATTCTTACTCTATCATCTGGTGTAATTTTACCATCGCCATCGTAATCTTGATACTTCATATCACCAGGTCTTAGGGTATTTACTAATGCCGTATAATCTAACTGATTACCATCAATTTCTGCTTGGTCTTTAAATACACCATCATACTGATAAACCAAGAAAGTATTAATAGGCTTACCAGTAGATCTTTGCCAATCCGGTGCTCCAGGTGCTTCATCCCAGAAAAGAATCTTATTCTTTGCATAACCACCATTTAAACTTACTTGGTACTTAACTTCTCCTTGGCGACCTCTATAACCTATGTTAAAGTCAAATCCTTTATTGGCAACTTCACCAATATTTTCAGCAGGAAGAGATAATCCTGTACTCTGAGGTACTGAAGCATTCTTTCTCCAAAGGATGTTTGTTCTCTTATTATAAAATAAATCAAATTCGAAGAACAAAGAGCTCTTGAAAAGATCTCCTTCTATACCTATGTTTGAGTTGTTAGCTACCTCCCAAGTAATACCTGGATTAGGCACACGCGTTTCATATAAAGTTTTAGTTTCAGCACCATTAATTATGTAACTATCAAAACCATAGGTAGATAAGAACTGATACTCCTGAAGCACATCATCATAATAGATATTATCATTACCCATTTGCCCCCAAGAACCTCTCAGTTTCAAGAAACTAATGGCAGGAATATTATCTTTAATAAAGCTTTCTTCAGACATTACCCAACCAGCCAAAAAGCCAGGGAAGAACCCAAACCTTGTTTCTTCTGGGAAAATATAAGAACCGTCATTTCTCCATAAGAACTCGGCTAAGTATTTCTCTTTATAATTATAGGCAACTCTACCAAAATAATTTAAACGAGCTCTTTCAAAAGCCCCTCCACCATTATTCTTCTCTAAATCACCACCAGCAAAAATCTGGTCGATTGCTGGAGACAGGAAGTATCTTCTGTAAGCATCGAAATTATCACCTTCAATAGTCTCTCTATTAACACCAGCTAAGATTGTGGCAGAGTGGTCTCCCCAAGTTTTCTCATAAGTTCCTATTCCACCTAATAGTATGTTGAGTTGGTTCTCATTATACTGTGTTAAGTTTGGTTCTGCAGGTCCCCTTTGATTTGGCACTAAAACCGGTGTAACGCCATCAGCTTCAAATCCATTTCCTTTTTCATAAAGTACCCAAGGAATCCTCCATACTTTTCTGTTTCTTATTTTTTTATCAATAGCCGCAGTACCTGTAAACTTAAGACCATCAACACCTGGTATTTTTATATTTAACGAACCATTGGTTTGAATATAATCTGTTCTATCTCTATCATAACCAGTTAAATCTGTAGTTACCACTACTGGGTTTTGACCGTTTTCAATATCTGGACCTGGCTTACCGTTTGGCCAGAATGCTGGCTGATTTGGCTTACCTCTCATAGACATTCTAAAGATAGCATTTGCAGATTCCGTAGGATAATGTCTAAACTCTTCACGAAGAGCTGCTCCTATTTGCATGTCAACATATTTATTAATATTGGCATCCAAGTTAATTCTCAAGTTATACTGCTCATAACCCGTAGCGGAGTTTTTGTAGTATGCATCTTGCTTCTGGTACCCTAGAGAAGTCATGTATTTTACATTCTCTCCTCCACCTATTAATTGAATATTGTGCTTAGACTGTGGAGACCATTTTTTCAAAGTCTCTCCATACCAATCTGTGTCTGGATGCGTCCATGGGCTAGAACCGTTTGAGTAAAGCTCCATATCTTCAGGAGAGTACGGTGCTGTTCTATCGCCAAAAGCACCTGTAGCCTTATACGCATCATTCGCAGCCTGCCATTGAGATGTAGGAAGCTCGTAAACACTTAAGTCATTCAGCATTTCAGCATACTGTCTTGCATTTGCCAAATCTGGAACTTTGGTTGGCTGAGAAAACCCTTGATTAAACTGGTAAGATAATTCAGGTTTCCCGTTCTTACCTCTTTTAGTAGTAACCAAAATAACCCCATTAGCAGCTCTTGCTCCATAGATGGCTGCAGATGCATCTTTAAGTACCGAAATACTTTCAATGTCATTAGGATTTAAACGTTCAAATCCACCTGCTCTATCAGGAATACCATCAATTACTATCAGGGCACTGTTGTTTCCTAAAGTATTTGACCCACGAATCCTAATTTCAGAACCATCATAACCAGGCTCACCACTTCTGTTTACAGCTACTACACCTGGTATTCTACCTGCTATAGAGTTGGAAACATTCACGGCAGGCGACTTAATAAGCTCTGCCCCTTGAACAGAGGCTACAGAACCTACCACCGTTTCCTTCTTTTGAGTACCATAACCAACTACCACTACTTCTTCTAGCTGAGCAGCATCTGGCACCATAGAAACATTAATAACAGATTGGTTACCAGCCACCAACTCTTGACTTTTATAACCAATAAAAGAGAAAACTAGAACAGAATTAGAACTAGAAGTTTCCAATTTGAAATTACCTTCCAAATCAGTGGTAGTTCCTTTTGTAGTTCCTTTTTCAATCACAGAAACTCCCGGTAGACCTTCACCATTTTCGTCGGTTACTTTTCCGGAAATGCTTTGTGCCGCTTCAACCTGAAGGACAAACAGAAGGAGGCAAAGAACAGAGAATACATTCTTGAGGGTTGAGCTTTTACAAGAATACATTAACAGTCCTCTACCTACTTTTGATAAAGTAGTTTTTTTTGTCATATCAACAAATGTTTAGAGTGTATTTATTGTCTTGTAGGCCCTATTAGGTAGTATTAGGAAATGCAAAGATATAAATAATTCAATATAAAAGAAGAATTTTCATAGGCAGAAAAGGTCAAATGGTATACTTCTCTAGCTTTCATACAGATAGCTTTATAAAAACTTATTTGCCGGTAAAATTCCCACTATAATTGCATTAAATATGAAAAATACGAAGCAATCAAAACTGCATAACGTTATCATTATACGTAACACTGCATTATAGTTTTTTATTCAACCCTTAAAGTCTTAAAATAACATCATGAAAAACGTAAGCCTACTAGCTCTAATTATCCTTTCCATAGTTGGGTGTAAACCCGAAAAACCAAAAGAAGAATGGAAATCGCTCTTTAATGGTACAAACTTAGATGGATGGGATATTAAAATATCTGGTCACGAGCTAAATGAAAATTTCAAGAATACCTTTATCGTAGAAGACAGCATCATAAAGGTAAACTATGCTGAATACGATACTTTCACCCACGAATTTGGTCACCTTTATTATAAAGTACCTTATTCTAAATATAGATTGAGAATGCAGTACAGAATATTTGGAGAGCTTACTCCCGGTAGCCCGTATTACGCAGAAGCAAATAGTGGCGTGATGCTTCATTCCCAGTCGGCGGCAAGCCAACAATTAAATCAAGATTTCCCAGCATCCATAGAAATGCAGTTTCTTTCAAGAATTGACAGCAACGACAGGGCCACCGGAAACCTAGCATCTCCAGGAACACATGTGATGCGAGACAATAAACTATACACCGACCACATGATGTACGCCGATGGCAAAACATATGAAGACCAGTGGGTTAATGTGGAAGCTATAGTTTTAGGGGACTCTGTGGTACATCATGTGGTAGAAGGAGACACTGTTCTTACTTATTATAACCCGCAAATAGGCGGCTGGGAAACAGACAATACTGACCGATGGCTAAAAGATAAAACTTGGGTTACCAAAATGGCTGGCACCCCGCTAAAAGAAGGCCATATAGCTCTCCAAGCTGAAGGGCACCCTGTTTGGTTTAGAAATATTGAAATCTTAGATTTATCAAAAGGCAACAAAACTAATGGTTCAGAGTGATTTGTGAAGTACATTTGCGGTGAGAAAAGTAAATGAAAGAAATAATAGCACTTCTGGGTAAAGAGTTCACCTTAGAATGGCGTAATAAATACGCATTCAATGGCATGATACTCTATTTGGTATCTACTGTTTTTATTTGCTACCTGAGTTTTAGGATAAAGTCAAATTCATTGACACCTCCTGTATGGAATACGCTGTTTTGGATTATTATTCTTTTTACTGCCATAAACGCCATTTCTAAAAGCTTTGCTCAAGAGCACAAGAACAGACAGCCTTATTACTATTCACTGGCAAACCCAGAAGCCATTATTCTGTCAAAATTAATTTACAATTTCGTTTTAATGCTCATTTTGACATTTGTGGGTTTTGGAATTTACATTTTATTCTTAGAAAATCCAGTTCAAGATTTAGCTTTATACGCGGCATCTTTGACACTAGGAGCACTTGGATTCTCAGGAGTTCTGACCCTAGTAGCAGCAATAGCCTCAAACGCAGAAAACACGGGTTCATTGATGGCTCTTTTAAGCTTCCCTATCATCATCCCAATGTTATTGATGCTTATGAGACTGTCAAAAAACGCAATGGATGGTTTAGCTTTCTTTGTAAGTAAAGACGAAATTTGGACTTTAGTAGGCATTGATGGTATTGTAATAGCTTTGAGTTTCGTTCTTTTCCCTTACCTCTGGAAGAGTTAGTTTTTATTTGAAAAGATTTTGAAATAATTAATATGACGTTTAAAAATACTTGGTGGAAAGCTTTAGGAGCACTGCTAATATGCTACGCTTCTGTAGCTGGCCTAACCGGTAAAGTGCCCCGTTTACCTATTCTTAATGAAACCATAAGAAATACATATTTCCATGTTCCCTTATGGTTTGCGATGATGGTATTAATGTCAATCTCGATGTTTAAGTCATTTCAATACTTAAGGAAAGGAGACATTTCTTTAGATCAGGAAGCCTTCTCATTTGCCCATGTGGCTCTTCTTTTTGGAGCACTTGGTTTTATTACTGGTGCCATTTGGGGCAATTTCACTTGGGGCTCTCCCCTCCCCTTAGATCCTAAATTAATAGCTGTTGAAATCGGTATGCTAATTTATGCAGCGTACTTTATTTTAAGAGGGTCTTTTGATGATGAGCAAAAGAAAGCTAGGCTTTCTGCTGTTTATAATATTTTTGCCTTTGCAGCATTTATGCCTTTAGTTTGGATTTTACCACGTGTAACAGACTCACTTCATCCTGGAAACGGAGGAAATCCAGCCTTTGGTAAATACGACATGGATAGCACCATGAAAATGGTGTTTTACCCTGCTGTTATTGGATGGATACTCATTGGTATTTGGATAAGCAACATCAAGCACAGAATAGAAAAATTAGAATACGCTAAAAACGAAAAATAAATGTTATATAACTTCATCATGAGCATCTTCTTGATGCTTCAGCAAGACATAGAAATGGCAGACAACCTGCGTTCTGACGGTAAGTTTTGGATAGTAATAATGGTGGTAGCAACAGTTACTATTGGAATTATAATCTACCTTTTCATGTTGGATAGGAAGGTAAGAAAACTAGAAGAGCTTCAAAAAAAATAAGACTATGAAGAAATCACATATTATAGCATTAGGTGTAATAGCAGTAGCTATCATAATGATAATATCAACTGTAGGCGATGCAAGTACCTACTCCGATTTTAATGAAGCCAAAAAATTAGCTAAAAGTGGCTCTAGTACTTCTGTACATGTAGTAGGAGAACTAAAAAAAGACGCCATTGGCGAAATAGAAGGTATGAAGTATGAACCGTCTATTGACCCTAACAAGTTTGAATTCATCATGGTTGATTCCATGAACTTTGAATCAAAAGTGGTTTATATGAAAGCAAAACCTCAAGACATGGAGCGTTCTGAAAAAGTAGTGGTGGTAGGTAAAATGAACATTGAAAAAGACTACTTCTTAGCTGAACAAATTTTACTTAAATGCCCTTCAAAATATAACAACGGAGATTTAGATGCTAAATCTCAAACTGCATTACGTTAATAATCAATGGCAGAGACGAATATCATAGAGAAATCTCAATTCGCCTTAAAAGATATTTTTGCCCAACTTATAGTAGGCAACCTACCTTTTGCCATATGGCGAATGCCTTCTAGTGAATCGTTTAACTGTGTTATTTCGACCAATGAAGAGCCAAATTGGCAAAAGATTGACTTGGAAGAATTAGGTGCAGGTTTCGCTTTTGCCCCGTTTAATTACTCAGAGGCTAACCAATCTATCTTTATACAAGGAGACATTTTCTTCAATTTTACCTCTTTAGAAGAAAACTTAGACCAAAACATTGAAGACAAGCTTAGCAATTTCTTTGAGCTAAAAAAAGCAGCATCTCCCGAAAACAAAGTCAACCTTAAATCACACACAGAAAGTAACTATTCTGAGAAGTCGAGCTTCTTGAAAATAGTGCAAAAAGGCATTACAGCCATTAATGATGGCTTCTTTGACAAAGTGGTGCTCTCAAGAGAAAAGAAAATAGAAAGACCAGATAATTTTTCTCCGATTAATCATTTTGCCACGCTGAGCAAAAAACATAGTTCAGCTTTTTGCTCACTTACCTATTTGCCTTGGGAAAACGAAATATGGATAGGTGCAACACCAGAAAGTTTAGTACAGCAAGATGCAGAAGGAATTTTCAGAACTATGGCATTAGCGGGTACCCAAGCATCGGTAAACAGTACTGGAAACAATATTAAAACCGCAGACGCATTATGGCGTCAAAAAGAAATAGAAGAACAGGCTTTTGTAAGTCGATACATCATAAACTGTCTAAAAAGGATAAGGGTTAGAGAATTTGTAGAAATTGGTCCCAAAACTATCCATGCGGGCAATTTACTTCATTTACAGACAACTTTTAAAATTGACACAAAGGCCATTGAATTTCCGCAATTAGGCAGTGTCATGCTAGAATTACTACATCCCACTTCTGCAGTGTGTGGTATGCCTAGAGAAGCTGCACAGGCTTTTATCAAAAAGAACGAAACATACAACAGAAGCTTTTACAGTGGTTTTTTAGGCCCTGTAAATGTTGAAAACAACACTCACCTTTTTGTAAATCTTAGAACTTTAAAAGCCTCTCCAGATCATATTTCGTTTTATGCTGGCTGCGGAATTACAGGCGACTCTGAACCCGAAAAAGAGTGGAATGAGACAGAAATGAAGCTAAAAACCGTGATGGCTTAATCAGGAAATCTTTGCAAAAAATTGAAAATTCCATTTTTTTTTGTATCATTATCATAAAAACAAGGCACAGATTTTGATATCAGGACAAAACACTGACCAACAACAACTTAAATAAAGAAAAACTGAACTACCAGACCGCATACGTTTTATTTTGCACCTATTTCGAAACTAGCAAAATATTTTTGGCACGGTTAATGAGAAAGGGTAGATATCTGACTTTCTTATTTATTCATAAAACGACTTACGATGCAAAGACTTTCCTTAAACCAATCATTACAGCAACGTTTATCTCCACAGCAAATTCAGTTCATAAAACTGTTGCAAATACCTACTGCTGAATTAGACCAAAGAATAGAAGAAGAACTTGAAGTAAACCCAGCTTTAGAAGAAGGGATGGAATTTCAAGAGAAAACCAAGGAAGAAGAATTTCAGACAGACGACTATGGTAATGATGAGTACGGAGCAGAATATGATGACTTTGGTGATGATTTTACCGACTATGAGAGTCTAAGTCAAGAGAAAGTTGATGTTTCTGATTATCTTAATAAGGATGATTATGCTGGCTATAAAATGCAAAGCGACTCTTGGGATGAAGACAGGGAAAGCATGCCTGTGGTAGCTATGGACTCTTTAACTGAGAGTTTGAATCAGCAACTAGGTTATTTAAAGTTAGATGAACAGCAAACTACTATAGGTTTACAGCTAATTGGCAGTATTGAAGATGATGGTTACATCAGGAGACCTATACGTTCTATTTGTAACGATTTAGCTTTTGGTCAAAACCTTTATGTTTCTGAAGAAGAAGTTATTTCTGTACTGCATAAAGTTCAACTTTTTGAACCTGCAGGTATAGGAGCAAGAAACCTTCAAGAGTGCTTACTGCTTCAGGTGGAACGAATGAAATACCACACAATACCAGGTGAAAATGCTAAAAAGATTTTAGAAAGCTACTTTGATGAATTTACAAAAAAACACTTTGACACTATTCAAAGAAAACTAGATATAGACCATGAGTCTTTAAAAGATGCCATTACTCTTATTACTAGGTTAAACCCTAAGCCAGGAAGTGTAGGAGCCTCAGGAGCTACAGCTACGTATTTAATGCCTGATTTTATAGTCACACAAGACAATGGCAAACTAGATATTATTTTAAATTCTAAAAACGCTCCGGAACTAAGAGTAAGCAGGTCTTTTTCAGATATGCTTGACACTTATGATAAGAGTGATAAGAAAAACAAGCAGATAAAAGAGACGGTTAGTTTTGTAAAACAAAAACTGGATGCTGCCAAATGGTTCATTGATGCTATAGTTCAGCGTCAGCAAACCCTACTTAGAACTATGGAAGCCATTGTCAAATACCAGCAAGAGTTTTTCTGGGAAGGTGATGAAAGCAAGCTTAAGCCAATGATTCTTAAGGATATTGCAGAAAAAATAGAAATGGATATTTCTACAGTATCCAGAGTAGCCAATAGTAAGGCTGTTCAAACTGATTTTGGTATTTACCCACTTAAATACTTCTTCTCAGAAGGTATCTCTACAGACTCTGGTGAAGACGCTTCTAGCCGCGAAGTGAAAAATATCCTAAAAGAACTGATAGACTCTGAGCCTAAACATGCTCCACTATCTGATGACAAACTGGAAAAACAATTAAAGAAACGCGGCTATAAAATTGCAAGAAGAACTGTAGCAAAATACAGAGAACAACTAAATATCCCTGTAGCTAGACTTAGAAAACAATTGTAAGCAAATACTCTTCTCTAGTCAATTCACGGTGTTATATTTGTATTTCTATAATAGTACACCAGAATTCCATTTTCTTTTGTGAGCAAAAAACTCGCTAGCTTTTTTTCCTATCTATTTCACCCAGGCATCATGCCCACGGCTTTATTGGCAACATTGTATTTTGTTTGCCCATACATTATCGGAATTGACGGCTCCTCCATAAAAGCAAAGTTCATACTATTGGCTTTTGTTTTTGCTTATACTTTTTTCTTCCCTTCTTTAATGGTTTTATGGCTTTATAAAAGAAAATCCATAGAAAGCATAACATTGGAAAAACTTTCAGACCGAAGGTTTCCTTTCCTTTTTTCAATCATCAGTTCTGGTTTCCTGAGTTATTTCCTTTATCAAAAAGGACCTCAACTACAAGGCACTGCCATTGTCATAGGATTTATAGCCGTAACTATCTTTATTATAGCCTTGGTTAGCCTCAAATGGCAAATAAGTGCTCATGCAGCTGGTATTGGCGGCTTAATTGGAGCATTTTTCATGCTTAAATTCAAGTATGACGAAATGTCGCTAAATACCCCTTTCTTTCTGGCAATTATAGTTGCCGGCCTAGTATTATCTTCAAGGTTAAAATTAAACGCCCATACTTTATTACAGGTCATAGCTGGCCTTCTGGTTGGGATTATCGTAAGCTCTATTGGCTCAATATTCATATAATCATGCATATAAAAATAGGTACAAGAGGTAGTAAACTAGCACTTTGGCAAGCCTACCACGTGGAAGAACTTTTAAACAAAGCCGGTGCTTCCACAGAAATAGTCATTATTCATACCAAAGGTGATAAGATACTGGATAGGTCTTTATCAAAAATTGGCAGTAAAGGTGTCTTCACTGAAGAGCTAGAAGAACAGCTATTAGATGGCTCCGTAGATATAGCGGTGCATAGTGCCAAAGATTTACAATCTGACCTTGGTAATAAATTTGAGGTTATAGCCTTTTTAGAAAGAGAAAAGATAAACGATGTTTTGGCTAGTAAAAAACAAGTCAAACTTACTGACAATATTGTGGTTGGAACCTCAAGTACACGCAGAATTGCGATGCTGAGAGCTTTTTACCCACAAATAAGAATTGTGGATATGCGAGGTAATTTACAAACCCGTATTGCAAAAATGGAAAGCGGCGTTTGTGATGCTCTCCTGCTAGCTTACGCAGGTGTTCACAGAATGGAGTACCATGACATTATTCAGGAAGTGATAGATGAAAAAACATTTACTCCTGCTGTGGGACAAGGCTCTGTAGCTATTGAAACGGCCGTAAACATTGACAGCGAAAAAAGAGATTTTGTAAGAAATGCCTGTAATCATCCAGAAACGGAATTATGCCTTTTGACCGAAAGAGCTTTCTTAAAAACCGTAAACGGTGGCTGTTCAATACCAGTTTTTGGAACAGCGAGTTTAAACGCTGAAAATGAAATATCTTTAAATGCCGGAATCATTAGCCTTGACGGCCAAAAAGTTTTAAGAATTGAAGAAAACGGAACAGAACCAGAAAACCTTGGCAATCTAGTCGGCGAAAGGCTTTTGGCCGCAGGCGGAAAAGAAATCCTGTCAGAAATAAGAACTGAAATTTCGAAATAAATAATGAAAAAACTACTTCTCTTAATACTGATAGGACTTAGCCTAAACACCTTCGCTCAGAAAGTGAGCAAAAAGGATTATTTAGTTACCATGGAAACGAGTAAAGGCACCATGCATCTTATACTTTTTGATGAGACACCTTTGCACAAAGCTAACTTCATCAAACTAGCAGAAAACGAGCAGTACGACGGCACTATTTTCCATCGCGTTATTGATGAATTTATGATTCAAGGTGGAAACTTAGCTACAAAAAAAGCAGATGACGGAACCAGAAGTACCAGCTATAATAAAGAGGAGGAAAGAATCCCTTATGAGTTTGTACCTGAACACGTCCATATTAAAGGAGCTTTGGCGGCAGCCAGAACTAATAATCCAAAAAAGGAATCTTCTTTCAGTCAGTTTTATATAGTTACAGGTAAAAAATACTCTGCTAAGCAGATGCAGGGAATGATGGCCAGAACTAAATTGACCTATACTGATGAGCAGTTAAAAGCATATCAAGAACAAGGCGGGACTCCTTTCCTTGATAATAACTATACAGTTTTTGGTCAAGTGATTAGTGGTATTGAAGCAGCTGACACAATTGAAAAAGTAGAAAAAAGTAGGGCTGACAAGCCAATAGAAGATATAAGCATGAAGGTGTCTGTGAAAAAAATGAGAAAAAAGAAAATCACAAAACTGTACGGATACCAATACTAAGAACTACAATCAGAACATGAAGAAAGTATTAATTACAGGCTCTAATGGCCTACTTGGTCAAAAGCTAGTAGCCCTATTATTAGAAGAAGGAAAGTTTGAAATCATTGCCACGGCAAGAGGAGGAAACCGCTTACCAATAGCCGATGGTTACACCTACCAAAGCATGGACATTACCAACAAGGAAAATGTGGATGAGGTGATGGATACTTTCAAGCCAGACGTTTTGATTCATACTGCCGCCATGACCAATGTGGACCAGTGCGAAGCAGAAAAAGAAGCGTGCTGGGCTCTGAATGTAACTGCCACCGAATATTTGGTAGATGCTTGCGAAAGAAATAGTACATTCTTATGTCATCTTTCTACCGACTTCATTTTTGACGGTAGTGCCGGACCTTATGACGAAAAGGCAGCCGCAAATCCAATAAGTTTTTATGGCTGGAGCAAATTAGCTGCAGAGCATTTGGTAACTAATTCAAACATAAAATGGTCAATAGCCAGAACGGTCTTAGTCTACGGAATTGCTCATGACATGAGCCGCTCTAACATCATACTTTGGGTTAAAAAATCTTTAGAAGATGGTAAACAAATTAACGTGGTAAACGACCAGTGGAGAACCCCTACCCTGGCGGAAGATTTAGCTAAAGGCTGTGCTTTAATAGCAGAAAAAGAAGCAGAGGGGGTTTTCAATATTTCTGGCAAAGACTTATTGAACCCTTACCAAATGGCTCATATGACCGCCGATTTCTTTAATTTAGATAAGAGCTTTATCAAAGAAGCTACAGCGGCCACTTTCTCACAGCCAGCTAAAAGACCGCCACGTACTGGATTTAATATTGACAAAGCGGTAAACGAATTAGGCTACAAACCACTTTCTTTTGAGGAAGGGATTGCTTTTTTAGCAAAACAAATAGCTTAGGAGCTTAAAACGGCTTCCTAATTCCTTAGCGACTTTTAGATATATTTGTTTCAACAAACATGAAAATTGTATGAAATCTCTCAAACTTGCTTCTTTTCTAGTATTCTTCAACCTTTTGGCAAATGCTCAATACACTCATGAGGATTCTTTGAAAGGGAGTGTTACGCCAGAGAGAGCTTGGTGGGATTTGAAATACTATGATTTAGCCGTTGATGTAGATATTGACAATAGATATTTTAAAGGTCAAAACACTATTTATTATCAGGCGGTGGATAATGGGCAAACGCTCCAAATAGACCTGCAAGCTCCCATGAAAATCACGGCTGTAAGGCAGGCTGATTTAGCTACCACTATTACTAAAGACGGTCCAAATACTTATTTGGTAACCCTGGCCGAGCCTCAAGTAAAGGGCCAAATGGGGGCTATTACAATAAACTTTGAGGGAAAACCGAAAATAGCACCAAAAGCACCATGGGATGGTGGCCTTACTTGGTCAAAAGATAGCAATGGTAAACCTTTTGCAGCTACAGCTAATCAGGGCATAGGTGCAAGTGTATGGTGGCCATGTAAAGACCACATGGCAGATGAGGTGGACAGCATGCAAATTAGCATTACAGTTCCCGATGGCCTATGGAATGTTTCAAACGGACAATTAAGAAACATGGAGCTACACGATAATGGTAGCAGAACTACTACTTGGTTTGTAAATAATCCTATCAACAATTACGGAGTCAATATTAACATAGGAGACTATCTGAGTTGGCAAGACTCTTTTCAGGGAGAAAAGGGACCACTACAAGTTTCTTTTTATGTACTCCGTGAAAACCTAGAGAAGGCCAAAATTCAGTTTAAAGATGCCTACAGAACATTAGAAGCCTTTGAACACTGGTTTGGCCCCTATCCTTTTTATGAAGACGGTTATAAATTAGTGGAAGTGCCCTATTTAGGCATGGAACATCAGAGTTCGGTAACCTATGGCAACGGCTATAAAAACGGTTACCAAGGCACAGATTTGTCAGGTACCGGATGGGGACTAAAATGGGATTTTATCATAGTACATGAAAGTGGTCATGAGTGGTTTGCAAATAACATCACAAACAAAGATGTGGCCGACATGTGGATTCATGAAAGCTTTACCAATTATTCAGAAAGTCTTTTTGTAGAATATTTCTATGGCAAGGAAGCAGGAGCCGAATATGTAATTGGTACTAGGGAGAGAATTCAAAACGACTCACCTATCATAGCCGATTATGGCGTTAAGAAATCAGGCTCTTCTGATATGTATTATAAAGGCGGTAACATGCTACACACTTTACGCCAGTGGATTAATAACGACGTACTTTGGAGAGACATTTTACGAGGTTTAAACAAAGATTTTTACCATCAAACAGTAACTTCTAAGCAAATAGAAGAATACATCGCTGATAAAGCCGGTTTAACTTTAGAGCCTTTCTTCACACAGTATTTAAGAACCACCCAAATACCTAAACTGGAGTGGATGAACAAAGGAAGAAAAATTAAGTATCGCTACACTAATACAGTAGATGATTTTGAGATGCCTTTGAGAGTATCTATTGACGATAAAAAGAACCAACTTATTAACCCATCTAAAAAATGGAAAAAAGTAAAAGGCAAGTTTCTTCAAGTTAATGACGATTATTACGTAAACACCAAATAAAAAATTGCCAAGCCCAAATGGACCTGGCAATTAAAAAACAAACTACTAAAATTAAATATTAAACTTCACTCCTAACCCTCCTGAGAGTGTTCTATTTCTTACTGGTAATTCAAATATGGGTGTATCAAGAACCCTAGAAAAACCGTGCTGGTAACGACCTTCTACAAAAGCCTTCATCTTAGCTGACACTGGTAATTCAAAACCCATAGCTGCTACTCCTGAAAACTCAAAAGCCTTGTACATATTATTATTCAAATTTGTCTTTATTGGAAATATATTCAAAACCCTCACGGTCATATTAGCATCTGCCATAAAGCCTATTGATGGCCCCAGAGCTACATAATAGTGAGCTGCTTCTTTATCTCCCACGTGGTATTTCACCAAAACGGGAAGCTCTATATAATTGGTTTTGAAGTTAACCCTTCCACCAACTGGAATGTTAATCCCAAGGAAATCACCACCTACGTTTATAGCCTCATCTACTTTAAATCCTTTTTGAGTAAAGGCAATTTCAGGTTGGACCGAAAAATTAGCGTCTAAAGGAATCTCTAAAAATATTGCCGCACTTCCAGAAGGCAAAAACTTAAAATCTGGCGTAATGTTTTCTATCAAAGGAAATTTGGTAACGGTAGAGCCAGTAAATGCCCCCCTTACTCCTATTGCATTTTGACCAAAACCTACTGATGCTATTAATGTGAATAGTAATGCTAAAATCTTTTTCATTGTATTAGTTTATTTTATTGTATGCCTCTTAGATGCACAGGAAGCCCTCTGGGTTTCCCTTTCAAATGTTAAGACTGCGTTAATAAGAAAAAGTATCAATATTTAATTTTCAGTAATTTCTGAAACATCATTAATTATTGTATGTTCAATAATTTTAAATTAGATATATAACTTATATTTGCCTCATTAAAAGAATCAAAGAGCCGTACATGACTAAATCTGACCAAAGGGCATACTTCTATAAAATAGACACCACCGTAAAAAAGGTCAGGAACTATCTACAGAAACAGCTCATAAAAGGGGGTATTGACCTCACGGTAGACCAGTGGGTGGTTTTAGATCACCTAATTCCTGTACCCGGCATTTCACAAAACGATTTAGCTTTAGCTACCGCAAAAGATGCCCCTACCATCACCAGAATTTTGGGTATACTTATCAAAAAAGAATTTGTAGAAAGAAAAACGGCAAAACTAGACCGAAGAAAACAAATGCTTTTTCCAACCGAGAAAGGAAGAGCACTTCATAAAGAGGCCTTCCCCATAGTGCTAAAAATGCGTAACAAAGCTTGGGAAAACTTAAGCGATAACGATTTTGAAGAATTAGTAAGAATTATGGATACCATTTATAATAATTTGGAGTAGAAAAAGGCTCTTACTTTTAAGAAATCCCTTCAGGCTAATACTAAATTCACCAATATTCACACCTATATCAAAACCTTCAAGCTGTATTATTGCACTTGTTAAAAAATTGTGCGTTTTTCGGTTGTTCATAATTCAACCCTAACCCAAAAACATGCCTTTAGTTATTGCCCTCCTTGGAATTTTGGCTTTAATCCTCCTTATAGCCGTAGTAAAATTAGACACCTTTCTATCCTTTGTAGTGGTATCGCTCGGGATAGGAATAGCCAGCGGATTAGACGTGGTGGAAGTGGGAAATGCCATTCAAAACGGAATAGGTGGAACCTTAGGTGATCTGACCTTAATCATTGGTTTTGGAGCCATGCTTGGTAAACTGGTGGCAGAAAGTGGTGCTGCCTCTAAAATTACCGACGCCCTCCTTGACAAAGTAGGAACGAAAAACCTACAATGGGGCTTAGCCCTTGCAGGTTTTATCATTGGTATTCCTTTATTCTATAATGCTGGTTTTATCATTGTTATTCCATTGATTTTTGCCGTAGCTCAAGCATCTGGTTTTAATATGCTTTATGTGGGTATTCCTATGTTAGCTTCGCTCTCTGTGGCTCATGGTTATTTACCTCCACACCCTTCGCCAGCAGCCATTGGTATTCAGTTAAACGCCGACTTAGGTAAAACTTTAATTTATGGTTTAATAGTGGCTATTCCTGCCATAGCTGTTGCAGGGCCTATTTTCGCTAAGACCTTAAAGAATTTCGATATCACACCAGACCCAACTATTTTTGGTTTCAAACCAGTTCCTAAAGAACTTCAACCAGGTTTAGGTATCAGCCTTTTAGTGGCACTCATGCCAGTAATTCTTCTTTCGGCTGGCTCAGTAATCAAAGGGTACTTTCCAGACAGTCAGTTTATACTCTTAATAGCCCAGCCATATTTCGGTATGCTTCTCTCTGTATTTTTTGCGGTATATTTCTTAGGAATAAAACAAGGCAGAAACTTAGAAGATGTGTCAAAATCTTTGGCTGAATCCTTTAAAGACATCGCCGTAATATTATTGATTATTGCAGGAGCGGGAGCATTGAAAGAAATCCTTTCTGCCTCAGGTACCAGTACTTATATAGGAGAAATGCTACAACACGTAAACATCAATCCATTACTATTAGGATGGGCTACAGCAGCTTTTATTAGAATTTGTGTTGGTTCTGCCACAGTTTCAGGTTTAACAGCCGTTGGAATCTTAGCCCCTCTTTTTGGTTCTCAGCCAGATTTCCAACCAGAACTTATGGTGTTAGCCATAGGCTCAGGAAGTTTAATAATGGGTCATCTTAATGACGGCGGTTTTTGGCTTTTCAAAGAGTACTTTAACCTATCGGTCAAAGACACCTTAAAAACTTGGACAGTTATGGAAACCCTTGTTTCTGTAGTTGGTTTGATTGGTGTTATGCTTTTGAGTTTGGTGGTTTGATATCAAACTTCAATATTCTAAAGAGAGTCCTTATAACAAAAAGGGCTCTCTTTCAAATTTATTCCTCTTTTAACGAATTAACGTTTTCTTCATCATTTTACGTTATCAGTAGTATCATATGATACTATCATAAGTAAGCTCACCATACCATGAAAACACCATAGCGATGTAGAATTACCAATTTTCACTAAGTTTACTAAACCAACCATCTAAACCTCATCATGAAAAAGAATATCGCTATAGCTCTAGCCTTAATTGGCTGGTTTGCTGTTATCGCTCAGTACGTTTTGATGATAGAAAATCGGGTTACGTCTACCACCGAGGCTACTATCCGCTTCTTTAGCTTCTTTACTATTTTGACCAATACGCTCGTCGCTATTTACTTCACTTATCTAGCACTGGGAAAAAACTCAAAACTCTTGAGCAAACCAGGTTCATTGACAGCTATTACTGTCTACATTTTAGTAGTTGGTTTAGTTTATCAATTTGTTCTAAGAGCCATTTGGGAGCCTACTGGTCTTCAAAAAATAGTAGACGAGCTACTTCATAGCGTAGTACCAGTCACCACACTCATCTTCTGGTATTTGTATGAAGAAAAATCGAAAATTGAACTAAAAAACATTATCAACTGGCTTGTTTATCCTCTTGTCTATTTAGTATTTGTTTTGCTCAGAGGTAGTATTTCAGACTTTTACCCATACCCTTTTGTAAATGTACTAGAGATTGGCATGCCCCAAGTATTGACAAACTCCGTAATACTACTTCTGGTATTCATTGTGCTTTCAGCAGCTTTTGTATTGATAGGAAAACGACTTCCGGCCAAATAGAAACAGCCTAGTTAAACTTCCATTGACCAAAAGGGCGTCAAAACTAAGTTTATTGACTCAGTTTGTAACATTAAAGATTTCGCGGTACTTTCGTTTCTTCAAGCCATCCATAACCCTTTATGAGGTTTTGAAAAGAATCAACTCTTTAAAATCATTCTTACAATGAACAAAAAACACTATTCTCTTTTAGTACTTTTTACAGCCTTCACGCTTATTTTTTCTGCCTGTAATACGAGCTCAGAAACTTCTGAAGAAACTTTAACAACACCAGATTATCAAATTTCCTTAGCTCAGTGGTCTTTACACAAAGCCTACTTTGGCGATGCTCTTAATGGTGGTTTTGGAAACTTTTTCAGATTACTTCAAGAAGCTCCAGACTCTTTACTTCAAGGCGATATTGACCCAGTAAATTTCCCGACTTTAGCTAAAAGTTATGGTGTGAATATCATTGAATTAGTAAACACTTTCTATTACAGCAAAGCCGAAGATGACGCCTATTGGGCAGCCTTCAAACAAAAATGCGACGAAGAAGGCGTAACCGTAGGTCTTATTATGTGTGATGCTTTAGGTAACCTTGGCGATGCTGACTCTGTAGCTCGTATGAAAGCTGTAGAAAATCACTACAACTGGATTAAAATAGCCAAAACTTTAGGTGCAGAAACCATCAGAGTTAACGCAGCAGGAGAAGGAACGGCTGAAGAAGTAGCAGCAAACGCTGTACAAGGGCTTTCTAAATTAGGCGAATATGCAGCTACGCAAGGCATTAATGTAGTAGTAGAAAACCACGGTGGATATTCTTCTGATGGGTCTTGGTTAGCAGGTGTAATGGCAGCTGTAAATATGGAAAACGTAGGAACACTTCCTGATTTTGGAAATTTCTGCATGGAAAGAACACCAGATGGCTGTGCTAATGAGTATGATAGATATAAAGGAATTGAAGAATTAATGCCTTACGCGAAAGGAGTTAGTGCTAAAACGCACAACTTTGATGCTGAAGGAAATGAAACAAAGTCTGATTTTACGAAAATATTTAAAATCATCAAAGACTCAGGTTTTAAAGGCAATATTGGAATTGAGTATGAAGGTTCTGACCTTTCTGAAGAAGAAGGTATCAAAGCCACTAAAGCTCTTATTGAAAAATCTCTCAAAGAAATTGAAGCTTAATTAACGCTCATTTCATTTAACTAATGCAGCAGGAAATACTTCTTGCTGCATTTTTTGTTTAAGCCCTCACAAATCTGCTTCTCATCTAATCTTAGAATACAGACCTTTCTATTTGACTCGAGATTCCCTTATATTTACTAAAAAGCTTAGCCATGCCCTTTGAATCAAAATCAATCCGAACCTTTATTGGAGCAAAGGACTTTTCTCTGTCCAGAGCATTTTACACTGCCTTAGGTTTTGAAGAAGTAGTCATCGACAATTCCATGTCATTATTCAAGGTCAACCAAAACCTAGCCTTTTACCTCCAAGACTATTACGAAAAGAAATGGATAAATAACTCTATGGTCTTTTTAGAAGTAGATGATGTAGAAAAATGTCAAGCTGAATTACTTTCAAAAAACCTCCCTTCAAAATTCAAAGGGGTCAGATTTACCGAAATTATTAAAAACGATTGGGGCGAAGAAATTTTTATGCATGACCCGTCTGGCGTACTCTGGCATTTTGGCAAATTTTATCAATAATCCATTTTTATGTTCAAATCCGCTTTTGCAAGCCTTATTTTCTTTTGCTTATCATTTTCAGGTCTTAAGGCCCAAAACACTTGGAAGGGCTTTGAAAGAGTAGACTTCCTATTTCAAGAAAGAGAAGCCAGAATTATAATTCCCAAAAAAGTAGCGAGCGGAAACCCATGGATTTGGCGAGCTCGCTTTCCAGATTGGCACACAGAAGCAGACAGCATTTTAGTGGCAGAAGGCTTTCATTTGGTTTACATAAATACCGACAACAAGTTTGGTAGTCCAGATGCTGTAAAGGTTTGGGATGATTTCTACAATTTCGTCAGCAACAAATACGCCCTTCATAAGAAAGTAGCCCTAATGGGTGTGAGCAGAGGGGGACTATTTGTTTACAACTGGGCAAAGATAAATCCAGAAAAAGTGGCTTGCATATATGCTGAAGCTCCTGTTTGTGATTTTACCAGTTGGCCAGGCGGTTTTGGTGAAGGAAAAGGCAGTGCCAAAGACTGGGAAAAACTTAAAACGGAATACGGTTTTAAATCAGATGAAGAAGCTAAAAACTATAAAAACAACCCTATAGATAACTTAGATGCATTAGCAAACGCCAAGGTGCCTATTATGCACATGATAGGTTTGGAAGATAAAATAGTTCCACCGGCAGAAAACAGTTTAAAACTTATCAATAGATATATAGAACTCGGTGGAATAGCCACCGCAGTACCTTGCACAGAAGGGAAGCAGGAGCTAGAAGGTCACCACTTTGACATAGAAACACCTAGATATGTGGCTGATTTTATAAAATACAATGCACTAAAGCATGGAAAACTAAACTCAGAACTTTACCATACCATTGGGGATGGGCTTAAAAATAGCCATATCAAATTTAAGACATCAAAAAAGGGAAGAGTAGCTTTTTTGGGTGGTTCCATCACCTATAATTCTGGATGGCGAGACAGCATTTCCAATTATTTGGTCAAAAAGTTCCCAGAAACCGACTTTGAATTCATTGCTGCAGGAATACCATCTATGGGTACTACGCCAGCAGCTTTTAGGCTTACCAGAGACATTAAAGACCTAAAAAGTATTGACTTGCTTTTTGAAGAAGCTGCCGTAAATGATGCTTCAAACGGTAGAAGTTCCCAAGAACAAACACGTGCTCTAGAGGGTATAATTAGACATCTCAAAAAAGAGAATCCTTCAATTGATATTATACTCATGCATTTTGTAGACCCAAGTAAGATAAAGGATTATACCAATGGTACAGAGCCCGAAGTCATCCAAAATCATAATATAGTAGCTGCACATTATAATATACCTACTATTAACCTTGCTAGAGAAGTTACCGAAAGAATCAACAACAAAGAGTTCACTTGGGAAGATGACTTCAAAAACCTTCACCCCTCTCCTTTCGGTCAAGGAATTTACGCCCACTCTCTACTCAAGTTTTTAGAAAATGCCTATAACTCGCACATTGATGCCGATGATAAGATTATTGCTAAAAATCTTCCAAGCATCTTAGATCCTTTCGCATATGAAGGCGGAAAACTGATAGACATTAAAGAAGCTCAACTATCAAAGGGTTGGGCTATAAATAATGCGTGGTCTCCTTCTGATGATACAGGCGTAAGACCAAATTATCATGAAGTACCTATGCTTATCAGCGAAAGCTCGGGTAGTAAACTGACTTTAAACTTTATTGGGAAAGCCGTAGGAATAGCCGTTGCTGCTGGTCAAGACGCAGGTTATATCGAATATAAAATTGACAATGGAGCTTGGCAAAAGCTAAACCTTTTCGCTCCATGGAGTGCTTCTCTACATCTTCCGTGGTATTATACGCTGAGTTCAGAATTGGAAAACAAAAAGCATAAACTCCAGATTAAAATAGCCGAAACAAAAGATGCTAAAAGTAATGGAAACGCCTGTAGAATAAGATATTTCTACATCAATGAATAAACTTTAAAGTTTTAAACCCCAGTTATTACGCACAGACAAATACCTAATTATCATAACCACCAGCATAGACACGCCCATGTTTATAGTAAGGGCATCAGTAAATTGCTCTAATGCCAGAAAAACCAAGGCACCTACCAAACAGGCGGTGGCGTAAATTTCTCTTCTAAATATAAGCGGAACACGATTAGTCAACACATCTCTAATAACACCACCAAAAACAGCAGAGACGATACCCATTAATACAGCAAAAGGCACCTCTAAACCAGCATTTAGAGTTTTCTGTAATCCTAGAATAGTAAACAAACCTATTCCCATGGTATCAAAAAAGAACATGCTTCTTCTTAATTTGACAATATACTTTTTAAACAAGTAAGATAAAATCACACCTGCTAGCATAGCCCATAGGTAACTTGTATCTCTCATCCAGCCTACAGGAGTTTGACCTATAAGCACATCTCTAACTGTTCCGCCACCCACAGCGGTCACTATACCTATTATAATAGAACCTACTACATCAAAATCGTCATCGATAGCAGTCATCACACCACTTATAACAAAAATTATAGTACCAAGAATTTCAAAAAAGTAAATCCAATTCATTCGTTTTATTTGCTGTCAACTTGTGACAGATAAAGTAATAAGAAAAAGGCTAACCAAAAAGATTACATTTATGTTCACGAACCTATAAAATAACAAGCCCAGCTAATCCCTCTTATTTGACATACTCAAGTAATAAACCGATATTTGGAGAGAATAAACCATCCCTAAAATCAATGAGAAGTCTATCCTTATCCTTACTTTTTTCATTTCTAGTCTTTTCAGGATTCGCTCAAAAAGAAAAGTATCAATCAGCCTCCTTCACAGACAGTCAAGGAACGCAGATAGATTATAGAATTTTGTACCCTGAAAATTATGAGTCCGACAAAAAATATCCATTAATTCTCTTTTTACATGGAGCTGGAGAAAGAGGCAGTGATAACGAGTCTCAATTAAAGCATGGCTCATGGGTTTTCACAGAAAGGTTAAAGGATAATCCAGCTATAGTTATTTTACCACAATGCCCTAAAGAAGGATACTGGAGTTCGGCGGACATAAGCCGCGGCAAATATCCACTAGAAATCAACTTTGACTACAACAATAAAGAAACTCCTTCTTTACATGCAGCTATTGAACTGACCAAAAGTTTTATTAAATCAAAAAAGGCAGACAAGCACAGAGTTTATATCACAGGATTATCCATGGGAGGTATGGGAACATTTGAAGCCGTTTACAGATACCCAAAACTATTTGCGGCAGCCGTGCCAGTTTGTGGTGGTGGAGAAGTTTTAGCCTACGGCAAAAAACAAGCAAAAGTACCTTTTTGGATTTTTCATGGCGATGTAGACGGTGTAGTTGATGTCAAAAACTCACGAGAAATGTACGCCAAGCTGAAGGCTTTAAATGCCAATGTAACCTATACTGAATACCCTGGGGTCAATCATAATAGCTGGGATAATACTTTCAAAGAAGCTACCTACCCTACTTGGTTATTTCAATTTAAAAGATAAACTCCAAACCAATTAATACACATGATTTTAGACGAAGTTTTCAATAAATACGCTGACAAGGTTCCTCCAGCACCTGCCCCAGGTGGTGTTTACAAACCATTAATAATTGTTGGCAAAATGGTTTACGTGAGTGGCCATGGCCCAAACCTACCAGACGGCAGCCAGCATACCGGCAAAGTAGGCTCTGAAGTAGATGAAGCTTTTGGAAAAGAAGCAGCCTTTCAAACGGGTTTAACCATGTTGGCAACCCTTAAAGCAGAATTTGGTAGCTTGACCAAAGTTAAAAGAGTTGTTAAACTTTTAGGTATGGTAAACGCTGACCCAGATTTTGAAAACCACCCAAAGATAATAAATGGCTGTAGCGAGCTTTTTGAAGAAGTGTGGGGCTACAAAAATGGATTGGGTTCTAGAAGTGCCGTAGGTTTTGGCTCACTTCCGGGACGTATCTCTGTAGAAATAGAAGGACAATTTGAAATTCATTAATAGGCCTAATCAGGCCATTTTTCCATTTAAATAAGACAAATCTCTACTCGGATATTTGTCTTATTTTTGTATAAATCTCTTACACTAATTCATGAAGATTCTTAAAGTAGCTTCCGGGGCCTTAAATCAGACCCCTCTAGATTGGAAACAGAATGTCAAAAACTGCATTGAGACCATTGAAGCGGCAAAAAAGCAGGGAGTCGCTATTCTTTGTTTGCCAGAACTAGCCATTACAGGCTATGGCTGTGAAGACGCTTTTTACTCACCTGATGTACAGCGTAAAGCTTTAGAATCATTAAAAGAAATCAAAGACCATACTGCTGGAATAGTGGTTTGTGTGGGTTTACCACTTGAGATAAACAATAAACTTTTCAATGCCGCATGTTTACTAGCAGACAAGAATATTCTCGGCTTTGCCTGTAAGAGGCACCTACCTAACTATGGCGTATTTTATGAAGATAGATGGTTTCATAGATGGCCGGATAATTTAAAAGACGAGGTAAGTATTAATGGTTTTAAATATCCAGTGGGTGACTTGATTTTTGAGCTAGACAATGTGAAAATTGCCATAGAAATATGTGAAGACGCATGGGTTCCAAACAGACCAGCAGACTCTTATTTCAACAGTGGTGTAGACATAGTACTAAATCCGAGTGCCTCTCCTTTTGAGTTCAACAAATTCAGAACGCGGGAGAGATTAATTATCGAAAGTTCTCGCAGTCATGCCTGTAGCTACATTTATACCAATTTACTCGGTAATGAATCAGGCAGATTGGTTTTTGACGGTGATGCCCAAATTGCCAGTAATGGCGTTTTACTTCGCTCTAGCGATAGGTTTAGTTATGCATCTCATACGCTTACCACAGCAGTAATTGACACCGACCAAACGGCCGTAGATTTCACTAAAATCAAAACAAGACCTAAGGCTACGCCAAATAAAATCTCTTTCCCATTCGAGTTTCCGACGAATATCAAACCAAGCTATGAAGAAGCTACTTTAGAGGCTTTTGAAAGCGGTGGCTCATTAAAGGAAGAAGAGTTTGCAAGAGCAGTTTGTTTGGGCCTTTTTGATTATTTAAGAAAGTCTAGGTCACAAGGTTTCACTATTTCACTTTCTGGTGGTGCAGATTCTAGTGCTTGTACTGCACTATGTGGCTTAATGATAAGATTAGCAGACGAAAGTATTGGTTTTGATGCCATGAAGGCTCGCTTAGGACACATTAAAAAAATTCAAGCTTGTAAAACAGAAGAGGAAGTTTCACACCAAATTATTCATACTATTTATCAAGGAACTGAAAACAGTTCAGATGAAACAAAAAACTCTGCTCGTGCTTTAGCAGAATCAATGGGTGCAAAGTTTTATGATGTCAATATTAATGGACTGGTAGAGCAGTACACAGGCATGATTGAAGGCCAGATTGACCGTGAATTAACTTGGGCTACGGATGATATTGCTTTGCAAAACATTCAAGCTAGAGTTAGGGCCCCAGGCGTTTGGTTGTTAAATAACATAACAGGGCATTTGCTTTTAGCCACCTCAAATCGTTCTGAAGTGGCAGTGGGTTACTGTACCATGGACGGAGACACTGCTGGTAGTATTAGCCCTATTGCTGGTATTGACAAACATTGGCTGAGAAGCTGGTTAATTTGGCTAGAGAAAAAAGGTTGTCATGTAAAAGGAAAACACATAAAAATAGAAGGATTAAAGTATGTCAATGCATTAAACCCAACTGCCGAGCTGAGGCCTAAAGACCAAATGCAAAGTGACGAAAAAGACCTTATGCCTTATGAAGTTCTCAATGCTATTGAAAAAGTAGCTGTTAAAGACAAAAAATCTCCTACCGAAAGCTTTCAATACATGGAAGTATTATGGGCAAATGACTATACTAGAGAAGACTTATTCAATTGGACAACCCGATTCTTTAAACTTTGGAGCAGAAACCAATGGAAACGAGAAAGGTATGCCCCATCTTTTCACTTAGATAATAGAAACTTAGACCCAAGAAGCTGGTGCCGATTCCCAATTTTGAGTGGAGGTTTTGAGCAGGAATTAGAAGAACTAAAGGAATATTTTGAAGGTAAGCCTATCTCAAAAAGTAAGAAAATAGGATTTTAAGACGGTTTTATTCCGTAAGAAGCCCGAATAGGATAATGGTCTGAATTTTCTAAATCTCGATAAGTTTCAAATCCCTGAATTTGAAACTTATCTTCTTTGTAAAAAATATTATCAATTCTTAAGAAGCTGGGCATCTTATGATAGGTAAATCCAAAACCATAGCCACTATCTTCAAAACTGTTTTCTAATTGTTTTCTAACTCTACCATAGGCGTAACCATAGGGCATCTCGTTAAAATCACCTGCTACTATCACAGGATAAGGGCTCACTTTAATAAGTTCTTCTAATTCATCTACCTGAAAACCTCTGTCTTTAAAGCCTAATTTCAATTGCGATAGAATATTTTTAGCTTCCTTATTCCTTACCACCTCATTTCTTGTAATGGCTTTTGCCACCCTAATTCCCATCGATTTCATTTGAACATTAAAAACTCTAATGGTATCTTTTTTCACCACAATATCGGCTAAAAGCAATCCATTATTATTTGTCTTCCAAGATATCTCCTCCTTATGAATAATTGGGTATTTCGAAAATATGGCTAGCCCTACAGACCCTACTTTACTACTCTCGTCAATATCAGAATGCATATAAGTAAAATACGGCGTATGTCTCTTTAAACGACTAAAAACATCAAAAACACTATCCTTTGGCTTATTATACAATTCTTGAAAGCATTTAATATCTGCAGTCAAGGTATCCATATCATTAATTAAACTTAAAGATACGGCCTTCCCCTCTTCAGTATTAGCCCTAGCATTATCGCAGTACATTACATTATAACTTAAAACCGAAAGTTTAGGTAAGCCAGTCTGCTGCTCTTTTGGAAAATTAAATTTGATGGTACGTTCTATTAGCGGAAAGCCAGCCACCAAAATCAAAAGAGAAAGAATAAACTTCCATGACTTTGCAAAAATGTATGAAAACATAAAAAACAAGTTACCCGCGAAAGCTAAAGGCACAGTTAGTGTCAAAAAACCAACAAACCAATGCTTTATATTTGACTGATAAGACAGTTGAAATACAAATAGAGCATATAAACCCACTATGAAGTTTAAAAGGAAGTAAAATTTTATGACAAACTTTTTCAGAAAATGCACTGTTTATTGGTCTCAAAAAGATGCCGAAAGATAGGAATTTTTAATTTTAGGACAGTCACATTACCTTAGTTTCAAAATAGAAAACAAAAATTGGCAAAAAAGAAATATTAAAGTACCTTTGCAGCAGAATGGTGACGTTGAGGAGGGTTTAGACCTCCTTTTTTATTGCTACATATTCTGAATCAAAGCATGCTCGACTCTCAACAAATTGGACTAATAGTAGAAGAACTACTCGACCTTGAACTTCAGTTCTTGGTTGATGTTAAGGTAAGTAGCTCTAAAATTAGACAGAAAATTACAGTATTAATTGATACTGATGAGGGCATAGGAATTGCAGATTGCAGCAGAGTAAGTAGAGAATTAGGCGACAGATTAGAAGAATTGATTGATGATGCTTACACCTTAGAAGTTTCATCTCCCGGTTTAGACACTCCGCTAAAATTAAAACGTCAGTATCATAAAAACATTGGTAAGAGTTTAAGAGTAATAACCTTAGACGGGGATGATTTCAAAGGAGAGCTGCTGGAAGCAGGCGATTTAGAGATAATGCTTTTGCCAGAGAAAAAAAAGAAAGAAAAAAAACAGCCAGAAAAAGTTAGTTTGGCTTTTGAAAATATTAAAGAAGCTCGTGTACAAGTTTCTTTTAATTAAAAATTTAAACATTTTCTATAATGGATAGTGGAGATTTAGTAGCGTCGTTTTCGGAGTTTGCCCGTGAAAAAAACATTGACAGACCTACCATGATTGCGGTTTTGGAGGACGTTTTACGTACCATGATTCGTAAGAAATACGAGGACGACCATAATTTTGACATCATTCTAAATGCCGAAACTGGCGACTTAGAAATGTGGCGTACGCGTGAAATTGTTGACGATAACTCTGAAGACATTTGGGATACTGATAAGATTCCGTTAACAGAGGCTAGAAAAATTGAGCCTGACTTTGAAATTGGTGAGGAAGTAGCCGAAGAGGTGAAACTTATCGATTTTGGAAGGAGAGTGGTTCAAACAGCTCGTCAAACACTTATTCAGAAAATTAAAGACCTTGAAAAAGAAATGCTTTATGATCTTTATAAAGATCAAGTAGGCGAACTTTTGACAGTAGAAGTTTATCAGATTCTAGGTCGTGAAGTAATTTGTCTTGACATGGATGGCAATGAACTTTCTTTACCGAAGTTTGAGCAAATCCCAAAAGATAGATTCCGTAAAGGAAACAGCATAAGAGCTGTAGTTCATAAAGCTGAACTCAATAATGGAAACCCGAGAGTATTATTATCTAGAACCTCTCCTGTTTTCTTAGAAAGACTTTTTGAACAAGAAATCCCTGAGATTCTTGATGGTTTAATATCCATTAAGAAAATTGTTAGAGAGCCAGGAGACAGAGCTAAAGTAGCTGTAGAGTCTTTTGACGACAGAATTGACCCTGTAGGAGCTTGTGTAGGAATGAAAGGTAGTAGAATTCACAGCATTGTGCGTGAACTTGAAAATGAGAACATTGATGTAATTCAATGGACTGATAATACGCACCTTTTCATATCTAGAGCACTTAGCCCTGCTAAGATAAGTTCTGTACAGATAGATGAGAATGGAGAAAGAGCTTCTGTATTCCTAAAGCCAGACCAAGTGTCTTTGGCTATTGGTAGAGGTGGCTTGAATATCAAATTAGCTAGCCGCCTTATAGGCATGGAGCTAGATGTATTCCGAGATGTAGAGCAAGACTTCATCGAAGAAGATGTGGACTTAACAGAGTTTTCTGATGAAATTGAAGCTTGGGTATTAAAAGAGCTTCATGGTATTGGATTAGATACTGCAAAATCAGTATTGGCTCTTAATAAAGAAGAATTGGTAAGAAGAACCGAACTTGAGGAAAGTACAGTAGTAGAGGTATTAGCTATTTTAGCAAGCGAATTTGAATAAAAACGCTGTATCTTTACGAATCCTCAAAACAAAAAAGTGTTAAAACAGATTTATGGCAGAAAATAAAGTGATGCGATTGAGCCAAGTGGCAAGAAAATTAAACGTGAGTTTATCTCATGTGGTGGAAGCACTTGCCTCAGAAGGTCACAACGTAGGAACTAATCCAAACGCCAAATTAAGCTCCGACTTACTTGCAATATTGCAAGACAAATATGAGTCTACAGTCTTAATTGGTGATAACAAGCCAAAAGCCCAAGAAACTAAACCTGAAAATCAGGATTCTGAAATACTTTATTTTAGAGAGGAGCCTAAAGCCAAGGAGGAACCAGAAATTGAGAAGGTCAAATTTGAGACTAAGCTTGATGGACCTAAAGTTTTAGGTAAAATTGATTTAGATGCTAAATCTAAGCCTATTCCGGAAAAACCAACTCCTGAACCAATTCCGGAACCTAAGGTTGTAAAACCAGAGCCAACTCCAGAAGTTAAGCCTGAGCCTGAAATAATTCCAGAACCTGAGGTTAAAGCTGAACCAGAAAAAACTCCAGAGCCAGAAGTTAAACCTGAACCTGTAGTAGAAGAAAAGCCTGTAGAGAAACCCGCTCCAGTAGCACCTCCTGTAATAGCAGAGAAAAAAACTCCAGAACCTAAAATAGAAGAGGCTCCTAAAAAAGAGGTAGTTCCAGAAATTAAGAAACCGGAAGTTGCCAAGACTGAAGCACCAAAAACTGAGGAAAAAGCAGAACCTGCTAAACCTGCAGATAGTGGAATTATAAAAGCCAAAGGAGACAAATTGGCAGGTCTTAAGGTACTAGGAAAAATAGAACTTCCTGTTGAAAAGAAACCGGAGTCTAGTGGAGACCGTAAGAAAAGAAAACGTAAGCATGTGAGCCGCATGGGCAAGCTTACGGGTATTACTGATCAGCAATTCTTCAAAAAGAAAGAAACCGAAGGTCAAGCTAAGAAAACAGGTCCAGGATCGGGTACAGGAGGTCAAAACAAACCAAACGACCGTTCAGCAAATAAGAAAAGAGGCGGAGGCGGAAGAAAAGAAGCTCCAAAAGAAGTTGATGTTAAAGATAGCATTAAGCAAACACTTGCTAGAATGCAATCTAGAGGTGGCCAAGATTTTGGTGCCAAACAAAGAAGAGAAAAACGTAAAAGTAGAGCAGAAAGAGCCGAACTAGATGAGGCTATCGAACAACACGAGAGCACTTACCTAAAAGTAACTGAATTTATTTCAGCTTCTGAATTAGCCTCAATGATGAATGTATCGGTCAATGAAGTTATAGGTACTTGTATGGAGATGGGAATGTTTGTTTCCATTAATCAGCGTCTTGATGCTGAATCTATACAGATGATTGCTCTTGAATATGACTTTGAAGTTGAATTTATTTCTGCTGAAGAAGAAATTCAAGCAGATAATCTTGAAGTAGTAGATGCCCCTGAAGACTTAAAGCCGAGAGCACCTATCGTTACTATAATGGGTCACGTAGACCATGGTAAAACATCTTTACTAGATTATATCAGAACTACCAAGGTAGCTACTGGTGAAGCTGGAGGAATTACGCAGCACATCGGAGCCTATAATGTGGAAGTGCAAAGCGGTGAGAACAAAGGAAAGTCATTAACTTTCTTAGATACTCCTGGTCACGAAGCCTTTACGGCCATGAGAGCAAGGGGTGCTAAAGTAACCGATGTGGTTATTATTGTTATTTCTGCAGATGACTCTGTCATGCCACAAACCAAAGAAGCAATTAACCATGCTCAAAACGCTGGTGTACCTATCGTATTTGCTTTAAACAAAATTGATAAAGAAGGAGCTAACCCTGATAAAATCAGACAAGACCTTTCTAAAGATAATATTCTTTTAGAATCTTGGGGAGGTAAATATCAAGAACAAGAAATTTCTGCTAAAACAGGAGTAGGTATTGAAGAACTCCTTGATAAGGTATTGCTTGAGTCTGAATTATTAGAACTTAAGGCTAATCCAGATAGACAAGCAAATGGAACTGTTATTGAGGCTACGCTTGATAAAGGTAGAGGTTATGTGGCTACCATTTTGGTAGAAGCAGGAACTTTAGCTGTTGGTGATATTATTTTAGCTGGTCAGTACTTTGGACGTGTTAGAGCCATGATTGATGACTTGGGCGGAAGAATTCAGAAAGCTGGACCTTCAACACCAGTTCAGATACTTGGTTTACCAGGTGCTCCACAGGCTGGAGATAAGTTTAACGTAATGGAGACTGATAGAGAAGCGAGAGAAATTGCTAACAAACGTGAGCAAATTATTCGTGAGCAAAGTATCAGAGCCAAAAGACATATTACACTGGACGAAATTGGTAGACGTAAGGCTATTGGTTCTTTTAAAGAACTTAACGTAATTGTTAAAGGTGACGTGGATGGTTCTGTAGAAGCACTTTCTGATTCCTTATTGAAACTTTCTACTGAAGAGGTTCAAGTAAAGATTATTCACAAAGGTGTAGGTCAAATTTCTGAATCTGATGTACTTCTTGCAAGTGCTGCAGATGCTATTATTTTAGGTTTCCAAGTAAGACCTTCAGGAAATGCCAGAAGAATAGCTGACACCGAGGAAATTGAAATCAGACTTTACTCTGTAATTTATGCCGCTATTGACGAGATAAAAGATGCCATGGAAGGCTTACTTGCCCCTACGGAGGAAGAAGTCATTACAGGAACAATAGAGGTTAGAGAAATCTTCAAAATCTCTAAAGTTGGTACTATTGCTGGTAGTTTTGTAACGGACGGCTATGTCAAGCGAGCTAATAATGTGCGAATTGTTAGAGACGGAATTGTATTACATGATGGTTCTATAGACCAATTGAAACGTTTCAAAGATGATGTTTCTGAAGTCAAAAAAGGCTACGAATGTGGTATCAAAATCAATAAGTTTAATGACCTTCAAATTGGAGATATCATTGAATCTTATGAAACTCGTGAGATAAAAAGAACACTAAAATAAAAGAATAGAGCTATGAAATTCATAGCTCTATTTTAATGAATTGTATTTTCAATATATTCTGAAAATATAATATTATTAATAACTTGTAAAAATGCGTTTTTTGGGGTTATTTTGCTTTAAGTTAAAGTGCTATGCTAATAATCAATTCTGAAGCGGAAACCTATTGTACATCAATAAGTGACCCGGAGCCTCCAATTTTAAAAGAAATTAGGAGAGATACCAATGCCAATGTCTTACAGCCAAGAATGCTGTCTGGGCATTTTCAAGGTAGATTATTATCTGTACTATCATATTTGGTTTCACCTAAGCGAGTACTTGAGATAGGTACCTATACGGGTTATTCAGCCATTTGTTTGGCAGAAGGCCTAGCAGAAGGTGGAAAAGTTATCACGATTGACGTTAATGAAGAATTAGAAGAAAGAATAAATAACAATATATTAAAGGCTGGTTTTGAAGATAAGATTGAGCACATAGTTGGTGATGCATTACAACTTATCCCTAAATTCGAAAACGGTTTTGACCTTGTTTTTATTGATGCTAATAAAAGAAACTATGAACATTATTTTGACCTAGTAATTGATAAAGTAAACCCTAATGGCTTAATAATTTCTGACAATGTTCTTTGGGACGGAAAAGTTTATGACGAAGGCTCAAAAGACCTTACCACCAAAGCTCTAAGAAAATATAATTTAAAGCTTAAAAAAGATAAAAGAATACAAAAAGTGCTATTACCACTAAGGGACGGCCTGATGGTGGCAAGAAAAATTTCCTAATATGAAAAACATTATACTCTTACTCGTTACTCTTGTGAGTTTGCCAACCCTGGCACAAGTTGATTACAGTATTCCGGAAACTCCAAAAAAAATTGAGTTTGCCAATGTTATTGTAAATCTTGACATCGAAACCCAAAAGAAAGTAGGCAACTATGTAACCTCACTTCTTACTCCACAAAACTCTTATTTGGAAAATAAGTTAGAACTAATGCAATGGTATTTCCCATACATTGAAGAAATTCTTGATGAAGAGAATGTACCAGACGATTTAAAATACCTTGCAGTTCAAGAAAGTGCTTTAAAACCTGATGCTCTTTCTTCATCGGCGGCAGTAGGCTTTTGGCAATTTAAAGAAGCTACAGGAAAAGAGTTGGGCTTAGTAATCAATAATAACATTGATGAGCGTAAATACTTATTCGCAAGTACTAAGGCTGCTGCTACCTATTTCAAAAAGAATAACCTGATTTTCAAAAACTGGATTTCTTGTATATACGCATATAATCAAGGGCCTACAGGAGCTACAAAGGCTATTCCTGATAACTGGTCATATGCCAGTGAAGTAGACTTTAATGAAGACACCCCTGAGTATCTATTAAAAGCACTAGCTCATAGAATTGCTTTCGAACATCGCCTTAACAGACTAAAAGCGTCTCCAAGAAAATTGCTCGTGTACCCTACTCGCTCAAAGTCACTAGCACAAATAGCAGTAGAGCTAAGTGTAGACTTAAGTGAACTACGTACCTACAATGCCTGGTTAAACTCAGCCTCTACACCTTCAGGTGTAGAATACAAGGTACTGATACCTATTAACAAAGCTAGAGAACAAGAAATTTTAGAGCTAATTTCTAATAGAAAAGAGACTATCACTTCTAACTCAAACTTCCCTGTTTTGGTTAAGAAAACCTTGGTTACCACATCTGATGACCAGCCAATTTTGTACGACATCAATGGACGAGTTGGAATACTTGCAGAACCTGGAGATGAAGCCTCGCAACTTGCCAGTAAAGCTGGCTTTCCTCTAAGTACTTTCTTAAAACTAAATGATCTTGACGACAAGCACATTGTAAAAACTGGAAGAGTTTATTATTTGGAAAAGAAAGCAAACAAGGCACCTGTAGAGTTTCATACCGCCAGAAAAGGGCAAACCTTCTGGGATATTTCTCAAATGTATGCCATCAAACTTAAAAAGTTGCTAAAGTATAACCGCTTAAAATCACCTGAAACTATCCAGCCGGGGAGAGTCATTTGGTTGCAAAAGAAACGTCCAAAGAATCAACCAATTGAGATTGTGGAAGAAGTTCTTTCTGAAGATGAATACCCTACCATACCTGTTGAAACTAGGTATGAAAGAGATGATGTGGTAACATCTGACCCAGATGATACTGAAGAAGATATTCTAGACAACACCTCGCGAACAAATAATGGTGTAATAAAACTTAGCTCCAAAGAGGACAAACCAGAAGTAGAAAAACCTGTGGTTAAAAAGGTTGAGCCAAAACCAGAGCCGATAAAACCAAAAGTAATAGATACCAAAGCAGAACCAATTAAAACAAGGCCTACTACTCCTAAACCTAAAGAAGAACCTACTCGCAGAACGCATTTAGTAAGACAAGGAGAAACGTTATACTCTATTTCTAAACAATACGGACTTAGCCTTAGCGAATTAAGACGTCTTAACAATATGTCATCTAGTGACATACTTAGGTATGGAGAAGAATTAATAGTAAACCGTAATGCGGCAAGTTCGGTGGCTAGCTCTTCTAGAAGTGAAGTAGTTTACCATAATGTAGAAAAAGGAGAAACTCTTTATTCTTTGTCAAAAATGTATAACACTACTGTTGGAAATATTCAGAACTGGAATGACATAAGAGGCACAAATATATCAATTGGCGAAAAATTGATTGTTTCTCAAAATGGAATAAACGTCAGTAACTATGTTTCAGAAAACCCAAGCACACATACCGTAAGCAAAGGAGAAACATTATATAGTATTTCAAAACGTTATAACATTTCTCTTTCAAACTTAAAATCAATAAATAATATCAACAGCAATATTATAGAAATTGGGCAAGTGTTGCGTATTAAATAACGTTTTTGACCCATGGCTCAATTTGACACTCCTGATTGGAATTTTTACGATATGATATTAATAGACGACACCTGTATTAGCGAAGACATCAAGGAAAAACAATTTGTTTGTAACCTAGAGAAATGTAAAGGAGCATGTTGTGTAGAAGGTGATTTAGGTGCACCTCTGGAAGAATCTGAACTTCCTGTACTAATTGAGCTTTATGAGAAAATTAAGCCTTACCTATCTCCAGAAGGCATTAAGGCTATAGAAGAGCAGGGTGTTTATATAGAAGACGAAGAAGGCGACTACAGTACCACCACCATTGGCGACAGAGAATGTGCTTATGCCGTATATGAAAAAAACGGTATGTTAAAGTGCGGTATAGAGCAAGCCTATAACGATAAGGCCATTGACTTTTTAAAACCAATATCTTGCCACCTTTATCCTATTAGAATAACAAAGTATGAGGAATTCCATGCCCTTAACTATGACCAATGGAGTATTTGTTCTGATGCCTGTGAGCTAGGAGAAAAACTAGGTGTACCCGTTTATAAATTTCTTAAAGAACCTTTAGAAAGGGCTTATGGTGAAGAGTGGTACAAAAAACTAACAACGGAAATTGAAGGAGAATAAATTTGAAGAAATTTATGAAGTAGTTAAACTCATTCCGCCTGGTAGAGTGAGTTCTTACGGTGCCATAGCGGAGTATTTAGGTTCAAAAAGAGGTGCTAGACTAGTAGGTTGGGCTATGAATGCTTTAAATAATAGATCTGACATACCTGCCCACAGAGTACTTAATAAAACCGGGGTTCTTTCTGGAAAAAATGCCTTTCCTCATCCCAATATGATGAAAGAAAAATTAGAGGCTGAGAACCTTGTGATTATTGATGATAAAGTCCAAGATTTAGCAGAATACTTTTGGGATCCAAACATAGAACTTCTCTAAATTCATTAATTTTTCGGTTTAGCTTAAGACTTTCGAATTAAGAATATTAATTTTTATTTATAAAAATTATAAAATCAACGTCGGTTATTGTAACTTTATACCAAATTTAATTTTGATATAAAAAACATGGCAACTGGAAAATTAGACGTCATCGACCACAAGTTATTAGAGATTTTACAACGCAACGGTAAAATCACAAATGCACAACTCTCTAAAGATGTAGGATTATCTCCTGCCCCAACTTTAGAAAGAGTAAAAAAACTAGAACAATCAGGAATAATAGAAAGCTATCATGCTCAAGTTAACCGCCAAAAAGTAGGTTTAGGCGTTATAACTTTTGTTCAAGTAACACTGAAAGGACATCAAAAAACTATCATTGACGCTTTTGTTAATAAGATAAACAGCGTTCCTGAGATTATTGAATGCCATCATGTGACTGGCTCATGCGATTTCCTTTTAAAGGTTATAGCCCAAGACATAACTAACTACCAAGAACTTATCATGGATACCATCAATGAAATTGATGTAGTTTCTAGTACGCAAACAATGGTTATTCTTCAAACAATAAAGAATAGCAAAGTATTACCGATTCCTTAATTTACGCTTTTTCTTAGCTTCGGTAATTTTCTTTTTCAAAGTCTTAATCCGCTCTTTTGCAGTTTTGTAAGAGGCGGATTTCTTTTGTTTTGTATCAATAATCAGTTTATACTTTCTAGCAGCCGTCAAAAAGTCACCCTCGTCCATAGCAAAATCTCCCAAAGCTAGCTGAGAACCTAAGTAATAACCGGACTCTTCTGAATCATTACTTTGAGCAAATTCGGTACATTTTTGATAATAAAACTTAGCTGCCCCTATGTCCTTATTATAGTTTTGGTTTACATAACCTAAAATATACGCCCCATACCTGCCTTCATTAGCCGTATAGCCATATTTATTGGCTGCAATATTATCAAGGAGCTCCTTTGCATAAGTTTCGGCCTCCCTCATTCGTCCCAACACAAAACTGCTTCTAGCCGCGTATCTATGAAAAAATGAATTATTGGGGTACAAAACATGCATTTGATTTGATAGCTCTCTGGCTTTGGAGTGCTGCCCTTCCATAGCATAAATTTGAACCAAAAAGTAACGAGCCTCCATTCTAGTATAAAAGGCATTTCGGCTGACGTTCTCCAGTTGAGTTATCCCTAAATCTTTATCACCTTTTTTAAAAAAGGTCAAAAGAGGTTTCAATGATTTATAGTTTTCACTAATCCATTTGGAATAAAAATTATACAAACCATCACCAAAAATAAGTTCTGGGTTTATAGAGTCATCACCCCTACTTAATTCTAAATATTTTAGAGATTGCTTACCAGCCCAAGCTGCCCTAACCCAGTTTTCTCTTTCAGCATATAGCCTTCCTTTAAAAGCGTAAGACGCCGCTAAAAAGAAAGCGGCCTCATTATTTCCCTTGTCTTCTTTTAATAAATCATCAGCCAGGTCAATGCTCTTATCCATGTAGCCATGAATTACATCATCATACTTTTTTACGCCAGTGTCTGGCACTAATCTCCACCAGTAATTAAGGCCTACCAAAAAAAAGCCTATAGGATGATGCGGATATTTAACCAAAAGCCACTTAAACTCTCGTTCCGACTCATAGAAATTAAAATTATACATGTAATCTATGGCAGCCGTAGTTTCTATTTGAATAGCCCTATCGGTCAAAAGCCTCGCAGGGCGTTCTTTCTCTTTTTCAAAAACATCATAAATTTGAGCCGAAGCTTGCAAAACAGGTAGACTTAGTAATACTAATAGTCTAAAAAGTATCTTCATAAATTTAGAATCGGTGAATTCTGTTCAAATATCCTTTCATAAGATAGAAATAGCTAATTTTTTCCTTTATTGGATAAATAAATCAATTGGTATTTAATGAGAACGATAAAAGGCAAGCAGTTTGTACCTTTAATTACTAAAGAAGTTTTAGATAATAAAATAAAAGAGCTGGCCCTCCAGTTAGAAAAAGACTTTGCCGGAAAAGACCCACTCTTTGTAGGGGTTTTAAATGGTTCTTTTATGTTTCTATCAGAACTCTTTAAAAACATTCAAATGGCTTGTGAGGTGAGCTTTGTTAAAGTAAAATCTTACGAAGAAATGAGTTCTACTGGCCAGGTTAAGGAATTAATAGGCCTTAGTGAAAATATTGAAAACCGCCATGTAGTTATAGTGGAAGATATTATTGACACCGGAAAAACTATGCAAGAGATACTCCCTGCCTTTCAAAAACAAAACCCAGCCTCCATCTCTATTTTAACCTTGCTTCATAAAAAAGCGGCTACCGTGGTTCCTCTCAAAATTGACTATGTAGGCTTTGAAGTAGACAATAAGTTTGTGATTGGTTTTGGTTTAGATTTTGACGGTTTAGGCCGCAATATTGACGAAATTATGATTTTGGCAGAATAGCCTAATCTAACTCAGCATACCTAAGTATGTCAAAATTGACACTGTCTCCCACAGTGTAGCTTTCCATTGTAAAACATTTTAAAATTTCAGACTCAATTTTCAGAGCTAATTCCTTATAAACACCTCGTTCTATTACAGCAGTTATTTTAGCTTTGTATTTTCCAGAAGCATCTATCTTAATAGCTTCAGGCCTTATAATTAGCCTTCTTTTTTTGGCCTTAATTTTAAACAATTGCGAAACAGTATCCTGCTTAACCAAATTAAACTCACCTGAAATAGATGCTTCATAAGTGCCATTTGGGTAATTATAAACACTAAGCGGCTCATTTATCTGGGTTATTTTGCCCTTTTTAAGAATTGCCAGTTGGTCGGCAGTTCCAAAAACATCAGAGATATCATGCGTCACAAAAATGCAAGCCATATTTTCTTCCGCCACCAGCTGTTTTACCTCTTCTTTTAAGGTGCTTTTATTTTTATAGTCTAAATTAGAAAAAGGCTCGTCTAATAAAAGTAATGACGGCTTGTCTGCCAATGCTCTAGCAATAGCCGCACGCTGTTGCTCACCTTCTGACGAATGCCTAGGTAGTTGATGTTCTGCTTTTTTCAATCCAGTCATTTTCAAAAGCTTTTCAACTCGCTCTGCTTTATACTCTTCATTAAAAAAACGAAGTTCGTATTCAATATTTTCTCTTAAAGAGATATTTGGAAAAAGCGGATTATCCTGACGGACAATCTTAATTTTTGGATGTCCCGCAATAAGCTTTTCAGAAGGTGGTGTTATTCTCTCATGGTCTATTAACAACTTACCAGAATCGGGTTCTAACAAGCCCGCAATAAGCTTTAAGATGGTTGATTTACCAGAACCACTTTGACCTAGCAATGCTAAAATTTGATGCTTCTTTAATGATAAAGAGACACTATTAACAATTTTTTTTTCCTCAATACTAAAATTGAGCTTGTGTACTTCCAGTACTTTTGTCAAATCTTACATTAAATTAATTTCGGTAATAATAAGCAATTCCAAATTTGAAGTCTTATGTTTAAACCAAAATCTTAAAAAAAAGAACTACCCTACTCCCTACTATGCTTGAATTATACAGCGAACAAACCAAATGTTTAGTGGCTTTGGATTCTATAATCTTTGGTTTTGATGGCTCCAAACTTAAGCTTTTACTAGTAAAAAGGGGGATTGAAGAAAGTAAAGATATTTGGTCTCTTATGGGCGGCTGGCTTCAGCCTAAAGAAGGGCTTGACCAAGCAGCTAATAGAATTTTAGAGAACTTAACAGGACTACAAAACATTTATCTTGAGCAACTCAGCACTTTCGGACTACCAGATAGAGACCCCGTAGAAAGAACTGTTTCTGTTACATACTTTGCTCTAATTAATGTAGACGATTATGAACAATTTAGTGCGAATTCTCAAAAAGCGAAGTGGTTTGATTTTGACGATTTACCTGAACTTCTTTTTGACCATGGCCAAATGGTAGATAATGCTATTCAAAGATTAAGAAACAAAGCAGCTTTTCATCCCTTGGGTTTTGAGCTACTTCCTGAGAAATTTACGCTACCCCAACTTCAAGCACTTTACGAGGCTATTTTTAACATGGCTTTTGATAAAAGAAACTTCAGCAGAAAAATACTTTCTAGTGGGCTACTAACTAAGCTAGATGAAAAGCAAAAAGGTTTTTCAAAAAAAGGAGCCTACCTATATAAACTGAACTCGCAGACTTCCGAAAAAGCTGCGAGTTCAAACCTTTATTTTGTTCCTAGTATCGATTCCTTAGTTTAAGCTTTTAGTCTTTTTAAAGATTATTGGTACACAAACTTCTACTGGACAACTACAATTAGCTTCTGGTACCAATGTCACAAAGTCTTCGCTACAGCCGTTGCTATTGAATAATCTCACTGTGAAGGTTCTACCACCTACTTGGTTTGCCAAGTCTCTAATTACAACTCCATCAGATGGAATTGCCTGTGGTGTTAAACTCGTAGCCATGGCTTCGTCAAAGCTCGTTCCTTCAGAAATCTGGTATGTAACAGCTCCACTTGTTGGCACCACTATGATGTGTCCATTGTCTAAAGTACTACCTCCATTACATTCTGCCGGAACAGGTGTTATTATAGCAGATGGCTTACCCTGATATCTTAATAAAACATCTTCTGTAAATGTACATCCAGATGCTCCAGTATAGGTAATCAGATAATTTCCTGAATCAGCCTGCGTAAGTGCATTCATAATAAGTGAACTTCTACTTAAAGAAACAGAATCAGATTCATAAGTCCAGTTAACTGCATTTATACCAACTGGTTGCAATCTAATAGAATCACCCGTACAGTAGTTATAGATTGTTTCGAACTGATCTACAAATACACATGCTGCATCTTCGTCATCCTCAGCTGGAGGACCATCTAGATTACTAGGCTCAGAATTATCGTCATAACCATTAGCAGTTGTAATCTCTGCAAAATTCTCATAGACTACACTATCAGTTGAAGCCGCTATCTCTGCATTAAAGGTTAAGACACTATCCTGCCCATTAGCCAAAGTGAAGTTAGTCCAAATGATACTATCACCACTTACCACTCCGCCTCCAGAGATACTATCAATATTTATGAGGCCATTGGGTAGGTAATCTACAACACTGATATTGTTTACCGTATCGGCACTTGCGTTACTTACCGTAATACTATATGTCACTACCTCTCCTACCATTGGTGAACTATTGCTAACACTCTTAGAAAGCTTCATGTCAATATCCTGGTAGGTTATGGTAATTATTGCATCATCAGAAAGGCCGGTTTCACCATCAATCAATTCATACGTAACTGGGGTTGGTTGGCCATAAAAATCATCTTCTGGCGTGAAAGTAACCGAACCCGTTATAGTATCATAAACGTAAATACCTTCACCATCAACAATAAGGCTGTCCTGAATTCCAGGAACTCCTGGGTTTAAATCAATAATAATATTATTAATATTTCCTAAACTATCATTACCAACAATATTAAGGGTAACCTCGAGTCCAACAGGTACATCAAACCTAGAGTCATCTTCCGCAATAGGAGGATTAACTTCTAAATACGTAATCGTTATCGTTGCCGTGCTATCTAAACCTGTTGCGTCTTCTATCAAGTTATAAACGATTGGTGTTGGGTCGGTTGTGAAACCTACTTCTGGGGTAAATGTCACTTCACCTGTCAAGGTATCATACACATAAACTCCTTCACCTGCTACTATCAAAGTATCTTGGATGCCGGCTGTCGCTGGGTCTAAATCTAAAGTGATGTCTGTTAGGTCTACAATAGAACTTCCGTCACTTAGGCTATCATTTTCAA